>NZ_BMTL01000007.1 GCF_014649655.1 Streptomyces humidus | reverse complement strand
TGCCTGGATCTGGCACGGGTGGATGACCCACTTGCCGTCGAAGCCCAGTTGTGCGGCGCGGCGCACGCTCTCGGTGAACCGCTCGTCGGCCGCCACCGCGAGGTACGGCCCGTCCACGGCCGCCAGGCCGGCACTGCGGGCGGCTGTCAAGACGGTGTCCTGCGCCCACAGCCAGGTCTCGGCCGGGATGTCGGCCGCGCGGCCGAGCGAGGCCGCCAGGTCGGCATAGCCGATGATCAGGGTGGTCAGCCGGGAGGTCACCGCCACGATCTCGCGCAGGTTGGCCAGGCCGGCCGCCGTCTCGATCAGCGCCTGTACGGTGACCGGCTCGACGCATCCGGCGGCAGCCTCCGCCCCGTCCAGCAGCCGGTCCACGAAGGCCAGGTCCCCGGCCGATTCCACCTTGGGCAGCACGATCGACGCCGTGCCACCCTGACGCACGCAGGCGATCACGTCAGCGTGGCACCACGGAGTCCGCGGCGGGTTGACCCGTACCGCGATCCGCGGGCCGATCTCCGCCCTCCGGCCCAACCAGGAGGCCACGAGGGCCCGCGCGCCGTCCTTGCCGGCCGGAGGCACCGCGTCCTCAAGGTCGAGTACGATCTCGTCCGCGCCGGATCCGGCCGCCTTCGCGATCTTGCGGCCGTCCGACCCCGGCACCGACAGACACGACCTGAGCGCTCCCGCCGGATTGTCCTCAGCCATCCGAGCCCCTCTCTCTTTTAATTTAATTTCGACTATAATCCGGTTGGACGCCAGACCGGTAGCCGAGCGAGGAGAGCCGCATGTCCATCCTTTCCGACGAGGAACAGGCCGTCGTCGACATCGTCAGGGAGTTCGTCGACCGGGATGTGCGGCCGGTGGTGCGGGAGCTCGAGCACGCCAACGAGTACCCCGAGAAGCTGATCGACCAGATGAAGGCACTCGGCGTCTACGGCCTCGCCATCCCCGAGCCCTACGGCGAAGCACCCGTGTCCACCTCCTGCTATGTCGGAGTGACCGAACAACTGGCCCGGGGCTGGATGAGCCTGGCCGGGGCCATGGGCGGCCACACGGTGGTCGCCAAGCTGCTTCTGGCCTTCGGCACCGACGAGCAGAAGGACCGCTACCTGCCGAGGATGGCGACCGGCGAAATCCGGGCCACGATGGCCCTGACCGAGCCCGGCGGCGGCTCCGACCTCCAGGCGATGGGCACCACCGCCCGCCGCCGGCCGGACGGCGGCTATGTCATCAGCGGCACCAAGACCTGGATCAGCAACGCCCGCCGCTCGCAGCTCATCGCGCTGCTGTGCAAGACCGACCCCGGCGCGTCACCCCGGCACAAGGGCATCAGCATCCTGCTGGTCGAGCACGGCCCTGGGCTCACCGTCTCCCGGGACCTGCCCAAGCTCGGCTACAAGGGAGTGGAGAGCTGCGAACTCTCCTTCGACGGCTACCACGCGCCCGCCGACGCGGTACTGGGCGCAGTGGAGGGAGACGGCTTCGCCCAGATGATGAAGGGCCTGGAGATCGGCCGGATTCAGGTGGCCTCCCGGGCGCTCGGAGTCGGGCAGGCGGCCTTCGACGACGCGCTGGCTTACGCCCAGGAGCGCGAGAGTTTCGGCAAGCCGATCTGGAAGCACCAGTCGATCGGCAACTACCTCGCAGACATGGCCACCAAGCTCACCGCGGCCCGCCAGTTGGTGTTGCATGCCGCAGAACGGTTCGACTCCGGGCGCCGCTGCGACATGGAGGCCGGGATGGCGAAACTCTTCGCCTCCGAGACCGCGATGGAGATCGCACTCAACGCCGTACGGATCCACGGCGGTTACGGATACTCCACGGAGTACGACGTCGAACGTTACTTCCGGGACGCGCCCTTGATGATCGTCGGCGAGGGCACCAACGAGATCCAGCGCAATGTCATCGCCGCCCAGCTGATCAGCCGGGGAGGCCTGGTGTAGGGGCTGTGTACGCCCCTGACTGCTGCAAGAACGACGAGGCGTTCGTTCAACAACACGCTGGAGAACACCCTTGGCGTCAAGAGCCGGTACGCGAAGCGCCGGACCGGCCGGGGATCCCGACTGGAGGACGATGTGAAACTGTCGATGCTGCTGTCCAGGTACACCGGTGACCCGGTGGAGACGGCCGGGCTGGTGCGCGAACTGGAGTCCGCGGGCCTGGACATGGTGTGGGTACCAGAAGCCTACGGCTTCGACGCGATGTCGCTCGTCGGCTACCTCGCCGCGATCACCGACCGGATCCAGATCGGCACCGGCATCGTCAATGTCTTCAGCCGCACCCCCACCCTGCTGGCCATGAGCGCCGCCGGCGCGGACAGCCTGTCCCGCGGCCGGTTCACCCTCGGGCTCGGTGCTTCCGGACCGCAGGTCATCGAGGGTTTCCACGGCGTGCCGTTCGAGCAGCCGATGCGACGGATCACAGAGACCATCGAGATCTGCCGCAGCGTTTGGCGGCGGCAGGAAGCCCTGACCCACGACGGCAAGGTCTTCCAGCTCCCGCTGCCCGCCGACCGCGGAACAGGGCTCGGCAAGCCGCTGCGCCTGATCAACCACCCGTACCGCAACCGCATCCCCATCTATTGGGCGTCGCTGATGGAGCGCTCGCTGCAGGCGACAGCCGAAGTGGCCGACGGCTGGCAGTCGTTCTTCTTCATGCCTGAGGGCGCAGCGAAGGTCTTCGGGCCGGCGCTCGCCGCGGGCAGCGCCCGGCGCTCCCCGGACCTGGCCCCGCTGGACGTCGTCGCCGGCGGTCCGGTCGCCGTCGGCGAGAACCTGCCGGTCGACGACCTGCTGGACCAGGAGCGGCCGATGGTCGCCCGGTACATCGGCGGCATGGGTGCCCGCGGCAAGAACTTCTACAACGACCTGGCCTGCCGGTACGGCTTCGAAGCCGAGGCGAAGACCATCCAGGACCTCTACCTCGACGGGAAGAAGCGGGAAGCCGAGGCCGCAGTCCCCCGGGAATGGCTGGTCCGGACCACGATGATCGGGCCGCCCGGCTATGTCGCGGAGCGGATCCACGCCTACCGTGAGGCCGGGGTGACCACCCTGAACCTGGACCCGGTCGGAACGGACCCGGCCGGAACGGTCAAAGCGGTACGTCACCTCGTGGACGACATGGACAGCCCTGTACAGCCAGTCCCGGACGGACGATGACACACACCGCACGTCAGCGCCACGGCAGGTCACACCTATAATTGATTCATGCCTAAAAAAACCGCGAGCAAGCCGCCTGCTGAGCCCAATGACTCCAAGGCGGCACGCACGCGAGAGCGCATCCTGGACGCTGCGGCCCACGTCCTCAGCCGCAAAGGGTACGCGGGGACCCGGCTGAGCGATGTGGCCGAGCAGGCCCAGATCCAGGCTCCGGCCATCTACTACTACTTCTCGTCCAGGGAAGTGCTGATCGAAGAGGTCATGTGGGTCGGCGTGGCCCGGATGCGGGAGCACCTCGTGGAGGCGCTCGACGCGCTTCCGGCAGACGCCGGCCCCATGGACCGCATCGACACGGCCGTCGAGGAACACCTGCGCTTTCAGCTGGCGATCTCGGACTTCGCCACCGCCGCGATCAGGAACGCGGGCCAACTCCCCGAGGACATCCGCACTCGGCAGCTCGCCGAGGAGGCCCAGTACGGGGACGTGTGGCGCACCCTCATCCAGGACGCCCAGAAGGCGGGCGAACTGCGCGCCGACCTCGAACCCCGGGTCTCCCGCATGCTCGTCCTGGGCGCCCTGAACTGGGCCGCCGAATGGTGGAACCCCCGCCAGGGCTCGCTGGACGTCGTCGTCCGCACCGCGCAGTCACTCGTACGTCATGGGCTGGGGGTTGCGGCCGTGCAGGAACAGGGCGCCGCGCAGCCGACAACGAAGGGCCGGACGCGGCGTACGGCCGCCACGCCCTCCCGAGCGGTCCGCGGCGCCTAGACCGCGGCTGTCTGTACGGCGGCCCCCGACGTCAGCAGCGCTTCGGCATCGCCGACGCCCCACGCCTTGAGCACGTCGGCGGTGTGCAGGCCGGGCACCGGCGGGGGTGATCCGAGGGTGGTGGGCGAGCCGGAGAAGCGTGGTGCGGGAGCGGGCTGCAGGACGCCGTCGTGCTCCACGACCGTGCCGCGGGCCTTGAGGTGCGGGTGGCCGGCGGCTTCGCGCAGGCTCATCACCGGTGCCACGCAGGCGTCCGACGCCGAGAACGCCTGTGCCCACTCGCTCTGGGTGCGGCCGGTGAACGCCCCGGCGATGCGCTCGCGCAGCAGCGGCCACCGGGTGCGGTCGTGCTGAGCTGCCGGGTCCTCGTCGAGGCCGAGGACGACGAGCAGTTCGGCATAGAACTTCGGCTCCAGTGCGCCGACCGCCATGTGGCGGCCGTCGGAGGTCTCGTACACCGCATAGAACGGCGCTCCGCCGTCCACGAGGTTGACGCCCCGCTCGTCCTGCCACGTCCCGGTCGCCAGCATCATGTGGGTCCCGGCCAGCAGATGGGCGGTGCCGTCCACAATGGCGGCGTCGACGACCTGTCCCCTGCCGGTGCGGTCGGCTTCACGCAGCGCCGCGAGGACGCCTATGACGAGGTAGGTTCCGCCGCCGCCGAAGTCGCCGAGCAGATTGAGCGGAATCTGCGGCGGTCCGCCGGAGCTGCCGATCGCGTGCAGGGCACCGGTCAGGGCGATGTATCCGATGTCGTGCCCGGCCAGCTGGGCCATCGGCCCATCGGGAATCTACGGCCTGCAGATCGGCGAGGAATACGGCGGCGCCGGCGAGTCGGACTACCGCTACCGCATGGTCGTCTGCGAGGAGATCGCCCGCGTCCACACGCTGTCCTTCGGCCTCACCGTCGCCCTGCAGGACGACCTGGTACTGCACTATCTGCTGGACCTGACCACGGACGAACAGAAGCGGCGCTGGCTGCCCGGCTTCGCCCGCGGTGAAACCATCGGCGCGCTCGCGATGACCGAACCGGGCACCGGCAGCGACCTGCGGGGCATCCGCACCTCGGCCCGTCCCGATGGCGACGACTGGATCCTGAACGGCCAGAAGACCTTCATCTCCAGCGGAATCATGGCCGACCTGGTGATCGTCGCCGCGCGCACGGACCCCGACGCCGGGTCGCGCGGTTTCAGCCTCATGGTGGTTGAGCGGGACATGCCGGGCTTCACCCGCGGCCGGAAGCTGGACAAGATCGGCCTGCCCGGCCAGGACACCGCCGAGCTGTACTTCGAAGAGGTGCGCGTGCCTGCCGCCAACCTGCTCGGCTCCCCCGGAGAGGGGCTGCCGCAGCTCATGAGCCACCTGCCCAGGGAGCGGCTCGGCGTGACCGCCACAGCCATCGCCACCAGCCGGGCGATATTCGACCTCACCCGCGACTACTGCTTCGACCGACGGGCATTCGGCAAGCCCATCGGCGACTTGCAGCACATCCGCTTCGAACTCGCCGAGATGGCCACCGAGCTCGACATCGCGGAGGCCTATGTCGACCGCTCGGTGCGCGCCTACAACGCGGGGGAGCTGACCGCCGTGGACGCCGCCAAGGGCAAGTGGTTCGTCAGCGAACTGCAAAAGCGCGTCATCGACCGATGCCTGCAACTGCACGGCGGCTACGGCTATATGACCGAATACCCGGTCGCCCGTGCCTTCGTCGACACAAGGATCCAGACGATCTACGGCGGCACCACCGAGATCATGAAGGAGATCATCGGACGCGACCTGGCCGGGTGAGGCTGCTTGTCCACGGGCCCACGACGTCGCGGGGGCCCGGTACAACCGCCGGCGTTGGCCCCGGTCCTGCCGGAATCGGGTGCCACACCCGTGGTAGCTCTGACCGCCCAGGATGCCACCGCGTGCTGGGCGACCCACCCCAGCAGGTGAACAGCGCCGGGGACACGTCAGGGCGTCCCATGTGGGTGTTCGTGGATCCAGGACAGGCCTCCGAGGTCGAGGCGGGTGCGGGTGCGGGTGACGGCGACGTAGGCGAGGCGGGCCTCTCCGTCGTCGATGGGTGCGGGTACGGCCTGGCCCGCGTCGTCGTGCTGGTCGGGGTCCTGAGGCGGGGTGAAGTCGTCCGCGATCTTCACGCCGGGCCATTCGCGGCCTTTAGCCTTGTGGGCGGTCGAGACGGTCACCTGGGCGTGCTGCTCGGGGGCGAGTTGAGCGACGGCGGTGAGGATGGCGTCGGTGCCGTGCGTGTCGACGAGGTCGACCAGGGGCTGCAGGTCGCGGCCGGCCGGGTCGTGGGCGGCGTAGTCCTGCAGTTCGCCCCAGGAGGGGAACAGGAGAAGTTCGGGGTGGGTGGTGCGGCGGCCTTCTTTCAGGTCGCGGGCGGCGAGTGCCAGGGCGCGCAGGCTGTCTCCTCCCCCGGCCAGCGCCACCCGGCATCCGGCGGTCATCAGGCCCATGACGTGGGACATGGCGCCGACGTTGGTGCGGCACAGCACCGCGTCGGGCCGGGTGAGGGGGCCGAGTTCGGTGGGTACGGTCTCGGTGCCGGTCAGGCGGAGGGGGGCGTCGGCCAGGTGCAGCCAGCGGTTGGCTTCCTCGGCGAGGTGGGGGCCGAAGCGGAAGGACTGGGAGAGGGTGAGCTGGGTGCCGTCGAAGCCGGTCATGATGTCCTTGGCGCCGCGCCAGTGGTAGATGGCCTGGGCGGAGTCGCCGACCATGACGAGCTGGGCGTGGTCGCGGTGGCTGAGGAAGATGTGTTCGACGACGGGGTTGGTGTCCTGGGCCTCGTCCAGCAGCAGGAAGTCGGCGTCGATCCTGGGCTGGGTGAGGGCCCACATTTTCAGGTAGTGGTCGTGGTCGAAGCGGACCGCGCCGTCGTCGGGGTTGTGCAGGTCGCTCCAGGCTTTGCGGGCGAAGGGCACGATGTGGGCGGCGAGTTGGGTGTGGAGATCGTTGTTCTCCAGGCCGCGCAGGCGGGGCACGTGGTGGCGGGTGATGGCCTCATCGGCGGTGTGACAGAAGCGGGCCACGGTGCGCAGCAGGGTGTGGCAGAGGGCTCTTTGGGAGATGTCGCGCTCTGCGATGCGGATGGCCTTGGTGACGCCGAGGGCCTGGCCGGTCTGCCAGGCCGGGCGGCGGGGTGCGTTCAGGCGGCGGGTGTAGCGGTGGCCGATGGCCGCGTAGGCAAGGGCGTGCGCGGTCTTGCACTGGACGGTGTTCGGGAAGCGGGTTCGTGCGTCCTGGGCGATGGCCCGGTTGAAGGCGAGGTAGCGGCCGCGGCGGGTGGTGGTGCGGGCGAGGAGGGCGAGGGTGGTGGTCTTCCCGGTGCCGGCGCCTGCCTGCAGGGCGAGGTGGTCGCCGGCGTGGAAGGCGTCGGCTGCTGCCGTCTGTTCGTCGGTCGGTTTCATGGCGTGGGCCTCTCGGGGAGCCGGGTGAGCGCGTGCCCGACGGCGGACAGCAGGTAGGCGGGGGTGGTATGGGCCAGCATCTGGCCCACCGCGTGGTCGAGGCGGTCGATCTCCTGGTCGGCGTGCTCGGCCAGGGCCCGGTGCAGGGCCAGTTCCACGTACCGCTCCGGGGTCTGCTGCGCGCGGCGGGCATCGGCTGTGAGGACAGCGTGCGCGGCGGGCGGGAAGACGACATTGAGCAGCACCTTGTGGTCTGCGTCCGGGTAGTGCGTGGTGATCACGTCGATCGGCAGCCGTGCGCCGAGCCGGTGGCGCAGCCGGCGGGCGGCCCGGTGGGGGGTCTTGGCAGATACGAGGGCCATCAGACGGGTGGCGTCGTGGTTGGCGGCGAGCGGCAGCACGCGGGCGGCGCGGAGCAGGGCTGCCGGGCACAGGGGGCGGGTGAGCACGATTTCCAGGGCGTGATGCGGCATCGTCATCCCCTGCCGTGTCGGCGGGCCGGGGGTTGGGGCAGGCGGGTGTGGATGTGCGCCGCGTGCAGGAGGGCGTCGAAGGGCTGCCATCCGGCCAGGGCGAGGTCGGCGACGCCGGGGGCGGCGGCATGTGCGGGGCAGTGCTGCGCGCGCCAGCGCAGTTGCTCGCTGTAGGGGAGGTGGCCCAGGTCGTAGACGGCCATCAGGGTGTCGGGCAGGGCGAGTTGACCTCGCTGGGGGCCGGTGGGCAGCAGTCTCCAGGTCCCGGCCGGGCTGGTGGTGGCAAGGACCGGGTTGGCGCAGTGGTGACGGTGGCGGGTCTGGGCCACGCAGCGCAGGCCCTCGACGGGGCGCTCGGCAAGGTAGCGGCACAGCAGCATCTGCACGACGGGGTGGTCAGGTCCGTCGGCGTCGGCGGCCGGTGCGCCGCCGCTTGAGGGCAGGGCAGGGGTGAAGGCGCCGGTGTCGGTCAGGCGGCGGGTACGGACGGCGAGTTGGCGGCGGAGCGCCTCGAGGCAGGGGCTGGGTCGGCAGGTGGGGGTGCGGCGCGGGCAGAGCACGGCGTGCGGGATGCGGCACCAGGCGCTGCCGTCGCCGTGCGGGTGGGCGATGCCGCCGCTCAGGTGCCAGCGGCAGGATTCGGGGACGTGGGCGGCGGTCAGTTCGGTGGGGTGCAGGGCGATGGGCCGCTGGTCGGTGCGCGGGTAGAGGTCGATGCGGTTGCCGCAGTGGCGGCAGCGGCCGTGTTGGCCTGCGCGCAGCAGGCGGCTGGGGCTGGTGGCGGTCACCCGCAGGGGGCGGGGGCGGTGGGTGACGCGGGGGCTGCCGTCCCAGTGTCGGCCGGCAGGGGCGGGAGTGGGGCACATGGCAGGGACCGTGCCAGGCGACACGCAGGCGCGAGCAACGTGTCGGAGGGATTTCCCACGGCCAGCCCAACAATCCCGCACACATGAGCGTCATTGCGGATGCTTGTTCTATGCCTGATGCCTGATCGGGTGATTCATGACGTGGTGCACGCCGGGGCGAAGTGAGGGTTCAGGAACGGGCTGTGCCGGGCGGAGTGTGGTGCTCGCACAGGGCGCCCAGGAAGTGCTCGATGGGCACATCGAAGGTGTGGGCGAGGGCGTGCCAGGTGGTAACACTGCCGGTGGTGCGGCCGTGTTCGAGGTCGATGAGGGTGCGCCGGGCCAGACCGCTGTGGTCGGCGAGTTCGTCGAAGGTCCAGCCGCGCTCGGCCCGCAGGCGCGCGAGCACAACGCGCAGCGCAGTGAGGTCGGGGGCGGGCGGCAAGATCGTCACCCCACCATCCGACGGTGCAGACCCCTGCCCCGTCAGTGCGGGTTTCTGCACTTTCGCCGGGCGGAGCGGGTGAAGGCGAGCTTCGCAGTGCGGGAAACTGCACTACGGTGCGTCCGTCTCGGGGGCCTGTCACGGTGAGCCCCCGCCACGGCGCGAACGGACAGGAGGACGACCAGCCCATGAGGCTCGGTGGCGCGCATGCCGCAGTGCGGCGCATCTGGACAGTGGAGCTGCGTCCGCGGGCGGGCGGCCCCACGCTCGTCTGCCCCTCCTGCACCGCCCACACCTCTCCCCTTACGGCCTCCTCCGCGCGGTCCGCCGCCCTGGCACATCTGGCCTGCCATGCCCGCGCCGACGCACTGCCGGCGTATCTGCGTAGCTGCCAGTGCCGGGTGCAGGGCTGTTTGTGGCATCCGCGTCGCCGGGGGTGCGGCGGTCCGGTGCTACTGGCCCTCACCCGCGACCGCAGCGGCCGCACCTGGCGACTGGCCGACACCTGCGCGGCCTGCGCGGCGGCGACCAGCCATACCGC
This sequence comes from Streptomyces humidus, assembly GCF_014649655.1. Lineage (GTDB taxonomy): Bacteria > Actinomycetota > Actinomycetes > Streptomycetales > Streptomycetaceae > Streptomyces > Streptomyces humidus. The sequence continues at coordinate 292,581 of NZ_BMTL01000007.1, read as the reverse complement.
CGTGGTGCCGGACACGCTGGTCAACTCTCCCCGGCCGCTTCCCTCTGCCTGCGCGCCGCCGCAGCCGCTGGTCGGGCTCCGGGTGGAGTCCGACCAGCGGCTGCGGGTGCGGGAGATGCTCACCTACCTCGGCGCCGCGCTGCCCCGGTTCACCTCCCCCGCCGCCCGGCTGCTGGGCCTGCAGTGCGCCCTTCGCACCAACAGCCGCGGGCATGTCCGGCTGCCGACGGGTCTGCTGCGCGGCATGCGCCTGGGCGGGCACCGGGAGCTGTGGCAGGAGCTGGCCCACGCCGGCTGGCTGGAGCCGCCGGCCGTCAGGTCGGTGCCCGTGCAGGTGCGGCTGCTCGATGCCGCGGTCCTGGACCAGGCGCCCGGTCGCCGTGCCCGCTGCCGCGCCGCCCACTGGGCGCTGCGCCCCGCACCGTTGGCCTTGCCGGCCGCGCCGCCCGCCCTGCGGCTGACCGCTCTGGTGCTGGCCGCACACATGTCCGTCGATGCCGAACACAGCGCCGATATGGACGTCCTCGCCCGCCTGTGCGGGCACAACCCGCAGCAGACCGGAGAGCTTCTCGACCGGCTGGTGACCACCCGCACACTGGGAGCCTGGCACCACAACCGGGAGAACGACGAGGTGCTTTGGCAACTGCCCCAGCCCCGTGCACGAGCCCGCCCTGCAGTACGGCCCCGCCGCCACCAGGCACCGCGGTGTTGAGGCCGGCTCCGGGCAGAGGCCAGGAAGATCGCGCCGCCCCTCGTCAGGGGCAGCACCTATGGTGGCCGTGGTGCGGCCCGCAAAGAGACCGCTCGTGCGGAGGGGCAAAGGGCGTTGGCCAGCGTGCAGATCACGGACCAGAACCGGTTGTCGACGGTGAAGCCGGACTTGGCCGCAACGCTGGACGCCGAGAAGTCGGGAATCACGGCGGATGAACTCACGGTAGGAGCCAGCCGGAAGGTCTGGTGGCGCTGCCCGGACTTCCCTGACGATCACGACGGGTGGGAAGCCGTCGTGGGCAACCGTACGGGAGGCTTCCGCAAGCGCTATGGCACTGGCTGCCCGGACTGCCGCCTGGTCAAAACGTCCGCGCAGGAGCTGCGCCTGAAGGCGGAACTCAGCACTGTCCTTCCCATCGACCCCAGCCGTGGCGCCATACGTACCACCCGCGTCGAGCATGTCGACATGGTCATCGAGGCCGACAGCCTGCGTCTCGTCCTGGAGTTCGACGGCTCCTACTTCCACGGGACCGCCGACTCACGGCGCAAGGACAGCATGAAGTCCCAGCGGCTGCGCTCCGCCGGCTGGACCGTGGTGCGTATCCGTGAGGACCCCCTCAGCCTCCTCGACAGCGCCTATGACGTCGTGGTCGGCTTCGTCGCCGAGCCCGAGGAGGCCGCGGCCGACGTCCTGGACCACCTGGCGCAGCTCGGCCTGGTCGATGCTGGTGCAGCCGAGCGCTACCGGGCCCTTGCCGCTCCGCAAGGTGCCGCGACGGCGCGTGAATGGATCCGCGAACGTATCGGCGAGCAGGCGCTGAAGATCGAGTACACGGCGCACAACGATGCCTGGGACTCCATGTTCGAGGCCCTGGTGGCCTATGCCGCCGATGCCGGCAACTGCTACCCCACCGATGATGTGGCTGTCGACGGCCGGAGTCTGGGCAGATGGAGCCGCAAGCAGAGGGGGTTGCAGCGCCAGGGACGCCTGCGGCCGGATCGGGTCGAGCGGCTGGCCGCCATCCCCACCTGGTCCAGCGGCACCGCGCACGAAGCCGGCTTCTGGTCCCGGTACCGTGCCTACCTTCGGCGTGCCGAGGCCACGGATCCGGACGAGCGCGAGAAGGCGATGCCGGGCCGCGAGGCCACCGTGTGGGCGAATAACCTCCGCAGCCGACGCGAAGACCTGGTCGCGCACGGCCGCGACCTGCCGGACGACCAGCTCAAGGCCCTGGAGGAGATACCCGGCTGGTCCTGGGCCCCCTTCGGTGACAGCCATACGGCGAAGGTTCAGCTGATGCAGCAGTTCGTCACCACCACCGGTCGGTCCGTCGCATCCATCAAGCAACGCGAAGAGTGGAACGGCCACCTCATCGGGATCTGGCTGAATTCCTGGCGCACCAACCGTGGCAGGCTCTTGGACTCGCAGAAGGTCGATCTGGAGGCGCTGGCGGGATGGACATGGGACCAGCGGGGCGATCAGTGGGAGGCGATGTTCCGGCAGCTCACGGACTTCGGCACAGCACACGGCCAGCTGCGGCCGAGCCTGCCCCTCGGCAGCGAGCAGGAGAGGACGCTCGCCCGGTGGAAGCGCAACCAGAAAAACCGTCTCCAGGGGCGCGACGACGCCAGGGCCAACGCACTCCGCGCGCTGCTCGCCCGGTACGGGGAGGAACTCGCCTGAACCGGTAGCGGGGCGTACCGGCCGTCTATCACGCCCAGTTGCTCGAGCACTCAGGCGCAGATGTGTGCCGAGGCTCGGTGGTTGTCACCGACGGCACCGGATAGCCTGCGAAGGAACCAGGTTGAAGCAGTCGGACTGTCACCAGAGAGGCGCTGGAGTTGTCTCACATAGCCGATCACTGGTCTTCCAGTCGCCGGCGCGCAGTGTGACTCGCGACGACCTCATCGCCATGCTCCGCGAACAGACTCCGGCATGCGGGCCTGCACGCGACGCTTTGATCGCCGGGGCTGACTTCGTCGTCTGGGACGGCCTGGTCCCGGCCAACCGGCACGCGGGCGTCTTCCGGGGGCGAATGCACCACTCCTTGAAGCGTGGCCACACGATCGATGGCCTGGCCGACAGTATCGACATCCTTCGGCGAGCCGGGGAAGAGCCGCTTCGTACCGGATCCATCGACGCGGTGGACAGATCATCCTGGTTCACGATCTTCCTGAACTCCACGGCGACAGCAGTGGTGGCCTGCTGCGGCGGACGCCGACCCACCACCATGGAGCCGGCCGACACCCCCGACTCCGGCGCCCAACCTCGAAGGTGACAACAAGCCTGCCTATGTGACAACCATCGCGCTTTGACTCAAGATGCCGGAGCGCGCGGAAGGAGCACCGCCCCGTTCAGTAGTCGACGTCGAGGTAGTCGATGTCGGTGAAGTCCACCAGCAGGCCGTGTGCGCGCCGTCCACGGTCCTTGAAGTAGATCTCCTGGAGTCCTTCGGCCACGATTTCCTGGAGCTGTTGCTCGGCGGCTCCGGCGGCGTGAGCGTCGAAGAGCCGTGCGGCGTAGGCGGGCGGCAGGCCTTGAGTGATGGGCCGCAGCCGCGGGTCGTCGGTGGTGCCTGGGGCTGCGGTGAACCCGAAGCGTGCCCGGGTGTCGATGACGATGCCGCCGGTCGTGGCGGCCTGCTTTTTTGCCCTCTCGCGCACCCGGGGCTGCCACCGTTTGCGGACCTCGTCGGCGAGCCGTTCCGCGAGGTCGCGGCGGGGCTGCTTGAACTGTCCGGTGAGGTAGCGCTCGACGGTGCGCTGGGTGACGCCGAGCAGGTCGGCTGCGGCCTGGGTGCCCTTGGTCTGCTTGACCAGGTACTGCATCTGCTTCTGGGCCGACTTCGGCAGGGGGCGGGTGAAGTGCGCGGCGTCGGCCTTGTCGAGGCTGTCGGCGAGGATGCCCATCAGTGCCTACTCCCCTTCGTCCTGGCCGGAGACGATGCCGGTCTTGATGTGCCGGGCGATGTTCACATCCGGGCCGTATTCCTCGAGCAGGCCCTCGGCCCACAGCACGCTCTGGGTGCCCTCGTGCTTGACCATCCCGGGTGAGACGCCGAGCCGGAAGCCTCCGGGCAGCGGCTTGCCGTCCTGGTAGGGCAGGAAGTCGAGGGGGCTGGGGCCATCGGAGGCGTAGACGGCACAGTCGGAGAGGATCGCGACCGGGTACAGGCCGACGTGGGTGGCGAGCTTGAGCATCTTGCGGTGCATGTTGGTGCGGGCGCTGGCGATGACGGCGGCGCGGATGTCGGGGCGCCAGGTTGGGCGGGCGAGGGCGGACCAGGGCTCGCCCGGCCGCCAGCCGCCGCTGCGGGCCCGCTCGCGCAGTTTGCCGATACCGCCCTTGACGGTGGCCTTGACGGCGCTGAGCACCGCGGCAAGGACGGGATCGGTCTGCTGGTAGTCGGCCATCGCGGCCAGGAACTGCTCTTCGGGCATGTCCGGGGTGACGCCGAGGTCGGCCATCGTGGCGACGTAGGCGTCCCGTAGCCGGGTGTACCAGGCGTCCAGGTAGGGGCCGTGCTCGTAGCGCAGGTAGGCCTCGAGGGGGGCGACGGAGTAGCCGAGCTCGACGGCGTAGGCGACGGTCGGGGTGGCGTACCAGGCCGGGCCCTGGGGCGGCTCGCCGTGGGGGGTGAACGGGCTGGGCAGTCGCTCGTCGAGGCGGATGTGGGAGAGGTCGACCAGCCAGGAGCCGGGCAGTCTCGCGTCGAAGACCGGGCGGTGGACGTGGACGGGGGCGGACAGGCCGACGGTCAGCCGGTTGGCGGCCGCGGCGAAGGCCATGTTGACGTCGATGCCGACGACGTAGGGCTTCATGCATTCCTCGTCCGTCAGCGGCCTCGCCCACTGGTAGGCCTCTTCGTCCAGCACCTGGTCGGGGGTGCGCTGGTGGAAGCGGGGATACAGGGCGGCGACGGCCGGATGGCCGTCGGGGGCCTCGGGCGGGGCGCACTCCACCGGTTCACTCAGCGAGCCGGGCATCGGACCGGACACCCACTTGCCGGTGGCGGGGTCCTTCACCGCGCGGGTGGGCGGGCGCAGCGCGGTCATCAGCTCCAGACCGGTGACGGCGGTGGAGCCGCACGGAGTGAGCACGCGGGTGGCGTAGCTGGACAGCAAGCGGACGAGTTCGGCCGGCTCCAGCTGGTATGCCGTGCCCCAGGAGCGGGTGTCGAGCGCGCCCCAGGGCACGACGGCGAACTGCACGCACTGGCGGCGTGCACCGTCGGCCGTGCGATAGACCCGCGCCCACGGGCCGAAGCCCCGCTTCGTCAACTTCCACTGTGCTGCGGCGAGTTGTTTCAGCGCCGGGTGGTCGTCGGGCAGGCGCAGGCCGCGCCGGTCCTCCAGCACGGCCGGCAGGCCCAGGCGTTGGACGGCGGAGGCGGTCAGCACGATCAGCGGGTCGGCGTCCTTGCCCGAGCGGTGCAGGCGGGCAGCACCCAGCTTCGCCTCGCCCAGCGCCCAGTTGACCAGTGCCGGAAGGTCGGCGAGCGGACAGTCGAGCACCAGGCCGTCCGCGCAGTAGGCCGCGCTGTCGCCGTCCACGACGGCGAGCGGCCCGTGGGCGAAGCGCGCGTCCGCGACAGGCGCGGCCGCTGTCTTCCTGGCCACCGGCGGGCGCGCGCTCACCGCCCGGACCGGGGCCGCCGGGCTTGCCGCGGGCAGGACGGGCGATGTGGGCGCATGCGGCTGCGAGCTGACGGATGGGCCGGTACGAGGTCCTAGCGCCGAGTCGGAGGGCGACTCGGGGGCGGGGAAGCGGGCAGCGAGGCCGTCGAGAAGACGGATGTAGGCGGCCCGCGCGGGAGGGCGTGGCTCGGTGCGTCCCGCCTCCCAGCCGGTCACCGTCTCGCGTCGCACATCCAGCGCCTTCGCGACCTGGTCCTGGCTCAGGCCCGCGGCCTCGCGCAGCCGTTTGCGTTCGGCGGGGACCGGCAGGGCATCCGGTGCCGCCGCCTGTTCCAGCAGGGCATCGACCGATGCGAAGAGCCCGTTCTGCTCGTCGGACACGAGAGTCACCTCCAGCCCCAACCCTACATGGAGCGCACATCGGATCGCACGTCAAACACACATCGAGTATGTGGAGTTGGGGGACGGCGCACCGGCGTCCGGACACTCCGTGCTCCTCTCGACGAAGCCTGAGCAGTTCTCGGCGAGGTTTGATCGCCTTGGCCAGTGGCGGGCGAAGCTCTCCTGTCATGACCGGCACGCCGCCCGTCGCGGGCGCGGCACGGTCGCCGCCGCCGGCCTTTCGGACCACGCTGAAGCCGCGATCATCGCCACAGCATCGGCGGCAGGACCGGCGGTTCCGCTGCGGCCGCGGGCTCCTTACCTGTGGCAGCGGCCGCCATCGGCGGGTCCGCCGGCCCCAGTCCCAGTTCCGGGGCCTGCCGAAGCCGGCGGTGGGCGGTGCGCTCGCTAACGTAGAGGGTGGCCGCGACAGCTCGCGCGGCGTTCTCCTTCCGGGCTGGCAAGAGGTCCTGACCCGCCTGCACCAGCAGTTGTGCACGCTTGCCCCCGGTCATGTGCCCACCGGCCTCAAGGAGAAGCTCGGCGTGCTGCGGGTTCAGGTGGAGGCTGAGGGGGCCGACCGTTCCGCGCTGCGTGGCGTGGTGGCTGCGGCAGAGGCGGAGTCGGTACGTACCTGCGAGTTCTGCGGTGCACCCGGCGGCGTCCGTACCGCAAGGACGAGCCGGGAGGCTGGCGCAAGACCGTGTGCGACACCTGCCACGGTGCGTGGTCCGCCCACTACCTCGGGATCATTCACGGTGCTGTGCATGATCGACGCGGATGAAGCGGGTGTGGTCCCCCATGCGTTACCGCTCCCCCGGCGGGCGCCCGGTTTGCCAGAGAGTCGACTGGTTTATGCCAGCGTTCGTGTCCATCGCATATCGAGTGCTTCGAGAGCGTCGAGCTGTTCGCGGGTCAGACGGTAGGGCCGCAGGCGTTTGTCGGAGAGCCATTCCCCGAGGCGGAAGGAGCTGCCGCGGTCCCAGACGACATGGTCATAGGGGACGTTGAGGTGCTGATGGGCGCGCCAGTAGGTGTGGGCGTGGCGCAGGCCGTGGGCGAAGGCGCGTTCGCTCTGGCTGCGGGGCGGGCGCAGCAGCAGGGCGAGCGGGTGGTGGAGCGGCAGGGCTCCGAGGAGGTTGTGCTGAGCGGAGCTCAGGGTGGGCAGGACTTGGAGTTGCTTGTCGAGCCACTGCTCCAGCGGTCGGTCGTCGCTGTCGGGGGCAAGGTCGGGAAATGCCAGTTCGCCGCGGCGGGCGGCTGCGAGAGCGCGTGCGTAGATGCGCCGCCAGTGGCCGTGCTTGTCCCAGTCGGCGTTCCACCAGGGGTTGATCTCGGTGAGGGCCCGCTGGTAGCAGTAGGGCAGTTGCCCCCGGCGGGCCTTGGTGCGGCATGTGTTGATCCAGCGGCCGAAGTCCATGCCCCGGAAGCGTTCCCCCGGGACGGGCGAGAGGTGGCCGTGCTGGGCGTGGTAGCCGCGGGCGATGTCCAGACGGTGCTCGATGCTGGTGCGGGGGTGTTCCCAGATCATGCCCAGCGCGTCGAGCGCTTCGATGCGTTCGGGCTTGAGGCTGTGGTTCATGCGCAGGGAGCGCTGGTTGCCCAGCCACCAGCCGAGGTAGAAGCGGTCGGGGCCGCAGTAGCTGCTGGGGACCTTCAGGTGGCCGTGTTGTTCGCGGTAGCGCCGTGCGCTTTCGAGGCCGAGTTCCCAGATGCAGTTGTGGGGGTCTTCGGCGTACAGACTGAGCAGGGGGATGAGTTCGTCGGCGCGTTCGGGGCGCGCCACCGGGTGCAGGGGGTCGGTGGGCTTGGGGTGGCGCAGGTAGTGGACGCGGTGGAAGACATGCTCGTCGTAGAGCTTGAGGGCGGACAGGACCTGTTGCAGCAGGTAGAAGCGGGTGCCTTTCGCGGCGTCGGCGAGGTCCTGGCCGGGGGCCTTGTAGACGGGAATGATGATGTGAGCGACTTTGTTCTGGCCGGGCACCGGGCGCAGGGCCCGGCCGACGGCCTGGACGATCTGGTACGTGCTGGTCTTGGCGCTGGTGAACAGGACGGAGTCGATGGCGGGGACATCGACGCCTTCGGCGAAGATCATGCAGTTGGTCAGGACGGCCCGCATCGGCTTTTTGTCGCTGGAGGGCAGGGAGGCTTCTTTGAAGGCGCTGACCTGGGTGAGCCGCTCGTAGCGGCTCTGCTCGCAGTTGACGGTGCCGACCTGGAGCGGGCCCTGCATCCGCTTGGGCATCAGGGCAGCCGTCTCGGGGAGGGTCTCCGCGAAGACCTCGGCGGCCTTGATCCGAGGGGAGAAAACCAGGACGCGGCGTAGGTCGTAGTCGTGCATGGCGCGCAGCAGGGCGACCTCGGCGGCCGCCATGCGCAGGCCTTCGGAGTCGGCGGCGAGCATCGGGTTGCGGTTGAGGATGGCGCGCAGGTCAGCGTCTTCCACCTCGATGGCGACGATGCGGTAGTCGGCCAGCAGCCCCTGGTCGATGGCGTCGGCCAGGGAGAGGCGGAAGACGACCGGGCCGTAGAGGTTCAGATCGTCCATCGATGCGACTTCGATGTCGACCGGGAGGTCCTGGCCAGTCTTGGACTCGAAGTTGCGGGGGGTGGCGGTGACGAAGAGCCGGTGGTGGGCGAAGATCTGCTGGCTGTTCAGCAGCAGCGCCCAGGGTTTGGCGAGGTTGCCGGCCGTGCGGTGGGCCTCGTCGCAGACGAGCACGTCCCAGGGCGGCATGTGGAACAGCCGGTGGGCTTCGGCGATCTTTCCCAGCGAGTGGTAGGTCGCGAAGACGCTGACCGGGCCGTCGGCCTGGGAGATCTCCGCGGCGAGTGCGGCAGGGGTGGTGACGGCGGTCAGGACGCCGCGCAGGGCCGGGTCCTTGGGCAGGTCCGGATCTCCGCTGAGGGCGAGGTAGCGGCCGGGGCGGCCTTCTTTGTGCCACTCGCGCGCGGTCTGCTCGAGCAGTTCCAGCGTGGGCACGACGTTCACGGAGGTGCCCGTGGGCGCCATGTGGTGCACGACGTTGAGGGCGATGAAGGTCTTGCCGCTGCCGCACGGGGAGTCGACACGGCAGCGGGGCGCACCGAGGAGGAACTCGGTGACGCAGTTGTCGACCGCCTGCTGCTGGAACGGGCGCAGCGAGGTACGCAACCGGGGTAACTCGGCCATAGCCGTGCTCCTTTCGGGTTTTGGAGGCAGAGGTCCCTCCTCGAGGGTGGAAGGGGGGCCTGCCGCCCTGCAGTGCACAGACGCCCGTACTTCACTCGAACGGGTGACGGGGGCTTGCGGCGGTGCGCGGTCGGGACTGGGATGCGGAGGTTGCGTTGTGCGCGTGATCCCGGCCGGGCCGCGCGCGGCCGGCTTGTGGCGCATGCGGTCCTGGTGGGGGGTGTGATGGCAGACAGGACGGGTGTATGGGGACCGCGCCTGCGGCTGCGGGTGCCCGTGCCGCACCTGGCCGGCGAGTCGACCGGCTCGTTCGTCAATCGGCTGGCACATGCCCACGAGTTGGAGCTCGGAGATCTTTTGGACCGGGTGGGCACGGGCCGCCAACCGGTCAATCCTCGTCTGCCGGCCCTGGCGGAGCTCTATGTCAACCGGGCGGCACTGGATCATCTGGCGGTGCTGTCCGGCCGGACACCGCACCGGCTGCAGCTGGCCCTGACCAACCTCCAGGCCCGTTTTCTGCTGCCGGGAGATGATCCGGCGCGCTGGCAGTGGCCGTTCGAGGTCCGTGAGGGGCATGTGGTGCGCTGCTGCGACCTGTGCGCCCTTGCCCGGGGCGTGGGTGAGGCGGCGTGGCTGATGTGGCCGGATCCGTGGCGGGTGTGCCTGCGTCACCGGCGATTCACGGACGACCACCGCGGCCAGGACCCGCACGTGGTGGCTCTGGAGGGACTGCCGGAGGTGGTGCGTGCGCACGCCGACCGGTTGCGGCTGGAGCGCCGCTTCGGGGCGGCGGGCGCGGAGCTGTTCGCCGACGGCTTCCAGATGGTGGCGCGCTGGTGGGAACGTACGCCGGACGTGTGGAGCTGGACGCAGCGGGCCTGGCGGGCGGGACTGGAAGCGCGGGAGCTGCGCACGGGCCCCCTGGTGATCTATCCGGAGGCCGTCCAGCTGGCGCGGGAGATGCTGCGCTACGAGCAGCGTGGCGAGCGCACGCCTGCGGCGCGGGCGGTGTGGGTGCAGGACGTGCAGCAGCTGATGGCCGGCTGGGGGCTGGAGGACGTGGACGGCTGGGGCGAGCTGGCGCAGTGGCTGGATCACCATGCTCAGCCAGCTGCGGCCCCCTTCGCCGACGGTGCCGGTGGTGCCCGTCGGCGCCGTCGGCGGGTGCTGGCCGTGGGGCACAGCCGACTCGCTGAGCCGTCCGGCTCGTTGCGCGAGCGCTCCTGCATGGTGTGAGAACTGGCCCTCGTCAAGGGCGAGCTGACCGGAAGCGGGTTCGTCAAGAGGGCATCACCCGTTCGAGTGATGCCTGCTTCGGTGCGCTGACCGCTGCGGGCGGGAGACGGTCAGGCTGGCGTCACGGCCTGGTTCGGGGCGACTGCTCCGGCCGGGAGACGCGGAGGGAGGCTCCGGGTGCGTGAGGTGAGGGCGTGGCATCTCGACGACGACGGCCGCTTGGTGTGTGTCGCACCCGAGGCGCTGTGGGGGGTGGCGCTGGAGGAGCGCCAGCCGCCCACGGATCCGGTCGCCTACCACGGCCGGCAGGGCAAACTCACCGACTGGTGGTCGGCGACGACCGGCACGCTGGTGGTGTGCGGGTCCAAGCGGCGCACCTATGTGGCCACCGAGCTGGACTTCGATCCCGCCATCAGCCGGTTCGCCGGGGAGCCGGTCGAACTGCACTGGGAGCAGGGTCGCATCCGGCACCGGTGGCGGCCGGACTTCATCGCCCTGACCCGCGACCAGCAGCGGCAGGCCGTGGTGCTCGCCCCGCACCGGATGGGCCCGCAGTGGCGCGAACGCCTGGCCGCCCTGCGCGAGGTCGCCGCTCAGGCCGGCTGGAGCGTGTGCATGCGCCCGGTGCCGCACGGGGTGCGGCGGGAGAACCTGCTGCTCGTGGCGGACTTCCGGCAGCCTGCCGTCTGCGATCAGGCGCATGAGCGGGCCCTGCTGGCCGCGTTTCGACGGCCGCGCCCGCTGAAGGAGGGCGTCCTGGCCAGCGGAGTGCCCGAGTTCCTCGGTCGCGACCATGTGTACCAGCTCATCTGGCGCCGTCGTCTGGACATCGACTGGAGCCGGCCGCTGCTGCCCTTCTCCCCGGTCTGGGCGGCAAGGGGGCAGCGATGACGGGCACGGTGTCGGGCTGGTTCGAGACCGACCGGGTCTGCCTGGGGGATCTGGTGCGCTGGCGCGGTGGCGTGTGGGAGGTCAGCGCCTTCCAAGGGCGGCAGATCACCCTGCGGCCGCAGTCGGGCGATGTGGCGCCGGTGGACATGCTGTGGCGGGAGGTGGAAAGCGCCCCGGACTTCGCCGTCCTCGACAACGACGGACAGGACGTGGCCCGCGCACGCCTGCCTGCACTGGGCGAGCTGCTGGAGGCCGCCACCCCGGCAGAGCGCGAGAAGGCCCTGTGGTGGCACGAGCACATGAAAGAACTCCACACCGGACTGCGGCCCGGCTCCACCACGGCCCGCCCCGGCTACGACCCGGACACCACCACCTTCAAACAGCGCTGCCAGACCAAGTCGGCCGAACTCGCCGCCGTCGGCATGGAGTTCAGCTGGCGGGCGCTGGATGACCGGCGCCGCGCCTGGAAGGCTGCCGCCGAGAATCCGCTGGTGCTGCTGTACGACGGCCGCAAGACCCGCACCCCCGACCCGGGCGGCCGCACCGACAAGCGGGTCATCGCGCTGATGCACGAGGTCACCGCCCGCCACGCCCGCGAGTCAGGCGGCCGGGTCAACCGCGTGTACGAGGACGTCGAGACCCTCGTCCGTCAGCGCTACCGCCGGGAGTTGCAGGATCCCCGGGAGGCGGAGCGGCTGCTGCTGCCCCGCTCGACGTTCTACACCCGGATGCAGGAGCTCGGGCTGACCGAGCAGCTCAAGAAGACCACGCGTCGGCGCTCACGCGAGGCCAGCAAGCCGCGGCGCCCGTACACGCCGTCGGTGGCGCTGCGGCCGGGCCAGCTGGTACAGATCGACACCTCTCCGCTGAAGATCAAGGTGATCGGGGACGACGGCCGTGCCGTCTCGGCCGAGCTGACCGCCGCGATCGATGTCGCCTCCCGCTCCTGCATGGCCCTCATGATCGTTCCCGTGGTGACCGGGGAGGGAAAGCCGGGGCAGCGCATCGGGGGCCGCGCCACCAAGGCGTTCGATCTGGTGCTGCTGCTGGCGCAGTGCTTCGCCCCGCTGCCCATGCGGCCCGGCTGGGACCCGCTGACCGCGGCCCGCAATTCGGCCCTGCCCTACGGCCAGCTGTGTGCGGCCGACGCCCGCTTCGCCGAGGCCGTCGCGGCCCGCCCGGTCATCCACCCGCGGACCATCGTCATCGACCAGGGCAGCCCCTATCTGAGCGATCACTTCAAGATGGTGTGCAGCTTCCTGGGCATCAGCATCGAATACGCCCGCAAGGACACGCCCACCGACAAGCCGCTGGCCGAGGCCTTCTTCCACGGCTTCGCCGACACCTTCAGCCAGTTCGTGAAGGGCTGGACGGGCCGCAGCTTCGAGCAGCGCGGCTACGGCATCGAACGCCAGCGCCTGTTCAGCATCAACCAGGTACAGGCCGCGGCCGAGGAATGGGTGGCGCTCGACTACCAGCAGCAGCCGCACGAGGGGCTGCGCAGCCCCCTGTATCCGGGGATGGTGCTGTCCCCGAACCAGATGTACGACCGGCTGGTGGCGAGCTACGGCTACCGTCCCCGGCAGCTGACGGCCGAGGACAACCGCAAGCTGCTGGTGCCGGCCTGGGTGACGGTCACCGACAAGGGCGTCCAGATCGACAACCGCACCTACCGCTCCCTCGATGGGCCGCTGTGGGACCTGGAGGGCCTCGACTCCGGACTCGCGCACAAGAACGGCCGGTGGGAGGCCCGTTACAACCCCTACTATCCCGACGTCGCCTGGCTGTATGACCACCGGCTGAGCGGCAGGTGGATCCCGGTGGAGTTCCTCTACCGGCACATGCTGGCCGACCTGCCGTGGACGCACTACCACTGGCAGGACGCCGCCGAGGAATGGGCGCTGGGCGGCGGCAGCCGCGAGGATGAGGTGGCCATCACCCTGGCCGTGAAGGAACGCCACCGCCGCACCCGCCGCGGACCGACCGCGCGGCAGGCGGCCGAGCCCCGCCTGCCGTTCCGCGGCGTGATCCGCCTGGAGACCGGCGACACGTCCGACTCCGCGGCGCCGGTCACGCCGCTGGACCCCGACACCGTTCCCGCCGCTCCCTCGCTGCCCGTGCCGGCCCGGGACATCGACAACGGCCGCTACACCCTGCCCACATGGGCCCCGGCCGACTCCCAGGACGACCCGCCACCGGCCGGCACCGCTGCGCCCGCATGACCCCGCCTCTGGCTTCACCCACCGAGGAGAGCTGAATGAAGACCACCGTGCCCGCCGCATCCGATGCCCGGGCCGAGATCGCCCACCTGGTGCGCACCACGCCGCCCCTGCCCTCATGGATCTTCTCCTGGGAAGGCTGGGACCGGTATGTGCGCACCGAGTTCAATCCACCCGACCTGCTGGACTGCGCTCCCGCGGACGTGGACGTCGACGAGGACGACCCGCGAGTGGACTACCACCGCCATCTGTTGATGATCGACACCGCGTTCCTGAAGGACTGTCTGCTGCGGGCCCGAGGCACCTTCGGTGTCAACGGCAACCGGTACGAGGGCCTGCTGGACATGGTGATCGACGGCCCGGCCGGCACCGGCAAGACGTACCTGCTGCGGCTTATCGGCCGGGAGTTGCAGCGCAGGGTCGAAAAGCACTTCGACGACCGGGTCCCGGTCGTGCACATCACCGTCCCGCACAACCCGGAGAACGAACTCAACTGGATATGGGAGATCGCTTCCTTCCTTGCTCTGGCACCCGAGCCCAAGAGCGAGGCGGAAGCCCGTCAGCTGCGCCGCATCCCCGACCTGTCCCTGCCCGTGCGCACCGTCTTGGAGCGCAAGCAGACCCGCCTGCTGCTGGTCGACGACATCCAGCGGGTCTCCCCCGCCCAACTCGGCCCGATCCTGCACTACTTCGACTTCCTGCGCACCCGGCTGGGTATCACCACCATCTTCTGCGGCACCGGCGCGACCGACATCGTCCATGCCGCCCGCAAAGGCTGCGACCGCCGCGACGAAGCGCTGTGGACCGCCCACCAGCGGCTGCAGCCGGGGGCCACCCCAGCCGACCTGAAGGCGGCAGTGGCCAAGGAACAGAAGGTGCGCAGCCTGCTGCCGGTCACCTGGGTGGACCCGCTTCCCTGGAGCGACGACGCCGAGGGCCAGGCCCCCTTCCTGGCCGTGCTCAAGGGTTACGAGAAGAACCTGCGCATGCGCAAGCTGAGCAAGGACGTGCTCACCCGGCACGCCCAGTACCTGCATGACCGGACCGGCGGCTACTTCCTCTACCTGTCCCAACTCATCTGCGGCGCCGCCGTCGCCGCGATCCTCGACGGCACCGAGGACATCACCCGCGAGCACCTTCAGGCCATCCGCATCGGCCGGGAAGAGATCCTGCCCAGCCGCTGACCACGCCCGCGAGCACCGGGCGGCACAGGTTACAACCGCCCCCGCGCCCGCACCGTTTCCGCCCGCATCCCTCTCCAGGATCGAGCCCACTATGAGCGTGGACCGGACCGGCATCCAGGACGTGCATGCCCTGTGGCTGCAGACACTGGACTTCCTCCACTACAACGCGCCCCAGACGTGGACGGACATGCTGCAGCAGGAGGGAGTGACATTCTTGATGCCGCCCGCCGTTGCGGCGCTTGAGCGGGTGCAGGATCAGGCCGCCGCCCTGGCCAACGCGGAAAGCCGCCGGCTGCGCAAAGCGGACTTGTTCTACATCACGCGGGAAGCCGCCGCGAGCGTCGCAGGGCTGATAGGCGTCCCGTGCATCGCCCAGATCGCCAGCATTGTGCCCTCACCCTCCGGGCTGATGGTGTGGGAAGAGCCGCCGGTGCACATCGAGAGGGGTGTTGTGCTGCGGGCCGTGTCCTGGGGGCCCGCCTATGACGGTGGCACCTGGTGGTCCTGGTGGACGGATACGGCAGCCTGTGTGCGCGCCAGCATCACCGAGCCGAGCATGCTGATGATCCACGGAGGGCTGACCTTCCACGAGGAGGTCCACACCGAGCCCGACTTCTGGCCGGTGCAGGCCGATGACCCCGCGCTCCCGGAGCACCTGCAGTTCCGTGCCCTGCTGTTCACGTGGATGGCGATCTCCTGCGGTCTTCTGGTGTACCGCGAGTCCGTGGGCCCCAGCCAGGACATCTGCGGGCATCTGCGCCGCACGGGTATGGAGTCCCGGGCGGTGCACCGTGTGATCCCGGCCAGCAGCAGCGACCGGCCGGAGCTGGCGCAGATCCTGCGCCGCCAGCTCCAGCTGGACGGAAGGGGCATCGAGGAGCGGCCCTATACGGGGTACCTGCCGGCGCAGTTGGCGCCGTGGCACGTCTATGTGCCGGGTCTCGGGCACCGCCTGATCGTGGAGATCCCCTCTCTTGAGCCCGGGCAGACCGCGGTTCCCACGCTCGGCGCCAGCCGGAGGGTCGGCAACCTCGCATTCGCGCCGGTCAGGACGGTACTGCGCCAGGGCTGGCAGTTCCACAACGGCTATGTGCAGTCCCTGCTGCGCTACGAGCCGGAGTTCGGACTGCTGACGGAGCCCGGTGATGAGGAGTTCTGAACGCTTGCGCACCCCACGGCACCCGTGACCGCTGTCTCGGGCAGCTACCGGGCCGGGCCTTCCCCCACAGACCAGCCCCGGCCTGCCGGAAGCGAGGGTGGTCTTGCCGACGGGCATCACCAGGCACGGCGCTGTTGCGGATCGGCTCCGGGGACGACTACCTGCAGCGCCTGGTGATGTACGTGGCGTTCCTCCTGGATGCCCGGTCCGCGACTCACGTGGAGATGGGCCCGGCCCCACGGCATCTGGCACTCCTGTGGCGCGGGCCGTCATCTGCGCTGACCGCTTTGGTTTACGACGAGTTCTGAACGCTGCGCCAGACAATGCCCACTATTATCCGATGATCGCTATTACTCAGAGTGACGTGTCGGGGACGGGGGCGGGCGGTGTACGTGTCCGAGGTGCTGGTGGAGCGGTTCCGGTCGTGCGAGCGGGTACGGATCCCGCTGCGGCCGCAAGTGACGGTCCTTGTCGGGGAGAACAACGCGGGCAAGTCCAGCGTGATCGATGCGATGCGGCTGCTCACGGATCCGCTGGACGGGCGCCGGGTGCGCTATTTCGAGGAATCCGACGTTCTCAAGGCCGCGGCCGCGCTGGGCGGGCCGAGCCTGCAGCTGGACCTGGCCGGCATCGGCCCGGCACACAGCGGCGCGTATCTGGAGGCGCTGCTGCCCAAGGGGGCTCCCGACAGCCGTACCGCACGGTGGCAGGTGTCCTGGACACCACCGCAATCGGGCGGGCGGCGCGGCAGCACCGTCTGGGCGCAGGGCGCGGGTCTCCCGGTCACGGGGGAACCTCCCGCACGCGGTGGCGTGCGGCATGTCTACCTGCCTGCGCTGCGCGATGCAGAGCGGGAGCTGGCGTCGGCCGGCGGCGACCGGGTGCGGATGATTCTCCGCGGGCTGCTGGGGGACGACGAGCAGGTCGATGCCTTCGTGGAACGGATCGGCACCGAGCTGAAGAAGGTGGCCGCGGACCCGGACGTGGCCAGGGTCGGCGAGAAGATCAACGAGCCGCTGCGGGACCTGACCGTCGGCGCGCATCCCCAGATGAGTGAACTGGCCCTGGCCGAACCCACGTTCACCTCGATCGCCCGGTCGCTGCGGGTGTTGTTGGGCGATGCCTCCGCGCAGCCGTTTCCCCTGTCCGCGTCCGGGCTGGGCTACGCCAACACCCTGTTCATCGCCACGGTGATGGCGGAACTGGACGCGGCGGCCGAGGCCGACCTGACCGTGCTGCTGGTGGAGGAGCCCGAGGCGCATCTGCATCCGCAGCTGCAGACCCTGCTGCTGCGCTATCTGCAGCAGCGGGCGCGGGCCTCGCGCCGCCGACCGCCCGGCGACCCGGCTCAGCCGGCGGGGCACCTGCAGGTGGTGGTCACCACCCACTCCCCCGTTTTATCGGCCGCGGCCAGCGTGGAGGATCTGGTGGTCATGGCCCGGTGCCCGGGCGAGCTGTCCGACGGCTGGCAGGCACGGCCCCTGCCCATTCCCCGGCTGCAGTTGAGCCAGGACCGGGTGCGTCATCTGGACCGCTACCTGGACGCCACGAAAAGTGCCCTGCTGTTCACCTCGCGGGCACTCCTGGTGGAGGGCATCTCGGAACTCCTGCTGCTGCCCGCGCTGGCCCAGCGTGTCCTTGCCGCCGGCGAAGGCGTCGGCGACCAGGCGGCCCGGGAAGCGTTCGAGGCGCTGGAACGGTTCTTCGGCACCACCCGGGTGATCGTGGACGGCGTCGGGTTCGAGGTCTATCTGCGCGTGCTGCTGGCGCCCGTCGACGGCATGTGTCTGGGCCGGCGGGTGGCGCTGATCACCGACACGGATGTGGCACCCGGACAGCCGGAACCTTCCCGGCTTCAGTCGCTGCGGGAACTGCCGCGGCGCTGGGGCTCTCCCGGCACGCTGCACCTGGCTGCGGCGCCCCGGACCCTGGAGCCGGCCCTGTGGTCGGCCGACAACATCCCCGCATTGCGGGCGGCATTCATCCGCTGCGCACCGCGCTCGGAGGACCGCTGGGACCACGTCCTCGAAACAGACGATCCCGCCCTGGCCTTCGGGGAGCTGTTCGTCACCAAGACCAGCCGGACCCTCCCCGGCGCGGACGGAGACCTCGCGAAGGGCACCAAGATCTCCAAGGGGCGGTTCGCCCAGGAGCTCGCCGACGTGCTGGCCGACCCGGCGGTGGCGTTCACCGTGCCCACCTACCTGGCGGACGCCATCCGGTTCATCACCTCCCCGGGCAGCACCACGGCGGTGAGCACCCCGTGACGTCCCCCTCGGTGCGGGCCGGCGCCTTGACGCAGCAACAGGCCGCCGTCGCCGTGACCGCGCCTGCCTTTGTGCCGGCCTGTCCGGGCGCGGGCAAGACGCATGTGATCACCAGCCGGCATTTGCAGTCGCCGCGTCGGCTGCTGCGGCAGGGACGTGCCCTGATCTCGTTCACGCGGGTGGCCCGGGACCAGATGGCCCGCCGCTGCCGCCAGGCTGGCCGCGCCGACCTGGTCCAGGCGCCGCACTTCATCGGCACGCTCGACTCGTTCCTGTGGGAGTTCCTGGTCAAGCCGCGGCGTGCGGCCGAGCCCGTGCCCCGCCTGCTGGAGTCGTGGGCGAGCATCAAGGCCCCGGTGGAAGGCGTGGACCGGGAGATCTCCCTGCACCGCTTCCCCATGACCCTGGATCCCTCGCCCATCCCGGCGCGCGAGGCGGTGGCCTGGGACAAACTCGACTACGACACCCGCCAGCTCATCGAGGCCAGTGCCTGCAGCCAGCAGACGTGGCAGGAGAAGATCTTCGCCACCCGCAAGGCGTGGTGCGAACAGGGCTACTTCACCGGGCACGAAGCGCGGGTGCTGGCCCTGTGGAACCTGCGCAACCCCGAGGCCGCTACCGCGCTCCTGGGACCGCTGCGCTCCCGATTCGCGGAAGTCGTCGTCGACGAGGCCCAGGACTGCTCCGCCGCCGACCTGGCAATCCTCCAACTCCTGCACGACGCCGGCGTGCCGCTCGTCCTCGTCGGCGATCCGGACCAGGCCATCTACGCCTGGCGCGGCGCCGAACCACAGGCACTTCACGCCTTCGCGGCACGGCTGTCCCCCACCGCTCACCCCCTGACGGGCAACTGGCGCAGCTCCCCCGTCATCTGCCGCCTGGCGGCCACCCTGCGCACCGGGCAGCGCCCGCCCGACACCTCCGTCGTGCGCGACGACGACGACATCCCCGTCCTGCTGCTGCCCATCCAGTTCGCCACCTCTGGCAGCCGCCACCTGCACGCCCCGACCGGCACCGGCATCGTCGACGCCTTCCGCACGCTCGCCGAGGAGTACACCGTCCCGGCAGAGAACTGCCTGGTGACCGCCTACAAGTACGCCACCTTGCCGGGCATCACCCGCGAGAAGCCCAACACCAACACGATCACCAGCCTGGCCTGGGCCCGCACCGTCGCCCACACCCCGGACGCCTCCGGCGACGACCTCACCCGCGCCTGCACGATCGCCGTGCGCGTCCTGTTCGGCTACTGGTACCCGGGCGAGACCGGTGGTCCCGACCGCATCATGGCCACCCACCGGCTCTCGGCCGGCCAGGTCAACCGCACGGCCTTCGCGTTCCTGCACAGCCTGCCCCCGCCCCACAGGGAATGGGCCCCGCAGGTATGGCAGGCCATGAAGGCCTGGCCCGCCCTGCCCGGGGCCGCTCCGCAAGGCAGCAAAGGCCGCCCCGCCGGAAAGCCCACGATCTCCCGGCCCCAGGCGGCCACCGGCTTGCGCACGAACACCGTCCACCAGCTCAAGGGCGACCAGGCAGACGGCGTGCTGCTGTTGCTGCCCGATGCCGGGAGCGTCCAGCGCTGGGCCACCGCGGACCCGGCCACCGACGAAGTGCTGCGCATCTGGTACGTCGCCGTCACCCGCGCCCGCCGCCTGGCCGCCGTCGCCCTGCCCGAACAGGAGACCGACGCGCTGGCCCGGCTGCTGACCGAGCGCCAGGTACCGGTCCGCGTCGCATGACCGTTCGTGTTGTCTGTTCCCGCTTGCGGCGGGGGCAGACAACACGAGCCTCGCGGCAGCCGGGCCGTCGCTGCTTCGGCAGATTCTTGCGAGGAACCCCAGGGCTCTTTAGTCCCGGGTCGTTGACGGCTGCAGTCGTGCCCGTACGGTGAAGATCTCCTGTGCCTGCACGGCGTGGATGAGCGACTCGAAGCCGTCGCTCCACAGGCCCAGCACCAGTACTGATCCGGCGCGTTGGGCCGCGTCGGTCCATTCGCTGGTTGCCTCGGCAGGATGCTCGCCAGAGCCCAGAGTCAGGTTCTGCCCGTCCCTGGAGACTCGGCGTACGCCCCAGGGGTGGAGGGTCACGGGGTGCTGCTGCAGGACCCAGTCCATCACGTCGGGCAGTGTGTTCCACGTGTAGAGGGGGAAGCCGCAGCGTTCGGAGAGGTCCTCGATGCTGCCGGTCATGTCCGGTGAGGTGAGGGTGAGTGCCGGGAAGGGGCCTTGTGGTGTGGGGACGAAGCCGGTGCGGCCGGCCCGGTAGTCCAACGGGGGCGCCGGGGTCAGATTGATGATCATAGCGGTGAGGTCGGTACCCGTGTCCCCGCTCAGATGCGGGATCAGGGCTGTCCAGATGTCGACCAGATCCTCGAGGAAGCTCTGGCGCTGGACTGCTCCCAGGCCAGCGGTGAAGTCATAGGTGTACGGGGGGTATTCGTGCGGCTGGACGTCGTTGCAGAAGATGTAGGTGATGGAGGAGAGTTCCCGGTTCGGCACCTGGGGCAGGGAGGCGGCCAGCACGGCCAGGACCAGTGAGTCCCCCAGCATCAGCCGGGCCATGGCGGACGCCCGGCAGGGTTTGCAGTCGGCCAGTCCGGCTGCGATGGCCGCGGAAGCGGCAGACATGTCGGCGGTGCGGGACACACCGAACGGTGCGCCGCTGACGGTGATCAGCACCGGGGCGGGATGAGCATGCAGGGTGCCGGCGTTGGCCGAGGTGTAGGAGGAGCCGGCGCTGCGTGCAGTGCGCCGCGCCCGGCGTTTGCGGGCGTGGTCTTTGGGCATGGCATGGCCTCGAGTTCTGCGCGCCAGTCCCATGATCCAGTGCGCGAATGTCGAGCGCCTGCGGACCTGATGGTCTCTTCGTGGAGTGCTGTGGTGCGTGCGCAGTTGATGCAGCTCCGCCGTGCCGTGGCACGGGCACCTTTACGGTGTGGGGCCGTTCATGGGCCGGTCCCAGTTTGGGCCGATGCGCTCGGCCTACGGGAAGGTTACCGTTCCGCCGATCGGCCAGGGGGCCGATTCGCACCGTTGGCGGCGGAATCTTCAAGCACATACGGGCGTGATTCCGTGCGAGGTACCGGGTGGCTGGTGGCGTCCTGTCAGAAGGCCCGGAGCGTAAGCGTCGTGTTCCACGACGAGCGGGGAGTCGGCATCAGCCAGCGGGGACGAGGGACGTCTGCGCGGCCGGGAGAGAGCCGCCGCGAGCGAGGGCTCCCAGTGCTGCAGCTCGGCGTTCTGCCCTGCCCGCGAGCGTGATCGCCATGGGCCGCCTGCTCGGTCTGAGCGCACCCTACGGCAGGGCAGGCGCAGCCTGTTTCGGTGGCCCTGTGCCCTGCCGCTCGGCGTGCCCGCACTGTCGGCATCAGCCCCGGTCACGGGGCACCGCCCGTGGAGGGGTCTGTCCATTTAGGGCCTTATGAGATCAACCGGCCCCTCGTCGGCCTGCCGCGCGTTAGGGTCAACTTCCGCCTGGTCGGAGCGGTTTGAGGTGGTGACGGATTTCATTCACGGGGGGAGTCTGCGGGATGTACGGTCAGCTGACGTCGGACGTGCCACTCGGTCCGTTCGAGGGCACGACGATCACCGTATGGTCGGGTCAGGGCAAGCAGGCGAAACTGCATGCCACACCGTCGTGTTCGTATCTGCGCTCGGCTCGCGGCGTCGAACGGACGGTACATCTGGATGCCGCCGTGGTCGGGCGGATGTGCCCGCAGTGCGGCACCTACGGGTCCTGGGCACGTCCGGGCACGGGTCTGGCGGTGTTCCTGGACACGCTGACCGGGCTGGGTCTGCTGTACGAACTGGACAGCTTCCGCGATCCGGACGAGGACGCCTTCGAGGACGAAGAGGTCCGGCACGCGGCCGCCGTGCTGTACAAGCCCGTGGCCGACACTCCGGCAGTCCCTGGCGAACAGGACGACGCGGAGGACGACGAGGACGACACGTGGGAGGAACGGCAAGAGGCCCAGCGTGTACGCGAGTCGGTGCTGCGGCAGTGGGGCGGCGCGCTGGCGAGCATGCACCGCACGCACCGGCAGCTGGCGCTGTTCCCCTGGCTGCGGGCCTGGGCCGGGGCAGCTCTCGAAGCGAAGGCCGGGTATCTGCGCGTCCTGCAGGAGCAGGCCCAGCTGCTGGTCGCCGAAAGGGCGCTGTTGGCGGCGACCGCGGCGGCCGCCATGACGGAGCCGGATGTTCCCGCCGACGAGCCAGCCTTCGCGCCGCTGGGCGACCCCGGCGAGGCCCGCCGGCAGCTGCTGTCGCTGTGGCGGCGGTGGCGCAGCGCGGTCGAGGACAGCTGGGACGACCCCCAGCAGCAGACCTACGTGGTGCATCATCTGACCGACACGATGGGCAGCCGCCGCAAGGGGCGCGACCAGATGCTGGAGCGGGCCCGGGCAGTGGTGGCCGGCTGGGAGGCCGACGTCCGAGCGGCGGCCGGCGAGAGGCACGGCGATCGGGTTGTGGTTGCTCGTCTTCCTCACGATGCGGCGGAGCGCGGCTCTGGCAGGTCGCTTGTTGACCGGCTGGGTGAGTGGGAGCTGGGGGTGCTCGCCTCGTACACGGCCGACGTTGTCTGGGAGCCGCAGTCCGTCATCACCGTGCGGGTGCCGGAGCCGGTGGCCGTGCGCCTACTGACGCAGCATCACACACTGTCCTACAGCGAGCCGGAGACCGACGAGGCCGACCAGCCGGCGGCGCAATCCCCGGCAGACCCGCGGTCCGCGACCGGATCGGGCGTCGGGCCGGGGGTGTTCGACGACACGCCGGTCCACAGCAGGCATCTGGTCACCGGCGAGCACCTGCGCGCGCTGCGCGCCACGATGCGGGATGCCGAGCAGCTGTACGTGGTGTTCTCCGTCGGCGGCGGGCTTGAGGTCGTGGCACTGAGCGTCCTGGAGGAACGGTGCGCTGCGGGATGGCAGGGTTCCATCATTGCCGGCGCAAGTGACCTGCCCGACGCCCTCTTCGCGCCCCGCCAACCCTCTCCCGGCCAGGAAGAGCCCGTCTGGCCCGCCCGTATCCACGATCCGCATCACGAGGCGTTCGGCAGCCACCTGAGCACGGCAGAAGGCGAACGGGTGCTGGTGCGGCTGCGCGAGGGGCGACGCGACACCGATCACGCGCTGCGTTCTCTGGCCCTGGCCCGCGGCGTGGCCGACCTGCGCCAGCTGCAGGCTGTCGGGTACGACGACCGGGATTTTCCGCGCCGTCCCTTCGCGTCGGCGGTCTGGCACGGCCTGCTGGCCATGGAGCAACTGGACCTGGAACCCTTCGAACCCGACACCGACACCGGATGGCAGCGTGGGTCGGGGCTGCCGCTGGGCGTGCTCGCCGGGGTGCAGGCCTACACCTCGGACGCGGAGGGTCGCTATCAGGGCCGGGCCCACTCCCCCGACTGCAAGCACCGGCGTCCGGAGCACGGCGTCAGCCGCGACGACGACCTGGTGACCATCGCGGAGCTGCTGGGCAACAAGGGCTTCGACCCGTGCAGCAAGTGCGGCGGGTATGCCGTGCGCCGTCTCAGCCAGGACCAGGTCGCCTACTACCGTGCCGCGCACCGGCTGCACAGCCTCACCCACCAGGTGCACTCCGCGGCAGCCCGCAACAACGGCACGGGCAGTGCTGAACTGGCAGCACAGCTGAGGGAGTTCGCCGAGCTTGACCGGCGGACTGCCAACGCGTGGTTCCCGTTGCGGAAGGAAGCCCGCCAGTGGCGGCAGACTGTGAACGCTCTGCTGGGTGAGCTGCCCGGGCCGGCATGACCGCAGACAGGGCCCCGTCGCCCGGCGGTGCCGGCGGGCAGTGGCCACTGGACGCCTCGACCGCCGGGTGCCTCTGCCGGCGCGCGGGGCAGAGCTTGGGTGCCGGTGTGTTCAAGCCGGGCTCAGCAGCACCTCTTCCAGGTCCTGCCAGGTTGGTGGCGGTTGGGCTGCAGAACGCACGACGGTGAGCAGGCGTCCGTCGAGGCAGGCGTCGAAGCGGCCTTCGGCCCGGGCGAGGCGCTCTCGGACACCAG
The DNA here is from genome assembly GCF_014649655.1 of Streptomyces humidus. Taxonomy (GTDB): domain Bacteria; phylum Actinomycetota; class Actinomycetes; order Streptomycetales; family Streptomycetaceae; genus Streptomyces; species Streptomyces humidus. The sequence goes on along the minus strand of NZ_BMTL01000007.1, from coordinate 268,705 downwards.
CCTGGGGTGGAGGCTGCTGGGCCAGAACGGCCAGCAGCACCTCGTGCTGGGCAGGCCCCAGGGCGTCGGCAGGCACCCAGGCGCCGCGGACGGGAATGTCGGCGAGTTCCGCGTCGAGTTCGGGGGCGGTGTCGTACAGCTCCTGCACCAGGCGGCCGGTCCGTGAGAGCGGGTCGGCCGTGGGCTGGGTGCGGGCAGCGACGGGCACCGGCACCATGGGCTGCAGTGCGTCCGTGGCGGGCGGGGGTTCAGGATCGTCGGCCGGCATCTGCCCGAAGGGGTCCTCTGGTGGTCTGCGCCGTCGCTCGCGCATGGGAAAGCGCCACTGGTGGCCAGCGTTCTGCCGCTTCCATCTGACGTCCAGTGCGTCGTCCCAGCGTTCGTCCTGTGGAAGGAAGATGTCCACGGCGACGCCGGAACAGCCGATCCAGACCCAGCTCATGAAGTAGGCGTGGTCCCGGTGGGAAGCCGACCAGAGGGCGAGTTCCTGCAGTCGGCTCTTCTGCTCGGCGAGCGGCTGTTTCGGCAGGAGTGTCTTGGGGCGGCGGTGTCGGCCCCGGGCCTCTCCTGCGACCCGGCCGCTGGGGAGATGGAACAGCAAGTCCGGTCTGACACCGCCCTTTTGATAGCCCGCCAGCAGATGGCCGGGCAGTGCGTCGAAACTGTGCAGGGCGTGCGCTGTGTTGTCCCAGGCGAAGAGTGCTTCGCTCGCCGCCGTCAGCATGCCCAGGCCTGAGCTTTCGGCGACGAAGCCGCGGATATGCCGCGAGCTCGCCGTGAACGCGCGGTGATCGACCCGGAGTAGGCCTGTCGGCCCCGGCGGCATGGAGGTAGCTGGCAAGGAGACGGACCTCGAGCTGTTTGGTCCGGTAGTCGAGGACGCGGTTGTGGTCGCAGGCGAGCGCGTTGATATGGATGAGCCGGGCCAGCCCGACCGGCAGCTCGCCCTGCCCGACCTCCGTGACGGTCACCACCGGCTCCTGCACCTGGAACTGCCACACCCGGGCTCGAACCGTGTTCACTTGCGCATTCCTCTTCTCGTCTGCGCCGCACCGCGCGCCGTTCCCGTCCGTGGCCCCGACGTGATGTGGTGCGCAACTCCCCCGTGCCGTCGGGGCTTTCACATCGTGGCCGTTGGTCCAGGACCACCCTGCGCGTGTCGGCCTGCTGCCTGCAGGCCAGCTGCGCAGACAATGCCGTCACTCACAGGCACGGATCCCCTCCAGGTCCTCCTGAGTCCTGCCCTTGACCGGATCACCGGGTGGCAAGCGGGGGCGGCTGCGTGGTTTCCCGTCTGCTCCATGACCCTTTCGGCAGAGGGCTGTTGGCTGTGACGGAGTCCATCAGAAAGCCGAATCAGCCCCGGAATATTCCGTGTTAATGTTTTGAGGTCTGATCTGAGGCGGTGGGGTGTGATGGCGTCCGGTGACCTGCAGGCGCATCCCGGCATGCTCGCGCTCGCGCGCGAGTCGCGGGGCATGACGCAGGTCGACGTGGCCGCGGCCATGACCAAGGCCGCGCCTGCCGGGGCCGCGGTGGTGTCCCAGGGATATGTCAGCCGCGCGGAATCGGGACGCCTTGTGGTCGCCGACGACCGTCTTCAGCTGTATGCCGCCGCCCTGGGCTACCCGGTAGACCTGCTGTGCCTGGATCCCCGGGTGAGCGGGGTGGGGGTGGGACTGATCCATCACCGCAAGAGAGCCTCTCTGTCGTCCTCGGCGCTGCGGCGCGTCCACGCCCAACTCGCCCTGGTACGGCTGCAGGTGACGGGTCTCGCGCAGGCCGCCGCGGCAGCGGACGTGCCGCACCGCTTCTCCCGCGTGCTCCTCGATGACTTCACGACGGCCAAGGATGCGGCCCACCAGGTGCGCCGCGCCTGGGGCCTGCCCAGGGGCCCGGTGGCCGATGTGATCGCCGCGATCGAGGAGGCCGGCGGCTTGGTCGTGATGCGGAGTCTCGGCAGTGAGCTGCTGGACGCGGTCAGTCAGTGGGACGACCTCCAGGTCCCGCTGGTCCTGGTCAACGACCATGCGCCGGGCGATCGTTGCCGCTTCAGTGTCGCGCACGAGCTGGGCCATCTGGTGATGCATCCCGCGCCCGGCACGTCGGGCGAGCAGGAGAAGCAGGCCGACGCGTTCGCCGCGGAGTTCCTGATGCCCGCGGCCGATATCCGGCAGGCGTTCGCGGACGGTGTGGACTTGGCGCGGCTGGCGGAGCTCAAGCGCGTCTGGCGGGTGTCGATGAGCGCGCTGCTGCGGCGCGCGCTCACCCTGAACGCCATCACCGAATGGCAGTACCGGACGGTGATGGTGGAGATGTCGGCGCTCGGCTACCGCACGGCCGAACCGGTCGAGGTGGAGCCGGAGCGACCCACGCGCGTCCCGGCTCTGGTGGACACCCTGTTGTCCGACCGCGGCCTGGCGATCGACGAGGCGGCCGCGTGCGCCCGCCTGCTGCCCGAGGACTTCAAGCGCCTGTATGTGGCAGGCGACCGCTCGTTATCCCCTGAGCCGCTTCGAAGGTGAGGACATGATCGACCCGTCTGCTCCGCTGCCGCGTCCGCGCTCCGATCTCACCGACCCTCCCGACGCGCCGCAGGCCCTGTCCGGTGCGCTGAGCGTTCTGCAGGGGCGCATGCTGCTGCAAGTGTCTCCTGCCCGTGTCGGTTATCTGCGCGGACAGCTTGATGCGGGCCGCAGCGGGCTGGTGCTGTGCGGGAAGAACGCGCTGCGGAAGGCGAAAAGGCTGCGCGAGGAGGAGCAGTTCAGCGGGCCGCTGCTGGTCGATCCGGCCGTGTACGAGGTGCGGGCGGCCAGCGAGGAGGAGCCGTTCCCGCCCGCGTCGGAGGACACCTTCGCCTTCGACGATCCGCTCGAGGTGTCGCTGGCGGAACAGCGGGCGGTCGGCGTTACCGCGCCAATGACCCCGACCGGCTACATCCACGCCGAGGACTCCGATGCCCTCAAGGCGGCGGTGCGGCGGGTGGCCGACCTGGACGATGCACAGGTCGTCTTCGCCGCGCCGGTCGACGTGGGCTGGCTGCGGGAAGAGGACGCGGTGCAGCAGCTGATCGCCTGCCTACGGCTGGTGAAGGGGCCCAAGGCGATCATGCTGGGTGGGCAGAGGGATCCTCTCACGCGTCACGCACGGGCCGTCGACCACCTGCGGCGGGTGATCGAGGAAGTGCCGGGAGCGGCGTTGCTGCGCACCGATCTGGCGGCCTTCGGCGCGCTGGCCGCGGGGGCGACCTTCACGGCGTTCGGTGCCGGCAGCCGGCTGCGGCACATCGTGGCCCCGGGCGAGAAGGCCGAATCCAGCAAGGGCTTCTCCATGTCCCCGCACGTGCTGTTTGCCGAGCTGATGGACTTCTTCCTCGGCAAGACCCTGGCCGACCGCTTCGCCGGCGCCCCGGCCCCCATCTGTGGTTGCGCGGTGTGCGAGGGGGTGTGGGCGCTTGATGAATTCGCCAGCAATGCCGGTGAACGGCCGGCACGGGCCGCCGCGCACAATGTGGCCGTGCTGATGGAGTGGCTACGCACGCTGACTGCGATCACTCCCGGGCTGGCGCGCCAGCAGTGGTGGCACGAGCGCTGCCGCGCGGCGGTGGAGCGGTATCCGCTGGTGAACGCGCAACTGCGGCAGCCGGACGCCTTCAAGGTGCCCCAGCAGCTGAGGCGGTGGGCGCTGGCCGCCCCGGCCTCGGTGGCGAACGGAGCGAACGGGCAGGCGGCGGCCGACCATCAGCGCAGGAGCTGATACAGCTCCTCGACGAAGCACCACGCGGCGGCGGTGTGCCGCTGCGGCCGGTACTCCTCCGGCGCGAGCATCATCTCCACACCGTGCTCGGCGGCGAGGAACACGCCGATGCCGTAGAAGTCGGCCTCGGCCAGCAGCTCTTCCAGATGTGAGGGGCGGCGGGTGAGCAGCATGGCGCGACGGCAGAACGGCGCGAACCGGCCCGCGTCCCGCAGTCCCTGGCGCCACCCGGCGGCGCGCACCACGACCAGGTCCACGCGCACCGGCCGGACCGCGCGCCGGGTCACCGTCGTGCGGTCACGGTCCGCGGCGCCCGCGGGCAGGGCGCGTACGGCCCGCCGCTGGCCGGCCTCGAACGAGGCGAGGGGAACGGGGATGCCCACCGGCAGCGTCAGGAGGGTCTCCAGCGCCGCCATCCGATCCAGCCGTCCTGCGGCGACGTCCTGGCGCCGGGCGTGCTCGGCGGCATCCAGCCGGTGGAAGAACAGGGCCTCGGTGCCCCGCAGGGAGGCGGCCTTGGTCTGGGTGCCCGCCTCCAGCAGGGCGGCCGAAGCCGTCCGCACGGAACGGCCGATCACGGAGTTCGCCAAGGTCACCATGGCCTCCACCCTGCCTCACCGGGCTCCGGCCGCACGCGGCGGCCCCGCCGACTATCCAACCCGCATGGGTACGGACTGTTCTGCCAAACAGCTCAACAGGCCTTCGAGACACTGCCAGAGCGCGTCGTTGTCGCTGCGCCGGTACCAGCGGCGCCGCTCCCCCGGCGTCCGCGGCAGCCGCTCGGCCAGCCCGGCCTCCACCAGGGCACGGATCGGCGCCTGATAGACACTCGCCGGTGCGTTGCGGGCGGCGGCAAGGTCTCCCAGGCACACACCCTGCTCGTCCGCTGCCGCCAGCGCCCCCATCAGCTCCGCCCGGTAACGGTTGCCGAAGACCCGCACGGACACCTCACGCAACCGATCCAAGGCCTCTTGAGACATAATTCATGATTCGCTAATCGCTAATCCTATGTCAAGGGCGCGGCGCAACAGGTCATATCTGCCGACGGCATGCGTGCCATCGGTCAGGAGAACGCGTTGACCAGAGCGCTGGTGATCGTCGCGGCCAGGGTGAGGGTCGCGGCTAAGGCGGGTGGATCCGCGCACGGTCTTGTGGCTCAACGAGGCGCAGCACTATCTCGGCGCGGGCCGCGAGCCGGGCGAACGCATCGGTGCGGCGCTGCACGGCCCGCTCACCGGTGGCGCCTGTCCGCGCCGGCCCGCGGCAGAGGGCCTCCTGCCGCAGGCCGGGGCCTGTGGCAGGAGCAGTGATCAAGGCTGTACCTGTGCCCGCACCGCGAAGATCTCGTGGTCTTCCGCCGACCCTCTGATGGAGGAGACTTCCCGGTGCCACAGCCCCACGACCAGTACCGAGCCCGCGCGGCGTGCCGCCTGAATCCACTGAGCGCCGGCTTCGGCTGAATACTCGGGGGACCCGATGGTGACAGCGAGGGTGTCCGTGCCGTTCCAGCGCACTCCCCAGGGACGGTGGGTGTCCGGGTGCTGTTGCAGGATCCACGGTGTGATGCCGGGCAGGGTCTTCCAGGTGTAGAGCGGGAAGCCACAGCGTTCGGCGAGGTCGTCGATCGTTCCGGTGAGGTCCGGCGAGCTGAGGGTGAGCGCCGGGAAGGATCCTCCGGGTACGGGGACGAAGCCGGTGTAGGCAGCCACGTAGAAGGGCGGCCGCGGCGGGGCCAGGTCGATGACCAGGGAATGGAGCGGCCCGGCCGTCTGCATGTGGATCAGTTGCGGGATGGCGTACGCCCAGATGTCGACCAGGTCGGTGATGAAGTCGCGGAGCTCGTCCTCCTCGAGATAGATCACGAACTGATACGCCTCGTGGTGGCCGTACCGGGGGACGGTCTGGCAGAAGGCGAGGGTGGTGGGAGTGAAGCCGTCGCCGAGTTCGACCGGTAGCGACGCGGCCAGGGCCGCCGGGACGAGCGGCAGTCCCCCCGTCATCCGGTCCATCGCAGAGGTCAGGCAGGGGTCGCAGTCGGCGAGCCGGGCGCCGATGGCTGATGCGGCTGCGGTCATGTCGGCCGTGACGGAGATACCGAAGGGTTTGCCGCTGACCGGGGGCAGGATGGGAGCCGGGTGCGTGTGCAGGGTGCCGGAGCGGGCGGAGGTGTAGGAGGTGCCGGTGCGGCGGGCGGTGCGCCGGGCCCGGTCTTTGCGCGCGTGTTCTTTGGTCATGGCGATGGCCTCGAGTCTGCGCTCCGGCCCCATGATCCGGTGCGCGGGATCGGGCGCATGCGGACCTGTTGGTCAGGCTGATGAACAGCTGTGGTGGTACGCGCAGTTGATGCGGCTGATCGCTCCGGATGCCCGGGCACCTTTGCCGTGTGGGCCGTTCATGGGCCGGCCCCGGCTTGGGCCGATGCGCTCGGCCTGTGGAACAGGCTAGCGTCCGCAGGCTGCGGGCTTGGGCTGTTTCTCTCCTTATCTTTTACATGCTCCGGCGACAGGTGACCGGCCTGGCGCCTGGAGCGTACCGAGTGCCGCACGTGATGGTCGGTCGGCCCGGACAGGTGTCGCCAGGGGGACGTGCTGCCGCGTGTCAGTACGGGGAGGAGGGCACGTACATCGGCAGGACGGTGCGCATGAGTTGTTCGCCGCGGGTGGTGATGGCCTCGAAGTGGGCGCGGCTCATGGCGGCGAAGTTGGTCGGGTAGGTGGCCACCGCGCTGCGCGGGACGAGGTCGGCAGGCGGCGCGGGCAGACGGTCGTCCTTCATGCCGAGGTAGGCCAGCGCGAAGCCGTCGATGCGTCCGCTGGCGGCCCATTCGTGCAGGCGGGAGCGGGCGGAGTCCTGGGCTTTGCGGTGGACGGTGGCGAAGGAGCGGTTCAGACGTCCGGCCATGAAGTGCGGTGCCTTCAGGGCGAGTTCGCCCAGTCCCGCGTCGCACGCGATGATGAAGGGCACGTCGTAGACGTGCTGGGTGTGGTGCGGTGAGCGTCCGGGTTCCAGGACGGACAGGCCGAGGTTGTCGTAGACGCCGCCGTCGGTGAGCAGCACGGTGTGCTGCTGGCTGTGCCCGTCGCGGTGCTGGAAGGTGAAGGTGCGCTCCAGAGCCGGCAGGAGGGCGGGGTAGGCGGCGGAGGCGGCCACGGCGGTAGCGACGTGGATGGGTTCGGTGATGGTGCCGTAGCGGGAGCACCCGCTGCGGGCGCTGCCGAAGCGGACGGCGTTGGTGGTGGCCAGGTCGGTGGCGGTCAGGACGACGTCCAGGCCGGGGTGGGTGACGTCGGCCATGGTGGTAGTGGCGAAGGCCTTGCGGGCCAGGACGGCGGCCAGGGCGTCGGTGCGGTTGGCGGGACGGGCGACGCTGATGTCGGTGGTGCGGGTGAACAGTTGGCGGGCTCCTGCGCGGGCGGCCGCGGTGAGGTTGCGGGCGGCCGCGGAGGGCTTGAACGCCTGGCGTGCGATGTCGAGTTGCAGGCCGGAGCGCAGCAGGTCGGTGGCGTGGGCGTCGAAGTCGGCGAAGTCGGGCGGGCCGTAGGCCCACAGGGCGGCGAGCAGGGATCCGCCGGAGATGCCGGAGACGACCCGGATGCGGTCGAGGAGATCGCGGTCGTTGAGGGCGCGCAGGCAGCCGAGGTGGAAGGCGGCCGCGCGGGAGCCTCCACCGGACAGGGCGAGGCCGATGGTGCGGGTCATGGGCGGGCATCGTCCGATCGGCGTGGGGCGGGCAGGGGGTTGTCGGTGGTGGGGCGGGTGGCGTAGCCGCCGGGCCACCAGAGGGCCGAGCGGGGGCGGCCGGGTGGCACCGTTGTAGCTGGTGGAGTGGTGGCCGCGGTGGTGCGGGCGGCGAGGCGGGCGTAGAGGTCTGGTCCGTCGCCGGTGGCGAGCCATTTCTGCCAGACGGGTTGCGGTCCGCCGGCGATGAGGACCAAGGCGCGGGCGGGGGCGTCGTCCAGGGGCAGGGTCAGCAGTTCCATGGCCGTGCGGTCGGTGGCGCTGGGCTGTGCCGGCGAGTGAGGGTGGGTGTGCCACAGGCCGAGGAAGCGGCTGGTGTTGCCGGTCGCGGTGCGGCGGGCGGCGAGGTGGCGGGGGACGCCGTCCAGACCGTGCTGGAAGTAGGTCTCGGCCAGCAGGGAGTCCGGGGGCGGGCCGGTGGCCTCGTCGACGTAGATGATGCCGGTGGAGTCGTCGATGGCGCCCAGCAGCATGCCGCCGGTTTCGACGCGCGGGCCGCGGACGCGGGCGCCGCGGCGGGCCTCGGCCCGCATCTCGGCGAGCGCGGCGGGGGCGATGCGGACGTCGTAGCCGGTGGCGTCGTCGGTGATGATCGTGTCGTTGGGCCATGTCAGCCAGCGCGGCCCGGCGGGCTGAGGATCGGTGGGGCCGCTCGGGGTGCGGACGGTGAGCGCGGCCATGGTGTGCTGGTCGGCGGGAGTGTTCAGGGCGTGGAGGATGCCGGTCATGAGCTGTCCGGCCAAGGCGGTGACGTCGGCGGCCGAGCCGGTGAAGGTGGCGTCCGAGCAGCCGGGTTCGGGCTGGAAGAGCTCGGTGCGGGGCTCGGTGGGGAAGAAGTCCTCGACCATGTCGGCCAGGGCACCGGTGGGATCCGTGCGGGCGGTCAGGGCGGTGCGGCGCAGCACATCGGCGCCGCCGCCGGTGGCCCCGTGCGGTGAAAGCGCGGCGATACCGCGGGTGGCCTGGTGCCCGATCATCACAGTGGCCAGGTGCGGCCAGTGGGTGGGGTCCGTGCGGCGGGCGCGTTCGAGGAAGGCCCGGACGACGCGGTTGGCGGTGCAGTCCAGGATCAGGTCGAAGGAGTGCACGTCGAGGGCGGGAAGACCGCGGGTGATGTCGGCGACAACGGGCTCGATGCGGGTGGCATGCGGGGCGATCTGATTGAGGCGGGCGGCCAGGACATCGGCCTTGGGGTAGCCGATGTCGGCGTCGGCGTAGGGCTGGCGGGCGGGGATGCCGGGGTGCACGAGTGACTGGTCGACGACGGTGAGGTGGGCGGCACCAGCACGGGCGCAGATGTCGGCGGCGGGCGCGCCGAGGGCGCCGGCGCCCAGGACGAGGATGCGTTTGCCGTGCAGCCAGGCCGCCGGGGTGTGGTGGTCGCGGCGGACGGTGACCTCGGGGCGGGCCTCGTAGAGGCGGATCCACCGGGTGGTCAGGGTGTCGAGCCATTCCTCGCCGATCTGCATGATCTCGTCGCCGAGTTCGGGCAGTTGGCGGTCGACGTAGGCGGTGACGGCGCGGCGGGTGAGTTTGTCGGCGAAGTCGGGCAGGTGCCAGGCCACCAGGTGGGTCCGGCGGGGGCCGTGGCCGCTGGTCCCCCGGGAGGGGGTGCCCAGCAGCAGGTGGACCGGGGCGAGGGGGTGCGGTGTGCCGTCCGGGCCGGTCTGCTCGGCGGCAGTGCGCAGGCGGCGGTTGTGGTCGGCTGCCACGCCGACGAGACCGAGGACCATGCGTGCGGTGATCCGGCCGCGGGCGAGGGCGGTGATGAGCGCCCGGGCGGTGTCGGGGTATTCGAAGGTCAGGTGGTCTGCGGTGATCACGGCCGGGGCGAGGAACACCTCGGCGCCGTTGGGGAGTTGGGCTGCGGCGCGGGCATCGGCGAGGGTGGGCGGCCACGGTTGGCCGAAGGGGAGCCAGCCGACCACGTCACTGCGCTCATCACTGATGCGATGCAGGAGGGCCGCGCCCAGCCACGGCTCGTCGTCCTCGGCGGCAGGCGCGTCGCGGCGGACGACGAGCAGACCGTCCGCGTAGTCGCCCACCGCGTGGGGTGGGTGCAGCGGCTCACCGGGCGCATCCAGTTCCCCGGCCGCGGCGGCCCGGAACCAGTCCAGCAGGCGCGTGATGAACCCGTACATGCCGTCGGCCGGGTCCCACTCGGTCGCCGTGGAGCGGTACAGGCACGGGAAATGAGCCCAGACGACGTGCGGGGCCCCGGCGAAGCGGCTGTGCCGGGTGTACACCAGCGGGACCTCGAAGGGGAAGTCCGGCGGGATGTAGAGCGTGACGGGCTCCTCGCTGCGCAGCCGCAGCCCGCCCTCGGCGCGGGACAGACCGGCGCAGCCCACGCTGATGCGCGCCTCCACGAAGCCCGTGGGGGCCTTGGCGGGTGCCGTGTCCACATGGGCGAGGAAGACCCCGCCGCGAGCTGAGCCGGTGATCTGCCGGAGCTGGTCGAGGGCAAGTTGCTGGCCGGCCGTGACGGCCGTAGTGGTGCGGTCGCTCACGCGTCACCGAATCCCAGGGGCGTGGCGGGTGCGGCCTTGTCTCCGCGGGCCTGCTCGACGGCGCTGCGCGCGGCGGCGGCCGCCCGCGGGGAGGGAAGCGCGGCGGTGGCGGTGAAGGCGGCAGCCGGGAAGCGGGTGGTGCCCAGCGCGGCCAGCATCCGACGGCCACCGCCCGCGGCCTTCATCACCAGGGACTTGCTCTCCAGCTCGGCGACATCGACGAGTTCGAACCCGAGGAAGGGCTCCAGGGCGAATACCACCGGCCGGGGCTCGTCCTGGGTGGGGTACTCCCCCGTGCACAGCACCGGCAGCACGGTGATCTCCTCGTAGGCGTCACGGGCCAACAGATGGGGCGGGTTGTGGCCCTTCTCGTCCTGGTCCCGGAAGGGCCGCGAACTGGCGATCACCCGCGCGTCCGGGCTGGCGTAGATTTCGAACTGGTCGAGGATGTCCTGCTTGCGCTCCTCCTCGCCGTCCTCGCCCTTGGCGTACATGACCTTCTTGGAGCAGTGGTGCGGGGAGAGCAGCAGGTCCCACTCCACCCGGTCGGTGTTGCTGAAGTACTCGCTGTTGTCGAAGATCTTCTTGATCGTGGGGTAGGCGAGGTCGCCGAGGAGGAGCAGCCGGCCCGTCGTGCCGTCGCCGGTGTGCATGCGGATCTGCAGGGCGAGGGAGGTCTCGTTGCGCTCGCCGGCGCAGTCGCCCTTGAACGGGGCGTGGACGAACGCCTCGAACGTCTCCGACAGGTCGTTGCCGTCGATCATCGTGATCGTCTTGCCGGGGAAGGTGAAGTACTCGTCGGGCAGCTCGCTGTAGGAGTGCTGGTCGCGGTCGTCGTCGTAGCCGATGATCCGTACCCGGTCGCCGCTGGCGGGCTCCTCACCGTTCTCGAGGGCCTCCAAGGTGGCGGCGACGCGGCGCTCGACCTCGTCCTGGAAGAGTTGGGCGTCCTCGCACATGGTCGTGTCCTCGGAGATCTCCCGCCACAGCCGGGGCGTTGCCCAGATCTCCCCGATCAGGATGCCGCTGTCCAGCAGGTCACCGAACCCGCAGCAGTGGTCCAGGTCGGCGTGGGTCAGGGCGAACACCGCGAGGTAGGGGGTCTTCCCGTCCAGCCAGTTGGGGCGCGGCAGGGTATCCGCCAGCCGGTCGATGACCGCGGCGACCACCGCCCCCTTCTCGTCGGCGGCCTTCATGTCCCGCAGATCGACCTGGAGGACCAGGTCGCCGCCGAGCACGATCGTGGTGGAGTCGCCCGTGCCGACCGGCCAGAACACCACCCCCCGCTCGGGAAGTTCCGTCTCGACCATGCCCTGCCTCTTCACTCGATATTGATCAACTAACGGGAAAACCACACAAGTTCTCTCCTTCTTCACATCTACCACGCGCCACTGACAACACGGCCTCATCAGGCATTTCATGCGCCAACGGGGCCACTGTCAGGGGCCGTTGCCCGCCCCGGATACATCTGGCACGCGGCCTCTTCGCGGGTCGGGGCGGGGCCGGGTGACGATCAGGGAGGGTGGCCCACGTGCTGTGTCAGCGCTTGCTGCGGCGTGGGGGTCGCACCCGCAGCAGGCCCCTGTGCGATGCGCGGCGGCACCGCGATCGGAACGGCGTGATCAGAATTCCCGGGCAGGCTCGACCTCTCTCATCGCCTTCGTCGGCCAAGCCCACGGCCATCTCGGCAGACGGGGATGCGTCACCACGGGAGCGGCCTGCAAGGTTCACCTTCCAGGCCCGGGAGAGCGTGCTGTTCCAGTCTGCGGGTCTTTTCCGGATCCCGGCCCCTTGGGCCCCTGCACTGAACCGCACGGTGCGGGAGGTCACGCAGATCTGCCGGTGGGCCGGGTCGAGGCCTCGCGCCGCGGGGCGGGGCCCCTGCCGGGTCCTCCCGCACCGCGGCCGACGCAGCCGTTACCTCGGCGGGACCGTTACCCTGGCGGGGTGCACGACCAGGAACCGCCACCGGCCAGCGGCACTGCCCAGGACAGCGCGACACAGCCGGCCGCCCCACTCAATCCGGCGCAACTTCGGCGTATCACGTCCCTGCACCGCGGATTCACCTACCAGAACCTGTACGCCGTGGGCTGCCTGCTGCGGCTGCGTCAGGCCGGTGCGCAGACGCTGCTGATGGAGCTGGACGAGGACCTGGAGGTCGTGCTCCCGGATCGGTATCTCTACCTGCAGGTCAAGACCCGGCAGGGCAATCTGATGTGGAGCGACATCAGGGGGTCGGTCGACCAGTTCGCCAAGCTACGCGCGGAGCACACGGCAGGGCGGCGCCCCGGCACGCCAAAGCTGGTTGTGGTCAGCAATACCGCACCGGGTCCGGATCTGCTGCAACGGACCCAGCAGCCGGGCTGGCAGGCGGACGTGTCGCTGCTGTGGCCGGGCCATCCCGATCCGCAGGAGACGTGGCTGCCGCCCGCTGCTGCGGATCTCGCCGGTGTCCTGCAGTGGTGCACCGAGCAGGCCGCCCAGGTCCCGTTCGGGTCCCTGGGAGCGCAGACGCTGGTGTGGAAGCTGGCTGCCCGCATCCAGTACGCGAGTGCCGGAGCCCATGGGCGAGCCTTCCATGCCAGTGAACTGCCCTCCCTGTACGAGCAGTTCGTCGAGGAGTTGCAGGCCTTCCCCCAGGTTCCCGACGTCTACTGGCCGCATGGCAGCGAACCGGAGCTGACGGGCGAGCAGCGCGTGCGGCTGGTAACGGGCTTCTCCGGGGCCGGGAAGACGACCTGGGCGGCGCACGCCACCGCCCGGTGCCCGCTCCCGGTCACCTACTTCGACGCCGGCCAGATGCCGCCCGCGGTGGTGCCCGGTGCGCTGGCCCGGGAGGTTGCTGCCCGGCACCTGAGCGGGCCCGATGCCGTCAGCCTGCCGAGCGGGGCCGGCATCGACGTCCTTCGGGCCGTGCACGGCCGACTGGCCCACGACGACACAGCCATCGCGGTCGTCATCGACAACGTGCACGTCCTCCCATCCGACCACGTACGGCTGCTGGTCCAGGCGCTGCCGACGGCCCGGATCACGCTGCTGGGCCACCCCCACCCGGAGCAGACCGCGCTCGCCGCGCATCTGGGTGTCTCCGCCGAGTCCTTGCCCGGCTGGGACACCGACACCGTGGCCGCCGTCTTCGCTGCCGAAGACTGCACCCTGGACTACCCCACCGCACAGCGGGTCTTGGCGCTCACAGCTGGTTTGCCGCTGTACGTCCTCAACTCCGCGGCGCTCACCCGCACTCTCTACGCAGGTGACGGTGCCGCCTTCTGCGCGGCGGTGCAGGAGCAGACCCACCTCGCCCCCACGGCCCAGGAACGCATCCTGGCAGAGACCTTCGGGCACCTTTCCGTGCTGGCACGCACGATGGCCGGCCTCATGGCCATCGCCGAAGTTCCCCTGAGCAGCCCGGAATTGCAGCAGCTGGCGGCAGCCGCGGGACCGACACGTCCCGCTGCCGCGGCCGGGGCCGTTCGCGAACTCGCAGGCCTCGGCCTCGTACAGACATTCGCCGACGGTCTCGCCAAACTCCACGATGCGGCCGCACCGTTGGCCCTCCATGCGTCGCATGACCTGCCTGAGGAAGCCGCCCGCCGTGTCGAGCAGGCCCTGGCTGGTCTTCTCGAGGGCCACAGGGAGCTGCCGCGGCTGGCCCGCTGGATGCGGCTGCTCGCCGATACCGGCCAGATCGACCTCTTGCTGGAGATCACCAGCCAGGAGGGCTTCTACGAGGGTGGCTTCCCACGCGAACTGCGCACGGTGATCGCGGACGTGGCGCAGGAACCGGGTCGGGACACCGTCGACCGCCTTGATGCGCACAGTGCGCTGGCCACCTGGGCATACGGGGACACCGATTGGGACGCCTACGCACGCCACGTCCACGCCATGGAAGCCCTCGTCTCACAGGGCGGCAGCGGGATCGGACCACGCGAGAAGGTCCTGGTGGCCACCCGCCAGTTCCCTCTGCACGGGCACACCGGTGACATCGAAGCCCTCGATGCTGCATTCAGGACAGCCCTGGCTGAACTTCCCGCCCCCTCTTTCCTGGAGCGAGCCCTGCGCTACGGCTACGTTCAGGGGCTCTACCACTCAGGCAGCTACCGAGCCGCAGGCCCCGCAGCCCTGGACCTCGCTGACGCCTACTGCGATCACCTCGGCCTGACCCCGGCCGACCTCCACGGACCCATCGAGGCACTGCAGCAAGCCTGCTCGGACAGCGAGACACCCGACGACTACAAACGCCTCGCCGACTGCTTCGCCATGCATGTCAAGTGCTGCCGTCAGCTCAAACTCGACTACGGCAGCGCCGCGTTCCCCGCGATGAAGCTCTACATGATCACGGGAGCCTGGCGGTCCGCCGTCGACCTCGGCCAGGACGTGGTCGAGACCCTGCTGCGCTTCGACGAAGCCCAGGCCGCCCTGAGCCTGATCGACCGGCAGCTCCTGACCATCACCCAGGCCTACAACCTGCCCGAACTCATCGTCGGACTCAGGTCTCACCGAGCCGTGGTCCTCGCCCGTACCGGAGACATCGCTGCGGCCAGAGCAGAGATCAGCAGCCTCACACAGTACGAGCCCACCCCCGCGCAGGCAGACGACATTCGCGAGCAGGCCAGCATCATCGAGGAGCTCGCTGCTCAACAGGCCCAAGGTCACCCGTGAGCCACCTCGCCAGGCGGGACGCTCGCCTGTTCCCTCAAGCCGACGCTTCGGTCACCCGACCAGTTACACCGCACTCCCCCGCACGTCTCTGACCTGCACAAACGCAAGACAATCCACAGGGATTCTCGTGGTAGCTGTGACTTTCCAGCTCAGTCACGAACTCGCAGCTCACAGGGCCACACATCGTTGGCCATAGCCGAACAGAACGCAACCTCCAGAGGTCAGGTACCACGCGCACTTCGGTCCGGACTATCCAGCTTGACCACGTGTGCCCAGCTCACATCCCGAAGCGCACCAGATCAGGGCCGGGAATCCACACCGCACTCACCGGGGCCGGGCCACCCCGCCTACCGTCGGTCCGCGCTGTTGCTTATTTCCTTTTCATTGTGTAGTGTTATCACATCAGCCAGTCGCCGCCACCCTGGGAGATTCCATGTTTGCCCTGCTTCGCCGTTCGCCGAATGTCGCTACGCCCGTCACCGAGAAGTCGGCGATGTGCCCCGCGACCGGGCTTCCGTACGGTGAGCCCGGCTCCCTGGAGCGACTGACCTGGATTTTCGCCGAGCAGGACCTGGAGGACATCCAGGAGCGCATGGAGTACTTCGCGCAGCGCGCCGCCGCGCGTCCCGAGTCCGGCCTGATCGTGTCCATCATCAAGACCCCCATAGCCCGTCCGCACATCATCCGCATCGGGGACTTCGAGTCCGGCGGGGACCGGCGCGGCGGCACATGTGTCGAGTGCGGGACGCACGGTGAACTGTCCGCGCTTCGGGACCTTGCCCGCGATGACCTCGGCTGTGGGGCGGCTCGGTTCTAAGCACCGGGTGCCGCCCCGCCGGGGCGGCACCCTAGTTCGACCCGTTGCGCCACCGAAAGGACCCCTGATGACTGACAGCAAGATCACGGAGTTGCTTGCCCGCGCAGCGAGTGGCGACCCCGAGGCCGCCGCCGCGTTCATGCGAGCGCGGGCACTGCGACTGCACGCGGCGGAGCGCGTCAGCGCCAGCGGCCGGGCCGCCGCGCGGCGGATGCTCCGGGCAGCCTCGTAATCTCGCGCGCCGCTCCCCTCCCGGCGCGCCCCTCCCCCGCCCCCCTTGCTCGCGCCCCGCTCAGCGTTTCGCTGGGCGGGGCCGCTTGCGTTCCGCAGCCCTCGGCGACCTGCTCAACTCCCCGACCCTCTCCACACCGTTGCGGCTCTCTGTCTCATGCTCGCCGTCCCTGGGCCGTCCCGCTTCCGTTCTCCCTTCCTGTCTCGTGCTTCGTGGTCTGTCCGTGTCTCGTCTGTCGTTGTCTGCTCCCTCTGTTCCTCTACCTCTTCGGCTCTTGTGCTCTGCTGCTTTCCTCTCGCTTGCTGTTGTCGCTCCGCCCGCTCTCGCTCTTCGCTGCTCCTCTTCCCCCTCTCCTCCCGTCCTGCTGCTGCTCTCCCATCCGTGTCGCTTCTTCCTCTCCCCGCCGGCTTCCTCCTTCCTGTCGTTCGCCTGTAGCTCTTCGCTGATGTCCTCATTGCCCTTGGGGGTCTCGTAGAGAAGTAGTCGGCGCGTCCCAAGCCCCTTGACCGTCCCCCTGAAGTGCAGGTTTCCGTGTCGGGGGCGCAGCGTGGGGGCAAGTTGTGGGGCAAGTTGAAAGGCAAGCTGTAGAGCAAGTTGCAGGGCATGTTGTGGGGCAAGTTGTAGGGCAAGTTGGCTTTTGGCGGTGGTCTGCGGGGGCGAGTCCTGACTTTCGCGTGGGGGTGATTTCTCCCCCCTCCCCGGATGTCGGAGGGGGGAGAAGTCGCCCCCACGGCAGTTGCGTTCTCGGGGAGGAGAAATCTCCCCCCTTCCAGGGGGGGAGATTTCTCAGTGGTCAGGGGGGAGATTTCTCAGTAGCTGTGGTGGGGGAGATTTCTCCCCCTCTCGGGTTGGGGGAGAGAAATCACAGTCCGAGGGAGTGGCTCCGGGAGGGCCGGCGCAGGTCGGGCGGGCAGTTCGGTGTCGGCGGTTCTGGCCGGCTGAGACGTTGTGGGGTCATGCTCCCTGCGGCGACACGGTGGTCGCGACCGGCCCGTTGTCGGCGATGCGCCCATCGAGGCAGAGCTCGCGGTAGCCGGACGTGTAGGTGAAGCCGTGGCCCTCACAGGTGGTGCAGTCCGGGGCGTGGGCGGTGGGGGCGCCGAAGCACTGGATTGGCTCTTGGTGGACTGCGGTGCCGTGGTGCTCCCAGGTGAGCACGGTGAGGACTTCGCCGGTGCCGTCGCAGCCCCCTGCGCAGTCGTGGGGGTGCGGGTGGTCGTCTTCGTCATGGTCGTCGAAGTCGCGGAAGGCGTCCAGGAGGTAGGCGCGGGCGCGTAGGTCGCTCAGGGCGGCCCGGCGGTCGAGGGCGCGCAGGGCGTGGCCGGCGGTGGCCGCGGCCGCCGCTGCGGCGTTGTCGGCCGGTGACGCGGTGGCGGCCCAGTCGAGGAGGAGCCCGCGGGTCATGAGGTGTTGCCGTTGTTCGCTGGCGACGTCGACGGCGGGGAAGAGGGGTGTGAGGCCGAGGTTGGCCCAGGCGTAGGTGTCGAGCATTTGGCGGACCAGCCGGGGGCCGGATCGGCGGAACGGGCGCTGGTGCGGCAGAGAGTCGTCAGTGGCGTGGGGTGCTCGGTATGCGTGGCCATGGGTGTGGTGGTGGAGTCGGGCGTATTGGGCCCGCAGGTGGTTGAGGCCGTTGTGGGGGTGGTCGTCGAGGGCCAGGCCGTCGACCTTGCGGAGGAGGGCGCCGTGGTCGCGGGCGGCTTCGTAGAGGTCGGGGTCTTGGGTGCGCAGGGCGAGGACGTCGACGAGCGCGCCGGCGTGCAGGAGATGGAAGCGGCGCAGGGCGGGGACGGCGTTGCTGTCGGGGTCGTGTTCCAGAGTGTCGGTGAGGCGGTAGTGCGCCCAGCGCGCTTCGAGGATGAGCCGGGTTATGGACGGGCGTTCGTTGCGGTACGCCCTTACGGCGTGTTCGGGGTGCTGGCCGACAAGCACGGAGGTTCCCTTCAGGGTGACTGGTGTGCGGGGCCTGGTCGGCCCGCGTTTCATCGGGGCGTTGCAGGCGAGGTCACGATGGCGTCGGCCAGGCGGTGAAGGCGGACGTCCTGCGGAGCTGCGGCCTTGAAGACGCGGTGCGCGGCTCCGGCGGGGGCGTGGGGCAGTGCGAAGACGCGGCCGCGGTCGAGGGCGGCGAGGAGGTGTGCGGCGTGGTGTTCGCAACCGTCGGCGCCGGCGTTGTCCTGGTCGAGCACGGTGACGACGATGGGGCCGGCGCAGGGGGCGGGAGTCGTCGGGAGTGCGGCGGGGCAGCGAGCCATCGGTCCTCATCTGGTGGGCTGTGTGAAGCGGCTGGACGGAGCGTGTGGCCGCGCGAGGGTGGCGTGACGGAGCGTGCGTCGCGGTTAGCGTCGTTCCTCGTCAAGGAGATGTGCGTGGCCCCAGGGGTTCGGTTCCGGGACCGGGCGTCCGTGCGCAATGTCGCGGAGGCGGTCGCGGCGGCGTTCTTGGACGTAGCCACGGCAGTGCAGGGGGTCGTGCTGGGAGGTGGGCCAGGCGGAGGCTGTGGCACACCAGGGGCAGTGCGGTCGCCGGGTCAGTCGCCGGCAGAAGGCGAGGCCGAGCAGGGTGACGGCGGCTCCGAGAACGAAGGGGTGCATTTGGTGTCTCCCACTGGATGATGCGGGGCCACCAGGTGGTGGCCCCGCATCGGAGGTAGTCGGGGCGGGTGTGCTGGGGGCGGGTAACTGGTCGCGTGGCAGCGGATCGCCAGGGAAGAGGGCCAGGTGGGCCTCGTCGGGGCTCTGTGGCATCAGATTTCGTCCCGCTTCAATCACCACCAGTGCCGGAACAGGTAGTCACCGCGCGGGAGTTCGCCACGGCGGATGAGATCGGCGAGGATCAGGTTCAGCGACGGGGAGAAGGCGCGATCGGCGAAGAATCGGCTCTCGAACACGGCGTTCTCAAGGTCTTGCGTATCGGGCGGGTTCGCCTCGGCGGTGGCTGGTGTGTTCTCGTCAGCGACGCGGATACTCAGCCAGTAGTCCAGCTCGGTCATGCCGGTCTTGTAAACGACCTCACCGATACCGGAGTCCCAGCCCAAGTACACCCTCGCCTCATCGAACTGGTCGAGCGCCTCCTCGTAGTCCCCCTCGGAGGCGAGTTCGTACAATTTCACGCTGTCATTGGGGATGTGCTCGTCGTCCCGCTGACAGCCGCGCAGCGAGTTGTACGGCTTGCCGTAGACGCGCTCGGCGATGGCCTCGATCGGGATGTGGCCGTTCTCGGCGGTCGCATATTCAGCGTGCGGCTCCAGCATGTAGATGCTGTAACGCGTGTACTGGCGTGCGTCGGGCATGACGGATCTCCCTCTGGGTCTCTGGGGGCCGTCAGATGCGGTCGTGGAGATCGGTGTCGTTGTAGGTGGTCTCGGAGACCGTGATCCATCCGGTTCGGTCGCCGTCGCGGAGCCGGAGCTCCCACTTGCCTGCTTGCCAGTGCTGACCGGTCTGGTTCCGGCCCACGTACTTGCGCTGGCACTGCTTGGTGGGCTGGCTGCTGTCGGGCTTGGTGGTGCCGGAGGTACCTCCGTTCGTGAGCGACTTGCCGGGCGGGGTGCCGCCGGAGCCGCCGGTGGTGGTGTTGTTGTTCTTCTTGCCTGTGCCGCCCGACGAGCTGGACTTGCCGCCGCTGGACTTGCCGCCGCTGGAGCCGCCGCTGGAGCCGCCGCTGTGGCCCGCGAAGGAGGTGGCAGTGAACGAGCTGGTGCGGATGGTCGAGCAGTCCTGGCGGTACACGTCCTTGTACTCGGGGATCCAGCGACCGGCGTAGCCGCGCTTGTCGATGACCTCGCCGTGCGTAACGGGCTTATTGGCGCAGCCGGTGAGGGCGAGGAGCGCGGCGGTCGTTATGGCGGTGCCGAGCGTGAGAGTGCGGGGCGTGGTCACGGTGGACTCCCGGAAGGTGTGTGGGTGCGCTCAACTGCTACAGGTGTCGTAGGCGAGCTGCGTGTGACACGGATGCGGAACTTTCTCCGTCGAGATCCACATTACACATTGAATGCTCAATACGCAACGTCCAGTTGAGCGCGCGACCTCACTGGGCTTTCGTCAGGCGCTGGTTGGCCGGGACGGGGCAGGAGGCGCCACTAGGCGGCCCCGGTCAGCGAATGTTCTGGGTGATCCAGGCGATCACGCAGACGGCTGCGATGATCGCCCACATGCGCAGGGCGGCCGGATCTTTGGCGATCGGCCGGGCGTTGGATTCGAAGACCTCGACCGTCGGGATCATGCCGGCGTGAACGGTATCCCGGTGCTCATCCCGCTTGGCGGAGGCCTGGTCCTTGGGCAGCCATCCTGTCGTGACCTCGCACGGGCCGCACCCGTACCGCCATGCCACCGCGGGCTCCCCCTCCACTGGTCCTCTGAAGTGTGCTTCGACCGTACCGGGCGGGCGCGCGCGGCGGGACGGGAACAAGCCGGTAGGGCGCGGTAGATGGGCGCGATAGGCGCATCTATCGCTGGGATAGATGCGCAGGTCAGGCAGTCGTAGATGCGGCTAGTAGGGGGTGGTCTGCCCTCTGCCCGGTAGGGGAGTGGAAGCCGGGGGAAGGCCTGTTGTGAGCGCCGAGCCGCCCCCTCCGGACGGCGGCCGGCAGGGGGCGGCGGCGGGTGGTTCAGCCGGCTCCTGCAGGGGGCTGGATGAGGGTGATCTCGGAGGGTGGGGCGGGGGGCTCGGACGGGGGTGGGGTGGGGGCGTTCGCGGTGAGGTCTGGGACCAGTTGCGGGGGTACGCGTACGGCCCTGCCGAGGGACTGCTCGAAGTCCTCGATGTGGACCCCGAAGTAGTTCCGGCCCCGGATGCCCATCTGCTTGCGCACGGGGATGCCGAGGGACTTGCACTTCTGCCTCAGCATGGGTTCGGTCCAGTCGGTCAGCATCTCCTTCGCGTGGAGGATCTTGAGGAGGGTGTCGGTGTGGACGCCCTTTCGGTCGCCCTTGGGATCCGTTCGGACGGCGAAGGCGACGTTGTGCTCGACGAACAAGCCGAACGCCGCGTCCGCTTCGGCCGGGCTGACGGTGAGCGGCTCCGCTTCGAGGTCCTCCTCCCCCGCCATTTCATGATCGTTTTGGATGTCGGTGCTCGGTTGCTCCTCCTCGGCGACGGTGGGAGCTTGGGCGGCTTCCAGGTCCTTCACGGTTCGGCCGGCCGACAGGCCGGTGCGGACGGCGACGGTCGTGACGAGGAGGAAGCCCGCGCCGCCGTAGGCGTACCAGAGCCCGGGATGTTTCTCCGCGAAGTAGAGGGCGATGTAGCCGGCGGCACCGAGGGCGAGCAGGCGGACTCCGAACCCGCCGCTCTCCTCATCGCCTCCGCGCAGCCAGGCGCCCACGTAGCGCAGCACGACCATGGTGGCGCTGGCCACGACGGGCACCTCGCGGACGAAGGGGATCTCCTCCAGCGTGGGCTTCCGTCGTTCTCGCTTGGCGGTCTTCGTCGTATCCGGCTTTCCGGGCCGAGTCTCGTCGGGCTTGCCGGTCATGCGCCCACCAGGGACAGCGCGGCGGTGGCGACGGAGATGACAGCCCGCCAGATGGAGCCCTGCGCCGCGGACATGGCGGCCGCGGTGAGCATCCCCCACAGGGCTCCGGTGAACGGCACGAGGGGGGCGAACGCGGACAGCACCAGCAGGATGATCACCACGCCGGTCATGCCGATGCCGCCGAGGTCGGGGTTCGCGGCCACCTGCCGCGGGATGTCCTGGACGGCGGTGCCGAGGTCGTGGGGCCAGGAGCCGGCGCGCAGGAAGGCGAGCTCGGCGAAGAAGCCGACGGCTTGGGCGGGGCCAAGGGCCAGCTTCTTCCGGCCCTTCCCCTTGATGCCGTAGATGAGTGTGACGATCAGGATGACGCTGATGGTGGTGGCGGACATCGGGCCGAGGGCGCTGGATCCGGCCCCGGCGGCGAGCAGGCTAGTCACGGGTATCCCTTAGAAGGTGGGGGCGGAGAACCACAGAACGGCGATCCCGGCGGAGGCGACCGGGATGTGGGTGAGAAAGCGGACGACGGCGCAGAACGAGGGCAGCCGGTACAGCCACTTCTCCACGAAGGCGGTGATGCCGCCGCCGACGACTGCAGCGAGCAGGATCACGCCGCCGCCGACGATGAATGGGGTGGACGGTTCTGTGCTGCCGGCGGCAGCGTCGTGCATGACGGCGAGCGTCCACTGGGGTAGGCCGGTGTTCCACTGGGCGGTGAACATGCCCCAGCCCCAGGCGCCGGCGGTTGCGGCTGATCCGTTGTGGAGGATGAACCGCTGCAGCGGCGTGAGCGACGCCCACCAGGCCGTGAGGGAGCCGCGGTTGCGGCTCCGGCCGGCCCTTTCCCCTGCGGGTGCTGAGGAGTCCGGGCCAGTGCCGTAGTAGTGGTTGTGCACCTCGTAGGTGCCCGGGTCCGGCGCCTGCGGATCGTCGGTCTTCTGGACGCGGTACCAGTCGGGCTGGTCGCTTTCCGGCTGCGGGAGGTCGTCGTCGCCGGCCGCGGCGGCCGGGCCCTCGGCCTGGTCCTTGTCCTCGTGTCGACGCCAGGGGACGCGGGGCGGCCACCCTCTCTTCGCCGCCTCACCCACGCGTCGCGTCTCGGATGGCTGCGCCGGGTCTGCCGTGTCGTCCTGCTCCTCGGGGAGCGTCGGTTCGTCCGCCCGGGCCTGCTGCTCAGGGGGCTCCGTGAGGTCGATGGTCTGTCCGGGCGCGGGCAGTCGGCCGCCGCCGGGCTCCGCCGGGTTTCGCCGGGTGGCGGCGACGGGCTGCTGGTCCGGGGCGGGGTGGGCGGCGGCGTCGGGCTCTTCGTCGACGGGCTGCTCGGCATGACCGAGCGGCCGGACACCGATGCGGGACAGGACGCGGCGCAGCTGCGTCTCGTCAGCTCCCATGGTGTCCTCCGTCTCCGGGGTGGCGTGCGGTTTGCCCTGGATGGCGTCGTCGTGCGCCCGGCTGCGCCGGCCGCGGGTGGAAGGGGTGGTGCTCACTGCTCGCTCCCCTCGTGGGGGGCGGGGCGCCGCACCAGGACGAGGCGGGGCCGGCGGTGTTGCGGGGCGCCGGCGGTCCGGGCCGGGCGGCCGGCGTTCACCTGGCGACGGGCCGGTGCGATGAGGTCGAGGGCTTCGTTGACGTGCTGGTCGAAGGTGGCGGGCATGGGTGGTCCTCACGGTCGTGCTCGCGGGCAGCCTTCGGGCGCCCTGCGGAGCGGGGCGTCAGGTCAGGGCTGGCGAATACCGGCTGCTGCGGGGAGGAGGAGGCCGCTGTCGTGCTGCTCGAAGTCGCCCACGGTCGGGTCGAGGGCGAAGCGCTCGTCGATGGCCAGCTGCTGGCCGGCCGGTGGCAGGGCGGGATCGAGGGCCCGGGGGGCGGCGGCCGGCTGCGGCGGCTCGTTCGCGAGGGCGAGGGCCTGGTCGAAGTGGTCCGGCTCCTCGCCGTCGGCGCCGTGCGCCGCGGGATGGGATGCCAGCGCCTCGGGCAGCCACTCGGCCTGCGTCTTCAGGAACCGCTTGGCCCGCGGGTTGCCGATGCCGAGGGCTTCGGCGCACTTGTTGATGCCCCAGGCGAACGTGCCGTCATCCTTGCGCGGGACGGTCTCGACGAAGGCGGCCATGACCTCCTCGTCGGTCTTCCGCTCCGCGCCCGGCGCCTCATCCTGCTCGGCGTCGACGTCCGGGTGCGGCGAGGCGGTGTCCTCGTCGCCACTGTCGTCCCCGGGCTCACCGCCCTCAGCCATCCTGGCCCTGAGCTGCGGCTCTTCGTCGTTGGCGGGGTGGGATGAAGGCGCAGGATGAGGGTCGGCCGCCTGGGATGGGATGGTCGGGATAGTGCCGATCAGGGTGCTGAGGATGCCCTCGAACGCGGCGGGATTCCTCAGGTTCATCCCGGCGATGTCGGCCTGGCGTACGCGCATCTGCAAGCGGGCGACGACGCGGTTCAGGATGGCGGGGTCGGAGCATCCTGCTCGTTCGCTGGCATCCTGTGCGCGGGCGTCGGCATGCATCTCGACGAGGCGGTATACCCAGCGCGTCATCCCGCCGGCTCGCTTGACCGCGTCCTGGGCACGGCGCAACCGGTACCAGCGGTAGGCCGCCCGGGAGATGCGGACCTCGGCGGTGGCTTCCTCCTGGGCCAGGTCCTGGCGGGCGGCGAGCAGCAGCGCGACGCGGAAGGCCTCGACGGGGTGGAGCAGGCGCACCAGGGCGATGCGACGGTCCGGGCGTCCGCCCTTGTTGCGGGCGGCGCGGCGCTCCTCGAGCGAGCCGATCTCCCAGAGCACGGCCGCCAGGACCGGCCACACCGCGCGAACGGCGCCGCCGAGGAGGGAGGCGGCTTCGGACGCGGAGAAGACCGAGCTGATGCCGGCCAGAATCCAGAAGAGAGCTCCGGACAGGCCCGGCCCATCGCCGTCGCGGGCGCGGCGGCGGGCTCGGCGGCCGCAGACCATCGCCGCGACGTCCAGTGCGACGAAGGGCAGGAGGTCGAACGGAGTGTCCAGGCCCATCTGGTGGTGGCCTACCCGGCGCAGACCGGTGGCCGAGAGGGCGGCCGCGGCCGCGGCGATGACGACGGTGAGGATGTCCTCGATCCGGCGGCCACGGCGGTCGGCGGCTGCGGCGCGCTCGGTGTCGGTGAGTGCGGCCAGGGCAACGCGGCGCCGGCGCAGGGCGATCGCCGGTCCGAGGGTGAGGACGAGCGCCCCGAGGACGAACTGCCAGCTGCCGAAGAGTTCGGCCAGGGCCGCACCATGGGGGGCGAGGTCGGGTGTCACGGGGAGTCCCTCCTGGCGAGGTTGCTGGCCGCATCGGCGGCCCGGGCGCGCAGCGGGTCGTCGGTGGGCGGGGTCGGGTCCTGGGTGATCCAGTCCCTGTAGGCGTCGCGCTCGGCCGTGGCCTGGCCGAGCAGGACCAGGAGCAGCACGGTGAGCGGGTTGACGGGCGGTACGTCGGCGTCGGCCGGCACGAGGACGGGGAGTAAGAGGACGTCGTCGCGGCGGGCGAGGGCGCTGACCAGAGCGCGGTTGCGGGCGCGTTCGTCGCCGGCGGGGGTCATGCGGCGACCGTCCAGCCGGCGGCGTGGCGGTAGGCGGCGACGAGTTCGTCGCGCCGGCGGGCGGCCTCGCGGATGTTCTCGATGTTCTCCAGGCGCTTCTCGGGCTTGCCGGAGGTGCCGAGGTACTGGCCGGAGAGCCTCTGCAGTTCCGCGCCGGCGGCGATGCGGGCGCGCCGGGCCTCCGCGGTGCGCCCATCCAGGGCGCGGGCGCGCTCCAGCCTGGTGGTCTCGGCGACCAGGCGGCGGGTCAGCTTCTCCGGAGCGAGGCCGCCGCGGACGCCGACGGTGTCGTCGTCGCGGAGGGCGAGCTCGGCGCACGCGGCCCGTACCGGGCAGGCGGTGCAGTGGTCGCGGACCGTGCGGGCGCGGCGCTGCTGCCAGTCGGCGTCCGGTTCGCCGTCCTCCTGGTAGAAGTTGTCGACGTCCGGCTGGACGGTGTGGCACACCGAGTGGGTGATGGCCCGGCGCAGCTGCGGGGCTCGCAGCTGCTGGGCGATGAGTCGGCCGTCGTGGCCGGCCAGGTAGCCGCCGGCGACGAGGTCGTCGATCGACTCGGTGTCGGCGAGGTACCGGGCGATGCCGTCCTCGGTGAATCCGCGGGCGTCTGCCGGCTTCGGCGGGTGGGCTGCCATCATGGTGTTCACGCGTTCTCATCTCCTGCGCTCTGGTGGGTGAGGGCGCGTTCACGGCCTCCGGGGGGACCAGCCCCGGGGGCCGCTTGCTTTTTCACGCGCCATCTGCCTTAACTGCCTTAATGCAGTTGCGTCAGATGATGCACGCCATTGGCGATCACGTCAAGGAGAGGTCGAGCGGATGAGCCGAGAGTTCTGGCGGGTGCGGCAAGATGTGCCCATGACGTCCCATCACCCGCACGAGCAGGTCGCGGCCGCGCTGCGCGCCGACATCCTGAGCGGCAGGCTGGCCCCGGGTGATCAGCTCCCCGGTCAGCGTGAGTTGGGTGAAAAGCTCGGCGTCGCCCCGAACACCGTGGCCCAGGCGTTGCGGCTCCTCGAAGAGGAGGGCCTGGTCGAGACGGCCCCGCGCCGCCGCAGTCGAGTACTGCAGCCGGCTCTCGCCATGACGGTCCGCCTGCACGAGGACGGGCTGATCAGGCCGGCGGAGTCCGGCGACGGCGGCCACGACGACACGAGGCGCGGGGTTCCCGGTACCGACGCCGCCGCGGTCGAGGCCCTGGGCCTCACGCCGGACGCCGCCCTGTCCGTCCGCCAGTCGGTGCTGCTGCAGGCCGGCATCCCGTGGGCGCTGCAGACCCTCTTCACCCCGGACTTGCTCGCGGTGTCGGGGGCCGAGGCCGCCACCGTCGCGCCGTTCACGGCGGGCACGCTGCGGCGCGAGGACAGCCACACCAGCAGCTGGGGCGCGAGGTCGGCCACCACCGAGGAGTGCTCGCTCCTCAAGGCCAAGGCCGGCACCGCGGTGTTCGAGATTCGAAGAGTCGGATATACGGATGAGCGCCCAACCTCATACCTTTTGACGGTAGTACGTGCGGATCGGGTGACTATCCGCACGGGAAGCGCCAGTTAGTAACCTTCTGCGTCAACTGCCCCCTCTTGGCCGCACTTTTCGACGTCGCGTGGACAACGCGCTGAGTGCGTGTGCACGGCGGCTGTCAGGGGATAGGGTGACTTTCGCTTGATCCAAAACGCCTCACCTCGGGCCCCCGGCGCTCCGCGCCGAGGACGGGCCCGGCGAACCGAGAAGGCGGTTCTCCCATGACCAGCACCGCGCAGACCCGGGGCGGTTTCGCCATGCCGGGCGCGGCGCTGCCATGGGCGCTGCCCGGCGCGGCCGGGCCCAGAAACACGAAATCCCCCGGGAAGGGGGAGTTGAGGATGTCGTAGGTCTTCCGGGCGGGCGCCTCTAGCAAAGGCCGCTCCTCGCCCCTCTCCGCCGGCTTCGGAGTTAGCAGCTCCTCTGCCGGCCGTCACCGCTCCGACCCGGGTTAGCAGCCCAGTCCGAGCGAAGGCCGGACCGAATGGTCCGGCAATCACTGCCCTCCAGCAGCAATCCCCCCGAAGGGGTTTGTCGTTTCCCGGGGCGACCCGGGAGAACGGGGTCCATCTTGCAGTACACCCATGGCCTTTGTCAGCTCGGACGCCATCGAAGCACGCCGATCGCGGTGGATATTCGCCCGTCCGTGACACCCACCCCACGCTGCGTGCCCGCTTTCTGGATCGGTGCGGCCCGGATCCACCGTGGCCCACAGCGGTCCAGCGGTCTGCCCTTGACCAGCTCCAGCCGACACCCCTTGACCAGGAGAGCCGAGGCCTCGCTCCCCACACCTGACCAACGAGCCTTCACGGGCCCGGTCAAGGGGGCCTGCCGCCAACCCAGAGAGCCCCTTGACCCGCAGGTCACAGGTTCGCTGGGGATTTTTTCGGCCGGACTGTCACACCGTCGGCTTTTTCGACACCCGTAGCAGCTGAAGGACCCGTTCCTTCAGCCCTCGCCCGAGTGCCTCTGGCCAGACCCCAGACCGCGCGTCCTTGCCGGACGCCGTCGAGACCCAGCGCACCCGAGTCGCCGCCCCGCGGCACCGGTGCGCCAGGAGAAGCGTGCCCCGCACAGCAGCACCACCGAGTAGCCCGCCGCCGGCGGGCGATCAGGCGCGCCCGCAGCGCCGCCAGCGGGTCAAGGTGCCCCTGCGCCTCGTCACCAGCCCGCACTACGCCGACGTCGCGCTGACCGCGTACGTGAAGATCGCCGCGCTGGCGTCGCGTCCTGAGGGATGCACAGCGGCGACCGTGACCATCGCGGAGTACGTCGGGCTGTCGAAGGCCTCCGTCGAGCGCGGCATGACGCAGCTGATGCGCCCCGGGCCCGACGGCGTCGTCGAGCTGTCCTCGACCCGCCGTTCCCTGCCCGGCGGATGCGGCACCTCGGCGGTGCGCCGTACCCGGCCCCTGTCCGCGACCGAGCGGTTCGTATGGATCCCGGTGGCCGCCTCCGAGGACCTCACCCCGCGCCAGCTGCGCGCGTACGCACTCATCGCGTACGCCCAGGCCCAGCGGATCCCGCTCACCGAGTCGGAGATCGCAGGGGCGCTCCACCACTACAGCGGCCGACGGGCCGGCCAGCCGCTCACCACCGCGGCCGCCGGGGAGATCGTCGACGAGCTGGAGGCCACGCGGTGGATCACCGTGGAGCGCAGAGCCGGCGTACGCGGCCGCCACCACTTCATCGCCCACGACATCCCCGCCGCCCTTCCTCAGGACCCCTGTGGACAACCGTCCACCGCGGACGTCGCACCCTCCTCCACCTCTGGTCCTGGTGAGGGATCGGGTTCCTCGGCTGATGCGGGATCACTCGCGACTAAGGAAGAACCTAGGACTGACCGACCTGATGACGAGCGCGCCCCCTTCTCACCCGCCGTAGGCGAAGTACAGGTAGGTGAAGCTGTGGAAAACCGCGGTGCGCAACCACCGCGCGGCGACGGCGACGGTGGACTCGCGCTGCGCGCGGATGACCACCAGACCCCCTTGACCACCCCCTTGACCAAGCCCGCGGGCACCCCCTTGACCAACCACACCGGCGCCTACGACGGACCCGGGCTCACCATCAGCGCCCGGGTGCACGCCGTTCTCGAGCCGGTGCACAGGCTCTACCGGCAAACCAGCGTCTACATGCAACGGCGCATCGCCCGGGAGGTCGGCCAGCAGCTGCGCTCCGGCATCGACGACACCCGGCTGCGGCAGCGCCTGGAGGCACGAGCCTGCCGGTTCTTCACCGACGAGATCCGCGACCCCGGCCGGTGGATCCTCGGCGTCGGCCTGCCGCACTGGGGCTGCGGGATCTTCGACTGCGAGGCCGGTGTCCTGTGGAGCAGCGGCCGCCGGTGCTCGGTGTGCGAGGAGATCGTCCGCGACCGGCGCCGCGCCACCGCCCAGCCCGAGGCGCCCACTCCCACCCTCGTCGTCCACTCCACCCCCACCGGCACCCCCACCCCGCGCTCCACTCCCGCCATTCCCCGGGGCCGGTGCCCCGAGTGCGGCTGCGCCGTCCTGCTGCTGAACCGGACAGAGCCGGGCCGCAGGTGCAGGCCGTGCCGAGAGGAGCACGAGGGGATGCGCGCCGGCCGCCCGTCCTCAGCGGTGGAGCCCGAGGCGTGCGCGGGGTGGGACGGCAGCGGATGCACCCGCCCGGCGCTCGGTTCCACCGGCCTGTGTGTCCGATGCCGAACCCGGCATCTGGAGCGGGCCGCATCGTGAGCCGTCCACTCCACCGCTCCGGGCTCTCCACACCCCGGGTGGCGATGGGCCGACCACGCCGGCGCCACGTTCCACACAGCGGGCGCCCGCCGCGGCCCGGAGGAGCTCAACGATCCGCGACGGGCCACGGTGGTCCTGACGTCTCAGAGGCGCCCCTTGACCAGCTTTCGCGGCGGCCGATTTCCCCTTGACCCGCGCCCTGGTCAAGGAGAAACACGGGCCCGCGACAAGCCGCCGTGGAGTCGCGGTCGAGGGTGGGGCGAGCGCACGCTGCCGTCGCCACCGCGGCCGGCGTGACGCACCCGCCATTCCCCACCCGGCCACTTACGGAGCCCACTCCCCACCGCTCGGTCCCGCGCGCAGGGTGGGCTCCATCCGGTGGCACTGCGCCCCGCAATGGAGCCCACCCGATGGAGAGTCGCCTTCGTCCATCGGGTGTGGTCCATCGGCTCGGACCACCCGATGGGCGACACCCAGTGGGCGACACCCGGTGGACGGGGTGTGGTTCATCCACTCGGTGGGCTCCATCCGATCCGGTGCACCGGTGGCGCCCACCGATGACGGACGGTGGACGAGGCGATGGGGTGGCCCCGGTGGCCGGCCGAGCCACAGGCTGGATCGCGGTGAAACCGCGCGTGCCACCCACCCGAGGTGATCGCCGGCAGACACCTTCCGGCGATCACCTCGCCACCCCCTCCTCTCCCCCTTGACCAGCTTCACCGCATCATCTGGCCCCTCGGCCACCCCCTTGACCGGCCGTGCTTGCACCCCTTGACCACGGGACGGGGCGCCTGCTGTTTCCCCTTGACCTGGGCCCGGGTCAAGGGGAAACGCAGCAGGCGCCAGAGGGCCAGGATCCGATGAGGCCGGCGCACGGCACCGGCACGGGCAGCCTCTGTCCGATGCGGGCGGCCGCCGAGCAGGGGGAGCCGCGGGGCGCGGCTGGCGCTTCCTCCCCGGCGACACCCACCGGAGCCCGGCGCCGTGCAGAACGGCGTGTGAAGGCGATGGCGACCCGGGGTGTCTCGGACCCAGTTCGCGATGGCGTCCATCGCGATGGGCCGATGGGCGGGACGTCCCGGCCCACCGTGGGTGGCCAGTGGGTGGAGGTTCGTGAGCCCTGCGACGGGGCGTGGTCCATCCACTCGGTGTGCTCCATCCGGTCCAGTGGATGGAGCCGGCTCCGCGGTGCCTTAGGTCCGTCCACTGGAAGTGGTCTCCACCGCGTCCTCGGTGGAGTGGGTCGCTCCCATCCACCTCGCCGAGTGGATGCCATCCCCCTTGACCACTGCGCCCACCCCTTGACCGCGGCCCCCCTTGCCCAGTGGGCCGCCGGGTGCCGAGGGCCGGTTTCCCCTTGACCTCGTCGCGCCGGAATCGCCGTCAGACCGCGGTCAAGGGGGGCCTCGGGAGTGTGAGCGCCATCGAGACCAGATGGCGCGAAAGGACGGACACGGACGTGGCCACCACCCAGCACACCCCGGCACTTGACTCCTCCGAGTCCACAACCCGCTACGACACGCTCGCCCTGATGAACCGCGACTGGGACGTGCTCTGCCGCGACCTGAAGGCCGAGGACCGCGTCGCCACGTGGGCCGAGGAGCACCCCGACCTCGCTGGGGCAACCAGTCCCCAGGACGTGGTCGACAAGATCTCCGTCTACTACCGCCGCGGTGACTTGGACGGACACGACCGCGTCATGCACCTGCTGGTCGAGCGCGCCGGCGGGACCGGCTTCGACGCCCACCTCGCATGGCGGGTGGCCGTACGCGTCCTCCTGCCCAAAACGGTCCTGATGGCGAAGACGCAGCAGCGCTCGTACGGCCTTCCGTGGGACGACGTCTGCGCGACGGTGCTGGGCGCCGCCTTCGAGGTCGTCCGCACCTACCCGCTCGACCGGCGGCCGCGGCGGATCTTCAACAACCTCGCGCTCGACACCCTGCAGCTGACCCGCCGCACCCTGGCCGCCTGCCTCGACGACATAGAGGACGTCCAGGAGTTCGCCGCCGGCGTCGCGCCTCTTGCCTCAGCTGAGTGCCACACCCGCTACGCCCACGTCGTCTCCAGCGAGGACCCCGACACCCCGCACGGCACGGTCGAGCTCGCAGACCTGCTGATGCGCGCTGCCCAGATGGAGCTCGTCGGCGCCGATGAGCCAGCCCTGTCACGTCACGAGGCGCGGACAGAGGTCCTCGACCTCCTGCTGTGGGCGGTGGAGATCGGAGCGCTGAAGGAGCTCGAGGCGCAGCGCATCGCCCGGTACTACCTGTCCACCTCGCAGCGGCCCGAGCAGCGGCACATGACCACCCGCTCCATGGGCCACGAAGGGGACCTGCTGCGGCAGCACGCCAGCCGTGCCGTTCGCACGCTGCGCACGAAGTCGCCCCTCGCCCAGTACCGCGCCGCGGCCTGAGAGACGCCGGCCCGCGCCGTGGATTGACCGCCGCAGAAGTCCCTCGAAAAAACTTCGGCCCGACTGTCACACCGCGGACTTCCTCGACACCTGTAGCAGGCGAGAGGCCCACCAGAGCTCCTCCAGCCCCTAACGCCCCGCCCCCACCCTTCAACCTCCGGGAGAACCGACGTGACCACGAAGTCCCCGGCCGGCACCGGCCGACAGCTGCTCGACGCCGACGAGGCCCGTGTGGCCCGTGCTTCGCGCGAGCTGACCAAGATTGCCGCCGCTCTGGTGAGCCGGCCGATGGACCGTGACCTGCACCAGCAGATGCGGTCCTTCCTCGACAGCGAGTCGGAGCCCGCCCTGGCGTCGTGGGATGTGCTGCTGGCCCGTACGCCGGCTCAGCTCAAGGAGCGCATCTCGACCGTCCTGACGGTCCAGGCCCTGCGGACGGCGTCGTGAAGCGCCAGCGCCGGCAGCGGAAGGCCGACAAGAAGAAGCAGTTCGTCGAGGCGGAAGTCTGGGACGAGGAGGTCGAGGAGCACCAGGAGTCGCCGACGGACCAGCCGGATGAAACCGGGTGGAAGGCGAGCACCGCCCACATGTCCGGGATCTCCCGGCTGGCCCGCGTCGGTGCCTGGGCTCTCGTGGCGTCAGGCCCGGCTCTGGGAATGCTGGCGTTCCTCAGCGCGTCCGGCCCGGCCCAGGGCGCGACCAAGCCGGTCGTTGCCGCAGCGCCCGCGTCCTCGGTCGGGCCGGCCGGCTTCGCCGAACTGTTCGTCGCCGCCTACCTCCAGGCCGGCCAGGGCACCGAGCGTGACCTGGCGCCGTACTACTCCGGCTCGTTCGCCCTGGCCGTCAAGCCCGGGACCCGCGAGGCCACGCAGTCCACCGTCCTGGCCTCCCGTGAGGTACAGCCTGGCTACTGGTCGATCACCGTGGCCGCCGACGTCACGGCGCACGACGACAAGGGCAAGGCGAAGCGCCTGGGGGTGCAGTACTTCCGCGTCGGCATTCAGGCCACCGGCCCGGCCAGTGCCGGCGGTACCGACAAGGCGGCATCCGATGCCGGCTACGCCGCGACGTCCCTGCCAGCGCAGGTGGCCGCACCCGCCTCCGTCAAGCCCGGCGGCCTGGCGTACGAGACCGACCGCGGGTCGAGCAGCGCCGACCCGTCGGTGGAGACCGCGCGCGGGTTCCTAGCCGCCTACCTCACCGGCTCCACCGAACTCGACCGCTACACCTCGCCCGGTACGCGGCTTCAGCCCATCAGCCCTGCGCCGTACGCCGCGTTGAAGGTGACCGGCGTCCAGGACGACTCGTCCGGCTCCGGCCAGCAGAAGGTGCCGGCCGACGGCACGGTGCTGCACCAGCTGGTCCAGGTCGATGCCACGGACCAGGCCGGCAGCCCGGTCTCGCTGAGCTACGCGCTCACCCTCAAGTCCCGCGCCGGCCGCTGGGAGGTCGCGTCCGTCGACGACGCCCCGGCCATCCGCGCGAGCAGCCCGCCTTCCGCGGCGCCGCACACCACCACCACCCCAAGCCCCGACGCAGCCACGGCGACTCCCTCGCCGTCGCCGTCGAACTCCTGAGAAAGAGGAATCGTTCATGCACACCCTGGCAGCAGCCAACCCCGACCACGTCGTCCTCGCCGGCGACGTCCTCGACTGGGCCAACACCAAGACGGGCCAGGTCCGCACGCTGGTCCTCACCGTGGCCACCCTCATGGCGATCATCGCCGTGCTGATGGCCTGGTGGAAGACCCGCTCCTTCGTCGGCACCCTCGTCGCCTTCGTCCTGGCCGCCCTCGTGCTCTGGGGCATCAGCAACCTCAACGTCCTGAAGACCAAGGTCGGCTCCGAGATCGACGACACCGCGGCCTCGGTCTCCGTGGTCCACGCTCCGGGCGAGGCGCCCGCTCTGGCGGGTAAGGGCTGGCGGATCTCGTGAGCGCCTCGGAGGAGGAGCTGATCGGGCACTCGTACACGCGAGCCCGTAAGCACCCGCTCGTCATCGGCAAGCTCCCGGGAGCCGGTCGGCTCCCGGGAGGGCCCTACACGATCACCCAGGTCATGACCATGGTGATCAGCTTCGGGCTCCTCGTCATGACGAGGGGCCTGTGGGCCCACTTCGGCGCCATGAACTTCATCCTCATGGCGCTGATCCCCTGGGGCCTGGCCTGGGTGCTGCGGTACGCGCGGCTCGACGGCCGGGACCCAGCGCGCGCCGTGCGCAGCCTGCTCATCTACTCCTCCACTCCGGCCCAGGGGCGCCTGGCCGGCAAGCCGCAGCGGGTCGCTCGACCGCGACTGGCGACCGCCACCTGCACGGTGCGCGTCCGGTCCGCCGATCGGCCCGCCCCGGCGGCGGCCGCCACGAAGCCCGCACCGGCGCCGGTACGCAAAGCCCGCCCGGCACCGGCTCCAGCTGCGGCTGCGGCGGGCCGGCCAGAGCCGAAGACCGGGCTGCAGGCCCTCCTCGCCTCCCTCGACGAGCAGTAACCAGCTGCCTCGACATCACCACCAGCACAGAAAGAAGAACGCCATGCGTCTCCCCGTCCGGCACATCAGCGGCCACCTGATCTGGACCACTGCCGCCACCGTGTGGGCGGTGTGGCGCGTCGACACTGAGAACTACACCCACGCCTCGAAGTCCACGAAGCGCGAGCGACTGGACTCCCTGGAGTCCCTCTTCAAGTCCCTGCGGGGCGAGGCCCTCCTGCTCAGTCTGTGCCCGAGCGTCGACGCCGCGTCGGTCGTCACCCGCATGACCGCCGGCGTCGACCTCGACGCCTCCCCCGAGTACGTCGACCTGGCGCTGAAGGTCCTCGACCAGCTCCAGGACCTCGAACTCACCGGCCGCGTCGACTTCCTCGCGGTCCCCCTGTCCCACGTCGACTTCAAGCAGAGCACCCGGGCCGTCTTCTCCTCCGTCCAGTCGGAAGTCATGGGCGCCCTCGGCCTGCCGGTCGCCCCGATATCCCTCTCTGACGAACGCCAGCGCCTGGAGCAGGCCAGCCGCCTGGCGGCGGGCTGGCCCTCCGGCATCAAGATGCGGCCCGCCACCGAGGCGGAAATCCTGTGGATCTACGGGCACAGCGCCCGCCGCGGCCTGAACGAGCCGCTCCTGCCCGAGGACGGCGCACCGCGGGGTCTGCGCGGCCGCGGTCACACGGTGACCGCCCACACCCAGGTCATCCTCGACGAGGGCGGCCGCGGCACCCGGGCTTCCAAGGGCCCCACCAACCCCTTCAAGCGCCGCTACCTGCGCGCCACCAGCGAACACGGCGACTCCTACCAGGCGTTCTGCGTGCTCTCCGAGATGCCGGAAGCCTTCCGGTTCCCCGGCAGCGAGTACCTGGCGGCGTTGGACGAGTTCAACTTCCCCGTGGACTGGGCCGTCCGGCTGCACGTCGAGTCCGGCTCGAAGGCCGAGCCGAAGAGCCGGCGTCAGCAGCGCGAGCTCGCGCACCAGCGCGGCGAGTACGACGGCGAGACCTCCGGTGTGCCGGCATCGCTCGACAAGGCGTCCTTCGCCCTGGACGAGTACCGCGACCGGCTCACCGCCTCCAGCACCGAGGTCGAGATCCGCGCCACCGTCGCCACCTGCGTGTGGGGCACGACCCCCGAGGAGGCGGATGAGAAGGCGACGTCGCTGGCCAACCACTTCGGCGGCAACGACTACACGCTGGTGCGGCCCACCGGCGACCAGGTCGCGCTGTTCCACGGCATGCTGCCCGGTACCAAGACCCCGGGCCCGATGCTCGACTACACCCAGTACCTGCTGGCCAGGGACTTCGCCATGTCGATGCCGTTCTGCGGCGCCGGCCTGGGCGACGACTCCGGCAGCCTCTTCGGCCTCCAGCTCAACGGCGGCGGCGTCCGCCCCGTGCTGGTCGACTTCTCCCACGGCCCCCGCGTCAACGCCTCCGCGTCCGCCGCGTTCGTCGGCGAGCTCGGATCCGGAAAGTCCGTCGCGATGAAGTGCGCGATGTACTCGATCCTGACCACCGGCCACCGGACCGGGCAGAGGAACTCCCGCGGCCGCGCCCTGGTCATCGACCGCACTCCCCAGCAGGAATGGTCGCGGTTCGCGCTCGCGTGCCCCGGCACGACCCAGATCATCAACGTCGACGAGAACGCCGGCGTCAGCCTGGACCCCCTGCGCGTCTTCCGCGGCCCGCGCGCCGCCCGCTACACCGAGTCCTTCCTCACCCCGCTCCTGGACATCGGCTCGATGAGCATCGAGGGCATCACCCTCGCCGAGGCGATCGAGGCCACCCGGCTCGGCCCGAAGCCGAGCATGACCGCCCTGATGGACACCCTCGCCGACCGGGCCCGCACACCCGACCCGGACGAGCCGAACGACAACGCGGTCCGCGCCGCAGCCTCCGAACTCGTCCGCAAGCTGCGCTCGCTGGCGAAGAAGGACCTCGGCCGCACCATCTTCGACCCCACGCTGCCGGTCGTGCGGATCACGGACTCCGACAGCATCGTCTTCGCCGTCGACCGCCTGGGCCTCCCCACCAAGGAGGAGCTCTCCGAGCACCGCCTCCCGAGCCTGGAGGTCGAAAAGCGGTTCGGTTGGCGGTTGATGTACCTGATGACGGCGCTCTGCCGCGAGATCGCGTTCGCGGACCCGAACGAGTTCGCCGGCGTCTTCCTCGACGAGTGCTGGTGGCTCACCTCGTCCGCCGAGGGCTCCAACCTGATGCTCGAGCTCATCGCCGACGGCCGCAAGCACAACGCCGGAGCTTTCGCCGGCAGCCACGACCCGTACGACATCGGCCCGAAGAGCGAGATCGGCGACAAGATCAGGGCGCTGCTCAGCCACATCTTCGTCTTCCGCCACCGCGGCAAGGCCCTGGCCGCGCGGTGCCTGGAGTTCCTCGACCTCGACCCGACCGACGACGAAATGCTCAAGGTCATCACCGAGAACCTCAGCCCGCTCAACGTCAGCGAGACCGAGCGCGCCCTGCGGGCCGGCGAAGGCCTGTACCGAGACCTCCGCAAGCGCATCGCGGGCATCAAGGTGCTGATACCTGCGGACGAGAATGCGGCCGCCGCGATCACCACGACGCCTGGCCAGCTCGACGACGAAGCCGACGAGACCGTGGAGTTCGCCGAGGCCGCGGACGGGGTCCTGGCATGAGTCGCCTCCGGCAGCGTGGCCTCAAGCGGCGCCTCGGGCTGATCGGCGTTCTGCTGGCCCTGTTCACCGTGGTGCTGGCCCCCGCGGCCAGCGCAGACCCATCGCCGTCGCCCAGCACGTCCGCGCCGGCGAAGCCGGCTGCCGGCCCCGGCGGCAAGAACCTCAACCAGAAGCCCAAGGACGGCAGCGACGGCATCCTCCAGCCGTTCAACGTCACCGACAAGGACGGCGTCCCGATCAGCTCCTACACCGTCAAGACGGACACGGGCGGCTGGAAGGACATCGACCTCAAGATCTGGAACATCGTTGCCCAGCTGCTCTTCGGCGTCTCGAAGTGGGTCATCGGCTTCACCTGCTGGCTGATCAAGTGGGCACTGAACTTCGGGCTGGCCAAGGTCATGGTCGGTCCCGTCGAGAACATCTCCAGCACCATCAAGAACCAGGTCATCGACCGGCTCGGCCTCCCCGGCCTGTTCCTGACATTCGCGGGCTTCTACTGCGGCTGGCTGATCCTCTTCAAGGAGCGCTCGCGCGGCTTCGCCGAAATCGGTGTCTCCCTGGTCGTCGCCGCACTGACCACCACCGTGCTTGTCTCACCGGCCCAGGTCCTGCTCGGCCAGCACGACCAGGCGCAGCCGCAGGGCTCCACCATGCTGCTCTCGGAAGGAGGCCTGCTGGGCAAGGCAAAGGACTTCACCCTGGAGGTCGCCAGCATCGTCCTGGCCGACGATCCCGCGAGCGCCAAGGGCAGCGCCGACCCGGACAACGTAGCGAAGCCGATCACCGACGCCCTGGTCGATGCGTTCATCGTCAAACCCAACCAGCTCATGGTGTACGGGCAGACCTTCGGCGGGCCGTGCGACAAGGCCTTCCGCGAGTACAAGCTCGCCGAGTTCAACCTCGACCAGCTCGGGATGAACTACTGGGACGCCGCGATGATGGACTCGATCTACGACACGAACTTCATTGGGCAACTCAACGAGAACGCGAAGAAGTTCGAGGCGGCCTGCGGGGACGTGAAGCCCAAGGCCAAGCGGGCCTCCGCCGACCTTGCCTTCTCCGCTCTGTTCGTCGCGATCGCCGCGGTCATCGTGGCCATCCTCATGATCCTGGTCACCGGGACGTTCCTCACGGCGCAGGGCTGGCTGGCCTTCGAGGCGATCCGCGGTCACTGGGCCCTCACCGCCGGCATTCTGCCCGGTGGCGGCCGCGCCACCTTGTGGCGCTGGTTCTCCGCGATCACCAAGGCCGTTCTCGGCATCATCATCGCCATCCTCTTCCTGGCGATCTTCATCCTGATCGTTCTGGCCCTGATCGACGCGGACACCGGTGACGTCCTTGCCGTGAAGTTCATCGTCATCGACGTCACCGCCGTCGCGGGTCTGGCCGGCCACAAGAAGATCAAGCAGACCGCGCAGAGCATCGCGGTCAACCTCAACCGCAAGCTGGCCAATGCCCGCGTCGGCGGCGCCGGCCGCCGCTCCGTGTTCAGCAGCCCCGGCCGCTACGCCGAGACCGCCCCCGGTCTGAAGCAGATGTGGGGCGAGGCCCGAGGCGAGGCGCGGCGCGTCAGCAGGCCGGTCGGTCAGGGTCTGAAGTCCGCCAAGAACGCCTGGGTCGGCTCACCCCAGGCGAACCGCAAGGCCGGCCGTCTGCGGACTGCTGCCCGGCTCGCCACCAACGCGGCCGCGGCCGTCGGCACCGGCGGTGCGAGCACGGCCGCGAAGGTCGCGGCGCAGCAGGCGGCCAAGCAGACCCTGAAGAAGCGGCTGGCCACGGCGGCCGCGAACAAGATGTCCCAGACCAGGGGCGGCAGGGCCACCATGGCCACCGGTAAGGCGGCCGCCACCACTGCCAAGTACGGCGCCAAGGCCGGGAAGTTCGCCTTCATGGCCACGGTGGGCGCACCTGTGGGGATCCCCCGCGGTGTTGCCGCGACCAAACGTGGTGGCGCTGCGGCCATGGCGCGCGGGAAGAAGGTCGGCGACGACCTCAAGGCCGTGAAGGCGCGCACCGTCGACAAGAAGGTCCAGGAGGCCAAGGACTTCGGAGCCGAGTACAAGCGCAACGTCGCCACGGCTGGCAAGTTCGTGGCGAAGCAAGGGACGAAGGCACAGGTCAACCTCGGTCTGGCTCCGATCCAGTCGAACCCGCGAGCCGCGACTCCTCCCGGGCCCCGGGCCGGTGCCATCGCGCCGAAGACTCCTGGGGGCGCATCGACTGCGGCCGGTGCCAAGACGCCCGGGCCCAAGGCGGCCGGCACGAAGACGCCGAGCTCGGTGAAGCCGCCGACCGCCGGGCCGGCCGGGGTGCCGAAGATGCCGACCCCGCCCACCCCTGCACCGCCGCCCCCGCCGGCCGCGAAAAAGTCGACGCCGGCCAAGCCGCCAGCTCCGCCCCGGGCCATCCGGCGCGCCACCCGGCCGCCCGGCCCGCCCAGGCCCCGGCCGTAGCCGGGCCGCGGCCGGGGCCCAACAGGCCCCGGCCGCCCAGATCACCGCACCAGAACCACCTCACGGGGGACCCTCATGCCGAAAACCGATGTCGCGCGCGCTCGCGCCCAGCGCGGGACGATCGCGCTGTTCGCCGCTGCGGCAGTCCTGGCAGCTGTCGGCGTCACCCTCTTCCTCGGGCTCGGTGGGAGCGATCGTCCCGCCGCCCCTGAATCCTCTGCGCGTACTGCCGCACCCTCCGCCACCCCCACAGGGAGCAGCTCCGGCAGCGCACGCCCGACGACGGCCTCACCCGCAGCCGAGCCGTCCGAGTCTCCCGTCGCCTCGGAGCCGAGTTCGCTGCCCGCACCGCTACAGGAGGCGGCCCGGGCGTTCACGACCGCGTGGGCCAGCCACGACGCCCGGCCGGGCCGGGACACCTCGTTCGACGACGCCTCCCGGCGCGCCGCCGCCTACGCAGACGGCGATCTGGCCGAGGACCTGCGCACTCACACCGGCGGCAGCGCCGGCCAGCGGCAGTGGCTGAACTGGAAGGACCGCCAGGTCCAAGTGACGGTCACCGTTCTGCGGGTGTCACTGCCGGACGGAGCTCCCGCACCGACCGAGGACTCCGCCTTCGCGCGCGTGATCTACAGGCTGACCGAGACGCCGGCCACAGGTGCCGCCACCGCGTCGGAAGAACAGGTGGCACTCAAGCTCCACCGTGGCGCCGACGGCAGCTGGCGCGTCGCAGGGCTTCCCAATGTCTGAGCAAGGCGAGTCCAAGGCCCTGCGCAGAGTACTGATCGCGATCCTTTTGTCATGCCTGCTCGGCTTCGGCTTGATGCTGGCTGCCGTACTGGCGCTGACCTCGGCGATCGGTGAGGACAACACCAGCAAGGCGTTGGAGAACGCGGGATTCGGCGGCGGCCTGTCGGACACCAAAGACATCCCCGACTGGCTGCGCCCGATCATCCTCAACGCAGTGCGGGACTACGGCTGCGCGGAAACCACTCCTTCGCTGATCGCCGCCCAGCTCTACCAGGAATCCAACTTCCGCAAGAACCCGCCCGACGGCGGAGCGGGCGCGCTCGGGATCGCCCAGTTCATCCCTTCCACCTGGGCCACGCAGGGCATCGACGCCAACAAGAAGGGCGGCGCAGACCCCCTGGATCCCGAGGACGCCGTCCCGTCGATGGTGTCCTACGACTGCAAGCTCGCCGACGAGATCCGCAGCGTGCCCGGCGACGTCGTCGACAACATGCTCGCCGCGTACAACGCCGGCGGCGGCGCGGTGAAGCAGTACCGCGGCATCCCGCCGTACAAGGAGACCCGGGACTACGTCCGCGAGATCCGGGAGCGGGCGGAGAAGTGGGCCGCTCCGATGGACGGCAAGGTCTCCGGTGGCCTGGCCAAAGTCGTCGCCGGCGCCAAGGAGGCCTACAACACCCCCTACGTCCTGGGCGGCAGCTGCAAGCCCCCGTTCGTGGGCTCTACCGGCTGCGACTGCTCCAGCCTAGTCAAGTACGCCTGGAGCAAGGTCGGCGTGAACCTCCCCAGGGTCACGTACGACCAGGTCGACATCGGCAGCAAGGTCAACTCGGCGAAAGACCTGCGCCCCGGCGACCTCATCTTCTCCGGTGGCAGCGCCTCCAGCCCGGAGCACGTCGCCATGTTCATCGGCGGCGGTGAGGTGATCGACGCACCGCACACCGGCGCCCGCGTCCGAATCGAGCCCCTCTCGTTCTGGACGGACCGAATCCTGATCATGAAGCGTCCGGACTACACCGAGCCCGATTCAGGCGGCACGTCGGGCACATGGGTCGCGCCGGTCGCCGACGAGCACATCGGCACCGGATACGGGGTCTCGGGGTCAATGTGGTCGAGCGGCTACCACACCGGCGTGGACTTCCCGGTATCCAAGGGAACCGCGGTTCGCGCGGTGGGCCCGGGCACCGTGGTCACGGCCGGCTGGAACTCCGCGTACGGCTACCAGGTGGTGATCAAGCACGGGGACGGCAAGTACTCGCAATACGCGCACCAGTCCTCGTTGAACGTCTCCGTCGGCCAGAAGGTGAAGGGCGGCGACCGGATCGGATGGTCCGGCGACACGGGCAACGTCAGCGGCCCGCACCTCCACTTCGAGATACGGACCGGGCCCGAGTACGGATCGGACATCGACCCGCTGGCCTACCTCCGCGGTCACGGCGTGAAGATCTGACCCACGGCCGGCGTCACGCGCTCCCTGCAGGGAGCCGTGGCGCCGGCCGACGCAACTCGGCGAAGAATTTCGGAGCGGAGTGTCACACCGAGCCGGATCCCGACACCTGTAGCAGACGAAAGGCCCGTTTGCTCTCTGGAGGTGCCGCCGTGCTCCCGACTTCCCCCGTGCCCGCTCCGGCTGACGCCGCGGCGCCGCCCACCCTGCCCGCGGACGGTGGGCGATGACCACGACCGACCTCATCGACGGCGTCATCGGCTTCACCGGGGACCTTCCCGCTCACGCCGAACAGCTGGCGGACTCGGTGATGGCCAACGCCTGGTGGGTCGCCCTGGTCGCCCTGGCGGCCGGCGGTGTCGCTGCCGCGGTCCGCTGGGCCCTCTCCCGCGGCCCGATGTCCAAGCGAACGGCCCTGGAAGTGCTGCCGACCACAGGCTTCGACCCGAAGCCGGAAGAGGTCATCCGCTTCGGGCACCAGATGGCCCGCGCGCACAAGAGCGTGTCGCGCTGGCTCGTCACCTCGACCCGCACCAGCGCCCTCCGCGTCCGCTTCACCTGCTCCGACGGAGCGCTGTCCATGAGGGTCGAGGGCCCGGACCGAGCGATGTCGGTGCTGCGCCACCAGGGCTACGCCCAGGTCGAGATGAGGCCCGTGGAGGCCGACGGCCGTGCTGCACGCGAACAGCCGCAGATCCGGCTCGGCTCCTGACGCCCCGACGCACACCACAGACAGGTAGATCATGACCATCGCACCAGACCCGACCGTCGCACCGCCGGTCGATCTCGCCAAGCCGCAAGCGGACGTCCGCGACAAGCCGGCCACCCGGGAGATGCACTACGCCCGCGCGGAGCTGGCCCTGGCCCTCCCTGACCACCTCGCCCTGCGCGAAGTGCCGCTCACCCCGGACCCGCTCGAGGCCCTGGCCAACGCGGTCGCCGACGTCCGCGAGGACCTCGGCGAGAGCGCCGACGTCATGCTGGACCTCGTTCCCGTCGCCCCGAACCGGGTCGGCAGCCGCCGCCGGCGCCTGCTCGCCCAGGCCCGCCGCAACCCGTCCGACGGTCCGGCCATACCCGGCATGCCGCAACAGCGCACCAACCGGTTCGGCTTCGACCTCGGCGCCGTCATGTCCGAGATCGCCACCGAGATGAAGGGCAACCAGGGCGGCGGCGGCGCCCGGCAGCGGCAGCACCACCAGCAGCAGCAGCGCACCCACCGCGTCGCCGACATGAAGGCCGCGATGGGCAAGCTCGCCCCTGGCGCCGAGCCGGTCTTCTCCATGCAGCTGCTCGTCCGCACCTGCGCACGCGATGAGTACCGGGCCCGGATGCTGCTGGACCAGATCCTCGCCGCCCTGGAGCCGTGGTCCGGCGACAACCACCTCCGGCCCGTCGGCCTCCACCTCGGAGTCACCCGCGTCCGTTCGGACCACTGGTTCTACCGGAGCAAGTTCGACCGCCGCTTCGAGACCGGGCTCTTCGTGCCGCGCCGGCACTCCTGGGTGACCGCCCAGGAGATCGCCGGCCTGCTCAAGCCGCCCACCAAGCACAACAACGCCCCCAACATCACCCGCTCGGGCGGGGTCGTGCCGCCCCCTCCGGCGGCCCTCCCGACGTGGACGGGACAGCAGGGCCTGCTCCCTCTCGGCTGGGTATCCAAGTCCGGCGGCGGCGAGCGCCTGGCCGGCGTCCCGCTGAAGTACCTGCTGTTCGCGTTGTTCCTCGGCAAGTCCGGCTTCGGCAAGACCGAGATGTCGCTCGTGCAGGCGATCGCCCTGGCTCACAACGGGTTCGGCGTGCTCTTCCTCGACCCCCACGGCGACGGCTGGACCCGCGCGCGCCCGTACCTGGCGCACAAAGAACTGGCCGACCGGATCTGGGAAATCGACCTCACGTCCCCGGAGCTCGACAAGATGGTCGGCTCCTGGAATCCGCTGTCCATGGAGCGCCGGCGCGAGTCGGAGATCCCCGACCTCGTCCAGTACATCGTCACCGGCTTCGCCGCGGCCCTGAACTGGAGCGACAGCGCCGGCCGAGCGAAGACCATCCTCACCAGGGCGGTCGAGTCCCTGGTCTACCTGTCGTGGCACGTCTGCCGCGCCGGGCGGCCCGAGCTGGCGCCCACCGTCTTCCAGATCCGTACGATCCTCACCGACGCCGTGTGGCGCACCAACGTGCTGCCTTACCTGCCCAAGGACATCCGGGACTTCTGGGAGAACGTCTTCCCGAGCTACAGCAAGGAAGCCGTACCGGTCGTCACCAACATCATCGAGCGCCTGTCGTCCAGCAACGCGATCAAGGCGTTCCTCGGGTCGAGCCGGTCGACGTACGACATCCGGCACGCCATGGACACCGGCAAGATCGTCTTCGTCTGCCCCGCCGGCACCGGCGACGTCGACCGCATCATCAGCTCCCTGCTGATCTACGACCTCTTCCGCGCCGGCCTCTCACGACGAGACACCCCGCCCGACCAGCGCCGCGACTTCTACACCTTCATCGACGAGCTGACCAGCGTGGACGGCGCGTCCAAGGGCACCCTCGCCCAGATCACCGAGCAGCTGCGCAAGTACAACGTGAAGTTGCTCGCCATGACGCAGATGGCGCAGCGGCTGAGCGCCACCACCAGGCAGGGCCTGCTGCAGAATCTGTCCATCCTGTCGACGACCGCGTCCGACGTCGACGAGGCGACGCTGGTCACCCGACGGTGGGGAAAGAAGGTCTCCCCCGACACGATCGTCCAGCTCAACCGGTACAACTACGTGATGTCGGTGACGCTCGACGGCGGTACGAGCGACCCGTTCCGTGTCCGCGGTGCCTCGGTGGAGGACCTGTACGGCGACTACTACCGGCCGCAGAACGAGGAGCGGCTGGCGCGGGCCATCGACGAGAACCTGCAGCGCCGCTCGGTGCGCGACATCCTCACCGACCTGCGCCGGCTGGACCTGAGGCTGCGCCGGTTCATCGTCACCCTCGATGTCCCGCCGGACGACGACGATCCCACCGGCGCCGATGTGCCGCCCGACGAGCCCGACTTCGATGAAGCCGCACCTGCGGACGACGAAGGCCCCGGTGGACCGACACATGGCACGGTGTCCGCCGGTGGGCCCGCCAAGCCGCGGGTTCACGACAGCGAAGGCACCCTCATCAGCGGCGCGCAGCCGGATCCGGCTGACGAGACCCCGAACAACGTGCACCCGATCAATCCCCACCAGAACCAGTCGAGGCTCGGATGAACATGC
Source organism: Streptomyces humidus (assembly GCF_014649655.1). Taxonomy (GTDB): domain Bacteria; phylum Actinomycetota; class Actinomycetes; order Streptomycetales; family Streptomycetaceae; genus Streptomyces; species Streptomyces humidus. The sequence continues at coordinate 224,298 of NZ_BMTL01000007.1, read as the reverse complement.
CCCTTGCCGAGTCGCCGGCGACGTCGGCGCCGACGCGCAGCTTTCACACGATCGGCCGCGAAATCCTGGAACTGCTGTACCAGCACCGGGTGCTGTCCACCCCCCAGCTGCATGTGCTGCTGACCCTGCCCGAGAAGCGGCCGGGCCGTCCCGTGTACCTGCGCTGGCAGCTCGGCGAGCTGCACCAGGCCGGGCTGGTCGACCGGATCCGGGCACAGGGACCCGGCGGCCGCGGGCGCGTCCAGAGCCTGCCGTTCCTGTGGTTCCTCACCGAAGCCGGCGCCGCGTCGGTGGAGGAGGCCGGAGAGCTGCCCTCCCGGCCCTACCGGGTGTCGCCCGAGTCGGTCGCCGGGGCCCGGCAGGCGCACACGCTCGGCGTGAACGAGGTCGGTGTTGCCTTCGTCGAGTGGGCGCGCCGCCTCGGCCACGAGTGCGGTCCGCTGGACTGGACCCCGGAGGTCGCCAACCGGATCCGTGACGGGCAGCGCCGCTTCGAGGACGACCACGTCATCAGCGACGCCATCCTCAACTACGTGCACATGGAGCGCGGTGGCCGGCGCACGATGCTCAGCTTCTTCGTGGAGTTCGACCGCGCCACGATGACCTCCGCGCGGCTCGCCGCGAAGCTCCAGGCCTACGGCCGGCTGTACGAGTACGTCCCGCAAAGTGTGGACCGCACGCGACGGACCCCGAACGCGACGCGGCCGGCGTGGATGTACAACTACCCGGTCTTCCCCCGGGTCCTGGTGATTCTCGACGCGGCGCCGCCGAAGGCCGGGGAGCCGGACCGGCGCCCGCAGCGGCTGGCCGCGCGTACCGAGGACCTCTACACCCGCGCCGCGGCGGACGTCCGTCTCAGCCGGCTCAAGGGCGACATCCACATCGGCGTCACCACCCTGCAGCAGCTCCAGGAGCACGGGCCGTTCGCCCCGATCTTCACCCCGCTGCTGAGCGGCACGCAGTCCGCCCGCCCCGCCCCTACCGACCTCTACCTCGCCACGAAGTGACCGGCCGCGCCCCGGCCCCGAAGGAAGCAGCACCATGACCAGTACCTCGCTCGAGGCTCCGCCCGACGGCGGGAGCATGATCCGGCTCACCGAGATCCTGCACCGCAGCGTCAAGCTGCGGCAGCGGCGGTTCGAGATGCTGCCGCTGCGCGGCCAGGGCGCACCCTTCACCGAGCCCCACGCCCGCAACCCCTCCGACTCCCTGCCTCCGTCCGAGCTCGCCGACCTCATCTCCTCCATGTCCGTCATCGGCCTCCTGGAGCCGGTCCTGGCCGAGGAGATCGTCGTCGACGGGAAGGCGCCGACGATCCGTCTGGTCACGGGGGAGCGCCGACTGCGTGCGATGCGCTGGGGCGCCGTCAACCGGCCGGACAACCCGCACTTCGCGGCCCTGCCCGCCGTGGTCTGCCCAGGTCCCCTGTCCGAAGAGGAGCGTCACATGTGGCGCTTCGTCGAAAATTTCGCGCGCGAGCCTCTCCGGCCCGGCGAGCAGGCCGCCGCCCTGCTGTACCAGCGGTGCGCCATCCTGGTCGGCAAGCTCCTCAAGGCCGGCAAGCCCGTGCCCCAGGAGGTCTACGCGATTCCTGACCCGGCAGAGCGGTTCTACGCCCTGGAGAAGATCCGCGGCACCGACAGCGCATGTGCCGCTCCCTGGAGCGAGGTGCTGGACCGGCTCGGGCTGCAGCTCAACGAGCGCAAGGCCGGCGAGCTCGTGCGTGCGTTCCGCGCGCTGCCGCGTGACCTCACCGAGGAGATGGACGAGGCGGCGGTCCGCTTGAACACGCGGATCAAGTTCGCCGAGCTCCGCAATGGCCGGGCGCAGGCTGCTGAGGGCATTTGGGCCGCGTTGAAGTCCTCCAAGCGGCTCCACCTGCTGCCGACCGCCGTGAACGTCGGCTTGGAGGAGCCCGAGCTTGACCCAGAAGAGATCATCACCGAAGCCGAGGAGCGTCAGGACGCGGCGAACGCCGGCCGCCGGGCGAAGCTCACCCGGGTCCTGAGCAGCTCAGAAGCTCAGGAGGAATCCGAGGACGGCGATGACGACGCCGCCCCGTCGGCATTCGGCCAGGAAGGACCGGCCGAGGTCTCGGTGGCGGTCGGTGCGTCGCAGCCGGCACCGGCGCCGGCGGCCGAGGCCGGCACGGCGGAGCTGTCGGCCGACGCCGCCCCCAGTCGCCCGGCCGTGGAAACCGACACGATCCGCACCGCCCTGGACGGAATCCGCAGCCTGCTGGTCGAGGTCCGAGCCGGCAAGGAGATCGCGCGATACGACCGCGGCTCCCTGCGTCTCGCCCTGCGCGAGCTCAGTACCCACCTTGACGACGTCCCCGCCGGCGACCAGACAGACCACGACGCGATGAACGAAGGAAGCGAAGCCGCATGACCAGTGTTTCCCTGCCCATCCCGACCGTCGGCGTGCCCCTGCCCGGCCGGGGCTGCGACTGCAACAGCTGCGCCTTCTACGCCGGCCCTGACGGTCGGGGAGGCCCGGCCACTGTCGAGCCGCTGTGCACCGGCCAGAACTCCGACTGCCGGTTCTGCGGGTGCGCGGCGGCCGAAGCTGACGCTCCGGCGAACGCGTGCGTGACCCGGAAGTGCCCGATCCGGTGCGGGAGCCGGACCGACATAGCCGGGTGGATGGCCGACGTCGGCGGCACCCTGACCTTTGACGACATCACCGTCGAAAGCACCCTGCCCACCGGCTTGCCGTCCTTCATTCCCATGACTGACGGCAGCGCCATCACCAAGCTCGACACCAGCCTGAACTGGCCGGCCTACGGGGTCGGACTGCGGCGCGTCTTCTCCCCGGACACCCACACGCTCTACAAGCGCTTCACCGAGCAGACCGCACGCCAGGCCCTCGCCCTCGGGGAACACCAAAAGGCCGTCCTTGTCGGCTACGGCGAGGACCCCCTCGTCGAGGCCTTCTGGACCCGCCGCGAACGCGACAGGCTCGTCGAGCGAATAGCTGAGCAGGAGTGGGACCTGGTGCTCTCGTGCAACTACAGCATCTACGGCGACTGGCCCCGCACCGAGCACCTGCTGAACATGCGCCGCAGCCTGATGCTCGCCCAGGAGTTCGCCGAGGCCGGCGTGAACGTCGTACCGAACGTGTACTGGTTCCGGCTGGAAGATCTCCAGCGCTATCTCGCCTGGATCGAGGACACCCAGCCGGCGGGCATCGCCATCAACGTGCAGACCGTCCGCGACAACGCCGACTGGGACAGCTGGGAGCGGCCCGGCCTGCACTGGCTTGCCGAGCATCTGCCCGAGGACATGCCGGTCTTCCTCACTGGCCTGTCCCGAGCCAACCGCATCGCCGAGATGGCCGAGATCTTCGGTCCCCGGTTGACCCTGATCTCCCAGAACCCCCATCAGTACGCCCTGCACGGCGCGATCATGACCCCCAACGGCCGCGAGGATGTCCACGCCCGAAGCGAGGACGCCTTCGCAGCCACGGTCCAGTACATGGCCTCGCTCCTGCCGAACCGCTGAAACTTCTTCGCCCGCACTGTCACACCGGCGGCTCCTCCCACACCTGTAGCAGGTGAAAGCACCTACGGGAGGAGCCTCCATGACGACCGACACCAACCACCCTGATGCCGAGACGACGCAGACGCCGACGGCCGCTCCCGCCTGGCGCCTGTGGATCCTGCTCGTCTGGCACCCCGCGCTCGGCCTCCCGGTCGACCCCGTCGCCGTTCTCGGCCTCGACGAGGGCCAGCAGCAGTCCGCACCGGTCGTGCGCTGGGTCCCACTTGTCTACGAGGCTGCCGACCCCTGGCGAGAGCGCCTGAGCGCGCCTACGACCAGCCTGGACATCGAACGTTGGATCGCGCAGTCCGGCGGCGTGTGCGCGATTGAGCCCGTCGACGTTCCCGATGGCGCGCTCGACCTCACCCACGCCGCCGACCTCGTCCTGGATGCACTGCTCGCCGAGGTCATCCTTGCGCTCCCGCTGCGGGGTGACAGCTGATGGGCACGGGCAGCAAGTCCTCGCACGCCTCCTACGCCGTAGGGCCCACCACCGCGTCCGAGGCGGACGACGTGGTGGCCGAAGCGCCGGCGCAGCCCATGTCCGACGAGGAAGTCCAGGCCAAGGCCGACCTCCTGATGGCGATGAACCTCATGGAGGAGATCACCGACCCGCCGTTCGCCCTCGACCCCGAGGACGAAGTCCCGACGGACCCCGTCGAGCGGTACGACGCCTTCGTCGGCCAGGTCGAGCAGGCTCAGGAGGCCATCGAGAAGCTGAAGGAGGCGGGCGCTTCCGACGAGGAGATTGAGGCCCATACCAAGGCGCTGAAGGCGCAGACCCTCGCCTACCTGAACTCGCTCGACGAGGACGACCTGCGCGAGATCGCCGAGGCCAAAGGCTTCGAACACCCGGCGCTGGTGGGCCTGTCCGGCAAGGGCCAGCACCCGTTGGTTCACTGGCTCGACCCCGCGTACCCGGGCGACATCCCGTCCAAGGCGAAGATCCAGGCCGCCGCTCTCAACCGGTACAACGAGCTGCTCGCCGGCAAGACGGTCGGCGGAATGACGCTGGCTGACCTGCACGAGCTCGAGGGAACCGAGCCGCCCCTCAGCGGCGGCGCCTGGAAGGCCACGCCGGACGAGGTCGCGGCCTCCGCCCAGGCGGTGACCGCGTCGATCGAAGCCTGGAACGAGGTGAAGAAGACCTACGGGCCACAGTCTCAGGAGCAGAGGGCCGAGGCCCTGCAGGCCATGCTGGCCGCCGAGCAGAAGTTGGCGTCGGCCGACTGTCCTGAGCTCGGCGAGGACCTGGCCAAGGCCAAGGCCGAGGCCAAGGCGGTGGTCGACGAAGCTCTCCATCACACGTACGTGGCGCCGAAGGACGTCCAGCCGCTGGTGCAGGAGGCTCTCGCCTCGGGGAAGCTGAGCGAGACCGAGGCGCAGCACCTCGGTGGTCACCAGCTCGTGGCACTTATGCGGCCCTCCACGCCGGAAAGCGAAGTGGAGTCGCTGAAGGCCCTGGCGGCCAAGAGGCAGGAGCAGCTGGCGAACCTCGACGCCGGCTATGCCGCCCACGTTGCGATGGCTCCCGGTGGGGACCAGCCGCTCAACCTGCCGCCTGCGGGCGATCCGGGCGCGCCGCAGGCGATCGCCGCGTGGGCGAAGAACGCCGGTGACGTCCGGGACATGCAGACGGGCGTGAACGGCTGGTACGCCTACACCCAGCAAGGCGGTGCCAGCGACACCCCGTACGCCGAGCACCCGGCCCTCGGACCGGGGAAGTACCTCCAGCCCAACGAGATCACCAGCGACTTCAAGACGTGGGCCGGGAAGCAGAAGCTCGCCGACCTGCGCACCGTCGCGGCCGAGCTGGGGATGGACAACAACGGCAAGGCCACGCGGGCCCAGGTCCAGAACTACATCGCCGCGAGCTTCAACAAGAAGTACGACCAGCAGGCCATCAAGGACAAGGTCAACGCGGACGTCGCGAAGAAGGAAGCGGCCAAGGCCGCCAAGTCGGCAGCCGCCGTGGCACCTTCGGCGAAGCCCGATGGGGGTCTGGCCTCCGACGAGGCGGTCCAGGCCCTGGCGAGCAAGCTGCCGAAGAACGGCGCGACCGCCACGCCCAAGCCGGCCGCAACCGCAGCGAAGCCGGCGAAGGCGCCGAAGCCGGGGTCGTTCAACGCGAACATCCAGGCGCTGATGGCCGAGGTCCAGCAAGCGAAGGCGACCAGCCAGGACGTCCCGGCCTACATCGATCCCAAGGAGGTCGCTAGCTGGTCCTTCGGCGCGGGTACCAAGGTGTCGAATCTCGGCGGGACGTACGCCAAGACCGTCCATGCCGGCCCGGACGGCTCGCAGTGGATGTTCAAGGCCGACCACAACCACGGCGGTGCCCTGGGCCACACCGAGGCCGCCGCGTCCCAAGTCCTGTCGCTGGGCGGCGTGCCGGCAGTGCCGGTGTACCACCACAAGAAGGCCGACGGCACGGCCGGTTCCATCCAGCCGCTGCTCAAGGACGCCAAGCCGTTCACTTCCAGCCCGAGCCAGTGGACGCAGTCCCAGGTCGACGCGATCGTCCGGTCGCACGTGGGCTCCTGGTTCGTCGGCGAGCACGACGGTCACCAGGACAACTGGCTGGCCACGCCCTCGGGCGGCCTCGTGCAGATTGATCGCGGGCAGGCCTTCAAGCACTACGGCCTGGACAAGCTATCGGTCGACTACGCCCCCAGCGGCGGAGGCGGCTTCACCCCGATCCACCAGAAGCTCTACCAAGCAGCCCTGGGAGGCGGCTTGGCCAAGGGCGTCAAGATCAGTCCTGCCGCCGCGCACCCGGTGATCAAGAAGTTCGAGTCCATGCCGGATGCACAGCTGCGCTCGATCCTGCACTCCACCGCGCACGAGGGCGTCAAGGCCGGCGTGGCGTGGGTGCCGCAGATGCGCAGCAAGGCGGCCAAGGCGCTGAAAGTCCCGCAGTCCCAGGTCACGCACGCCCAGATCGCCACGGCGTTCCTGGACCACGCAGTCGAGAGGAAGAACAACTTGCGTCAGAACTTCGCCGACTTCTTCGTCAAGCAGATGGGTCTGCCCTCCGGCGCCTCCCTCAAGCACGGCGGTGGTAGCTGATGGGAACCGGATCCAAGTCGAGCCACCAGAGCTACGCGGTCAGCCCCACCGCGCTCGCCGAGGCACCCACCGCGCCGCCGGACATCACCGGAGCGCCGGATGCGGCCGAGGGGACCGACCTCACGGGCGCGGCCGCGGGAGGCACGGGCATCCCCGAGCCCGAGGAGCTGGATCTCTCTCAGCTGCTTGCCGAACCTGCTCTCCCTGCGGAAGCTCCCGCTGCCGAGGACGCTCCGGCGGAGCTCGACGCGCTTCCGGGCGCCGAACCCGCACCTGAGCCTGACGTGTCCGCTACCGGACCCGAGGAGGAACTCCAGGAGGCTTCGGCCGAGCCCGAGGGCCTCGCGGCCGAGGGGGAGCTGCAGGGCAGCGCTGAGGAGGCGCCGGCGGAGGAGGCTGGACTGCTCCACGCCGACGACATCGAGGAGGTCCAGGAGGAAGAGGAGGAGACGGACCCGCCGCTGACGCCGGTGCCGGCCGCGCCCCCCGTCGGCGAGCCGACCGGCACGCCGCTCCTCGTGGGCGGGGACGACTTCATCAACTCCGAAGCCACCCTGGTCGCCTATGACTCGCCGGACGGCCCGCGGGAGGTGCTGCTCACGCACATATCCGAGGAGGCCGAGGAGAAGCTCCTCGACGCGCTGAGCATCCCCGGCACCCACATGGAGGAGATCCAGGTGGAGGAGGAGGTCAAGGAGCGCCTCGACCTCGACAAGGAGAAGAAGCTGGCCGAGCTGACCAAGACCGCGGTCAGCTCGGTGCAGCACAAGCTGAAGACCGGCTCCGAGATGTCGGATGCGTCGATCGCCAAGCACCAGGCGGCCGTCGACGCGGTGTCCGCCGTCCTGAGCGACCCGTCGATCAGCGACGACGAGAAGGCCATGGCCCAGCACTACATGGACCAGCTGAACGTCGTGAAGGACAAGATCGACAACGGCGGGTCGGTCATGCCGTGGATGGACGCCTACGAGGTGACCGAGACCAAGATGGTCACCAAGCAGATACCGGTGCCCAACGGGGAGCCGGAGCCCGGCACGCTCGCCGCGACGGTCCGCAAGGCCAGCCGGATCAAGGCGTCCCTCGACCCGGAGACGGGCCAGTCGTCCTGGGACGGCGTCACCCGCAGCTCCGCCAACGGCACCGAGTACGAGATCGACATGGGGGACGGCTGGACCGCCGTCTACCGCCCGTACAAGGACAACGACCCGAAGCACACGGAGTTCTCGCTTCGCGGGCAGCTCGAAGTCCACGCCCCGGCCGGCGCCGGCCACGGCAAGGACCTCGTGGAGCGCCTGGAGCAACTGCACCTGATGAACAAGCCGATGACCGCGGCCGAGGGTGAGTGGACGTACCTGTCGAACAACATCCAGGCGCAGGGGCTCGGTGGGGCCGCCGGCATGCAGGCGGCCATGGACACGGCTCAGGGACTTCAGGACCTTCAGGTCCAGGAGATCGTGCACCAGCGGATGGAGACCCTCATGGGCCTCGACAGCGGGGCCCTGCAGACGGCGATGAAGCGGATCCAGTTGGAGGCCGCCCACAAGGTGCTGCCGATGAAGGTTGAGGTCGTCCGGGACGCCGTGGCCAAGGCCTCCGGATTCTCGGACGGGGCCGCACTGGCGGCCAGCCCGGGCTACGAGCCGACACCGTCGACGTCCGGCAAGTGGCTGACGTGGTCTCGCTTCGACGTGACGGGGAAGCAGGCCGAGATTCAGGGGGCGTTCAAGGGGAGGTCCCTGACCCATGGTCTCCACGGCGGTGCGCTCGCCAGTCTCCTGGGAACCGGCGTACTGGCCTCCACGGAGAAGCGGGCCGTCATGGGCATCGGCGGCGGACTCGGCATGAGCGAGCAGGCCGACAAGATGACTGGCGGCGCCAACAGCGTGTTCCTGCGGGTCAAGAAGACTCCCAGTCAGCCGAGCGGCGGCATGCTGATCTGGGACGACCCGAGCGTGCTGATGCGACGCAGTGACTACTACGCCTACAACGGCGACCACTTCGGCGCCATCAACCCCGCGCACCACAACTACAACGAGAGCGCGATCACCCGCGACCCGATGAAGATCGCGAAATTCTCCGCCGCCGGCAACGAGGTCATGTTCAGGAACGGGCTCGACCTGTTCGGAGCGGAGGCGCCCAGCCGGATCGTGTGCCACACCGCCGCGGAGCGCACCACCATCCTCGCTTCCCTCGCCTCACGTGGCATCACCCACATGGGCGGGAAGGCCGTTGAGGATGTCCTGTGCACGACCGACGACTACAGCTGACAAGGAGCGATCGAATGACACAGCAGTGGCGACAGCGATTCTCGGACCTGGTCGCGGGCAACCACAGCCCCACGGGCGACCCGGTGGACGCCGGCGCGCGCCTGATCGTGTGGGACCCGGACGGGACGGAGGTCTTCCGCGCCGCCCTCGCCCGGCACCACCGGGTCGAGGACGAGGATGAGCCAGAGCAGGTTCTGTGGATCCGGCCGCTGGTTGGCGGCGAGGACAACGGCGGCGGCTACCTGTTCAATCTCAACGCCACCCGCCGGCGCTCCCTGACCTGCGCTCGCGGCACCCTTGTCGACGACGGGGTGGAGATAGACCTGACCAGTGGGCAGCGAGCACGCATCGAGCCGGCCGACGGCCCTGAGCTGGAGCAGCTGATCCACTGGGACGACTTCACCAACCGGCTCGCCCCCGACGAGGACGCCGCGCTCAAGCGCCTGGACGCCGACTCATGGCATGGACGGTACGCATGAGGGTCCCGGCGCCGGCACCGAAGAGGCGAGCAAGGGGCGTGTTGGCATGATGGCCTCGAGGCCCCGGCGGCCGCGCAGAGGAACCGGGAGGTCTCGCTGCGCCGGCCGCATGCCGACCGGCATCGACGCAAGGTCCAGACTGCGCCCGAGAGGAGGAAGCACATGGCAGATCGAGCCCACCCGGTAACGGAGCAGCGGCACGCCGAACTGCGGAGCCCGCTGCCGGAGGACGAGCGGAACCTGCCTGTCGACGTGCATTGGCTGCGCCGGCGAGCGAAGCAGTTCGCCTCCGTCTCGCAGCGAGACTTCCACCTCGTCTTGGACCTCGCGGCGTACGCGTCGATCAGCGGCATGCCGTTCCTCTCGCACTACGCAGCCCAGGTGTATCTGGGCCCGAAGAGCGCGCGGCTGAAGGTGCCGTTGATGGCCGTCAACCTCCAGCTGGTGACGACGCGCGAGGAAGCGGACCGCGCGTTGGCTCACGAGACCATGCACCTGGTCGTTCCGTCGTACGGTCACAAGGCAGCCGCGTTCGCCCGGGCCCAGCTCCTGCTCGACCAGGTCGGACAGCTCACCGCCTCGCCGGCGTAGTCCGGCGTCCACCGGCCGGCCGCGCTGCTGCTCTCCCAGGAGCAGCAGCTGGGCGGCCGTCACTTCAAGCGATGCGTTGCGTATTCGTCTTTCAATATGTATTGTGGTGCGTGTCGGACGGGGAAGACCCCGCCGGCCGGAGCCGCAGTTCGCGGCCATCGACTCCAGCCCTGGTGACCCTGACACGCGCCAGCGTGCCGATCACGGGCCTGACCCTTCTCGGAGACCCCATGCCGAGCACCATGAAGAAGCCCTTCAACTACGTCGAGAACGCAGCCGTTACGGCCGCGGTGAAGCGCGCCCGGACCGGTCAGCCCGCTCAGATCGGCCCGGACCCGGCCCTCCACAGTCAGGACGCCGAACTGCACTGGGTGGAGGCGGTGCTGCGCCACCGCCTCTCGCTGCGCTCCCTCAACCGCCCGGTCAGCATCCGTGCCAAGGACGACGACATCCATCCGCTCGTCGCGGACGGCCAGCACTTCCCCGCGGTGGCGCTGTCCATCCCCTTCGCGGACAGGACGCTGACCTTCCTCGCGAGCTACGACGACCGCCGCCGCCTCGTCTTCGACCTCCTCGCCCCGTGCGAGCGGTGCGGCGCGCCGGTTCCCGCCGAGGAAATCAACTCCCTTGAGGACCTGGGCGACTACCTCCTCCAGGCCCGCGACACGCTCGGGGGATCCCCCCGCCTCCGTACCTCCCCCGCGCACGCCGCGGGCTGCCTCGCACGCGGCGACTGATCGCGCTCCCCCCTTGCCCACTGGCGCCCCCGGCTGATGCAGCCGGGGGCGCCCTGCATGAAGCGACACCTCACCATGACGACAGCAATACCCGGCCCCTCCGCCGGCAAAGAACCTGTGCAGCACGAGCCGGCCCCCCAGCCCACCCCTGACGCACACGGCCCCTTCGGCCGGGTCGTCGACGTCCGCAAAGACGCCCCGACTTCGGCGTCACCGGCGTGGGTGACGTGGCTGCTGTTCATGGTTCCGCTGTGCATCGCCGAGTTCCGGGACCTCCCGGAGTTCGAGATTGCGCGCGTCTCGGCGCGAGCCGCCGACCTGATCGCCAGCCACGGCGACGACGCGCAGTACGGCGGCCACCACCAGCGCAGTGCGCGCACCGCCATCGCCAAAGGACTCGCCGTGCTCGCGAGAGCCGACGGCGGCGTGACCGCGCTGGGAATCCACGCGTGCGTCCGCCCCCATGTCGGCTGCCCCGGCATTTCACCCACCCACTCCTCCCCTTCGAAGCACGAGGAACGAGATGTCTGAGAACAACACGACCGGCAGCACCAAGCCCAAGCGGCTCCTCACCCAGAACTCGGACCTGAGGAGGATCGGCGTATTCAACTGGACGCTTCCGGCTTTTGTGATCGAAATGCCTGACGGCAGTCATTTCAACGTCTGCCCCCAGGCGGGCGTGTGCGCCCAGTTGTGCTATGCCCGGGTCGGCACGTACCGGTTCAAGAATGTCCGCGCAGCTCACATTCGAAATCTTCTCCTCTGCCGGGACGCCCCCGAAGAGTTCGAGAGGCGAATGACGGAAGAACTCAGCCATAAGCGATACGCCGGAAAGTGGATTCGCTTGCATGATTCAGGCGAGTTCTTTTCCGATGAATACCTCCTCACTTGGACGCGCATCATGAGGAATTCGCCGGGAGTCCGTTTTTACTGCTACACCAAGGAAATCAGCCGCTTTCGTCGGCTGGTTGTGGACGATGCACCCGAAAATTTCCTCTGGTGCTGGAGCCTGGGCGGGAAGGAGGATCACCTCATCGACTTGAAGACCGAGCGGCACGCGGACGTTTTCCCAACCGTGGAGGCGCTGATCGCCGCCGACTACACCGACCAGACCGAATCCGACCTCCTTTCTGTTCTCAGCGAGTCCCCTCTTGTGGGAATCCCGGCCAATCGGATCCCTCACCTTCTCAAGAAGCAAGGGCAGGAGACATTCGGCAGCCTTCAGCGGGCGCGCGACAAGAAGCTCCGCGCGAAGAACTCGGGCACGGACCAGGACTTTGCCCTCGCGCACTGACCGCTCACGTGGGGGTGCCTTCGGGGAGGGGCGGTGATCCGCCCCTCCCCGAAGGCGCCCCCACGGGCACTGACGTTGCCTATTAGCCAAACGTGATGTACTTTAGCGCCTGCCCCTGCACGATCGAGGGCGCCGGCACGGAGAGGAGCCGGCGATGCCGGTCACAGCTCGAGCTCGTTCCATCCAGGCCCCCACCCTCGGGGCCACGACTACGGCCTGCGGGTTCACTGCCGGTCCGACAAGGAGTATCAGTGATTCCCGCCGACGCCGATGAACTTGTGACCTCGCAGGACATCGCGACCAAGTACAAGGTCAACGAAGCCAACGTGGCCTACTGGGTCACGCTCGAGGGCTTTCCGGAGGGATGGCCGTCCGGTCCTGGGCGAACCCTGGTCCGCGACGCTGCGCTGGTGGACGACTGGCTGCGCGAGAACCTCCCGGTCTACTGGGCGCAGGGGCAGGACTCGGACAACCCGTACGGCCTGCCTGAGGGCGGTCCGAAGGACCTGGTGAAGCTGTCGGACATCGCCGCCTGGGAGGGCAAGGCCCTCGGGCGGAAGGAACCGGTGCCCGAGGTCACCCTGCGGACGTACATCTCCCGGAAGAAGATGCCGGGGCCCGACCGCAAGCCGGGGGACGGGGAGCGGCCGGAGGTGACGGAACGCATGTGGTTCCGCGAGACGGCATACGAGTTCGTGAACCGGCCTCGTCGCATGCGCCGCCAGAAGACGTCGGAGGAGCCGGCGGTCGCTGAACAGGCCCCTGCAGCCGCCGGCGAGAGCTCGGAACGTGCTTCCACCGCGCGGACGGGGTACGTCGATGCCCAAGCCATCGCGAGCACGTACAGCGTGAGCGGTCAGACGGCCAGGGGGTGGACCCGCGTTGAGGGGTTCCCCGAGGCCGGCGAGAACGGCTACAGCGCGGCCGAGGTGGACGAGTGGGTCCGGCACAACCGCCGGCGGTCCTGGACCGCGGCCCAGCGTCGTACGGAACTGACGGGTCAGGCGTGGCCCGAGACGTCGGCAGCCGACTCCTCTGCCGACGTCCAGGTCGAGCCGGCGCCGGCGGATGAGTCGGTGTCCGAAGCCCGCGGTGAGCAGACGGAATTGACCGCGGAGATGATCGGCCCGCGGTATGGCGTCTCCGAGCGCACCGGGCTGCAGTGGATCAGCGTCAAGGAGAAGGGAGACGGCAAGAAGGTCATCCGCCGGGCCTTCCCGACGCCCCTGCGCACCCGTCCGCGCACGTATGCCGCGCACGCGGTCGACGCGTGGGTGAAGGAGCACCGCCCACACGTATGGGCGGCCGCCAAGGGCACCGGGCCGGCATTGGTCAACCCGCTGCCTGAGGGCGACCCCCTGGACCTGCTGGACATCTACGACTTCGCCGAGGTGCTGGGCATGGCCACCCGCGGCGAACCCCTCGCGCGCGAGACCATCCACGCCTACCACGCCCGCGGGCAGGTCCCGTTCGCCGACCGGACGGCCGGGGACGGCGGAAAGCCCCGGGTCCTTCAAGACCACTGGTACCGCCGGACTGTCTACGACTTCGTCCTCAGCCGCAGGGGGTCCGGCAACTTCGACGCCAGGGCATAGAGGGACGGCGCGAGGCACGGTCGGGGGCCGGCGGGAAGCCCGCCGGCCCCCATGGCGCGCGCTCGACCGGGCTCCGGGCCGCGCCGCGCCGCAAGCGCGTCGCCCTGCCAGGCGATCGGCCTGTCACAAGTCCGGTCCCGGCGGGGGCCACGGGCTGCGCAGATGGCCCGGAAACGCGGAGCCCGTCGGCCATGTGGCCGACGGGCTCCGGGTGCATCTACATCTGGTCGCTGTGTCTGTCCTAGCGGGGCGCTGACGAGCTGACGGCGCACCGAGAGGGGCGCGGTCTCCGCCGGAGACCGCGCCCCTGGTTTCAGCGGTGCCACGCACCGTGCCGGAATCAACCGCGCTTGCGGAAGAAGAGGCTACGGCGGGTGCGGGGCTGCGGCTGGTACGGCGGCTGCCCTGCCAGTTCGTAGACGGCGTCGTGGAGCTGCGGGTGCGCCAAGAGGGTCCAGTGCTTGCCCAGGACCGTCCAGACTTCCGTCAGGGCGGTGTGCGGGTCCGTTCCCAAGAGCGTGCTGTAGGCCGCCGCCACGGCCGGGGTGCGCGAGCGGCCCGCGACACAGTGGAGGAAGACGCGCTTCCCTTCCTTCCGGAGCCGAAGGACCTGGCGGGCCGCCTGGTCAAGGGCGTAGTGGAGGTTGGGGTTCGCGCCCTCCTTGTCGACAAGCCAGACGCGGACATGCTCAGCGTCGATCCGGGAGAAGACCGGGTCCTGCCCGATGCGGCACAGGGAGACGACGGCGTCGACCGGCGGGGTGCCGTTGAACTCGGTCATCGGGAGGTTGCCGAGGATGACCCCGGGGTCCTCCGGGTGAGCCACCGTGAAGGCCGCACCCGCATAGCCGGGAATCTTGACGCGCGGGGCCGAAGGCCAGCCGTCGCTGTCGTCGTCACCCTTGCGGGCGGTCAGGACGGCCAGACGGACGAGGTCGGGGCCGGACATCATCGGCCAGCCGTTCACCGCCCGCTGCCAGTCGAGCGGGATGGCAGAAACGCCCCAGCGCGCCCCGAGAAGGGTGCCTGCGATCGCGGCCACGGTGTCGGTGTCGTTGCCCGCGCGGACAGCCGCCTCGGTGGCGAGCTGGAAGTGCTGGGCGGGGAACGAGTCGCGCTCCGGCGCCAGGTCGGGGACGGGCGTGCGGGTGATGGCGGACCACGCGGCCTGGAGAGCGGTGACCACGTACCCGTTCCGCTCCCAGTGGTGCGGCGGGTTCGCCTCGGCCTCGTCCAGCCTCGCGTGCCAGATCTCCTGCCGGTCTGCGGGAAGGAGCGCTACACCCTGGCGGACGCCGTCGAAGGTGCCTTCGAGTACGGCGATGCGGACGCCGGAGCACCACAGAATGCACGCCTCGGCACACTCGGGGTCGGAGTGCGTGAGGGAGCTGATCATGGTGGCTGCCCTGACCATTCCCTCGACGTCGTCCAGGTAGGCGAGGGCAACGATGCCGGTCCGCATGAGGGAGCCGTTACCCGCGCTGAACCGGGTGCGCGCGGTGTAGGCGTCGGCTGCCGCCAGCATGGCCTGTGCGGGTGTCCCCGTCTTGTGGGCCTTCGCGGCGCCGAGCACGCTGCGGGTCTGGTTCCCGATGTCGCTCGCGCCGCCGTCACGCCACCGGTGGAAGTTGCGGGCGATCTGGTCGAGCGCCCCGTCGCTGGTCAGGTCGGCGCCGGTGGCGGCGACTGCGGCGATGCACACGTGCATCTGCGTGTCGTCGGAGTACTCGCCCGGCTTGTACGGGCCCAGGCCGCCGCCGATCATGGCGGGCTGCTCGTCGGCGGTCAGTCGGCGGCCGAACTCGTAGGGCACGCCCAACGCGTCTCCGCACGCGGCTCCGAGGAGAACGCCGGCTGCGCGGTCGGTGGCGTGAATGCTGAGCGGGTGGGACGCCGGGATCGGGGTGGCGGCGGTGGAATCAACGAGCTTCGTGTTCACGGGTGTTCTCCCGAGGTCATGTACCGCGTGGATGGTCTGAGGAAGGCGGTGGCGGGGAGCGCGGCATCAACTCGCCTGGCGCTCCAACCCGCTGTCGCTACGTCAGAGTGACACGGCCCCACCTCTCTCGTCAACATGACGATTAGCGTTGCGTGTTCTTTTTTTCGTGTGTACTGTGGTGGTTGTCGGAGGCGCTCACACCACTCCGTACGACGCGCCCCGTCTCCCTTCGCGGGCCCCATGCCAGCGCCCCCGCCTGGCGCCCAAATCCCTTTACATGCACAGGAGTTCAGCTATGAATAAGGCCCAGCTCGTCGAAGCGGTCGCAGAGAAGATGGGCAGCCGCCAGCAGGCCGCCGACGCCGTCGACCACGTGCTCGACGCCATCCTCCGCGCCGTTGTCGCCGGAGAGCGCGTCTCCGTCACCGGATTCGGGGCATTCGAGAAGGTCGACCGCCCGGCCCGGTACGCCCGCAACCCGCAGACGGGTGAGCGGGTGCGGGTCAAGAAGACCTCCGTTCCCCGATTCCGCCCGGGGCAGGGCTTCAAGGACCTCGTCAGCGGCGCGAAGAAGCTGCCCAAGGGCAGCGAGGTGGCCGTGAAGAAGGCCCCGAAGGGCAGCCTCACCGGCGGCGCCGCCTCCGCCGCCACGGCGAAGAAGGCGGCTGCCAAGAAGGCCGCGCCGAAGAAGCCCGCCAAGGCCATGAAGTCGCTCGCCTGATCCCCATCGCCGGACCCCCGTCCCTCTGGCGTTTCCATCTCGACGGCCGGGCGCTGCTGCGCCCGGCCGAATCGGAGAGACCCCCTGATGACCTACCTCGTGATTGACGGCGCCCGCGTCATCTCTGCTCACCGAACTCTGGCCTCCGCCCGCTCAGGGGAGGCGCAGGGGCTCGGGCACAGCACCGAACCCGGCCCATCGGTCGGCGGCGTACCGGCCTGGTGGGCAAGGCCGCAACAGAGCGGCGCGCTGGCGGAGCTCGGCATCCTTCGCACTGCCGCGACCGAGCTCGGTTTCCGCTTCGAGCTGCGCGCCTGCCAGGCGCCGGCCGGTTCCTGCACCCAGCGGCCGTGCGCCACATACGCCACCTGGGCTGTCAGCCGCCGGTACGGACTCCTGAGCGAGCTGGCCGCGTTCGTGCCCCTGTCCTGGATCTGGGTCGGCCAGCGTAGCGACGACCCCCGCGGTGACGCGCCGCAGTTCCTCACCGAGGGCCGGGCCCTCGTCGACCGTCTGGCGGCAGACATGCGGCAGCCTCTGCGCGCCGTCGAACAACTGCCGGATGACACCCGGACTCTGGCGGAGCGAGCCCAGTCCGCCCACGCCCGTGCCGTCACGTTTCTGGCGCGGCACTTCGGCCCCGACTCCGAAGCCGGGGGCGTCGTGGTCCGCCCGGTCCTTCACGGCCAGGACCTGCATCTGAGGCTGGACCCGTCAACTCCGGCGGACCTGGCCGTCTGCGGCACAGCGTTGCCAGGCCGCCGAGGGGATGCCACCGGCGCCGAACTGGGCGCACATCCCTGTGACCGGTGCTTCGGGCGCGCCCCCATCGTCCCGTCCCCCGTGCTCGGCGCCGCCGAGTACGAGGCGTGGATCGCGTACATCCACCAGCCCGGCTCGTGACCGGCGAATCAGGGAGGAGTCACCTCGTGTCCGAGGCTCCAGCCACCGTCCTTGCCAGCTCGTCCAAACAGCTGGCGCTTCGCCTGCTCCGCCGCAGGCCCTTCGGCGCCGGCTACCTGACGCAGGTGATCGACCTCGCCATTCGGGAGGTGATCCCCAGCCAGTTCGACGAACCCGACGAGCGGGAAGCGGCCCTGGTCCACCAGCGGCTGACCCGCTACGCCGCGAACGGGCAGCCCGGCTCCACCGAGCTGGCCCGCGCCATGCTGGCCGTCAGGCACGCCCTGGACCTCGTGCGGCACGGGCACTACCGGGCCTCCGCCGTTCCCGAGAGCGGACCCGACACGACCGTCTCCGCGGAACAGCTGCTCGAACTGGTCACCGAAGTCGGCCGGGACCGAGTGCTCGCGGCGCAGGGGGGAGCCCTGGTCGTCATCGCGGAGAACGAGGAGGCCAGCACCGTCTACCGACCGGTGTCCGCCGCCCAGGCCCATGCCCTGCGAAGGGCCGCGCGCAGCGCGAAGGAGGAGGCGATCCGCCTCCACGAGGGTGCTGTTGAGGTGCTGCGCCCGCATGTGCGCATGGCTGACTGGAGCAAGGACGACGGGTATGGAGTCGCCGTCGACGTGGTGCGCCACGGCGTATCGGTGCAGTGGTGGCCGGCTGCGGTGCCGGAGTCCCAGGCGCTGTGGGAGCAGGGAGGAATCCGCGCGCTGTGCGTGGCGCTGCTGACGGACCGGTTCGCCGTGTCATGCGGCGATGAGGGAACACCCCACCCCATCGTGTTGTGTATTTAGGTTTCAATGTGTAGCGTGTGAGTGTCTGGTCGATCGACCGCCCTCTCCTTCACAACCCGTACGTCGGCTTGCGCCGGCCTTGTGAGGGCGGCTGTCAGGCCGCTGCACCGCTGCGCGGCGAATCCCGCAGCCCTTCAACTCACCGCCCGGGCCACGAGCGCCCGCCTCGAACTGGGAGACCGCCATGGTCCTGAGCAGCCCCCAACCGCGCCGGACGCCGCCCCTCGACTCGCTCAGGGAGCTGGTGCCGGGCGCCGAGCTCGTCAAGGTCCGCGCCAACCCGAACAACTGGAGCCAGGCCGAGCTTCTCGCCGCCTACACGTGGCCGCAGCACCAGGGCGAGCGCTTGGTCTCCTTCGGCAACGGCAACTACTCGGACGACGCGCACCACACCGCGCTGACGATCGGAGAGTTCCTCGACCAGTACCGGCAGCTCCCGGTCGTCCGATTGCTCCAGGCCAGCGACTCCGCCTACACCTTCCTGGTCGAGCTCACCCGCCCCTCCTGGGAGCTCGCCGGTGGTGGTCCGCAGTGAGCGTCCCGGCGATTCCCGCGGCGTGCGCGCACCGTCCCACCCGTGGCGGCCTGGTCGTCCCGTACGTCTCGTTCGAGCACAACGGCCTGCCGGTCTTCGGCGGGCTTCACCCGGGTAGGCGCGCCCGGGCCTTCGAGAACAGCCTGTGTCAGATCTGCGAACGGCCGCTGGAGCGGTGGTTCTACGTGCTGCTCCGCCCGCAGGACGTGAGCGTCGGGTACGCGCCAGAACCGGCGCTCCACCCGCCGTGCCTGATGTATGCGGAGAAGGCGTGCCCCATGCTCAACGGCACCAGCGCCACCTACCGTCCGGGCGGCGTCATCGCCCGGCATCCGGCGGGCCGTCCGTGCGACGACCCGGCGTGTTCCTGCCCCGTCACGGCCCCCACCGCGGAATCCCAGGTGCGTGCCGGGCGCAAGGCCGACGACTGGGACGCGTGGATGCTCTCGGCGGACCAGTACGCGCTGCGCCGGGATGACCGCGGCGGTGCCGTGGGCATTCAGCTTCCTTCCGATCCGAAGCGCATCCGCCGCGTTCGGGTGTCCCCCGAGCGAAAGCGCGCCCTCGCCCTGGTGGCGGCGCTTCAGGCGCTCGGCATCTAGCACTCCCACTTCTACGCCCGGCGGGCCCGCCCGTGGCCGCCGGGCTCTGCCACCTACGAGGATGACCATGCTCGCTGAACGCTTCCGCCCCTCTGACATTGAGAAACTGGTGCGCATCGCCGGCGCCCTGGCCCACTCACCGGCCGTCGCCGAACTGCCGTCGCCGTACCGTGAACTTGCCCGGCGCGTTCACGCTGAGATCGTCGCCGAGGCCGGCGGCCGTCGGTCCCCGGCCGTCTCCGCCTTCCTGGCGCCTCGCCCGGGCGAGCAGGTGTGGATGCTGCGCATCTGGACGCGACACGAGGACTCCACGGCGCCGTACGCCACGAGGGGCGCTGCCCTCGATGAGCTCGCCACGCACGTGCGCAGCAACTGGGCCAACGTGGGCGGCCAGGGCGACGTGCCCGATGAGCCTCCGGCCAACGACGTGGAGGCGATCGACCTCTACTACGGTGCCGACGGCGACGCGGTGCCGGATCAGGGCTTCGAGCTGTACTCGGAGGAGATCGGACGGCCGCACCGCTCTCGGATTGTTCCCCTGAACTTCGCCTTCCCCGACGCCGTGACGGCCGATGGCCTCAATCGCGGCGCGGTCTTCTACGCCGCCGATGACGACGGACCGTCGTGCATCGAGGTGGCCGGTGTGCTCGTCTTCGGCTACGTGGACGCCGAGGACGGTGTCGTGCGGGTCTCGGTCCACCTCGACAGCGCCGACCCCGAGCACGTCGTTCGGCCGGACGGGACCGTACCGCTGCGCGTCGTCGTCGAGGACACCGTCGTCCTCGACGACCACAGTCACCACCACGCCCCGCACCCCACCGTGTTGGAGCAGCTCCTGGACGCTGCCGACCTGGAGCAGAGGGCCGTGATCTCCTCGGTGGCGGTCTCGGCGGGGCTGATGTGGAGCTGTCCGGACTGCCGGTGGCCCAACCCGCGGGCGACGGAGGAGTGCGAGCGCTCCGGCTGCGGACTCAAGGTCAAGGCGGCGGCGATCGGTGCGCAGGCGGCAGCGCTCTCCGCGGTGCCGACTCTCGCGCTGGAGGGCCCGCGATGAGCGTCAAAGCCAAGTCCTACCCGCCAGCGCCCCAGCACCTCCGTGCCGCATGTGCCCATCCATCGGGGCACCTCACGTCACACGGCAGCCGTACCACGCTCCAGGTCTACCTGGACGACGGCCTGGTCTACCGCAACGACGGCGATGATTTCCGGCTGCCGGCGGAGTTGGCGCAGGCGCAGGGCGTCGGACCGTACTTCATCACCGGCGCCGGGCGGCGGGCGATCCTGAACGACTCCCAGCTGGCGGCCATCGACTCCGCGGACGAGGACGGCGCGCTGCGGGACGTCAGCTGGCCAACCGCCGCCGCCCTCACCCGTCTCGCGCTCGTCGAGTACCGGGACGCCGACGGCACCCCGCAGCCCACCGACGGCGACGACGGCCGTACCGGCCCGAAGCACCGGCCCTTCCTCACCCCCGCGGGCGTCGACGCTGCACGCGCCGCGAAGTCCCAGCCCTGATCCCCCTCTCCTTCGGCGGGTGCGGCCCTCCCAGGCCACACCCGCCCCTCCCCCACAGGTACACCCATGACTTCCCTCGCCCTGTTCGCACCCGACCTCGACAAGGCCGGCCCCGCAGCGTCGTCCTCCGGCGTGCCGGCCCCGGCCGAGGTCGCCTCCGCCGACGCTCTGGAATCCTTCCGCGCGACGAAGCACAAGTCGCTCAACTTCGGCCTCGGTCTGTACCGAGTTCCGCGTGTTGCATGCAGTACGTGACGGTCCGCCGTGGTTGGTTCCGGGCCATGAGCGATCAACTGCAAGACGTCGGGTCCTGCCCTGGGGTGTGGAGCCTGAGGCGGTGGAAGCCGACGCCGGAGGCACGGTGGTACAGCAGCGACCCGGTGCTGGCCGGTCTGCCGTGTCTGGGTGATTGGGCGTCTCGACTTGGAATTCGTGAAGGTCAGGAATTCCTGATCAATTCCGACGGTCGGGTGTTTTCCGAGGTGAATGCATTCTTCGGCTCGCTGCGGATGCGGAATCGGTCGGCGGGGACGCGGGAGAAGTACGGGTACGCGCTGTGCACGTGGCTGGGCTTCCTCGACGCGGTGGGCCGCCGGTGGGACGAAGCCGACGCGGAGGACGTGGAAGGCTTCAAGTTCTGGCGGATGACGGACGAGGCGAACCCGCAGCGGGTGGCCGGCGGCACCGTGTCGGACAACCTGGACGCGGTCAATGCGTTCTACGACTGGGCCGGCGCCCGCTACGGGGTGCGCAATCCGGTGGCGCGGATCGCGCGGCAGCGGGGTTCGTCGCCGGTGGGCGGGTCGTTCGCGGTGGCACCGCACGTGGTCCGCGAGCGGGATGTGAAGTGGCTGGACCCGGGTGGCTACGCGCTCTGGCGGGATGTGGGGCTGCGGGGGCTGGACCGAGATGGTCGTGAGGTCGCCCGATGGCGGGGACGCAACAGCCAGCGGGATTGCGCTTTCGCGGACGGCTTGTACGGGACGGGGCTGCGGCTGTCGGAGTGGGCCAGCGTGCTGATGTTGGAGTTGCCGGCCGAGAGCGGCGGGCGGGCGTATGCCACGTCCCGGCTGGCCGCGGCCTGCGCCAAGGGCGGGCGGGGCCGTCGGTACTGGATGCCTCGCACGGTGCTGGCGGACGCGCTGGCCTACTGCGAGGGCGAGCGGGCTGCGGCGGTACGCCGGGCCCGGCGCGAGGGCCGCTACGAACGGCTCGGCGGGGTGATGGTGCTGCGCCGGGTGCTTGGCAGCCGTCGGCTGGAGCTCGTCGATGCCGCGGGAGTGCCGGTGCGGGTGTCGTTGGATGCGCTGACACCGCAGGTCAGGCGCCGGATCTTCCTGGATACCCCGTCCGGGCCGGCCCCGGCAGCACTGTGGCTGAATGAGGACGGGCTGCCGCGGGCCGCACGTGGCTGGCAGCACACCTTCGACACCGCCAACGAGCGGGTGGCCCGCGCCGGACTGGAAGGGGTCGCGGCGACCGCGCACATGCTGCGGCACTCGATGGCCCTGCGCTGGTTCTCGGTCGGCAGGCTCCTCTACGAGCGGCGCTTCGCGCATCTGGACGCCGATGAACTGCTGGACTTTCGGGCTCAGTTCGGTGACACCTGGCAGCTGGTGCAGACCCTACTCGGGCACGCGGACGTGTCCACCACGATGGACGTCTACCTGGAGCCGTTCCGTGATCTGGACGTGTCGCTGCTGATCGAGCACGCGCACGGAGCGGTCCTGGCGGAGCTGATGGCGGAGATGTTCGCCGGGCACCGGCAGGTCATCACCGCGCCGGTGGGGGCGGGCCGGTGAACGAGACGGGACGACGCGCGGTGCTGCCCGCTCAGGGCTACCGGATGCCGCAGCGGCTGTTCACCGACGAAGACGGGTGCCGGGTGCGGTTCTTTCCCGAACGCGGCGGTGAGGCCGTCGACATCGATCTGTCCGTGCTGCCGGTGTCGCGGGAGTTGCGCGACTGGATGGCGCTCGGGGTCTTGGGGGTGACGGGCCCTGCCGGGACCCGCCGCACCACGACCTCCGCACTGGACACGGTGAGCATCCTCAAGCGGTTCTGCCGCTACCTGGTATCCCTGTCGAATCCGCCGACCACGCCGGATCAGCTGCGGGCGGTCCATCTGGACGGGTTCGTGCTGGCCGGGGGCAAGACCTTGCACCGGGACCTGTCGGCGCTGCGGACCATCCTCCGGTTCGCGCCGGACGCCCCGGCGGAGTTCGCGGCCCGTCTGGCGATGGCCCGAGTGGCGAAGGCGGATTCGGCGACCCACAGCTACAGCGAGGCGGAGTTCCGCCGGATCACGGCACTGGCCCGGAGCGAGGTGCGAGCGGCCGCTACCCGGATCCGGGCAGGCCGCCGGCTGCTGGCCGATTGGCGGGCCGGTGGCGTCGAGGCCGGCGATCCGAGCGGGCAGTGGAAGCTCGGCGCGATGCTGGATCACGTCGACCGGCACGCCGACATCCCGCGGTATGCCTCCGGCACCCCGCGGGACTGGCCAGCGGTCCGCGCGGCGGGCGGGATCGGCGGGGTGATCACTCGCCTGCACCTGACCCATCACGAGATCGGGGCGTTCGCGGTCCTGCTGCTGTGTCTGACCGGGCAGAACTACTCGACGCTGGCAGCGGCGACGACCACGCACCACCGGCCCGATGCTCACGCCGGAGGCACCGCGACGGCCCAGCTCGATCTGGACAAGCCCCGCCGCGGCTCCCGCAAGGCAGCCATGACCGTGTCGCTGCGGGACGTCCCCGCCGACCCGCGCGAGGCCCGGGACGATCTCAACACTCCTTTCGGGGTCTTCGCTCTGCTGCTGGAGCTGGGCTCCGGTTCCCGGAAGGTGATGCAGACCGACTCGCTGTTCGCCTTCTACAACGTCAAGAACGGTCCGCACGGACGGGGCTACCGCCACGGACTGCCCAAGCAGATCCTCCAGCAGTGGGGATGGGGCACCGATCTGGTCTGCGACGCCCCCGACGCCGACGGCCGGCCGGTGCCACTGCACATCGACAGCCGTCGGCTGCGGATGACCTGGCTGGAGATCAACCAGCGGCCCGTCGCCCACACGCAGGCCACGCTCGCCAACGAGTACCTGGCCCGCAACCGCGGCAACCTGGCCGAGTACCAGAAGGTCGTCGCCGGCGTTCTCGACCAGCAGGTCCAACGCGCCCGCAGTGCACCGCCGATCCCCGCGCTGTCCGCTCAGGACATCGAACAGGCCCGCACCGATCCGGACACGGTGGCCGCCCGGCACGGCCTGGAGGTGGACACCCTCCAGCAGCTGATCGCTGGCCGGCTGGACACCGTGCTGGCCGGATGCACCAACCCCCAAGGCAGCCCCTTCACCCCGGACGACAAGCCCTGCGACGCCTCCTTCCTGCTCTGCCTTTCCTGCCCCTGCGCCCGCGCGACCCCCGCCCACCTGCCCGTTCAGGTCCTCACGCTGGACGCGCTGAAGGGCCGCCGGCAGGAGATGACACCGCTGCGGTGGGCCGAACGCCTTGCCGAACCGGCCGCCCGGCTGGCCGACCTGCTCGACCACCACTCACCCGCCGCCCTCACCGACGCCCGCGCCGCGGCCACCAGCGCCGACCACGCACTCGTCGACCGCTTCCTGACCCGAGGACTCGACCTGACATGACCATCACCACGGCCCGTCCGGCAGTACGCCGACTGCTACCCGGCCCCGACAGCCCGGTCCTGGCCACCCGCGAACTGCGGCCCGGCACCACGATGGCGGACCTCTCCCGCTTCAGGCAGGACCGCTGGAATCTCACCCCGGCCCTGTTCCAGGAGCACTCAAGCCGCCTCGTCGTCGACTTCAACGACGCCCCGGCCGAGTTCCGGCCCGTGATCAAGCTCCTGACCTGGTTGATGCTCAACCACCGCGACGACGACGGCAATCTGCTTCCGGGCCTGACCCGCCCGGCGGCCCGGACCGTGGTGACCTACTGCCGGATGACCAAGACCTTCACGCACTGGCTCACCGGCAGGGGAATCACCCGATTCGGCCAGGTCACCGAAGCGGACCTGGACGACTACGCCATCGACATCAAGGCCGGCCCGTCTTCGCACGAACTGCGCGAGGACCTCCTCGCAGTAGTCGTACGCACCTGGACCCTGCGCGAACTCCTGCCCGACGAGGACGACCGGCTGCCCCAGACCCCGCCCTGGCGCGGCGAACGCATCCAGGACATCCTCGGCCAGCGCCGCACCACCGACGAGAACCGCACCCCGCGCATCCACCCGGCGACGATGACCGCCCTGCTGAAGTGGTCCCTGCGTTTCACCGAGGACTTCGCCGACGACATCATCGCGGCCTTCGACGAGTACAAGACCCTTTCGGCCCGCACCCCGGCCCGTCGCCGCACCACGGCCCCCGCTCCCGCCGACGGCCCCACCAAGCGGCGCCCAAGGACAGAGGTCGGGCGCCTCGTCATCAACCTTCTGGACGACTACCGGGACCGCGGCATGTCCCTGCCGGGCATTCGTGGCGCCACCGGGGAGGTGACGCTCAACACCCACTTCCTCCGCCTCCAACTGGGCGGCGTCCAGATCAGTCCCAGGCTCGCCAAGCTCATCGCCGCCTCGGGCCTGCCCGTCGCCGACGACACCTACCTGGCCACCCCCGTCCAGGCGCTCCTCGACGAGCGTTGCTGGCTGCCCACCCGCATCACCTACGAACAGGCCCCCGTACTGGCCAGGCACCTGAGCACAGCATGCCTACTGATCATCGGATATCTGTCCGGACAACGGCCGGGCGAGACCCTCAACCTCGAACGCGACTGCATCCAGCACGATCCGGCCACCGGCCTCATCCTGCTCCGCGGAAAGCACTTCAAAGGCGTCCGCCAGGCCGACGGCAGCACCAAACCCGAAGGCGAACAACGAGCCGACCCCTGGGTCGTCCCCGCCCCCGTCGCCCACGCCGTCACCGTGCTCACACGCCTCCACGACGCGCGACTGCTGTTCCCCAACACCATCCTCGTCAACGGCCGATCCCGGACGGCCTCCCTGCGAGAACGCGTCGGACGAGCCCGCGGCGACTCCATCAGCAACAAGGACATCCACCGCCTCATCGACTGGGTCAACCAGTACTGCACCACGCAGGGCCGACAGGACACGATTCCCCCTGACCCCGCCCATCCCAAGATCTCCCTCAGCCGCCTGCGCCGCACACTCGCCTGGTTCATCGTCCGCCGCCCCCGCGGCCTGATCGCCGCCGCGATCCAGTACGGCCACGTCCGCGTCCAGATGACCCTCGGCTATTCCGGGAACTACACCTCCGGCTTCCCCGACGACCTCGCCTTCGAGGAATGGCTCGCACGCCTCGACGACCTCACCGACGCCCACGACCGCCTCCAGACCGGCGAACACGTGAGCGGCCCCGCCGCCGACACCTACCGCCACCGCGTCAGCGCCTCCACACGATTCGCCGGCCGCGTCCTGCGCACCGGACGCGAGGCCAGCACCCTCCTCACCAATCCCGACCTGCAGATCTTCCCCGGCAAAGGCATGACCTGCGTCCTCGACCCAGCCCGCGCCGCCTGCCGCCTGAGCACACACGAACGCGGCAACCGCCGAACCCCCGACCTCGACGACTGCAAACCCTCCTGCGTGAACATCGCCCGCACCGACCGCGACATCGACGTCGTCCGCGAACAGGCAGACGCCCTGCAGGCCCAAGTCGACGACCCGCTGGCCCCTCCCATCCGCCACGCACGCGAACAGCACGAACTCACCCGCCTCCGACAGATCATCACCACCCACCAGGCGACCCGATCGTGAGCACCCACCGGCAAGCCGAACGCGACGCCATCCAAGCCGCGATGAAGCGCCTCCTCGCAGGAACTCCGACCCGCTCCACCGGAGCCCTCACCGTCGTCCAGCTCGCAGCAGAAGCCGGGGTCAAACGATGGGTCCTCACCCACAAGCACCCCGACCTCCGGCACGAATTCGAAACAGCCCGGGAATCCGCGAACGGAATTCCGGCTGCTTTCCAAGCCCTCCAGGCGAAATCCCACGACCTCGAAACCGCCAACCAGCGCCTACGCCAGCAGAACAACGAACTCACCGAACGAAACGAGACCTATGCACAAGTCATCCACGCGCTCACGACCGAACTGGACGAGCTCCGCAGATCCCAGAGCCTGCCCCCGAACGTCCGTCGCCTCCCGCAAGCCGACGCAACACCCCGCCAGTGACACTCCGGCGCTCCGCGCCGGACGGTCTCGACGGCCGATGCAACACTGCCGAATAGGTGACAGAGGTCTCGGCGTCGACTCGACGGCGCTGGCCCTGGCGATCATCAACGAACCGGCCGCCTTCGGGGTCGCCACGGACTTCTCCGACTTCTCGATCGTGACGGCGATGACCGGCTTCGAGTTTCCCGACACGATCTCCGACGTCGAGAACCACGTCCTGCCGCTGCTGCGGGAGAAGGGCATCCGGTACACGCAGGTCGCGCGCGCCGGCCACCTGGAGTCCGCCGGCGTCCAGGTCCTCTCCGACACCACGAATCCCGGCAAGGTCTTCGACCACGGCCAGTGGACCCTCATGGACGAGCTGGAGGCCAACGGCACCGTTCCGCAGTACGCGGGCGGGCACAAGTGCGCGCAGAAGTTCAAGGCCTTCGCCATTGATGATCTTCAACTGCGGGAGGCCGGCGGCCAGACGGTCGGCAAGCTGTTCGGCTACAACGCCGACGAGCGCAAGCGCGCGGTCAAGGCCAACAAAGCCCAGGCCGAGCGCAACGAAAGGGCCGGCCGCCAGACCTTCGCTCTGGACTACCCGCTGCTCCGGCTCGGTTGGGGCCGCAAGGACGTGCAGGGCTACGTCAAGGACCGCCTCGGGATCGACATGTCTAAGTCATATTGTCCTGTTTGCCCGTTCTCTGGGGTGTGCTCGCCGCAGCCGGACCACCTGAAGCGGCTGCGGAAGTACCCCGACCTCGCGGCGCGCGTGCTGCGCCTGGAGTACCTGTCGATGGCCCTGAACGACAACAGCTCCCTCTACAAGGACGACACCCTGTTCCGGCGGGTCACTCACGACCAGAACACCGAGGCGCTCGGCCAGTTCAACGCCCGGCTCGACGAGGAGCCCTGGGCGGTCTACCGGGTGCAGCGCGTCTACACCGCCGGCCGACGGCCCGAGTGCAAGACCGATCACGGCGACCGATGCGCCAAGCCCGAATGCCGCGACAACGGCATCAAGGGCACCGTCTACCGGTCGGTGAAAACCGTCCGCACCGGCAGCCGCACCGAAGCCGGCACCTTCCTGACCACCGCGGCCACGGCGCTGAACCGCCCGGTCGAGCACTCCACGGACGCCCACGGCGCCGGCATCGCCCGCGTGCGCACCCGCGTCCGCCCGGACTCCAAGACGTACGGGACGGCCGAGGACTTCTACGTGACCGCCCCCGCCGGCGTGCAGGACAAGGCCCGCCCTGCCTTCGCCGAGGTCTGGGCCGCGATGACCGACAGCCAGTAGCACCCGACCCCTGCGAGGAAAGATGACCACCCGCACCCTGCCACCGGGCGCCTACGACAAGCTCACCGCCACGGTCACGCGCGACACCGGTGACCGGCGCACGGCCGCCCTGTGGATCCACGCCGCGGCCCTCGCCCGGCACGCCCACGACCACGTCCTGGCCCCGGCCGACGACCGCCCTCCGGGCCCGGGCGGCCTGCTGAAGTCCCTGGAGAGCCTCGCCAACTGCCACCCCGCGCTCGTCCCGCTCTTCGATCCGGCCGTACTGCCGCTGTGGGAGCAGCCGCTCGGCGCGGCCGCCTGGGCTGCCATCGAGGAGTTCTGGGACCGGCACCCCGCTCTGGAAGGTGAGCACCGCGTGGACGGCTACGCGCTCGGCGACACCTACCAGCTGCTGTCCGAGGAGGCCCGCAAGGGGCGCGCCCTGTGCCAGACGCCGCCCTGGGTCGCCCGTCTCCTGCTGCGGCTGTCACTGGAGCCGGCGATGGAGGAGTGGGAGCCAGCGGATGTCCGGATGATCGACCCTGCCTGCGGGACCGGGCACATCGCCGTCGCCGCGTTCCACATGGTCCGCGTCCCGCCGGTCCGCGGACGCCGGCCCGCTCCGGTCGGGCACGGGCCGCAAACCGTCGAGCGGGCGCTCGCCGCGGTGTCGGGTGTGGACCTCGACGCGTACGCCGCCGTGCTGACCGCCTACCGGCTCCTGGCGAGCTCGGCGCACGTCCTCGGCGTGAGCCTGGACCGCGTCCCGGCGTCGTGGCCCGTCAACGTGGCCGCCGCCGACTCCCTGCTGGACCGCACCGAGCCCCTGCTGGCCGCCGGCGCCTACCACGCATGCGTGGCCAACCCGCCGTACATCACCCCGAAGGACCCCACCGTCCGCGACCAGGTCCGCGCCGCGTACCCGCAGGTGGCAGTCGGCAAATACTCACTGGCCCTGCCCTTCACCGCGCTGATGCTCGAGCACCTGGCCGTCCCGGGCGGCTTCGTGGCGCAGCTCACCGCGAACTCATTCATGAAGCGAGAGTTCGGCAGGCGGTACGTCACCGAGTTCCTGCCCCGCTTCGACGCGCGCTGGATCATCGACACATCCGGGGCCTACATCCCGGGCCACGGAACCCCCACCTGCATCCTCGTCCACCGGGCCCGGCCGCCGGTCGGCGACACGGTCACGGTGATCCGGGGCAACCGTGGAGAGCCCCACGTTCCGGAGGACCCCGCACGGGGGTTGGTCTGGAGCGCGATCGAGGACGCGGTCGACAGCCGGCTGGCCTGGGACCGATTCCAAGCGGGGGCGGAGCTCGCACGGCGTGGTGGGGACACTCCTTAGATCGTTGTGTATTTGCATTTCAATGTGTATTGTTTCTCTCGGATCGGGCCAACGCCCCACCACACCAACCCACTTGACGAGCGCAGCTCTAGGCTTCGCGCCGTCCCAGTGCATCCGGGGACTGATACAGATGAAGCGGAACAAGCCGCTCATAAAGCGCCGCAAGGCGGGAACACAGCACGAGCGGCGGAGGCCGTACCAGTGGCAGGAGAGCGCCACCACCTATTGGGCGCTGGCCGTGCCCCAGGCGTTCGCCGGGACCGGCCAGACCGTTCTCGACATGACCGGAGCGGTGCCCGCGGGCGCAGACGAGTCGTCCCCCGACAGCCCGCGCTACGGCTCCTCATTGCGCTGGCGGCTCGACCGCGACGGCCAGACCCAGTTTGTCTATGGCAAGGAGGTCTGGCGCCGCTACCAGGGCGAGAGTCAGGCGGCCTACGGCAAGCGCATCGCCGAATCGTTCCGTCGGTCCCTCCCCACCTCTCCGGACGTGTACCACGTGTTCGTCGCGGAGCGGCCGGGATGCGCACGCGGAACGCGATGCCCGCTCACGCAGCACTGGTACACGGCCATCGAGGCCGACCTGTCGACGCATCGGCCGGATCGGTGCCCGATGGGCGTTCTCAATGACGGCCCGCCCTGGCGCCTGATCGGACAGACCGTTCCTGACGGCCGCCACATCTACTGAGGCCCCTCCGCACAGCACTCCGGGCCGTCCGGGCAGCTCGCCCGCTCCGGTCGGCCCGGCCCCGGCCCGAACCCCGCCCCGGTCCAGCGTGACCGAGCCCGCCGTTGAGGACCCCTCCGGCGGCCCACAACCAGAGGCGACGTACTGCGCCTCGCATCACCGCCAGGAGCCTCCATGGGTACCACTCGCACGCGCCTGCCCGGCATCACCTTCCGGGACGCGGCGCCCACCGACGCCGACGCCGTCATGCGCCTCCTCGCCGACGTGAATCCCGACGACCCCAACGCGTTCGAGGAGGTCCGGCCGAACCTGTCCCTGCCGCAGGAAGGGCCCCTTTCCCACTTCCGGGCCCTGATGGTCGTGGCCGAAAGCGATGAAGGCGAGACGCTCGGCGTCCTCCTGGGAGGCGCTCCGCTGTGGCTCTTCGACCATCCCGGCATCGACGTGCCGCTGGCGCACCTTCTGGCGGAACGAATCGCGATCATCACCGCCGTTGCCGTGGACCCCGATCAGCGCGGGCGAGGCATCGGGGCCGAACTCATCCGGCATTCCGTACGCCGCTTCACACGCGCCGGCTACGGGCTGCTGACCCTTAACTGCTTCCCGAAGCTGGAAAGCTACTACCAGGGTCTCGGCTTCTCGATCATGAACGACCTGAACGTGGCCCTCGGCCCCCTGAACGCGGTCGGGCACCGTTGGGGCGACACCCGGGTGGCCGCCCGGCTCCTGGACCGATACACGACCTTCGTCGACGTCCCGGGCCTTCCCTCCCCGGTCGTCTCGGGCGTCCTTCCCAACACCCGCATGGCCCGTGGGGCGTACTTCGACGGGGAGCAGTTTTGTGCCTGACCCGATCACGGCCCGGGCTGTCCGCACTCCCGGGCCGCACAATTCACGCACGGGTGCAGGTGTCGGCCGGCATCCAGAACGAAGGAGGAACTGATGCCGGTTGTCGACGGGAAGAGCCCGAGCCCATGGCGCCGTTGGGCGCTCCGATGGGGCGCGCCGAGTGCAGCCGTCGCCCTGGTCAGTGTGTGGGTACTGGAGCCCGGCAGCGTTGTGGGCGCGATCATTACAGCCGGAGTGGCGCTGGGGGCGCTGTTGGTCTTCGTCGGCACGATGCCCCGTCGGCAGCCGCCTGGAGAACTGCGAGCGCGCAGGGATGCCGGCGGGAACGAGTAGAGCAGCTCCGCGCCGCCACGGGTTGCGCTGAGCGCTCGAACTAGGTGGAAGGCGGGGACGGCTGACTGACCGGACCCGCCTTCATCAACCTCTTGACGTTGCTTATTCCTTTTTCGTTGTGTAGATTGATCACATCGCTGGCGGGTCCTCAAGTCCACGCCGCGTCCACCCCGTTGCCGTTCAGGAGCCCTGCCATGCCCGTTGCCGTCGCCCATGAGGTCGCCGCCGCCCTTCTCGCCTACCGCCAGAGCAGCAACGACATCTGGCTGACCCTTGTGGACGTCACCACCGACCTGATGCACCTGGCCAGCCACATGCGGGCCGACTTCGAGCGCTGCCTCGACGGCGACGCCAGGGCGCGCCTCGACGAACGGCCACTGGCCGCCATGCCGAACCTCGCCCCGTCCGTCGGGCCGATCACCAACACCGACGACTCGGCCGCCGAAGACCACCTCTTCGACAACTACGTGCACGCGAGCGACGCCGCTGCTGCCCTCCGCGTGCACATGGCAGACGACGCCTACCCCACCTTCTCGAAGGCGCTGTACGTGCTGCTCAACGATCTGCGCGCCTACACCCATGACCTCGGCTTCGACTTCGACGAGGTCATGCGAGCGGCATCACAGGCCCACCGAGTCGACCAGCGCAAGGCCAAGTAGCACCACAAGCCCCCGGCGGCACCGATGCCCTCGGTGCCGCCGCCCCGACAGACATCCCGCCCGGAAGGACCTCCATCATGACCACGCCCCTGATCCCCGCCCCGGCTCGGTCCGGCCGCGGCTCGATACGCATGCACCTCGACCGCGGCGAGCACCCCGCGACCCGGGTTCCGCTTCTGGGCAGCGATCTCGACAACCCCTCCGCCGTCTGCGGAGGGTGCGCCAACAAGGTGTTCAAGCAGCTCCACGACGGCCGGGAGCGCCTCAAGTGCGGTCTTCTGCCCCGCGGAAGCCGCGGGCTGCGCGGCCCCGATCTGCGGGACTCCATGCCCGCGTGCGTGAAGTACGCCGCCGCGCCGAGCGCTCTGCGGAACGCCTGAAAGCCGAGCAGCCCGACCCGACCGGCAACGCCTCTCCGCGTTGCCGCCACCCACGGCGGCGCGGTGGGGCACAGCCCAACATCACCTCAGCCCGCTCTCAACGACCCGGGGAACTCACGCCGATGACTGTGTACTTCACGTTCATACCGTCGCGCCGGAAGAAGCCGGCCGATCTGACCGCGATGGAGTTCGCCCCGAACCAGGAGGTTCCCGAGCGGGCACTTAAGCGCCGCGTGGCCCACCACCACGGCCCGACCTATTACGACGGCGTCAAATACGGCACGTCCCTCGCCGACAGTCCGGCCGAAGACTTCCCCGACGCAGACCCCAGTGCGTATCTGCTCGTGTGGAGGCGCTCCGCCACCCAGGTCGCACCGAAACGGGGCGAAGCACCCGACGAGGTGTGGACCCTCACCCCGCGCGGCCGAGTGGTCAAGAACTCCGCCGACGCGACTCGGTGACGGTAGCGAGGCTCTAAGTCCGGCATCCGGCCCCGCGCAAGCCGCATGCCTCGCCCCTGAGTTGCGTAGGTCCACGCCTCCGTGCGTGCAGTACGCCGCCCGGCACACGAGCAAGCACCGGACCGCCCTCGGTTCCCACAGGAATGAGCCTCGCGCCCCAAGTCGGGGCGCGTGCAGGCCACCGAGAGGGCTGGGCTCCCTCAGACTCCGCACCCCCAACACCACCCGCACTCACCCTTCGGAGGCGTGATCATGCTGCCCGGCCTCGCCCAGCACATCGACTTCCAGCCCGCCCACAACAACTACACCCGCGGGTTCCTCGTGGTGAACAAGGCCAGCCCCACCGTGCACGGGTACGTGTGGGAACACACCCTCTCGGACGGCACGACCACGTGGGTCGCCCAGCCCGATGCGACCAACGACGCCTCGCGCATCCCCGGATTCCAGTCCCGAGAGTGGGCCGGCGAGTTCCTGTACGAACGCGAGTGGCCCAAGTTCATCCATCGCGAGGACGCAGCGGCCCATGCCCTCCCGGAGCCGGGATGCACCGACCACGCGCCGTGCGGGACGTGCTCCCTGTGCGAGCCGGACCTGTCCCGCCGCGGAGTCCTCTGAATGTGCCGGGGGTGGCCGCTCGTACGGCACCACCCGTCACCACAACGTGCAGGCCCGGGGGGCCGCGGACGGTGCGTTCTCGCCCGCGGCCCTGGCCCTGCCCTCCTGTTCCCGACCAGCAGACCCACCTACGTCCTGGAACCCTCATGTCCACTGACACCACCGCCGCCCTCGTGATCGAGGCCGTTGACCAGGCACACACCCACAAGGCCCAGAACTGCACCGATCCAAGCTGTGCCCGGCATGCCGGCACGACCGACTGCCCCCCGATCACCGTCAGCCGAAGCCCCGGTTCCGTCCTCGGCGAGGCGGTCGCCGACGCCTGGTACGCCGCCGGCGGCAGCCGGCTGGACATCCCCGCAGGGGTCGTCGCCGCCCTCGCACTGTGGCCCCAGAAGTCCCCGGGCGCCGAGGCCGCCGACACGATCGCCGCGTACATCGCCGCACAACCCCCGCGCGTCCTGGTCCGCGGCCTTGCCGAGAGCGCCAACTACTACTGGCGCCTTCGCCCCGACCTGTGGACCACCGCCCGCCCCCTGTTCGACTGGACAAGAGAGGACCTCCACGACACGCACCTCGCGGGCGTGCAGGCCGTGACCCGCGCCGCACTGCGCCACGGGGTCCTCCAGCACACCGGAGACACCGACCCCGCCGGAAGGTCCCGGATCGACCTACTCTCCTGGGTCATCACAAGCCTGCGCCACCACCACTCCCGGCGCAGCCTCGGCGAGTACCACACCCCGCCCGATGTCAGCGCCCTGATCACCGCGATGCTGGCCAACGACGGCAGTTCAGAAAAGCGGCCCCACCAACGCGGCGAGTGGGCTCTCGAGCCGACCGCCGGGACCGGAGGGCTCTTCCGCTCCGCCGCGCAGGAACTGCGCCGCGACGGCGAGGACCCAGCCGACCGCGGCTGGGTCATGCTCGAACTCGACCCCCTCGCCGCCGCCGGAGCCGCCGTCAATGCCCTCGTA
Source organism: Streptomyces humidus (assembly GCF_014649655.1). GTDB lineage: Bacteria > Actinomycetota > Actinomycetes > Streptomycetales > Streptomycetaceae > Streptomyces > Streptomyces humidus. Next base: position 189,932 of record NZ_BMTL01000007.1, on the reverse strand, counting down.
TGGGAACTGGGCCCCCGGGCGGTCGTCGGCTGCGGAGACGTCCTCGCCCAGCCCGACCTGGCCGAGGACACCCTCGCCCAGGCGCGCGACGTGGCCCGCCACCGCGATGACGTCATGAAGATGGTCCGCTTCGCGATCGCCACCCGCACCACCAAGCAGCTGCTGGACGCCCTCACGGCCAGCAGGTAGCCGCATGGCCCGGCCCACTTCCGTGGGCCGGGCCGAAAGGAGGAAACGTGGCGCACGTTCACGACCACACGGAGGGCCAGGCCGTGACTCAGGCGCTGCGCGCCGTCCTGCCCATCCCCAGCCGGACCCGCGTGTACATGCTGGCCTGTGGATGCCCTGACGCCGAGGGCTGTCTGACCTGGTACATCGACACCGAAACCCGGGCCTACGAGCTCGAACTCGCCCCCGCCCAAGCCCGCCTGCGGCACGTCCAGGTGACCAGCCGACCGCTCGTCGGCGACGGCACCACCTGGAGCGAGGACTTCCTCGTCCCCGGCCCACCGGCCGACTGGGCGCAGCCCCTCGCGCGTCTCGTCGCCCGGCTCACCCTCTCCGACCGCAGCCCCCTCTCACTCGACTGAGCCTCACCAAGGGATCACCGTGCCGAACCACACCCCCATGACCGGCTGCCTGCCCGCCTTCGGCCGGCACCGCGGCTACCCACCCCGCGACGGGTGGCTCCGCAAGGTCTACCTCGCCCTGCTCCAGGATCACGCCGCCCTGCGCCGCCCCGACGCGACCGTCGTGCTCGGAGTCGGCAAGAGCATGGTCCCGGCCATGTCCTTCTGGTCCCAGGCCTTCGGACTGGCCGCCCGGCACGGCCGGGACTTGGTGCCCACCGACCGGGCCCACTGGCTCTTGGACGAGGAAGCCGGAGCAGACCCCTTCCTTGAGCTCGACACCAGCCTGTGGGTGCTTCATTGGTGGCTGGTGAGCGCCGAACGGTGCCATGTGCCCAGCTGGCGCTACCTCTTCGGGTACTCCCCGATCAGCCGGTACAGCCGCGCAGAACTGCAGGGACGCCTTGTGGCGGCCGCCGAAGCCGCCGGCCACAAGAGCCCGGCCCGATCGGTAGTCGCCGCGGACATTGCCTGCCTGGTCAGCATGTACGCGCTCCGGGACCGCGACGCAACGGGTGTCGAGGACGAACTCGCCAACCCCTTCCGCACCCTGCACCTGCTCGACCCCGAACCTCCCGCTGGTGGAGCTGCCGGCCGAAGCCACGGCGTGGCCGTCCGCCGCACCGCCGGCCGCCGCTGCCCCGACGTCGTCCAGGCGTACGCGAGCCTGGACTTCGCCGCCCGCACCGCAGGTCCCGCGCCCGGCTCCATCAGCCTCGCCCGTCTCGCCTCCGATCCCCTCGGGCCGGGCAGGCTTTTGCTCACCGGCAACGAAGACCTCCGCCGGGCCGTGCACAGGGTCGCCGGCCGCCATGCGGATCTGGCCGTTGTGCAGTCCGGCGACGGGCAGGAGACCCTCGCCTACTCGCGCGGGCCCGCTCTCCTCGCCGAGGAGGTCCTGGCCACCGCCTATCCCGCCCTGCAGCCAGATGCCGGCCGCGCGTGGGGGTAACTCGCTGCTCGGTCCGGGTCCTGACGGCTTCCGCCTTCGCCGCCGGGATCCGAGCCGACGCCGCGATGGCACCGTGATGCCCGCGGGCACACGACGCGACTCAATGTTGCTTATTCATATTTCACTGTGTATTCTGATCTCAGTTGGTGGTGCTCGCCCCTCGGCTTGAGCGTCCCAGCCCTTCCCTACCGACGAGATCAGGAGACACTCATGCGCATCAAGACCGGTGAGCAGCACCAGGGTTGGACCGTGGTCGACCAGGCACGGCGCGAGTGGCGCGGCTCCTTCGAGGGTGTGTGGCTCGGCGTAGACGAGTCCACGGGGCACTGGATGGTCGGCCGCCAGCACGACGGGCAGTCGATGGATGACGGCTTCGACACGACCGGCAACTGGTCCAGGTCCCGGATCTTCCGTGAGGACAACGAGTACCTGAACATGCGCCGGGCCCTGGCGGCGTACGACGAAGAGGCCAGGAACGCGAGCGATGTCTGGAACGGAATGTGGGACCAGCGCGCCCACGAAGCCGTCGCCCGGCACCTTGCGCACCGCGTCCCGTTCCCGGCCCCGCTCCAGCTCTCGGCCGGATGGATCGGGCGGGGCCTGAGCGACTCCCACTCGCCGATGGGGGCGACGATTCCGCTCGACGGGCCGGTGGCCAAATATGAGCTGATCCGCTACCTCCAGGGTCAGACCCGGTTCGACGAGACCGTGACGGAGGCGGGATCGGTCTCCGAGCAGGAGGCGTACCAGCTGATCATCAACGCGACCGGGCCGATCCTGGTCGTGTGCCGGGGGGTGAAGTTCTACCTCAGCAAGTAGGCCGGACGGCACGTGAGGCGCGGGGCCGCGAGCACCGCGCCCGTGCCGCCAGCCACCCACCCGACGCACCGAAAGCGAGGACGCCGCCCCCGGGGGCGGCGGAGAAGACATGGACCACAAGAACCTCATCGGCCACGACGGCGCCGTTCACGAGGGTCTGCTCAACAGCCACACCGGCTTTCTGATTGACGTGGTCTGCGACGCGGGCCGGTACTCGGTCGTCCACCACTACGAGCACTTGGACCCGGCGCGCGTCACCGACGCCCCGCTCTCCTGTCCGGCGTGCGTCGCCGCGAGCCCGCCCGCCGCCGGGTCCCTCCACCGCGGTCGTCTGGCCCACCGGTACGCCAAGGACGTCCTCGCCCGCGCCGACAACCGCGGATATCCGCCCGGCCTGGACGACGAGGCACTGCGCCTGGCGTTCGTCGCACTCACGGTGGAGGACCCGCCGTCCCAGCGTCTCTACGCGCTGATCAGAGAGCACTTGGCCGACATGCTGACCGATCGTGCGCTGGCCGTGCCGGAAGGGATCCCGCAGGTCCTGGTGCCCTACACGCGGTACACCGGCGGCGAGGTCCAGGCTCCGGTCGGGCCTGGGGACCGCCTCATGCGCGACGGTGTCGCCAGCGGCCACTTCCCGATCGTGCGGGTCAAAGCGGTCGAGGAATCACCGACCGGCGTCATCGTCACCGTCCGAGAGAAGGACTGGAACCCGTTCACGTGGTCCGCGCAGGAGCTCGGCCGGTGCTTCTTCAAACTCGACCGGGCGCCGCTGCCCGCAGCTGAGCGCTGACCGGCTCTCGCGACTCCACCTGACTCCGCCGTCACCGGCCGCAGGCGGGCGGGCACCCACTGCTTTCGCTGCGGCCCCCTGCCCCGCGGGTGTGCGCTGAGACAGCCGCCCGCCCCTGGCGCAGCTCCACCACCGCGCGCCCGGCACCTTCACGCCCCGGCCCTCCACTCGCGCCTTAGCTCCGCGCCCCGGCCGCGCTCCCCCACCGTCGGCCACCCGACGCACCCGCCAGTCGTACGTCGCCTCCCCCCGCCTCGTCTCATGGAGCGCTCCGTCATGCCCTCAGTCGATTTCGACCCGCTCGTCGCCGAGGAGCAGCTACTCGCTGCGGCACGCGCTGGGATCCGCTCGATCACGCACGCCACCGGAACCTGTACAGCCCAGGACCTCTCGGAACTTCTCGCCCAGCAGCTCCGCGCCGGCCTGCTCCGCCAAGCCCTCCCCCTCCCGGGATACTCGGGCCCCGGTGAGCTCGACGTCGAAGCCGTGGTTCAGGCGAACTACGAGCTGGAGACCACCATCCACGGCCGGGCCGCGCAGGTGCGCTTCACGCCGGGCCTTGCCCAGAGTGGTGTGGCTCACGGGGAGCACATGGACGTCCGGGCCGCCGTGTCGCTCACGTACCGGGTCAGCCTCCAGTTCGAGTGCGCCGTGGTCAGCACCGACCGCGGCCAGAGCTGGTCGCCGGCCCTCACCAGCGCCCGGCGCCCTTGGCTGACGTCTGCCAAAAGCCTGTGCCCTGAAGTCGGCGAGCAGGTGACCGCCCTCATGTACACCCCCGCCCACGGCCCGGGCCTCGCACCGGTCATCGACGCGGCTCGCCTCGTCGCAGCCACGCGGGCCCTGACCCGGCTCCGTGTCGCGCAGGGCGACCTTGCCTTCGCCGGCTCCCGCGCCGTCGCGGCCCGGGCCGTGTTCGAGCGGTACGGCTGCGGTCCTGGCGACGCAACCCGGCTCCACGCGCGTCTGCGGGAGCTCGCGGCCGCGCAGGACAAGGGCCTCGTCGGCTGGTGAGCCCTGCCCGCCGCGCCGCGCGGAGGTCCCGCGCGGCGGCACCGCCCCACCCGATGCCTTCACGTTCGGAGAGGTCATGCCCGTTCTCGTTCCAGCACAGCCCGCACAGGCGGCACCGCCGTTGCCGACCTTCTGGCTCGGCGTCCACCGCCCGCACTGGCTCAAGGAGAGCCGCGTGCCGATGTTCGTGTCGAACCGCCAGCTCGCCCGCGTCAAAACCCTTCCCCGCGCCGGCCACCCGTGGGCGCTCGACAGCGGCGGCTTCACGGAGATCACCAAGTTCGGCGAATGGCGCACCACCCCGCAGCAGTACGTGCAGCAGATCCGCAGGTACAGGGATGAGGTGGGCCGGCTGTCCTGGGCCAGTCAGCAAGACCTCATGTGCGAGGACGACGCGCTGCGCATGACCGGCCTGACGATCGACCAGCACCAGGACCTCACCGTCGCGAACTTCCTGACGTTGCGCGAGCTCGCCCCCGAGCTCCCGATCATCCCCGTCGTCCAGGGGTGGCTTCGTCCCCACTACGCGCGGTGCGTCGAAAAGTTCGCGGCGGCCGGCGTCGATCTGACCAAGGAGCCCCTCGTCGGCGTGGGCAGCATCTGCCGGCGGCCCAGCACCTTCACGGCGAGCTGGATCCTGGAGGACTTGCACGCCATGGGCTTGAGGTTGCACGCCTTCGGCTACAAGAAGACCGGACTCGACGTCTCGTGGCGGCACGTGGCTTCCGCCGACAGCATGGCGTGGTCGAAGGGCGGCAGGTTCGAGCGGACCTGCGGCACGCACAAGAGCGAGGCCAACTGCCTTCCCTACGCGTTGCGCTGGCGCGAAGACCTCCTGGGCCACCTGGCCGCGGTCCGGGAGGCGGCGTGAACGGGATGCCGGTCATGCCCAGCGCCGGTGAGCTGCGGGCGATGGTGGCGGGCGACCCGCGAGGCTATGCCCAGCGGTGGTCGTTCGGCGTACCCAGCTGGCGGCACGCCTCCGAAGGAGGCTTCCGCAGGGCTCGATACGAGGTCGTCCGGATCGACGAGCAGACGGCACGCCGCTACGTCACCTCACAGCACTATCTCTCCGGATGGCCCGTTATCTGCAGCTGTCAAGTAGCACTGCAGGTCAGAGCAGCACTACAGCCTCAGCCATGTAAGGCACATGGCCAGCCGCGAGCCTGCATCAGATCCTGCCTTCCAGTCGGGTCGAGGTTTACCTTCGTGGGCATGCCGAGCTATCGCATTTCGCAGCTTGCTGTACACATCCCAGCGACCATGTTGTGCTTCTAGATGTGCCCTGTTCTCGTATCTGAAGGGCTCGAAGTCGGCGTGTGCCGTCTGGACGGAGGGCCCCAGTAGTCGGCCGGGGTCCTCCGTTCCGCGGGGCCGGGGGTCAGTGGCTGGTGAGTTCGCCGGTGAGTTTGCCGTGGAGGTCGGCGCTGGGGTCGTTGAGGCCGGTGATCTCCACGCTCTTGCCGCGCTGGGTGTACTTGGTCTCGATGGCGTCCAGGGCGGCGACGGAGGAGGCGTCCCAGATGTGCGCCTTGGAGAGGTCGATGACGACCTTCTTCGGGTCGGTGGCGTAGTTGAACTGGCCGACGAGGTCGTTGGAGGAGGCGAAGAACAGCTCGCCGGTCACGGAGTAGACGACAGTGCTGCCGTCGGGGTCGGTGACGGCGGTGACTTCTGCGAGGTGGGCGACGCGCTTGGCGAAGATGACCATCGCGGTGACGGAGCCGACGACGACGCCGATGGCGAGGTTGTCGGTGGCGACCACGCAGATCACGGTGATGACCATGACGGCGATCTCACCCGCGGGCATGCGCTTGAGGGTCTTGGGGGCGATGGAGTGCCAGTCGAAGGTCGCGAAGGACACCATGACCATGACGGCGACGAGGGCAGCCATGGGAATGTCGGAGACGACCGGGCCGAAGACGATGCACAGCACCATCAGGAAGACACCGGCCAGGAAGGTGGACAGGCGGGTGCGGGCGCCGGACACCTTCACGTTGATCATCGTCTGGCCGATCATGGCGCAGCCGCCCATGCCACCGAAGAACCCGGTGACGATGTTGGCGATGCCCTGGCCGACCGATTCGCGGGTCTTGGATGAGTGGGTGTCGGTGATCTCGTCGACCAGCTTCGCGGTCATCAGCGACTCCATCAGGCCTACCAGCGCCATCGCGAACGCGTACGGGGCGACGGTGGTCAGGGTCTCCAGGGTGAACGGCACGTCCGGCAGGCCCGGGACGGGCAGCGAGGACGGCAGGTCGCCCTTGTCGCCGACCGTCGGCACCGCGATCCCGGCGGCCACCGTGATCACGGTGAGGATGACGATGGAGACGAGCGGGGCCGGGATGACGGTGGTGATCTTCGGGAAGAACACCATCAACGCCAGCCCGCCGATGATCAGCGGATACACCGGCCAGGGAACATCCGTCATCTCGGGGACCTGGGCCATGAAGATCAGGATGGCGAGGGCGTTGACGAAGCCGACCATCACAGACCGCGGCACGAACCGCATCAGTTTGGCCACTCCCAGCGCGCCGAGCGCGACCTGGATGACGCCGGCCAGGATGACCGCGGCCACCAGGTAGCCGAAGCCGTGCTCACGGTTCAGGGGGGCGATCACCAGGGCGACGGCGCCGGTCGCGGCGGAGATCATGGCCCGCCGGCCGCCGACGATCGAGATGACCACGGCCATCGTGAACGAGGCGAACAGGCCGACCGCCGGGTCGACACCGGCGATGATCGAGAACGAGATCGCCTCCGGGATCAGTGCGAGGGCGACGACCAGACCCGCGAGGACCTCGGTGCGCCAGACCTTCGGGTTGTTCAGCCAGTCGGGGCGCAGGCCGCGCAGTCGCGCGGCGGGGGATACAACGGAAGAAGACAAGGAAGCAGGTACCTGTCGTGCTCGGGCACACCCTGCTCAGGGCAGGCCAGGGGCGTGCGGGAGAACGCGGAAGGCCGGGCCGGCGCCCCGCGGACGGCCCGCAACGGGGCGGGCCGGAAGTCGAAGAACGGGACGAAGCCGGGCTGCGGCAGGGCGGCTCACGTCCAGAGGCGAAGCGTCACGGCGGGCAGGCGGCGGCGGTCGGCGTCATGGGCTCGCGCACGCTCTCTCCTGCAAGAATCGGATCTTCGCCGGGGGCACCGTCGGCCCCGACACGGCAGTAGCGGGGCACCATGGGCCGCCCTCGCCACCAGCAACTCTACCCTAACGTTAGAGTAGAGATCGGTGGGGCCGCACGGGACGCGGCCCGCCACAACGAGAAGGGCCAGGCCGCGGGCGTGGACGACAGGCACATGCAGATCGGCGAGGTCGCCGCGCGGACGGAGCTGTCTCTGCGGACCATCCGGCACTACGAGGAGACCGGTCTGGTCGTGCCCTCGGCCCGCTCGCAGGGCGGCTTCCGCCTCTACACCGAGACCGACGTCGCCCGCCTCATGGTCATCCGCCGGATGAAGCCGCTCGGCTTCACCCTCGACCAGATGCGCGACCTCCTGGACGCCACCGACCGCCTCGACAACGAGCCCGGCCTCGATCTCGGTGAGCGCGAGGCCCTGCTGGGGCGGATGCGGGAGTACGAGCAGGCCGCCACCGAGCAGGTCGACAAGCTACGCGTCCAGTTGGCCCGCGCCGAAGAGTTCGCCGAAACGCTCCGTACGCGCCTGCACCAGGCCGCACCGGCCGGGCCCTGACCCGCGATGCCCCGCCGCCCGCCTCGATGTCCGGCCTCGCCCCTGCTGGTGATGGGCGCGATCCTCACGATCGCGGGCGCCGCCCTCTACACGATGCCCTCCGAGCGGCCCGAGCTGTACGCGGCCGCGGCACTGGTGCTCGCCGCCGTCGCCGCCTGGCGGTGCGCCTCCCGCCAGGGCTGATCACAACCTGACACCGATGTGATCTTGCGGAACCGTGCGGGGCAGACAGGCTTCCTCGCCGCGGATACGGTGTAAAGAACGCGTCAAGAAAAGGCGCGCGGTGTGCCGGGAAGTCTGGTCGGCGTCCTGGGGGCAGTGTGCCCTCCCGTCGCTGACACCCGGAGGCCCACTGCCATGGCCGACATCCGCTCCCCCTTCCTCGGTCTGCTGCCCCTACCCGAACGGCAGGCCATCACCAGGGCCCTGCGCACCGAGACCGTCGGCGGCCTGGTCCTCCTCGGCGCCGCCGTCCTCGCCCTGATCTGGGCCAACAGCCCCTGGAGCGCCGCGTACGCGTCCGTGCGCGACTTCCACTTCGGGATACCGGCCCTCGGCCTGGACCTGTCGGTGGGGCACTGGACGGCCGACGGGCTGCTGGCCGTGTTCTTCCTCGTCGCCGGCATCGAGCTCAAACGCGAGCTCGTCGTCGGCGAACTGCGCACCCCGGCCACCGCCGCGCTGCCCGTCATCGCCGCACTGTGCGGGATGGCCGTACCCGCCGCCCTCTACCTCGCCACCACCACGGCGGGAGGCGGCAGCAGCGCGGGCTGGGCGGTCCCCATGGCCACCGACATCGCCTTCGCCCTCGCCGTCCTCGCGGTCCTCTCCACCCATCTGCCGGCCGCGCTGCGCGCCTTCCTCCTCACCCTCGCCGTCGTCGACGACCTCGGCGCAATCCTGATCATCGCGGTGTTCTTCACCTCCGACCTCAACCTGTGGGCACTCGCCGGAGCCATCGCGGGCCTGGTCCTCTTCTACCTGCTGCAGCGGCTGCGAGTACGCGGCTGGTGGTGGTACGTGCCCCTCGGGCTGGCGATCTGGGCGCTGATGTACAACGGCGGCGTCCACGCCACCGTCGCCGGCGTCGCCATGGGCCTCATCCTGCGCACCACCCGCGACAAGGGCGAAGAGGTCTCACCCGCCGCCCGGGTCTCACACCTGGTCCACCCGCTCTCCGCCGGTATCGCGGTCCCGCTGTTCGCGCTGTTCGCCGCCGGGGTGAACATCTCCGGACCCGCCCTGGGCGCGGTGTTCACCAGCCCCGAACCCCTCGGCGTCGTGATCGGCCTGGTCGTCGGCAAAACGGTGGGGATCTTCGCCGGAACCTACCTGGCCGCCCGCTTCACCCGCGCCCAGCTCAACCCCGACCTCGCCTGGGCCGACGTCCTGGGCCTGTCGGTGCTGGCCGGGATCGGCTTCACCGTCGCCCTCCTCATCGGCGAACTCGCCTTCCCCGGCGGCCAGACAAGCGAGCACGTCAAGGCCGCCGTCCTCGTCGCCTCCCTGACCGCCGCCGTCCTCGCGGCCGTCCTGCTGCGGCGGCGCAACACCCTCTACCGGCGCCTCTACGAGGCGGAGACGCTCGACGCCGACCACGACGGCATCCCCGACATCTACCAGCACACCCCCACCGCCGAAGACACCACCGCTCGTACGGACGGGCGGCCCACCTGATGGCCGACGGCGATGCCTCCCTGCTGGCGCCCGTGATCGTCATCGCCGCCCTGGTCATCCGCACGGCCGTCACCGAGCTCCGGCATCCGGGCAGCGCCCGGCGGCAGTGGGCGTTCGCCACCAGCCCCCGGGCCGTGGCAGCCGGTGTGACGGTCGCCGCAGCCACGGCCTTGATCGGCGGCGCCCGCTACGGCTGGGCGGCGGTGGCCTGGGCCCTGCTTGCCGGGGTACTCGCCGCCTTCGTCACCGGCAGCGCCGCCTCGGCCGACCCACCCCCTTCGCCGGACGAGGAGCAGCCATGTCGGAACGACAGATCGGAAAGGTGATGGCCGCCGTCGGCGCACCGCTGACCCTGGCCGGCGTGGCGATGTACTTCCTGCCCGGGCCCGGCGTCCCTGTGCTCATCCTCGGGCTGTCCCTGCTCGTCACTGGCCTCGTCATGGCCGCCGCTGGCCGCCGGTAACGCTCACCTTCCGCCCCGACCCGACACCCGACAGGAACCCACGACGATGATCTGGCAGTGGATCGGCCTGGCCCTCTTCTCCTGCACCCTGCTGCCCGCCGGACTGGCCATGGCCGCCGGCCGAGTACCTGCCCGGCTGCGCGCCCGGCTCGCGCCCGTGCGCGTCCACGGCTGGGCCCTCCTCGGCCTCTACGCCGTGGCACCCCTCAACGCGATTCCCCGCCTGGCCGGAGCCGCCCCTGAAGTGAGCCTGGCCCTCACCGCCGCCGCCGGAATCGTCGCGGTCGCCGGATGCCTGGCGCTCGGCCTGACCCGCCTCAAAGCGGCCCAGAACGGCAGCCGATGACACAGCCGGCACTCCTGCGCACCCCGCTCTCGGTCATCGCCTGGTGGGCAGCCCTGACCGGCATCCTCTGGCTGGCAGGCACCGCTCTCGGACACCCTGCACCGCTCACCGGATGCGCCGCCTCCGCCGCCTTCCTGGTCGCGGTCGGCGAATGCGGTAACTGGCTGCGACGACGCTGGACAGCGCGGCGAGGCGGCCGCGCAGCGACCCGGCGTTCGTCCGCGCGGTAACTTCGTCCCGCGCGGCGGCTTTGCACACGTCAGTCGTGGCGGGCGAGCTTGACCGCGGAGACGAGCAGGATCACGGCCAGGACGGGGATGAGCACCGCCTCCGGGAACACCCCGAGGAGCAGGCCGCCCAGCACCGCGCCGGCGATCGAGCCCGCGGCCATGACGAGGGTGAAGCGGAGGTTGGCGCCGAGCACGGCGAAGCTGCCGTCACGGCTGTAGCGGGCGAAGGCCACCAGCATCGTCGGCAGCGACACCAGCAGGGACAGGCTCCCGGCCGTCTTGATGTCCAGGCCGAACAGCAGCACGATCGTCGGGATCAGCAGCTCACCGCCGGCCACACCCATGATCGCCGCGACCACCCCGATGCCGAACCCGGCGAACACGCCCAGGGGTACTTGCGCTGCCAAGGGCAGCGCGAGGGTGCCCAGGGTGGTGGTGTGGGTGATCACCAGGGCGGCGGCCATGAGGACCATCAGCGCGGCCAGGACCTTGTAGAGGGTGGCGGAGCGCATCCGTACCGCCCACGACGCTCCGGCCCACGCGCCTAGCAGGCTCCCGGCCAGCAGGTTGGCGGCGACGGGCCAGTGCGCGGCCACCTCTGAGGCCGGGACGGTCGCCATGCGGGCGGGCAGCGCCACCAGGACCACGACCAGGCTCATCGCCTTGTTCAGGATGACCGCGGACAGCGCGGCGAACCCGAACAGGCCGATCAGCAGCGGCAAGCGGAACTCCGCGCCGCCCAGCCCGATCATCCCGCCCAGAACGCCGACCGCCGCCCCGATGGCGAACACCAGGGGCAGCGAGCGCGTAGAACGTAGCGGAACGAGATTCTGGTCGAGGGCCATGGTGGGCATCATCCCTGGTCACGCGCTGTGCCGACAGGGTGCGAAGCCACCGGGCACCCACCGGGACATCGTGCGGACCTCCGAACCTGCGCGATGGGCGGTTCCTGTCTGCCGCGCTGGTAGTGAACGTCGTGGTGGTGCCGTACTGGCCTGGATCACACGGCGGGCTCCTGGTTCCCATTCCGGATCATGCGGCGCAGACTGGTCCGCGCCCCGGCGAGATCGTCCTCTGTCTCGGTGAGCCGGCCCTGCAGTTCCTCAGCATGGGCCTTCACCTGTGCGAGTTCGCCTTCGAGGCGCTGGTTGGCGGCGGTGAGCTCGTCAACGCGGGCGCGGAGGTCGGCGGCGCCGACTTGGTCGATCTGCTGGCCCAGGGATCGGCGCACGGCGGCCTTGAGCCGGTCTACTTCCTCCCGCAGTCGCCGGTTGTCCTCCCGGGTGATCTGTACTTCCACCTGCCAGCCCGCCGGGGCCTTGCGGGCGCCGTCCTCGCGCGGCTGGCGGGCCTGGCGGCGCCGCGCCTGCTCGATGACCTCGCGCACGCCCTCCGCGTAGACCAGCCAGTGCGAGACCTTCGCCCGCCGCGCCACCGTGGTGAAGGTGACCGGTTCCTTCTCGGCGAGCATCTGGTCGACCACGGTCAGGACCCGGGCGCGCTTGTCGCGGGAGTCCTTCTGCCGGGCCTCGCGCAGGACCTGCGCAGGGGTTCGGGGCTCATCCATGGCACGTGCTCCTAGTGGGAAGGCCGACGATTGGCAGGAGGTTCGGTGGCTCCCCGGCGCGGACCTTGCGCAGCAGGGCGGCTGCCTCCTCGATGTGGTGCCGCTCGGCTTCGGGCATCTCGGCGAGCGCGGTGCGGATGCCGGTGACCACGACCTGGAAGGAGTCGATCTGGTCGGTGAGGTTGCGGATGACGAACGCGGCGGCGTCCATGGCCACGGCGCTCTCCCGGTCGGCCTTCAGGCCGCGGATGTGGTCCTCGACAGCTGGGAGGAACGAGGGGTCAGGTCGGTAGAAGCCGCACCCCGAGCACTGGAAGCGGATCGGGCACTTCCCGCCGCCGGCCTTGACGTTGGACGGCTCGGTGCAGTTGCCGAACGGCGTCCCCACCGACCGGGCGTCGTACACGGTGGCCGACGAGGTCGGCATCGGGTGCCCTGAGCGGTCCATGACGTGCAGCCGCATCGTCTCCACGGCCTCGCGGCGCCGCTTCAGGGAGACCGTGAAGTATCCAACCGTGGTGTCTGCCGATCGGTGGTCCATGAGATCGCGCAGGGTGTGCAGGTCGGTGCCGGCGTCAGCGTGCCGCTGGGCGTAGGTGTGCCGGAAGGCGTACGCGAAGATGCGGCTGCGGTCGAAGGGCAGCGGCAGGCCGTCCTCGTCGGCCGTGTCGGTGACCAGCTCGGGCAGGCCGTCGACCCACATGCGGAGCATCTTCGCCACGGTGTTGGCGTCGATGCAGGCGTCGTAGGCGTGCCGGGCGGCGGGGAACAGGAAGGTCCTCGAGCGGGCCGGGAGCTTCAGCGTGGCCCGGATCTTCAGCCACGCCAGGATCGCGAACGCGGTCTCCCGGCTGATCTCCAGACGGCGCCGGTTGCGCCGCGATTTGTGGTTGTCCCAGATCAGGACGTACTCGCCGCCGTCGGTATCCAGGCAGTCGATGCGCAGCCAGCGCACTTCCCAGGGGCGCCGACCGGTGTCACGGAGCAGGACGTAGACGACGCGCAGCATGGCCTGCACCACCTCCGGCGGGAAGTCCCCGTACGGGAAGTCGACGCCGATGAGGTCGGTGGCCGCGTCCAGCTGGGCGATGACGAGCTCGGGTATGGCCTTGCCGGCCATGTCCTCGCTCGCGTCCTCGTAGGGGATCTGGTGGTGGCGCTGGCGGGCGAAACCGGTGGAAAGGTCGTCGAGGAGCTGCAGGCGGCGGCCGAAGTCGAGCAGCTGGCAGAAGCTCGTGAGGAGTTCGTTGCGGGCGCCCGCGGACAGCGGTCCGGTGCCGTCTTCCCGCTGGCGGGAACGGATCTCCTCGACGACGGCGTCCATGTCGGTGATCTTCAGCGCAGCAGGGTCGTGGCCGCCGCCCGGTCGCAGCTCCAGGGCGCGCGATGCGGCCGTGCAGCCCTTGAAGAACCGCCGGAAGTCGGTGTTCTCGGGGGTGGTCTCCTTCACCCAGTCCGCCAGCAGCCGGCGCAGCCAGTCCTGCCGGATCACCGAGGTGTCCAACTGCCGCGGGACCGTACGGACCCCGGACCGGGTACGCGAGCGCAGGCCTAGGTCGGCGAGCTCCCACACGGGCTTGTCGAGCGGGTCGATACCCCGGAACCGGTCGAAGGCCGCTCGCACCAGGCGCAGGACGTCGTTCCAGTGGGCCTCGCAGTTGCGGTCGATGTACCCGAGGTCGGCGAGCTGCTTGGGCGGCAGGGCGGCGATACTGTCGACGCCCTCCAGGCCGCGGACCAGGAGCCGCACCGCGACCGGGCTCAGCGTGGGCCGCTGGGTATCGCGCTGGACCAGGGCATAGAGGACCTCGCGGCGCAGCAGCGGGTTCAGCGGCAGCAGGGTGAACTGGAAGCCGTTCAGGTGCGGACTCTGCACCGCCGCCCAGACGGCCAGGTCCTCGGCGGCCGGGCCCTTCACGCCGAGCGCCTTGCGGTGCTGGCGCCAGCGCTCGCGGTGGTAGGTGCACAACTCCGTCCGGCGGCCGTGCGCCGTGCCGTCGCAGGCTCCCACCAGGCACGGGCGGCCGGGAGGAAGGGGAAGGGCCACGGTCGCGAGCCAGTCGGCGAGATCCAGCTGTGTATGCCCGCTCTTGTACTGGTACCGCCACTTCACGTAGTGCGGCATGCAGCTGCCCCGGCTCGCCGCCTCCAGCGCGCAGCGGACCCCCTCGCGCTCCGCCGAGCACGGCGGCCGCGACCCGGGCAAGGCCCGGACCGTCGCCCGGCGGCCCACCGTCACGAACTCCTCCCGGCTGAGCCCGCTCTCCACGAACTGCTCGTAGCAGGACCGGCACAGGTGCCGGCTCGCGCGGACCGCGACGTGGCAGCCGGCGCTGTTGCAGCGCCAGATCGCCGTCGTCGACTCGTCCGGGTCACCGGTGAACAGCCAGTGCTCACCGACCCATTCGTCCGACCGCCACAACGGGTCGGTGTGCTCGTCCAGCCACGCCTGCCACCGCGGGCGGTCGAAGGGTAGCGGCACCACGGCCGGATCGGCCGCGGGGGCGGCCACAGTCTGCAGGCTCATCGGGCGATCTCCAGACGCCGGGCGTCCGCGCGCTCGACGGCGGCCCGCTTGTCGTCGTCGGAGGCATGGACGTACACGCTCATCGACGAGTCCGACAGGTGTCCCAGCAGGTCCGAAACGACGGAGCGGTCGGTGCCGCCACGGATCCAGTGCGTCGCCGCACCGTGCCGGACCATGTGAGGGCGGGCGATCAGGTCGGCCGCGCGGGCGAGGCGATCGAAGAGGTCCTTGGCGTTGGAGTAGGTCATCGCCCGGCCCAGTGGGGCCCGGAAGAGGTTCACCAAGACCTGCTCGGTGAACTCGGCCTCCGGCACCGCGGCCCGCTCGTAGAGGTAGTCGGCGTAACCGGCGACCAGCTCGGTGGTCACCGGTATGACCCGCGGCCGCCGCGACTTCGCCCAGGCGCCGTTGCTGTTCAGCCGGCGCCGCACGTGAACGTGCGGGCCCTTCACCTGGCAGCCGAACGCCTGGGAGTCGGGGAGCAGGTGCATGTCCTCGCGGCGAAGCCCCAGCGCCTCGCCGATCCGCATCCCCGTGCTCCACAGCAGCAGCACCAGGAAGCGGTCCCGCGCGTGCCGGGCGACGTCCACCAGGCGTGCGATCTGCTCGATGGTCAGCCACTCGATCCCCGCGTCCAGGGAGGCCAGCTTGATCAGCCGGGACCGGACCGTCCGGTGCTGGTCGTCTTCGCCCGGGTCGTAGCCCGGAGGCAGGTAGCGCAGGTACTTGGGCTCCGTCAGCTGCCCCAGCAACTCCTTGGCCACCCAGCCCATCCGGACGCCGAAGGCCAGGAACTCGCAGACCGTGCCGACGATCGCGTTCGCGGTGTTGTCCCCGCGAAACCGTTCCGGCCCGCCACCCCGCCGGCTCCGCGACGGCAGCGGTTCCTCGACCAGCCAGTGCAAGAACCGCGACAGCTGCCAGACCGTCACCGCCGCCCAGTCGAGGCGCTGGTGAGCGCAGTACGAGAGGTACAAGGCCGTACGGCCCGCGTACGTGCGCTCGGTGTTGTACGCCCGGCCGGCGTTGCGCAGTCCGACAAGGAAGAGCGACCCCTCGCGGTGCAGGGCGTAGTCGTACGCTCCGACGACGACCCACGCTGCCCGGTCCCTAGTCACCTCTGCCCGCTCGGCACGGAAGGACGTGACAAATGTGCCTGTAATCCTGAACACCCCATGGATACCGATGACTGAGCCACGTCAGCCGGTACGTGCCTGACGTGGCTGCTTGAAAGATCATCGTGAAGATAAGGCCCGCAGCCATCCAACGCTTCGGGATGCTGGACACCGAGGCCGAGGCCGGCCCAGGCGATCAGACCGTGCACGGGCACGTCCTGGTCGGAGCCGTGGTGCTCGCCTCCCCGATGAACGAGCGAGTTTTGACCGTGCCCTTCCCCGGACTTGCTCCGTACGTGGAGAGCGCTGAATTGGCTCGACTGATCGTCAGCCCTTCCGTCCCGGCCAACGGGGAGACGTTCCTGGTGTCCCGAGCCCTGCGGCTCGCGGCGGAGAGCGGGCTGCGCGCAGCCGTCTCCTTCGCCGACCCCATGCCGCGCCGGCGGGTCACCGGCGAGGGTGTCGTGATCGGCTCCCCTGGCCATCTAGGCATCGTCTACCAGGCGCTCGGCGCCCGGTTCACGGGCCGCGGCACCGCCCGGTCCCTGTGCTTCCTGCCCGACGGGTCCGTACTCAGCGCACGGTCAAAAGCCAAGGTCACCGGTCGGGAGGCTGGCAGCGGCGGGGTCGTCCGGCGCCTCGAACTTCTTGGGGCGCGGCCGCTGCGCCCCGAGGAGGAGCCGGCTCGCTGGCTGGCCGAGATCTTGCCGGCGATCGGCGCCCGCGCCGCTCGTCACCCCGGCAACCTGCGGTACCTGCTGCCCGCTGCGCGGACCCGGGCCGAGAGGTCGAGGACAGTCTTCGGGATGCCCTCGCTTCCGTACCCGAAGTGGGCGGATGATCGTCGCCCCGCCTGAGTGTTGTGTATTGCTATTTCAATGTGTATCGTGATGACCGTGATCGAGCGGGACCTCGCTCTCACCGACCGCACTCTTCGAACCTCACCCTGAGGACAACCGTGGACATCTCCATCACTGCACGCAAGGCCGCCCGCATCGCCGTGGCGCGCAACGCCGGGATCAACATGGATCCCGTCCGCGAGTGCACCAACGCGGACCGCGCGGCGTGGGCCAGCGAGGCTCTGGAGGCGTACAACCAGCACGCCCCGACAACGCTGTTGCCCGTGCCCGAGCGGACCGAGCGCGTTCGGCTCGGCGTCCTTGCGGCCGAAGCCATGGCTCAGGTCGCCTTCAACCACCCCGGTGACCAAGTCGTCGATGACCAAGAGAGCGCCGACCGCGTGATCGGGGATCTGGTCGCGCAACTCTTCTGCCTGACTGACGGGCGCGTCGGCCCCCGGGACCTCTACCAGGCCGCCGAGGAGCTGCGCAGCGAGGCATACCCCGTCCACCTCACCGCTGTGTGCGCCGTCGTCGCCGCCGGAGCGGAGCGAGAGGCGGGGATGCTCGCGGCGCTCTTGGACGCGGCCCAGTCCTTCGGGTGCGACGTCCCCGGCTTGGTCGCCAGCGCCCGCGACTACTTCGAAGACCTCACGGCAGAGGAAGCCGATTCGGCGAGCACCTGAGCCGACGCCGCACCCCGAACTGACCCGCTGGGCGGACTGTCCCTCCAGCGCCCCCCGCCCCCGGAAGGGACCCCCATGGACACGATGACCCCCACCACCCGCGCTCAGCAGTACTGGTACCTCGTGACCCTCGGGCGCGACGCGCTGTTGCGCGAACTCGCTCCCCTCAAGCTCTCCGAGGCCCTTACCCGCGACCCGCTCGCCCTCGCCGGACGGTGCCTCGCCGCCGACCCGATCGGGTTCCCCGAAGCCCATCAGGCGGCCGAACGAGTGCTGGCCCCGCTGCGCGCCGCCCGGACGTTCACCGCCACCATCACCGACGAGGACACCACCGTGGCGCACACCGGCGTCGTGCCGGTCCTGGGCGAACGCCAGGCCGGAAACGTCACCGGCCTGTACGCCGAACTCCTTCTCTTCGAACACAGCACGCTGCTCAACAAGGCCGCCTACCGTCTGTCCCGCATGCCCGGAGACCGGACCTGGATCGTCGACAGCGACTTCCAGCCCAACGGCCACCCTGGAACGTTGCAGTCCTTCGGCTCCAGCCGCCTGGGACGCAAGCGCACCCTCCTGCCGCCGCTCGTCGCCGAACTCGACCGACTCATCGCGCAGGGGCCGGGAGACGCGACGTGACGCTGTACGGCATCCCGCCCGCCGGAATGCGCCGCGCCATGGCGCCCGAAAGCGGGCGAGACCACGCCCACGCCATAGCCGACGCCGCGCATGCCTGGTGGACGTCCAACCGCGGCGGCTCCAGCGACCGGGCCATCGCGGTGGGCACCCTGGCTGGGCTCGCTCTGTCCGCCCCCTCGCGGCCGGAGGGCCCCGACTACGGCCCGCTCCTGCTCCCTCTGAACGACGAGCAGCTCATCGACGCACTTCGGGCCGGCTGGAACTCCTTCTGGACGTACGACCCGGACCTGACCGAAGCCGCCCGCCCACTCCACGACTGGCTCTCCCACCCCACCGAAACGGACATCCGCGGCCTGTCCGACTACGCCCGGGTCCTCGTCCGCGCGGGGCTGCTGGAGTACTGCTCCGACACCGCCCGCGCCGAGTCCGACGACGTCCTCGGCCTGCTCATCACTCGGATGCGCAGCTACAGCGAGCGGCAGTCGACCGGCGAGTTCTTCACCCCGGCCGTCGCCGCCGACCACATGGGCGACATCCTCTTCTCAACCGACCGCAGGCCCGGCGATCTGTTCCTCGAAGCCGCCGCCGGGACCGGCACCATGGCCCGGGCCGCCGCCGCCACGCTGCGGTTCTTCGGCAACGACCCCGCTAAGTACCGCTGGTGGCTGAACGACCTCGACCCCCTCAACTCCGCATGCTGCGCCGTGAGCGCCCAGCTCTGGAGGCTCGGTCGGCACGTGACCGTCTCCTGCGGAGACGCGCTGAACGACCCACGGCTCCTGGAGGAAGCGGTACGGGAACGCGCCGAGCGGGCGACCGCCGAGCAGCAAACCCGGCCCGTGCTGTACCCCACCAGGACCCGCCCGCCGTTCTGGCCGTGGCAGTCCGTTCCCCCCTCCTGATCCCAGGGGCGGCGGCCGGCCCCCTGCTGCCGTCGCCCCTCCGCCCCCGCCCGAAACGGAGCACCCCCATGGCCATCAACGCCACGCCGCCGCCCGCCATCGCCGCCTTGGTCCCTGATTCCGAAGGACACGGAAAGGTGCTGCGGATCGTCTACGCCCACCACTTGGACGGCGAGTCCTTGGCCTTGCAGCTCTTCCACCGATTCGTCCACCGCCTGCAGGCAGGGACACCGCTCCCGGACGAGATCACTCACTCCGAGGTGATGGCCCTCCTCGGTGAACAGGGCGCCGACTGTGCCGAGGGCTGGCACTCCTCGGCGAACGAGGCCACCGAGGAAGCCTCGAACGAGGCATGGCAGTGGGTCCGGGATCAGGTCAACCGCCTGTTCCCTGGCCTGTCCTGGAAGGTCGAGCCTGACCGGCGCATGAACATGCCCGGGATCGACGCCGACCAGGTCGCGGACATCGTCATCCGGGCGCGCCCCCTGGCGTCGGACGTGACCTGCCCGGCCACCATGTTCGACCCGGCGCTCACCTACTACGCAGACGGAACGCACCTGGTCATGCGCGCCAGGGGAACCGAACGACTTGGGCACGCCTTCGGGATGGCTGACGGCACCCCCTACGCCTTCCAGGCTGTGCGTTGGGAGGACGGTGGCGCCGACCTCATCGCCCCCCACGTGCTGCACCGCGTCGAAACCCGGGCCGAGGGCGACACGGTCTAGGCAATCGCAGGTGCCGGGCCTCGGGATGCCGCGCGGTCTCAGGCCCCTGGGGCTCCGCCGGCTACCGGGCATCCCGACGAGTCGGCCAGATCTGACCGAACCAGGAAGGCCCGGTCGGGGGTTAGGACGATCCCATCCTGGGCCTCATGTTGCTTCTTCTGTTTTCTGTGTGTATATTGATTGTCGTGAGGGCGGGGTATCGCCCCCAACACAAAGCCACTTCCGAAGAGCCGCTTTGCGCGGCTCGCCCTGGCCGTGCACTCCCCTCGACGGCCGGGGCCGGCGAGGCCCGGACGACCCCCTGTCCGGGCCTCGCCCCCTTTCGGTCCCCACCACTGTCAGACCCTTACGAGAGGATCACCCTCATGACGACTCTTCCCGCCGCTCAGGCGCTGTCCGCCGCGTCCAGCCGCCCCGAGTACGAGGCCGCGCTCCAGCTTCTGCGCGACGCCTCACGGACGTACTACGGCGACGGCGACAGCGTCCTGGACGACGTCTCGTACGACCAGCTTCGGCGGTCCGTACAAGCCTGGGAGCAGGAGCACCCGGCCGAGGTCTCCCCGGACTCGCCTACCGGCCTCGTCGCCGACGGGGCCGCGCCCGTCGGCGACGTCGCGCACACCACCCGCCTCCTGAGCCTGGACAACGTTTTTGACGCCGAGGGCCTGGTGGCATGGGGCGTGTCGGTCGAGCGTCGGCTGGGACGCTCGCCGAAGGGCGGGTTCACCGTCGAGCCGAAGATCGACGGCGCTGCCGTGGCCGCCCGGTACCGCAGCGGCCGTCTGGTGCAGATCATCACGCGCGGGGACGGCAGCCACGGCGAGGACATCAGCCACGTCATCGGCCAGATCGACGGTCTCCCCGAGCAGCTCACCGAGCCGGTCACCATCGAGGTCCGCGGCGAGGTCGCCTTCACGCAGGCCCAGTTCGAGACGGCAAACGAGGTCCGGGCCGCGCACAACGCGCAGGTCTTCGCCAACCCCCGCAACGGCACAGCCGGCACGCTCAGGGCGAAGGACCGGCCGTACCGTCTCCGGATGACGTTCTGGGCCTACGGCGCGGTCGAGCTGGACGCGGTCGCGTACCTGCCCGCCGGGGCCACCCATGCGGAAACCCTCGCGGCCGTGGCCGCCGTCGGCATCCAGACCACCGCGGACTCCGCGGCAGGGCTCCATGTCGTCGCGGATCTCGTCGCTGCACAGGGGCAAGTGGATGCGATCGCCGCCATGCGTGCGGAGCTGCCCGTCGGGATCGACGGCGTGGTGATCAAGATGAACGACGCGGCGGAGCAGGCGGCGGCCGGGTTCGGCTCGCGCTTTCCTCACTGGGCCATCGCGGTCAAACTCGCGGCGGTCGAGCGGCAGACCGTGCTGGAAGACGTCGTGTGGCAAGTCGGCCGCACCGGGGTCCTCGCGCCGACCGCGATCCTCACCCCGGTCGAGATCGACGGCTCCACCGTCACCCGGGCCACGCTGCACAACCCCGCTGACATTCGCCGTCGGGACCTCCACATCGGAGACACCGTGACTGTCTACAAAGCGGGCGATATCATCCCCCGCGTGCAGGGGGCCGTGGTCCAGCTGCGGCCGGCGGGGGCACTGGAGGTACCGCTGCCCGAGGCCTGCCCCAACTGCGACGGAAAGATCAACAAAGCGCAGGAGAGGTGGCGTTGCGCGCAGGGCAGCGCGTGCGCGCTTCCGGCGCTGATCCAGTACGCCGCCGGACGCGACATGCTCGACATCGACGGCCTCGGTCCGGCGTCCGTGGCGGCCCTGGTCGCGTCCGGTGACGTTGCCGATGTTGCCGATCTGTTCACCCTGACCGCCGAGCAGCTCACGGCAGCGTCCGGAAGCGCCAAGCTGGCCGCCAAGCTCGCCGAGCAGATCGAGGCTGCCAAGGCGCTCCCCCTCAGCCGGGTCTTCTGCGCCCTGGGTGTCCTCGGCACCGGGCGCAGCATGTCCCGCCGCATCGCGCGGCACTTCGGCAAGATGGAAGACATCCGTCAGGCCGATGCGGCTGCGTTGCAGGACGTCGAGGGCATCGGTCCCGAGAAGGCCCCGGTCATCGTCGAGCAGGTCGCCGCACTGGCACCGGTCATCGACAAGCTGATCGCCGCGGGCGTCAACATGGAAGAGCCCCAGGAGACGTCGGCGGGCGAGGGTGCAGGGCCGCTGACGGGCAAGGTTGTGGTGGTCACCGGCAAGATGACCGGGGTGCTGGCGGCCTACGCGAGGTCCGAGATGAACGCCCTGATCGAGAGGGCCGGCGGGCGCGCGGGCAGCAGCGTCAACGCCAAGACGTCCATCCTGGTCGCGGCGCCGTCCGCCGGTGGCAAGCCGAGTTCGAAGGCGGTCAAGGCGGCCGAACTCGGCGTCGAGGTTCGCACGCCGGAGGACTTCGCCGAGATGGTCGCCGACTACCTGGCCTGACCGGAGGGACCACGTGGCGGGCGCGCAGGGTTACGCGCCCGCCACCGGCCCTGGAGGAACGGGCCGTTCCCTTATCTACGACGTTGCGTATCCCGGTTTCAATATGTATTGTCGTCTTATCGCCTGGTGCACAGCACCCGCGAATTTCCCCAAGTCCCCTGTGTCCAGGTAGGGATGACATGAATTTCCATCTGTCCGACGTATCCGACTCCGAGTTGCTGGCGGGCGTCACTGCGGCAGCCAAGCGGGCCCCCGTCGGTGGAGCCGATCTCCTCATCCTCACTGAGTTCCAGCTGCGGCTCTACCGCGAGCTCCACGCCGCTGCGGACCATCTGCTCCGGGCGCCGGAGGGCCGCGAGACCTCCCCGGCGAAGGTCGGGCGGGTCCATGACGCCATCGATGCCATCCTCGGCGCGGATGAGGAGATGGCCGTCTTCCGCCAGATGTACGACCACCTGGCGAACGCGGCGCTGAGCGAGCAGCGGGTGGCCGACGAGCTGCTGGCGCTGTCCAGTACTCAGCACGGCCCGGGCGGGGCGTTCCTCAAGCGCGTACTGCGGTTCGCGGCGGCCGACGCGTACGCCAGCACGGTCCAAGGGCTCCTCGCCGACTTCGTCAGGTCCACGGAGCCGGAGACCGTACGGGCGGCCATGGCACAGCTCGCGGGTCTGGAGTGGGCCCTCGACCCGGACGACAAGCACCACCGGCCGGTCATGGACACCACGGACGGCGTCGTGAACGACGCCGATGCCGAAGTCCGCCGGTTCCGGGCACTGGGGCTTCGCCCCGAGACGGGCACGGTCCCGGGCGAGGCCCTCACCGGTTCGGACACCGCCGCTTGGGGCACCCCCGACGAGCACCGCATCCGCATCTGGCGCCGCCGGTACGTGGATGCCCACACCCAGAGCCTCGCCTTCGCCCTGATGAAGGCGAAGGCGTACCGCCGGGACGCTGAACGACTGGCGCCCTACGGCCACCCGGACGGCCTGGAAGCGGCCGTCGCCTTGCAGCTGCGGCAGGAAGCCGACCGAGCGCGCTCCGCCCGTCTCTTCCAGATCGGCGACTCCCTCGGCCAGATGGCACTACGCCGCGTGGTGCGGCGGGCGGACAAGGCCACGACCCCGTTCGATCCTGCCCACCTCCCCGCCTCGCGCGGAATGCTGTTCCTCGACACCCCCCTGGACCTTCCCAACGGCCGACGCATCGTCGGCTACGTGTGGGGCCCGTGGTCGCCCCGGACGGAAGAGGGCTGGTTCCTTCTCCGGCCCGACCGGTACCTGGAGCCGGTGGAGTCCCCGCACGATGACGTCCCCTGGACATGGGTCACTCCGCTGACGTGTGACGAGTCGCTGCTGAAGCTGCCGTTCTCGCCGTACGACACCCTCATGGCGCGCCCCGGCGAGGTCCTGGAGCCGGAGGCCCGGCTGCGCGACCCGGACAACCCCGAGCGGTACCGCAGCGGCTCGGCGCGCCAGGGCTGCCAGGAGCTGATGACGCGCCACGTTCGCGCCCTGTGGGAGCTGCTGACCCAGCACAAGCGGACCACGGTGCGGGTCCTCTCTCACCAGGTCCACCAGCTCAAGCCCAGCAAGCGCGAGGCTGAGCGGCGGCGGGGCATCTCCGACTCCGGCCAGGTCGAGAACTGGTGGGTCGACCCGGACGCGGGCGAGCGTTTCCAGGAGCAGCGGCCCAGCCATCCCCGCGAGGGCGGATCCGGCCACACTCTGACGGTCCGCTACTGGAGGGGTGAGCACGAGCGCCAGCAGTGCCCGAATCCCCACCGGCACGCCGCCCTTGAGGCGGTGAAGTCCGGCAGCTGCCCGCACTACGAGATCACCATCCCCGAGCACCCCGTGGGGCCCGCCGACGCGCCGTGGTCCGACCGGCTGCGCCGCGCCCGGGTCCGCCCCTCGGCGAAGCCCGAGCGCACCGCAGAGGCGTAGTCGTCCATCTTCTGGCCGGGCAGGCCCTGCCTGCCCGGCCAGAGCACCCCGTGGCCCATTCACAGGGCCGAACTCCCGATCATCTTCAACCGAGGAGAGCCATGTCCGAAGACGCCGCCCCCGTACGCACCAGCACCGCCGCTGCCAGCCGCTGCACACCGTCTACGGCCTGGTCGCGCTGCTCGCCGGCTGCGGCATCCTCCTGGAGCAGCCGGTCATGTGGCTGTTCGCATTCCCGCTCGCTGTCCTTGTCGTCGAAACGCGCCGGCTCGCCCGGAGCCTGGCGTCCGCCGCCCTGCGCAGGCGGGATGAGCGCAAAGCCGCCCCGGCTCGCGCCCGCTGGGCGTGGGGTGCTGCCGCGGCCGGTCTGGACGCCGCCCTGGTGGCGGGCGCCTTCGCCGTCTGCGCCGTGCTGCTGCTCGGCCATGGTGACGCACTCGTCCTGCGCGGACGGGCGGCGGACTACCTGGCCCTCGGCGCAGGGACGGCGTTCGCCGGCGCGCATGCCCTCACACACCGCATGTCCGCCCGAGCCCCGAAGGCGCCGCAGCCCGAGGCGTGACTGTCCCGCTGTCGCACCGCGCTGGGCGATCACCCGGCACGCCCTTGCCCTCAAGTCTTTGGAGAGACCGTCATGCTGCACTTCGACCCCGCCACCACGAGCGGCTCGGCCGTCGCGTCCCTGTTCCGCGTGTGGTGCTCCCTGCGTGAGACCGGTCCCGGGCACCGGCCGGAGGCTGCGGAGCTGGCCAGCGCCGTGGAGGAGATGTTCGCCGGCCTCGGCCTGGACCCGGACGGCCCCCCTGCGCAGGTCGAGCCGCCCGGCACGGGAGAGGTGTTCACGGTCTTCGGTCTGCGGTACGACCGAGCCGACGCGCTGCTGGTCGCCGGTGTCATCCCGGGCGAGCACGCCGCTGCCGCTGTCGAACTGGACGGCGACGAGACCGACTTCACCCGGTGGATCGACACCTTCCGCGCCGAGTCCGGGGACGCGGCCGCCACGGCCGCGCGAGCACAGGTCGAAGGCGGGAACTACTGAGACACCCACACCAACCATGTTGTGTATTTGTGTTCCAGTGTGTAATGTGATTGCACGTCGGGGCCGGCGTCCACCGCCGCCCCAGACCTGAACCACTCTCCCTTCTTCCTCCAGCTCAGGAGACGACTGTGCCCACCCCTGTCGTGACCCGCACCCCCGACCGCCGCGTGCCCAGCCAGCGCGGCCTCCAGACCCGCCGCAAGCTGATGGAAGCGACGATCGAACTCCTCGCCACCCGGTCCTACCGCGACATCAAGGTGATGGACGTCGCCCACGCGGTGGGCACCTCGCCCGCGACGTTCTACCAGTACTTCCCCGACATCGAGGGCGTCGTCCTCGAAGCGTCCCGGCTCCTGGCCGAGGAGACGAGCGCCGCGCTCGACGCCTTCGAGGACGGCTCCTGGTCCTCGGACGGACTGCCCGGCGCCACCCGGCTCGTCGACGCCGTACTCGACGGCTGGAGCGATCACCTCCCGGTCATGCGCGTACTGACCGCCGTCGCCGCCGAGCGGGACCCCCGCTTCGTCAAGGCGTACTTCGCGGCCACCCGGCCCGTCGCCCGTGCACTGACGGCGGCCACCACCCAGACGACCACGCCCGACGACGAGGGCAAGGAACTGGTCCACGCCCTCGTTTCCGGCCTGACCGCCGCCGCCGGACACGAGAACGCCGGAAGCGTTCAGGGGCTGACCAAGCGGCAGCGGCGCCGGGGACTCGCCCGCCTCGTCCACGCCGCCGTGACCACCGCCGACGCCTAGAACCCACGCTCCACCACCAGCCGCAATCAGGGAGAACACCTTGATCCAGCCAGCCTCTCTCGCCCTCGGCTTCGGCCTCGGAGTCCTCAGCGTTCTGATCCGCGCCCTTGCTCTGCGCATCCGGCCGCGCCGCACCCCCCTCCCCCTCTCGGTCGCCTCGCCGAGCCCCGAACTCGTCACCGCCATGTCTGCGGCCGTCGCCGAGCGGTACCCGAACCTCGGAGGGTTCGACTACGCCACCGTCAGCGTCTTCGAGCGCAACGCACCGGAGAACGCGGTGTACCTCACCCCCGCGCGCGGCCCCCACCGGGGCGCCATACGCCTGGACCCCAGCGATTCCAACAGCCCCGGTGGCAGGGCCGCCCGGCTGCTGGCCGAGATGAACCTGCCGCACGTCGGCGTCCTGGTCATCCCGCTCGGCCCGCGCTGACCCGGCTCTCGCCGCCCCGGGCTCGCTCCGGGGCGGCGACAGACCCGCCCCCGTGACCGTCAGCCACTGCATGCCGCCCATCCCCCCGATCCGCGACCCGTCAGCGAGGAACCGTGAGCATCCCGTCCCGCCAGTTGTTCAAGTACGGAAGGTGGATGTTCGACATCGAGCGGGCTATGCGCCTTCTGGAGGAGCACCCCCGGCCCACTGAGCAGACCTCCGTAGCCGACTGGTCGGCCGCCTACCACCTGAGCCTGCTCAGGCCGGACTACGACGGCCCTACCTGGTGCCCGATCTTCGGCCCGGACCAGTCCCACTTCAGCGCCGAGCACGCCATGCGCACCGGCCTCGAACAGCCGGTGATCATCGCCACCCTGGAGTTCGACAGCGGCCCGGCTCGCCTGCTGATCGACGGAGTGCACCGCATGTACCGGGCGATGACCGAAGGCCGCCCGACCCTCCCCGCGCAGGTCCTGACCGTCGCCGAGACCGCGACGATCCGCGAGCACTGACACCGCCCACCCCACCCAGGAGATTCCATGACCTCCATCGGCACCGCCCGTCACTTCCAGCCCCACGGCACGCCCGGCCATGTATGCCGCGACCACAACCGGGCAGTTCTGGCCCCGGCCGTCGCCGTCGAAGCCCTCCGCAAGGGCCTCGGACCCGACCTGACCGACGCCCAGCTCGACGCATGCGCGGAGATCGCCGAGCGCAACCCGCTGTCCGACACCTCCCGCGCCGCCGTCCGTGCCGCACTGGAGCCCGCCCTGTCCGTGCGCAACTCCCCGGCGACCGTGCACCATCGGCTTCTCAACCTGACGCCCGGACACCCGCTGCGCGTCCGCGTCGGCGACACCGAGTACTTCCTGGTCCCCATCCCCATCACGCTGTAGCCCGCAGCCCGCAGCCCGCAGCCCGCAGCCCGCACAGGCTGCGGGTGGCCCGAATCAGACACCCCTCACCAACGCGTCCGGCTCCGGCCGGACGCGTTTTGGCATGATCCCCCTCGACCGAGATCCGGTACCTGACACAGGGGGAACCATGTCCGTGCGCCTGCGCCACACCCTTCCGACCGTGCTCGTGGCCGGGGCGCTGCTGATCTCCGGCTGCGCCGGCTCCGACAGCGATCCCAAGGCCGACAGCAAGCCGACGAACAGCTCCCCAGCGGCCCGGCCTTCGGCCTCTACGGTGCTGCCGCACGGCATCGTCAGGCCGGGAACCGCGCTGCCGGTCGGCGACGGAGCATGGACGGTGACGCTGCAGGGATTCGAGCGGCTGCCGGCCGGGGCCGTGCCCGGCGTGCCGGCCGGCTCGAGCGCGTACACGGCGCGGGTGACCGTGGCCAACCAGCGGGCGCAGGTCGCTACCGCGCCGCGGACCGCCGCCACCGCCCGCTACGGAGCTCTCGGCCGCACGGCTGCCGAAGC
The DNA here is from genome assembly GCF_014649655.1 of Streptomyces humidus. Lineage (GTDB taxonomy): Bacteria > Actinomycetota > Actinomycetes > Streptomycetales > Streptomycetaceae > Streptomyces > Streptomyces humidus. The sequence goes on along the minus strand of NZ_BMTL01000007.1, from coordinate 162,293 downwards.
CGCCGACATCAGCACGTCCTCCTCCAAGGACGAGCCGCAGCAGGTGCGCCCCAACGGATCCGTCGACCGGGATCTGAAGCTGGTCCTTCCCGATCAGGCCCAGGGCCTGCCGGTCACCGTGACCGTGGAAGCAACCGAGGAGGGCCTGGCCGAGCCGGAGCTGCTCTTCTTCGAAGGCGCCCTTCCAGGCACCGCCGCATCCCCGGACGCCCAGGCGCCGCAGGGCGCGCCGGCCGGGCAGTCGGTCACGCCGCTCGGGCAGTGGAGCGGCCAGGTGCGCGTGGGCAAGGTGACGGTGAGCGGCGAGGGCGCCTCGCGCACGGGGAGCCTGGAGCTGAGCGTGGTCAACCGATCCGGCGACCCGATGCCCGGCCTGGGCACCACCGTGCGGATCCTGACCGGCCAGGACCTGCACCTGGCCGCCACCGTCCGCCCGGTGTACGGGTACCGCGACGCCGCGATCGCCCCGTACCGCACCGCCACGCAGAGCGTCTCCTTCCGTGTTCCGGAGGCGGCCGTCGACGGCCCGGTTACGGTCGAGGCAGTCGACGCGGGCGGCTCCAAGGTCACCTTCGAGGGCACGCTGGGCTGAAGGAGCCCGTAAAAGTTCGGGCGAAGTGTCACACCGGCGGCCTCCGCCACACCTGTAGCAGGTGAACGGTGCCTTCTCCGACCCGAACAGGACTCCCTTACATGGCCCCTCGCCTCCTGGCCGCCGGCCTCGTGCTCGCCGCCTCCGCCTGCGGTCCCCTCACCGCCCCCGGCTTCACCGCCGATGCCGCCCCCGCTCGTGGTCCGTCCGTGGCCGGAGGCGCGCCCGTGCTGTACCGCCTGTCAATCACGCCGGCGGAGAAGGCAGCCCTGCGCACCGCACTGGACACCTGCCCGGCCGAGGCGGGCCGGCGATGAGGCCGGCCGCACAGCCGCTGCCCTTCGGCGCGGACCGGAACCGGTGGACCCATGCTGTCCGGGAAGCCGCCCGGCTCCATGACGCCGTGCGCGCCGAGCTGGCCGGCCGGCTCGCGGCCCCGGCCAGCGAGCGGTCCGCCATGCAGGCCCTGCTGCTGATACGGGAGCGGACCCGGGGTGGGTGGCTGCGCTGGGACATCCTCGGGCCGCACCCTGCGGGCGTGCTGCGCGAGGCGGGCGTCTTCGATCCGGGGCAGCACCTGGTGGGGCGCTGGGTGTGCCGGACGGTCTGGGGGCGTCGCCCTCCCCTGTACATCTGGACGCTGGGAGGACTGGAGCTTCCTCGCCCCCTACCGGTCGGCCGGACCGCGCTGTTCGCCGTGACCGCCTTCGCCGCCCTGGGCCCCGCGACGTCCGTACTGCCGGCGACCTCCGGTCTGCTCGTCGCCGGCGTGGCTGGCCTGGTCGCGGCTGCCGGACTGCCCGCGGCCGTCCGGCACCTCACCCGGCGCCGCGTGCGCGTGGTGGAGACGGGCGAGGCGTACGCGGCGGTCTTCTTCCGGCTGCTGGCCGCCGAGCAGCGCCTGCGCCTCCTCGCCGAGCGCAGCGAGCGCTACGAGCTGACGCGCGCGGCGGCACTGCTGCTGCGGCTGGTGTGGGACGCGGCCGGGCTGGTCCCGTTGGCGGCGGACGACGCGGAGGCCCGCGAACTCCTCCTCGGCTACGAGCAGTCGCTCGCCCTCCTGGTCGAGCAGGCCGTCGAGGTCGAGCGGCAGGAGGAGGCGGTGGAGTCGGCGATCCGTGACGATCGCGCGCCCGCCTCGCCGGCCCGGCTGGCACTGCCGGAAGGGCTGCTGTCCCGGGAGCTGCTGGACGAGGTGCGGCTGGAGCTGGAGGAGCTGGGGCAGGGACTGCGCCATGCCCGGGAGGTCCTGGGCGGCGCCGACGAAGGAACGCAGCATGCGACGAATGGAGAGAGCGATGAGTGAGCACGAGCTGGACCGGCCTGTCCTGTGGCGGGAGGCCCATCCGGACGCCTACGCCGAACTGAAGCGCACCTGGGGGGTGATCGGGCACAGCAGTGTCCTCATGGTCCTCAGCCTGAGCTTGATCGGCACGTCGCTGACGCTGGGCTACCTGCATCTGCCGGGATGGCTGGCGACCGTTGCGCGCCTGGGCACCAGCGCAGCAGCCGTCGGCTGCGGCGCGGTCGGCCTGTGGCGGCTGGTCCGTGCCCTGTTCCGGTCGGTGCGGGCGGTCATCCGTACGCGCCGGCGCGGCACCGGCGGCAAGGCGCAGGGGGCGGCCGCCGAGGACACCGAGCCCGAGGCCGCGCCGGCGGCGTCCTGAACGGGAGAGGGGAGCCGTGTTCCGGTGCGAGAGCTTCGCCGTCGGATTCGCCGTCGGTGCCGTGGCCTGGTGCGTTCCGTTCGTGCGGGGGCTGGGCCGGCGCGGGGTCACCAGGGGGCTCGTTCCTTGGCGTCACAGACGGCCTCCCACTCGGCGAAGCTGAGGCACTGCTCGGCGGTGCGCGCGTGGCGGGCCCGGTCCGCCTCCGCGAACGAGGCGAGGATCCTGTCGCGGATGACGAAGCCGGGCGGATCGGGTTCCGGCTCGGCGGGCGTGCAGAGGCTGTGCAGGCGGGTGCGCACCGTCTCCATGGCCTCCAGGAAGGCCGTGTTGGGCGGGACAGCGTCGGCCAGTTCGGCGAGCGGGCTGGGCGTCGGGGCTGGCTGGTCCTGGTCGGCGCGCTCGCTCCAGCGGGCCATGATCACGCTGGCTGGGGAGGCCGGCCGCCGGGGCACGCGCCAGACCGACAGGTCGGCGGCGATATCGGCTGCGGACAGGCCCGTGGCGATCCAGGGCCGCAGAGCGAAGGCGAGGCGGCGCAGGCCCTCGCCCTGAGTCCAAGGCACCCGGGGGCGTATCCAGGCAGCGACCGAGACGGCGTGGGCGGCCTGCTGGGTGCTGGCCCGGTAGGGCTCCGGAACCTCGTGCCTGCGTCGGGGGCGCGGCCGCGCGCTGCGGGGTGCGCTGGTGTTGTTCTTCTTCCCTCCCATCTCAGCTTTAGGACGTGGGTGGTTGGTCTTACAGGAAGGGGTGTCACGGCGGTGGGAGGGGCGGGTGCGGCGGCGGGCGTCGGCGATGGCCAACTGGCGTCCCCGATCGGTGAATCCGATGTGCCGAGCGTGGTAGCCGTGGCCGCTCACGCGGTGGCCGAGGGCGTCGTCCCAGGCGCGGGGGACGACGGCGGCGTAGATGGTGGCGGTGCCGGCCCACTCGCCGGCTCCGGCGGGGCGGGTGTTGGTGCGGGTTCCGTGGAGCGCCCAGACGAGGAGGCCGAGCTCGCGCAGGACGGCGATGTGCCGTTCCAGGGTGCGGCGGCTGATGCCGAGGCGCTTGAACATGGTGTCGCGGCAGTAGGCGACGTGCCCGTCGGCATTCAGACGCGCGGCAAGGTCACGCGCGACGCGCAACGTGGTGTCGCCGGCCTTGGGGTGCAGGCGCTGAGTGATGGCCCAGGTGGCGGCGCGCAGAAAGTCACCGCGCCGGGTACGCCGGGACGCGGTCGTGCCGATCTCCTGGTCCGCATGCTCACAGACCGGTATGAATCGGTTGTTCGGGGATATTCGGTGTTGTCCGCGCGTCGGGCGCGGTGGGGCGGCGGTGGCGTGGACCGGCGCGCGGGCATGCTGCATCATGGGCAGGGCACGCCCTCCTTTCGGGCATGCGTGAGCCCCTCTTCGGTGGGGCCGGGTTCTTCGGGAACCAAGTGATCCGCCCTGGCAGGGGCGGTGTTGCCCGGTCTGCGGACCGGGTTCTTCACCAGGCGGGCTGGACACTCGCCGGGTGGTGGCAGAGATGCGGCGGGGCCGGGGTGCTGGACACACCGGGTGGCCTGCTGCCGCGGGGCAGCCCACGGGGGATTGCCCGCTGTCAGGTCATGCGTTCATCGGACTCCAGGGTTGCGGGCGGTCAAAGAGGTCAGTGGCCCATGCCGGCGCCGCCGTCGACGGGCACCACGGCGCCGGTGATGTAGGCGGCCTGCTCGGAGGCGAGGAAGGCCACGGTCGCGGCGATCTCCTCGGGGCGGGCGAGCCGGCCGAGGGGGATCTGGGTCTTGAGGTTCTCGAGTTGCTCGTCGCTCAGCGCCTGGCTCATGGACGTCTCGGTGAGGCCGGGGGCCACCACGTTGAAGGTGATGCCGCGGGAGCCGAGTTCGCGGGCCATGGAGCGGGCGAAGCCGACCAGGCCGGCCTTGGAGGCGGCGTAGTTGGCCTGGCCGCTCTCACCGCGCAGGGCGACGGCGGAGGAGATGAACACCACGCGGCCCTTCTTCGCGCGGAGCATGCCGCGCGAGGCTCGCTTGGTGACGCGGAAGGCGCCGGTGAGGTTGGTGTCGACGACGGAGGCGAAGTCGTCCTCGCTCATGCGCATCAGGAGCTGGTCCTTGGTGATGCCGGCGTTCGCGACGAGGACCTCGACGGGGCCGTGCTGTTCCTCGACCTCCTTGAACGCGGCGTCGACCTGGTCCGTGTCGGTGATGTCGCAGCGGACGGCGAGCAGTCCCTCGGGGGGCTCGCCCGACCGGTAGGTGATGGCGACGCGGTCGCCGGCTTCGGCGAGGTGACGGGCGATGGCAAGGCCTATGCCGCGGCTGCCGCCGGTGATCAGGACTGAACGGGACACGAGGTGGTGCCTTTCTGTGGTGCTTTATGGGGTTCTGTAGTGAATCAACTGGCCCGGCGGGCGCCGGAACGCGTCAGCTGTCCGCTCATCGCCGCGGCGGTGTCCATCACGGCGGCCACGTACCGGGCGCGAGTGGCAGCCCGCCGCATGGGCCCGTCCATGGCCAGCAGCGCCACCGAGCCGGCGACGACCGAGCCGTACCAGATGGGCGCGGCGATCATGGTGCGGCCGGGCAGAGGGGAAGGGCCGATGGCGTGACCTTCCTCACGGACGTGCGCGGTGTCGATCTTGGTGTCGCCGACGGAGCCGAGGCAGGCGAGGATCGCCAGGCCGGCGGCGTCGGCCTCCAGAGGCGCTGATTCAAGAGATCGCAAAGTGATCTGAGGCGACGTGAGGACCTCATCGGCGTGTGGACCGTATGCCCGTTCCGCGCAGATCCTCATCGGAGTGCCGATCAGGTGTGGTCGGTAAACAAATGCGACCTGGCCTGTTCGCGACTGTAGTGTGACGATCTCGGCCCTCACCGCAGGGGAGGGCGGGCCGGCCTGGAGAGGCTGGGCGGGTGTCGAAGAGGGGGGACCGTGCAGCGCGTCAGTCAGGGCGTAGCGAGCACGCGGCCCGCGCTGTTCGACGGCGCCCTCCCGCATCAAGGCTTGCAGATACCGGTGAGCGGTCGGCGCGGGAAGGTCCGCGGACTCGGCTACCGACGCCAGGGGATGTTCACCCGGCCCGAGACGGATCAGCGCTCTGAGGACCGCCATGGTGCGTGCCACGGCTCCGCCCGTGCGGTCCGGCGGGGTGGCAACGGGATGCAGCAACGCGAACTCCCCCTCGCGGTTGTGGAGGACCTTCGCGTCTCCCACAACGCGGATTCGATCCAGTGGTCGATTCTTCCCGGCCAAGATCCCGCCCACCAGGCTCTGAATTTTCCGGTCCTCGAATTTCAGGAGCGAGCGCTTCCGGTATATCGCGCGGCCGGCACGGGGATGGCAACACGGGGAAGGGTACAAAGTTGAATCAGAAGGAGGCGTTGCAGCAGCTGCTGCAATGGAAGCGCGGAGAGATAGACCCGGTCGAGCTCGGCTGGCCCAAGCGCACCGGCAGGGGGCGGCGCTCACGCGGACTGTCCCAGGCCCAGGTTGCCCAGGCACTGTTCGTCACGGAGAAGACCTACGCCGAGTTCGAGCGCGGGAACACGCCCCAGCCGACGGCCGAGTTCCTCGACAACGTGGCCAAGGTGCTGAACATGAACGAGCGCGAGCGGACCGCGCTCTACGTCTATGCGATCGGCTACGAGCCCCCGTTCCCCATGGACCCGATGGCCGGGACGAACGTCGACCCGGCGTGGCAGGTGGCCGTCAACGGCGTCTCCGGGCAGCCCTGTTACATCAACGACGTTGCCTGGAACGTGCTGGCCGCCAACGACGACTTCAAGCTCATGTTCCCGCAGCCCGAGGGGAAGTCCCCGGCGCTGCCCGAGCGCAACCTGATCCGGTGGATGCTCCTGCGCGAGGACGCGCGCGAGCACCACCTGGTCGACTGGGACACACGCTGGGCGCCGCAGGTCGCGGCCCAGCTGCGCACGGCGGTCGCCGCGCACCCCGAGAACGGGGACCTCCAGCTGCTCGACAAGGAGGTCAACGACGACCCGGTGGCGGGGCCGATCTACCGCGACCACAGCCTCGCGTACATACATCCCGACGGCGACGCGCGGCCGATGCGGCACGCCGGCTACGTGACCCCGCGCGGCACCGAGGACCACCGCACCCGGTGCTGCGAGCGGCACGCGCCGTCCCAGCTGGGCACCGTCACCATGTGCGCCGCCCAGCCGTTCGGCAGCCCGGGCGCCCGGTTCTTCCTCCTGCCGTTCGTGCCCCACCACTGACACCGCGCCCGCGGTCGCCCCGGCGGAGGGATTTCGTCCGGGCGGCCGCGGCACGCACAATGCATGCCCATGGCTACCACTGACCTGAAGCAGATCGCGCCCGGCGTCTTCGCCTGGCAGCCCGGCCACGAAGCGACCTGGGGCATGGCCAACTGCGGTCTCGTCGCCTCCGGGGGTCAGGCCCTCGTCATCGACACGCCCTACACGCCCGCCCTGACCGACGTCTTCCTCACCGCGGTCCGTACGGCGGCGGGCCCCGGCGTCCCGCTGGACCGGGTCGCCGTCACCCACGCCAACGGTGACCACACCTGGGGTCTTCAGCAGCTTCCCGGCGCCGAGGTCTTCGCCACTCACGCCGCCCTTGAGCACCAGTGCTTGGAACCGAAGCCGCAGCAGCTGCAGACCCTCATCCACGACACCGACCCCGGCCAGCCCCTCGGCTGGTATTTCCGGGAGCACTTCGGCAAATTCGACTTCGCGGGCATACAGGTCCTCCCGCCGACCGCGACGTTCACCGGACGCCACGACCTCACAGTCGGCGACATCACCGCAGAGCTGCACGAGGTCGGCCCCGCCCACACCGTCGGCGACCTCATCGTCCATCTGCCCGAGCAGCGCGTGGTCTTCGCCGGCGACATCGTCTTCGCGGGAGACCATCCCTCGCATTGGGCGGGCCCCCTGGATCGTGTCGCCGCCGCCTGCCTGCGGATCCTGGACCTCGACCCTGAATGGGTCGTCCCCGGCCACGGACCGCTGATGACCCCCGACGACCTGCGGACCTACGTCGCCTACCTCGACGACCTCTCGGACCAGGCGTACGTAATGCACGGCCAGGGCCGGACCGCCGTCGAGGCGGCCCGCATCCTGATCAAGGAAGACCGCTACCCCGGCCTTGGTCTTCCCGAACGGCTCGCGATCACCCTCAGCACGGAATACCGCCACCTCGAGCAGGACACCGCCGCCCCGGACCTGCTGGAGCTGATGGACCACGCAGCACGCATCGCCTGGGACCGCTCCGCAGTCGGCCCGCTCGCACCCTGAGTTCTGCTCCGGCGGCCGCCACCTCGCCAATTCCGGCTGGTGAAACAGCACGGCCCACTTCGTTCCGATCATTGAAATATGAACCGCCTGTGCAGCGCAGGGGCTTGCCCCGCGCTCCTCAGAGGCGGTCAACTACCGACGTCGGCGCGCCGTGCACGCACGGGGGAGCGCCCACCCAGGCACCGAGGGCCCTCCCACGCCCGTTGACGTGCGCGGTCGAGCAGCACGCTGTTGCTGGACTCGATTCCGGATGCCGCCGCCGGCCCCCCGGTGGCGGCATCCGCTCGAAGCCGCCTCGCACCAGGGAGAGTTCATGAGCCCCGCCGCCATCGCCTTGCCGGTCCCCGCCGCCGTCCCCGAGTTCCTCGCCCCCCGCATCGAGGACCTCCGCCGCACCCTCCGCGCCGGCCGGCGCGAGGAGGCCCTGACGGCCGCCCGGACCATCAGCGAGGAACTCGCCGAGAGCCACGGCCCCCTGCACAACTACACCCTCCACGCCCTCGAACTCGTCGCCTTCTGCGCCCAGCTCGCCGGGCATCCCGCCATGGCCACCGAGATCTCAGTGCATACCGCCGCCGCCTGGCAGCAAGTTCTGGATGCCAACCACCGCCAGATTCGCCGGCAGGCCCGCAACGGGGCGGCCACCTGGCTGACCGTCACCAACGCGCCCGACGCCGTCAGGACCGGAACGTCTCTCCTGGCACTGCTGCAGTCCGTGTACGGCAAGGACCACCCCTCCACACCCTTCGTGGAACGTCGACTTAACGCCATTACCGGCGCCGACTGGGAGGCCGCCCGGAACGCCCTGCGCGCATCGGGACCGGCCCTGCTGATCAAGCCCTGAAGCCCTGGCCACAGCCTTCTCACGCTGCCCGCGCCAGAGGCATATACCGGAAGTGCGGCTACCGGAAAAAACCGGGCCTGGCTGCACCTGATCTTTCTGGCCAGAATCAGGCTCGGGCTGATCGCGTTGTGGGAGACGCGACGTCCGTGACCGCGAGGGGGAAATCGCGTTGCGACATCTACGAACTGGACTCGTGCCATATGGGTCCGCATCGCTGCTACGACCGGCCGGCCTCCGGTCGGGAACCGGGTGGATGACCGAGTCGACCATCGAGGCTTCGGTGCGAAGCAGCTCGCTTCATCCGCTGGCACCTCGTCACCGGTGGCTCACCGACGGCACAACGCCCCCGCCGCGGCTGGGAGCCAGGCACTGGCCCTGTGCCGTGGCCGTAGGCTCGCCGGGTCCTGGCCTGGCGTGCACCTCCAGAGCCGGCTGAGCGCGGTAGAGGACTCACCTCGCCGCGTTTTGTCCGCCCTGAGCGCGCGCCAGCGCCCGTACCCGACTCCTGAAGGGGATCTGTCGATGGCTTCGACCACCGCCCACCGCACCCATGTCCTGCGACTCGCAGGTGCCGTCCTCATGTGCACCGTCGCTGCCGGCGCTCTGGCTGGCTGTGGCTCCGACACACCCAAGAAGACGGCTTCCTCGCCCTCGACCACTGCCTCCTCGACGCCGTCCAACGATCCGGACCAGGCAGCGAGGGACAAGGTCCTCGCCTCGTACACGAACATGCGCGAGGTCCAGATCAAGATGGCCGCGGACGGAGATCTGCACACCCAGGAACTGGCCAAGTACGCCAGGGACGATGCCGCCACCGACCTCAAGAAGTCGGTCCTCCGCAACGAGTCGATGGGCATCAAGTTCACCGGCCGTCCTGAGATGAAGCCTCAGGTCACCGCCGTCGACACCAAGGGCAAGACCGCAACGGTCACCGACTGCTTCGACGCGACCAGCTGGAAGCCCGTCTACAAGGACTCCGGCAAGGAGCTCAAGCTCGCGGAGCAGCGCCTGAAGTACCCCGTCACGTCCCAAGCCACGCTGGAGGGCGACACATGGCTCGTCACAAAGATCACAGCCGACCGCACGAAGGGCTGCTGATCCGTTCTGCCCGCGTGCTGGGCCTCCTTGCGGTCCTGACCGCCCTGATTCCGGCCGGCCTCGCGTACGCGGACGGAGCCGGCCACTGCTCCGACGTGGACGTGTGCGTCGACGCCGGAACGCCCGGCAAGCCCGGTGGGGGCGGAGGCGGCGGCACCGGCGGAGGAGGAGGCGGGGGCGAAGGAGGCGGGGGCGGAAACGGGATGTGCAAGCTCACCGACGACACCGAGATCCCCTGCATGCCCGGGTACAACCCGGCCGACCGCTGCTTCTACGAGCTCATGGATCCCCAGCCGCCGTCCGGCCCGGGTCACACCGACATGAACGGGGCGGACACCTCGGGTCCCGGCGCCTTCTACCTGAGGGACTGCATCGTCAACGACGTCGGCGGCATCGTCTGGCTGACCACGCCGCCCGCCACTGTTCTCCCTGACCCCGAAGTGCTGGCGCGTCAGGCCCGGGACAAGATGACGCTGCTGGGCGCGAACATCGGCAGCTCGCCGGGTCCGGACGCCCCTGGTCTGGTCGGCATGCCCGTCTGGCTGTGGAACAACAAGAGCGACACCACCTGGGGTCCCAACAGCGCGACGGCCGCGGTCCCGGGGTTGTCGGTGACGGCCACGGCCCGTGTCACCAAGATCACCTACTCCATGGGAGACGGCGGCTCGGTCACCTGCACGACCGCGGGCACGAAGTACTCCAAGGCCTTCGGGGACAAGACCTCGCCGGACTGCGGCTACCGCTACACCAAGGTCTCCGCCGGCCAGTCGGGCGGGAAGTTCACCATCACCGCGACCAGCTCCTGGGAAGTCACCTGGCAGGCGTCGAACGGTGCAAGCGGGACGCTGCCCGACGAGATCCGTACGTCCAACACCACAGCGCGCGTCGGCGAGCTGCAGGTTGTCAACTAGCGCAAGGAAGACCATCACAATGCCGCGAACCAAGCAGCCGACGGCACCGTCCGAGCCGGGCTCCGCGCCTGTGCTGCTGCCGATTACCAACGACGCCCCGCGCCGCCGACGACGTCCGGTGGTCGTCGGCGCCGGCCTGGCGCTGGCCGCTGTGGGCGCCCTGGTGTCGGTGTGGATGGTCAACGAGGCCGGCGACAAGGTCTCTGTCGTGGCCACCCGGCACCCCATTGCGGCGGGCGAGAACATCAAGGCGTCGGATCTGGTGGCCACCGAGATATCCCACGACACCCAGCTGCGCTCGCTGCCCGCTTCCCGCGCATCCGACATCATCGGCAAGCCGGCCGCAGCCGACCTGCCGAGCGGTGCGCTGGTCACTGAGGACTCCGTGAGCGCCGAATCCAGTGTGACCAAGGGCAAGTCCGTGGTGGGCATCCTCGCCAAGCCCGGCCAGTTGCCCATCCAGACGCTGCGCACCGGCGATGCGGTCACCATCGTCCACACCCCTCAGGACGGCAGCGCCTCAGCCTCCTCCACCAAGGCAGGTTCCACCCCGGACAGTCTTCCTGCCGTCGTGTCCCGCGTCGGCGCGCCCGACGCCAACGGCGCCGTGGTCGTCGACGTTGCCGCGGCCGAGGTGAACAGCACGTCACTTGCTGCCTGGGCTGCCGGCGGCAACGTTGCCATCGTGCTGAAGGCGACGAGCTGATGGCGGTCATCGCACTGGTGTCGGGAAAGTCCAGCGGCGTCACCTGCTCGGCACTCGCGCTCGCCCTCTCCTCACCGAAGCCTTCCTTGCTGGTCGAGGCCGACCCCGCCGGCGGCACGATCCGCGCCGGCTACCTCGGCGGAGAAGGCAACGCAGCCACCGGACTGCACCGGCTGGCGGCCGCAGACCGCCAGGGCACCCTCGCGCGGGAGTTCTCCCAGCACTTCGTCAGCCTGGACCGCGACAACACCGGCCAGCGGATGCTCCTGCCAGGACTGACGGACCCCACGCAGGCGGCATCACTCAGCCGCACTTGGGAACCCATCTCCCGGCTGCTCGGCGTGATGGACCAGACCGGCCACGACGTGATCGTCGACGCGGGCCGCATCCTCACCGAGTCCGAGACCCGGCTGTCCACCACCCGCTACCCGACGCCGCTGCTGCACCGCGCCGACGCCGTCCTCATGGTCGTCCGCACCACCCAGGCCTCGATCGCGGCTGCCGCGCCCGCCGTGCGGGTCCTGAGGGAGGAACTCGCGCACCACGGCACGGGCTCCGACGCACTCGGGCTGCTGCTGATCGAGGAGGGTTCCTTCAACTCGAGCCAGGTACAGCAGCACTTGATGGCACCGGTGGTCGGCATGCTCGCGTGGGACCCCGACAGCGCCGACGTCTTCACTCACGGGGCCTACAAGAAAATGCCGCGCACCCTTCTGCGGTCCGCGCGCACAGCCCACCAAACGATCAATGAGCTGGTGACCAAGCGGCGCGTGCAGCTGCAACCGGCCGGAATGCAGGCGGTCACCGGGAGGGCATCATGACCGACACCAGGCCGGAGACCACGGCCCACGACTACACCGCCCTCTTCGCCCAGGCGCTCCAGGAGAGCACCACGCAGGACGCGCCGGTTCTCCGGCCCGTGCCCGCGCAGGCGTCTCCGGCCGGCCTCCCTCAGGGCCTCGTCCGGGTTCCCGACACCGCGGTCCCGGCCGCGCTCCCGGTCGGTCACGAGGTTCTCGCCGAGCTGCGTTCACAGGCCAGCATGAAGATCGGCGAGGCCGCCGGTGCCGACGCGTCCATGACCGAGCAGGACCGCCGGCAGCGCGGACAGTCGATCATCAGGCAGGTCGTCTCGGAATGGGCGACGAAGTACGCGGCCAGCGGATCGGATCTGACGCCCCAGCAGGAGCGTGCAGTACGCGAGGCGGTCTTCGACGAGTTGTTCCGCGCCGGCCGTCTCCAGCCTCTCCTGGACGACCCGCACGTCGAGAACATCATCATCTACGGCGACAAGGTGCGCGTCGACTACGCCGACCGTCCGACACGCACCTGGGACCCGATCGCGAAGACCGACCGCGACCTGATCAACCTCATCAACCACCTGGCGCGCATGCAGGGTCAGGGCGAGCGGGCGCTGACGCCGGCCACGCCGAACCTGAACCTCCGTCTGGCCGACGGATCGCGTCTGGCGGCGTCTGCGTACGTCACGCCGCGGCCGAGCATCGTCATCCGCCGCCACCGCACCCGCGGCCAGGGCCTGAACGACATGGTGCGCTGGGGCACGATCGACGCCTCGCTCGCGCACTTCCTGACCGCCGCGGTCAAGGGCCGCAAGAACATCATCGTGGTCGGCTCCCAGGGCGTGGGAAAAACGTCCCTGCTGCGCGCCATGGCCCGGGAAATCCCGAGCACCGAGCGCGTGGGCACGCTGGAGTCGGAGTACGAGCTCCATCTCCACGAGGACCCCGAGGGTCCAGAGGTCGTCGCCTACGAAGGGCGCGAGTCCAACGGTGAGCGCGGGGCCGACGGCAAGCTCCAGGGCGAGCTGTCCCTGTCCGACCTCTTCCCGCAGCTCCTGCGTATGTCGCTGCGGCGCGTGATCGTCGGCGAGGTCCGCTCCAAAGAGGTCGTGCCGATGCTGCACGCGATGAACGAGGGCGAGGGCGGGTCGATGGCCACCCTGCACGCCCGCAGCCCCCAGCTGTCGATCGAGCGCCTGGCCACCTTGTGTCTGGAGGCCGGCATCGGAATGACCGAAGCGCTGGCCTACCGGCTCATCGCCCAAGCCGTCGACTTCGTCGTCTACGTACGGCTGGTCGACGAGACCGAGCTCGTCGACCAGCGCGGCAAGCCGGGACGTAAGCACCGATTCGTCAGCCACGTCATGGAGATCACCGGCATCGGCGAGGGCGGTCGCCCCTCCCACCAGATGGTCTTCGCTCCCCGCGAGCAGGACGGGCGCCGGGAGCCGAGGGCCGTGCCCCACGGGAACATCTCCCAAAGCAACCTGGAAGACCTCGTCCGGGCCGGGCTGGACCGCACCGTCATGCAGCGGCCGTGGGGCAGCTGGGGCGCGCCGCTGGAATCGGTGATGCCGCTGTGACGCTCACCCTCAACTCCCTGCTCGCCGCGCTCGGCGGTCTCGCCGCCGTCGGCGGACTCGCTCTGGCGGTCGCCGGCGGCGTCGGCTGGGCACCGTCGACGACGGTGCGCCGCCGCAGCCGCCTTGAGCGCAAGATCCGGGCCGTTTTCGTCAAGGACGCCCGTACGCCGACCTCCTGGTGGGCCCGGGGCCAGACACGCCTGGCCGGCTCTGCCGTGGCGGGCCTCGGCGTGTGGCTGTTCACCGGCTGGCTGATGGGCGGCCTGGTCACCGTCGCCGTCGTCATCGGCCTGCCCTGGCTGCTGAACACCTCCGGCTCCGGCAAGTCGCAGATCGACAAGCTGGAGGCGATCGAGGAATGGGTGCGGCGCATGTCCGACATCCACACCGTCGGCGTCAGTCTGGAGGCCACTATCCAGCGCAGCCTGGAGACCGTCCCGGGCGCCATCCGGGAGGAGGTCCGCCTCCTCGTCTCACGCCAGCAGGCCGGATGGGTGCCCCAGGACGCCTACCGGGCCTTCGCCGACGAGCTGAACGACGCAATGGTCGACGAGGTCGCCGCTCTGCTGATCCTGCACGTCGAGGACCGAGGCAGCGGGCTGAGCAAGGCTCTTCGTGAACTTGCCGAAGCCCTCCAGCATGAAGTGCTCTCACGGCGTGAGGTCGAGGCCGACCGGCAAAAGCCCCGCACCAACGACCGCTGGGTGACCATCTTCTGCCTGGCGATCTTCGGAGTCACCGCGTTCTCCGGCGCCTACGTCGAGCCCTACGACACCTTTGCCGGGCATCTCGTCCTGGCCTTCGTCGCCGTCGCCTTCGTCCTGGTCAAGATCTGGATGCGACGCATGGCGATCCTCGAACCCGCGCCCCGGTTCCTGTCGCCGGCCGACCGCTCCGGCGGCCAGATCGCCAAGGAGACGCCGTGATCTTCTCCCCCTATGCCATCGTCGGCGGCGCCGTCACCGGCCTCGGCCTGGTCATCGCCGCCCGCGGCATCCTGCCCGGTCGGCCCGACCTCGGCGACGTTCTGTCCCGCATGGATGCCACCCGGCTCGAGAACCTCGACCGCAACCGAGACAGCCAGCCCAACTCCCTCATGGAGAAGGCCGGTGCCTTCCTGCTGCGCACCGTCGGCGAAGGCACCCTGCGCCTGCCCCGCCAGCAGCTGGAGCTCGTCGGCCGGTCCCCCGCCGCGCACCTCGGGCGCAAGATCGGCCTCGCGCTGTACGGACTGCTGCTGCCTGTGCTGGCGGTGGGCCTGGCCAACCTGGCCGGCTACCCCTTCCCCGTGGCGATCCCGGCGATGGCGGGCCTCGGCCTCGCGATCGTCTTCTGGCTCCTGCCGGACCTGCAGCTCAAGCAGCAGGCCGTGGAAGCCAAGGACGACTTCCGGTACGCCGTCAAGGCATACCTGCGGCTCGTCCAGCTCGAACGCGCCGCTGACGCCGCCCCCACCCAGGCCCTGAAACGGGCCGCAGACGTCGGCGAAGGCTGGGTCTTCGCGAAGATCCGGGACACCATCACCCGCGCTGAGCTCGAAGGCATCAGCCCGTGGGAGGGCCTCAAGCGGCTCTCGCTCGAACTCGACGTCCCTGAACTCGGAGCGCCGGCCGACATCATCGCGATCGCCGGTGAGGAAGGCGCGGCCGTCGGCGACACCCTCGGCGCGCAGGCCAAGTCGCTCTCCGGCGCCCTGGTCACCACGGCGAAGGCCCAGGCCAACATGGCCTCCGAAAAAATGGTGATGCCTGTCGCGATGCTCGTCCTGATCATGACCGTATACATCGGCTATCCCGCGATCGCGCGGATCATGGCCAGCTAACTCCCTAAAGAGACAAGGAAATCCACGATGGGCAACGACCCCAACCTCATCTTCCTGAAGACCTTCTTCAGCGCCCGGATCGAGCGGCTGCGCAACGTCCGCGCCGACCGAGGCTCAATCTCGATCGAGACGATGATGATCGTCGCGGGCCTCGTCGTCGTCGCCGCGATCGCCGCCGGCGTCATCCTCACCAAGGTCAACGAGAAGTCGAAAGAGATCAAGTGATCCGACTTCGCCGGGCTCTTCGCCGTTGGTCCCGCGCGCTCGCCGAGCGCGACGCGCGGGACCGCGGAGCCGTGTCCCTGGAGATGCTCATCGTCTTCCCAGCCGTACTGCTGATCATCCTGACGGTCGTGCACGTCGGCCTGTGGTGGCACGCGCGCAACGTGGCGATGTCCGCCGCACAGCTGGGGGTTGAGTCCGCCCGCGTACGAGGAGCGTCTGCAGGGACCGGCACTGCCGAGGCCCGGGAGTTCCTCTCCAGGGCCGGCGGCACCATCTCCGGCACGTCGGTAAGCGGGAGCAAGGGAGCGACGGTGACCATCCGTGTCACCGGCTACGTCGACACGATGATCCCCGGCCTGAAGCTGAGGATCGACCAGCATGCCGACGCGGCCGCCGAGCGCATCACGGAGGCCCGGTGAGCATCGCCGAAAGACTCCGCGACGACCGCGGCGCCCTGTCGCTGGAAGCGGTCATCCTGTTTCCCGTCCTCATTCTGGTGCTGCTGCTGGTCATCGCGTTCGGCCGGATCGGGTCCGCCGGCAACGCCGTCGACACCGCGGCTCGCAACGCAGCGCGCGCAGCCTCACTGGAACGCACCGGCGGTGCCGCCAGCTCCGCCGGATCGCAAATGGCGCGCAGCGTGCTGGACCAGCAAGGACTGCAGTGCACGTCCACCTCCATATCCGTCTCTACCGGCGGGTTCTCCGCGCAGATCGGTGAGCCCGCCTCGACCACCGCCACGGTGACCTGCGTGGTGCGGCTCTCGGATATCGGATTGCCCGGACTGCCCGGATCCAAGACTCTGACCAGCAGCTTTACCTCGTCAATCGACTCCTACCGCCAGCGCGGCTGACAGGACCACCGCATGCCACCCGCCCGCTTCGCCCTCACCCACCGGATCCGTCGCGCCCTGCGCAATGACCGGGGCGCGATGAGCGTGTTCGCCCTCGTGACCATCGTGGCGCTCTTCGCCGTGGCCGCGCTCGTCTACGACGGCGCCGGCAAACTGCGAGCGCTCACCCACGCCGAGGGCGTTGCCGCCGAGGCAGCGCGAGCCGGTGGCCAGGCCGTCGATGCGAGCAAGGCGATCTCCGGCGACGGCATCACCGTCGACCGCAACGCGGCCGTCGCCGCGGCACGGACCTACCTCAGCCACGCAGGGGTCAGCGGCACGGTGAGCGTGAGCGAGGACGGCGGATCCCTGGAGGTGACCGTGACCGAGTCGTACAGCGCCGTGTTCCTCGCCGGTGCCAGCGGGTCCGTCACCGGCCACGGCAGCGCCAACCTCGTCTACAAGGGGTGACGATCATGAGAAACCGCAGTACCGCCGCCACCCTGGTCCGTGCGCTCGTCGCCCTGGTGGCCCTGGTCGCGCTCCTGGTGGGCGTGCCCGCCGTTCTGCTCGGCATCGGAGTCCTGCCCGACCACGTCCCCGGCTTCGACGAGATCACCGCCGCGCTCACCAGTCCCGACTCCGGCCAGCTGTTCCTGGGCGCCATCACCCTCATCGGCTGGTACGGCTGGCTCAGCTTCGTGGCCTCGGTCGTCCTGGAGACGGGCGCCGCGCTGCGCCACGTCCGGGCGCCCCGGATCCGCATGCTGGGCGGATCCCAGCAGCTCGCTGGCGCGCTCGTCGGCGGCATCCTTGTCCTGCTGCCGGCGGGCACCGCGATGGCAACTCCCGCCAGCGCCGCCCCCGCCACCGTTGCCACAGCCAGCGTCACCGCCGACGCCCACTCCACAGCGGCCACCGCAACCAAGGCTGCGTCCTCTTCTTCCGCGGCCTGGGACGGCCCCGTCCACCACGTCCAGGACGGCGACACGCTCTGGGACATCGCGGAGAAGCGCCTGGGTGCCGGAATCGAGTGGCACCGGATCGTCGACGCCAACGAGGGCGTACGCCAGGCAGACGGCTCGCTCGTCACCGCCGACACCACCGTCCTGCAGCCCGGCTGGACCCTGCGCCTTCCCGCCGACGCCGCACCCGTCGCCGATCACGGCGGAGTCCGTCCGCAGACCGCCGACTCCAAGGCCGCGGCCGAGACCCACACCGTCCGCGCGGGCGAAACGCTGTCCGGCATCGCCGAGGACGAGCTCGGCGACGCCGACGACTATCCCCGGATCGTCGAAGCGAACAAGGGCGTGAGGCAGGCCGATGGGCGCACCCTCGGCGACCCCGACGAGATCTACCCCGGCTGGAAACTGCAGATCCCCGCCGCGGCCGGCAGCGACCAAAGCGACTCAAAGCCGCACGAGGCCCAGCCGCCGCGCGAGCAGCCCGCCGACCAGGGCAAGGACCAGGGCAAGGCCGAAGACCAACCTGGCTCTGACCAGACGCAGCCGCCCGCCCAGGACAAGCCGGGCCCGGGCGCCGAGAACGGGGAGAAGGGCGAGACGGCCCAGACCCCCGGCCAGGGCACGGACAAGGACGCCCAGGACGGTGAGCAGCCGACCGCCCGGCCGGAGACCCCCACCCAGCAGCCCTCCGCGCACACCCCCGCGCCCGATCGCGAGCAGCACGGCACGCCCACCCAGGCACCCCAGGCCCACGACGCCGCGGACGGCTCCGACAGCGGGGACCAGAGTGTGCAGACGATCGCCGCGGCGGGAAGCATCCTGGCCGCGGCCGTCCTCGCGGTCATCGCGACCCGTCGCGCGCGCCAGCAGCGCCGACGGCGCCCCAAGCGGCGCATCCCCATGCCCTCCGGTGCCACCGCGGACTTCGAAAAGCAGCTCCGCGTCGCGTCCGACATCACCGGCACCGTGCTCGCCGACCGCGCCCTGCGCACCCTGGCTGCCAACTGCCGCCAAGCCGGCCGACCCTTGCCGGAAGTCGAGGCGATGCGCATCACCGCGCGCGGAGTCGAGCTCCACCTGGCCGCCGCCACCCCGCCGCTGGAACCGTTCTCCGAGCACGAGGACAACCCGACCGTGTGGTCGTGCCCCACCCGGGGCGCGAACCTCCTCGACGAAGACGAGGCCGCCGACATCACCGCGCCCTACCCGGCCCTGGTGAGCCTCGGCGAGACCGAGGACGGCGACGCGGTCCTGGTCAACCTGGAGAGCATCGGCCTGCTGCGCCTGGTCGGCAGTCCGGCCGACGTCCGCGCGGTCATGCTCGCCCTCGCCGTTGAACTCGCCTCCTCCAAGCTGGCGCCCGACACACAGATCGTCCTCGCCGGCGCCGGCAGCGACCTGCACCACCTCTACCCCGACCAGATCGAGCACCACGCAGACCTCGGCCCGGCCGCCACCGAACTCCAGGCGCACGACGCCTTCCAGCGCCAGGCCCTCACCGACGGGGGCCACGACCACCTGCGGGCCGCCCGGCTCGGCGAGGACGGCGGCGACACGTGGATCCCCCGCATCCTCATCGCCACCGCCCCGCCCACCGGCCCGGCGGTCGCCGAGCTCGAGGACCTCCTCGCCTCCCGGCCCCGCACCTCGGTCGCGGTCGTCACCGCCGCGGGCGGCGAACTCGACTTGCCCGGCGCCTGGACGCTGCCCGCCCAGCCCGGCACCACCGTCGAACTGCCCGACCTGGACCTGGCGGTCAAGCTCCAGCACCTGGACGACGACTCCTACGACCGGCTCGTCCAGCTGATCGCCACCTCCAGCCGCACCGACGACGTCCCCCCGCCGGCGTGGACGGGGCACACCGGGTCGGCCGACACCAACGGCCCCCGCCCCACCGTTCCGGTCAGCGGGGACTCCGCGCTCGCTCCGGAGACCACCGCCGCCCCTGCAATGACCACCGCGGTCGCCACGCAGGGCAGCGGCCTGGCGACCGCTCTGCCGGCCCTCACCGCCTTCTCCCCCGCCCTGATCGACGACGACGCCCAGAGCGGAAACGGCGACAGCTGGGAGGAAGAGGAGGACGGCAGCGCCCTGTCCCCCGCAGTCGCGGGCTCCCCCGCCCCCGACGACCAGCCCGACGAGCACACCGACAGTAACGCCGCCGGTGAGCCCACCGACTGGGAGGACGGCGAGCCTGCTGAGGACGGCGACCCCGAGGAAGCGTCCGCGCTGGGCGCCGAGGTGTGGGACACCGCCGAGCCGGAGCAGGACTTCGAAAGGGTCCTCGACGAAGTACTCGGCGAGCAGGAGGACGACTCCCCGGCGTCGCCCGACGAGGAGGAAGCCGACTCCGGACTGTCCGCCGCCGCGCTCGGCGACGGCCCGGACGAGGAGGAGCCGCAGGAAGCGGACTCAGCCCTGGCCGACGACGAGGACGAGGACGAGTCCGGCCTGACCGCGGCCGCGCTCGGCGAGACCACGACAGCCGCGACAGTCGCGACAGCGACCGAAGCACGGATCATCCCCCGCCCCAGCGCCGCGACCTCCACCGTCCTGGCCGCGCTGGCCACCCCGCCGGCCGAGCCCGCAGGCCCCCAGGTCCAGGTCCTCGGCCCGGTGAAACTGGCCGGCGCGCAGGGCCGGGTGGGCAGCAACCGGCACAACCACCTTCTGGAGATCGCCGCCTGGCTCGTGCTGCACCCGGGCCTGGGCCGCCAGGACCTCGACAACGCGATCTGGCCCGGGCTGCGAAAGACCTCCAGCACCCGCAACACCGCGATCTCGCGGCTGCGTTCCTGGCTCGGCCCCAACCCCCACCTTCCCGCCGACGACCCCCGGGGCGCCTACCTTCCCGCGGTCACCGAAGGCGTCTACCGGCTCGGCCCCGCCGTCACCTCGGACTGGGACCGCTTCAAGGAGCTGTACCAGCAGGGCATGCACTACGACGGGCAGGACGCCGACGTCGCCCTCGCCCACGCCCTGGCCCTCGTACGCGGCCGCCCCTTCGCGGATGTCGACCCCTCCAAGTACTGCTGGGCGGAAGCCGACATCCAGGAGATGATCAGCGCGATCGTCGACGTCGCCCACGAACTCGCTGAACGCCGCCGCCAGATCCGCGACTACCGGGCGGCAGCCCAGGCCGTCACCAAGGGCATGCTCGTCGACTCCCAGAGCGAGCTGCTCTACCGGGACCTCTTCACGATCTGCCACGAGATGGGCGACCGGGAGGGACTGGAGCGCGCCGCCGCCCAGTTGGCCCGAATCAACGCCGAGGAAGGCGTCGACTCCTCGCCCGAGACCGTGGGCCTGCTGCGCACGCTCCTCAAGGGCGAGAGGATCCAGCCCACTTTGGGGTCCGCGGCCTCATGACGCGTCTCAGATTCACCGACCTCCGGTGTCACACCGCACCGCTCGATCACACCTGTAGAGAGCGAGGGGCCCTTTCGGCCGTCCGTCCGACGAAGGAGACCGCGCACATGAGCCGCCGCCGGCAGAACGCCGCCATCCCGCCCGCCGGGCCCACCACCGCGGCGGGCCACACCAGGGAAGGAGGACAGCGATGACCACCGTCCAGTGGGCGCTGCCCGCCGGCCTCGCCGTGGCCGGAATCGGCGCTGCGGCCACCGTCGCCATGGTGTTCGGCAACCGACGCAGAGCCGCCGAGCAGAACGCCACCGCCGAGGAGCGCACCCAGCTCGCCCTCCAGCGCCGCAACGCCTGGCAGCGCCGCCTCGCCGTGATCGCGCTCGGCGTCGGCTGCCTGATGATGTTCGTCCTCGCTGGCATCGCCGCCTGGCTTTCCTTCGGGGCGCAGCGCGAGTACGCCCACGCCCACAACGGCGGCGACTGGGACGCCGCGACAGGGTTCGCGCTGCTCCTGGACGCCGGCGCCCTCAGCCTCAGCCTGATCCGCTTCTTCGAGGCTCTGACCCTGCGCTCCAGCGCGATCACGCGGATCCTGCTGCTCGGGTTCGTCTCCGCGTCAGCGGCGATGAACCTCCTCCACGCCCCCGAGGCGGGCGCCGGTTCCGCCTTCCTCGCGATGGTCCCCCCGCTGGTGTACGCGGTGCTGCTCGAGATGCTGCTCTTCAAGATCGAGCAAGTGATCATGGGACGGCAGAAGCGTCGCAAGGCCGACCGCGACCGCAACTACAGCCTGCTGCTGTGGCTGCCCTGGCCGATCGGCGCGCCGGTGAAGATGTGGAAGGCGTGGCGGGCCGAGCTCCTGGCGACCGTCGACAATGTCCGCGTGATCGGCTCCCAGCGCCCCCTCCCGTCGGCGGCTGCGCCCGCCACGGCAGAGGTGACCGTGGAGCGGGCCGAGACCGCCGCGCCCCCGGCCGTCACCACGGCGCCCATGAACGCCCTGACCGCCGGTCCCGTGCAGCCTGCCGCCCAGAAGGCCGAGGAGCCTGCGCCCACAGCGGTGGCCGCGACGGCACCGCCGGCGGCCGCGGCCATCGAACCCGGTGCCGTACCGCACGAACCCGCACCGGCGGCACCGGCGACCGCGGCCCCGGCGCCCGCCGCAGTGCCTGAGCCGCGCCCGGCCCCCGAGCCGGCGGCAGCTCCTACAGCAGCGGCGGCACCCGAACCGGAGCCGGAGCCGGAGCCGGTGGCGGAGCCTGCAGCTGCGGCCATGACCGAACCGGAGCCGGAGCCCGAGGGCATGGGTTCTGGGCCGGAATCCGGCGACCTGGCCGCGAAGCGTGCGCCCGAAGGCCAGCCGGGCGAGGCTGAGCCGGGGTCGCGGGAGGGCGCGGCAGACCCTGTCGAGGCTTCCAAGGTGGGCGAGCCCGCGAAGCAGGCTGGCGAGGACGAGCTGCTGCCTGGCGACGAGAATGCCGACCTGGACCAGGACGAGCCGGACCCGGAGCACGACACCCCGCCGGACGAGGACGCAGAGGAGGATGCACGAGAGCGGGTGAGTATCGAGATCGACCTGTCGGTGCTGCCGCCGAACCTGTCCCAGCGCCAGCGGGCCGAGCGCATCTATGTCGCCCACCAGGCCGCGGGTGTGGCTTTGACACAAGCCGACTTGGGCAAGTGGGCCGGCTACAAGAACCCGAACTCGGGCGGCAACGAGTACCGCCGGCTGGAGAGGACGCACGGCCCCATCCTGGTCCGCGAGGGTGCCACCCACGTCGACCTGAACTGGTCCCGCCACCAGCAGCAGGCTGACTCCGGTCACGCAGTGGCGGCCTGACCCCTGCGGTTACGACCTCCCCGGCCGGTGGCCCTGGCCGGGGAGATTGCTGTGTCGGACCGTGCGGGTAACCTCAGGGCGACACCAGACCGGGGGACAGAGGGGGCGGCCGGTGAGCAGCCACTGGCATCGGGCCATCGCCGAGTTGAGCGCCCAGGGTGACGCCGCCCGAGCAGCCGCCCAGCGCGTGGACGACGCTCCGAGCACAGAGCGGACGACCGCCGTCGCGATCTCCTATGCGGCCGAGACCGACTATCTCCGCAGCGCGGGCATGCTGCTGCGTGCCCACCTGAGCGACCGGCGTCCGCCCCGGCGGCTACCGGTCGCCCTCATCTGGCCGTACTTCCGCAATGCGTGGAAGGCCCGGACGGTCGACCGGCTCGGCGGAGTGTGGCGGGCCATTCCCCGGGACGCCGCACTGGAGAAGATGCGCAGCGCCCCGACCGATCCTCTCCTGACCGCGGTCCTCGAGCAGGCCGAGGCCCTGCAGGCCAGCCTTCATGGCGAGCGGCAGGTGGACCGGCTGTACGAGTCCTTCATCCCCGAGCGGACGGGCCATGCAGTGGCCGATCTGGTCGGCGGTGGGGGCCGGTCGGCGCCCACGCTTCCCGGTTTCCCCGACCCGGGTCACCCGATCAACCGTGCCTTCCCCCAGGGCAGCGGAACGCGCATCCAGCCCGGTCGTGAGGCTGAGTTCACCCGGTTGTCGAGCGACCGGTTCGCGGTGCACACCCGAGCCGTTGCCTTCGGGGACGCAGTCCTTGCACTCCTCGTCGAGCACCGGGCCGCAGGCGTCGCACCGCAGCCGGGGCGGCTGCGCGGCGCCGGGCGCTGGGTGGGACGCGAGCGGCAGCTGGTGCCAGACCGGGCGAAGTGGCCGGCGAAGCTGAACGTCTACGAGGGTGTGACCCTGGCCGGACTGGGCTGGCTGGTGCTCGCATGCACGGGGTTGCCGCTGACCTTCGGGAAGGAGGCCGACCTGCTGTCCCACGCCCTGTTGCTGTTCATGGCAGCTGGCCTCATCGCCTGCACGGGCATCGGGCTCGTCATCCGGTACGGACCGAAACTGATCAAGGGGCCCGGCTTCGGCGCAGCGGTGCCCGGCATCGCAGCGGGCCTGATCGCCCTCGTCGTGTGGCAGGGGCAGGGGCCCGTCGCGAGCTACTACTTCGCCGGCCCGTACGAACGCTACGAGCGGGAGTACGCGAACGGCTGCCTCGCGGCCTCCCCCTACCGGCACGATGCAGTCCAGGCCACGGCGGACGGCGGCGTACTCGTCGTCACCCCCATCAGCGGAGAGACGACGCTGCGCCTGGGGCCGGCCGAGGACGGCGGCACCCACCCGCTTGGGCCGCTGGACCAGGCAACCCGTGAGGTCCTCGACCGGTACGGGTGCTGAGACCGGACCTTGTCTGCGGCCCTGAGGTGGGGACTCGGAGCCGGAGTCACCCGAAGGTCGATGCCGCCCCTGCGATGCCGGGACCGTAGCGACGGCGCGCCCTGTCGAGGGCAGCCTCAAGGCGGAGAAGTTTCTCGTCGCGATCGTCGAGCGTGAGCTGGTGGACGGCGTACTCGGCGGGGCGAAGGCGTTCCGCTCGTAGGGCGAGCGCGCGGACCCGGGCGCGTTGGAGACCGAGGCCGGCGAGGAGGTCGCGGGCGGCGGCCGCCAGGGCGGGGGGGTGGGCAGTCGGCTCGGTGAGGCTGCGGGTGCGGGTGGTCTGGGTGCGGTCGGCGTAGGTGACGGTGAGCGTGAGGGCCTGGGTGATCTCGCCGGCCGTGCGCAGCCGGGCGCCGAGCTCCTGGACCAGGCCGAGGACCGTGCGGTGGTGCCGGTCAGGGTCGAGCTCGTCGCCGTCGAACCGGTGTCCGGCGCTCATGGTCTTGGGGGCGGCGCCCGGGACGACGGGGCGCTCGTCGCGGCCGTGGGCGAAGTCGTGGGCTTGCCGGGCCGGTCCGGTGCCGAGGATTCGCTGGAGCGTGGTGAGCGGGGTGTCGGCGATGTCGCCGACGGTGGTGATGCCGTAGCGGGCGAGGGTGCGGGCCGTCTTGGGGCCGATGCCGGGCAGGGCCGCTGCTGGCTTCGGTCGGAGGAACGCAGCGATCTCGTACGGGTCGTCGACGACCACCGTGGCGGCGCCGGGCGGGGTGGCGTCCGCGGCCATCGCCGCGATACCGCGCGTGGGACCGGCGCCGGCCGAGCTCTGGACGCCGTGGAGCGCGAGCAGGCGCAGGCGGAGCACGGCGATGAGGCCTTCGACATCGCGGTCCCAGAAGGTGAGGGCGCCGGTGAGGTCGACGTATGCGGACCAGTCGGCGGGCAGCGGCTCGATGCGGGGGCTGATGCCGTCCAGCACGGTGAGCAGGTGTCCGTACAGCTCGTCGTTGCGCTCCACGGGATGGAAGTGGATCCGCAGAATCGCGCGCGGCCGCGGGTTCCTGGCAGGGGTCATCCGGCGCTCCCTTGGCTCTTGTGCCCGAAGCGGGTGAGGTCGGCTGATCGGCTTCCGGCGGGCTGAAGATCGCTCCAGGGGTGCATGAGAGCGCCCGCGGTGCCGACGGGGATCGCCCGCGACGGGCTGGCCTGGGCGGGGGTGGCCGCGGGGGCCTGGCCCAGGAGCTCAAGGACGGCTTGCGGCCCGTGGGTGGCGCGGGCGGCGGCGAGCTCGTCAAGATCCCAGGCCATCTCGCCGACGACGGTGCGCCGGGGTCCGCGGGCTTCAACGGTGCCGCGGACGAGGAGCAGGCCGTGGTGGAAGATCGTGTGCGCGCACCGTTCGTGAGAGTCCTCGAAGAAGGCGAGGTCGACGAGGCCGGAGCCGTCTTCGAGGGTGACGAAGATGATGCGCCTCCCGGACGCGATCGGCGGAGTCTGGGTGGATGCTCGGACGCCGGCGACAAGGACGCGCTGTCCGGGATGCATGGCGCGCAGGTGCTTGGCGTCGGTGGCGCCGATCTCGCGCAGCAGCCGGTGGTGGTCCTCCATCAGGTGCCGGGAGACGTCGATCTTCAGGACGCCGAGCTCCGCCTCCAGCCGCTCGCGGGCGGTCATCTCCCGCAGCCCGGACGGGCCGGCGGCATCGAGCGGGGTGTCCAGCTGCAGCTGGCCGACGCCCGGCCGGCTGCGGGTCTGGCGGTGGAGCTCTGTCGCCTGCAGCAGCAGGTCCCGCCGCGACGACTCCCCCTTGAGCGGGTCGAGGGCGCCGATGCGAATGAGCCGCTCGACCGTCGGGAGCTTGGGGTGAGCACGGGCGTAGAGGTCCTGCAGGGAGGTGAAGGGCTGGCCCTCGGCGATTCTCGTGACCTCGTCGTCCGAGATGCCGTGCACGGAGGCGAGGGAGATCCGCACGCCCCAGCCGGATGCGGTCCGTTCGACCGTGTACTGCGGCTGTGAACGGTTGATGTCGACGGGCAGGACGGGAACGTCATGGCGGCGGGCGTCGGCGACGATCACCCGGGCCGGCCACATGCCCGGGTCGTGCTCGAGCAGCCCGGCGTAGAGCGCGGCGGGGTGATGGGCCTTGAGCCACGCGGACTGCAGCGCCGGTACGGCGAACGCCACCGCGTGGGCCCGGCAAAATCCGTATGCCCCGAACGACGAGACGATCTCCCAGACGTTGTCCAGCACGGTCGGGCTGTAGCCGCGGGCCTCGGCGAGCTGCCGGAACCAAGCCTCGACCCTCGCCAGGCGCTGCTCGTCGCTGAGGGCGCGGCGGGCTACTTCGGCCAGCGCGCGGTCGCAGCCGGTCATGACCGCCAGGATGTCGATGATTTGTTCGTGCCAGATCGTCACCCCGTACGTATCGCGCAGGACCGGTTCCAGGTCGGGGTGCGGGTAGACGGGTGCGGCGCCGTGGCGGGCGGCGATGAAGAGGGCGGGCATACCGCCCTGGACCGGACCCGGGCGGAACAGGGAGATGTCCGCGATCACGTCCTGCGGGCCGCGGGGCTGGAGCCGGCCGACCAGATCTTGCTGGCCGGGCGACTCGAGCTGGAACATCCCGACCGTGTCGGAGTTCTGGATGAGCGCGAAAGCGAACCGGTCGTCGAGCGGGACGTGGTCGGCGTTGTCGAGGTCGATCGCCCGGCCGGTCGTGCGGCGGATCTCCTTCACCGCGTGAGCCATGGCGGACTGCATCCGGACCCCCAGGACGTCCAGCTTGAGCAGGCCCATGTCCTCAACGTCCTCTTTGTCCGCCTGGAGCATCGGGTACTCGCCGCCAGGCGTGGGCTGCACCGGCAGCCGGTCCAGGAGGCTCACGTTGGAGAGGATCACCCCGCACGGGTGCATGGCGATTCCGCGCGGCAGAGCGTCCAGCCCTTCGGCGAGCTCCCACAGCGGCCCGAACTGCTCCGCCTCAGCAGCGAGTTGCCGCAGCTCGGGGAGCTCGGTGAGGGCCGAGCGGATGTCGCAGGCGCGGATGTGCGGGAAGGACTTCGCGATGCGGTCCACGGTGGCCGGAGCCAGCCCGAGCGCGAGGCCGGCATCCCGGAGGGCGTGCCGGGCTCGGTAGGTCTCGGGCATGCCCGTGACCGCGACCCTCTGCCGTCCGAAGCGGTCGATGATCCGGTCGTAGACCTCCAGGCGGCGCGCAGACTCGACGTCGACGTCGATGTCCGGCAGTGACGTCCGCCGTTCACTGAGGAAGCGTTCGAAGAGCAGCCCGTGTTCCAGTGGGTTCGCGGTGGCGACGAAGAGGGAGTGGTTGACCATGGAGCCGGCGCCGGAGCCGCGGGCTGCGACCCGGATGCCCATGTCCCGCACATCGGCGACGACTTGGGCCACGGCAAGGAAGTACGGCTCGAAGTGCAGGCGGCCGATGATGCCGAGCTCGTAGTCGAGCTGGTCCATTGCGCGCTGGTCGCGGTCGAGGCTGCGGGCGACCATGCCGCTCTCGCACCGCTGGCGCAGCAGCCGCATGGCCCCGTCAGGCCCCGGCTCGGCGCCGACCACGGAGGGCTCGGGGAAGTGCGGCACCCCGAGCCCCAGATCCCGGGCCGGGTCGACGTCGCACGCGTCCGCGATCAGGGCGGTATCGGCGATCAGCCGCTCGGCGCGGCGTCGGTCCGCCCCGGCGGCGGCCGCCACCCGCTCGGCGATCTCGGTCATCGCGGGCCCGTCCTTGAGCCAGCGTTCACCGCAGTCCAGGCGCCGCCGGTCGATGGGCCGCAGCAGCCGGGCCGCGTCCAGCACGTCCGCGATCCGGTGCTGGGCGGGGTCGGCGTAGCGGACGGCGTTGGTCAGAACGGCCGGAATGGCAAGGTGGTCGGCGAGCGTCAGGGTGTGCGCGGCGAGGCGGACAGAGCCCGGGCCGGTGCCGGACAGGCCCCAGCACACGATTTCCAGCCGCAGTCCGTCGCCGGTGATCTGCCGCCATGGGGCGAGGAGTCGTTCGGCGACGTCCGGGCGGCCGGCGGCGAGGGCGCGCAGGGGCTCCGATGCGGGACCGAGCAGCACCGTCAGGCCATCGCCGGCGTGCTGGGCGAGCATCTCCCAGGACGCTGTGGGCGGCTTGCCCGCGGGGAAGGCTTCGGCGTGCGCGCAGGACACCATCCGGCA
Organism: Streptomyces humidus; assembly: GCF_014649655.1. Classification (GTDB taxonomy): domain Bacteria; phylum Actinomycetota; class Actinomycetes; order Streptomycetales; family Streptomycetaceae; genus Streptomyces; species Streptomyces humidus. The sequence goes on along the minus strand of NZ_BMTL01000007.1, from coordinate 134,219 downwards.
CAGCCGCGCCCACCCGCTCGCATCCTGGGCCAGGAACGTGGCCCGGAAGGCGGCCTCGGTGACATGGGCGCCGCCGCGTACTGGGGACCGGTGGCGTACCTCGGCCGGTGGGACATGGGCGGCGACGCCGAGATCGACGCCGAATACAGGCTTCACTCCGGCGGCCGCGGCGGCCTTCGCGAAGCGCACCGTTCCGGTGACCATGTCGCGGTCGGTCAACGCCACCGTCCCGATCTCGCGTTCGGCGGCTCGGGCGATGATGTCGCGCGGGTGCGAGGCGCCGTAGCGGGCCGAAAACCCACTGCTGACGTGTAGGTGTGGGACGCCTCCTCGCATGACACCCTCCGCCCAGATACCCCCAAACCCGTACCAACCGATCCAGTCACTCTCGACTGTATCGAACATTAATTCGAACATGCGAGTTCCGGACATCATTGTTCGGCCATCCAGGGTCGCGAGGGAGGTGTACAGAGGGGGCAGGACCGCATGTCTGAGTACGTGACGCCCGAGATCTGAGTAGCCGATCGGCTGTGCGGCGCCGGCCGCCCACCTTTGATGGGGGCATGAACGCCTCCGCACCCGCTTCCGCTCGCCTTGTGCAGTCTCCGGCCCCGAGGGAGCGCACACGACTGTGGGCCGCCCTGGCCGCACTCCTGTTCGTGCCGGCAGCTGTGGTGACCGGGATCCTGACGCTGGCCTCGGAGCAGGCCTCCCGGTGCGTGACCTACGGCGAGCAGTGCACCCCCGGCCTGCCCAGCTGGGTGTTCAAGTGGAGTGCCGGCGTCGGCACGGTGGCGTTGCTTGTCGCACTGGCCGCGCCGGCCGTACGGATGCGGCAGGCGGCGCTCACCGTCCAGGTGCTCGCCGAGGGCACCGCGCTGCTGGTCATCCTCAGCCATGCCTGAGCCAGCAGCAGACGTATGCGCATCCGGCCGTGTATCGGCACCGAGTCCCTGCCGCCGGCCGAAGGGCGGGCCTGGGGCGGATCGCGTAGGAGTGGAGGGTGCACCTCTCGCCGCCCGTCGAGCCCATGCTGGCCCGCTCCGTGACCACGCTGCCGCGCGCCGGATCAAGGCCGCCGCTGTTCGAACAGAAGGCGGACGGTTACCGCACCCTCGTCTTCGCCCGCCCGACGCCCTACATCCAGTCCCGGCGTGGCGCGGACCTCGGGCCGGCGTTCCCGGAGGTCGTCCGGGCCGCGGCCGCCCTGGGTGTCGAGGCGGTCCTGGACGCGGAGCTGGTGGTGTGGAGCGAGCACGGGCTTGATTTCTCCGCCCTTCAGCGGCGAGCCCGGCGCCGGGGAGCGACCGCGGAGCACGCCGCCCGCCAGGAGCCCGCCTACCTGATCGTCTTCGACCTCCTGGAAGTCGCCGGCACCGTCCTCCTTGACGAACCCCTTCACCGGCGCAGGGCTGCGCTCGAGGACCTCTTCACCTCGCGCCGGCTGGCCGCCCCCTGGGCCCTGTGCCCGCAGACCTCAGACCGGGAGACCGCGTTGTCCTGGCTGGACCCGGCCTGGGGCACGGCTGGCGTCGAGGGTGTCATGATCAAGGACCCGGGCTCCCGGTACCGGCCCGGAGAGCGCGGGTGGCAAAAGCTGCGGACACGCACGACGGCGGAGGGGATCATCGGAGCGGTCACCGGAACCGTTCACGCTCCGAAGAGCCTCCTGTTCGGCCGTCTCGACCCCGCGGGCCGGCTCCAGCTGATCGCCCGCTCCACACCGCTGTCCCGGCCCGCGTCAGCCGAACTGGGCGTCGCACTGCGCCCCGCCGGGCAGGAGCACCCCTGGTACGGCCGTCGCTTCTCCGCCGGGTGGGGCGCCTCCGAGCCGCTCATCTTCCAGACCGTCGTACCCGACCTCGTCGCCGAGATCGATGTCGATACCGCTGTGGACCTGGGAACGTACCGGCACCCCGTGCGCTTCCTGCGACTTCGTGACGACATGACCTCGGGGGAGGTCTAGGCTCCGGGTGCTTCTCCAGCCTGCGCGGCCTGATGGCGCGGGCGCGTCACAAGGACATGCCCGCGCATAGGCGGTGCCTCACTTCACGAGGCCCCGTTCGGGGCCCTGGCGCGCTGTGGGTCAGAACAGGACGGGCCGCGGCTGGTGGAAGTAGCCCGTCTGCTGGGCTGCGGCGATGGCTGCGGCGGCCGGGCTGTCTCCGCCGGCCGGGATGTGCGGATAGACGCAGTCGACAAGGTCGTACGACTGCGCGTCGCCGCATCCGGAGCCGACCACCGCGCAGACCGGCGAACTGTCTCCGCCGGCCTCGGTCCACACGCCGGGCCAGTCGGGATGCTGCTCGGTCACATGCGCGGCGCAGTGCCGGCACTGGACCTTCTGTTCCTTGCCGGTCGGCCGCCTGGCGGGCCGTGCCTGGGTCGCGTCGATGACGTGCGGCACCCTCTGCGGCGAGTCCATTCCGGTAAGGAGCGAGCGTTCGCAGGACGGCCCGAACTCGTTCTCCACGCTGACCCACACGTCCGGCCAGTGCGGGTGCCGGTTGGTGACCGGCATACCGCAGCCGGCGCAGCTGTGCGCGTCCAGACCTTGTGCCTGGAACAGGGTGAAGATCTCTTCCGGCAGAGGGTCGCAGACGCCGCCGGGGCCATCGGCGAGCGGTGGGAGGGCGAACAGCGGCAGGTCCTTCTCCGCAAGCCGTACGTCCTCCCAGGTCTCCAGCCCGGCCACGGGCACGCTCTGTGTCCAGCCGACGCGGGGCACGCTGGTGGTCGACGGCCGCTGTACGACCTCAAGGTCGGGGCGGCGCAGCCCTGGGGGCACGTACGCGGACAGGGCCAGGCGCAGCTGCTCAACGGCCTGGTCCCGGTCCTCGGCGCTAAGCCAGGACGTCTTCACCAGCTCCCGTAGGTAGCCCCGCGGGTACAGCGTCACCTCGTAACGCCAGCCGTCCTCGCCCCGGCGCAAGGCCCGCTCGTACTCACCGGAGTCGTCGAACGCGAAGCACGACAGGAGACCGCCGGCTTCCTCCGCCGCTGTGAGCGCTTCGGCGACCGTCGTGAAGGAGTCGGTGAAGTCACCCCACGGCGTGCTCATCGGCTCGTAGTCGTCCATGGAGGTCAGACGTGGCATCTGCGCCGCCAGCGCGTTGAAGACGGCGGTGTTCCGCGATGCTGCGGCTGTGCGCTGCTTCGCCTGCTTCGCGTGCTTGGCCGCTCGCTTCTGCTGCGCCCTTTTCCCCATCATGCCTGCCTGTGTCGAAGAGGTGGATCTCTCGCCGGTTCAACTGCATGGCGGGTTGTTCGTCACGTGACGCGGGCGAAGAGTGCCTGTGTGGCCGTGTCGAGGTGGTGGATGGGTGCGGTCTTGCACGCGGCCGCACCCATCGGTGTGGGTGTTTCAGTTGGTACGTGGCGGGGTCATCCGGGCGTGCAGCAGGGTGCTGCGGGTGAGTTCGCTGCCCTGCCTGTGGTCCTCGTTGAGGAGTGCGGTCAGGCCCTTGGGCGCCTTCCAGTGCTCGCGGAGGTTGAGGGTGGCGCCGAGGTCGTCCAGGAGCGCGTCGATGACCATCGCGGCTTCGCTGGGACGGTCGCCCCCTCCGTTGCCCCACCACAGGTGCTCGGAGGGTGTGCATGGGGCGGGGTGGACGTGGTCGTCGCTGGTCAGGACCCACACCGTGTGGTGCAGCACGACCGAGGTGAGTTCCGCGCCGCCGGCCGGAAGGGACAGCGGGGCGTAGAAGCGCCACACCGGCCTCCCTCCGTCGTCTGGGGTACGCAGGACGGGCATGTCGGTGAGCGGGTCGATGAAGAACGCGTCCGCCTTCTTGCCCTGGGCGAGGACGACGTGGGCTGCGGTCGGGTCGCACATGGTGAGCCGGCGGGTCCACCGGTCGCTGATGGTGCCGGTGCTCACCGGCACCTCGGCGAGCGCGCCGAACGGCAGCAGGGCCGGCTCGCGGCCGACGGCGACTTCGAGGGCCGCGACGGCGTCCGGGTGATTGCTCAGGGCGAGCTTGGTCCAGCCGGCCTTGAGGATCTGGCGCTCGCCCCCGACGGGCAGTGGGTGGTGGCTGGTGTCGGGTACGGCGGCGATGGCAACGGGATTGGGGGTTTCGCCGTATCCCTCCTTGCCGAAGATCTCGTTGTCGTGCGTGGTGTGGTCGATGCGCTCGTTGCGGATGTCGTTGGCCATGTCCGTCGCGGCCAGGTGTGAGGTGACGTCGAAGGCGTCGTTGCGCGCTGCGCGGCGCAAGATCTTCTCGTTGGCGTTGGGCGGCACCTCCACGACGGCCGCCGGAGCGCCGGGCTGCCACTCGCGGATCAGCTGGGGCAGGCGCAGCAGGTGAGGCCACCAGGGCAGATCCTGCCCGGCGAGTGCGGCGACGTCGCCCCAGTCGGCTTCGTACTCGATGCCCGGGTGCGCGGTGTCGGAGGCGACCAGGGAGGGCCCGCGGAAACTCATGTCCCCGTACAGGGCGCAGACGGTGACCACACTGTCCGGGTTGCCGGAGGCGGCAAGGGCGGAGGCGACGTCGGTGGCGACCCTTCGATCGTCGCAGTGCACGACGCGGATCGTGCCCACGGCGGTGTGCCAGTCGAGCGCTGGCCCGCGCACGGTGTCCTGGAATCCGGCCCACCGGCCGGCCGGCAGGTCCTTCTCGCGCGGGCGCAGCAGGACGGCGCCGCGGTGGGTGAACTCGGGGGTGTCCGCCGCCCATCGGTAGACCTGGGTGCCGTCCCAGACCTCCTCGGGCTCCTTCTTCTCGCCGAACCCCGCGAACGGGTTGTACGGCGGCTCGGTCGGCTGTGGGAAGTCGTCGTACTTGCGTGCCAGGCGCCACAGCCCGAAGGAGTTGATGCCCAGGATCTGCTGGACCTCCGCCCTGGACAGATAGCTGTCACTCACGCCCATACCGCTGCTCCTCACCGTCCCCAGAGCCGAGTTGGCCCAGGCCAGATCATGGAGCGGACCGGGCAAGCAGCACGCCAGAGCCGCTCTTCCTGCCCTGTTTCCCACCCGCATTGGCCGAGAAGGTGCTGTTGCCGCCGCGGATCAGGGCGTGACGGGCTGCAAAGCCCGTACAGGTCACGGCACTCGGGAGGGTGAGCAACCGAGAACGCCCTGGGCCGGCGCAGCGCAGCCCGTACGCTTTCCCCGTGACGACCGCCCCCGCCCCGCAAGCTGTCCAAGACCTTCTGCGGCGGGCCCTGCTCGCCTTCGACGCCCGCGCCCTGCACACCGGCGGTGAGGCCGGCGCCCATACCGCTGTGTTCCTCGGCGACCTGGCCGCGGACATCCTGCCTGCCATGGACGCCGCCGAAACCAAAGCGGCTCGCGAGGAGCTCGCGGAGGCGTACCGGTGCCTCTCGCTGGCGGGTGAGAACCCGCTCCGGCAGAGCTGCACGGAACGCGAGTCGATGGTGAACATCGCCGTCCACGCCCTAGCCCGGGCCCTGTTGCGCTGCGACACCGGCAGGACCCCGTCGGAGGAGGAGGTGCACGAGCTGCTGAGTGGTCTGTGGACCGCCTCGCTGCTGGCGTGGGCGCAGATCTTCCCCGCCCATCTGGACGGCGGGTCACCGCCGTGCGCCTGCGGAGCTCTGGGCACGCGCCCGGTGATGGCCCCGGCGACGGGGGCCTGAGCGGTGCGGCGGGCCTTCCCTGAGATCTCCGGCCGCGGGCTCGCCGCCCTCGGGACCGAGCTGCCGGCCCTGGCCGCGATCCGGGTGGCCCTGACCGGCGGCCGCAGCGGGAAGTTCCACGTCCCCCACCCCGACCTGCGCCGCTTCAGTTCCGATGCTTGCCGGTTCGCCAAGCCGGCCGCCGAGGCCTCCACTCATCCGCTCGTCGAGGTCTTCGCGCAGATCTGCAAGAAGTGCGACATCGTCCTGCCGAAGGCGCCCGATGCCCTGTGGCGGGCGGCCGCTTTCGCCGCCCAGCGCCAAGACCAGCTGGACCGCTGCCGGACCGACCGGGAGCCGCAGACCTGGCTCGGGTACGCGCGGCACGCCGCCCGGTGGGCACCGGGTGACGACGAGCAGTTCCGGCGCTGGCTGGACACCGCCCGCACCGACTCCACTTTGGCCGCCGATGCCGCCGTGCTCGCCGACGCCTGGCAGCAGCTGGCAGCCCAGTTCCGCGGCTTCCTGGAGGAGTACGCCGCCCAGTGCCCTGAGGTCGAGGCATACAACGGCGCCCGGGACGCGGTGCGACGCTGCGCCGACACCGACCAGCGCCGGGAGCTGGACCAGATCGGCGCGGCGGTCGGCAACCTCTCGCGCCGGCGGGCCCGGATGTACGAGCCAGAACCGCGCCTGGACGTGTGGACCCTGGTATGCGGGGTGTGGCTTGCGGCCCGCTCGCGAGGCCGTGGCGCCGAGCAGTCCGCCGACCTGGCCCGCGCCGCCGTCGCGGACGAGCTGAAGGGCGCCCGAGTGCGGGACGTCACCCGGCTGCCCGTGCCGCCGCGCACCCCCAGCGACCGGCACGCAGACCCGGCAGCGTGGGCGGACGCCGAGCTGGCCCTGTGGTGGCCGCAGGCCGTGACAGCCGCGTGCACCCGCCTTGAGGAAGAGTTCGAGGCGGAGTCCGCCGCCATGTCCGCGCGACTGCTGTTGGTACGCGACTGGCCGCTCACCGGCACCCGGGACACCCCGGTCGCCTACCTGGCCGCCTCCCCCGTACTGGGCCCGGTCGTCCCCCACGGGCACCGCGAGGTCGACGACTACGTGTCCTGGAGCGGCGGCGACACCGCCGGACCGTCCTACGCGGCGGTCGTTGCTGCCCCGGCGCACCTGGTGGCGAAGCTGGAACGGGAACAGGCAGCCCAGCCCTCCCACTACGAGCCGCGGTTCACCGCCGGCGGCCCGGTCACCGGCGGCGCGGCAGACCAGGCGGCAGCTGAGGCATTGCTGCGGCAGGCGTTCCCATTCCTGCCCGGCGACGGCGACCGCGAGCCGTCCACCCCGACGGACGAGGTCCTCGAGCAGCGCCGGGCCCGGCGTGCGGCCGACCGGCCGTGGCGCGACGGAGCGGGCGAGGAACGCACCTACCGCATCGCGAGCGCCCTGCGCGACGGGTACGGCTGCTGGATTCCCGACAGCCCACAGGCCCTGGCCGAGCTGGAGGAGATGGCGCCCTGGCTGCGCTGGAGCGCGCTGCGCCTGGACGTGCTGTGCGGCCGTGACGCTGAACAGCACTCGTGGGCCACCCTGTTCGGGACGCTCGAAGCCGTCGACAGCGCTGGCATCGCACTCAACCCCGGCGGCCGACACCTGCCGCTGCACGTCCCCGTGCACCGGATCGTCGCCCTGACCGGCGCCCCGCACTGGGAGCACAGCCAGCAAATCCCCGCACTGTGGCAGCCCTACCAGCTGCTTCCCACGCCACCCACAGGTCCGGGACCCGAGCCCGGCCGCCTTCGCGTCGTACCGGGATCCGCCGGCGCGCGCTGACCAATCTCCGAAAACGACCGCCGCACCCCGCACCGAGACCGGCACGGCTGCGGAACACCACCCACAAAGTGAGATCCGGGTCACAGCCGTACCGTCCAATCGTGGACGCCGGCGCGCCCCTCCGTGGCCATGATCAGATCCTCACCCACGACCAAGGGGGCACCGCTGTGCCGGTCCTGCGCCAGATCACCACCTGCACCACACCGTCGACCGTCGTCGTCGAACGCCGCACCCGGGCACGGGACCGGCCGGTGGACTACCGACTGGAGGTCTGCCGCCGCCACCGGTGGCTGGCGGACAGATGGACTGGGCGGCGCGGCCCCGAAGGCGCCGGCGGCCGGTGCGGCACCGTCACGGACTACCGGCCCTTCGCCGCGATCATGCAGTCCCATGCCGACCTGTGGCTCCGAGCGTTAACCACGAACGCCCCCGAGGACCACGGCGGCGACCTCGCGGCCGCGCTCCGCGCGGGATTCGAGTGGCTGACCACCTACCGGGAGCCGACCGGCGTGGCCACGGCACTGGAACACGCGGCCCGGATCGCCGAGGCGACCGCGGCCGGCACCTTGCAACCGGCCGAGGGCCAGGCGCAGGTCCTGGCCGCGCTCAGCCTGGCGGAGACGCTCGACGCCGGCGCACGGGGAGCATGAGCCGGCGCCGTACGAGGCCGATGTGCCTTCGAGTTCTGCCGCCCGGCGGCCTTACCGGGCGCGGTGTAGGGACTCACGGAGGCGGGCCGGAGGGAGTCGTCGCAGCGAGCCGTAGGGTCGAAGCAGACCGGCCCGTCACGGGGAGGCCGGGCTGTGTACGTAGGAGTCTCTTTTGTCCGCCCTCAGCGTTGCCCTGACCGCCGTCGTCGGATCCCTGGCCGGTGCTGCGGCCCGCCCTGCGGTCTTCGCCCGCTCGGTCCCGGCGCCCGCGTCCGCCCGTAGTGCCTGCCCGCACTGCGGCAGCGCCGTCCTGGGACGCCGGCTGCCCGTACTGCCCGTCTCCGGACGCTGTCCGGCGTGCGCACAGGCGATCGGACCGCGCGCCCTCGTGCCGGAGGCGGTGGCCGCCGCCGCGTTCGCCGTGGTCGCAACGGGCGCAGCGAGCGGCTGGTTCGCCGCCGCCCAGTACTGGGTCGCCGCGTGCGGTGTCGCCCTCGCCCTGATCGACCTCGCCGTGCAACGGCTTCCCGACGTGCTCACCCTCCCCGCCTGCGGCGGGACGCTCATCCTGCTCACCGCGGCCGCGCTGGCCGGCGAGACCGGCAGCCTGGGCCGCGCGGCGGCCGCCGCCGGCGTGCTCACCGCCGTCTTCCTCCTCATGGCGTTCTCCGGCGCCATGGGACTCGGCGACGTCAAGCTCGCACCGGCCATCGGGGCTCTCCTGGGCTGGAGCAGCTGGACGGCCCTGTTCTGGGGAGCAGCCGCGGGATTCGTCGTCGGCGCGGTGTCGGAGGTGGCACGGCTGACGGCCCGCCGCGCCCGCCGCACGCACGTCTCCTTCGGCCCCTACATGGTCATCGGGGCCCTCGCCGTCTCCGTCACCACAGCCTGACCGTCGCCGCCGCGGGGCTCTCGGAAATACCGCTTCCTGTAATAGCTCTTCCTGCATATCGATTCCCGGAACGGCCTCTACCTGACACCACCGTTCCGGAATGCGGTTTCACGGAATAAACCGAGCCTGGTCAACTCCCCTGCTCAGCAAGAAGATCGGATCCGGAACGAAGACGAACCTGTCGGGTTCCGGATTCCCTTCTCGCTCGCCTTCATCGCACCGCCTGAGCACCGCGGTGAAGAAGCCTTGCACAGGCGGCCGAGCGAATTCTGGCCGACGACACCAGGAAGAGCCGCACATGAACACCCTCACCCGCCGAGCCGCGACCGTGGCATCCACCGGCGCGCTGCTCCTCGGCGGCGCCGTCGCCACCGCCTCGACCGCCAGCGCCGCGACGGTCGGCAGCGGCGCCTGCACCCACCAGATCAAGATCAACACCGACGTGTACACAACGGTGAAGTTCCGCACCGGCCCGGGCACCGGATACACCGCCACCGGCCAGCTCTCCAAGGGCACCGACGTGTACTGGCAGTGCAACAAGGGCCGCAACGACAAGCCGGGCGCCTGGGGCTACGTCACCGTCAAGTCCGGGGCTCACAAGGGCCAGAAGGGCTGGGTCGCCGCCCAGTACATCAACGTGCCCATGCAACTGGACTGACCCTCACCGGCCGACGGAGACGAATCGAGCTCTCCCGGCCCACCAGCGCCTGAGCCGACACCTCGTGAAGGCTCAGGACGACGCAACGGCGGCCCGGCCCCCTGTGATCCCGGGCCGCCGTCGGCGTACCCGCACGCGGAGCCCAGCTCCCACCTCGCAGGGCCTCCATCGCCTGCTTCGCAGCCCCGGGCCGGGCTGACCACCGTCGGCCGGCCGATCGAGCCCCAGGACGGGCACTATGAACCCCACCCCTTCGTCACTCGACGCACCGCCATCCCGCCTGGGTCAGGCCCTGGCCAACGCTCGCGGACAAGGCCGGGCCGCACTCGCCGCCTACCTCCCCGCCGGCTACCCCACGCTCGGGCAGAGCCTCGACGCCCTGCATCTCTTGTCGACGACCGTCGACGTGATCGAGATCGGCCTGCCGTACACCGACCCCCTCATGGACGGCCCGGTCATCCAGCACGCCGCCGCACAGGCCCTCCGGGCTGGCTTCCGCACCGAGCACCTGTTCACCACCGTGCGCGAGCTCGCTGCTGCCTCCAACACCGCGCTGGTCGTTATGAGCTACTGGCAGCCCATCCACCACTTCGGGCCCTCCCGTTTCGCCCAGCGACTCGCTGCCGCTGGCGGGACCGGCGTGATCATCCCCGACCTGCCCGTCGAAGAGGCCACCGACTGGTTGAGCGCCGCCCACGAACACCACTTGGACGCCGTGTTCGTCGTCGCCCCGAACGCCACCGATCAACGCCTGGCCCGCGTGTGCGCCGCCGCCAGCGGCATGGTCTACGCCCCTGCGACGGCCGGCGTCACCGGAGGCCAAGGCCCACTTCACCCCGGCCTGCGCACCTTCGTCGGCCGCCTGCGCACCCTCACCAACCTCCCCGTCGGCGTCGGCATCGGCGTCTCCACCCCGGAGCAGGCGGCCTGCGTCGGCTCCTACGCCGACGCGGTCATTGTCGGATCCGCATTCATCCGCGCCATCGAGGCCACCCCTGGGCCGGCTGGCGCCCACCAGGCCGCCGTCCTCGCCCAGCGCCTCGCCGACGGGCTGCGCCGAGCCATGCCTACCGCGGCCTGAGCGGACTTCAGCCGGGTTGGGACCTGCCTGTTAAGAGCGCTTTCCGGGCATCCCTCCACGTACCGGCATGGTTCATCAAGCGTTTCGAAGTGCTCTGGCGGGAAAGTTGTAGCTACCAGGAAGTAGGCCTTTAAGGTTCCGCCCAGCACATCAACTTGTTGACCCGCTCGTGGACGAGCACACACAGGAGCGGACCGCATGCTCGCAATGCGCCCGGCTACGCCGGAAGACCAACCCCGCCTCGCCCTGATGATCCAGGCCCGCTCCGACTGGATGAAGGACAAGCAGCTCCCGAGCTGGCGCAGCTGGGGAAAACACGTCCACGAGCTGGCCGGCAACTGCACCAGGCACCCGAGCGAGATGTGGGTCCTCACCGAAGACGACCGGATCCTGGGCTGCACTACGGTCCTCCGAACCGCGGCACCCTGGACCTGGACCGCCGACGAAGCGGCCGAGACTGCCTACTATCTGAACGGCACCGTCACCGACCCCGCTGTACGGCACCGCAAACTCGGCACACTCATTGCCGATTGGGCCGTCGACCACGCAGCCCGTGCAGGCATCAGCCACGTCCGCCGCGACTGCAGCTCTGCAGCCCTCGCCGCGTACTACCAGCAGCAGAACTTTCGACTCATCCGTAGTGTGGCGACCCTCGGCGGCCACACTACGTACGCTCTAGAGCGGAAGGCCGAGCGAGTACCCTCTCTCGCCGGATGGCTCATCACCAGCGAATCTTCAGCCGTGATTTCCAGGAGTCTGCGAAATGCCCTATCAGGGGCTGCGCGATCAAATGCTGCCGAGGCCCGGCGGCTCTTCACGAATTCGCTTCGCCGGCCAGCCGAGGCGCCAGCCATTATCTAGACTGCGCGAGTCCTGAAATTTCGCCGCGCATGGGCTCCCGTTAGTCAGTCCTGCCGTGCAGCATGAACGGCCTTTCTCCCTCAGGACCGTCGGCGCCGGGGCCTGGGGGGCGGCCCGACCAACAAGACGACCCCTATCGCTATCGAACACACCAAAGCGGCGGGTCGCCCGACCGGAACGAGCCCGCCGCTGTCGCCACAGTTCTGCGTCGACCTTCTCAGCGTCCGATTTGTAGCGTGATCGCCTGGAAGTTGGGGTCTACAAGCCGAGCAGGAAGTCGAACTCACCGTCCTTCGCCCCCAGCAGCCAGGCCTTGGCCTCGCCGGGGGTGTAGACGTGCGGGAGGCGATCCGGGTTCTTCGAATCGCCCACCAGGACGAACCCGTCCTGCGTGCCGACCCTGACGCAGTCGCCCCCGCCACCGCTGTGCGAGGACACCACCCACTCCACGGCCGACAGGTCGAACTCGGAGGGGGCGGGCTTGCTCTTGCTCACTACTTCTCCTTGATCATTTCCTCGATGAGGACGCGCGTGTCAGCAGGGCTCAGAGCCCGCTTCCATAGATCGGTGAATACCTCGTCGTAGTAGGCCACGTCATCGGGTTGGTCGAAGTAGACCGACCTCTTCGCGAGCTCGCACCAGACAACGTCCCTGGACGCCTCGTCGAACCCCATTAGAACGAACGGCCCAGCAAGGCCTGGGTGGCTCCCGATACTGTCCGGCAGCACGCGGATTTCAATCTTCTCCTCCTGCGACACACGCAGGAGGCGCTCGAGCTGCCCGTGCCGGACCTCTTCGTCGCCCACCTTGCGACGCAACGCCCCCTGTTCGAGCAATGCCTGGAACTCGCGAAGCGGACTCCCGCCGAAGACCTGCTGTTGCCGATCCATACGGACGTCGACGAGACCGCGGACATCCGCTGCACTGAGTTCGGGGCGCATGCTCGCGATGGCATGTCGTGCGTAGAGATCAGTTTGGACAAGACCCGGCGTCAGGTGCGGTTGATAGTTCCGGATCCGCGACGCGCGCCGCTCCAGTTGGAGGTACCCCTCGAACTTCATCGGTCCGAGTAGCGCTGCGTGGCGTCGCCAAAGCGCCGGCCGACGTCGGCGACCGGCTGGAGTCGTGTCCACGCTCAGCAAGCCGAGCACATACCGTCGCGTCTCGGGTTCGGCCCCGTACAGGTCGAGCAGGCCCTCTACGAGGTCGCTCGGCAGTGTCTTCTGCCTGCCGTTCTCGATCTTGCTCAACGTGGAGACGTTGGTCCTGATGCTGCGTTCTCGCATGAGGAGTTCGACGGTCGCGCCCTGCGTCAGGTCGCGGCGCTCTCTCAACTCCTCCAGCCGACTGCCCACTTCGCTGTGCGTGAGTGACCAGGGGGCCTCGTTCGCATCCGCCATGGTGGCCAGTGTGGCGGTCGGTCCGGCTTGCGACAACCAATTCTATGAAGAAAATTTCTAGGTTGTGTTGCGCAGGACACAGATGGAGGAGCATCCTGACCGAGGTCACGATCTGTGTTGTTGGTGTCGCGCCGTGTGGGATGTGTCCGCTCCACCGTGAGAGCCGCGCTCCGTAGCTGTTCGAGGAGGGCCGTGTTGATGCCCCACCCCAGCTTGTTCCACGTCATGCTCGTGGAGCGCCGGTGGGACCAGTGGAGCGCGTTCTGTCTTCAGTTCGAGCGCGCAGCCCGTGATCTGGCGGGGGAGCTGGGCAAACCGAGGCTGGCCAGTGTCACGGTGTCGCGGAAGAGTTTCCACCGGTGGGCGAAGGGCGACTGGTATGGACGGCCCTGGCCCGACACCGCTCTGATCCTCGAACATCTCTTCAAGGTCCCGGCAGCCGATCTGTTCAGCCCAGCACCGGCTCTCATCCCATCAAGCGCTTCCGCGCCCGAGGGCGAGGCTCTGCGCGCCTCCGTGTTCGTCGCAGAGCAGTGGCCCACGAGCCGGTTCTTCATGACGCCCGGTGAAACGGTCGGCGGGTGGGAATTGGCCGGTCGGCAGGCACTGGACGGCACGACAGCGGCTGTCGCCTTCCGCGCCGCCACTGGTGAAGGTTGCCTCGCCCACCTCGACGCTGGCGACGCGGGAGCGTTGTACGAATTCCTCCGACCAGCCCGTCGCGGCTTCCTCATCGGCGTTGACGACCGGGAGTCGCCGCAGCTCTTTGTCGTCGACGCCGCGATCGCCCGCCGTGACAGAGCGGCATCGGCCGGGCAAGGCGCGTTAGCCCTGCCGAAAGGTCACTTACTGGATGACCTCACGTACGGCTTGGTGTGGTCCCTCGTGCAGTTGGACGACGGACTCCTGGCCGACGACTTCGCTCTTGAGCAGGAGCAGAAGGTACTGGAGACGTACCTCGATCTCCCGCGATCGGCTCCCAGTCGCAGGACCGTTCCTGACCTCACGAAGGCAGGTGCCCAATGGCTCGGATCCACCTACTGTGCCCGCCACATCATGCGGCGGCTGGAGGGCCTGACGGAACCCCCGGCGTTCTGGACCCGTGAGCAGACGGGCGAGCAAGCCGCCGCGTGGCTGTGGCTCAGGCACAAGACTGACTACCTCCAGACCATCTCGGCGCGCTATGCCGGCTCCGCCCCGCTCTCCCGCGCCTTCTGCATTCCCGAGACCGAGGTGAGCCGCAGCGGCAGGTACGAGCGGATCCTTCTGCTGCTGGCCATCGCGCTAATGGAACTGCACGGGGTTCGTGTGGATGTGCTGTCCAAGCCTGAGTACTCCCACGTCGACGGCTTCGCCTTGGTCCCGGGGCAGCGAGCCGTGGTGGCCAACTGGGCGCGGACAGACGAGGAGATCTGGGCTGTCGACACCGTCACACGGCGGCCAGCCCTGCGGGAGTACAGCGAGGCCCTCGGCGAAGCGCGGGAGCACAGCGTGATGCAGGGCCCCGACCCGGAAGTCCGGCTCCGCTCCATGGCCGGATACCTGGACATCGACTGGGTGTGGCTGGTCGAGCGGTCCCGTGAGATGCGCGAATGCGGCACGGCGAGCATCGTCCGCCCGCGCAGCCGGCACCTGACCGCGGAATCCCTCGACGAGGTGTTCGCCTTCCTCGCCTCTCTTGCCCCGGACCGCTGAGAAGTCCGACGCCGCTTCCGCACTCCTTGATCCGCTTCTTCGAAAGGTAGCCCTCATGGACCCCAGCCCTCGGGCCCAGCTCCCCTCCGCTCTGGTTCTCTCCCTTGGCGGCACTATCGCGATGGCGGCCCCGGGAGCAGGACACGGCGGCGTAGCGCCCCGGTTGACCGCCGAGGACCTCGTCGCCGCGGTTCCGGAGCTCGCCGAGGAGGCCGAGCTGGAGCTGCGGGACTTCCGAAAGATCCCCGGAGCGTGGCTGGAGATCGACGACATCGCCGCTGTCGCCGAGCTGCTCAACAAGCAGGCCGCGGAAGGGACGACCGGATTTGTGATCACCCAAGGGACCGACACCCTGGAGGAGGTTGCCTACCTTCTCGACCTGCTGTACGAGGGGGCGGCGCCCGTCGTGGTTACCGGCGCCATGCGCCACGCGCAGATGGCCGGGGCCGACGGTCCGGCCAACGTCCTCGCCGCGGTGCGCACCGCCGTCAGCCCCCAAGCGCGCGAGATGGGTGTCCTCGTCGCCTTCGCCGACGAACTGCACGCCGCCCGCCACGTCCAGAAGATTCACAGCACCAGCCCGTCGGCCTTCTCCTCGCCCGGGGCTGGCCCGGTCGGATTCCTGATCGAAGGCCGGCCGCGGTTCCAGTTCGCCCTGCCGCGACAGCCGCGCGTCGAGCTGCCCCTGATCCGCCCCGCCTCCGTCGAGGTGATCGAAGCCACGCTCGGAAGTGAGGGCGCCTTCCTCGACGCAGCGAGCTCCCTGGACGGCCTGGTCGTCGCGGCCTTCGGCGCTGGCCACGTACCCCGGACGTGGGCTCCGCGGCTGGGCAACTTGGCCTCCCGTTTCCCGGTCGTCCTCACCTCAAGGACGGGGGCGGGGAGCGTCCTTACCGGCACTTACGACTTCGGCCCGGGCTCCGAGACCGACCTCCTGGGCCGTGGCCTGATCAACGGCGGCCGGCTTGAGCCGCGTAAGGCCCGGCTGCTTCTGCTGGCGCTGCTGCGCTCCGGCGCCGATCAGACCACGATCCAGGCCGCTTTCGCGGCGCACCGCTGACCCACCGAGACCCACGATCGGATCATCATGCGCGCCACCGAGATCACCGTCGGCCGGACGTTCGCCGTCGTCTTCGAGCACGGTGAGGACTTCTACGAGTCCCTGGACCGCTTCTGTCGCGAGGCCGGCGTCCGGGCGGGCCACCTCACCTTCATCGGCGGCTTCAGTCATGCCCGGCTGGTGGGGACCTGCGAGCCCTTGGAGCACCCAGAGCGCCCGCTGTGGAAAGAGGTCGAAGTCGAGACCCTGGAGGTCCTCGGGAGCGGGACGCTCGCCTGGGACCCCGACCAGGAGCGAGTCGCCCCACACATCCACATCTCGGCAGGGCTCAAGGCGGACTCCGCCGACGGACGCACCAGCCATCTGCAAGGCGGGACAGTGCAGTTCCTTGCCGAGGTCGTCATCGAAGAGTGGACTGCCCCGGAGGTAACCCGCCCACGTGACCCCGGCCTGTATGACGTGCCCCTGCTCACGTTCGGCCGGACGGACTGACGCCCTGGCCGACGCGGCCGGTACGCCAGGACCTGGCCAGCGGAGCACATGCATTCATCCGGAGCCCACCTGAAGGGGACGGCAGGTGCACACCACCACACGATTCGCCCTCCTGGTGCAAGAACGGCACTGGGACTCGTACGAGGTCTTCTGCATCCGCTTCGCCAAAGCGGCGGCGCGAGCGGCCGAGAAGGAGAACAACCCGCGGCTCGCACGCACCGACATTGCCCGCAGTACCTACGCCCGCTGGATGGGGCGCAAGGGTGCGATCTCAAGCACCCCCCGCCGTGATGCCGCCCTCGTCCTTCAGCACATGTTCAACATGTCGCCCGAGCGGCTCTTCGAACCCATCGACGCCAGCTCCTGGAGCTCAGGGCACCGCAGCACCGCCCCTGTCGCGCCCGCGGATCCCCCCGGATTCGACGACCCTCTGACCATCGTGAGCCAGACTCACAGGCTGACCAGCTCCAACGCCGACGACCCCGTCCTCGGCATGGTGAGGGGAACGATCGCCAGCATCGTGGCCCGGTACGAAACGCTCGGGCCCCAGCATCTGGCAGGGGAAGCCAGGATCATCCGCGAGACGCTGCACGGCATCCTCGCCGGCCACCAACCGCCCCGTACGAGGACGGAACTCTTCCGGCTTGCATCACAGGCCTCGGGACTTCTCGGATACATGGCCGTCAACGCCGGCGCCCGCTACGAGGTGGTCGACGCCTACTGCTCGGAAGCGGAGACCTTGGCCCGGGAGGTCGGCGAGGTGGCCATGGAGATGTGGGCGAACGGCACCCGCTCGCTCGGCCTCTACTACCAGAAGCGTTATGCGGACGCTGACGACGCCGCTTCCGCGGGTATCGCCCTCGCCCCGGGCCACCCCCAGGCCATCAGACTGCTGGTCAACGGCCGTGCCCGGGCGCTCGCGCGCATCGGCGATCGCGCAGGAGCTGAAGCAGCCATCGGGCACGCCCTCGAACTCTCAGACCGCCAGACGTCACTCCCCGACGGCCTCACCTCGTGCATCAGCTTCGAGCCCTACTCCATGGCGCGCTCCCTCGCCAACGCCATCACCACACGGCTGTCCCTCGGGGACACCGCGGAGGTCCTGGCCCACGCCGACCAGATCGAAGAGCTGATCGAGCATTCACAGTCAGAGTGGAGCCGTGCCCTGGTCGGACTGGATGTGGCATCCGCGCTGCTGAAGCAGGGCTCGCCCGAGATCGAGCACGCCATGGCGCGGGGCCGCCGCGCCCTGAGATCAGGCACCGGTCGGCCAATCAAATCCGTCTGGGAGAGGGCGGTCGAGCTCTACCAGAACGCCGAGCGGTGGCACGACGAAGCTGAGGTAGGGGACTATGCCGAGGAACTGCGGACTTGGCAGTCACAACCGCAGGTCGGTCTGATCGCCGTCGGCTGGGCGTCGCAGATCGCACCCTGACCCTCCGAGGAGCTACGTGTCGCCCGAGCTGGACACCGATCCCAGCGCCTTTCCCAGCGCGCCGCCTGCCAGCCTCGACGATCCCGAAGTGATCGTCGAGCACGACTGGCGGGCGTTCCAGCGGGTCGAGCGCATGGCCGATCACTGGGACCGGCCCGGGTGGTCGGATCGGCAGCGCAAGTACTACTGGATGCACACGTTCCCGGACCCCGGCCAGTTGCTGCAGCGGACGGAACACTGCCAACGGGCTCTGCAGCACCTGGGCATGGATCCTGTCCCCGCCGACGGTCTGCACGTGACCCTGCTGCGCGTGGGCGCAGTCGACCAGGTATCGACCGCGCAGGTGGAGCACCTGCTCGACTTGACGCAGGAGCTGCCCGTCAGCGCTTTCCACGGCCTCGCTCACCCTCTGGCCGGCTCACGGGGCGCCGTCCGTTTCAGCCTCACGCCCTGGAAACCGCTGGTCCGCCTCCACGCCGCCCTTCACGCTGTGGGAAAGCAGGCCGGCGTCCCCGGCGGCGCTCCGACGACGGCGTTCCGCCCGCATCTGGGTATCGCCTACAGCAACCAGGAGCGATCCGCGCCCGCGGTCATCGACGCCGTCGAACCTCTGCGGTCTCTCCCGCCGGTGCCGCTGCACTTCACGACCGTGGATCTCGTGGAACTGCGGCGCCAGGACAGAACCTACCGCTGGAGGACCATCCGCTCGGTTCCCCTGCCCTCCTCCGCAACCTCGCGGACTACGCTCGCCTAGAAGTGGTCGCACAATGGACGGCAACGGCCCGGCAGCGCTGGCCCATCACAGGCCGGTGCCGGCCGCCAGCCTCTCCTTCGGCTTCGGGTGCATCTGCGCGCGGACTCGGGCGTACGCGTCGTCGAGCAGCCGCAGCTCGACGGCCGTGAGGACGGGTCCGGAAAGAGACCCGAAGCTCTCTTCGAGCTGAGCCTCACTGGTGAAGCCGACGACCGTGGCACAGTGGCCGGCGCGCTGAACGCCAGACAGCAACGCGAGCCGGGTCAGCGTTCCCGGAGTGTCACCGAATCTGGCGTACAGCGACTCAAGCCCACAGGGTGCCTTCTCGGCGCCGGCCGGAGCGAGAGCGTTCCGGAGACCCAGGGCCTTCGGCGCCGCGAGGATCACGCCGACCCCGTGGCGTGCCGTGAAGGCGAAGAGGTCTTCGCCTTCCAGCGTGATGGTCGGCGTCAGGGCGTTGCATCGAGTCCAGATGACGTTCGGTCTGATGAGCCGGAAGAGGTGGAGGAATCGCTCGGCGCAGGCGGCGCGTTCGGCGGGAGTCGCTTCGGCGGGCGTGTATGGCCCCCGCATTCCGATGGCCTTGATGGCGCCGACTTCCCGCAGGGTGTGCATCTGATCGATTGCGGTGCCCAGGTAGCGGTCTTGAGGGCCGAAGTCCCACGAGTCCAGGGTGTAGAGGTCCAGCTCCTCGGCGTAGAGGTTCTCCAGTGTCTGCTGCAGCTGGTGGTGGATGTGCCGGTCGGCGTAGGCGTGCGGCGCGGAGCCTCGGATCTTCCCGACCTTGCTGCTGATCAGGAAAGTCTGATCCGGATACTCCCTCAGCAGGCGCCCCAGCATTCGTTCGGCCCGCCCGGCTCCGTAGGAGTCCGCTGCGTCGAAGAGGTTGGCGCCGAGCTCCACGGCGCGGCGCAGGCC
Organism: Streptomyces humidus; assembly: GCF_014649655.1. Lineage (GTDB taxonomy): Bacteria > Actinomycetota > Actinomycetes > Streptomycetales > Streptomycetaceae > Streptomyces > Streptomyces humidus. The sequence goes on along the minus strand of NZ_BMTL01000007.1, from coordinate 114,901 downwards.
GTCGAGGAAGGGACCATCGTCCTCGCCGCGGGTGGGGCTCCCCGCCAGTCCGACGGCGCCGAGGTTGACGCCCAGGGGATGAGCTAAGAGGCCCTGTCCCAGATGACGACTCATGGTGTCCAAGTCGGTCATCAGCGAGATCCTTCCCGCGTCAGCACAGCGATGACGATCTTTCCGTTCGCGGTTTCCTCGACCGACCAGGTGTTGGCGAGGTTCTGGACGATGAACAGTCCGCGTCCGCATGTGGCCGCGGTGTCCGGCTCCACGGACGAGTTGCGCGGGTGTGAGGGGAGGACGCCGGTGTCATGACCCAGGTCGACGACGCCCAGCGCCGTGCCAAGTTCGTAGACCTCGATCCTTATGAGGACCGCGCCGCGGCCGTGCTTGACGGCGTTGGCAATGAGTTCACTTGCGACCAGCTTGGCGTCATCGAGCTGTCCCTCGTCGACATCGTCCAGGAAGCTGGTGAGCGCAACGCGTGCGGTGCGTTGCGGGGCCGGAAGTCCTGCAAGCTCGACATCGCAGTGGTCTAGCAGATTTCCGAGGCTCTGGTCATGGACCAGCTCGGCGGTAGTCGGAGGCAACCTCGTCTCCTCGTGATCGAGACGCCCTGCGGCGCGGCCGGAATCGACCCACCTCCACCGTGACGGAACACGGCAGGCATCGGTACGCCAAACCGCGGCCACTTCTGTGTCACTTCGCCCGCCGCCCGTCGCTGCGCCGCACCCATGACGATGGATAAAGCAGACCAAAACACCCTCGGTTTGTGCGCGTGCCGCGGGTGAAGTGGCCCACAAGTGGCCGCGGTTTGGCGTACCGCTGTCCCGCCGGTTCCGTCACCGTGGAGTGACGCCAGCGACCGCGGTCCCGGAGCCACCGGATCACGGGCCGCTGTCTGGGCGGTCAGCTCCTTCCCGGGCCGTCCAGATCGGTTCCGCGCACGCCTGACAGTCGTGGGACCTGTCCCTGTTCTGGTGCCGCGCCGGCCTCCCCCGCTACGGCACGGCACCAGAACCCCCTCTCACGATTCACCCGAGCGGTCTTCTCGTCTGGAGAGCAGTTCACATGAACTTACGGAGTCACCACCTGTGGCATGTCGCGATCGGTGAACCGCCGCCGGGTGCGCTCCCGCGAGCCCACGACACTGTGCGTGTGGGAATGGCTCTGGGGCTGCCCGCAATCGACGCCCTCGTGGCCGACGGCACGGGGGTTGGCCCGCTGAAGTACTGCCTCGGCCACCAAAGCCTTCTGGTGCCGGTGGAGGCCGGCACATTCCACCGGTGGGGGGCCGCCCACTCCGACTGCGTGCCCGGTACCAGGACCGGGCGGTGGGTCTGCGACGGGTACGGCGGCCGCGGCTGTACGGGCCTGTGGGTGACCCGGCCGGAGCCGGTAGCTGTGTCCACCACCCCGGCGGCTGCGCTGCACGAGGCGCTCAGCCGTACCAGGGACCGCATGCGGGCGCCGCGCGGAACGCCCGTCCCGCAGCGCCGGGAAGTCTGCCGTGCCTAGTCCTTGGCGGCCACGCCGACGGGCCTGGTGCCCCAACTGCCAATGCCTGCGCGCGCTCACCTTCGCCCTCGTGCTGGTCACGATCGCCTACGCCGGATCCACGCCGAGGCTGCGGTGACCAGCACCGGACTGATCATCATCAGTCTGATCGTCGGAGCCATGGCCGTCCTCGTCGTCCGAGGACAGAGAACGAGCCGGCAGCCCCGGCCGGGGCCTACCGACACCCGGTCATCTGTGCCACGCGACCAGTCCTGAACCGCTCGGCCACACCACGCAAGGACGATCATGTTTGACCTCCTCTCGCCGCCCACCGAAGTGCCCCAGGCACCTGCCGGGATCGTGTTGGGCGTGTACCTGCGCGGTCTGCGTGAGGCGAAGAGCACCACGCTGCAGGACGCGGCCCGCGTAGCGGGGGCGTCGGTCTCGGCTGTCAGCCGGTGGGAGCGCGCCGAGTACCCCATCCCACTCGGCGCATTGAGGACGCTGCTGCGCCACTTCGGCGTGACGGGGAAGCACGCCGACTACCTGGCGGTCCCCTCCCGCAACGGTCGCCTTGGTGCTTGGCCCACGGGGAGGTTGTCGTGATCACTCTCGTCCCGCCGATTCTCGGCGCCCTGTTCGGTGGCGACGTTCGCGCAGCCAGCTCGAACGGCCGACGGCCTGCGTCTCGGCTGTTTCGCCTCGGGCGGCCCCTACGTAGCGGCGGCGACATCGTTGTAGCCCTGATCGACCAGGTGCTGGGAGATCCCTCCCAACCTCTTCCCCGTTGCCAGGGCGAGGTCGACCAGATAGTGGCCGTATTCCGTGAGCATCTGCCGGCGCTGGCGCTGGCAGCGGGCGGGCCGCGTCGGCTCGCGCTCCTCGCCAGCGCCGCCCCGACCGACTACATGGGCTCGCGGGTGCACCTGATCCTGCTGGCCGAAACCGCACAACACCTCATAGCGCAGTGCGCAGTCGACCACCCCACGAGCGGGGCGCGCGCCGCCGCACGGCAGTACACCCCCGTGAACGCCGTACGCCAGCGCCCGCCCTCGGGCTCCGAGTCCTATCCCGAAGGCACCCGGTGCCACCCCGTCACCGCAGCCTCCGGAAGACCGGAGCGAGGCGCAGGGCCGTAGTGCTGCTGCCTCCCGGCTGCCGTGGTGAGTGCTCCCCCACGGCAGCCGGTCCCTCTGCCGGATAGCCAATCGCTCCTCCCCCAATGCCGATTCTTCCGAGGACTCACCATGTGCCAGCACAAGCCCACCTGTCCCTCCGCCGAGGCCGCGGACCGCGAGGCCGCCGTCGTGGTCGCGGCCCACCCGGAACAGGGCTGGTTGTGCAACGGTGTCCTCCTCTTCGAAGACACCGGCGAGATCCTTCCCAACGGCAAGATCGTCGCTCCGCACCGGTTGACGAGCGCCGCAGCATGAACAGGACCCAGCACGAACAAGGGGGTCTTCCGGTGCCGTACATCGCCGCGTGGAGCGGGGAAAATCACCGGACTCCCGCCGTGGTACGTCACCCGAGCGGGCGAGGTATCGGCTTCGCGGGCGAGATGCCTTACGACCGCGACGCGGACGGGGTGCTGTGGGTCAGGCAGTCCATCGCCCCCGGATCGGGCCGAGCGCTGTTCCCGAAGGTCCACGTGCTTCGCCTACGGCGTGCGGTGAGCCGGATGCTGTGCCAAGTCTGCGGCGCCGACACCCTGGAGCAGGATCCGGAGCGGCAACTCTTCGTTCTCAAGCAAGTCGGTCAGCCGGTGGCTGAGGGGGAGCTGACCACCGCTGCCCCAGTCTGCCCACCGTGTGCGCTCATCGCGGTCAAGCACTGCCCGCACCTGCGCGAACACGTGGCCGCCTGGGTCGAACGGCCGCTGGCCTGGGGTGTCGCCGGCATCCTCTACGACCCGCGGACATTGCTCATGGTCCCTGGGAAGGACGTCGTCAAGGTCTCCTACGAAGACCCCGCACTCCCCTGGCTGCTGGCGAGCCGTCAAGTGCTGTCGCTCCAGGGCTGCACCGCCGTCGATCTGAAAGGCCTTCGAGTGAAGGCTGTGGCTCGATGAACTCAGCGCTGCCGGCCGCGGCCGCTCGAAGCCGGCCCCGCCCTCCGTGCCTTCAGGTTTGTCGTTCGCGCGGGTCGTGGCGCTGAGCGAGCCCCTCCCGTACCCGCCCCTGTTCCCCACCTTGCCTCGCAAGACCTCGGGAGCACCCGCACCTATCGAGACGGATATTCCATGGCTGGGCGTATCGAGGACTACGCACTCATCGGAGACATGCAGACGGCCGCCCTGATCTGCCGGGACGGCAGCATCGACTGGCTCTGCTTGCCGCGCTTCGACTCCTCCTCTGTTTTCACCCGCCTCCTGGGAACCGGGGATCACGGCTACTGGCAGATCGGCCCCGCCCGCCCCGACGGCGCCCAGGCCCCGCATGCGGACCGACGCGGCTACCGCGGCGACTCACTCATCCTCGAATCCGAGTGGGACACCCCGACCGGCAGCATCCGCGTCATTGACCTCATGCCTCCCCGTGACGGCCACAGCCCGCAGCTCATCCGGATCGTCGAAGGGATCAGCGGCACGGTTGAGGTCGAATCCGCCTGGTGCCCGCGCTTCGGATACGGAAAGCACCGGCCCTGGATCTACGAACATCAGGGCCGCACCGTTGCCGTCGACGGGCCGGACGCCCTCTGGCTGGACGCCACGGTGGACACTGTCCAAAAGGAAGACGCCCTGGTCAGCCGGTTCACCGTCACCGCGGGCGACACGGCGACGTTTGCCCTCAGCTGGCACTCCTCCCACCACCACGCGACACCGGAAATCCCAGACACCTGGGCTGCGTTGGAGGCCACCGAAGAGTTCTGGCTGGAGTGGGTGGCGCGGTGCACCTACGACGGCCCGTACCGTGATGCGGTCGTCCGCTCCTTGGTCGCGCTTAAGGCCATGACGTACGCGCCGACCGGCGCGATCGTCGCCGCCGTGACCACCTCTCTTCCCGAGACGATCGGCGGCGTACGCAACTGGGACTACCGCTACACCTGGCTCCGCGACGCCTCGATCACCCTGTCCGCCCTGCTGCGCACCGGCTACCGCCAGGAGGCCGAAGCATGGCGGCAGTGGCTCCAGCGGGCCGTGGCCGGCAACCCTGACGACATTCAGATCATGTACTCGATCCTGGGCGAGCGGAATCTGCCCGAGCGGGAATTGCCTTGGCTGCCCGGGTACGAGGGCTCCACGCCGGTTCGAGTAGGCAACGACGCTGCCGACCAACTCCAGCTCGATGTTCCCGGCGAGGTCATCGACACGCTGTATCTGGCCCATGTGCACGGCATCGCCCGGTGCGAGCGCACCGCGACCCTGCACCTCGGGCTCGTCGACTACCTCAAGCGGCGCTGGCAGGAGCCGGACGACGGCATCTGGGAAGTGCGCGGCGGACGACGCCACTTCGTGCACTCCAAGATCATGGCCTGGGTCGCGGTCGACCGCACGGTTCGCCTGGTGGAGGCCGGCGTCCTCGATGCCGACCTGGCCGAGCTGGCCGAGCTCCGCGACACCATCCACGCCGAGGTGTGCCAACGGGGCTACGACTCCGAGCGGAACACGTTCACCCAGTCCTATGGGTCCACCGAATTGGACGCGGCCCTGCTGCTGCTCCCGCGCACCGGGTTCCTCCCGCCGGACGACCCGCGGGTTATCGGCACGGTCGCCGCGGTGCGCCGCGAGCTCTCGACGGACGACGGCCTGGTCCACCGCTATCCGACCGACGGCAACCAGGTGGGGTTCGACGGCCTTGCCGGTGACGAGGGGAGCTTCCTGCTCTGCTCCTTCTGGATGGTCGACGCCCTCGCGCTCACCGGCCAGCCGGAGGAGGCCCGGGCCCTGTTCGAGCGGCTGCTCGCACTGTGCAATGACGTCGGCCTGCTCGCCGAGGAGTACGACGTGGCGTCCGGCCGGCAGCTGGGGAATTTCCCCCAGGCGTTCTCGATGATCGGCCTGATCGAGAGTGCCGTCCTGATGAGCGAGCTGGAGCGGGCGGCGATGCCGATGATCGCCGCGTGAGCACGGTGCCCGCGATCGCGGACCTCTTCCCGGCCACGATCACCGCCGGCGCCCCGGTCGCTGTCGAGATCGGCCGTGACTGTGACACAGCGGCGATGCCCGAGCTGGCGGCACGCCGGATTCTCTCCCTGCTGGGTCACATCAACCCGCACCCGGTGGGCGCCGCGGTGGCCCGCGGGAACGAGTGGGTGCTGATCCTGCCGCCCCAGTCCGGCCGCGGTATGTGCTGGCCGTGGCCGGTGGACCACCGCGACAGCGGAGTTCTTGCCGTGCCGCCGCTGAGCTCCGGCCCGACCGAGGATCTCCACTGGGCCCGCCTCGGCAACAACGAGGGCCGCGTCTACTCCGCGCCCCTGCCGCTGTATGCGGTCCTCCCGCTGCTCACAGCACTTCGGCCGCAGCCCGAAGCGCGCCGCTTCGGCCTTGCTCCCGACCATTCACTGTCGACCCCCACTTCGCGCGAGGACCTCTCATGCTCGATTCGCTGGTGACCGCGACCGCACTGCTCGGTGGCGGATTCGCCACCACGTCGGTGGGGCTCATAGTGCAGGCTCGGAGAAAGCGGGCCCTGGCCGCCAGGGTCAAACCCCTGGAAGCGCAGCGGGATTCCGCGCTCGCCTACGCCGGCGCGGTGGAGGCGGAATCGAAGTATTTCGCTGAGGTGCGGATGCCCGCGTTGGTGGACGCCCTCGCCCGCGGACACCGTGGCGTGCCGGTGCCCGGACTCAGCCAGGAGCGTCTCGCCGGCAGTCCCATCGACCACGGGCATCAGACCGTGATGGGGCTGCTCCAGGAGGCCCTCACTGTCACGCGCGATCAGATCGGGCTCTCCGCGCGGTCCTCAGTGCGGGACATCATCGACGAGGCGCAGACGCATCTGCACCGCTGCCAGCTGAACGTCGTCGAGGAGATGGACCGCTACCCCCAGGGCACGACGTACCACCAGAGCCTGATGGGCTTCGACCACCTGGTCACCCAGGCCCTCCACACGCTCCAACGCACGCGCATCCTGGCCGGTTCGTGGCCCGGTCTGCAGCGGGCGGACTGCACCTTCGGCGAAGTCGTCGAATCCGCGCGGGGCCGGATCAACGCCTATCTGCGGGTGAGCTACACCTACGAGCCCGGCAGCGGCGAGACGTGGCTCGAAGGCCGTGTCGTCGAGCCGGTCACGGTGGCGCTCACGGAGCTGCTGTCCAACGCCACCGCGTACTCCGACGGCAAGGTCTTCGTCGAGGTGCAGGCGTTCCAGACGGGCTTCTGCATCGTCGTCGACGACGGCGGCCTGAACATGAACGCCTATCAGCGTGAGGAGGCCGCCCGGCAGTTGTCGCGGCACACCGTGCTGGATGTGACGGCTCTGCAGGACACGCGCCAGCTCGGATTCGCCGTCATCGGCCGCCTCGCCGGCGAGTACGGCTTCGCCGCCGATGTCACCAGTACGTCTCCGTACGGCGGCGTGCGGGCCGTCCTTCGCATCCCGCGGGAACTCTTCGGACACGGTCCGACCGCAGAGGAAACCCAGGCGGAGCGCCGAGCAGCGGCCTCTCGGACCCCAGGGCACGCCTCGGCCCCACCGACCGAGGCTCCCGCGGAAGGTGACCAGGCCGACCGACGGGGTGAGCCGTCGGACGGCAGTGTCTTGCCGCAGCGGCGCAGGCGCTCCCCCCGACCCACGGCCCCCGTAGTCACCGGTGCGCCAGCGCCTGCGGAGGACCCCGAGGCGTTCACGCAGGGCTTTGCCCACCTGGCGGAGACCATCCGCGACCACGAGTCCAGCCCCACCGAAGGAGAGCAGTTCCGTGCCTGACCAGCAGCCCACCGCCGACACCCACGACATGTCCTGGGTCCTCAACCGTCTCGCGGAGGAGAAGGGCGTTCTGCACGCCGTCCTCTTCAGCTCCGACGGCATGGTCCTGGCCCACTCGGACGGCGTCCACCGCGATGTGGCCGACCGCGCCGGGGCCAGCTCCTCGAGCATCTTCTCCCTCGGCCGCTCCATCGCCGAACTCGCCGAAGCGAACGAGGACGAGGACACCCCCCGCAAGGTCATCATCGACCTGCCGAACCGCTGCATCCTCGTCTTCGGTGCCGGGCACAACACCGCGCTGGCCGTATCCGTCGCCGCGGAGATGACCGCGCCCGAAGTGGCCGTCGCCTCCGGGGCGACGATCAAGGCCATCAAGGGCCTGGCTCCCGCGCTGTCCGCCCGGGAGCGGACAGCGTACGGAACGTCGTGACCCCCCGCGGCCGGCGGCGCGCCGGGATGGTGCGGCCCTACACCCCGACCGGGGGAAGGGCCGCGCCCACCCGCCGCACGCTGGACCTGGCCACTCTCCTGATCGCCGACCCGGACAAGCCGCTGCACGGCCTGGACGCCCACTCCCGCCGGCTGATGCAGCACTGCCTGCCCGGAGTGCTGTCGCTGGCCGAGGTCAGCGCCGACCTGCAACTCCCGGCCGCTGTGACGAAGGTGCTGGTCTCCTCCCTCGTCGACAGCAGCCACCTCGTCAGCCGTGACCCCGTACCCGCCGCTCAGCAGCACGACAGACAGCTGCTGGAGAGGATCCGCGATGCGCTCATCAACCTCTGAGGGCAACTACCTGGCGCCCGGTGTCAGCCACTCGGTGAAGATCGTCGTGCTCGGCCCCTTCGCCGTCGGCAAGACCACGTTCGTCGGTGCGGTCTCCGAGATCAGGCCCACGTCAACCGAAGAACGGATGACGAAGGCCGGCGAGATCGTCGACACACTGCGGGGGTTGTCGGACAAGAACACCACCACGGTCGCGCTCGACTTCGGCCGCCTGACTCTGACCGACGACATCGTGCTCTACATGTTCGGCGGCCCCGGTCAGCCGCGGTTCGACTACATGATCGACGAGCTGATGCAGGGCGCCCTCGGCGGCGTCGTCCTGGTCGACACGGCGCGCATCACCGAGTCCTGGGACGCCATGGGGCGCATGGAAGAAGCCGATCTGCCCTACGTCGTCGCGGTCAACACCTTCGCGGCCTCCCCCCACTACAGCGAAGCCGAACTGCGCAAGGCCCTGGACCTCCACCCGTCCACGCCCCTCGTCGAGTGCGACGTACGGGAAAAGAGCTCGGCGAAGTCTCCGCTGATAGCACTCGTCTCCCACCTGCTGTCCCGTCCCAGCCTGGAGCCCGCCTCATGACCACGCCGCCCCCGCTCTCCGCGAGCGGCTGCCCCATGCTGCACGGGGCCGCCTTCGCCGCCCAGCCCCAAGCCACCTACGACCAACTGCGCAGCCAGGGACCCGTCGGCTGGGCCGAGATCGCCCCCACCGTCCACGCCCTGGTCGTCACACAGCACCGCGCCGCCGTCACCCTCCTGAACGACACGCGCACGTACTCCAAGGACTCCCGCCGCTGGGCAGCCCTGGCCAACGGCGAAGTTCCGGGCGACAGCCCCGTCCTGGGCATGATGGCCTGGCGTCCCTCGGTCCTCTACACCGACGACCAGGAGCACGCCCGCCTGCGCTGGGCGATGGACGACTGCATCGCCCGCATCAGCCCCCACTGGCTCAGGGAGATCACCCAACGCAGCGCCCTGACTCTGATCGCCCGGATCATCGGGGACGGCCAGGCCGACATCATGAGCGACTTCGCCGACATCCTCCCCATGCTGGTGTTCGCTGAACTCCTCGGATGCCCGCCCGAGAAGTCCACCCGCATGGTGCGCGCGTGCCAGGACCTCATCAGCGCCGGCCCCGAAGCGGCCCAGGGCGCAGCCGACTTCGCAGGACTCCTGTACGAGCTCATCCAGATTCGCCGCGCCCAGCCCGGCCAGGACCTCACCTCCTGGATGATCAACCATGCCGCCGCCCTGACGGACGAGGAAGCACTCAACCAGCTGTTCTGTGCCGTCGGCGCCGGCATCATCCCCGCCGCCGCGTGCACCGCCTGGACCCTTCACCTGCTCCTGCGCGACGACGACTACGCCGGCAACCTCGCCGCCGGAACTCTCACCGTGCGCCGCGCCCTGGAGAAGGCACTGTGGCAACGCCCGCCGATGGCGAACTTCTCCGTCCACTTCGCCCGCCACGACACCTACCTCCACGGGGCGTACGTGCAGGCAGGGACCCCTGTTCTCATCTCCCACGCGGCAGCGAACACCGACCCGGCGCTCCCCGACGACCTCGGGTACGACAACCGCAGCCACCTCGCCTGGTCGGCGGGCCCGCACCGCTGCCCCGCGATCTCCCAGGCGACCACGATCGTCCAGACCGGTGTCGAGACCGTTTTGGACCAGCTCTGGGACATGGAGCTGATCTCCACCGACCCGGAACCCCTCCTGCGGCACGGCCCTTTCCACCAGTGCCCGCAGACGATGCCCGTCAGGTTCCGGCCCAAGTCGCAAGACCGTCTTCCCACCGCCGCTCTCGCAGGAGGTTCCTCGTGACCAGCACCCCCGCCCGGACCGCGACCGTGACACTCGACAGCAGTGGCGGCCGCCGCCTGTTCGCCCAGGCCGACGAGCTCCGGGCGGCCGGCCCGGCCGTCCGGGTCCGTATGCCGGAAGATGTCCCCGCCTGGTCGGTCACCCGCGGAGACGTCGCCAAGCGGCTCCTGACCCATCCCGATGTCTCCAAGGACGCCCGCAAGTCCTGGCCCTCCCACACCCCGGGTTCCATACCGTGGCTCTACGCCTGGGTCGACGTGGTCAGCATGTTCACCTCCGACGGCGACGACCACAAACGCCTGCGCCAACTGGTCAGCCGCGCCTTCACCCCCGGGCGGGTCGAAGCGATGCGCCCGGTCCTCCAGGCCATCGTCACCGACCTCCTCGACACCCTGGCCCACCAGGACCAGACCGCGCCCGTCGATCTGCGCACCCACTTCTCCTACCGGGTGCCCACGCGCCTGATCTGCGACCTCTTCGGAGTTCCCGCCGATCAGCGCCCCGAGATGCTCCGCGTCATCGACTCCGTCCTCGCCACCGACGTCACCGCGGAGCAGGCCGAAGCGACCAAGCACGACCTCTACCAGGCCATGCAGACACTCATCGACGTCAAACGGGCCACCCCCGGCGAGGACATGACCAGCCTGCTGCTGGCCGCCCATGAGGAAGACGGTGACCGGCTCAGCCACATCGAGCTGATCTCGACCCTGATCCTGATGATCGGGGCGGGCAGCGAGACCGCCGTCGCCCTCATCAACGCCGCCGTACGCGAGCTCCTCAACCACCCGGACCAGCTGGCGACCGTTCTGGCCGACCCCCGGCGCTGGCGCGACGTCATCGAGGAAGCCCTCCGCCTCCACCCGCCGATCATGCACCTGCCCCTGCGCTACGCCACCAAGGACATCGACCTCGGCGAGGGCGTCATCATCAAGGAAGGCGACGCCATCCTGATCGGCTTCGGCGCCCACGGCCGCGACCCGGGCGTCCACGACGATCCCGAGGCCTTCCGCATCGACCGGGACGACAAGGACCACATGGCCTTCGGCCACGGCATCCACTACTGCCTGGGTGCCCCGCTGGCCAAGCTCGAAGCCGAAGTAGCGCTCCCGGCCCTGTTCGAGCGGTTCCCCCAGATCGCCCTGGCCTGCAAGGTCGAGGACCTCGAGCCGCAGCGCTCCTTCATCGGCACCGACGTCACCGCGCTGCCCGTCGTGCTGCACGCCTCGGCGTAGAAGCGGCGCCGCTACCGCTTCGGCGGAGACAGTGCTTGCCGTCCCCGCCGGCGCACCTCCACCACCCCGCGTTCGTCACACAACATCGCCGACCCAGGACTCCACATGACCACCGCCCTGCCCGCCACGACCCTCACTGCTGACCAGCGGCGCGTCGCCGCGCGACTCGTCTACGGCGTGTCCAACAAGGCGATCGCCAGCCAGGTCTGCCTGTCCGTGGATGGCGTGGCCAGCCACCTCGGTGCGGCCCGCAAGAAGATGGGCTGCCCGGGATCTTCGCGCGCCGTCCTCGTCCACACCCTTCTCGCCGCCCGGGAGGTTCCCCCACCGGCCGGCAGCGGGACGGTTCCGGCGTTCACCAAGCACGAAGTGACGGTCATACGGGCCATCGCCAAGCACACCCTCAACGCCGACATCGGGAATGCCATCGGTGTGCCGGCCGACGACGTGCGCGCCGAAATCGACGCCACCGTGGACAAAGGGAACGCCCGCAACGCAACCCACCTGGTCGGGCTGGCACACACGTGGGGCATTCTCGGCACCTCGGACACTCAGCCCGAGACCGAAGCAACGGCTACGGCGGAGCCCGCCCGATGAGCGCCCAGGGCAGCTTCCATGACGGCGACCGGCGACAATCTCCGACGGGCCGTAGGCCCACGGCGCCCGTATACGAGGTGCTGCCGATCAACACCGACGCCGCTCGCGCTGAAGCCGCGGCCCTGGCCACAGACCGCGCCCACCTGCTCGCTGGACAGGGCATAACCGTCTCCGCCGATCGCGCCAATGCCCTTCTCCGGGAAGCCGGCGCCCTTGGGTTCTACGAGGGCGGCATCCTCGTCGGCGCTCTTGTCCTGCACAGAGATCCGGATATGCGGCACTGGGGCGCCGACGGCCGCGATCCGGGACTTCTGGTCTCCCTTGACCCGGTGACGGCCGGGTCGAGCCAGGTCGGACGGATGATGACCCTGTGGCTTGCCGATTACGCGGCCAACAGCCAGCTGATGTGGATCTGGTGCGATGTTCCGTGCCAGCCCGGAGCCGCCGATGAGGCAGCCCAGTGGTTACTGAAGTACCTGTGCGACCTCGGGTGGGAGACCCGATCGCCGACCAGTCGGAGTCCGACCGGTGAACGCGTCGTCCGTCTGCGGCTGCGCGCCCACGCCAGACCCGCGCTGACAGAGGCGATCTCCGATCCGCACGCAGTCGGGCCCCCGGCGGTGAAGGCGCTATGACGGCGCTTCACCTCGTCCGCCCAAACCCGCTCCGAGAACCTCCACGCGCTGTCGCTGCTGCGCTCCTGCAGCCCCGATCCCACAAGGACACATTGATGCGCTTGACGTCCTCCCCGTACGAATCCCCGTCCCTCACCTTGCCGCCGTGGGTACCGCCGCCTGGCGGCCTACGTACCTGGGGGTGCGGCGAGCACTTCGACGCCGTACGGCTCCCGGCAACCCTCGCACCTCCGCTGATCGCCTTACTACAGGCCGCCGGTGGGCACGGGCCGGTGCTCGCCGACCCCTACAGCGGCAGCTGGCACATCCTCCTCGACCCCGACACCGTCCGCCCCGGGCCGTGGGCCCGTCACGGGATACGCCTTCTGCGGCCCGGCACCCGCCTCACGATCCCCGCCGCACAAGTCACCGCCGGCACCGACCTGCACTGGCACACCCCGCCCGGCGCCGGCTACACCCACGCCGAGCTGCTCAACGGCGCGCTCACCGCTCCGTCCGGCCTCACCAGCACCCCGCGCCGCGCCGCCCCGCGCCCCAGGGCCAGCCGGTGACCAACAACGCCTCCATAGGCGCACCCGGCACCCTCCTCGGGCCTGCGCCAAGCCCTCATTCCGCCGGAAGCTCCGTGCACCCCACCACACCTCCGTACCTGATCCGTCACCTGGACGGACGTACCGAATACGAAGTGCTCAGCGCCCAGGTCATGACTTGGCGCCGAGAGCGCGAGCTGCCCGCGGAGAGCGCCCGGCCGATACTCGATTCCTTGCGCGACGAGCGCGAGATGGCCGTCCTTGTAGACACCGACGACAACGCCTTCGTCGCCTGCCTCCAACTCGATCGGACCGCTCTGGCCGCGCCGCCGTGGACGGACTCCGACACCGCTCAGCCGACACTGGCGTTGTCCTGCGCCGCTGCCGCCCCAGGCGTCGGCTACAGGATCGGCTGGCTCCTGACGATCTGGGCCCGCCATTACGCCGCCCTGTGTGACTACACCCGGGTGGCGTGCACGGTCCCTCTTCGCCACCACCGCGATTCCGCCGGCGAGCGCCTCATCGGTCATCTGGTGGACGAGTGCGGGTGGAACCGTCACCGGTCGGCGGGCCCGCCCGACGGACTGGTCGTCCTGCTGACCGCAGATGCGTGCCGCGCGGACAGTCTCGACGCCTTCATCACCACGGAGATCCCCGTACTTCCCGCAGTGTCCGCGGAGAAGGAGCCCGCTTCATGAGCAAGGTGACCCTGCCGGACAGGCCGAAAGAGGGTCGGGCACTGCGGCGGCACGGCGGGGCCGTCCACTCCAGAGGGGGCGGTGCCGTGAAGACCCGGTTCTTCCTGAGCGGTGACCTCTGGCTACGGGTGTCGCTGCAGCTGACACGTCTTCTGCTCACGGTCCGCGTGCCGCCCCCGGGCTTCCGCGACATAGGGCCCTTCGCCAGCTTCAACACCCCCTCATCCCCCACCATGGCTCCGCTTGCGCGGGCTCAGTGCCGCCACGGGCAGACTGGCTCCACAAAGCGCGGTCGTTGGTCGGCAGGACCCTCCAGGCCGGTGACACCGTGAGCGAGCCGTACGAGTCGAGCCCGAGTCACGCCGCGTTCGCTGCCGAACTGCTGAGCCGCGTGGAAATCACCAGAGAGCAGTGGCGCACGCCCGGGCCGGAACGAGTCCGCATGGCAGCAGATGCCCTCGCGGCCACCCAGAAGGCGCAGCAGGACAACGCCGTGGCGCTGCACCGCATCGTGGAGAGTCTCAGGCAGTGGCCGGGGCGCCGGACGGTGGGCCAGAACGCGTGCCAGGCGGCCGTGAGTATCGCGGTCCACTGCGACCACGATCCGGCTTTTCAACAGAGGCTTCTGCGACTGCTCCAAGTGGCCGTAACAGCGGGTGAAGCCACTCGTGCCCAGCTGGCTCACCTGCACGACCGCTGCCTCGTCAACGCCAGGCAGCCCCAGCTGTACGGCACCCAGCACTGGTACCGCACTGATGGACAACTCCAGCCGCACCCGATCGCCGACCTCGCGCAGCTCGACACCCGAAGGGCCGGCGCTGACCTGCCCCCCTACGCCGAGCAGGCCCGGCACCTCCGCGAGCGCCACGGGCCGCTCGGCTCCTTATCGACCACCGCTACAGCGGACCCCATCCCCTTCTCCTTGCCCGAGAGGTGCGCGGCATGAACGAATCGATCACCGTCCTGAACTGGAACCTGGAGAAGGGCATCAACCTCGAGGCGGGCGCCCGCTGGGTCCAGGAGCAGCGCCCTGACATCTTCTTCCAACAGGAAGTCCAACCGGACCAGCTCGCCCGGGTGTCAGAACTCCTGGACATGGACGGCCATATCGCTGTCCCGCGACCCGGCAGCTCCAACGACAACGCGATCTTCGTCCGCCGCGATGGACCGCTGGTGTGCACGGAGGAATACCCGCAGGCATGGGCACCCTGGCACGCTCCCGCGAACATCGCCGTCCGCCTCCGCGACGCTGACGGCACCCTCAGCCCCCGGCAGATTAGCGCCGTCAGCATGCACACCTGCTACTGGTCGCCCGAGCACCGCCTGACCGAGTCCCGCTGGTGCACCACTCTCGCCAAACCCGGCTGGCTGGCCATGATCTTCGGCGACTGGAACAGCTACCGCGTCGGCACGGACATCCGCTGGGACGACTACACCGACCACGCCTTCGTCGCCAACCGCACCCACGAGTACGACGGCCGGCGGCACACAGACGTGCGCCCCGACCGTGAACTGCTGGCGGCCGGCTACGTCGAGATGGCACGCCACGCCGCCGAGCACCTCGATCAGCCCGAGGCCCTGGCCCCCAGCTCCGGCTACCGCGACCACCCCGGCCGGCCGAAAGGCCCCAGGTACTGCATCGACCGCGGATACCTCAGCGCGGAACTCGGCCCAGCCCTGACCAGCTTCACCGTCTGCGACAGCCCTGAATTGCGCCGGCTGTCCGACCATGTGCCTCTGCGTGCCGAGTTCGACTTCGCGCAGATGCGCACCATCCTGCACCGGTCTGCAGCGATGTATCAGCCGCACGACAACCGGCACGCCGCGTCGGTCCGCGGCCACCAGCCGGCGGCTGCCGGCGGTGCGGCATGACCATCACCGTGCGGCTGGGTACGTACAACCTGCTCAACGGCGGCGGTGAACGCTGGCGCGCCCAGGCGGAGTTCCTGCGGGCGCAGAACCTGGACGTCCTGTGCCTGCAGGAGGCGAAGAGGTGGGACGAGGGCGGCTACGCCCGCATGCTCGGCTTCGCCGACCTTCTCGGAATGCAGGCCCAGTTCGCCCCCTCCAACAGTCACAGCTGTCACCTGGTCACCCTCTACCGATGGCCACGCGTGCGGTGTACGGCGTTCCACCCGGATGTCGCAGAAGGCACCTTCCACCACGTCGTCTCGCGGGCCCACCTCACCGTGGATGGCCGCGAACTCACCGTACTCAACACTCACCTGGCGCCCTTCAGCGGCAGCAGCCGCTCCCGCGAAGCCGACTGGCTGACCGAGTACGGCGCCGCCGGCCGGCGCGTCGTCCTGGCCGGAGACCTGAACGTCCAAGGTGTCGTCGACGAGGAGCTGGAGGACTGGGGAGTCATTCCGGCCGAACTGCACTCCCGCCACCGGTCGCAACTGGCCGACGGCAGCTACGGCGGCAGTGACCGCCTGGCGATGGCCAAGCTCGTGCACGCAGGCTTCATCGATCCTGTCGCGGCGCTCGGCATCCCGGTGCCACGCACGGCCGGCTACTGGAGCGACGCCGAGCGGTGGGACCACCGCTCGGATCACATCCTCCTCGCGCCGGACCTCGCTCCCGCCCTCACCGGGTGCGAGGTCCCCGATACCGAGGAAGCCCGGGGCCTGAGCGACCACCTGCCGTTCATCGTCACGCTCGAACTGCCCCAGGCGGATGCAGCTCTCACCCCCGACCGGTGAACCGCGCCGCCGCGCCCGTCCACCGTCGAGACCGTCAGCAAGGAGAACCCACACGTGACCGATGAACTGCGCGTCGTCTGTTGGAACATCGAGCACAACGGCCGCGGCCCGAGCGGAGGCGACGACCACCGCGACCTGGCCCGCGACATCCTCGCCGACATCGAACCGCACATCGTGCTGCGCCAGGAGCTGACCGGCGCGTGGGACCGGGGGAAGGCCGACCTGTACGCCGAGGCCAACCGGCTCGGCGGCCTCACGCCGTTTATGGCCGCGCCACGCGAGGGGCGCAGCCGCAACCCCGTCGGCGTGATGGTCGATCCCGCCCTGTTCCTCGTCGACGGCGAGTTCGAGCACGACCTGGCGTGGAAGCCGATCTGCAATCCCCGTGTCCGCCTCAAGGGGTGTCCGAAGTCACTGGATCTGGCGTCGGCCCACCTGTGCCACTTCGACCCGGACATGCGCGCGACCGAGGCGAGGAGGCTCACCACGCTCGCCGACCACGGCCGGAGCGCCCTCGTCGGGATGGACGCCAACAGCTACCCGCACCAGACGGCACTGGAGTCCGTGGCGCTCCCGGACTGGGACAAAGTCGCGGACCGCGTCCACTACCAGCACCGCACCATCGAGCGTGACGGCCGCCGCGTCTCGGACACCCGGCCGGATGAGATCCTCTCCGGCGGCGATCCGGTCTTCACCGATCTCGGCCTGCACGCCGCCACCACCCTCGGCCGGCCCGGCGCGCTCGCGGCGACGGCGAGTCTGAAGCGCACCGACCAGGGGGCGGCTCAGCGCATCGACCGCATGTACTGCACCCCCGATCTCGCCCCGGCCCTCCTCGCCTTCGATGTCCTGGCGACCGACGAGGTGCGGGAGGTGTCCGACCACGCCCTGCTCGTCGCGCGGTTCGACCTCAACGTCCTCCGCCAGGTCCTCACGCCTGCCCGCTGACACTTCTATCTCTGGGGGAAATCTCCATGCTCATCAACGCGGCGATCTGCAACTTCGAGAACAACGGCGGCGGCGACCGCGCACTGTGGCAGCGGATGCACGACAAGTTGGCGTCGCTCGACCTGCATCTGCTCCTGCGGCAGGAGGTGTGGAACGCGCAGGACGACGGCAACGCGCTCGCAGACGCGGCCGAAGCCGTGCTCGGCATGGCCGGACTGATCGGCCCCGAGTGCTGCACCGCCCTCTACCACGACACCAACCTCTTCACCCCCGCCGGCGAGTTCCCGAAGACCGGCCCGATGTGGGTGCTCCCGCCGACCGTGCGCAGCCTGCAGCTCGCTGGCACAGCCCCTGGCGCGGTCCCGTTGATCGTTGGCTCATACCACCTCAACTACGGTTCCACCACCACGCGCCTGTCGGAGGCCGAGCGGCTGACCCAGTGGAACGACAGATGGGTCAAGGTCGACGGTCGGCGCGTCCACTACCCGGCGCTGCTCGGCGGCGACAACAACAGCTACCCCGTGCCCGGCACCCCGGGGGATCCGGCCCTGCCCGTCCTGGGAGAGATCCCCGACGAGCCCCACAGGGCGCACCGCTCCTACGTCGGGCTGGACGGCGTGCGCCGGATGGACGACCGACCGGACGACACCCTGCGCACCGCCGGCCTCCAGGACGTCGCCCGCCACCTCGCCACCACCGCGGGCAACACCACCGCGGTCGCGCCGACGGTCGACGCCTACGACACACACGGGCCGGACTCGCGCATCGACAGGATCTACGCCAGCAAGGAGCTCCTGCCCGCCGTGTGCGAGGTCGAGGTCATCGACATGAAGGGCCTGTCCGACCACCACACGGTCGTGGTGCGCCTGGACCGGGACACGCTCACCGACATCCTCAACAACCCGCTCACCCGGGCGGCGTGACCGATGTCCACAACCCGAGCCCCGCACTCACCGATGCGCCCCATCTGGCGTGTTGGAGGGCTAGGCCGCTGTTCCGTCGGCTCGGATCGGGGCCGGGAGGGTGCGCAGGCGTTCGGTCAGCTCGGTAGCCGAGCTGACCGCCGAGGCATCGAGCAGTCGTCCCAGTCGCGTCAGGCGGTCGCGGGCGGTCGCCCGGAGCCGTGGCGGCGGGATCAGATCGAGTACGCCCAGAGCGCGGGTGGCTGCCTGGTCCGGAGCGTCGCGGGCCTCCGCAAGCGCAAGGACGAGGGTGGCGGCCACCCACCCTGGTGTCTCGGCAGGCGCGGCGTCGATGGATTCAAGAGCGACGGCGGCGGCCCGGTCGAAGCGTTCGAGGGTGAGGTGAGCCTCGGCGACGTGAAGGCGGTGCTCGGCGCGGTCGTATCCGAAACGCCCGGGCAGTTCAACGCCCGTGCGCATGATCTCGTCGCTCTCGTAGACGACGTCGTCTGCCTCCGCGGTCCGGCCTGTGGCAGCAAGCGCAGGCAGCAGAGCCCACCCCAGGAGCTGGGCGCGCCGCAGGCCTTCGGGCGCATGCTGGAGTCCGTACTCGGCGTGTCCTCGAGCGTGCTCCCAGTCCTCACGTGCGGTAGCGACCATGGCCAGCGCCCCGCTGGCCCAGGCGGTGAGCGCCGGCTCGTGGGTGGACTCGCCGAGCGCGCCGGCCAGAGTGAGATGGGTGCGGGATCCGGCGCGGTCGCCCAGGTGATAGGCCAGGTTGCCGAGAAGCGCCGACAGCCAACCGACCTGCCTACG
The DNA here is from genome assembly GCF_014649655.1 of Streptomyces humidus. GTDB lineage: Bacteria > Actinomycetota > Actinomycetes > Streptomycetales > Streptomycetaceae > Streptomyces > Streptomyces humidus. The sequence continues at coordinate 95,867 of NZ_BMTL01000007.1, read as the reverse complement.
AAGGCCCTCCGCGATCTCGCGGTCCGCTCCCGCCACCGCGGTGGAGAGCAAGTTGCGCGTCTCGCGGACCTCTTCCAGCAGGACGGCCGGCGGATGCTTGCTGTAGTTGAGGGCGTAGTGCTCCACGGCCGCCTCGGCCAGGGCAACGAGGGCGAGGGAGCCGTCCGGCGCCTCCAAGACGGCCCACTGCACGGATTCGCGGATAGCAGGCAGCCCACTGGCGGTCGTCATGGATCCCCTTCGACTGGTGTTCGTCTCCTCGCGCTGGAACTGACCGTAGTGGAGCGGGGGCGGGGACGCGCACGTGCTGCACCACAGGCAGCGTGTCTCCAGGGCGAGCTGGTCGGGACGTGCCCCATACGCTCGCGAGATCATCAGCCGGTACTCGTCTCCGGGCTCCTCCTGCCCGTGCTCGTACCGGCACAGCGTGGCCGGCGTCAGCCCTGGCGGCAGCAGCCCATCGGACCGGTAGACGGCGGCGACCTCGCGGATCGCCTGGGGCCGCGACCATCCCAGAGCGAGGCGCCACGCCTCCAGGGCTGTCAGCTCTGGCAACGCCGTCCGGAGGATGGTCACGATCCGTTCCTGGGTGTGCCCGTCCCGTTGACATTGAGCACGAATCCGGGATGCCTCCCGCTGGATCTCCGCACGCCGACCTCGGGTAACTCCGCCCACTGCCCGGCCCTCCGCCGCTCGGCCAAATCCCTGAGCCGTCCAGGCCGACGAGGCCCCCGGACGCACATTGCGCAGACCCGTCAATGTTCCTACAGAACACCGGCAATGACGGCTAGTCAGTCGCGAATGCATCGTGATGAGCAGCGTCTACCGCGCTCTGAACCGCACCTTGGTCCGCCCGTCTGCTCTGGTCTTGGAACGAGGTGCGAGCGTCCAAGCCGCCAGGGATCGCCGCCAGCGGCCGACCCGATGCGCATCCCTGTGGCGGCCATGGCCGCCTCGTCATCGACTCTCGAAGGAAGATCATGGATTTGAGTTCCGTTCAGCTGCCGCCCGGGGCCTTCACCATCGGCAAGAAGTTCGGATTCGAGGCCGGCCACCGCCTTCTCGGGCTGGCGCCCGAGCACAAGTGCGCCCGCCAGCACGGCCACAGCTACGAGGTCGAGGTCCTCCTGACCGCCCCCACCCTGGAGGGGCCCGGCTTCGTGACGGACTTCGGCGCGCTCGCCCCGTTCAAGGAGTTCCTGGCCGCCGAGCTGGACCACCGCAACCTGCACGAGATCCTCCCCTTCGAGCCGACCTCGGAGCGCCTGGCTCAGTTCCTGGCCGGCTGGGCCATCCAGAACCTCCAGCCCAAGATCCCCGGCCGCCTGGTCGCCGTCCTGGTACGCGAGACGGCGAGCAGCTGGGCTCGCTTCGACGTGGAGGAGCGGTGACCACCTTCGAGCCGATCGACATCGACCCGGCGGCAAGCGACGCCGCACTCCGGCTGATCGTCGCGGAGTGCTTCGGCGTCAAGGTGCCGACCTTCCAGGGAGAGGGCCCGAGCTGCGGGCACCCCGCCCTGTTCATCCGCCTGTCCCGATGCAACCTCAGCTGCACCAAGTGCGACACGAAGTACACGTGGGACTGGGACCACTTCGACCCCCGCAAGGAGTCGACGAAGCAGACGGCGGCGGACCTCGTGGCCTGGGTCACGTCCTCACCGGTGGAGCTGATCGTGATCACCGGTGGGGAGCCGCTGCTCCAGCAGGCCCGCCTGGTGCCGCTCGTCCAGGGACTGCTGGCCGCCGGGAAGCGGGTGGAGTTCGAGACGAACGGCACCATCGCGCCCGTCCCGGAGCTGGTGGTCGACGGGGTCCGCTTCAACGTGTCGCCCAAGATCGCCAGTTTCGGCATGGACGAAGCCAAGAGCGTGGTGCCCACCGTGCTCGAGGCGTTCGCAGTGTCCGGGCGAGCGACGTTCAAGTTCGTCGCCTCCTCGGTGGCCGACCTCGACCGCATCGCCGAGCTCGCCGATTCGCACCGGCTGACGCCGGTGTGGGTGATGCCCGAGGGCACCACCGCAGACGAGATCACCGCCACGACCCGGGTCCTCGCTGACGCGGTCGCGGCCCGGCACTGGTACTTCACCACCCGGCTGCACGTGTTGGCCTTCACGGACGCGCGAGGCCGCTGATCTCCCGCCCCTGCCACTTCGTTCCCCTGCCCCCGGAAGCGAGAGAAGCCCATGACGACGTCAGTCACCGGCCCTGAGGCGGCCCTGAGTGCCGCCGTACCCGCACCCGCCCGGTCCGCGCCGGGCATCGACACCAACCGCGTCGCCGGCCTGATCGCCCAGCTCCTGGTCGAGCTGGGCGAGGATCCCACCCGGGACGGGCTGACCGGCACCCCGGGCCGCGTCGCGGCCTGGTGGAAGGCGTTCCTGTCCCCCGACGGCGCCGCAGTGGACACCTGCTTCACCGAATCCCAGCTGAGCGGCCAGCTGGTCATCGTGGGCGGCATGAACGTCTGGTCGCTGTGTGAGCACCACATGCTGCCCATGAGCCTGGAGGTCACCGCCGGATATGTACCGGACGGTGAGGTGCTGGGCCTGTCCAAATTCGGGCGGATCGCACAGCGCTTCGCTGGTCGGCTCCAGGTCCAGGAACGCTTCACCCGCCAACTCTTCGGATACCTCACCGACGTGATCGGGCGCGAGGACGTCGCCGTCCGCGTACGCGGTACGCACCTGTGCATGAGCATGCGGGGCGTGCGGATGGATGCCGCCCGCACCACCACGTTGCAGGTGGGCGGCCGGTTCAAAAGCGACCCGGTGCTCTCCCAGCAGTTCCTCACCCTCGCCGCCGCCCCGTGACGCGCTCCCAGGTACCGGCAGGCGAGTCGACCGAGAAGGAGGTAGAGCAGATGGAACCATCGTCGACTTCACCGTTACGTGCTGACCGGCCCGGCCCGCTGTTCCTGACGTGGGACGACCTCACCACCGCGACGGCAACCCTCGCGCATCAGGTGGTGGCCGCAGAGGTGCCGCAGGTGGTGGTGGGTATCGTCCGCGGCGGCATGATCCCGGCCGCGTGGCTCGCCCACCGGCTCGCGATCCGCGACGTGCGGACCGTCGAGGTCACCCGCACGACCAGCGACGGCATCAACGCCGCCAAGAGCACGGTCCCCATCGTCCGCAACCCCGCGTCGCTCGGCGACCTCACGGGCCTGGACGTGCTGCTCGTTGACGACATCGCCGGCAGTGGCGTGACCCTCGCCCACACGGCCCGGATGATCCATGACCTCGGCCCCGCCCGGGTGCGCACTGCGGTCCTCGCCGTGAACCGGGCCAACTGGACGCAGAGCTCAGACCCCCACCGCGACATCGACTACATCGCCTCGTTGACGGACACCTGGGTCGTCTTCCCCTGGGAGGAGCAGCATGAGCGCTGAACTGGGTTCCCCGGCCGGGCGCGCCGCGGGTCGGAGGGCGACGGGCACGACGGCCCCCGTCCTTCCCGTGCCTCGTGCCGCTGCTGGCCGTGTCCGGCCGTTGTGGGTGAGCGTCGAGGGTCTCAACGGGGTGGGCAAGAGCGAGGCGATCCGTGCGGTCGCGGCCGAGCTGGGCCCGCGGTGCGTGCGGCTGAGCGAGCTGACGGACCAGGACGGCGACACGCTGCCGGGCCAGGTGATCACCGCTCTCCGCTCGACGGAGGACGTCTTTCTCCGGACGGGGTATCCCGTCGTCGAGACCCTGGCCTTCCTCGCTCTGAAGGTCCGCGAGTACGAGCGCCTGAGCGAGGGCGACTTGACCGGCGTCGAGGTGATCCTCGAAGACCGTGGGGTCGACAGCACGGCCATCTACCAGGCGTTGATCCTGGCCGCCCAGCACCCGGGCGTACAGCCTCAGGCACTGGCGGAGCGCATCCTGGCGACCATGGCGCCATGGCGCCCTGCCCCCGACGCGACGGTCCTGCTGACGTGCGACCGGGAGGTCGCCACCAGCCGGTTCGCCGCCCGGACCGGCCGGGTGCTCGACGGCCGGGACCTCGAGGTGATCGAACAGGCCGACGTCCTCTACCGCGAGTTCGCCCGCGCCCACCCCGACCGGTTCACCGTGCTGGATGTGAACGGATGCAGCCGGGACGAGAGCGCGAAGGCACTCCGGGTGGCCGTGGAGGACCTGATCCAGCGGCGGGAGGCCGTCCATGCGTCGTGACATCACGCTCCTGTGGGGACTGCGGTCCCGCTGCGCCGTGGCTTGTCTGTACTGCTACTTCGGCACCGTGGAGGAGCACAAGGTCAGCCCGCCGGACCAGCTCGGCATCCTGTCGCACATCTCCCGCAACGACCTGAGCCGGGAGGAGATCACCGCGTTCGCGCGGACCCTGGAGGGCTCCCCGGTCGAGCGGGTCGTCATTGCCGGCGGCGAGCCGCTGGACTGGCCCGCGGCCCTGGACCTGATCGAGATCATCAAGAACGCGGGATGCGAGGTGGTCATCGCCACGAACGGCATCCCTCTCACCCGACCGGGGATCGCCGAACGTCTCGTCGAGCTTCGAGTGGACGGGGTGTCGGTGTCCCTGGACAGCGTGGACCCGGCTTCCAACGATCGTCTGCGGCCCTCCCGCTCCGGGAAGTTCGGCCACGCCGACGTGGTGGCCGGCATTCAGGCACTGCTGCGGGCCCGCGGCACCGGCCCGGCGCCGCGGGTCGGGATTTACAGCGTGGTGATGCGGCCGGCGCCGCAGGAGATCACCCAGGTGGCGCGGCTGGGCGCCGAGCTCGGCGTGGACTATTTTGTGCCGCAGCCGATCTCCCTGGCACCCGATCACAAGCTGTTCGCCGAGCTCGCGCACACCCCCGAGGACACGGTGACTGTGGCCCAGGAACTGGCCCAGCTGCAGGCCGACCCGGCGGGCCTGGAGGTTCCCTCGCCCGGCTCGATGCTGCGCTTCGTCTCCGCGATCTCCACCCAGGCTGGCGGGCGCGTGCAGGAGTGCTTCGGCGGTGCGCAGCTGTTCTTCGTCCAGCCGGACGGCTCGCTGTGGGACTGCCCGTCCGATCGCCGGATCGCCGCGACCCCCGCCGAGCGGCGGCGCACGATCGCCGGGGCGGACGCCCGGACGCTTTTCGACGGGCGGCCCCCGTGCACGGACTGCTCTCACTTCAGCCGGGACTGCGTGAACATGTGGCCCCTGGTCCTGGACATGCCGCGCCTGCTCAACAAGGAGTCCAGCCGGTGAACCTTCCCCCGCCCCCTGACAAGGCGCCGCTCCTGCAAGAGGTGACCGCCAGCCTGTCGGCCATGCCCGACCCGGCAGCCTCGGGCCATTTGCGACGGTTCGAGGACGAAGCCGCGCACGCTCTCGGCACCGCGCACGCGGTCGCCGTGTCCTCGGGCACCGCTGCTCTGCACGCCGCGCTGTCCGCGTGCGGGATCGGACCGGGAGACGACGTCCTCGTACCAGCGCTCACCGTGATCATGACTGTGGCACCTCTTCGTGCTCTCGGGGCCACGCCGGTGTTCGTCGACAGCGACCCGGCCACCCTGGACCTGGACTACGAGGACGCGGCCCGGAAGGTCACCACGCGGGCCCGGGCGATCATCCCGGTCCACCTGTGGGGCCGCATGGGAGACCCCGGCGCGCTGGCAGCGTTCGCGTCCGAGCACGGACTCGCGGTCGTCGAGGACGCGGCCCAGGCCGTCGGCACCGTCCGTAACAAACGGCTGGCCGGCACAGTCGGCACGGTCGGCTGCTTCAGCATGAAGGACGGCAAGATCCTGTGGAGCGGCGAAGGTGGGTTCCTCACCACGGCCAGCGGCCGGGTCGCTGAGCACGCGCGCGCCTTCCGCAGCCACTGGCAGCCCGCCCCACCGGGAGAGGCCCCGCTCAGCCGCTTGGCAACCAACTCCCGCCTCGCCGCGCCCCTGGCCGCCCTCGCCCTGGCCAACCTCCGCCGCCTGCCTGATCTGATCGAACGGCGCCGCGCCCAGACCCGATACCTCCTGAACGCCCTGGAGCGGGTCCCCGGGCTGACCGCCCTCGCCCCTGCCGCAGGTGAGGAGTGGAACGGCTTCTCCCCGCTGCTGCACATCGGCCTTCCCAGCCCCCGGGCATTCGCCGAACATCTCGCGCAGCAGGGCGTGCCGAACTCCACCGGCAGTTTCCGCCTCGTGCCCTGCGACACCCGGCCCCCTTTCCCCCGGCCGGAGCAGCCCTGCCGCGGCACGGCCGAGATCCTCGACCACACGCTCGCCGTCGTCCTGGCCGAGGGCGACACCCAGGCCACCCTCGACCACTACGCCGATGTCATCGCCCAGGCGGCCGCCGCGTGGGCACCGTGACCGCCGACCGGGAAGCCGGTACCGCCGGACCCGTCCGCGCATGCCGCTCCGGCGCCCTGTCCTCGTCTCCGAAAGGATTCCCGCCCGTGACGATCACCCCGGTACGCCACGCGTGCACGCGCGGCCCGCTGATCTCCGCCGAAGGACTCAACGGCGTCGGCAAGACCTACCTGACCAACCGCGCCGTCGAAGCCCTCGACGAGAAGCCGTTGATGCTGGACGAGTTCTCCCAGCGGGCGAACGGACGCCCCGGACTGGGCGAAGCCCTGCTCCAGGCGCTGCGCGCGGCCAGCGCCGGCGACCCGTTCCTGCGCGGGGGCACACCCATGGCCGAGGCTCTCCTCCTGATGGCCATCAAGCGCCATGACCTCGACACCCTGCTCCCCGACCTGGCCGGTGGGCGCACGGTCGTCGAAGGCCGCAGCGTCGACACCACGGCGGTGTGCCAGGCACTGCTGCTGCACCCCGATCACCCGGACCAAGCCCTGGAGACGGCCCTGGCCCTGCTCGACCTCGCCTCCTTCTACCGGCCGCTGCCCGATCTCACGATCCTGGTCACCGACGACGCCGACCAGGCGCTGGTGCGCGCGCAGCGTCGCGACCGGCGGGTCTTCACCCCCGAGCAGGCCACATTCATGCGCCGGGCGTGCGCGCTGTTCGAACGGGTCGCCGCCACCGATCCGGCCCGCTACCGCGTCATCGACCGGCGCGTCATCGACGAGTACGAGGCCGCCGCGCAGATCCGTGACTGGATCGGCGGCGCCGGGCCCGGCCTGGACTGCCTGCGTGAGCCGTGGGCGGGCGAGGGGGCGCCGTGCATGTGCTGCGGACAGCGCGCGGAAGTGGTGCCGACATGAACAAGAGGACCCTTGCATCGAGCAGCCCGAACCCTGCCCGCGGCGCGAGCTGCTCGCCGGCCATCCCCGACGGCATCCTGGCCGTGATCTTCGACTTCGACGGAACCCTCGCCGACACGACGGCCAACCAGGAGCAGTCGCTGCGGGCGGCACTCCAGCCGTACGGGCTCGACCTGGACACGGACTGGTACCGCCGACGCTTCGGCCTGTCCATCCACGACCTGCTCGCCGCGTTGCCGGGCGCACGGCAGCTGCCCCACGACGAGATCATCGGCCGTAGCCGCGCCCACCTCCTGGCCCACATGAACACCATCGCCCCCATCGCGTGCAGCGTCGCGCTCCTGCACGCGGCGCGCGAAGCCGGGCTGCCCTGCGCCGTAGCGTCGGCGGCCAGCCGCATCCTCGTCCATCCCGGGATCGAGGCCCTGGGCTTGGCCCCCCAGTTCGAAGCTGTCGTCACCCGGGAGGACGCCGCACGCGGCAAGCCCGCCCCCGACCTGTTCCTGGAGGCCGCCCGCCGCATCGGCGTCCCGCCGGAGCGCTGCCTCGCCGTGGAAGACGCCCCGGACGGCATCGCCTCCGCGCTCGCCGCCGGCATGCACGTGCTCAGGGTGGTCGACGGCCACCTGGCCCCCACCGGCGATAGCGGCGAAGACACCACGGGCCTGCCGTCACGAGCCGGAGTTCCGATGCCGCCCGGCTGCGCGCTCGGGCTGGCCGCTGCCCGCCGGGCGGCCACCCAAAGCGGCCCCGCATCGGTCCCCGCGCCGTCCACCGCCGATTCCGACCGGTGACGGCTCCCGGCCGTCGCAGCAGAGGAGCATGATGCCCGTCCTCCACTCGACCAAGAACCTGAAGGTCGCCACCCCTGTCACGCAATCCAGTGCGGGCGTCGGGATCTTCGAGTACACCGACGCCTACACGGTGTTCCACTACGGCCGGATGCCGGACCTGATCCCCGGCAAGGGCGAGGCCATCGCCCGCATGGCCGCCTTCAACTTCGCCCTGCTGGAGGCGGCCGGCGTGCGAACCCACTTCCGCCGGTTCACCGCCCCCCGCCACATCGAGTTCGATCTCGCCCGCCTACCCGCCCCGGACGCCGTGCCCCTGGCCCCCGACGTCCGCAACACCCTGCTCCCCGTGCAGGTCCTTGTCCGCACCGAACTCCCGCAGGGCAGCTCCGTCCACCGCCGTCTCGCAGCCGGTACCCTCACCCCGGCCCAGGCCGGACTCAGCTCCCTCCCCGCGATCGGGGAGGAACTGAAGGACCCGCTCGTCGAGTTCGCGACCATGCTGGACGACGTCAACCAGTACATCGACGCGGCACAAGCCCAACGCCTCACGGGCCTGGACGACGACCGGTTCCAAGCCTTGCTCGACACCACCGTCACAGTCAACCGCGTACTGACCGAACACGCGCGCACGGTGGGCCTGCGGCACTGCGACGGGAAACTCGAATTCGTGGTGGCGGCCGACGGCGGCCTCGTGCTCGCCGACAGCCCCGGCACGCCCGACGAGAGCCGCCTGCTCTTCGACGGCGTGCACTGCGGCAAGCAGGTCCTGCGGAACTGGTACGTCGACAACGGGCTCGAAGTCCCCGTCAACCAGCTGATCGCTGAAGGCGTGCCCCGGCACCGGTGGCCCACTCCTACCCCATTGCCGGGCGAGTTCCTGCCGGTGATGTCCGACCTCTACCGGTCCCTGAGCGAGACCTGGACCGGCGAGCGCCTCTGGAACGCGCCGGATCTGCCCGCGGCCACGGCGGCCGTGGTCCGGCTCATCGGGCACTGACGAGAACCCACCCGGGCAGGCGCTGGCACGTGCTCTCCTCGATGAGCAGGGCGCGCGCCAGCGCTGCCACCCAACCGAGATGAACGGCGAACCTATGGGCAGTTTGACCGACGACCCCGACTTCCGGGCAACGACGTTCGTGGTCATCGACTTCGAGACGACGACGCCGACGGGCTACCCGGCGCAGCCCATCGAAGTCGCGGCTCTCGCCCTGCGCTGCCCAGATGGTGCGTGGACGGAGGCGGGCCGGAGTACCTCCCTCATCCGGCCGCCCGCGTTCGCCCCGGTGACACCGGCCGACACGGCCCAGACCGGCCTGACAGCGGCCGAACTGGCAGGCGCCCCGGACGTGGCGCACGTCATGGGCGCCCTGGACCGGCGCTTCACCCCTGGCGGCCGGTACCTGCTGGTGGCGCAGCACGCCGCGACCGAGGCGAACGTCATCCACAACGCCCGAGAGCACTGCCCGGCCCTGTCCCGTGTCGACTTCCTCGACACCATCCCCCTCGCCAAGTACCTGGTCCCGGGCCTGGCGAACTACAAGCTCGACACCCTGCTGGCGCACTTCGCCATCGCGCAGCCGGCCGCCCGCCACCGGGCCTACGCCGACGTCGACGTCACCGCGCAGGTGTTCCTCCGCCTCCTTGGTGCTGCAGACGACGCCGCGCAGCTCGCCGACCTCGCCGCCCTGGTGAAGGTGGCGGGGCGCACCGCCAAGAGCAACATCCCAGTCCAGGGCGGGCTCTTCAACATCTAGCCCATCCGCCCGACAACGAGCCATGCAGTGCCACTCGCAGATTGGACGGTACGCATCATGACGATCACCGAAGAGACCCGCGGCGACGAGGTCCAGGTCCCGTTCTGGTTCGATCCGCTGTGCCCCTGGGCCTGGATCACCTCCCGCTGGCTCCTGGAAGTCGAGCAGGTTCGGCCGGTGCGCGCCGACTGGCGGATCATGTCGCTCGCCTACCTCAACCTCGACCAGCGGGGCGGCAAGGGCATCAGCGAGGACTACCGGGAGCTGATGAACACGGCCTGGGGGTCGGTGCGGGTCTGCGCCGCCGCCGCCGAACACGCCGGCCGCCCCGTGCTGGGGCCGCTGTACACGGCCATCGGCACCCGGCTGCACAACCAGCGGCGCCGCGAGGACCCCACCGTCATTACCGAAGCCCTGGCGGAGGCCGGGCTGCCGGCCTCGCTGGCCGCGGCGGCCTCCAGCACGGAGTTCGACCAGCGCATCAAGGACTCGCACCACGAGGCGTTCGACGAGGTCGGCCTCGACGTCGGGACCCCCGTCCTGCGGATCGCCGGCACGACCCTGTTCGGTCCCGTCATCACTCCGGCCCCCCGCGGCGAAGCCGCCGGACAGCTCTGGGACGGCCTGGCGTTGGTCGCGGCGACGGACGGCTTCTTCGAGCTCAAGCGGAGCCGCAACGTCAAGCCGTCCTTCGACTGAGCCCACCGCGACCCGACCGGCTCCAAGGACACGCAGAACACCCGGCCCCGCACCGCCGGTTCGGTTCGGTTCGGTTCGAGCGGATCCAGATCACCTCCACGCCCGCCACGTGCGGCACCCGACCACGAGAGCGAGGAACCCGTTGGAGTACGACGCCCTCACCGGCTGGGACGACGACATCACCGCCGAGACCTACGCCGCCTTCACCCGGGCCTACCCCATGTACAGCGCCTCCAGCCGCGATCTGGCCGCGCGTGCCGACCTCACCCGCAGTCGTGTGATCGTCGACCTGTGCGGCGGCACCGGTACGACGGCCGAGGCGATCCTCGCCCTGGCGCCGCCCGACTCCACCGTCTTCTCCCTCGACAGCTCCGCCGCCATGCAGAGCATCGGCCGCCGACTCCTGAGCGACCCCCGGCTGACTTGGGTCAACGCCCCTGCCGAAGGTTTGGCCGACCATGTCCCGGCACGCAGCGTGGATGCCGTCGTGTGCAACTCGGCGGTGTGGAAGACGGACGTCGCCGCTGTGGTCACTGCGGTGCGCCGTGTACTGCGGCCCGGAGGCCGGTTCGTCTTCAACATCGGCGGCGCCTTCGCCGGGGTCACCCACCCCGACGCGCTGTCCCCGCCGACCGGGCCTTCTCTCAGCGCCCTGATCGAGCAGATCGCTAACCGGGACTACGGCATCGTCCCGCCGACGGCCGCCGTCCCTCCGAAGCTCCCGCTCCCCATGATCACCGGGCTGCTGGCCGATGCCGGGTTGCACGTTGTCGCCGCGGAGGTCACCGGCCAGCACACCACGACCGCTGAGAGGGCGGCCTGGCTGTCCATTCCCGTCTTCGCCCACCCCGAGGGCGCCCTCTCCTACGAGCAGAAGATGGCGATCCTCGCCGAGGCCACCGCCCAGTCCAAGCCAGACGACGTCACGGTGACGAGCTGGCTCGTGATCGTCGCCGAGCTTCCGGCAGAGGCATGACGCCGAACGCGCTTGCCCCGGCGTCTTCTATGACGGCATGTTCCCTGCCCGTCAGCCGGCCGCCACGAGAGCTTCCGGTGGCGCAGGGGTTACCTGATTCCGGTCGATGTGGTGACCGCCCGCGCGATCCGGGGCCCGACGAGGCGCTCCGCGAGATCCAGCGGGTACCAGGCGGCGCCGGTCACCTCGGACTCCTGGATACGCCCGACCTCGGCGTCTGCCGTCGTGAAGACATAGCCGAAATCCAGGTGGTAGTGGTCCGGCTCGCCCTTTGCGGGCCTGGCCGGCACCCGGCCGAACTCGACATAGGCAGGGTGCGCAGAGACGAGGGCGACCTGTCCAGGGTCGATGCCGGTCTCCTCGGACAGCTCCCGCAGCGCCGCGCCGACCAGCGTCGTATCGGTCGGCTCCAGATGACCGCCTGGCTGCAAAGTGATCCCGTACGCGAGGTGTTCGATCAGAAGGACCTCGGCGTGGTCCCGGACCAGCAGCGCGCCGGCGGTGACGTGCATCGGGAAGGTCCGCCGCGAGGCGACCCCCCGGCCTTCGGCCAGGAGCCGCAGAGGCTCGGCCAGTTGTCCGGCCTCTTGCGGGTAGCGCTCAAGGTAGGCGGTGAGCACTCCCGCGATGTCGGAATCAGTGATCGCCACAGGTCATCGCCCTCCGCTCGGCCCGAGGAGGGTTCCGCCGGGATGGGCCGCTCGAGGGCGGCCACCAAGCACGTGCACAGTCAGCTCCACAAGAGTCGTGGCGTACCGGAAGCCCCGCACTCTACAAGTCCGACGGGCCCCATACGCACCAACGCGCCCGCTGGCGTACGGCGCTTGGGAACCTCGGCGATTCGGCCAAACGCCCTTTGTGGCAGTGCCGTTGCGAGAGCTGGGTCGGTGCTGTTCCCACGGTTCCTCGAACGCTCTATCCCGGGACTTCAGGACCGACCGAAAAACGTGTGTTCGATATCCGGGCTGTGTCGTTGAGCCTCGCGAACCAGCCGTGACGACCGACAGGGGGATCGACTTGACCTCGGGCAGCACAGCCGCACAGCCGAGCACGGACGAAGCGGAGGGGACCCCACCCGACAGCGGGGGCGCGGCGCAGGAGGAGGAGTTCCAGTACCGGGACGAGTCCCGGATCCAGGCCGGCGCGCAGATGACGACGACCACGATGGCGCGGCGCCTGCCCGTGCTGGTGCGCCGGTCGCTGCGGATGGCGTGGCAGGTTGACCGGGGCGCGACGGCCGGACTGCTCGCGTGCCAGATCGGCACCGGCGTGCTGGCCGCACTGGGCCTGTTCGCCGTGACCGGGACCCTCACCGCGCTGATCGCCTCCGGCGACATCACCGAGCGGCTGCGGGAGGCGGCTCCGCAGCTGGCCGTCATCGCGGTGGCTGCCGGGCTGCGCGCCCTGCTGGGAGTCACGGTGACCTGGCTGACCGGGCGGCTGCGGCCGGTGCTCGCCCGGGCCGCGGAAGTCAGCATGGTCGAGGCGGCTCTCGGCGCCGAGGCCGCGGCGAACAACAAGCCGGGGTACAACGACCAGTACGACATCGCCGACCGCGGCGCCCAGGTCACTCCCGACCTCGTGGAGGAAGCCCAGGACGTGCTGGCCGCCACGGCGACCCTCGCCGCCGGCGCGACCGTCCTCACCGTGATCCACCCGATTCTCCTGCCTCTGCTGCTCCTGGCGTGCCTGCCGCAGGCCGCCGCGTACGTGCGCGCGGCCCGCGTGGTGTACCTCGCGAGCCTGGAGACGTCGGGGCGCCGACGGATGCTGCACAAGCTGCGCTGGCACATGTCCTACATGGAGTCCAGCGAGGAGATGCGAGCCTGCCTGGCCGGCCCGTTCCTCCTCGGCCGCTACCGGCGCCTGGCCGCCTCCGTCAACGTCTCCGAGCGCGAGGCCGCGAACACCGGGGCCTGGATGGGCCTGGCCGGCGCGGCGGCCGGCGGAGTCGCCTCGGCGGCGGTCTGGGCGACCCTGCTGTGGCTCCTGGTCTCCGGCCGGATGGACCTGGCGGCGGGCGGCGGCGCGGTCTTCGCCCTGCAGACGGCGACCGGCTCCGTACGCGGCATCATCAACGGCGGGGCCCGGCTGGTGCGCACCGGCTGGTACGTGCAGGACTGGCAGAACTTCATCGACAACGCGCACGGGCAGGCGATGGTGGCCTCGCGTGGCTCCGAGATGCTGTCGGCGCCGCCGGAACGGTTCGAGGTCCGCGACGTCACCTACCGGTACGACTGTGCGGAGAAGGACAGCCTGGCCGGGGTATCGCTGAAGGTACGGCGCGGGGAGATCGTGGCGCTGGTCGGGGAGAACGGGTCAGGGAAGACGACTCTGTCCCGGCTGATCTGCGGACTGCTGCTGCCGACCTCCGGGGAAGTGGCCTGGGATCACACGACCACCGCGCGGCTGGAGCCGTGGGAGGCGTGGAAGCACGTGGCGGTCGCGCCGCAGCGGTTCACCTATCTGCCGCTGACGCTGCGCGACAACGTCACCCTGGGGCAGGGCGACCCCAGCGACGCCGCGCTCATGGCGGCCTGCGAGGCGTCCGGAGCCGCGGACATGCTGCCCGCCCTCCGTTCCGGCCTCGACACCCTCCTGACCAGCGAGTGGTTTGGCGGCCACCAGCTGTCCGGCGGGCAGTGGCAACGCGTCATCCTGACCAGGGCCTTTCACCGGAAGGCCGAGCTACTGGTGATGGATGAGCCCACGGCCGCGCTCGACGCCCGGGCGGAGCACCACGTCTTCACCGGCCTGCGGGACCTGGCCAAGGACCGCGCCATCCTTCTGATCACGCACCGGCTCGCCAACGTCGCCGTGGCCGACCGGATCGTCGTCCTCGACCAGGGCCGCCTCGTCCAGGAAGGCACGTACGCGCAGCTCACCCGCGAGCCCGGGCTCTTTCGGACCCTGTGGGAACTGGAGCAGCGCACCGGCGGCGCGCCCGATCCGACCTGATCCCCTGCCCGCAGTACTGAGCCGACTCCGGCCGGCAACGGCCAGGGTCGGCCGCCGCCGGCCTGGTCTGCCCATCCGGCACTCCGACGATCAACGCGACCGACACCCCGGGAGGAACCGTGTTCCCCGATCTCACCGAATCTGATGGCGGTGCGTTCTGCCGCTCCGCCGTCCCGCGCCCGGTCGCGAGGTGTGCCGGATGAGCTCGACGAAGCCGCTGCCCGCGGCCCTGAAGCGTTGGGCGGAACAGCGGATCGGCCCCGTCGTGTCCGTCCGCGACGCCTCGCACAGCTGGGACCGCTCCCGGGTGTGGGATCTGGAGGGCGAACGCGGGGTGCACCACTACCTGAAGGTCTCGCCCTCGGTGAAGTTCTTCACCCGGGAGAGCCGGGCCTACCGTCACATCGTCCCCGCACTCGGACACACCCGGGCGCCCCACCTCGTCGACAGCCGCGCCCAGGACCTGGCCCTGCTGCTCACCGCGGTTCCCGGCGCCCCGGCGAAGGAACTCGGATTGGGCGCCGCCGGGTGGCGGACCGTGCACCAACAGGCCGGGGCGCTCTGCGCCCGGCTCCACGAGGCCGGGCCACTCGACCGCGGCGACCAGGTGGAGGCCGAAGCCTCTTTGTCCGCCGCCGCTGACGGAGCGGAGAAGTACCTGGCTCGCGCCGGGGACCGGCTCAACCAGGACGAGCAGCAGCTGATCCGGGACCACGCCGCACGCCTTCGCCGCGTCGGCCCGGTACCCGTCGGCTACATCCACGGCGACAACCAGCCGAGGAACTGGCTGTGGTCCACGAGCGGGCTCGCCCTCATCGACTTCGAACGGTCCCGGCCGGCCGCGCGCGTCCAGGACCTCGTCATCCTCGCCACCACCCAGTGGGCCGACCATCCGGACCGCGAGAAGGCGTTCCTCCTGTCCTACGGGCGGGAGCTGTCCGACGCCGAGCGGCACGCGCTCCGCTGCCTGACCGCGCTGGACGCGGTCAACTGCCTTGCCTGGGGCCCGGACAACGGCGACGCCGAGGTCACCGCCCGCGGTCGGCGGACCCTGGACAGGCTCATGAAGGAGGACCGGTCGTGAGCGCCGTACACCGGAGCATCGGGAACGTCATGGTCCTGCTCCAGCGTCCTGGCGACGGCCGGATCCTGACCGTCCGGCACCAGGCGACGTCGTGGCACTCCCCCGGGATGCTCACGGTCGTCGGAGGACGCCTTGAGGACGGCGAGTTCCTCGACGAGGGAGCGGTGCGCGAGCTCGCCGAGGAAGTCGGCATCCACATCAGCCCGGACCGCCTGCGGTTCTGCCAGCTGCTCCACTTCCACGCGGCGGACGGTGAGCGGGTGATCGGCGCCGCCTTCACGGTGCGGGAGTGGGAGGGCACCCCGTACAACCGCGAGCCGGGCACGCACACCGAGCTGGTGTGGGTCGACCCGACCGCCCCGCCCCCCGACTGCCACCCCTTCACCCACGCGGTCCTCACCCACTTCTCCACCGGCCGGCTCTACGCCAACGTGATCGCCCCAGAACTGCTGGGCGGTGAGGCCGGGTGACGACCTCCACCCAGACGGCCAAGGCCTCGACGGTCACCTCCCCGGATCTGCGCCGCTTGGTCGCCAGCGAGTGCGCGAGCCTCTCCGGATCCGCGGTTAGCACCGTCGCCCTCCCCACCCTGGCCGTGCTGGAACTCCACGCCTCCACCACCCAGATCGCCGCGCTCGCCTTCCTCGGCCAACTCCCGAATGCCGTCGTGGCGCTCCCGGCCGGCGCGCTCTCGGACCGCTACGCCAAGCGCCCCCAGATGATCGCCGCGGACCTCACCGCCGCCGCGGGCCTCGCGACCATCCCGGCCGCCGCCTTCGCCGGAGTGCTCGGCATCGGCCAGCTGTACGCGGTCGCCGTCATCCTGGGCATCACCAAGATCGTGCACGACGCGGCCGCCATCAGCTACCTGCCCGTCCTCGTCGAACCTCACCTGCTGCAGCGCGCGAACTCCCGGCTCGGCGCGGCCTCGTCGGTGGCCGACAGCGCGGGCAGCAACGCGGGCGCCGCGCTGGTCGGCGCCATCGGCGCCGCCCGCTCCGTCCTCGCCGACGTCCTCTCCTACCTCGTCTCCGCCCTTCTCGTGTGGCGCATCCGCACCCCCGAGCTGGTCGCCGCTCCGCCCGAAGGCCGCCGGACCCTCTCGCGGGACATCGGTGAGGGCCTGCGCTACGTGGCTGGGCAGCCCACGATCCGCACAGTGATCGCGGCCCTGTCCACGCTCAGCTTCGGCCTGGCGGTCATGAACACGTACTGGGCGTACTACCTACTCGTCGACCTGCATGTATCCCCGACGGAGTTCGGCGTGATCATGGGCGTCGGCGGGGCGGGCAGCCTGGCCGGGGCGCTCCTCGCCCCGCGCATCGCGTCCCGCTTCGGCATCGGACCGACGATCATCATCGGGTTCGCGGTCAGCCCGCTGGCCCAGATCCCCCTCCTGCTCGCCGGACCAGGACTCCGTTGGCAGATCGCGCTCGCCGGGACGCTGGCCGTTCAGCTGTTCTGGGCCACAGCCTCCGGGACGAGCCAGAGGTCCCTGAGGCAGATCCTGTGCGAGCCCCGCTTCCAGGGCCGCATGCAGGCCGCGAGCACCACGGTGACCGCGGGAGCCCGGCCCCTGGCCTCCGCGGCCGCCGGCGCCCTGGTCCTCTTCCTCGGCGTCCGGGGAACCCTCACCGTCGGGGCGGTCCTCGAGATCGTCCCCGTGATCCTCCTGCTCGTCTCCCCTGTCCGCGCCCTGCGGGACATGCCCGTCCCGCCCGGGCGTACCGCCGTGCCGCCCGCCCGTGAAGGAGCCTCATGACGACGACCGCGACCGCCGCCTACTGGGAACCGCTCTGGGCAGGCGGTCGTCGCTACCGGCAACTCGACCGCCCCGAGAACCGGCTGATGGATGAACACCTCGGCCCCGGCCGCGGACGGCCGGCCCTCGACATCGGCTGCGGCGACGGCGCCCTGGCCCGCCACCTTCACCACGAGCTCGGATACCGCACCACTGGCATCGACATCTCCCCCAGCGCCGTCGCACTCGCCGCCGCCCACGACGAAGGTCCCACCCCCGGTCCGGCGTGGCGGTGCGTCGACATCACCACCAGCGACCTCACGGACCTGCCGGAGCCCGCATACGCGGTCATCACCTGCCGCCTCGTCTACCGGTGGATGGAGGACAAGACAGCCTTCCTCAACCGCGTCCGCCATCTCCTTGTCCCCGGCGGGACGTTCTGGGTGGTCACCGAGATCGCCGGACGCCGCGAGGACACCGACCCTCTCCGAGGTCTCGGGATCAGACCGGCCGAGGTCGAAACCCTCACCTCCGGCTGGTCCGCCGTCCAGGCCGCCGACCTTGACGTGCTCCGCTGCTACGCCCTGCACCCCTGACCCCCACTCACCCCTTGCCGATGGAGGACTCGGTGACCACCGAGAAGGACACCCTCGAAATCTGGAACACCTACGGCACCCACCAGATCACCAGAGGACTTCAGCTGCCCGAACTGGACCGGTGGGACTGGGGAATCCCGGAGACCGGCCCCGGCATCAACGCCCTCGGTGAGGTGGCGGGACTACGCGTCCTCGACCTCGGCAGCGGCCTCGGCCGGCACGCCGCGAACCTGGCCGCCCTGGGCGCCAAGGTCACCGCCGTCGACGCCTCACCCGCCCAGCACCAGCGCGCCCTCACCCGCTACCCGGACCACCCCGGTCTGCACCTGGTGTGCGCCGACGCAGTGGACCACCTGCGCGCTGCCGACCCGTACGACCTGATCTACTCCGTCGGCTCCCTGCCGTATCTGGACCCCAACCGGCTGCTGCCCGCCCTGGCCAACGGCCTCAAACCGGGCGGACGCCTGGTCTTCTCCGCGCTGCACACCAACTCGGACGGCGCCGGGCCCTCGAACGAGGTGACCCCGCGCCCCGAGATCCTGCGGCTGCCCGGCACGACCCAGGACCACCCCGTGAACATGTGGGTCCTCAGCGTGCAGCTCTGGGAAGACCTCCTGGTCCAGCACGGCCTCACCCTGGACTCGGTCACAGCGATCGACTCTCCGACGACGGACAACGCGGTCTCCTACCGGCTGTACACGGCCCGCCGTCCGGAACGCGTGCCGAGCCGTCCCCGCACCAACGCACCTCCCCCGCCGAACACCGCGCTCGGCGTCGGTGTGATCGTGCACGGCCCGGACGGCATCCTGCTCGGCCGACACCGGCGCCGTACCTGGGAGCTCGCCGGCGGGACCGTCGAACCGGGCGAGACGTTCGCCGAGGCAGCCGTCCGCGAGCTCCACGAGGAAGCCGGCCTCGTAGCCGAGCCCGACGACGTACAGGTGCTGGGCACGCTCCTGGACCGGGTGGGCGACGTCGTACGGCTGACGGTGCCCGTCCTGATCACCCGCTGCTCCGGCACCCCCCGTCAACGCGAAGAGACCATCGGCTCCTGGCGGTTCTGGCCTCTGACCGCGCTGCCCCAGCCGTTGTTCGTGCCCAGCGCCCAGTGCCTGACCGCCTGGAACCCCGCCCTCCCGCTCGACCACCCGGCCGCCCACTTCCAGCCGTACGCCTCCCCAGGCCGCTAGCCCGGCACCGACCACCTCCCGCGACCACGTTCGACAGAAAAGGTCTTACCGTGCCTCCGTCCTCTTCTGCGTCCATGCCGTCCCTGCTGGGCATCTTCGGCCATCCGGACGACGAGTCCCTCCTGGCCGGCGGCGTCTTCGCGCAGCACGCCGCCGCGGGCGCCACGACCGCCGTGGTCACCGCCACCTGGGCGCCCGACAGCCACCGGGCCGGCGAACTCGCAGAAGCCCTGGACATCCTGGGGGCGGGCAGGCCGCGCATGCTGGGATTCGCCGACGCTCGCATCCCCGACTCCGCGCCCGGCCGGCCCCGGCTCTGCGACGCCCCGCTGGAGGAGGTAGCGGGGCTGATCGTCGAACACATCCGCGCCGTACGGCCACAGGTCGTCGTCACCCACGACGCCTACGGCCAGCTGACCGGCCACCCGGACCACCTCCGCACCCACCAGGCGGCGCTGCTGGCGTTCCACGCCGCGGGCCTGGAACACCTCTACCCGCAGGCCGGGGCTCCGTGGCAGCCCGACTCGCTGTACGCCGCGACGCATCCACATTCGGGGGTGGGCGAACTGGGTGCGCTGTTGACGCGGGTTGGCAAGAAGGTGCTCAGCGTGCCGGACGGACACGTCACCGAGACGGTCGACGTGAGCGACTGCACGGACCGGAAACTGGCCGCGATCTTGGCACACCGCAGCGAAGCCGCGCGGGAGCGGCCCCTTCCCGGAATCCTCTCCCGGCTTCCCGCAGCGGAGCGGGAGTCGATCATCGCGACGGAGTACTTCACCCTCCTCGGCAGGAAGCCGGCGCCGGGCGGGGCGGTCCTCCAGCAGTCACCGTGAGCTGCTGCCGAGGAGCTTGGTCATGGCCCGGTTGACTCGGGCGTCGCGTCCGGCGACGTAGGAGGGGCAGGGCAGGTAACCGGCCCGATGGTAGAGAGCGAGGGCGGCGGTGTTGCGCCGTCCGGTCTCCAGCATGATCCGCGTCGCGCCGCGGCTGGAAGCATGCCCTTCGAGACGTTGGAGGAGGTACCGGCCGATTCCGTGGCCGCGAGCTTCACCGGAGACGTACATGCGTTTGATCTCTGCAGTGTGCTCATCGAGGAGGCGTACGCCTCCGCACCCGACCGCCTCGTCGCCGACGTGGGCGATGAGGAACAGGCCGGCGGGCGGGTCGAAGTCCGCCTCGGGGGTGGCGTCCGGGTCGTCGGCGAAGCCGTACAACGTGTGCTGTTCGGCGCGGAGGGCCTGGGTCAGGCGCCGGGCGTCCGGGTGGTCGTAGTGCGCGGCGGTCACGGAGGGCGTCAGGCGTATCGCGGCCGGGGCGTCGGAGGCGGTGGGCACGAAGGTCATGAAGCCGATAGTGCCCTGTCGACGGCGGTGAGCGCACGGGCGCCGTCCGGTGCGCGCATGCGGGCGCCTGCTGAACGGCGGATCCGGCGCAGGAGGTTGCGGCAGCGGATGGACTGCACGTCGGGTACCCGGTCGGCGAGTTGCAGGAGGGTGGCTGCGGTGGCGCCGGGGTCGCGGGCGAGGAGGTGGGCGTGCGCGAGGTGGATGCCGTGCAGGAGGGCGGAGCGGGGGAATCCGCTGGTGGGGCCGTGGTCGGTGAGGGGGGACAGGAGCGTGGTCGCCTCGGCGAGCAGGCGCCTGGTGTGGGCGGGGTTGGTGGCGGCGAGTTCGACGAGGGCGTGGCCGGCCTCGGCGGAGACCTGTTCGGGGGTGAAGTAGTACAAGGAGGGCGGGTCGTCGTCGCGGCGGTGTTCCAGGAGGGTTCGGCAGCGGTCCGTGGCGTCCCGGAAGGCGCTGATGTCGCCGGCCGCGGCGTGGGCGGTGGCCATGCGGCCCCAGGCGCGGGCGCGGACGACGGGGCTGCTGCGGGCGGTGTGGTCGACGGCGGCTTCGGCGTAGCGCAGGGCAGCGGCGGGCTTGCCGGTCGCGGCGTGCTGGTAGGCCAGCATGCCTAAGACGTTGGCGACCGTGGTGGTGTCGCCGGCGGCTCTGGCGAGGCGGATCGCGAGGAGCTGGTAGCGCTGAGCGGCCGCGTTGAGGTCGGCGTCGAAGGCCATCCACCCGCTGAGCTGGGCCATGCCGCTGGCGGTGGCGAGGAGGCGGGTGCCGACGTCGGTGGTGTAGCTGCTGCTGCGGACCAGGTCGAGGACGCCGGCGAGTTCGATGCGCACGTACCGCTGGGACAAGGCTCCGCCTCCGGCGGTGTCGTCCAGGCGCCGCAGGCGGCCGAGGTGGCCTTCGAGGACGTCGACGAACGCGGGCAGGACCTGCTCCTGGGTGCCCGGTGCAGCGGTGCGCAGCGGGCTCTGTCGGGTAGCGTCCCAGACGGCGCTCAGGAGCTGGCTGTCGCCTGCCGGGTGGAGGATGGCCTGCTCTTGCGGGTCGGTAGCGGTCCATGCGGTGGCGGTGGCCAGGACGTCGGCGACCGAGCGGCGGCCGACGAGGTCGTCGGTGGCGGTCTTCTCGGCCGTCGCGCCGCCCGCAGCGGGCTCTCCCCAGAGGTCCGCGGCGTTGAAAGGTTCGCCGGTGGCCTCGGTGAGGACGGTGGCCGCGAGCCGGCGCACGGTCGCGGAGCGGGGCCTGGTGCCGTTGAGCCAGGCCCGGCCGGCAGTCAGGTGCAAGGTGGGCTGGCCGGCGGCTTCCAAGCGGGGGTTGAGGGCCCGGACGAGATCACGGGGTGTCCACCGGGCTGCCCGGAGGGCGGCGGCCAGGGCCTGGTTCGAGGGGGGCGCGGACGCCGACCCGGCGTCCGCCGACGTCGCGTCGCGGAGGGTCATCACGCCCGGACGCTACGTCAGATCTCCTGTGTGGGGCGCGAATTCTCGGCTTTTCTCGCTCTCGCCGCGAAATTCTCAACGTTCTCTCCGGTCCCCTCTGCCGCAGCCTCTTCGGGCGCTGTGTGCTGGTGAGCCCGCCGCCGGCCGACCGCGCCGACGGCTTGGCCGGCCAACATCTGGGCCGTTGCCGCCACCTGTCACGACGCGTACGGCCGCCTACCGACGGCCGGTGCGCGGGAGTTGGAGGACGCCATGCCGCACCGTTTCGAGCCGGCTCCGCAGCGCGAGCGAATCGCGGTGGCGCTCGCGGACTACGTTCGCGCGGGAGGGGCGCTGTCGGTGGCGGACGGCTCCGGCGTGATCGGGGAACTGGAGCAGCAGATCGAGAAGGTCCTGGGCCTGCCGGATCCGCTGTCGTTCTCCTCGGGCACCGCCGGGCTGCACGCGGCCTACCTCGCGCTGGACATGCCGCCCGGCTCGGAGGTGATCGGGCCGGTCACCACGTTCCACGCCTCGTTGAGTCCTGCGCTGCACGCCGGGCTCAACGCGGTGCTCGTCGACGTGGAGCCGGACACCGGGAACCTGTGCCCGGCGGCGCTGGAGGCGGCGATCACCCCGCTGACCCGGTGCGTGACGGTGACGCACTACCTGGGGCATCCCGCCGCGATGGAGGAGATCACCCGGATCTGCCGCGAACGGGATCTGCACCTGATCGAGGACATCAGCCACGCCTACCTTTCGATGCTGCACGGGCAGCGGGTGGGGACGTTCGGCGACATCTGCGTCGGCAGCATGCAGGACAGGAAGTCCTGGCCCGCCGGTGAGGGCGGCCTGTTCAGCGCCGCGCGCCCGCAGTGGCGCGAGCGGGCGCTGCTGGCCGGCCACTACCGCGGCCGCGCCCTGCTGCTGAAGGACCCGGAGCTGGCGGCGTTCGGGGAGACCGGGCTCGGGCTGAAGATGCGGATGCACCCGCTGGCCGCGGTGGTGGGCCTGGCCAACGCCGAGGACCTGGTGGAACGTCTGGCGGCCCGCCGCGCGCTGCTGGAGCGGCTGACCCGGGGCCTTCAGGGCCTGTCGGGGGTGCGGCCGCCTGTGGTGCGGCCCGGCGCCGGTATGGGGGGCTGGTTCTCCTACCGGCCGCAGATCCAGCCCGGCGAGCTGAAGCCGGGGGTGGACGTCAACGCCTACCTGCGGCGGCTGCAGGACGCCGGGGTTCCGGCGCACTACCCCTCGGTCGGCTCGCTGGCCGGCATGCCGCTGTTCACGCATCCGGTCCCGCTGCACGCGGCATCCGGCACCTGGCGGCCGCGGCGGTGCGGTCCCTTCCACGGCGAGAGCGCCTACAACGCGGGCCGGATCAGCGTGAGCGTCACCGACCAGGACACCGAGGAGACGATCGGCACCTACGCCGCCGCCTTCGCCGAGGCGTCGCAGGCCCTGGCCCGGCCGGTGGCGACATGACCGCCCGGGCAGCCGTCCCCACCGTCCCCGCCGAGCCCGGCCGGGCGGGCCTCTTACTGCCGGCGCGACGGCGGCTGTTCGGCTGGTCGAGGGAGATGGCCGCGCAGCGCGGAGAGCTGGAGCGCGGCTGGACGGCGGCGCTCCAGGCCGGCGGCGCAATCAGCCCGCCGCCGGGTGTCGCGGCGGCGCAGCATCTGGCGGACGGCGGCGGGTTCCGCCTTCCGGCCGCACTGGAGAACCAACTTCCGGCAGCGGCGAGGGCGTTCTTCGACGACCGGGTGGTGCGCGGGGGTTGGGTGTATCTGCGGGGCTTCGGCTACTACACGGCCGACGCGCAGATGTACCTGCCCGGCCGCGCTCCGGCGCCGGGCCGGAGGTTCGCCACCGTCCAGCAGCGGTGGCCCCGGTACGCGGAGTTCGCCCGCCCGCTGGCGGAGACCGCGGCGCGGGAACCGGCCGGGTGGTACGCGTGGTTGGCGTGGCTGGCGTTCCTGGAATCGGCGGTGCAGGACGTGTGCACCGCGCGGTGGAGCGCCGCAGTCCTCGCCGACGACAGGGCGGCCGGGGTGCTGGACGAGGTCCTTCAGGGGCTCGGCGTGCTGCTGGCCGAGGCTGCCTGGAACCGGTGGCAGCCGCAGGGTTGCCCGGCCGGTCCGTGCGATCGGGCCACCTGGGCGGAGCGGGCGACCGCCCTGACCTCCGATGCCCGGATCCCGGAGATCCTGCGCGAGCTGGCGCGGGCACTTCAGGGGCCCCAGGTCGCGGCGGACGCGGTGCGCGCCGTGCGCGAGGGCGACGTGCTGTGGCAGATCGCCGCAGTCGCCCAGACCCGCTGGCCGGCGCTGGCCGCAGCACATCCGGGCGCGCCGGTGCTGCTGGTCAGCGAGGCCTTCGGCGCGATGGCCGCGGGCCCGGTGCTCGCCGGGATGCTGCCGGCCGGTCAGCGCGACCGGGTCCGCCTCGCGCTCACCCGGGGTTCGGTCCACGAGGAGGAGATGGCCCGGGTCTCGGGCACCGCGTGGCGCACCGGGCGCCTGGAGGCGGACGGGCAGGTGGTGGTGCACCTGGACGACAGCGTGTTCACCGGCCGCACCCACGCCGGACTGCGTCGGGCCCTGACCGGCGTCCCCGCCGCGGTGTACCTGGTACCGCTGACGCTGGACGTCGGCACGCCCTTCAACCACCCCGAGGAGATCACCGCGCTCGGCCGCGGGGTCGGCGAGCACCTGGCCGACCTCGAGACCGCCGTGCGCGCCGTGGGCGGGGCGCTGCCGCCCGCGCCAAGCCTGTGGGCGCGCCGCAAGGCGCCGGGGCCGCCCCTCGGCGCCGACGACGGTCCGGAGGAAGGCTCGTGGGAGGAGGCGTTCGAGCGGGTGGCGGGCGGCTCGGACCGGCTGATGGCACTGCTGTGGGACCGCTACGCCCCGGAGGTCCGCAATGCCTGACCGCCCGAACCCGCGCACCTCGGCCGAAGTGCCGATAGAGGACCTGGTGTTCACCGCCGGGGCCGGCCGCCGGGCCCGCATGGTGTCCTGGCTGGCCTACCAGCAGATGGCCGCCGACGTGGCCGGGCAGATCCGCCGCGCCCACCCCGGTGCGGTGACGCTGGTGGGCATCTTGCAGGGCGGGTGGATCACCGCCCAGTCCCTGGCCGACCTCCTGCCCGCCTCGACGGTGCTGGCCGCCGCCGCCCGCCGCCGCAGCGAGCGCACCGACGGCCTGGAGCTGCTCGCCGCGGCCGACGGGCTCCTTGCCCCCGGTACTCCCCCGCCGGGGCAGCCGCTGATCGTGGTGGACGAGGTCGTCGACTCCGGCCGAACCGCCCGATTCTTCCTCGACCACCTCGCCCCGTACGAACCGCAGTTGGCGTGCCTGGCGGCCTCGGACACCGCGGACCCAGCGCCGCA
This sequence comes from Streptomyces humidus, assembly GCF_014649655.1. Lineage (GTDB taxonomy): Bacteria > Actinomycetota > Actinomycetes > Streptomycetales > Streptomycetaceae > Streptomyces > Streptomyces humidus. The sequence goes on along the minus strand of NZ_BMTL01000007.1, from coordinate 70,782 downwards.
CTTCACTGCCTGGTCCATGTCCGACCTGCCCTCGCTGGTCCTGCCCTGGCGGGTCCTGCGCGACGCCGACCAGACCGCAGGGTGCCTGCTGGCCGCCGGCCCCCTGACCACCGCCCAGCTCGACGAGAGGCTGCGTGACCTCGGCCATGACATCGACCCCGACCTCCTTGAGTCCCACCTCGACCATCTCGCCGCTCGTGACCGGCTCCACCGCGACGGGACCCTCTGGCGCCTTGCCGGCGGGCCGGACGCTCCCTGATCCCGCGACCGTCAGCGGCATCGAGCGGGTGGCCGCGTTCTACGACGCGGACCCCGAGCGGGAGTGGCAGCGCACCCGCTCCGGCCCCTACCACCGGCTGGAGACGGAGGTCATCCACCAGCAGGTCCTGGCCGGGCTGCGCCCGGGAAGCCGCATCCTCGACATCGGCTCGGGCCCCGGCGTCCACGCCCTGGAACTGGCCCGCCGCGGGCACATGGTCGCCCTGTCCGACCTGTCCGCGAACAGCCTGGACAGCGCCCGCGCCCGCTTCCGCCAGGCCGGTCTGGAAGGGCACCTGCTGGGCACGCAGCACGGCCCGGCGCAGCACCTGGTTCCGCCGTCGGGCCAGTTCGACGCGGTGCTGATGTTCGGCCCGCTCTACCACCTGCTCGACGACGCGGACGCCGTCGAGGCGGTGCGCCGGGCCGCGACCGCGCTGGCGCCGGGCGGCCGGTTCCACGCGATCTTCCTGACCCGCACCTCGGTCCTGCGGGACCTGCTCAAGCGCGGCCGGTTCACGGAGATGACCGCCCTGACCGGCGGCGGATATCTCGACCACGGCCGCTACGAGCCGCTGCCTGCGGTGTCGGCCGACGACTACATGCCGCCCACCCGCACCCACCGCCTCACCGAGGCCGAGGACCTGCTGGCCGCGGCCGGACTGGAGGTCACCGACCGGTACTCGCTGGAGGGCGTCGCGGCGTGGATGCGCCCGTACGTCGACCAGGCGGCCGCCGACCAGGAGGCGTTCACCGCGCTGAGCCGCGCGGTGCGGGAGACCACCCAGGCGGGCGAACTCCTCGAGGCGGGTGATCACTTCCTGCTGTCCGCCGCACCGGCCGGACTGCCGCGCCCGCGCCCCCGGACCCGCACCGGGGCGGGACGGGCGGACCTCGTCGGGCGCCACCGCGGCGTGCTGGCCGGCGCCGACGGCCGGATCACCTTCGCCCCGGCCCTCATCCGCCACGGCGGCCGCCGCCTGCTGGCCGTGACCACCGGCCCGGCCGACGCCCGTACCTACATCCCTCGGCAGTTGCCCGGCCGCGCCCCCGAGCCGTGGTACACCGGCGGCCGCAACCGCATCGTCCTCACTGCCCTGCCCGAGCCCGGCGGGCCGGTGTCCCTGGACGGTGCTCGGCCGCTGCCGGTCCCGGACGGCTGCGACGACGTCACCGGCGTGAGCCTGGTCGTCCACCAGGAGGCGCTGCACGCCTACTTCAGCGCCCGGCCCGACGGCGGGGCCTGGTCGATCTACCGCACCGTCAGCCGCGACGGCGGAACCACCTGGGCCGCCCCCCACCTCGCCCTCGCCCCCGCCGCCGAGGAAGGGGCGAGCGACGGCGAGCACGTGCTGCTGCCGGCCGTGCTACACCGCGGCGGCGCCTGGTGGATGTGGTACGCCGGACGCGACGGCCACCACCGGCGCATCCACCTGGCCACCTCCACCGACGGCATCGTCTGGCAGCGCAACGGCGTCGTCGTCACCACCGGCCCGGCCGGCGCCCCGGACGCGTACGCCGCCGACTGCCCCGCCGTCGCCGCGAGTTCCGACGGCGGCCTGCTGATGGTCTACGGCGCCGGCACCTCCCGCTCGTTGGCGGCCGCGCACTCCCGCGACGGCCTGACCTGGCGGCCGCTGGGCGCCGTCCTGCACCGCGGCGGCCCCGGCAGCCCGGACTCCCGCTACGCCTTCTACCCCGCGCTGCTGCCCGAGGGAGGCGGCCGGATCCGGCTGCTGTACGCGGGCGAGGACGACCAGGCCCGCTGGACGGTGCTGGACGCCGGGCTGCTGGACGACAAGCTGCTGGCCGAGCGCCCCGCTCCACTGCCGCTGACCGACGAGATCGCAGCCGCCGTCGACCGCGTCCGCGACGAGGTCCCCGCCCCGTACTGGGAGATCCCGGAGGACTGCCACGCCCCCGCGCCCGCCTACGCCTCCCCCGACGGCGCGCTGGCCCAGCTGCGGCCGAGCAGCACGCCGGTGTTCGCCGCCCGCACGACCGCGGGCACGGTCGTGGTCAAGCCCGGTCGCGGACGTGCCTTCGCCGAACGGGAGCACACCGGTCTGCAGGCCCTCGCCCGGCATCTGCCCGTGCCTGTCACCGCGCTGCACTACCGCGGCGAGGACGCGACGCTGGTCTCCCAGGCCGTGGACGGCGTCCCCTTGCGGGACCTGGCCGCCACCGACCCGGGGCGATTCCTGACGGTCCTGGGCGAGGTGGCCGCCCGGCTGGTCCACGGCGCCACCGCGACGCTGACCCCCCGCCGGGAGGACGACGTCGACCACTCGCTCCAGACCCCCGCGGTGCTGTCCGGCTGGGTGGAGGACCTCGCCCACCGGCTGCGGCCCTGGGCCGACCACACCCTTCACCTCAACGGCGCACCGACCCACCTCAGTTGCCGCTCCCTCATCCACCTCGCGCGCCGCTCCCTCACCCCGGCCGCCCCGGGCGGCTGGCTCGTCCACGCCACCGGCGACCTCCACCTGGGCAACGTCCTCGTCCACCCGACCGAGCGGCGCTGGTGGGTGATCGACGCTGAGTTCGCCGGCATGCACGACCTCGACCAGACACTGGCCAAGCTGGCCGGCTCCTGCCTGAAGCACACCGGCCTGCTCGCCGACGCCGCGGTCCGCGAACACCGCGGCGTCCTTCAGGTCACCTGCCCACTGGCCGAACCGTTGGGGGGACAGCTCCTCGAAACGACCTGGCTGCTGGACCGGTTCGACGGCCTGCCCCTGGACCGGGCCCGGATCCTCGGCCTGCTCATGCCGGACTTGTACTTCCGCCTCACCCGCGACGAGAACGCCCCCGCCGCCGCCGAGGGCCTGGCTGCCCTCGCGCTGGCCGCTCGGATGACCGGCCACGGAGCAGCCCAGTGACCCCCACCCCCCACCAGCCGCTCGTGCCGCCGATGCCCGCGGTCACCACCGTCCTGTTCGACATCGACAACACCCTGATCCCCACCCGCGCGATCTGGCAGCACGCCCTGGACGCCGTCGCCACCCGACTCGCCGGCGCCCACCCCGGCGTGAGCGCGGCCGTCATCGCCTCCACCTACGTGAGCACCTCCGACCGGCTGTGGGGCGACTACGACCGCGCCCTGGCCCCGCTCGGCTCGCACACCGCCGCCCGCCGCCACGTCTGGGAATCCGCCCTGCGCGAAGCGGGGATCGTACTGGACGAGCGGCAACTGGCCGCCCACGTCGACGACTTCGCCCACCGGCAGATGCGCGCGATCCGCACCGTTCCCGCCATCGTCGACGCCTTCCGGCGTCTCGCGGCGGTCTACCAGCTCGGCGTCGTCACCAACGGCGACGCCGACCAGCAGCACGCCAAGCTCGAACAGGCCGGCCTAGAGCGGTACTTCGAGACCGTGGTGTGCGCGCTGGGCAACGGCCACCGCAAGCCGCATCCCGCACCGTTCCACCGGGCCTGCGAGGACCTGGCCGTCCGGCCCGAGGAGTGCCTATACGTCGGCGACGAGTGGACCGCCGACATCGTCGGCGCCCGCGCCGCCGGACTGCACCCGGTCTGGATCACCCCCACCGGGCAACCCCCGCCCGGATCGGCACCGACCACCCGCTTCACCAGCCTCGCCTCCTGCCTGGCCGCGCTGTGCGACCACGCCGCGCGCCGGCCCATCCGCGAAACGGAGCCCACGTGACCACCACGACTACCACCCTCCCGCCCCCGCCCCGGGCGAACACGGCCCACCCTGCCTACCCCGCCCCGCCCGTCTCCGGGAGCGCCGTCGCCTGCGACCTGCTGGGCCTGGTCCGCATTCCCGCCGCCGAGCTGCACCTCGCGGCCAACGCCGGCCTGGACCCCGCCCTGCTGGACACCTTCCTCCCGGCCGCCGGCGGCCCCCGGCCCGCGGCGGGCGCCCGCAACATCCGGCTCAGCCGGGGCCCGGCCTACTACCAGCCCCGTACGGCGCTGCCGTCCTGGGCGGCGCTGGGCGAAGCCCTCGGCCGCCTGGACCACCGGGCGCCGGGGCAGGCCCCGGCACTGCGGCACGCGCTGCTCGACAACCTCCACAACCTCGCCGCCGCCGGCGCCTACACCCTGTGGCACGGCCTCACCGACCGCCCCAGCCTCACCGACGATCCGCGCCCGGCCGCGCTGGAACGCCTGCTGGAGACCGCCACCTCCACCGCTGCCGCGCTTCACGGCCACCGCGCCGCCGGCCCGTTCGCCCCGCACCCCGGCGACCTCGCACTGCTGCAGGCCCACGAGGCGGGCTGGCGGGCCTTCCGGGAGCTCGACAACCCGGTCAAGATCGGCAACGAGCTGCGCTTCCTCGCCGAGCACGTACTGGCACCCCGGCCCGACATCACCGCTGTCCTCGCCCCGCTGTACGGGTCGCTGTCCCTCGCGCTGGCCGCCCGGACCGTCCTTCCCGCTCTGCTCGGCCGGCCGGTCGACGTGCACCTGGTCCGCCTTGGGTTCCACGACCAGGGCAACGTCGCATACCTCGGCGCCAGCGGCACCGTCCGCCACCGCGCCACAGCCCCCCGCGCCTACCGCGACCGCCTGACCGCCGCGGCCCGCGACACGACCCTGCTGGTCATCGACGACAACGTGGGCTACGGCGACACGCTGCGCGCCAGCCGCCAGCTGGTCGAGCAGCTCGGCGGTCGGGCCGTCACCCGCAGCGTCGAATCCGCGTGGACCCTCTACCACCGCTCCGGCCGGCACGACATCGCCGACGCCGCCGACCTGCCGAGCCTGCGCCCCAACCTGCACCACAGCATCCAGACCCGCCTGACCGGACACCTGCTGCGCGGCGACACCGGCGCCTACCTGAGCGACGGAGCCCACCGTACGGCGGGCACGCTGCACCGGCAGATGGCCGCCAGCTTCGACCTCGCGGTGAGCACCGGCACCTGGACCACCGCCCAACTGGCCGCCATGCGGGCCGAACTCGCCCACGCGGCCTCCTGGAACGAACCGCCCGCCCCCCGCCCGGCCGCGCTCGCCGCCGCCTGAACCCGGAGGCGCCCACATGCCCACCACCCCCACCCCGGGGACCGCTGCGGCCACCCTGCCCACTGCCCTTCACGCCGGGCCGCCCGGCCCGTGGCGGGTGAACGTCGACGTCCGCCACGGCACGGTCACCTCCCTCCCCGGCCTGCCGCCGGGACGGCTGCTCGCCGACCTCCTCGACGACGACGTGCCCACCGCCGTCATCGACCTCGACCGCTCCACCGGCACCAGCACCAGCACCGCGCTGCTGGAGACGGCCGTGCGCCACCACCCCGGCCGGCTGTGGGCCGGCGGCCGACTGGCCCCGCGCGACCCGGCCGTCCGCCGCCTCCTGGACGCGGGCGCCGCCGGTGTCCTGCTCGGCTCCACCGGCCTGCTCCCCGACGGACGCCTCGACCCGCACGCCTGGCCGGACTTCACCACCCTCGCGGACGCCGGACAACTGATGCTGTCCCTCGACGCCGTGGACGGGCGGATCGTCACCGACGGCTTCACCCGCACCACCAACGTGGCGCTCACCGACGCCCTGGACGCCCTCCTCGACGCCACCGGCGGCACCCAGCCCGTCCTGATCACCGACGCCCGCGCGGCAACCCACCGCACCCCGCCCCCCTGGCAGGTTCTCGACCGCCTCGCGGGCCGCCACCCGCATGCCTTCCTCTGGTACGCCGGCGGCCTGTCCGGGTGGGCCGACCTGACGCGCCTGTGGCATGCCGGCTGGGGCGCCGTCGTCGGCCGCGCCTACCTCACCGCTCCCCGCGGTCTGCCCGACGCCGAAGGCCGCCTTCACCGCACCCCGCCTACGGAGAAACGGACATGACCCAGCCCGCCCCCGCGCCCGCCCCGACGCCCGACGGTGATCCGTGGTGGATCAGCAACTACCGCGGCACCGGCTACCTGGAGCGCTACGGCAGCCACGACGGCGCCACCACCCGACGTGACGTCGCCTTCCTCGCCGCCCGCCTCGCCCTGCAGACCGATCACACGATCCTCGACCTGTGCTGCGCTTTCGCCCGGCACACGGCCGAGCTGACCCGCCGCGGCTACACCCACACCACCGGCGTCGACCTGTCCCAGGACCTCCTCGACCACGCCGCCGCCACCGCCGCGGCGGACGGCGAGCGGATCAACCTGTTGCACGCGGACGTCCGCGGCCTTCCCCTGGACGACGGCTGCGCCGACGCCGTCCTGCTCCTGTTCAACTCCTTTGGCTTCCTCGACACCACCGACGAGGACCTCGGGGTCCTGCGCGAAGCCTTCCGTGTCCTGCGCCCCGGCGGCCGCATGGCCATGGACCACTTCACCCCGCACCCCGACACCACCGGCATGGGAACCCGCACCGTCCGCGGCGATCACGCCGAAACCACCCAGCAGGTCACCTGGGACCCCGCCACGCGCAGACTCAATCGGCACACCACCACCGCCTACGACGACGGCACCACGGACACCAGCCACAGCTCGGTCCGCCTCTACACCCCTGCGGAGCTGACCGAGCTGCTGCACGCGGCCGGCTTTGTCGTCGACGAGCAGTTCGGCGGCTACGACGCCCGCCCCCTCACCGCCGACAGCAGCCGCCACCTGGTGACCGCGCACCGGCCCTGACCCGCCGTACGCCCGGGTCGGCCGTGCGGCGCCGGAAAACAAAGCCGGGCCCGACCGCGTTCAGCGGCCGGGCCCGGCGTCGTTTCCGGGAGGGAGCGTGCTCAGTCCAGGCGGACCGGGAGCCCGTACCGCTTGGCGAGCTCGGCCTTGATCTCCGCGACCGGGACGGTGCGCTCCATGCGCGGCGAGTACAGCAGCGAGCTGACGATCGCCGCTGACGCGCCCGCTTCGGTGAACGCCGCCGCCGCGTGCTCGGCTGAACCGGCGCCGCCGGAGGCGATCACCGGCAGGTTGACCGCCTCGGCGATCTGGCGGGTGATCTCCAGGTCGTAGCCCTCGTGTGTGCCGTCCTGGTCGATGGAGTTGACGCAGATCTCCCCGGCCCCCAGCTCCTCGCCACGGCGCGCCCACACGATGGCGTCCATGCCGGTGGCCTGCCGGGCCCCGTCGATGAACACCTCGTACCCGCTGGGGATCTCGGCCGTGACCGGGACGCGCTTGACCTGCATGGACTGCACGATGCACTGGCGGCCGAACTCGGCCGACCCCTCGGTGATGATCGTGGGATTGCGCACCGCCATCGAGTCCAGGCTGATCTTCTCCGCGCCGGCGGCCAGCACCGCGTGCATGTCCTCCAGCGACCGGATCCCGCCGCCCACCGTCAGCGGCACGAACACCGTCTCGGCGACCTTGCGGATCGTGGCCAGGTCCGCCTGGCGGCGCTGCGCGCTGGCGAGGATGTCGTAGAAGATGATCTCGTCGATGCCGTCCGCGTACACCGACGCGGCGACCTCGGCGGCGTCGCCGACGTCGATGTTGTCCTCGAAGCGGCGGGCCTTGGTGACCCGGCCGTCGATGATGTCGAAGCAGGCGATGAGCCGGGTGGTCAGCCCGGTCGCGACGTTCAGGCCGGGCACAGCTCCTCCTGCGGGGTCTTGGCGAACCGCTCGAGGAGGTCCAGCCCCAGCGGGCCGGACTTCTCGGTGTGGAACTGCGTGGCCATGATGTTGCCGCGTGCGACGGCAGAGGTGAACGGCAGGCCGTACTCCGTAGTGGCCGCGATGTCCCCTGTGTCTGAGGGGTCGGCGTAGTAGCTGTTCACGAAGTAGAAGTGACCCGCTTCCGGCAGGCCGGCCAGGAAGGGATGGGTCGAGGTGCGGTGTACCTGGTTCCAGCCCATCTGCGGCACCCGCACGTCGGCGCCGTTGAAGGCCCGTACGGTCCCGGGCAGCCAGCCCAGGCATGTCGCGTCCTGTTCCTCGCTTGTCTCGAAGAGGACCTGCAGGCCCACGCAGATGCCCAGGAACGGGGTGCGGCCTTCGATAACCCGGGCGTGAAGCGCCTCGGGCCATCCGGCTTCGGACAGGTAGGTCATCGTGGTCCCGGCTGATCCGACGCCAGGAAGGATGATCCGGTCGATGCCGTCGAGTTGCGTGGGCGAGGTGAGCAGACGGTTCGGCACACCGAGGAAGTTCAGCGCGTGGACCACGCTCTGGCTGTTTCCGGTGCGGTAGTCGATCACGCCGACCACGGGTCGGTCGTCCTGCATGAACGCCTCAATCTAAGGGCCGCCGAAGGCGCCCCGGTTGAAGTAGCTGGCCGCCGTCACATAGCGGCAAGGGTCACTGTGAGTCTATCGGCGGCCACTAGCCGATGCGGCTTGTTCCGCTCCGGCTCTGCGAGTCAGGGCAAAGAACTGCCCGCTTCCCCGCGCCCCAGGATCTCCTGCGCTTCAGCTGACGGAGCTGCTCTGGATGTCCGGCACCTGGGGCAGCCAGCGCACGGAGCTGTCGCGGAAGGACTGGTTGACGGGGACGAGATCGTCACCGGTGGTGTCGTCCAGGGCCGGAACGACGATGCCAATCTCCGGGATGTCGCTGTCGATCGCCGCGAGACGGCTTCCGCAGTTGGGGCAGAAGCCGCGCTGGGCCTCGCCCTCGAACGTCTCGAACCAGGTCGGCTCGATCCCGTTGGTCCAGCTGACGTCCTCGGGGGCGAAGCCGGCCCACCACATCATCGGGCCGCCGCCGAGCTTCTGGCAGTGCGGACAACTGCATGTTTCCCTGTCAAGTCCTTGTGTTCACGTCTTGTGCCTCCTCTAGGTGGCGGCGCGCGGTGGCGGCCGTCGAAGGTGCGGGACGGCCATCCAACGAACGGGTTGAGTAGTTCCTGTAAGACCAACTCTGCCGTGTTTACAGGCGCGTTGTGGTCTCTTCGATGAATTCGACGGACCCGTTCGCGGGCGGCTCACAATTCATCGCCGATGTCCCGATGCTCCGCGCACCCAGACTCGTCGAAACCGACACCGCCCGAAAACCCAAAGTTCTGGCTCTCGCTTCCGATTTCGTCTCGGTGGGGCGGCAGCCCGAATTCATCCAGGAAGTAGCTCCGCGCATTTCTGAAGTGCCCTGAGCGTCCCTGGACTGCTTTGGACTTCCGTCGGCTCTCGGTCAGCTGGCCGTGGTGGGCTCTGTCTTCGCTACCGAGGGCAGCCAGCGCACAGCGTTGTCGTGGAAGGAGGCGTGGATCGGCACGAGGTCTTCGCCGCTGGTGTCGTCGAGGGCGGTGACGTTAATGCCGATCTCCGGGATGTCGCTGTCGATCGCCGCGACGCGGCTGCCGCAGGTCGGGCAGAAGCCGCGCTTCGCCTCACCTGGGAAGGTCTCGTACCAGGTCGGCTCGCCACCCTCGCCGATCCAGGTGACCGTCTTGAAGCCCACCCACCACATCACGGGGGTGCCGCCGAGTTTTTGGCAATGTCCACATTCACAGGTGTGGGGGAAGACTGCGGGGCCCTGGGCGGTGAAGCGGATGCGACCGCAGAGGCAGCCGCCGGTGCGATCCTCAGCTGGTTCGGTTCGCTGGGCGCCGGCGGTTTGGGCGGCGTTCATCAGGTGATCTCCCAGGTGTGATGGGCAAGTTGGGCAGATCAGTGTGCCATCGCTTCCATGATCGTCAGGACTCGCCGCACACGATGACATGACCTTGCGCTGAATGCTCAGGTGAGGGTGGACGACCAGCCCTTTCGGGAGAACGTGGCCGTTCCGTCGGGGGCGATGGTCACCTTGGCCCCGCGGATGGGAAGGTCGCCGTCCACCACGAGCCAGGTGCGGATGCGGTCCAGTTCGTCCCACAGCCGCCGGGGCCCGCCCTGGTGCACGGTCGGGGAGTCCCTGCGCCCGGCGGCCGTGGCGCGTGCCCACGAGCCGTCCGCGCGAAGCATGTAGACGGTGCGGGTGCCGTCGTCCGCCGTGTGCTGGCGGTGGTCGATGCCAGGCACGATGAGTTCGAGGGTGGAGCGCACGTCCCAGGTGTCCGGCACGTACATCAGCGGGTAGCGGCTGGTGGTGATGCTCTCGCCCTCGGCGTGCTGAGCGGTCTGCCACAGCGGCGGGTTCTCCGGGAAGGTGTCGTCGTAGTCGTCGCCGTGCCGCGCGGCCATGAATCCCGCCGCTTCCGGCGCGACGTGCCCGAGGGCGCCACCGTCTGAGGTCTTGTCCGCGACGATGACCAGCCCGGTGTCGGCGATGGTGGTCACCAGCCGTCCGCCGGGGGCGAGCGCCTTGAGCCACGAGGCGGGTACGGCGGGCACGGCGACGGTGGAGATGATCCGGTCGTAGGTGCCCTCGGGCAGGTCACCGGTCAGATCGCAGACTTCGAGGCGCGGATGGTGGCCGGCCTCGGCCAGCCGCTTCCGTGCCGCGTGCACCAGATACGGATCAACGTCCACGCTCGTGACCTGCTTCTCGTCGAGGCGGGCGCAGGCCAGGGCGGTGCCGTAGCCGCTGCCGCAGGTCAGCAGCAGCCTGGAGGTGTCCGTGATCCATGCGGCTCGGTACATCGTCAGGATCAGCGCGGGCAGCGTGGAGGACGAGGTGGAGCGGCCCGTCCGCCCCCGGGCAGGTGTCTGGCCCGCCTCGGCGTGGTCGGCGTGGAGGGTCCCGACGCGGGTGACGAGCGTGGTGTCGGCGTAGGTGTCTCGCATCCACGCCTCGGTGTCGCTCGCGCCGTCGCGCAGCTGCCACACCTCCTCGCCGTCGCCGTTCGTGGCCCTGGTCCACCACCGCGGCACGAAGAGGTGCCGTGGGGTGGTGGCCACCGGCTGATACCAGCGTGACTCGGGCCGGATCACGGTGCCGGCGGCCAGCCGCTGTGCTGCTGCTTCCCAGTCCTTCAAGGGGGTCCTTGCCTTTCAGCCCGCAGAGTTCGGGATGGCGCTGTCGTCGGCGGGGCCGCAGGTTCCGCCTCCGCCCTGGCTGTCGTCGTTGGGGCCGCAGTCCGGGCCGCACGGGTCGAGGCGGCCGGCCGGGATACTCGCGGCGACCTGCTGCCACTGCGGCGAGGCGAACACCCCGGCCAGCGGGGCGTTCCTGATCTGCCCGGCCGGGAGGAAGCGGCCGATCACGCAGGGAGTCACGGTGCCGTCCGACAGGATCGCGGCGGTGCCCCTGGCGCACCGGCCGCACAGCTCGGACGTGGACGGCAGACCGGTGTCCTTGGCCGCGTTGCCGACGGCGCGGACTCGGTCGATGTGCACGTCCGTGATGCCGAGCACTTCCAGTTCCGCGCGGGCCTGCTCGACGCGCTGTCCGTCCCGCACGTCGACGATGCCGACCCGGACACGGATGCCGCGGCGGTGCGCCTCGATGATGTTCGCGCGGGTCGCGGCGTGGGAGCCGGTGCGCCCCGTCACCTCGTCGTGTCCCTCGTCAGTGTCGGCGTAGTACGACGTCGCCAGGGTGACGCCGGGACGGCTGAAAAGCGTCCAGTGCTCACGGCGGACGCGGTAGAGGTTGGTGTAGACGCGAACCTCGAGTCCCCGGGCGAGGGCGTGTTCCACGAGCGCGGCGAAGTCGGGGTGGAGCGTGGGTTCGCCGCCGATCAGCTGGATCTTCTTGACGCCGAGGGCGGCGGCCTCGCTGATGACCCGCTTCCAGTCCTCGCCGGTCATGGTGCCGTGCCCCTGGGTCGGGCCCGCTTTTACGAAGCAGAGCGTCGGGCACGTGAGCTGGCAGCGGCGGGTGATCTCCAGCTCAAGGAAGCCGGGGATATGGGGAGTTGTCGTCGGAGCTTCGGGGGCGATCGTCACGGGCCGTTCCCTTCAGTCATGTTCCATGGCTCAGCAGAACCTCAACGCTTCAAGAGCATCCCTTGGCCCCTTTTCACACGCCGGCGACGGCCGACGACAGGGCTTCGAACCGATGGACCATGCGCTGGGAGCTGACGGTGCCGATGAGCCCTTCGGCCTGATCGAGGAGTTCCCGTGCCTGGTCGTCGTCGCCGCACTGGTGAACAGTGTCGGCCAGGTCGAGCACTGCGTAGAGGTGGTCGCGCGGGTAGTCGGGTGCACTCGCCTCGACGCGGCTGCGCAGGAAGGGGACGGCCCGTGACGGCTGGTCGCAGGCGAGCCAGGCCCGGCCGGTGGCGGCGTCCACGGAGTCCTTCGTGAGCCAAGTCGCCCACCACGGTGTGCGCTCGTCTGGAGAGCTGAGGTGGAGCAGCGCTTCGTCGCGGAATCGGAGGACCGCGTCAGGGTCGTGCCGCCGTCCTGCGGCGTAGACACGCCGGTCGGCGATCACCGCCGCCACTGCGGACGGAAGCTCTGGCGTCCGTGCGGCGATGTCGAGGAGCGCGGCGGCGTCGTTGTGGTGGCCCAGCCATGCGGCCTGGTACGCGGCGGAGGAAACAAGATTGGCCGTCGAGTGACGGGCAGTCAACGACGTTCCGGCCTCGCGCGCCAGCCGCATCCCCGTGTGGTAGACACGCTGGGCCTGGGGTTGTTGGCGGGCGTCGAAGAGCATCCAGCCGACCTGCTCGCTCAGCTCGATGTAAGCGGTCTGGAGCCGGTCGACGAGTGGCCCGTGGCCCCGGGCCTGTGCGACGACCCGGGAAGTGCTCTGCCAGATGCCGAGGCCCCAGGTGAGGTCGCCGCTGGCACTCCCGGTGGAGTCGTCCATCTCCCGGAGGTCCCGGACCGCGCTCTCGATCGAGCCGACGAGCTTCTCGCTCAGGCGCGTGGCGGACGGCGCGGCGGCAGCCTCCGCTATCGGGCCGAGCAGCAGCGCGAGGGCGGGGGCGGTGGCTGCGGCTCCGGTGAGCATGAGCAGGTTGCGGCGGTCCATCAGGTCTCCTTGGCTGATCTCCTGGAGCAGGGCCTCCAGGGGGGCGTCGCCGGGCGCGTCGAGGTGACGGTGACGGGTCCTGGGACGAGGCAGGTCCCATCCGACGTCGGCCGCGGTGATGCACCGTCCAGCCCTGGCGGTGAGGACGGCCAGGGCGTCCGCCTGGTTATCGGGCTGCGGGAGAGAGGGGATCTCGCGCAGCCAGGGGTAGGCCGCCTTCGGGCTGAGAGGGGAACAGCCGCGGCGGGCCCGCCGCTGGTTGATGCGGGCGATGAGCTGCTCCGGCCGCATCCCCAACTGCTGTAACAGGGCGCCGAGCACATTGGCCGGCGGGGCGTCAACCGCTGCTGGCTCCATGGGCACTCCAAGTCCGGCGGGGTCCTGGCCGGAAGGTACCACCGCTCAGGGGACCGCCTGAAGATGGGGCGAATGGGGCCTGGTGTACGTACACCAGGCAGCAAAACCGGTGCCCGTACACCGAGTTGGTGTGTGCACCGGCTACACCGCGGCGACCTCTGCCGATCACGCCTGCGCCTCCGCTTGTCTGACTCACCTCGCCACACCGTGGAGGTGAGGGATGCGAGCAGTGATCTTCGGTGCGTCCGGGCTCCTGGGCCGCAGCGTGATGCGGGCCTTCGGCGACATGACCGTGACGGGCGCCGCCTTCAGCCGGACCGCTGGCGCTCTGGTCGCGGTCGATGCGACGTCGGCCGGCGCCATCGCGCGCCTGCTCGGCCGGTACCAGCCGGACGTCGTCGTGAACTGCGTGGGCGAGCGCCGCCCCGCGGTATGGGCTGGTTCCCCGGACCGGGCCCGCGAGGCAAACGTGGATGCGGCCCGGCTGATCGCCGAGGGCGCTCGCCGGTGCCGGGCCCGGCTGGTGCACATCTCCAGCGACTACGTCTTCGACGGGACGGCGCCGCCCTACCGGCCCGACAGCCTCCCGAACCCGCTGAACGCCTACGGCCGGTGGAAGCTCCTCGCGAGCACGCCGTGCGTGCCGCCTGCCCGGACGCGGCGATCCTGCGGCTGCCCGTGCTGTACGGGCCCGTGCGGTTCGCGGCCGAGACGAACCTGACCGAGATCGCCCGCCAGGTCGCCTCCGGGGCCCCGGTCGAGCTGGACGACGTGTGTGTCCGCTACCCCACGCACGCGGACGAGGCCGCCGAGGTGTGCCGCCGGCTCGCCGGGGCCCTCCTGCAAGGGCAGCGCCTGGGCTCGGTTGCCCACTGGAGTGCGGAGCAGGGCCTGACCAAGTACCGGATGGCTCTGCTGATCGCGCGCAGGTTCCACCTGCCCGCCGATCACGTCCGCGCCGGCGAGACGGACGCGGCGACTGGGGACCGGCCGGTCGACTGCCGCCTCGATTGCCAGGACCTGACCGCGGCCCTGGGCCCGGTCCGCCGCCGCCTGTTCGACATCGAGTTCCCGCCCGCGGTCGAGCCCTGGCTGACCTCTGCCGGGCCCGCTTAAGGGACGAAGGAAGGACCCATCGTGACCACCGTTGTGTACGAGGACTTCGCCCACGCGTACGTGACCGAGGTGGGCGAAGCCGTCCGCCGCATGCTCCCTCGCGGCACCGAGGCCGTCGACCTGCTGGCCAAGGCCACTGCCGACGGCGGCGAGATCCGCGCCTTCGGCAACGGCGGCTCCTCGGCGATCGTCCGCTCGGCCCTCCTCCAGCTCCACGCCCATGCCGGAGTGCCGGTGAACGACGCGATGATGAGCCCGGCGACCTTGGCCTACACCGCGCAGCGGGACGAGTACCGCACGACCTTCGCGCGGTCGCTCGCCAGGGGCATCGGCCGGGTGGACCTGGTCATCGTCGCCAGCGTCAGCGGCCGGTCGGCGAACATCCTTGAGGCCGTCCGGCTCTGCGCCGAACACCGCGTGCCGGTGCTGGCGCTGGTGGGCGGCGACGGCACCCAGATGGAGCCAGCCGACGGCATGGTCTGGGCGACCGGGACCACGGACCAGCAGATCAGCGAGGACGCCATGCTGACCGTGCTGACCCTGGCCGCCGCCACCGCGCTCGGCCCCGGCACGGAGCCGCTGCCGACTCGGGCAGAGCGGCACCTGCACGCCCTGGCCGCGGTGGACACCGAACTGCTGGGGGCCTTCCTGCGGGAGGCGACCGAGGCCGTCGCGGACGCCATCCGCAACCGGCGCCGGATCTACGTGCTGTGCCCGGACGGCGGGCCTCTCGCTCTCGTCGGCGAGCACTTCGCGCACAACCTGCGCTGGGACGCGCCGCTCGGCGTCGACGGGGTACAGCCCCCGCTCGTCGTCTGCGATCCCTCGCTGGCCGACATGAGCGCGATCCTCAACGACCACCCCGACCCCGCCCACGGCGTCCGCCACCAGCTCAGCAGCGCCAGCCGGGAGGACGTGGTCTTCCTCCTGGCCTACGACTCGGCCGGCAGGACGACCCGCGAGGCCGTCAACGCCGCCACCGCGGCAGGCACCCGGCCCTTCCTCCTGCACCGTGACGGCCCCGGCCACTCCGGTGCCGGGGCGCATGGCTTCCGGCTGCCGCGCGTCGACGACTTCGCGCTCGCGGCCCTGGTGCAGTCCCTCGCCCATCTGCTGTGCCGGACCACCCGCGCCGTCCTGACCGTGGACTCATCCGGGCTGGCCGCTGCTCTGTCGCCCGACGACCTCATGGCCCAGGACCTGGCGCCGCTCCGCGAACTCTCCGACACCCCGTCCCTCTGAACGAAAGGCACCGACCATGCCTGCACGCGAGATCCACACCGAGATCACCCGCCCAGCCCGCAGCGAGATCGCCGCCCTGTCGCGCATCCCGGTCGCCTCCATCGTGGACGCCCTCGGCAAGACCGGCGCACTCTCCCACTGCCTGCGCCTTCAGACCCCCGGCCTGGTCCTGTGCGGCAGCGCCGTCACCGCGCTGGGCCCGGACGTGACCGTACGCCGCGCGGCGATCGACCTGGCGCAGCCCGGCGACGTCGTCGTGGTCGCGGCCGGCGGCGGCAAGGAACGCTCGTGCTTCGGGGGCGTGACTGCCGCGCACATGCAGACCCGGGGCATCGCCGGGGTCTTGGTCGACGGCATGGTCCGCGACCTCACCGAGCTGCGCCGCATCGCCTTCCCCACCGTCGCCCGCGGCGCCACCCCGCTGAACTACGACTACCCCGCCGCCCGAGAGGACGGCGCGGTCAACGTCCCCGTGGACATCGACGGCGTCCGCATCACCCCCGGGGACGTCGTGGTCGGCGACGAGGACGGCACGGTGATCGTCCCCCGCGACCAGGTCGCGGCCGTCATCGCCAAGGTGCAGGCGTCCATGGCCGCCGAGGAGGAGAAGTGGTGGGCCCGCCGGGGCCAGAGCCTCGGCGCCGTGCAGCAGCTCGCCGACTCCGGCTACAAGATCATCTGAGGAGACTGACCGATGACCGCCCACACCCAGCTCGCGGAGACCTTCCGGCGGTTCGCCGACCAGCAGGCGACGGGTCCGTCCCCGCTGTACGCCACCCTGTCCCGCGCGGTCGCCCGCACCCCCGAGCTGCTCGACCTCGCGGCCCTCACCCAGCCGGGACAGCCCGCCCCGAACATGCTGCTCGGGGCCGTCCACCACATCCTCCGCCGCGGTGTGAAGCACGCGCTCGCCCCCTACTTCACCGGCCGCGAGGACCTGACCGACGACCGAGCCGCCGACCTGCTGACGGACTTCTGCCGCCGCCACGCCGAAGCCATCCGGCAGATCATCTCGACCCGGGCTGTCCAGACCAACGAGGTCAACCGCTGTACCGTCCTGCTGCCCGCCTTCGCCGCGCTCCAGCAGCAGCTCGACGACGGCCGGCCGATCAGGATCGTGGACGTGGGCGCCAGCGCCGGGCTGGCCCTGCTCTGGGACCGCTACACCTACGACTACGACGGGCACCGGCTCACCCTGCCGGACAGCGACCCGGACACGGTCCTGCACTGCGAGGTCAGGGGCGGGACGCCGCCCCTGACCCTGGATCCGGCGCGGTTCGCACCTCCGGTCGGGATCGAACCGAGTCCGGTGGACGTCACCGACCCCGTGGCCACCGAGTGGCTGGTCAGCCTCACCTGGCCCGAACAGACCGGCCGGATGCGCACCCTGAACTCCGCCCTGGCGCTGGCCAGCCGCACTCCGCCGACGATCCTGGCCGGCACCGCCCAGGACCACCTCACCGACGTCGTCGCCGAGACCCCCGACGACCAGCACCTGGTCCTCGTTTTCTCGTGGTCGATCTACCAGATCTTCGGCTCGCCGGGCGGCCGGGAACGCCTCGTCGACACCCTCGCCGAGCTGAGCCAGCGCCGCCCGCTGCGCGAGATCTCCATCGGGCACTTCGGCAACGCCACCCCCCGCATGATCATGGCCAGCCACGACGGCGGCGTGAGCCGCTCCGACATCGTGGCCCACTGCGACGTCTACGGCACCTGGCTCGACTGGCTAGCCACCCCGCCCGCCCGGACGGGCGCCTGACCGGGAGGGACGTCATGTCGCGCACGATCACCAGGGCAGTCGTGGCCGCCGGCGGAGCCGGGACCAAGATGGCCCCGATCACCCGCATCATGCCCAAGGAGATGCTGCCCGCCGGAGGACGGCCGATCCTGGAACACCTCGTCCACGAGCTGCGCGCGGCAGGGATCACCGACGTCCTGTTCGTGATCTCTGCCAGCAAGCCGCAGATCCCGGCCTACTTCGGCAGCGGCGCCGCGTACGGCATGGACTTCTCCTACCGCGTCCAGGACGACGGCGCCGGCCCCGGCGCCCCCGTCCTCGCCGCCGAGACATGGACCCAAGGCCAGCCGTTCGTCCTCGCGTTCGGGGACAACCTGATCCGCGGCGCCGTCGGCAGCGAGACGCCACTTAAGCGGCTCGTCGCCAGCACGTCGGACTGCTCCGTCCTGACCCGCGTCTTCCCGGCGGGGAGCATCCCCGCGCACGAGACCCTCCTGGGCGCGGCCGACGCGCCCGGGAGCGGCCCCGGTCCGGCCGCCGTCGCTTTCGGCAGGGACCTCCTGGACCACGCCGGTGCCCAGTGGGTGCATGCCTGCGCCGCCCGCTGGGTCCTCGGGCCGTTCGTCTTCGACGCCCTGCGCGCGTGCCCGCCCCGCCCCACCGGCGAGCTCTACCTCATCGACGCCGTCCGGCGCTGGATCAGCACCGGCAACCACCTCACGGCGCTGCCGCTTAGGCCGGACGACCTCCGGTTCAACTGCGACAACTGGGAGACCTACCACGATGCCGTCGCCGCCCTCCGCCCATGAACACCTGCCCGCGGGCACCCGGCTGGTCCTCTTGGAGAGCCCGTTCCAGAGGCCGGGAACGCAAGTCACCGTGATCTGGCCCGAGCAGCGGGTGCGCAGGGTTGTGCTCGCCCTGCCCGTCGAGAAGGACGACGGGCGCAAGTACGGCCACAGCCTCGCCGAGATCGGACGGCTCCCGGCTCACCTGCGCGACGGGGCCGTCTTCGCCGCACCGACGTTCAGCGAGTCGCCCTGGCTGGTCAACCACGCCACCCGGGCCGACTGCCAGCAGGAGGACCACCTCGTCCGCGTGGTCGTACCGACCGTCCTGGCCCTGCTCGGCGGCCAGGCCCGGCCTCCGGTGCACCTGCTGGGATTCAGCAAGGGCGGCTTCGCCGCCCTCAACCTGCTGACCCGGCACCCTGGCCTCTTCGCCGTCGCGAGCGTCTGGGATGCCTCACTGCTCAGCGACCGGCCGCCCCACCCGCAGCTCGTGGACGTCGCCGGCAGCACCGCACGGCTCGACGAGTACGACGTGCGGCAGAACCTGCGCCGCCACGCCCAGGTCCTCCACGGAGCCCGCCGCATCGCGCTCGGGGGCATCGGCACCCTGGAAGCCGACTGGACCGCCGGCCGCCAGCTCCTCGAAGCGCTCGGCATCCCCCACGACGCCTACCGGGATGCACCGGCGGACCACCGGTGGGACACCGCGTGGCTCGCTCCTGCCTTGCAACACTTGCTCGCCCTCGAAGCCGGCCTCCTCCCGGACCCGAGCGCCCGGCAGGAGTGAGGGCGGGAAGGGGCGGATCAGTCCTTCAACAGCCCGTCGCGCACCGGAATCCAGTCCAGGGCGGAGCGGATGCCGTCTTCCAGGGACAGCTTCGGAGTCCACCCCAGCAGTTCGGCCGCCCGGTCGCTCTTGGTGTAGCCGCCGGCCACGTCACCGGGCCGCGGGTCGGCGTCGATGGTGGCCAGGGGCGTGCTGACGACGTTGTTGAACGCGGCGCACAGCTCCCGGACCGTGGTGCCGGAGCCGGTGCCCAGGTTGATCGCGATCGAGCGCTTCGACCCCGTGAGGATGGAGTCGAAGCGCTCGATCGCCGCGATGTGGGCCGCAGCGAGGTCCCAGACGTGCACGTAGTCCCGGATGCCCGAGCCGTCGCGCGTCGGGTAGTTCGTCCCCGTGATCGGGAACGGACGGCCTTCCTGGTGTGCCTGGATGAGCACACCCAGGGCGTGGCTGGGCCGCTTGAGCTGGAGCCCGGTACGCAGCTCGGGGTCGGCCCCGACCGGGTTGAAGTACCGCAGCGACAGCACGCGCGGCCCGGCCACGGCGATGTCGGCGAACATCTCCTCGCACACGGCCTTCGTCCGCGCATACGGGCTCTGCGGCGCCAGCGGCGAGTCCTCGTTGACGGGCGAGCCGTCCTCGGCCCGGTAGATGGAGGCCGAGCTGCTGAAGATGATGCGGTCGCAGTCATTGCGGTGCAGGTGGCCGACGAAGGCCAGGCTCTTGGCCACGTTCGCCTCGTAGTAG
This sequence comes from Streptomyces humidus, assembly GCF_014649655.1. Lineage (GTDB taxonomy): Bacteria > Actinomycetota > Actinomycetes > Streptomycetales > Streptomycetaceae > Streptomyces > Streptomyces humidus. Next base: position 51,033 of record NZ_BMTL01000007.1, on the reverse strand, counting down.
CCGATCGGGTCCGCGACGGACTCCGGCACCACGATCAGCGCCGCGCAGTGCACCACAGCGGAGATGTCCGGGTGCTCCGAGAAGATCCGGTCGACCAGCGCGCCGTCCGCGATGTCGCCCTCGTAGAAGGTGCGGCCCTCGGTGAACTCTCGGCGGCCCCGAACGAGGTTGTCGAGGATCACGGGGGTAATACCCGCGTCCAGGCAGGCCGAGGCGACCGTGCTGCCGATGTAACCGGCTCCCCCGGCGATAAGGACCTTCACCACGATGCTTCTCTCCCGGCCTCGTTCCAGCCCCAGTAGGCGACCGGCAGCAAGGCTAGCGGAGAAACCAGGCGCCACCCTCACCCCGAGCGACGGCGGTTGGCAGACGCGGGCGTACGCTCCGGGCGCTCGGGCGGGGAGAGCGACGGCCCCGCCCGCCGGTCAGGCCGCGTCGTCGAAGCCGTTGCGGAGCCTGGTGAAGTCGACGTCCAGGTGCGGCTCGTAGGCATCGGGGACGATGCCGAGTTCGTCAACACGGCCCTCGCCCCTTGGCGGCGCGAGCCGGCCGTCCGTGACTTCATCCACCGGGACCCGCAAGGAGCTCGGCGTCGCCGCGTGACGGCCTGCTCTCTTCAATCGTTGGACGGGCGGAGCGGGATGACGTTGTCGGGGGCAGGTTGGTCCTGGCCATCGGGTTGCCGGAGGATGAGGACGGCTGCCGCGAGGGCCATCTGCTCCGCTCGATGCCGGGACTCGGCCTCGGCAGCACGGGAGTCCTTGAGAGCTTCCTTCAGTCGGACGACCTCTTTGCGTAGTCGCCTTTCGACTTCCGGCGTCTGGTGCGTTTCCGTACGCACCCGCGCGTAGAACTCCTCCTTGAGGTCGGCGTGGCGCTTTTGCAGAGCCATGCGGTGAACACCGGCCTCTGCGGCGAGCGCGACGACCGTGAGGCTGCCGTTGGAGCTGGTGGGCTGGCCGGCCAGGAGGCGGTCCATGGCTGCGCGGATGCGGGAGCGTTCGTCCTCGTGCTGCTGGTTCATGCGATGGCCTCCTCGGCGGACTGGGCGGCGGAGTCGTGGGCGTCGGCGAGAGCACGGAAGCGGTCGGCTGTTCGGCGAAACCGGTCGCCCAGGGGCTGAGGCACGAGGGCTGCCTTCGCGTCGAGCCGATCAGCGTGCTCCCGAGCCGCCTGCGCGTGACTGTCGGTGCGGACCGCGTTGCCGCAGCCGAGCTGGCAGGCGAACTGGTTGGGTGCCGTCGCCCCGGGATCCGGCTCGCAAAGGGCCGTGTCGCGCTTGAAGGCGCAGATGAGGAACGCGTCCGGATTGTCGAAGAGGACGAGGCCATCGCGCGCCAGGAACTTGGCGGCGGCCTTCGGGGTGGTCAGGGCGCCTTCGAAGGCGGGGATCGAGGCGGCTCCGATGAGAGCCCGCCGTGTGGCGGGACCGGATATCTTCTCTCCGGCCGCTGCGGCGTCGCGCAGCCGGGCTGCGGTCTGCGCGGCGGCGAGAGCGGTCTCGACGTCGAGTTCCCCGTGGAACCCCCGGCGGGCGCGGCTGCCGTAGCCGGTGGAGGTGCGGGCGTCCAGGGCGGTGCGCATGTGTCCGTACTGGATGGCGAGGGCGACCAGACCGCCGGGGCGGCGGGCGATATGCCAGGCCAGCGTGCGCCGCAGCCGGCTCAGTCCGAGGTTGCCGTGCGGGTCCTCCGGCACCATCTGGGCGGGCAGGCCCTGGGCGGTGGCCTCCTGGTTGATCCATGACACGAGATTCTCGACCCGGCGGCCCAGGCTGGCGCGCTTCAGCGCACCGTGGTGCTTGCGCTGGCTGATGACATCGTGGTGGGTGGAGCTGAACAACAGCTCGCCCTTGGGGACGATGCGTTCCAGGACACGGATGGCGTTCACGACTGGAGTGATCGCGACCCAGGGGACGGCGCGCTCCTCACCAGCGGAGATGTGGTGGCCGTCGGAGTTGCGGACGTTCTTGTAGTGGTGGGCTCGGATCAGATGCCGCGGCATGGAGCCGTCCTCGTTGGGTTCCGGATCGGGGCAGCAGCCAGACCGCAGCGATTGGGCCTCCTGGGGGCGCATCCCGGTCAAGTACAGGATCACGATGGCGGCGGCCGTGGCCAGGTGCCGTACCAGGATCGGCGTCTCCTCGTAGTCCATGTACTCACGCCAGGGGCGCCCCTCAATCCGGCCTGTCACCGGCACCTGCATCGGGCTGGGGCCGGGCCGCCGGGCGACGAGAGCACGGAGCCCGCGCCGAGTAGAGAAGTCGTGGACCTGGTTCCAGCTGGCTCCCGTGACCGCGGCGACGTAGTGGTGGGCCAGGGTGATGCCGTGCTTTCGGTTCACGGTGGCGGGCAGGAGGGCCCCGGAATCGAGCAGCGGCTGCAGATAGTTCTTGACGGCTGCCAGGCCCCCTCGCGTGCTCGGGGTGGCCTTCACGCGGGCGTGCATGCGGCGGCGCTCGGCCCAGGCGGCCAGGATGTCCTCGGAGAAGTCCTCGACCAGGCGGATCGACCAGGTCAGCAAGGGGCCGATCACGGTCGGGTCCAGCGGCTCGGTTTTGTTCTCCCCGCCCGCCTCGCCCGTCGCGGCCGGCAGGTAGTCGTCGATGCCCTCGCTCTCCCAGGGCGGCTGCGTAATGCCGCAGGGGTTAACGGACAGCTGGTCGAAGGCCCACAGGTCCGAGAGCCAGCGCAGGACCGTCTGGGCATGATCGCGAGTGCAGCCGCTGGTGCACTTGGCGGCGTATGCCTTCCAATGCTCCATGGTGCAGTCACTGAGCTGGGACACGCCTTGACGGTTGAGCCAGCGCGCGAACTTCAGCCATTGCAGGATGTTGTCGCGCATACTGATCACGCCGTCGCGTGTCCGGTTCTGAAAGCCCCGTTCCCGTATGTAGGTGGGTCGCAGTTCGCCGTTGATCAGGATCCAGACGATGCGCCGGAACTCGCTTCGCAGGGTGGCGGGACACCTTCTCCAATTGATCTTGTGGATGCTGTCCCCGGGGTTGTCGGTCAGCGGTCCCATCGACCAGATGTCGTCGCTGTACCGGGAGTTGGGGTGGGTGTTGCCGGCGCTGATCCACCGGTCCATGACGACCGGGCTGTCGGGTTCCGGCAGGGGCAGGATGTAGGGATCGGCCTCGATGGACAGTGCGGTCGTCACGGGGCCAGGTCTCCTTCGAGCAGGTGGTCGATGATCATTCGGTCGCGGTCGGTCACCCGGCGCAGTGCCGCATCCCAGGTGCTCTCGTTGACCTTCACCCGCAGGTCATCGAGTCGCAGGAGATGTTCGTCCCAGCGCTCGCGCCAGAGTTTCTCGGGCCAGGCGGAGCGAAGCGAGATCAACTGCCGTCGCAGAAGCGCGAGGCGCGGATGGTGACCGGTGTGGACCCGGGAGTTCTCGCAGGACAGGCAGAGCAGGAAGTCGGCGCCGCACCCGCCGTCGGGGTCCGGCCAAGGGCTGCTGTTCTCATCCGCGCAGTCCGCCGTCGCGGTCTCCTGGTGGGCAGCGTCGGCCGCGTCCGTCAGGCGCCCGTGGAAGGTGTAGTCGCGGGCCTGTTCGAGGGCCTCCTGGGCGCCCGCCGCGATCACGTCCACGGCGGCTTCCTGGACGTTCTTGTCGGGCAGGACGTAGATGCTCTCGTGGGTGCCGGGCTTGTGCTGCAGCGGTTTTCCCGTCGTGGTGACGGTCGTCCTGCGGGCACGTTGGAAGGGTGAGCCGATGTTGTGGGTCCTGGCCCACACTCGCGCGTCGGCCTTGGACACCCCGAAGCACAGCGGGCCGACGTTCCGGGGCCGGTCCAGGTTGGAGTCCACGTCCGTACGGCGCCGGTTGCGGGCGACCATCAGCAGGTCGTGGCCCGGTGACAGGGCGGCGGCCAGGGTCCGCCCGTGCTTCGTGGCTTCCAGGGCCTGGGTGATGAGCCGGCCCGGTGAGTCCGCGCCGGAGTCGGTGTAGTTCTCCGTGGCGAACCACCTGCCCTCGCCGGAGCGGCGTTTCTCCACCAGGACCTCGTAGGTGATCGTGGTCTTCTCTCCTGCGGACGGGGTGATGACGGGCACGTGCAGACGGTCGTAAACCGACAGGTTCCAGCCGTAGCGGTCGGTCATCATCACGGCCAGCGCCGTCAGCTCCGCCCGGCTCAGGAACAGCCGGCCGGTCGTCTTCCCGCGGTTCTTTCCGCGCAGCAGATTCTCGGCCCGGGTGTAGACCTTTCCCTCCTTGTCCGGGTACCCGGACAGTTCGCCCGTGGCGGCCAAGCACTCAAGGACGGACGCGACCCTCCACTCACGGCTGGTTGGGTCCAGCGAGCCTGCCCGGTAGCGGTCCAGCAGCGTGGTGTTCTCCCGGATCCGCAGCAGCGCGGCCCGGAACTGTCGCTCGGCGGCCAGGAGCACCTGGTCGCGCTCCGACGGCCGGTAGGACTGTTTGGACGGCTTGCCCTTCTTCGGGACCGGGCGGGCCAGTTCTTCGGCGGCCAGGCCCTGCGCCAGCCTCGGCTCCCGCTTGAGCAGCGTACGCATCTTCGCGAGGGCCTCGCGCCCGCCGGGGGTGTCCTTGTGGTTGTTGCGCCAGAGCCGGAGCGTGGCCGAGGTGAGGGCGCCGAGGTCCTCGGCAGGGTGCCCCTGGGCTTTGAGGAACCGGGCGAAGACCTCCAAGGACCGCCAATACGATTCGCCGCTTGAGTGGCTGTTCCATCCCATGGACTGCGCGGCGAACGCTCGCGCGAGTGAGCAGCGCATCGGCTGCGGTACGGAGAGCTCGGCGAAGTCGAAGACCCGCTTGAAGCCCTCCTTGTTGACCACGGTGACCTGCAGTCCGTCGGCGGCTATTCGCTCGGTTGCCTGGAAGTCCGGCGGTGGCAGGACCGCTCGGCGGCCTCTCCCGCTCATGACGCTTCCGCGACGGGCAGGGCGTCAACCAGCACCTCGATGTCCTGGATCCCGGAGGTCTCCCGGGCCAGCCGGGCGAACAGACCGTTCAGATCCTTCGTCTCGTCCGACTCGCCGTGCTCGTCTTCGCTGTCGAAGGCGAGGATCGACTCCAGTTGCAGATGCATGACCGGGCGGAGGTAGTGCTCCTTCGTCGTCTCAACGTCCTTGTGCCCCAACAGGGTCTTCACCAGCCACCACGGGTCGCCGTAGAGCTGGGCGAAGTCGCGCCGGTCCGCAGCGGTCAGCCCGTACTTCTTGTCCATCAACTCGTTGAGCAGGATCAACATGTAGAGCGCCATCGAGTGACGCATGGAGTGGGGTGTCGCGTACGGGACCTTCCCGCGGATCTCCGCGACCCGCAGCAGCCGGGGCGTCTCTCGCTCCTGCGGAGTCAGCAGAGCCTGCTCGCACCGTTGGTTGGCCTGCCGGAACACGGTGTTCCAGCGGTCCGGCAGCATGGGCATGCCCTGCTCGGTCAGCCACAACCACGCCGGCTCCGGGCCCTGTGGTCCCTCGACGAACAGCCACTGCCGCTCGCGCCAGTCGAGCAGGTTCAGGTCATATCGGCCTTGGACGCCGTCGCGGTCGACCCAGTGGACCTTCGGGGTGAGGCCCGTCGTGACCTTCGTGATCAGCCGCATCAGCGGCAACTTTTCGTAGCGTCCCTGGGCCTGGGCCCGTTCGACTGCCCAGGCCCGCTCCGACTCCGCGTAGGCGCTGACCTGGCGCAATGAATCGACCGACGCGTAGAAGGTCCGGTCTCGTTTCGACCGGGAGAGCGCTCGGGCCATCTGCCCGTGGCAGTAGCGGCCCGAGCGCAGCGGGCGGGACGGCACTTCGAACGTCAGCATGGCGCCGGATTCCTGCCGCCGCAGTCCCGAGCTGAGCGTGAACCCGACGAACGAGGTGTTCCGAAGCTCGGTCCGCGCGTCCCAGCCCGGCACCGGTGTCCCGTCGGGACCGAGGCCGCGAAGGCCCACGTCCTGCCAAAGACCCCAGGTTCGCGGTGTCAGCCACGACACCCGCGAGCTGCGGGCGTCCGCGGCGCGGTCCGCCCGGCGCCGGCTGTCCACCGGCAGCGGCGTGACCTTCGCCCACCGGTAGAGCCGCGTGAAAGCCGGCGCTTCCCTATCCCACTTCGTCCCGCTGATTCGCCTTGGGTTGAGTGGCGAGTCACACCGAAATTCCCTGTACGCGCGCAACTCGCTCTCAGTCGCTTGCCGCCACGGGATCCCGCGTCGCCACAACCAAGTCAGCAATAGCCGGATGTCCAGGGCGTAATTCCGTCGAGTTTCCCGCTCCAGCGGGTGGAATTCCGGGGAGAGCACGAATTCCAGCAGCTCGGGATCGACCACGAAATCAGGCCGTACAAAAACCGGATCGCCCGGCTGAAGCCCCACCGCGGCCACAGCCGCCGGCAAGTCGCGGACCCCCAGCACCCCCTCCTCCGGAAGCGGCCCCCACCGCTCCGGATCCGGCACGAACACCAGCCACCACTCGTCCATCTGCCACCCCTGTGAGTCCCTTGAACTCACTCAATCATCAGGGAAGCACAGGTGGGGATAGACCGCCAGTCCTCTGACGATGAAGCGGATCTTGCCGCACAGACAGCCGCCGGAGCGCTCCTGGACTGCTGCGACGAGGTCGGGGGTGGCGTTCATCTGTTCATCTCCGCGACAGATTGGGGAAGTTGAGCCCGCCAGTGTGCCAGCCTCCTCTTGAACCTGTGGTTGTTGCCGAGAGCTTGCGGCGAGGTCCGCGCGCAAGCGCTCGCCCGCTTCCCGGCCGCCTTATACCTGGTCACCAGCTGCCCACCCCTAAAGTCCGCAGGGGGCCAGCACGGCAGCACCGCCAGAGCGCCGGGATGGAGCCCGCCGATGAGTGGTCAGGTTCCCCAGAATGGGCTATCGACAGCCTGCTTCGGTCATCTCTGGGCACGCAGGGGTTCAGAGGAGAACGCCGCTGCGTTCGGCGAGACAGCGCAGTTCCGTTGATGTCGGGCCAGAGGCCAACAGGCTGGAGATCAAGGACTTCGTCGCCGGACGGGCGTGGGTCTCCTGCGGAGCGCAGCGCTCAGCGGCGAGCAGTGTGCGGACGCAGTCGCTGCGGCGGCCGAGACGGTCGTAGGTGACGGCGATGTCGCAGAGTGTGCGAGAGCGGCGTTCGACGCTGGGCAGCGCCTTCAGTGAAATCGCGCGAGCGGCGTCGAGCGCGGCCTGGGGATCGCCTGCGTGGTTCTCGGCGCTGATTTTGTGGAGTTGCACGGTGAGGGGGCTGAAGCCGCCCCCGTGGTCGCGCAGCATGGTGGCTCCGCCGAGTTCTTTGGCGAGGGCGGCGGCTTCGTCGGTCAGCTCTCGCATTCCGTCCCGATCGCCTCGGCGCGCGAGGGTGTACGACGCGCTCTGGACCAGGAGCCCGCGCACCGCGGTGCCGGCTCGTCCGATGCCGCGCAGATCCGGGTTATCAGCGGCTGAGAGCGCGATCGACAGTGCCTGGTCATGCCATCCCGCCCTTCTGGCGAGCACGGCCACCTGCCGGGCGGATTCAGCGACCGCGAGGACGTCTCCTGCTGCCTCGGCGAGTTGCCGCGCGCGGTCCACGGCCATCCAGCCGAGCTGTTGCTCGTCCATCTTCACGAGCATGCGGGTGGCCAGCAGATAGCTCTTGGCTAGGAGGGCGGACTGCTCTGTGTCGTGGCTACCGGTGGAAGGCGCGTGGCCGGCGCGGATGAGGCGGGGCAAGCGCACAGCGAGGGACGCGTAGCGGCAGGCGTCGAAGTCGGCGAGCGCGTGGGTGAAGTCGGTGGAGAGCGCCTCGGACGACGGCACGGGCGTGGCCGCGCCCAGTCCGAGCATCGCGTCCCGGAGCCGGGCGACGAGCAACTCGCCGAGCAGGGCCTCATCGGCCTGCGCGGATCCGCTCCCCAGAAAGGGGGCAGTGGCTGTTGCCGCCAGGCCCGCGAGCAACTTCCGTCGGTGCACTGGATCTTCACCGTCCTCCCGCCCGGGTGTACCTACCTTAGGGGCGGAGAGCCGAGAGAAGGGCCTCTCACAGCCCCCAATACCTAGACCTCATCCGGGTTCCCCGCTGCGCGCAAGGTCGTCCAGCTACCGTTCATCCCGCTCGGCTCCGGCCTGCCGGCCCTGCGCGGTCGGAGTCAGCGGTCGGGGTTACGACGCCGGAGGAACTCCCGGGCTCCGCGAAGGCGGGTGGCCAGGCCTTTCTGGGTGACGCGGCTGTCGAGGCGGACACAAAGTCCGCCGGGGAGGCCGCTGTCAGCCCGACGCCCGGTCGGCAGCAGCGATGCGTCAAGGCCATCCCGCTGCGCAATGAGGGTGCCGAGTTCGTGGCGGGTGACGGCGTCCGGGCCGGCGAGGTGAAAGACGCCGGCCGCATCGGACAGGGTGAGCTCCCACAGTGCGGCGGCCAGGTCGCCGACGTGGACTGGGCATCGGACATCGTCCGTGAACAGGGCCCCGTCCCGCGTGCCGGCGGCCAGAGCGTGCACCATGCGTTCGTGCTCGGACCGGCCATCGCCGATGATCAGCGAGGTCCGTGCGACGACGGCGCCCGCGCTCAGGAGCCGCACGGCCGTTTCAGCCGCCGCCTTCGCGGCCCCGTACGGTGTTACCGGGTCGGGCAGACACGTCTCGTCGTACAGGTCCTCGCGGCGGCCGGAGAAAACGGCGTCACTCGACACGTGGACCAACTTGATGCCCCGTTGCGACGCAACTTGGGCCAGGCGCATCCCTCCCTCGGCCGTGACCGCCCACTCGGCTCCGCCGCTGCTCGCGTTGATGACCGCCGTGGGGCTGACGGCATCCAGGACCTCCTGGAGATTCGCCGAGTTGCGCAGGTCGAGGCGGTGCCACGCGCCGGCGCCCTTGCCGGGGTGCGAGTGGAAGGTGGCGGCCGTCTCCATGCCTGCTGAATGTCCCTGGCGGGCCAGCTCAACGCCCAGGAACCCGCTGCCGCCCACAATCAGTACCGTCACGCCTACCCACGCTAGGACTGCAAGGTGCGTCCTGGGGCGCAACCGTCTGAAGTGTGTGGTCAGCGTCCAGCCTTTGTCAGCCCAGGGCTGTGTCGAAGGTCTTGCGGTTGGCCGATGTGTAGGCGTGCTCTTGCTCGGACCACCGGATGCGCCCGGTGATCGTGGAGTCGTCGGCAACGTGCGGAAACGGGCCTGCGAGCTGGCTGTGCCACCACCTGGCGTTGCGGGCCTGGCGGTCGAGCGCGGCATCAACGAGGCGGGAGCGGGAGGTGGCGTCGAGCCCGTACGCGTCGGCGAGGACACGTACCTGTGCGGCCTGGATGGTGGCGGGCGGAGCGGTGGGCTTGGAGGAGATGCACCAGGTCCACGCCATGTAGCCGAGGTCTTCGAGGGGATCGCCGGGGGCGGCGGTGTCGAAGTCGATGAAGGCGGTCGGGATGTCGTCGGTGAAGACCGTGTTGTTCGGCCCCGGGTCGTGGTGGCAGACCACGGCATGCCGTCCGGTCAGGCGACTGCTTCGGGTGGCGTCGTGGAAGGAGCGGAGCAGGGTGCCGGCCGCGGCCACCTGGGGGTCGGTCCAGCGCTGGAATCGGGCGGGCACCCAGCCGGGGAGGTAACTGAGGATTTCGCGGCCGGCTGTGTCGAACCCGAGGTGGCGCGGAGCGCCGGTGAAGCCCTCTCGCTGGAGGTCCCAAAGCAGCTCGGCGACGAACGATGACGACGCGGTGGCTGGCCGCCGGACGGTGCGCCCGACCCTGACCACGCCGAGGGTGATACGTCCGCCGGACAATGGCACTTCGTTCTCCATGGCTTCATCCTGGCCTCGTTCGTGCACCGGACGCTTAGCCAACCCTGCACGCGCAGGCCATCGGTCAAGTTCAGCGGCAAACGGTCAAGGTCCCGTCCGGACACGCGCACCGCATCGGTGACGCAGCCGGATGACGCTGCACCGTTCTCTCCCACGGTGGTGTTGACCTGTGCATCTACCATCCGGGCGCCGGTCGGCGGACGCTGATGACGCTCTGGCGCGCCATGTCTCTCCTTCCTTCCCCCTCTTTCGTTCAGAGAGATGGGGCGGGAGAGCGTCATTGCGTCATGGGGTTGCTGGTCGGAGGGAAGCGTTGCAGGTCGTGGCAGGTCCGGGCGGGGTGCCGGGTGCGTCATGGGCAGCGTCAGCACGGCGTCATCTCTTCGCGGGCGAGGCAGTCCCCCGGCGACTCGTCGGCCGTCGACACGGGAGCTGTCCGGCTCGCAGCCGCCCCGACGGACAGACCGGCGACCCAGGAGGCGCTTTCGGTCCGCGGGCCGGTCTCCCGCGGGTGTCCGGGGCATGCTGAAGGCCCGCGCGTGGCGGGCGCCGCGGCGGGTTCGGTGACAGGTATAGGGGCTGTTTCGCGGCTGGGCGGGAGTCTGGGGTCAGGCCGGCGGTCCGGAGTCCGGTTGAAGGGTGATGAGAAAGCCTCGGGTGGCGCTGGTCCGGGGCAACTTGCGGATGTCGATACCGCGTTGGCGCAGGGCCGGTGCGAGGGAAGTGAGGCGGGCGGAGAGCAGGGCGGTGGTCTTGGGCCAGGTGTCGGGGATGGGGCCGGGTGGTCGCAGGACCTCGTCGATCTGGCCGGTGGTGGCCTGCCACTTGGTGCTGCCGGAGGTGGCGGACCAGCGGGTGAGGGCGGTGGCGACCGGGTCGGCGTCGATGACGTCGTCGGTGACCGCGTCCTGGGAACCGGTGTAGGTGGACAGAGTGTCCCAGCCGGTCACCGCATCCAGCGCCCACAGCAGTTCGGCCCAGTCGGCCATCCGCGGCTTCTGGTCGAGCTGGTCGGCCGCGTCGGGCAGGCGCGCCCACACCGCGGCCGCCAGGTCGAGCAGGCCGCCGAGGATGCGGCCGTGGGCGGCGCGGTAGCGATGCCACAGGTCGCGCTCGCTGCGCCGGGCCTTGGGGTCGATGGCCTCCAGGGTGAAAGGCAGCAGCCGTTCGGCGAGGTCGGGTTGGAGAGCGCCGACGTCGATGCCGGTCAGCACGACGGGACGCTGGTAGGCCCAGGAGGCGACGTCGTCGTCGGTGTACATCTCGCGTTTGGCGACGGAGGCCCCGGTGACGGTGCGGCACAGGAAGTCCGACAGCCACTGGGGAATACCATGGATGTTGTCCAGGCCCATGGTCCAGCCGGCCGACGCGGCGACCGCGCCGTCGTCCTCGGAGCGCGGGACGTTGCGGACCTCGGCGCGGATTCCGTCGAGTACCCGCAGCAGCTGCCGGGCGGAGGTGGTCTTCGCTGTGCCGCGTTCACCGTTGAAGTACGCGACGGGGCGGGGCATGTCGGGTCTGAGCCCGGCCAGCAGCCAGGCGACGGCCATCCGCCAGGATGGCTCGGCCAGCGCGGACAGCTCGCGCAGCAGCCCCAGTCCACCCTGCCAGCCGCCCGGGTCGCGCTCGGGCATCGGGAGTTCGCCCGTCAGCCGGGTGCGCCGCCACAGCGGGCCCTCGCCGATGGACGGGGTGGTCACTGACCAGGTGTCCGGCTCGATCAGCACGCTGAGTCCGTCGGAGCGGCCCAGGTCGAGCCAGGTCGCCTGGTCGTCGGCCAGGTCGGGGGCGATCCGCAGGCAGACCGGCTGTTCCTCGGCGTCCAGGGCGAGGGCGTCCATGGAGGCGATCGCGTCGGTCAGACACCCCTGGGACGGGGACCGGCCGGTGCGCAGGACATAGGCACGGTTGAGGAGTTGACGCAGCGAGCCGGTGCCGCCGAAGCCGCCGGCAGCCCGCAGCGGGCGGGCGATCGGCGGCCCGTCGAGGGGGACGGCGTACGCGGTCTGGTCGTGGCGCACCAGCTGGTACTCGTCCATGCCCAGGTGCAGCAGGATGTCGGCCTGCGACAACTTCGGCCCCCGCTCGGCGGGCCGCTCCTGCCCGTCCGCGCCGGCCGGTTCGGCGGGCTGGGGTTCTCGGGCCGGGGAGGGCAGCGCGGCGCGGGAGGTGAGGGGGTGGTTCATGACCGTGCTCCCGGGCTCGGGATGGTGCGCGGCGAGCGGATGCCCGCCTGAAGTGCGCGGCGGAGGGTGGACTGGGCTTTGGCCTCTCCGGGGTCGATCCCGGCCTGCTCGGCGGCGTCGGTGAGCGCCTGGTGGACCTGGTCGTGCTCCAGCAGCCCGGCCCCGACCAGTTGCCCGAGCCGGAACCCGGCGCGGTTGAGCTGGTCGTTGCGGCCGGCGCGGGCCGATGCCACCGCCTCGAGTTCGCCGCGCAGCGCCGCGGCGGCGTACGCGGGCGCGTCCCCCGGACCGTGCTCGCGGGTGGGGCGGGGAAGCCGGACCCGGCGGGGCGGGCCGGCGGCCGCATCGCGGTGGCGCAGTCCGACGCGGTCCAGCTCCAGTGCGACCCAGCGTGGCAGACGCGCCGGCCGGTCCTGGTGGCCGACCATCCGGTAGCGGCCGGCCGCGGTGACGGTGCCGGGCGCGACCGCGGTGGACCAGCCGGCCCGTACGTCGACCTGCCAGCCGAGTCGCCCCGCGCCCTGCACGTACCGGCTCGTGTCCCCCGTGCGGTACCAGAGGTGGATCCCGCCGGACGGGGTCTGCACGGTCAGCGTGGCCGGGGCCTCCAGCAAGCTGCCCGCGCGCCGTACCCGGCACAGCAGTTCCAGCACGTCCGCCCCGGTCCGCACCCGGCCCAGCTCCGTGTCCGGGTGCTGCGTCAGGTCGATGCCCGGCAGCAACAGCGCCTGCTCCGGCGGCGGACGGTCATGGTCGTCGAGGTCGAGCACCACCAGGCCGGACGGCCCCGTGGCCACGCCGACGCCGAAGTCTTGGCCGCGCCACCAGCGGTGGATCAGCTCCCGCTCCCGCGTCGCCGCACGCACCCCGTGGCAGTACCGCCCGGCCTCCCGGCACGCACACCCGTCCGCATCGGGGAAGCCGCACGCCGGGCGCGCCCCGGTCGACGGCGGCCGGCACCTGCGGCAGTTGCCCGCTGGACGCTTAGACCCCGGCAGCAGCGGATGCACCCACCACCCCCGCTCAGCGCACCGCAGGGCCAACTCCAGTCCCCCGATCACGCCGCGCTCACCGCCTCCCGGCACCCGCCCGCCGCCGGCTGCGGCACGCGGATCTCCTCGTCGAGCGGACGCGCCGCCAGCTCGACCATCCGCTGCCGCCAACCGACGACCTCCTCGGAAGCCGACGGCCGATCCACAGCCCTGACCTGGCTGAGCCGCTGGGCGAGAAGGAGCTCCGCGCAGCGACGCCGGGCCTGCTCGGACACCGCACGGGCCTGCAGCTCACCGCTGCGCCGCGCCCGCTCGATGCCGAAGACTCGTTCGGCCTCCGCCTGGGCCTCCGCCGACTCCAGCAGAGCGTCCACCGCGCGGGCCCGCTCCTGTCGCAGCAGCTCCTCGGCCAGGTTCCGCGCCTCCCAGGCCACCGCGGCCTCCGGCATCCCCTCGCGCCGCAACCGTCCCGTCACCCGGTCGACTTCGCCCTCCAGCCGAACCCGGTGCGCAGCCAGCCGGCCCGCCACCACGCCCAGATCCATCACCGGCCCCATCACGGCGGCCGCGACCTGCGCCGCCTCTTCCAGAGCCGCACGGGCCGTGCGGTTGTACGAGCACACCGGGCACAGGCCAGCGGCCTCCGGGACCCCGCACTCCTCACACGCCCGTGCCGCCAACTCCGCCTTCGCCACATCGAGTTCCTCGCGCTGCTGCGCCCAGACCACCTCGCGGCGCGCCCGCTCCACCACCGCACGCTCGCGCCGTACGGCGTCCCGCGCGGCCCGCAGGGCGACCTCCCGGCTCAGCCGCCGTTCGACCTCCGCCCGGGCCTCGGCCGGCGCCAGGCGGGGCAGCTCGGCGGCCATGGCCTGGACAACCTGGTGCCGCAGCGCGCGCCGGTCCCCGATCAGCAGTTCGCAGCTGGGACACACCAGCCCGGTGTCCATCCGAACCTGGTCATCGCACGCCGTCGCATAGCACTCCGCCCGCTGCGGCAGACCCCGCGACAACAGCCAGCCGACCGGCTCGCGCACCCGCTCACCGTGCTGAGCAGCAAGCCGCCGCTCCAGCCGCTCGGCCAGCACCACCGGCGCCTGCTCCGAACCCACGATCCCCGCCAGCCGCCGCAACTCGGCCTTGAGCGCCACCCGCACCCGGGAGCGCCCCCCGGCGTGGCCGATACGGGCCCACTCCAACTGCACCGGGGCCAGCACCCGCTCCAGTCCCTGCGGCAGCGACCACCGCAACGGCACCGTCTTCGGGACTACCGGCTCAGAACGCGTCCGCCCTTCCCCCGCTCGATCTGGCTGCTGTTCCCCGCGAAGCGGGCCACCTTGCCCGCCCGGCTCGTCGGCTGCGCCGATCCTGCTCGGCCGCAACTCGGTCTCGCGCTTGTCCGCGCGCTCCGGCAACGGTGGGAACCCCGAAGCGGCTTCGCCGGAAAAGCAAGACGAAGCAGCGCTAAAACCACCTTGAGTAACCACCGAAGCGTGGTGGGCGTGGAGCAGCGCACCAACAGCCTCCGCACCGGGCGCCTCGACCCCATCCTGGTCCTCGCGTTCCCCCAGGTCAGAAGCACTTTCCTGTCCGGCCCACAGACTCTCGGCAGCCTCCTGATCCCTGAGTGCACGATCACCCCCGTCAGCCAGGCCATCGTTACCGACCTCGAAGAACCCCTCCTGAACCCACCCCTCCCCCGGCTCCTCCGGTCCCGCTTCGTCCAATCCCGAAGCGCAGTGCGCGCAGAATCGCTGTTCCTCCGGTGCGACATCTGTAGCCCGCTCGTCCTCGGGCGGATCGGGCACGACCCGCAGCTCGGGCCCGGTACCCCGCCCGTGCGCGACCGCCACCGCCGGCACCACCATCCGAATCCGGGCACCCGGCACACCCCGGCCTCGTACCTCCAATGCCCCCTGTTGGATCAGCCCGTCCACCACCCGGGCCGCCTCTGCCACGGAACATCTCAACAGGCGCGCAACCGTCGCATCCGCACGGTCACAGCTAGCCGCCACCGCCCCGCCCACGAGCCGCACTCGACCGTCAGGCCGGGCAGTCAGCACCAGCCGCAGCAACGCCAGCCGCTCCGCGGCAGCCCCTCGGCCCCGCCGAGCACCAAGCAGACCCACGGGCGTCTCTGGCTTGCCCACCGGCGCCCACCCCGGCGCGAACAGCGCCTCGCACAACGACAACAGGACTGCCAGTTCACGCTTCTCCAGCACCAGAGCCTGCGGGCGACACCGGGCCTGAGCAGCCGTCAGTGGAAGTAGCTCCCAGCGAAGGCCGTCAACCCGACGCACCCCGTCCACCGTCTTCGTGACGACCTCCGTCACCACCGCACCAGAGCCCCGTAGCCCAGGCAGCACCCGATGATCGACGTAGGACTTCGACACCCCCAACCACCGGGCAAGCTCGCCCGCGCGTAGCTCCAACCGCGACTCCCCCGTTGGCGACTTCGCCAGCAGGACTGTGGCCCCCAATACCTCGGCCAGGGGGCGCTGGTAGAGCGCCCGGTCTGACAGCAGAGCATCGAGAGCGCTTGAGAGCCGCTGTCGCATCCCTTGGCGCAGTACCAGCGGCTCGGAAAGTCCTTCCTTGTCGGAGGAGCGGGGTTTGTTTTGCCACCGAGGATGAGTCGATGTCCATCGACCACTCTCGGTTGACCTCTTTGTCCTGATTTGGGCATCGTCCAGAGGAGACTCGTTCGAGGCTCTTTTTGGCAATACGGGACTAGCCCTATGGCTGGCGGCTATGATCTGCTCCAGAACTGCATAGGGATGAAGGCACAACGCGACCGACCGCTCGACCGATGGACGGAAAATTCCTGGTCAGCGGGGGTGAAGTTGAGATCCGCTTGAGGGCGGAAGAGTCAGGTCAGGTTGCCGTTGGCTTCTCCTCCCCTTGCGGCATGCGGGTGGCACCGCAGGCTGCAAGTGACGCCGACGAAGTCGGCTCGATGTGGCAGACACGGAAATGCTCGAGGTGGCGACCCCGAGTGGTGGTGATGGGTGACTTGGCGAAGTCACCCGGTGAGGCGACCCGTTGGGTCGCCTTTTCGCTTTCGCCCCGAGCCTGAAGACCAATGCTGTGTGACCGCGGCGACGATCCCAGCGTTGACCCTGCCGAGGCATGGCGTGCCTCGAACCGGCCCGAAGCGCGTGAGTTCAGAGTCCTCACAGGCCGGCATCCGGCGAGAAGAGCGCGAGCCCCACTCTCCGGAACCACCCCATGCATCACACCAAACATCACGGGGCACACACTATCCTTAAATGGATCTGCTTGAGGCTGAACCTTTGGAGCGTGTCTAGTGGCAAGGTTTTCGGAACGGCCCTGGCCGTCACAGCCTGGCGCAATGCCTGGTGTGGAGGAGCAGGACCTCCGGACGTTCGCCGCGTACGAGCCGGATCTACTTCGGGGGCGCCAGCTCCGCCTGTCAGCCGAACTTGCTGCAGAGGTTGCCGAAGTGGACCGGCTGGTTCGTGCCTTCAACGACGCCGCGCCGACCAGCCCCCATTTGGAGTCTCTGGCCCGCTTCCTTCTCCGATCGGAGGCGGTGGCGTCCTCGCGCATCGAAGGCGTGGTGGCTTCCGCCCGAGCAATCGCCCACCTCGAGTTGATGCTTGCAACCAAGGCCGGCGATGATCAGCGCACCCACCGCGGCATCAGCGACAGTGCACGCGAGGTGGTTAACAACGTTCTGGCTCTACGCCGCGCTGTCACTGCGCTGTCAGAGACCGAGGCGGTAACGGTTGACGACATCAACGGCCTGCAAGCCGCCCTGATGGTGGAAACAGAGCAAGACGAGTCATCGGGTTTCCTCAGGACCGTTCAGAACTGGGTCGGAGGCAACGCTTACGGGCCGCACGGAGCGGAGTACGTGCCACCCACCCCTGAAGCGGTAGGTCCTCTCATGGACGATCTCGCCGCCTTCATCTCCGAAGATCACCCACTGCCTCTCGTCCAGGCCGCGCTAGTCCACGCGCAGTTCGAGACGATCCACCCCTACCACGATGGCAACGGTCGAACCGGGCGGGCCCTGATTCACACGGCACTCGCTAGGCAAGGCCTCGCGGTTGGACATGTCCTGCCGATCTCCATGTCTCTCTTGGCTCATGCTCGCGAGTACATCGCCGGCCTCAACGCGTTCCGATACGTGGGTGAGCCCGACAGTTCCGCCGCGGCCGTCGGCGTCGATGCGTGGATTCGTGTGTTCCTGGCCGCTACTCGCGATGCCGTCGCAGAAGCTCGGCGCTTCACCGACGAGCTAAGCCAGATGCGGAGGGCCTGGTACGCGAAACTTGCCCACTACAGGGAGGGCCAAGGACTCCGTGGGCAACCCCGAAAGGGGGCTGCAGTCGTGCGGTTGATGGAGCAGCTCCCGGGCGTGCCGATTGTGACCGCGAGGGCTACGCAGTCGTTGCTCGGCATCTCCTTTGTCTCGGCCTCGAACGCCTTGGAGGAGTTGGCTGGGGCCGGGGTCGTGCAGGTAAAGGAGGTGGAGCGCGGGACGCGTGCCTACTTGGCCACCGACGTCCTCGACTTGATCAACGGCGCCGAGCGCCGACTGACGTACACGAAGTGGGATCTTCCGGAGCTCGACGCGTGGGTGTGACAGTTTCCTTTAACCCGATGCGGCCCCGGTTAAAGGGAAAGGTGACTCTCGGTAGCTAAGGGATTGCCCGGTGGGGCTCCCGGCGCGCCTGGGCAGTGCACCGGTAGGCACTCGGCCCCCGCCCCACAGATTGGGGGCGGGGGCCGAGAGAGAAGCAGGCGGACTGAGTCCGAGGCTTACTGAATCGTCGTGACCAGGTGCTTCTGGAAGAACTCCGACAGGTGCGTACGCTCACCAGGCAGGCTGGCTACGTACTCAGCAAGACAGGCACTGACGATCTCGAAGGGCTTCGCCTGGATCCCCTGGATCGAGTCCATTAGGTCCATCATGCGGGTGAGGCGAGCGTTGACATCTTTCCGCAGGGAGCACACGGGCCGGTAGTTGTCCATGTTGGCGCTCTCGGGATCACTGAGGATGTACCTGCGGTAGGCAAGACCCTTCTGGGCGAGCTGCCACACGTAGTCCCGCTCGTCTTCCATAGCGTCCATGTCGATGCCATCCGGATCGAGCGGCCGCAGCACCGGCTCCAGCGCGGCATCGACGTAGTGCGCCGGAGTGAGCTTCGGACGCTGGAGCGTCAACATCTTCAAGAGAGCCATGTCGGCGGTGCGCTGGGTGCCAACCTGGTCTGCAGTGAGGCCGTAGAGGTTGATGTTGCGGTTCTCGAACGGAACGGCGTTCAGCTGAGAGGCGCTGTACACGGTCAACAGCGAGGCGTAGCCCGGGGCTTGCTGTGACAGCTCGAGCATCACTTGCTCATTGCGCTGGCGCGGTTCGTCCGGGTTGAACGGCTCGGCGGGCCTCCGCCGGCCAGGCCGCCGGGCGGGGAGTCCAGACAAGGAGGCCGAGGCGCGCAGGGCAGGTGACGCATGCCGGTCAACCGTGGCCAACTCCGCCAATCGCTCGGCGGGAGCCTCCTGAACTTCGGCTGCGGGCCGACTGGAGACGCCCCCCAACGACAGCGGTTCACTTACTGATCCGGTGCTCGGCTCCCTCGACCCGTGCACCGTCTCCCGCCCATCCTCAGACGAGCCCCTGACAGGGTGATCAGGCGCATCGCGGAGAGCGGCAGGACTGGGTGCCGGAGCCGACGGCACGGCGGTGCGGCTAGCAGTGGACGAAGGCTCAGGCCCGTCGGCAACAGAGCTGCGCTCCACCTCTTCGCCCTGCTGCGGAGGGACGACGGCCTTAGCAGCGGTCGGCTTTGCCGCCGTCGGAGGCACGAAGGCACGGACCGGACGGAAGTCGTCCTCGTCCTCGTCATCGTCATCGCCCCCGAGGTTCAGGTCGGGAACGATGAGATGCTCCTTCTTGTCCGCTGCCTCGCCCCGTTTGGCGTTCGCCTTAGGCCCGGTTCCAGTGCCCGTCGTGCTGGCGGTGGACTTACTCATGACGCTCCCTGCATCTGCTTCTCACGGAGTTCGGCGTTGCGCTGGCGCACCCGGGTGATCACTCCTCGTGCCAGGTTCGAGTAGTCGTCCGCGAGATTGACAGACGATTGCGGATCCACGTATCGCCCGTTCTCGTCCCGAGGCCGGGGAACCAACTCACCGTTCGCGTCCCGAAGTTGGCCAGTAGCCGCCAGCGCAAACTCGCGGGCAGGGCGACCGTGGTTGCGGCACAAGGTAGCGATAGAGCGGGCATCGCGTACGTACTCGTCCAGAATCAGTCCAGGGTCCATGCCAGCGTCTGTAAGCAACTTCTCGATCTTGGCACGAACGTTGGTCAGCTCCGTGGTCGGCTCGCCCTTGACCTTTCGGAAACCCAGGAAGGCGATCGCACAGAGCTGCGCCTCGGGGTTGAGGCGACGGTTGGCGCGAATGAGCCGTGTGACGGTGGACAGACCTCGCAGAGCGGCATTGTCCGTGTTGTGAATGGGCGACACGAGATGAGTGGATGCTGCCAGGCCGGCTCGCTGGATGGCCTTGTCGCCCGGTGAGAAGTCGAGCACGATCCAGCGGTACAGGTGGGAGATCTGTGCCAGAAGGAGAGCCAGTAGGAGGTAGGCGGCGATGGCGTGAGTGTCGGCGAGCTTATTGATGCGACCGGCGATGTCGGAGCAATGCCTACCCGAGATTGTTGCGTCCAGGAACGGCCGAACGTCCTTAACGACCTTCAGGGGTCCGTCGTGAGTGATCGCATCACGGAGGGCCTTCCCGTGGTCATTGAAGACCGTTGCATCCAGGCCCAGGTCAGTCCTCCCGTCCCCGTTGGCGTCAATCTCCATGTAGAGGACGGGCAGGGCGGACTTTCCTTGGCTGTCGCGGTTGGCTTGTTCCTCAGCCAGCATGTAGGCCAGGTTGGTGGCCAAGGTGGTCTTGCCCTCGCCGCCCTTGCCGATGGTGGAGCCGATGACGTTCCGCAGGTAGGGGCGTAGTTGCTCGACGAGCGCCGCAAGCATGGCGTCATCTGACATGTCGTCGAACTCGGCGATCGCGTCGAGGCGACTCTGCAGTTCGTTGTACTCGTAAAGTTCCAAGGCTTCTCCGCCGTCGCGAGATGGTCACGAGAACCACGCGATGGCTGGCCCACAGTGGATTCTCTGATCCGCAATCGGCCCGCGTGTCCCTTCATGCTCGGGCGTGACCATACACGGGGCAGCAAGCTCGTGTCACGTCACGTCACATCGACGTGCCTGTTGGCGTGTTGCGACACACAAGATCGTTCCTTACCTGCCTTATTTCACGCCTCCAATGGCATGGAAAGGCATTTAATTTACTGCTCCATATTCTATTTATGGATGAGGAGAATTTAGAAGCCAGGCATTGGGGACTGTCCTGGACTGAGTAGGTGAGTGCCTGAGTGAGTAAGTGAGTGATGTATGTGATTTTGTGAAACGTGCAGGTCAGAGGCCACTTTGCCATTTCTTGAAGGTTGTTCGGGGTGGTCGGAGGGCTAGGCTAAGTCGAGACGTACCGTCTCGTTTGGGGATCGCTGGCAGGTGAGCCGTGAAATCACGTGAGTGGGGAACGGTCAACCTGCGTAGAAGCGCCTCATCCGCCGAGGCTGTTGGGGGAGATTCGCCGGCACTTCGAATTTCTTCCCTGCCCATAAAGGGGTCCGCCAGCGGCTGAGTCCGAGAATCTGCGACTTGCAGAGTGGCTGACAGCCACTCACAGGTGTTGGGCCCGGAGCTGTCAGGTTCGCCGCACGGTGGGTGGTGGGCGGTGACTTGGCGGTTGCGCAGCCGTACATGAGCTCTGGAGGCTGCGGACCACTCGGCCGGGAGGGCGACGAGGCCAACTGGGCGGCGGCGAGCCTTGATGAGGCGCAGGCTGTTCTGCGTGACGGGCACGGGATCGAGCTTGTGCGGCAGCTGCACGCGGCGGCCCGCGCATTGTGTGCCGCCAGTGGCCGGGGGAGCGGCCGTGGCAGGGCCGCGCAGGTACGCCACCAACTCGAAACGCTGGGCGATAGGAGAGGCTCTGCAGTGCCTCCGGCCGGAACTTTCACTCGGTGGCTGAGCGGCAGAGAGCCCGGTCTGCGCTGAGCAGCGCGGACCGGGCTCTCGTGGTGTGGGGAGGGAGGTCAGGGCGGGGTGTCGTCGTAGGCGAGGTGGGCCAGGAGGAGTACCTCGGGGCGGCCGAGGAGGTCGTTGGGGTCGCCGTGGGTCCGGTACAGGGCGAGTGCTGTGTCGGCGAGGGTGAGCAGCTCGGTGCGGGAGAAGTCGTCGTCGATGTCCGGGGCGCTGGGGAGGCCGCTGTCGAGGGCCTCCGTGCTGCTCGCGAGGCGCTCCAGTAGCAGCGCGGCTTCGGGCGGCATGCCCGGCTGTGGAAGCGGGTGGGCTCGGCTCAGGGTGAGGCAGGTGCGGGCCAGTGTCACCAGGTCGGAGTCGGTGAGATCGCAGCGGGCGAGGGGCGCGAGCGAGGATCCGGAGAGGCCAAGCAGCCGCCACAGCCCTTGCGGTGCCCGCTCGTCGGCGGCCGGCTCGGCGGGGCCCGGGTCATTGTCGCCCAGGGTTGTGGCGGTGAAGCGCAACCAGAGTCGGCCGTCGCCGGTGTGCATGTCCAGGGTGTCGGGGTGGGTGCTGCCGACGTGGCCGGCGGGCCGGGCGCGCAGGAGGCGGCGGGCGGCCAGGAGGACGTCCAGGCCGGGCAGTTCCCGGTGGTCGGGGTCGGCGGGTTGCGTCCATCCGGTGTCGGTGCGGACGTGGACGGTGTAGTCAGCGTCGGGGTCGATCAGCTGGCGTGCGGTGGCGTAGGCGCGGTCGGGGGTCATGCTGAGGTCCCCTCGGCGCCGGTGCGGTGCTCGTGTTCGCCGCTGTTGTTCACCTCGACGAGCAGCAGGCCGTCGTCGCCCTGGTCCTCGATGTGGATGTAGGGGACGTCGGTGGCGGGGCCCCACTGGGCGCGCCGGCGGATGAGGACGCTGACGCCGAAGACCTGGATCTCGTAGACGTCGCTGGGGGTGTTGTCCTCGGGGGCGGCGTTGACCACGGTGATCGACGCGTCGCGCACGCGGTGGAGTTGGGGGTCGGCCATGGCAGTTCCCGGGGGTGTCGGCGTGGGGGAGTAGGTGGCGGGGTCGAGTGCGAGGACGGCGTCGGCGATGGCCGAGGACAGGTGGGAGGGGACGAGGCTGGAGGTCTGCAGCAGCGCGAGCTGGTCGTGCGGGGTGGGCGCGTTCTCGATCGCGTCGAGGACCTCCTGGTCTTCGGCGTCGTCGCACGCCCACTGCCGGGCTTCGGAGAGGAGGGCTTCGTAGAGGGAGCCGGCTGCGTCTTGGGGATTCATGGGGATCCTTGGGTCGGGGTGCCGGGCCCTGCGGGGCCCGGCACCGGAAGGGGGGTGTGGTCAGGGCCGGAGCTTCTCGGCGATCAGTTCGTTGATGACCTGGTCGAGCGGGGGAAGGGCGGCGTGCTGCCTCTCCATGTCCTGGAGGCGGGCGCGTTCGCGCGCGACGTACGTGGGGTCGGTGGGGGAGCCGTCGGGTTCGCAGCGCATCAAGTGCTTGCCGATCCAGTAGGCGGAGAACGTCGGCTCGGTGTGGCCGTTGAAGGCGACGCGGCCGTCGATGTGGCTGGTGACAGTCCAGACATGAACCTGGCGTGCGCCGAGGACGTGGTGGCGCCACAGCTCGCTGCGGTCGGCGTAGGTGGCGCCGATCTCGGGGAGGGGCTTCGGGCGGCGGGCAGGCTTGGAGTTGTTCACGGAAGCGGCCTTCGCGGTGGGTGGCTCAGGGCTGGTCGGGGAGGAAGTGGACGAGGCGGAGGAGGGTCAGCGGCCCGCGCTCGTTGAAGGCGTCGACGCAGTCGGAACAGGTGGCCAGGCGGGGGTCGGCCGCAATGGGCTGGGGGGTCTCGGAGTCGCACAGGGGCCAGGCCCTGGTGATCGGGGCCAGCGCTTCGGTGAGGGGGCCCGGCTTCCAGGTGGAGGGGTCGGCCGAGGCCGCGATGCACGCCTCCGTGGTGGGGACGGGCGGGGCGTTGCGGACGGCGTCGGCGAGCCGGAGGAGGAGGGCGAGCACCTTGTCGCGGTTGCCGTAGAGGGCGATGCCGTCGCTGCTGTCGTAGACGGCGGCGGTGATCTCGCCAGGCTCGACCATCGCGTCGTCGGAGGTGAAGCCGGGGTAGAGCAGGACCGGTGTGGCGTCGGCGGAGACCCATTCGAATTCGGTGTTGTCGAGCATGAGGGAGCCCTTCGGATGCGGATGCGGGGGAGGGAGCCGGGCGGCCCGGGGGGCAAGGCCGCCCGGTGGCAGACAGGTTCAGAAGGCGTCGGGCTCGAAGTGCTCGACGGTGTCGTCGACCCAGGCGCCGTCTTCGCGGGCAAACTCCTCGTACGCGCGCTGCACGGCGCGACGATGTGCGTCGACGTCGAACTCGCACGCCCAGTTCGCGCCGTCGGCGAACGCGGGCCGGGTGAGGGCGTCGATGGCGGCCTGGTCCCCGTCGGCGACCTGGTGGGAAGCGGTGACGCTGAGGGTGGCGCGGTCCTTGGACCAGCAGCCGATCAGCAGAGTGGACACGGCGGGTTCGCTCTCTGCGGCCCCAGGGCCCGGCGGTTGCTCGCCGGGCCCCGGCGGGCGGCGGGGTTCAGGGGGCCAGGACGACGCGGATGTGCTCGCCATAGCTCGGCTCCGACCACTTGGTGAGGGAGTCGAGCGCGGCGGCGATGTCCTCGAAGCGGGCCCGGTCGCGGAAGCCGTCGGTGATCGCTTCGGTCATGCCGCCGTACATCTCGGTGACCTCGGCGCCGCGCCAGCCGGGCCCGCCCCAGTAGTCGAAGACCACGGCGTCGGGCATCGGGGCGTCGGGTGCGTAGTGCTTGAGGAGCGCGCGGCGCAGCCTGGTCCACCGGCGCTCGGTGTACATGCACGGGTGGACGTCGCCGACCGGCTTGCCCTTGCGGCCCCAGCCGCAGCCCTGGCAGTAGCGCCGGCCCCGGTCGTTGTAGTCGGGGCAGGCCGGGTTGCCGCAGCGCCACAGGTAGCCGGCCTGGCGGGCGAGTTCGTGGATGAGCTGCGTCTGGGTCTCGTCGGCCTGGGCGACGAGCCGGGCTATGACGGTGCGGACGACTTCGGCTTCGGACATGGGAGTTCTCCGGAAGGGGGCATGGGGGAGCTGCGGTGCGGCTCCAAGTGGTGTGGGTCGGAGGGAAGCGGCGCCCTCAACACGAACAACATTACATAGTGAAACAAGGATACGCAACAACGTGGGGGTGGGTCGGGAGTTCGTGCAGTCCCGCCCTCAGGGGAAGCAGGCCACCACCACGCTGGCCCGCCGCTCCACACGCCTCACGCGGGCCATGAGCCGGGGCCCGGCGTCCTCATCTCGCGCGGGAGAGCGCGGCCCGGCTGGTGGAACGGATCCTCAGCTGGAGCCGCCCGCTGCGCACCGCACACCGGACGGGGACACCGGCCGATTCCGGTGGTCAGGAGAGAGGGACGATCCCGAGGTGTACGGTCCGGCCGCACGGGAGGCATCCCTGCCCGTCCAGTCCGCTGTCGGTGCGCCGGGTCCGGATCCGCTCCAGCCCTGCGCCGGCGGCAGCGGCGACCCTGTCCACGTCGTCACCGCTCGCGGCTGTCGCCAGCAGCCGGACCGTGAAGTCCCAGCCGTCGTCCTCCACCCACAACTGCGCCCCCGGCAACCGCTCCTGGTCCAGTCCGGCCGTCCACGGGACCAGCGTGCGCAGCAGTTCGGCCGCTGCCGCCGTCGACGTCACGCGCTCCCCCGGTACGGCGCCGCGCACCGGTGTGTCCACGGCGGCCACCAGGACCAGCTCCTCCTCCAGGTCCACCGTCAGCACACCCTCGTCACGCTGGGCCGGGTGGCCGGCCGCCTCGCCGCACGCTGCTGCCAGCCGCGCCATGCTCGCCGAGGCGGCCGGCCCGCTCGCGCACACTTCCGCCTGCACGTCCGCCTCGCTCATGCACAGCCGGACCGGTTCCAGCGAGCCGCAGGCATCCAGCAAGCGGGCAACCGCTTCCACACAGCGGGCCAGGGAGAGTGACATGGCCGCCATTCTCGCCCCGGTGAGGCCGAGGAGTCCTGCGTCCGGCCAAAGGGTGGCTCCATCTGTGCGACGGCCACCGGGATTCGGACAACCCAGGAGCCAGACGGAGCCGTGCGGCTAGCATGACCTGGCCAGGAGAGCCGGCCCTGGCGGGATTCTCCCCGCGAGCGCGGGGACGCGGCCCGCTCCGGTGCGGGCCGGTCGTCATGCCCGCCAAGGGCTCCCGCCGCCCCCTGGAGTAGCCGCCGTTGCGTACCCTCACCATCGCGCTGAACGCCGCCTCGCCACGCGCCCGTCTGGTCCTCGCCGAGATGTCCGCCGGCGTCGGCATCTGGCTGTCCGAGCCGGACACCCGGCTCGTCCGCGACCAGCACGTGCACACCGGATCCGTCGGCCGCCATCATGCCGCCGAGCTGGGCGAGTTTCTCCTGGCGTGCCCGGCGCCCGACTACGAGCCCGAGCCGTGCCAGGACCAGGCCACCTGGCTCGCGTACTTCGTCGCCGGCCGCCCCCGCCCGCTCGCCGACCTGGACCTGCGGCTCAACCGTGGTCGCGTCGACGCGCGCCGCGGCGGACCGCAGGGCCTGCTGCGAAGCCTCCCCCCGGCCGGCAGCCCCCTTCTGCTCGCGGCCCTCAACGTCCCCCTCCTCAGGACCGGCGAGGACCCCACCGACCACCCCACCGGGGCCGGGACGTACCTCGGGCACACTCACCGCCTCGGCGGCCGGTTGAGCCGTCTTCGCACGTCCGCCGCCTGAACATCGCTGCCATCCGCCACCCGTCCCGCTGAAGGGAAGAGCCCGTGACTGCTATCCGGCCCGCCGCCCTGACCGACTCCATCCGCCCGTCCCTGCCCACTCCTCTCCACGTCAGGCTGTGGAACGGGCTGTCGCGGGGTGTCTTCCGTGGCTCCGTCCGACGTGAAGGTGCCGCCGGGCGCCGCCTGTTGACCCTGGCCCGCCAGTGGGAGGAAGAGGGGCTGGTCACCGTCCACACGCTCGGCCGGGATGGCTGGGTCGCCGACCTCGTGCCGGCCCTGCGCGGGCCGTCCTCACCCAGCAGGGCGCCGGCGGTTCACCTCGGCGTCCTGGGCGCCCAGTTCCTTGACGGCACACGGGAGAAGGACTTCGAAGGGGCGGCCCTGCGCGCTGTGGAGGCAGCGGTCCGCGAGGTCTTCGGGGAGCAGACCCGCCACTTCTCCTACGAGCCGGTCCGGATGGACTCCGGCGAGCTGGCGGGCTGGACGTGGAAGCACTACCACCGCGCGCACTGGGTGACCGCAGACGCGGAAGTCTCCCCGAACGACATCACCGACCAGGAGGTCGCCGACTGGAACGCGGCAAAGTGGCCCTTCCCCGTCTACGACCCCACCGGCGCGCAGCACGCGGTCCGCGCCGCGTACGCGGCCCACCGCGAGGTAGCCGCAGCGGCGAAGACAGCAGCACGCCGCGTCTGGCCGGCCGCGGTCGGCTTCCGGCCCGTCAAGGAGAAGGGCGAGACCATCGGCTACCTCTTCCGCACGGGACCCCTCGCCGCCCCCGACGCGTGGGTGACGGCCGACGGCCGCACGGTCGACCACCTCGGCCACGACTACTGGTCCAACGCGCACAAGGCGCTGTGCGACGCCCACCACGCCGCCGCCCGGCAACGGGCCGCCGCGGCCGCCGTCCAGGAGCCGCTGCCCCACCTCGACGAACAGGAGGCGCGCGCCGCCCTCGACGAGCCGGACCGCACCGCCGACCTGTACCCGGTCACCGACCACGGGCAGCTGCTGGGCTACCTCGCACGGGTCGGCACGGGCATGGCGCACGGGTACGGGTGGGTCACCGCCTACCGCTCCCGCCACAACCGCCCGGAAGTCTCCCGGGAGGACGCGGAGACGGTCATGCGCGCCGCCCTGACCGACGACCTCGCCCAGGCCCGCACCGAATACGCGGAGCCCCGCCCGCCGCAACCACAGACGCCCCTTCTGACCGCCGCCGCTGCCCGGGAGAAGGTGGCCGCTTCCGGCCCCGCCAGGACGATCATCCTGGGCTGGACGGAGGTCCGCAGCGACGCCGACGACGAGTTGATCGGATGGGAGTTCGAACTCCTCCCCTTGCACGAAGGCGCGTCGCCGAGCCCCGGGTGGATCACCCGCCACGGCACCCTCAGCACCGACGTCCGCTACCCCCGCCCCCACACTCAGCGGCTGCGCGAGCTCACCGAGCAGGCACCCGCGCAGCACCAGCTCATCGAGATGGCCTACGCCCACGCCATCGCAAAAGCGTCAACCATTCCCGCCTGACCGCCGGGTGAGTACGCACTCACTATCACTGGTGGACGTGCCAGTCCCACAGGTCTCGGGCGCTGGTCAGGCTGGGGCACCAGGTGACCTTGCGGCCGTCGCGGCAGATCTCGCCGGCACCCGGCGCACACCGGCACACCACGCGGAACTGACCAGCGCGCGAGGACACGACCGCCTGCACGATCCGGCCCCGGTGCGTGCCGCGGGCGACCTCCAGCCGGACGGCCGCGGTCAGCTGCTCCGGCGTGACCACCTCCAGGCGGTCGACCGCGTCCATCGTGCGCCAGACCCTGCCGTCGGGCAGCGTGTACGACTTCACCGCCACCCACTGTCCCAGCCGGAACACGGCGCCGACCACTGCGGCACGCTCCTGCTCGGGGTAGGACTGCATCACCAGGTCGCCCCGCCGCACGTGGGGAGCATCAGCCAGGCGCTGCAGCGCGCTCAGCGCGGCCTGCGCGCTCACACGATCCTCGAGCCGCGCGGACTCCACGGTCCACACGCCAGGACCGGGCCCGGGCCCCATCAGCTCCCACTCGCCCGGCCAGCCTTCCACGGCGACGATCTCACCGGACCGCAACACCCCGTCCCCGGACGCGGTGTCCGGGGCCTGGGCGGCCCCGGTCTTCGCCGACAACACCATCTCTTCCCTGTTTCGTTCCATCAGTGATCACACGAAACGGCCACCAGGCCGCGGGCCAGCGGGGCGCGGGACCGGCGGCCACCCTCGGGCGGCCGCCGCGCGGCTCGACAGGCGGGCGCCGA
This sequence comes from Streptomyces humidus, assembly GCF_014649655.1. Lineage (GTDB taxonomy): Bacteria > Actinomycetota > Actinomycetes > Streptomycetales > Streptomycetaceae > Streptomyces > Streptomyces humidus. The sequence goes on along the minus strand of NZ_BMTL01000007.1, from coordinate 22,998 downwards.
GGGCCGGGTCAGCCCTGGCCCTTCGCTGCCTCGGCGGTGAGCTCCTTGTGTACGCGCAGCGCCGCGGTCGCGTACTCCACGGGCGACGGACTGCCGCCCTGCACGTCCGTCATCGCCGCCAGGAAACGGGCGTAGACGAGCTGGTCGGCGTCGTCGACGACGTCCTCGATCAGGGTGAAGGCGCTCGTCGCGAAGCGCCTCAGTGCCAGCGGACGCGCCTTGCGGCCGGCCGCGCCCGGCCTGTTGTCGCGCTCGACCACGCAGTCGGCGTGTGTCGCGCCCACGGCGACCACGCGCAGCATCCGCTCGCGATCGACCATGTCGGGGGCCATGTCCTGCCACAGCTGCCCGGCCCGGACGGGGCCGACGGCGGACAAGACGGGCGCGGTGATGCTCATGGTGAACTCCTGGCTGGTGGCGAAGGGGTGATGCCGGGCAGCGGGCATGCGTCCGGCGACGACGAGAAGAGGTTCAGGCCGAGGTGCCCGGGGCGGGCGTCTTCAGAATGCGGAGGTTCTCCGCGTGGATCTCGGCGCAGAACCGGCTGATGAGCACCCACAGCGGCATGGACAGACCGTCGAGCTGGTCATGAAGCAGCCGGGCGGCTTCGTGCATGCCGTGCTGTGCGCGGGCGATGTCGATCGTGTCCACGCCGCGCGCCGCCCGCTCCAGCGACCGGCCGGCGCCGAGGACGTGGTCGTGGGCATCGCGGCTGACCGTCTCCAGCCGCAGCGGGTGCCCCGGGGTGAACAGGGACGGCGGGGCCGGGGCCGGGTCGAAGGCGGCCGGGCGGCCCGCGGTGTAGCGGCTCGCCCACAGCTCCACCATGTAAACCACGACGGCCTGCCAAGCGGCCTCGTCGTGCTCGCCGGTGCGCTCCTGGAAGGTCGTGACGGCCCGGCGGGCGAGGATCTCAGCGCGCTCCAGCGCGGCGTTGCGACCGAGGCGGAAGTCCTCCAGAGCCTTGGCGGCCTCGATCACGTTCACGTGGGCCGAGCGGGCGTGATCGTTGAGACCTCGTCGCATCAGGATGTCGCCGGCCTCCACGGTGATCCGCGACCCGGGCGCGGCAGGCTCCCCGGGCTCAGGGGGCAGAACGTGCCGAGAGGGAAAGGCCATGGCTGTCGTACTCCTCAGGTGTCATGCCCGACAGGAACGGGGCTCCCAGCTCGGACGGGGGTGGGCTCGGTGTGTGCCGCCCCTGTGTGGGGGCGCGCCCGCCATCCAGCGGCGGCCCCTCTCAACGAACAGTCAACTTACATCTTGAAACCAGAACAAGCAACAACCATAATACACATTGAAATGCCAACAGAAATTGCGATCGGCGGCCGGTGCGAGTACGTTAGATTCGCGTTAGATTCTGTTTTTGAGGGTGGAGGTGGAAGTGGACCCGGCAACCGACCCGGTAACGGCGGTGCTCGCACGGATCCCGGTCGACGGCCCGGTGCCGCCGCTGCCGGACCCGGCCGCACGCGTCAGGCTCCGCGAGGAGTTCGGCTGGACCGTGACGCAGATGGGCAAGGCGACCAGCGTGCGCCGCGAGACGGTGTGGACCTGGGAATCGGATCCACCCCGCACGCCGCGTGGGGAGAAGGGGCAGCTCTACGCCCGGCTCCTCGCCTACTTCGCCGACGAGCTCGCTCGCGCCGCAGCAACGAGCGGCGCCACCGCTCAGGTGCCCGTGCCCGATGCCGCGCCTCCGCCGCAGCCGGCGGCCGCGGAGGAGGAGCAGCCCCCCCTGTTCGACTACGACATCGAGGACCCGCCCGAACTCGCCTGGCCGGACACCGACCAGAGCCCCGCCCTCGACAACGCGGCGGGGCAGGCCGAGTACCCCGAGTACGACGCGCCCGGCTCCGGGACTTACCTGCCCGAGGACGTCACCCGCCCCTGTGTCCGCTGCGGCAAGCCGACGTCATGCCTCGTTGCAGGCCAGCCCCGCCACATCTACCTCCAGGCCATGGCCGCCATGGGCGTGCCCCGCTGCGGCACGCAGCCCACCGCCCCGGCCGCGCCCGTCCTGCCGACCGCAACCGAGCCGTCCGCGTCCGAGCCCGCGCCCGTGCCCGCTTCCGTCGCACCGGCTCCCGCCCCCTCGGCGGACGCCGCACCACCGGCCGCCGCACCACCGGTCGCGCTCCCGGCTGCTGCTCCCGCGTCTCCCGTTCGTCCGCCGGCCGTGCCGCGCCGCCCGGGCGCCGCCACCAGTTCGGCCCTCCGCCGCAAGACGGCGAAGAAGCCGGCCGTGAAGGCGGTGGCCCCCGAGCACGCCGACGGTCCGCTGGCCGTCCTCGACATCACCGACGGCGCCCTGACCGCACACCTCGTCGACGGCCGCACCATGCCGTGCCCGGCCAAGACGCTCCAGGCTCTGGCCGCGTGGGCGCTGGACAAGAAGAAGATCCGCCTGGGAGCAGCCAAGCTCCACGACAACGGGTTCCACCAGGACCCGCTGATCATCCTCACCGAAGGGGCCGTGGCCCACTTCGGCCTGCCCACCAACCTCGCCGACCAGGAGGACCTGCGCCTGCCGGCCGACGACAAGATCGTCAAGAACATCACGAAGGCAGGCTGGGAGCTCACCAAGTCCGGCTTCGGCCCCTGGGCCAGAATCTTCAAGCGCCTCGACGGAAAGCGCCACTGCGTCCAGCTCGCCCTCGTGCCCTGGGGCGCGCTGGAGACCCGCGCCTGGGGCAAGGCCGGTGACCTGCCCGCCGGTGAACTCGCCAGGATGCTCGGCACTTACGCCCGTCTGGTCATCACTCCCCGCGGCACCCTCGCGGTCACCGGCGAACAGCTCATGACCTCGCTGCGCCCGCCCACCAAGGCAGAGTGGAGCGAGAAGGAGAACAAGTACGTCTCGGCGAAGGTGCCCCACACCCTTCACACCGTCGTCGACCCCGCCCCGTGCGAGGCACCCGACGAACACCCCGTCGTCGTCGCTGACTACCCCGAGGAAGGCTCCCGGCCCGCCAGCGAGGCCCTCGACGAGGAAGCCTGCATCTGGGTCCGCCCCGCCGAACTCATCACCGACGACGAACGGTCCCGCACCCACGTCGCCGCCCTCGACGTGCAGGTGGCCTTCCTCGCCGCCTGCCGGCGCCTCCACGTCGGCACCGGCCCGGCCATCCACTACCCCCGCAACCCGTCCTTCGACCCCGAGCTGCCCGGCTCCTGGTTCCTCGACCTCTCCCACATCGAGACCGACCCGCGCCTGCCCAACCCCTTCACCTCCAGCGGCGAGCGCCCCGAGGGACCCGGCTGGTACGCCACCCCCACCGTCGCCTACGCCGTCGAACTCGGCGCCGACGTCCGCCCGATGGAGGCATGGGTCCGAGAGACCCACAGCCCCTACCTCCAGCCCTGGTACAACACCCTCCGCGACGCCTACCTGACCGTGATGGCCGACCTCGGCGTCACCACGGACCTCGACGACGAAGCCTTCCTCGCGGCGATGGCCCACTACAAGGACGGCGACCCGCTCCTGGTGACGCTGGCAAACGCCATCAAGGCCACCGCCAAGTCCGGGATCGGCAAGCTGCGCCAGCGCCCCAACCTCGGCCTCGACCACGTCTTCGGCGACCCGTGGCCGGCCCTGAAGCGGCTGACGTGGCGGCCCGACATCCGCGCCATGATCCTGTCGAAGGCGCGGACCAACATGCACCGCAAGATGCAGAGCCTCACCACCGCCGGCCGGTACCCGCTCGCCGTCAACAACGACTGCGTCGTCTACGCGATCGACGGCCTGTCGCCGCTGCCAATCCTGCTCGGCCCCGACGGCGAGCCGATCCGCGGCGGCTTCCGCCTCGGCGTCAACCCGGGCTCCGTCAAGCACCAGGGGAGCCAGACCATCGGCTGGGCGCTGGACCTGCTCGCCGACGGAGTGAACATCGCCAACGAAATCAAGGACGCCTCGCTCGTCCGCGTGGCCTGAACCGTAGGGAAGCTGACTGACCGTGGGACTGATCGAAGACCGACTGGAAGAGGCCGCCGAGACCGCCTACTCCCAGCCGATCCCCAAGACGCTCGGCGCGCGGATCCGCTTCCTGCTCAAGCAGGAGAAGGGCGTCAGCCGCGCCGAGGCCGCCCGCGCGGTCGCCGAGAAGATCGGCAAATCCCAGCGCACCGTCGAGCGCTACCGCGACGACGAGATCAAGGCCGCGAAGCCCGAGACCGCCGCCCTCATCGAAGCCACGGTCAAGCAGCTCTGGCAGCCGATCGTCAAGGCGAAGAAGCTCCAGGCCGCCGTCACCACCGGCGGCATCAAAGTGGACGTAAGAGGGAAATTCGGGTTCAAGTCCCCCAAGGGCACCACCAACGACCCCCGCTACCGCCGCCTCACCCGCCGCCTGGACGCCGCCACCGCCGCAGCCCTCTTCGAAGCCAAAGAGGCCGGCGCCTCGGAGGAAGACCTCGCCCAGATCGTCGCCGACGGGCTGCGGGACGACTACTTCACCGACGGCGGCTCGCGGGCCACCTCTCTTCAGACGGTCGCACTGACCGGCATCGACCACATCAAGTTCAGCATCTGACCCGCCGCCCGCACCCGGCTGAAAGGACCGGCCACCCCGTGACCGCGACCGCCACCGCCCCACCGCCCAGGATCAGGCTGCGCCCGCACCAGTCCAAGGCCGTCCACGCCGCGCACACCGCGCTGCGCCTGACCGCCCGGACCTCCGTCGTGATGGCCTGCGGCACCGGCAAGACGTACGTCGCCGCGCGCACCGCCGCCCGTGTCGCCCCCCAGGGCACCCGGCTGGTGCTGCTGCCCACCCTGGAGCTCCTCGCCCAGACCATCGACGACTGGCGCACCGCCGGCATGACCGGGCCCGTGCTCGCCCTGTGCTCCAAGCGCCCCAACACCGCGGGCGAGCCCGTCGCGTTCACCACCGACCCGGCCGCCCTGGCCGCCACCGTCCACCAGAACCCCGGACTGACGGTCTTCGCCACCTACCACTCCCTGCACCGCGTCCAGTACGCCCACACCCACTTCGCTCTCCCCGCCTGGTCGCTGGTGGCAGTCGACGAAGCCCACCGCACCAGTGGTGACCTGGGAAAACGCTGGGCCGCCGTCCACGACGACGAACTGATCCCCGCGCACAAGCGGCTCTACCTCACCGCCACCCCGAGGATCTGGTCGGCCGGCGAGCCCGGTGACGACGAGGACGACTCGCTCGTCGCGTCCATGGACAACCCGGCCCTCTACGGCGACACCTGCTTTCGCCTCCCGCTCGCCGAGGCCATCGACGAAGACCTCCTGGCCGACTACCGGGTCGTCGTCATGGAGGTGAACGAGGCGACCATCCGCACCCGGCTCGGGATCTCCGACAAGGCCACCGAAGCCGAACTGCGCCAGGCCGCCCTCCAGATCGCCGTCCTGCGCGCCATGGCCGAGCTCGATCTGCGCCGCGTCGTGAGCTTCCACCACCGTGTTGCCGACGCCCACGCCTTCGCCGACACCCTCCTCGAGACGGCCGCACTCCTCTACGCGCTGGACGAGACCGGAACCGGCTGCCCCGACCCGGGAGAACTGTGGGCGGCCGGCCTCGACGGCAACCAGGACCCCGCCTACCGACGCGAGCTCCTGGACCGCTTCGACGGCCGCCCGGGCGCATTCCTCGCGCCGGCCCTCCGCACGGTGATCGCGAACGCTCGCCTTCTCGGCGAGGGCGTCAACATCCCCAGCATCGACACCGTGGTCTTCGCCGATCCCAAGGAATCGATCGTCGACACGGTCCAGGCCGTCGGCCGCGCCCTTCGACAAAAGCCCGGCCAGGGCAAGAAGGCCACCTTGATCGTCCCCGTCTACGTCGCCCCCGGCGAGGACGCCGACGACCTCATGGGCTCCAACCTGTACCGCCCGCTCTGGCGGGTCCTCCAGGCCCTGCGTGCACACGACGACCGCATCGCCGACCGTCTCGCCGTCCCCCAACAGCCCTCCTACCCGCAGCCGGAGGACGAGCAGGACGACGCGAGCGTGCCCGTCGACATCGTCTTCGACCGGCCCTTCCCCGCCGACACCATCGCCCAGGCCTTTCGGCTGCGCGTCCTGCACCCCCGCGAAGCGTCCTTCCGGCGCGGCCTGGAAGCCGCCACCGCCTACCAGCAGGCCCACGGGCACCTCGACGTCCCCCGGCTCTACGATGACGCAGGCGGATTCGCGCTGGGCCGCTGGATCAACCGGGCACGCAAGGCGTACGCGGCCGGCACCCTCAAGCCCTCCCAGATCAAGTCCCTGGAACACCTCGGCATCATCTGGAACCTCCAGACCCAGGCCGCCGAACGCGGACTCCTCCACGCCCGCAGCTGGGCCGCCCGCCGCGGCCATCTCGCCGTTCCCAGCGACGAGATGATCGGCGACTACGCCTTCGGCCGCTGGCTCACCAACCGCCGAGCCGCCGCCCGCACCCGCGCGGACAACGGACTCGAACCCGACCCCACCGACACCGCACTCGCCGAGATCGACCCGTACTGGAACCCGCCGTGGCCGATCACCTGGCAGCGCCTCTACTACACCGCCCGCACCTACGCCGAAGCCAGCATCACGCTCGACGACCTCCCCGCCGACTTCATCACCGACGACGACGAGCCCCTCGGTGAATGGGTCGCGGCGCAGAGCACCGAATACAGCACACTCCATCCCGAGCAGCTCCGGCTCGTGAGCGAACTGGGCATCACCCTGATCGAACCCGACGATGAGCCGCCGCAGCCCACCGGCCGAGCCGCCCGCCAGCAGCGGCAGCTGAGCCAGGGCCTGGCGGCCGTCGCCGCTTTCCGGGACCGCGAAGGCCACGTCCACATCCATCAGCGCGACACCGTCACCGTCGACGGCGAGGAGTTCAAGGTCGGCCAGTGGCTCAAGAACCTCCGCCGACGTTGGGACAGCCTGCCGCCCGAACACGTTCAGGCCGTCACGGCCGCGGGCCTCACCCGCCACCCACAGACACCTGAGGCCGCGGTCACCGGCTGAACGCCGCCGCACCCTGCCGAAGGGCGGGCTTCGCCGGCGGAAGAGGGCCCCCCGCAGCACGACAGGGACGTACTCGCACCCTGCGACCTGGGCGGGGCCGCCTACCCGATCACCCGAACGAGTGAATTCGCGGTGATCGGTAGGCAGGCTCTCCCATCCCCTCCACGCTGATCACGGGTGCGCGAAGGCCGCACTACAGCGGAGTTTGGGGATGCTTTCGGCGTAGCGTCGCCGGGTGGTGGCGTCATCGAAGAAGGGAAGGGCCAGGTTCATGGCCGAGTTCTGGATCGGGCATCGCAAGTACCGGACCAAGGGGGATGCGCAGGAGGCGGTACAGAAGGTGCTGTACCGGTACTCGGTGGGCAGCATCGTGGATCAGCCAGAGGACCACCTTCTCCTGCTGGACCTTCTGAACATGCACCGGGAGGCGGAGGACAAGATCGGCCCTGGTGTCGAAGCCTTCGCGATCGCCCCTCCGCCGCGCGGTCCGTACCCCTGCTTCGAGGTGGTCCGGGTGGACGGCAGCCGCATCGACTTCTCGTACAAGGACTGTCTGAAGCCGAAGACCTACCGCCAGCAGGTCCTGAACGTGATGCGCGACGAGGTGAAGTCGGCCATCAATACGTACTTCGAGTCCCGCAAGCAGGCCGGCTCCCTCGTCTCGGACCTGTCCGGAACAGCGCTGGAGAGTTCCGACACGGCCGTGAGCTACTTCGGCGGGCCCTCATTCAACGACATCGCCGGGGAATTCGCCGACCGCGTCGGCGGGTGGGAGGCGATCGAACTGACGCCCTCCACCGAGCCTGGACTCGGGCGGTTCAAGGACCGCGACCTGGCCGAGCAGTGGTTCAGCTACCACCAGGACCGTGCAGTTCTCGGGCTGTTGTCGACGAAGGAGAACCAGCGCCGTCCCCGCAGGTAACAAGGTGCCCGAACGCAGCCGCACGTCCGCTCCGACGTGCAGCTGCGGCCGTAGAGTCGGTCGGGTGAGGGAGGGGCGGTCTACGGGGACCTGGACGAGCGCGCCGGCGCCGGGTTGGTCGAGCGCCAGCTGTGTCCGTGGTGCGGGGCCTGCCGGGTCCGGCGTGCTGGGCGAACTCCAACGGCTGCTCCTGCGGCGCGCCCGCCTACCGGCCGCCAGCTTCGCCGCAGCGTTCCGCTGCTGGTGCCGGGCACAGCGTTGTCAGACCTCGGTGCAAGGATGGCTAACGAAGCGTCGCGTCCGCGCAGCGGTCGCGACAACCCGAACGTCACGGAGTACCGCATGAACCGCAGTGAGCTGATCGCAGCCCTCGCCGAGCGCGCCGAGGTGACCCGCAAGGACGCCGACGCTGTTCTGGCCGCCCTCGCAGAGACCGTCGGCGACGTCGTCGCCAATGGCGATGAGAAGGTCACCATCCCCGGCTTCCTGACTTTCGAGCGCACCCACCGCGCTGCCCGTACGGCCCGCAATCCCCAGACGGGTGAGCCGCTCGAGATCGCAGCCGGATACAGCGTGAAGGTCTCGGCAGGCTCCAAGCTCAAGGAAGCCGCGAAGGGCAAGTAGCCCCCCGCGCCGTGGGCACTCCAGGACCGCGCACTGACTCACGGACGCACTGCGTCACGCGATCACTGCGCGGAGCCCGGATAGTTGTGGCGCCGACGGGGTAGAACGGACGCCGGGTGCCCTCCCTCGACGGAGGGCTCCGACTCCAGACCAGCCGGGATACCTCGGCAAGATCGAAGGACACGCAGTATGGCCAGCGGCACCGTGAAGTGGTTCAACTCGGAGAAGGGCTTCGGTTTCATCGCCCAGGAGGGCGGCGGCCCGGACGTCTTCGCCCATTACTCCAACATCGCCGGCAGCGGCTACCGCGAGCTGGCGGAGGGCGACGCGGTCACGTTCGACGTGACCCAGGGGCAGAAGGGCCCCCAGGCCGAGAACATCGTCCGGAGCTGACGGCCGTACGGCACCGCCCCGCCCGCGAAGATCACTGTGTAGAGTGGCCTTACCGACGCGGGGTGGAGCAGCTCGGTAGCTCGCTGGGCTCATAACCCAGAGGTCGCAGGTTCAAATCCTGTCCCCGCTACTGACCGAAGGGCCCGGCATGCAGCCGGGCCCTTCGTCGTATGCGAACACCACGTGGAGCACTAGCGGCTGTCCCTGGCCCTGACCGGAACAGACCGGTATGGGCATTGCCCGCTGCCTCTCGGGCCGTGTCCTTCCGCGCGGCGCGATGATCTACGGTCTCCTACGGCACCGAAATGATCAGTTCAGCAACGGGGAAGTACGCACATGCGCAAGACAACAACGCTCACCACCACCCTGCTCGCAGCGGCCGTGCTGCTGACCGGGTGCGGCAGCGAGAAGAAGGACACCGGCCCGGCCAAGGCGGGCGAGGCCTCGCCGAGCGTCTCGGCGAGCGGCGGCGCGAAGGGCTCGTCGTCGGGGAAGAAGGGCGTTGCCCATCAGGTGGTCTTCGAGGTCGGGGGCACGGGCACGGGCAAGGTCATGTGGATCGGGAACACCAACCACTTCGAGCAGGTGACGTTGCCCTGGACGAAGACGGAGTCCATCCAACTGGAGGGGGCCGAGCTGAAGGTCGGCGTCACGGTGTCGGTGGTACCCGCCTCGGTCGAGGGCCCGGACAGAATGCTCAAGCCCGCCCCGTGCACGATCAAGGTCGACGGCAAGCAGGTCGCTGACAACCAGGGCGGCAAGTCGGCCGAGCCCTGCAAGTACGAGCTCAAGGACTGACAGCTGGCACCCTCACACACGCCTCGCCGCCCTCCGGCAAGTCGTGTGCGTATGCTCCGCCGCACCGCCGGGCGCGCCCCGCGACCGGCGGTGCGCTGGGCCGGCCGGCCCAGCGCAGGAGCATGCAGGGCTGGAGGAATGATGCGCGGCACGACGGTCGCCGGCCGGTACAGGCTGAAGGAGGCCATCGGCAGCGGAGGCATGGGCACGGTCTGGCGAGCCGAGGACCTCCACCACCTTCACGACGTCGCCCTCAAGATCATCCCGGTGGGGGAGGGGGACCCAGTACGTGAGGCGGCCTTTCGCCGGGAGGCACACGTGGCCGCGCGCCTGTCCCACCCGCACGTCGTCGCCGTCCACGACCACGGCGCCGCCGACCTCGACGGCCGCCGCATCTTCTTTCTGGCCATGGACCTTGTCGACGGCCGCCCGCTGAACACAAGGACCGGCAGTCCACTCTCCCTCACTGATGCCCTGACCTGGGCGATCCAGATCAGCCAGGCCCTGGAGGCCGCCCATCAGTCCGGCATCGTCCACCGCGACCTCAAGCCGTCCAACATCCTCATCGACCGGTCGGACACCGCGTACCTGTGCGACTTCGGCATCGCGCGCCTGGCCGAAGCCACCCATCACACCCTGACCGTGACCGGCGTCGCCATCGGAACCCCCGCCTACATGTCGCCCGAGCAGGCCCGCGGAGACACCACCCTGGGCGCACCCAGTGACCTCTACTCGCTCGGCTGCCTCCTCCACGAACTTCTCGCCGGCAGCGTCCCCTTCACCGGCACGGGATGGCAGGTCCTCAACCAGCACCTGAACGACGCGCCGGCCCCGCTGTCCGCCCTGCGCCCCGGCGTCCCCCGCGAGCTCGAACAGCTGGTCCTGGAGCTCCTCGACAAGAACCCCGACCGCCGGCCGACCGCGGCCGACACCCGCACACGCCTCACCCAGCTGCACACCGCACTGGCCGCCTTCGCCGACGCACCCACCGCAGTCCCGAACCCGCAGCCGCCCACGCGGGTCGCCACCACCATCGACCGGGCCGCCGAAGGCCGCGAACCCGGCACCCGGCTCCCCGCCGTGGTCGCGGGCGCCGTCACCGCCGCCGCCATCGCCGGCGAACTCTCACTCACCACCACACTGCCGACCGCCTGGACGGCTGCCCTCGGCACTCTCGCTGGGCTGCTCCTCGCCGCCCTCTACCTTCTCGACCCGCCCCAGTCGCCGCACCCCGAGCAGCTGAGGATCACCACGGCCTGCCTGCTGACCACCCTGCTCCTGACCGGCGGCATGGCGCTCGCCGTCCTGGTCAACGCCCCCGGCCTGTGGGCGAACGCCCTGGCCATCGCAGTCCTCGGTGGCCCCGCCCTGCTCGCCTTCGCCAGCGGCGTGCGCCGCCTGGTCGAGCACAGCCTTCACCGGAGTGCCTGGCACGCCGATCTCGCCACGACCGCCGGCATCCTCCACACCGCCGTCGTCCTGCTCACCGGCCACCACGCCGGCCTCTCGGGACTTGCCCTCACCGCTGTCGGCGTCGTGCTGTGGCCGGCCACGGCACTGCTCACGGCGATGCTCACCCCGGGCCGCTCCCCCTCCAGCCTTGCTCGGCCGACTCCCACCGGCCAGGTCACGCACCGACACCGCCCCGGCCCCCTCCCCGCCCAGCCCCGGATGCCCTAGCGCCCCGACGAACCGACCAGACCGTGCCGCCATCGGCGTGCACCTCCCAGCGCCGCCCTACCGCCCGAATACGGCGCCACGACCGTCGATACGTACGGGTCCGCAGGTCACCGGGGCGAACGGCACTCGTGCCTCGGGCAACCGATGCCGCCACGCACGCGTCGGACACGACATGAACCGCGAATGGCTCTTCACGCTCATACCGCTGGTGATCGGCGTGAGCTTTCTCTGTGCCGGCGTGTACGGACTCCGCCGCGCCAGCGCGCTTCGCCGCACGGGCATCACCGCCGTAGGGCGAGTCGTCCGCCACGACACCAGGCGAGACGACGACGGAGCCAAGTACCACCACCCGGTCGTAGCCTGGACGACCCGGGACGGCAGCGAGTGCACGTACTCCTCCACGTTCGGCCGAGGCAAGGTCCTCAACGGCTACGGCGTCGGCAACTCGGTCTTCGTCCTCTACGACGAGAACGATCCCCGCCGCTTCGAGATCCGCGGCTGGGACTCGACTTCGTTGTACATGGTGTTCACCGTGGTAGGCACGGTGCTCACAACAGGCACATTGACGGTTCTCCTCGTCCTGCTGAGCACTCTTTGACCGCCGTGAGATGTTGCGCACCCAGTGGTTCAGGCGGGCGGGCCCACTGTCGTGCCGGACCTTTCCCCTGTCTGATGACCGCGCCGAACGCACCGCCCACCGGCGGCCCTCAACAGGTCCCCGGCGCCCCGGACCGTCACCGTGCTGCTCGGCCGCGAACTGAATGAAGCCGCCGGGCCACCCAGCGGAAGACGGACACCGCAACCCACCAGCGGCAAGGCGACGATCAGAGTCGATGTCAGTGGCCACCCCTATGCTGCGCCGAACAGCGAGGCATGACCCCGCTCACCCTGGAGAGCGGGGAGTTGGACTTGGCAGGCAGCGGCCGACCGCGGAGGGATCCGCGACAGGCGGAAGAGATCATGCGCGCGGCCGGCCTGGAGCCGCTGGAGCCCTGCCGCGGCAGCTCCGCCCCGTGGCGGTGCCGCCATACGGCGTGCGGGCGGGAGGTCACCCCCCGCCTGAGCAACATCACCAAGGGACAGCGCGGCTGCGTCTACTGCTCCGGACACGCCCGGATCGAACCCGAGGCCGCAGCCGCGGTGATGCGGGCGGCCGGGTTGGAGCCGCTCGAGCCGTACCCCGGCGGCAGCGACCGGAAGTGGCGGTGCCGTCACCGCGCATGCGGACGCGAGGTCACACCCACCTATGTCCGGATCAACTCCGGTGCCGGGCCCTGCCGGTGGTGCGCACCGAACGCGCCGGTCGACCCCGACGTTGCGGCGGCCGACATGCGGGCCGCGGGCCTGGACCCCCTCGGCCCGTACCCGGGAGTGGACACGCCCTGGCCGGTCCGATGTCGGGCGTGCGGAGCGCCAGGGGCCCCCACGCTGGGCTCCATCCGTCAGGGGCAGGGCGGCTGCTACCCCTGCGGCCGGCGCAAGGCCAACGAGTCGATGCGCCACGACGCCGAGACCGCGGCCGCGGTGATGCGGGCGGCGGGCCTGGAGCCGCTGGAGCCGTACCCCGGCACGGAGTTCGCGTGGAAGAGCCGCTGCATCACGTGCGGGTCCATCGTCTCCCCGCGCCTGGGTTCCCTGACCGGCCGGAGCCGGCGTCCTGGCTGCAAGCGGTGCGCCGACCGGGCCAACGGTGCAGCACAGCGCCACGACGAGGACCTGGCCGTCGCCGAGATGCGCGAGCACGGATTCGAACCCCAGGAGCCGTACCGCGGGGTCAAGTACCCCTGGCGGTGCCTGTGCCACGGCTGCGGCACCATCACCTCACCGACCTTCGGATCCATCCTCGCCGGCCAGAGCGGATGCCGGCGCTGCGCCGACCTCCGCTCCGCCGCCGCACGACGGGAAGACCCCGAGCGCGCCGCCGCCTCCATGCGCGAGGCCGGTCTCGAGCCCCTGGAGCCCTACACCACGTCCATGACGCCCTGGCGCTGCCGCTGCACCACCTGCGGCCGCACCTCGACTCCCACCTTGTCCAAGATCCGCAGCGGCCGCGGATGCAAGTACTGCGCCCGCTTCGGCTTCGACCGTGCCGCGCCCGCCCGCGTCTACGTCGTCACCCACGTACAGCACGGCGCCGTCAAGATCGGCGTCGCCGGCGCTCGTCAGCGAAACGACCGCATCGGCCAGCACCGCCGCCTTGGTTGGACCCTGTACTACGAGCACCACGTGCCCACCGGCGACGACGCCCTGTCCGTCGAACAGACGATCCTGCGGCGCCTGCGCGCCGCCGGGCACGGCGTCTTCCTCACCGCCGCCCAGTTGCCCAACGGCTGGACCGAGACGTTCGACGCCGCCCGCGTCACCGCCGCGGAGCTTCGGGACGCGATCCGAGAACACCAGACCGCACCAACCCCTCCTCAGCCGTTGACCCTGTTCTAGCCGCACACCTGGGCCGGGGGAGCGAGCTGACCTCGGCGGCGGCGATGGGGGAGTGGTGAGGGGGTGGGCTACGCCGCGCCCTGGACGGCAAGGACTGCCACGGCGGCCTGCTCGGCGCCTCCAGCGCCTTGGTGAACGTCAAGGCGACGACGGCCGCCTCGTCGGTCAGCTGGCCGGGTGCCCCCACGCCGGCCGCGGCCACGGCGCGGGCAGCACGCCGGCCGGTCGCAGCGTGGCCGGCTCTCGTCGGCGAAGCTCCCGTCAGGCGGGCCACGGGGGCAAGCCGTTTCCCGTCGTGCTGGTCGTTCAGGCACCGGGCGCCCGTGTGGCGGGAGAAGGTCTGGCCGGGCACCCGTAGCGCCCGTCATGATCACGGCATGGGTGCAAGCGCGTGGGACACCGAGACCAAGCGGCCGATCTATGTCGATCTGGGCGTGGAGGGGCTGCCGATCGGCCTGGCGGGCGGCCGGTACCTGTGCAGAGCCTGCGCGGATCCACTGATCCTCAGGGGCGCCCGGCCCGAAGCGAAGGTCACGCCGCACTTCTCCCACCAGGAAGGAGGTCCGTGCCGACTGGCAGAACGGGAAGCGCAGATCGACGCGGACGACCAGGTCGTCATCCAGCTGAGCCACCAGATTCGCGCCCTGCCCGGCATCACCGGCTGCACCCTCGCCTCCCCCGGAGACGACCCTCGCGACCCGATCGGACTCCCGCCGGTCGTCATCGCACAGTGCGGCGACACCGCCGTTGTCATCGAACGCCCCGGCACGCTGCCCAGCCCTCAGGCCGTCCGCCGACGCATCCTCGCGGTACGCGAGCACCACGCCGGAGCCGCACACGTCTGGTTCCTGCGCCGCGACCCTGGCCAATTCGGCCAACTCCCCAGCCACAAGGTCCGCCTGAGCGGACGGGACGTCGAGCACCAGCGTGTCGCCCCCACCGAGCAGCAGCTGGCCATCCTCGACGCCGGCGGCCATGTGTACTGGCTCGACGGGAAGCTCGTGCTGGTGCCCTACGGCTCCCACGCCTTCCGGCACCCCGCCCGCCCCGAGCAGGACTGGACGGCCTGGCCGAAGTGGCCGCGCCACAAGGACCCCCGGGACGACTGGCGGATCAGCAAGCCCCGTCCGGCCCCTACCGCGGACTGCTGGGGCCTGGTCCCGATCGCCCTGTCCTCGCTGACCCGCACCCGGGCGGTCTTCCACCCCGCCGACGCGCACAAGGTCATGGACGAGCTGTATGCCGCCCAGGAGGGCCGGCACCGCTGGCGCGACCGGCGAGCCCGCGAGGTGTACGCCGAGCGGCACGCTCCGCCCACTCCTCAGCCCGCCGCGCCGATCCCGACGGCCGAAGCCCCCGCCACCGAGGCTGAGACAGATCAGCACACCGCCCCACAACTTCCGCAGCCGGCCGACCAGCACGATGCCGAGGCACCCCCGCGCGGGAACGTGACCCCGTCCGTCGCCTCGTCCGCGAACCTCGCGCCGGCCTTCCCACCTCCACCTGTGGCCCCGCCCACGATTCCCCCGCCCCCACAGCTGCCCCCCGCGCCCCCCGCGCCCCGCGCGCCCCGGCAACGCCGATGGGTAGACACCCTCCGCATGCTGCGCCGACGGCGTGAGCGTTGACGAACTCCGGAAAAGCAGTGGGCCCGGTCCGAAGTCGTACCGATACTGGCGACGGAGGAAGTGAGGCGCCCATGCCGCAAGTAGAACCGTGTGTGCTCGACGTGCTCACGGAAGCGGCGGCGAACGCCGCTTCCTGCGAGGACATCGCCGCCGTCCTCGCGGCCGCGGACACCGGCACGAACGCGGCCGCCGAGCAGCAGCGCGATGCGCTACTCGCCGCGCTGCGTCTCCGACCCGCCGGGACTGGCAGGGCGCAGACGTTCACCGGGATCGTCCTCGGCCGGCCGCCTGCGAGCCTGTCCGGCGTCGCCGCCGACCAGATGGAGACCTGGAGCGCGTACGCCGAGGCCGTGACCAACTCCTTTGTCCGGGGACGCCTCCATCACCTTCTGCTCGTCGCAGGACACGGTCGCAAGGTCGACCGCATCCGGGGCGCGGCCGCCGGGTACCTGGACGCGGTGCCGCTTTTGCTCGCCGCCCGCAAGCGCTTCCCCGGCCTGGTGGGTGCGACCGAGTGTCTGCGCTGGGCCGGAGACCTCGCCCGGACCTATAACCAGACCGACCTGTGCAAGCGCGTCACCGACGACACGGTCGCCCTGGCCGAGCGAGTCCTTGCCGCTCCCGAGGACGAGACGGCGATCATGGCCGATCTCCTGGAGGGGCTGCGTGTCCAGCGCTACGACATCACCGACTTCGCAGAACGCGCCGCCCGTCGGTACGCCGGCGATGTGCACGCCCGCGTCGGATTCCTCAAGCTGATACGGGCAGAAGCGTCCGAGTTCCGCCGAGTCGGCATCGACACCGAGATCGTCAGCGCCCTCCTCGACGCCGCCGATGCCGACACGGGGTTCCGTCGCCACAACCTGCTGACCCAGGCCGCGACCATCGCGCGGGATCGAGGTCTGCCCGAGCTGAGGGTGCGTGCCGAGATGGCCCTGCAACAGACCGATCCGGACTCCCTGGGATGGACTCGAATCCGTCGCCCGCTCATCCCCCCGCCGGGACTTTTCGCCGGGGCCCGGGCGCACGTCGACGCCGCCCCAAGCCTGCGAGACGCACTGTGGCGAACCGCGCAAGACGCCCATCCGGCGATGCGCGAGCACCCCGACGACGTGGGCCTCCTGGACGGTCTGCTCCGGATCCCGCGCACGCGCATCAACACCGCCGGACCCGTCCAGGTCGCTCCGCCCGTCGCCGCCGCCGACGACCACCTCGTCGGACTGCAGGTCCTCGCGATGGACTTCCTCGGGCACCTCGCCGCCCATCAGCTCGACCACATCCACGAGCGCTTCGATCCGGACGAGGCCGAGCTGATCGGCGCCCTCGCCCATGACGCCGTCTTGCCGGAGGCGCGCGCCCGAACGCTGGCCTACGCCTTCCGGTACTTCTGGCTGGGGGAGTTCGACGCAGCGGTATGCATCGCCCTGCCTCAGGTGGAGCAGATCCTCAGACAGCTCCTGCGCTGGCAAGTCTCGATCTTGTCCGTGGCCAAGGGCGAGTCCCCCGGGACCGTCGACCAGCTGGGAGGACTCCTCCGCAGCATGCCGGCCGCCGGGTATCCCGCGGACTGGAGCCGCGCCCTAGAGCTGCTCCTGGTCGACCCCGACCGCGGGATGAACCTGCGCAACGACGTTTGCCACGGCCTGATCGACACCCCGCCCAAGCACCGCGTCGCGCTCATCCTCCAGGCGGCGCTGTACCTGCTCAGCTACGCCCACGGGCATCGAACCCTCACCCCGCCCGCTCCCTGAGCGTCCGGCAAGTCTGAACCCGACGGGGGACGTCACCGCCTTCCGCGGTGAGGCGGATAGCGTGCGGGCATGACGATGAGGGGGAAGCGGCGGGTCCTGTACCGGCAGGGCACTGGGTTCTGGCGGATGACGGCGAAGTGGGTTGTGGTCTTCGGGGCCCTGTACCTGATGGACGGGGGCCTGGTCCGATCGTGGGGCGACGCTCTGGTCTGGCCGATGATCGGGATCCTGCTGTGGGTGCCGTTCGGGATCGGCGTCGTCTGGTATCCGAAGAAGGACCAGCGGATCACGCTGACGACGCGCGAACTGCGTGTGCGGCGCAAGCGGCTGGCGATGGAGCAGGTGAACCTGCTGCACGTGGCGCGACTGTGGCTCGAAGGGCGGTCGACTGCGGACGACCAGCCGGTGCTGGAGTGGATACGGTTCGACCGGGTGGTGTGGGTTCCGCTCCAAGACGGCCGGGCGTTCGGCGTGGAGTTTCGCGACCCCGCCGCCTTCGCCGAGGTTTTCGGCGCCTTCGCGGTCGAGGCGTGCGGCGGGCCGGAGGTCGTCCGCGCTCGAGCTGCAGCAGCCACCTACCCGGAGCCGCGCGCGATGCGGCCCCGCTCCGCCGACGACGGCTCCTGGCTGGACGTCCTCGACATCTTCAGCTGAGAGCCGGAGCTGCGCGGCATGGGCAGCGGTCCGTGAGAGGCGCGGAGAACTACACAGGGTCGGCGTTCTGGCCGACCCTGCCCGGGCTCTTCCGCGGTCAGGAGCGAGAGGCGACAACCCCCTGGACGGCGTACGCAATCGTCGGTGAGACGAAAGCAAGCCGGCAGCCTGCGATGGGACTCGCTCAACGCCCAGTGCGACGCACCCTGTCCTCTGACATCGAAGTTGGATCGTTTGTCACGCAAGGTGGACCGGTCAGGCGGCGGTGGCGAGCTTCTCCTTCTTGCGCCAGTAGGCGCGCTTTGCCCGGCAGGAGCCTGAGCAGGTGAGCCGGATCTGTCCGGTGGTGCCCAGGGTGAGTGGCGTTCCGCAGACGACGCAGCAGTCCGGTTGGAAGCCCCGCGGGATGTCGGCGGCTGGCTGGGGCAGAGGTGGAAGGCCCTGATCGATGCGTCGCGTGGTGTAGGTCCAGCGGGCGCAGCGCTTCGAGCAGTAGATCTTGGTTGTGGGGCCGGAGAGAAGGGGTGCCTCGCAGGCCAGGCAGTTCTTGGCCCGGATCTGCGGCGGGCGAGCAGCGCTCATTCGCCTGCGGTAGGCGGCTGTTCGGCATGCCGGTGAACAGTACTGACGTGGTCGCACGTGGTAGGGGAGTCTTCTGCCGCACTCTTGGCAGTTGGTGATCCGCGTGGCTTTCAGTGGCTTGGGGTGCCGCTTGCGGTAGCTCTTCTGGCGGCAAGCCTGGGAGCATCGCCGCCGAGGTGTGAGGTAGTCCCCGATCGGCAGAGGTCTGCCGCACTCGACACACTGCTTCCGTTCGAGGACTTCCTGAAGGACGACTGGGTCGCGGCCGGTGACCGCAGCCAGGCGTTCCCAGGATGGAGCCGCCTTGTCGGAGCCGGGGGCACGCAGGTAGGCGCGCAGGTAGCTGGGCCGGAGGAAGTTCGCGGTGGCCAGCCGCTCGATGAACGCGGTGCGCCCCTCGCCTGGTCGGGGTCGGGGCTGGAAGGGGAGCTTCCTGACCGGGGCAGTGCTGCGGGCTGTCCTGGTCACCAGGTGTGCCTCGTGTCCGTCAGCAGCCGGGGAGACTCTGCGGCGACGTCGAGCGGGACGGCCTCCAGGCTGTCCTGGGTGATCTTTTCGGTGCCGGTGAGGACAGCGTCGAGCGCGGCTCCGCGGATCTGGTGGGAGAGCGCGCCGATCATGCCGCCGGTCCGCTTGTGCAGGAGGCGATCGAGCTTGACCAGCGTTCCGGGAGCGTGACGGTGCAGCAGCAGCGTCTTCTCCATGGTGCTGACCAGCCCTTTCCACTCCTGACCGTAGGGGAAAGGGTGAGTGGGGATCAGGGTGAAGCGCCCGGCGATCTGGGCTCCGCGGGTGCCGGAGAGCAGGCTGCTGTGCTCGATGTCGATGCCGGCGTAGATGAACGTGGCGGCGATACGTTCGGAGAAGTACTTCAGGGTGTCGGCGACCTCGGCGCCGTGCCGGGTGGTCAGCGAGATGTTGTGCAGCTCGTCGACCAGGACCAGGCCGGTGCGGGCGGCGGTGCAGACACCGACGACCGAGTCGATGATGTCGGTGATGTTGAACCGGCGTGCCGTGGGCAGGCCCAGGAAACGGGCGAACTCGGCCGCGATCATGCGAGGGGTCGCCGCCGGCGGGACGGTGATGTAGACGACGGGGATGCGGTCGTCGACGTCCGGGTGCCGTGCCCGGTCCTGCAGTTCGTGGGCGAGGCCGAGCTGGGTGATGGCGATGGTCTTCCCGGTTCCGGCCGGGCCGGAGACGATCAGGCCCCGGCGGGCGCTGACCGCGTGCCGGTTGAGCAGGATGAGCCGCCGCCCGCTGGTCACCGTGTGCCGGACCGTGGAGGTCGCCACCACGAGCAGGCGGGCGTGATGGTCCAGACGGTCTTCGTTGTAGCGCTCCAGCTCCGCCTCCGACAGGGCCGCGTACTCGTGCTCGCTCAGCAGCGCGGGCGGCGAGGGCCGCTGCGAGGTGAACGCGTGCCAGCCTTCCCTGGTGGTCAGATGCCGGGCGGCGTCCGTGTCCACGGTGTCCGGCATCGTCATGAGCGCCTCCACGGGTTCTCCAGCGGGTCGAACAGGCCGAGCGGGATCACCTCGGCCAGCTCCTCCGGCTCCTCGGATGTGGCCTCGGCCACCGGCTCCGGCTCAGGGACCGCCGGAGGCAGGGGCGTCGACGGACGGGCGGCCCGGGTGCGGGCCGCGACCCGGCGGTCCTTCTTCGCGGCCGTGCCCGTCCGTGGCCGGCCGGGGCCGGCGTGGGCCCGGGTCAGCAGGGCGGCGACGACGTCGGCGATCTCGGCCTCGGTGGCGCCGGGCAGCTTGCGGGCCTCGTGGTCCCAGGCCAGCTCGCCGAACGGGACCGGGACCCGCTTGAGGTGCTTCCAGACGGCTGGCACCCACTCGCCGCGGCCGCGGTGGTCGCGTACCCAGATCCGGGAGACGTCGTAGGGGTCGCGGTGGATCTCCCAGAGTCCCCGCTTGGCCGTGACGCCGGAGTGCCGGCGCCGCATCGGGGCGAGGTCGGCGCTGTTGTAGGTGCGGTTCTTGATCTTGATGCCGTAGTCGTTGACCGCCCGCCACTCGGCCGGGAGCAGCTCGATGTAGTCGTCGCCCTCCAGGGCGACCGGGACGTAGCCGCAGGCCTCGACGAGGGCGGCGTACTTCTCGTTCGGTGTGAACAGCCGGCCCGGGTGGGACGGGTCGCGCAGTCCGTCGTGGGGCCGGTTCTGCCACTTCGCGACGATCCACTCGTCCAGCAGGTCCTGGAGTTCGAGCAGGGACCAGGCCCGGCCCTGGTCAAGGTTCCGGCCGCGGTGTTCGGGGCTGCGGCCGGTGTAGGTGGGCAGGAACTGGGCAAACAGCGAGGCCACCGAGCCGAGCATCCGCTCGATGTGCCCCTTCTCGAACGGCGAGCCCTTGTGGGTGGGCAGGAAGTCGATCTCCAGAAAGCGGCAGGACGACTTGAAGTTCCGGGAGATGAAGACCTTGCCGTGGTCGCAGACGATCGTCTCCGGGACGATCACCGGGCGGGCGGCGGCGTGCTCGAGCCGTTCGTCCAGCGTCAGCAGGCGGCGGTGCGGAAGCACCGACCGGGACATCTTCAGCGCGTCCACCCAGCCGGGCCGCATCGGCTCCGGGGTGACGGTGCGGGCCAGCAGCACGCTGGCGTCGACCGCCTTCGTAGTCGGCCGCAGCACCGCCGCGGTCAGCGACCTCGTTGCGACGTCGATCATGGCTGTGAGCTCGACCTTGCCGATCACCCCGTTGTCCAGCAGGACCAGGACGTCGAGCGGGGTGGAGTCGATCTGCATCACCTCGCCCGGCGCGAACACGGGAAGCTCGCCGAACTCCCCGCTGGCGCCGTGGGCCCGTGACCTGCGGGTCGTGGCCGAGCTGAAGGTGTGCGTGTTTCGGGTGAGCTTGTCCAGCAGCCGGTAGAGGGTCCGCTCGGACGGCAGCTTGACCGCCCGGCCGGCGGGCGTCTGCCGCAGGATCTCGGCGGTCCGCCAGAGCAGGAACGTTCCCCGGCGGGTCGAGGCGTCCGTCGCCTCGGCGATCGCCTGCCGCATGGCCGCGACCACGGCGTCGTCGACGGATCCGAACTCGCGCTTCTTGCGGACCGGACGGTGGTCCGCAAGCCCGACGATCCCGTCGGCCTGGTAGCGGCGCCGGTAGTTGGCGACCGTCTGAGCAGCCACTTTGTGCCCGGCTGCGGTCAGCTCAGCGGCCTTGGCCCGCTGCCGGGCCGTCAGCGAGCGGTCCGACCGGTACTCGGGCCGCGGCGACGTCCCTGGATCGGCGCCGGGCGGCAGCCCGTGCAGGACCTCCAGAATGTGCCCCTCCCACCACAGGGCTTTCTCCCGCACCGCCTTCGGGAACGTCTCCAGCAGCGAGCCCGCCGGCAGCGGCTGGCGGACCGGGACGTCGACGACCGCGAAGTCCTCACCGCGCAGCAGCACGTCGAGCTCGACGACCACGGCCAGCTCGTTCGTCGCGGTCAGCGTCACCGTCGTCGTGGTCACCGCGGTCACCGCGCGGACCTGGCCGTCGAAGCGGACCCAGGACCCGACCTCGATGCCCGTCGGCCGCCGCATCGCGTTCACCGGCCCCGCTCCTTCCAGACCATGCTGTGGTCGTGCAGCAACTCGCCCCGCAGGTCGGCGGCCAGGACGCCGGACCACATCAGGTGGAACAGCACCGGCAGCACCACCAGCCGGTCGCCCGCCGCCAGCACCCCTTCCAGCAGCGGCGCGGGCTCCTCGAATGCCTCCAGCAGCCGTGCGGCGATCGCCCACCGCAGACACCGGCGCCGCCGGTAGCGGGCCAGCCATCGCACGTTCGCCATGAAGACCGGATCGGGCGCCCCGGCCCGGACGAACTCCCAGCCCACCGCCCGGCAGGCCAGCTCCATCGCCTCGAACGACTCGGACGCAGCGTCATCGACCCGGTCATCAGCCCGCACGTCCACAACACGGCCGCGGCCGTCGGCGAGCCGGACGAAGTAGTCCGGCGCGTGCCGGCGCCGACGGGTGCCGTTGTGCCAGTGCAGCCAGAACGGCTGCGAGGAGATCCCCACCACCTGCGGATCACGGTCCATCAAGATCAGATGGTCCCGCTCCAGCCACGACTCGTAGCCAACGTGGTCCCGGGCCGTCGCGCAGTAGTACCAGCCCGCGAAGCTCTCGACCCCCTTGGCCCAGCGGAAGTCCCGGACCGGCTCCACGGCCTCGAACTGTGTGGTCCACCCCTGCCCCAAGGGCTGCCGACGCCGACGCCCGCGCTCAAGAAAGTCCAGCTCAAAGGCCGATAACGCGGCGTCCCCGTACGCAAGAGCCGGTGCCCCCACCCTGCCCCCAACCTCTTCGGTCCAACATCAATGGCAGGAACGTAGTGGTTGTCCAACTTCCCTGGCAATCGGTCCAGGTTCAGCGTCAGGGGACACACCCTTCGCCCAGCGTCCGAACGAGCTTGGAAATTCGTTTGCTCCGACTGTCACACCGCGCGTCGTCCGCACACCTGTCAAGCCCCGGGTTTTGTGGAGGGTGGGATAGCTGGTTTTCAGGGGGTGGTCTGGGGTGCGGGTGATGCTGCGTGGAGGGCTTCGAACTCGGCC
>NZ_BMTL01000006.1 GCF_014649655.1 Streptomyces humidus | reverse complement strand
CGTGCGCGACAGCTCTGCTGCCTGCTCGTCCGTGGGACAGAAGCGGTACTTGAACGCCCGCTTCACCTGCGTCGTGGCCATTCTCACAAACTAGCGACATGACAGGTGAAGATCAAACCTGCTGGTCAGAGCACGGTCTTCCGGTCTGGCGGCGAAACCCCGCTCCCTGCCCTGCTCCGCAGGAGTCCGTTTCCTCTCCGCCGTGAACGGCGGAGCATCCACGGAGGAACTCGATGACGGCCGCCGCGCCGGACCGCCGCCGTGCCCGACCGCCGGCGGCTCCGGACCGCCGGACCGCCGGAGCCGCGGACGGCTTCTCGCCGAGGGCCGGGGGCCGGCCGCCGACGGCGGGGGCCGCGCGGGAAGAAGAGCCGCGCGCACTCTGTCCGAGGGGCGTACGCATAACCCCATACGCCCCCACACCGTGACCAGCGGAGCGAACCCGCGTTGTCAAGAAAGAGTTGACCACACCTTCTTCAACGCCGGTTCGAGAGGCTTGTTCATGGCCGACCATGCAACCCACGACGCCCAGGCCCGGGCCAGCCTGCACTTGCTGGTGCGGGACATCGAGCGGGTCCGCCGGCAGGTGGACGCACTGCGCACGCTCACCGCCCAGCTGGGCAACGTCTACCGCCCGCGCCGTTCCGGTCCTTCCACGGGCTTCGTCGTGTACGGACGCGCTCCCGCCCCCACCGTCCGGCTCGCCCAGGAACTGCGCGACAGCGTCGAGACACTGGTCACCGCGGCGGTGGACTTCGACCGTTCACTCGGGTTCTCGTGGGACGCGGTGGGCTCGGCCCTCGGGGTCACCAAGCAGGCGGTCCACCGCCGCTACGGCGCTCGCCGCGCCGCCGCGCAGACCGCTCAGGCCCCGGGCAGCACGGCCACCACCGCAGGCGCCGGCACCGCCACGGCCGAGGCCGAGCGGCCCACGGAGTCCGCGGGCGCCCGCCCGCTCAGCGTGAACACGGGCCTCCCGACGGTCCCCACGGTCCCGGCCGCCCGCTCGATGCCGACCCAGCCGACGGCCGGCAGCCCGGCTCTGCGTGACGAGCCGAGGCCGACCGCCTTCCCGGGCCCCCGCAACGGCTGAGGGCGCCTTCCCCGAACACCCCCGTCCGCCCTCTCGGCCGCACCCGGGAGGGCAGCCGCATATCCCCCGTGGCCGCGGGCCCCGAAGCCGCCGGGCTTCAGAGCCCCTGCCCTTCGAAGCCCCCGGGCCTCAGGACTCACCCGATGTCCGGGGGATCGATCCTCACCCGCACCGCCTCCTCGCCGCCGCGGGCCATCCGGGCCGCCTGGGCCGCCTTCAGCGCGGCGGCCAGCGCGGCGCCCCGGCCCGGCGGCACCCGGATCAGCGCACGCTCCCACTGCTCCCCCGGCGGCGGCGCCCCCGGCCGCCGGGGCCGTCCGGCAGGGGCGGCCGGGATCGGAACCGGCCCCAGCAGCTCTGCCTCCCGGGGCAGTTCGACCGCTGCCAGGAACGCGGTCACCGCCTCCCCCGTCCCCGAGACCGACGCCATCCGCGACACCGGCGGAAACCCCAGCTCGGCCCGCTCGGCGAGCTCGCGCACGGCGTGCCCCACGGGGTCCCATCGCACCAGCGCCTGCACGGGCCGCAGGGTCGGCTCGGCGACGACGACCACGGTCCCCCCTGCCTCCTGCGGGCGCACCAGCGCGGCGGCGGCGATCCACCGCCGCAGGGCGTCCTCCCCGGCCCGCAGGTCGGGACGTCCGAGCATGGCCCAGCCGTCCAGCAGCAGGGCAGCCGCGTACCCGCCCTCGGCGACCGGTTCCGCCCCAGGCGTGGACACGACGAGCGCGGGCGCCGCCGGCACCGTGTCAAGCACCTGCTCACGCCCTGACGTGCGCACCGGCACGGCGGGGAACGCCCGCCCCAGCTCCTCGGCGGTCCGTCGCGCCCCCACGACCTGCGCCCGCAGCCTGAACGCGCCGCACTCGGGGCAGTGCCAGGCGTTCTCCTCACGCCCGCACCACCCGCACCACAGGGCGCCCCCGGCGTCCCCGCCCCGTGCCTCCAGCGGTCCGGAGCAGTGCCGGCAGCGGGCCGCCGCCCGGCACTGCGCACACGCCATCCGGGGCACGTACCCCCGCCGGGGCACCTGCACGAGCACCGGCCCGTGCCGCAGCCCCTCACGGACCGCCTGCCAGGCGAGGGTGGGCAGTCGGGCGGCCCGGGCGGCCTCGTCCCGCGCCAGGTCCTGGTCCCCCACGGTCCGCACCAGCGGAGCGGCCCTGCGCACCAGCTCCCGACCGGCGACGAGCGGTCGCGCCCAGCCGCTCTCGACGAGCTGGGCGCCCTCCACGGTGCAGCTCCAACCCCCCATCAGGAAACCGCACTTGTCCTGCGCGGCCCGCAGCAGCAGCACTTCCCGCGCATGAGGCTGCGGGGCGTGCTGCTCGCTGTGGCTGTCGTCCCCGTCGTCCCAGAGCGCGACCAGCCCGAGGTCCTGGACCGGCGCGAACATCGCGGCGCGCGTTCCGACGACCGCGCGCACGGACCCGCGTCGCACCGCCAGCCATTCCCGGTAGCGCCTCTCGGGCCCGGCGTCCGCGGTGAGCAGCGCGTGCCGGCCCTCCCCCAGCAGCTCGGTCAGCGCCCCGTCGACCCGCGCGGCGGCCCGTCCGTCGGGTACGACGACCAGTGCCCCGCGCCCCGAGGAGAGCGTGGCGGCGACGGCCCGCGCCAGCTCCTCGCTCCACTTCGGCCCGGGCAGCGCGTTCCACACGGCCCGCGGCGCGCCACCGGACGCCAGCGACTCCAGGAACGCGCCTCCCCGCTCGTAGCGGTCCCAGGTGCCGGTCTGCGGCGCTCCCGGCGGCGGCAGCGGCGCGGGCGAGGGCCGCTGCTCGGCACGTGCGTTGCGCGGCGGCACGGCCAGCTGCAGCACGTCGGCGAGGCTCCCCGCGTACCGGTCCGCGACGGCCCGTGCCAGGCCCAGCAGCTCCGGACCGAGCACCGGCTCGGGGGACACCACCTGGGCGAGCGCAGCGAGCGGCCCCGGGTAGTCCGACGCCGCGAGCCGCTCGACGAGGAACCCGTCGATGAGTCCGCCCCCCTCGCGCCGCCCGTCGCGCACCCGGCCCCGTCCGGCCCCGAACCGCACCCGGACCCGCACGCCGGGCTGCGCGTCCGCGTCCAGCTCGGCCGGGACGGCGTAGTCGAAGTAGCGGTCCAGATGCAGTACGCCCTTGTCGACGAGGACCCGCGCGACCGGCAGTTCCCCGGCCAGCGCCGCTCCCCGCCAGGTGCGGGGCTTGGCCCGGGGCGTCTTGGCCTGCCGCACGGTCTCCCGGATGAGCGCGAGCTGCTCCGGTGGGGCGCCCTCCCCGGCCGCCCCACCGCCCCCCTGCCCGTTCTCGCTGCTCACGCCTGCATTCTTACCAAACGCCACTGACAACGGTCGCGTGCGCGCCTCGCCGCCCTGCAGCTCCGGGTGCCACGGGACGCGGGACGGCGGCGGAGCCCGGGCATGACGACGTCGGGTCCCGAGACCCGGTGAGGGTCTCGGGAGCCGAGATCATGCACAGCGTGGGCCACGACGCCCTGACCCGCGGCCCGTCCCGCCCCACAGGACACCGGGACGGGACGCCGAGGGTGGAGGCGGCCCTGCGGTGGTCGGGGCGGGGTCCGGCGCGGTCCTACAGACCCGCGGCCTTGCGCAGCGCGTCCACGCGGTCCGTGCGCTCCCAGGTGAAGTCGGGGAGCTCACGGCCGAAGTGGCCGTAGGCCGCGGTCTGGGCGTAGATCGGGCGCAGCAGGTCGAGGTCGCGGATGATGGCGGCCGGGCGGAGGTCGAACACCTCGTCGATGGCCTTCTCGATCTTCTCAGTGTCGATCTTGGCGGTGCCGAAGGTCTCGACGAAGAGACCGACCGGCTCGGCCTTGCCGATCGCGTAGGCGACCTGGACCTCGCAGCGGGCCGCGAGACCCGCCGCGACCACGTTCTTCGCCACCCAGCGCATCGCGTAGGCGGCCGAGCGGTCCACCTTGGACGGGTCCTTGCCCGAGAAGGCGCCGCCGCCGTGCCGGGCGAAGCCGCCGTAGGTGTCGATGATGATCTTGCGACCGGTGAGGCCGGCGTCGCCCATCGGGCCGCCGATCTCGAAGCGACCGGTCGGGTTGACCAGCAGACGGTAGTTCTCGGTGTCGAGCTTGATCCCGTCGTCCAGCAGCGCCTTGAGCTCGGGCTCCACGACGAACTCGCGGATGTCGGGGGTCAGCAGCGAGTCCAGGTCGATGTCGGACGCGTGCTGCGAGGAGACGACGACGGTGTCCAGACGGACCGCCTTGTCGCCGTCGTACTCGATGGTGACCTGGGTCTTGCCGTCGGGGCGCAGGTAGGGGATGGTCCCGTTCTTGCGGACGTCCGAGAGGCGCTTGGACAGGCGGTGCGCCAGGAAGATGGGCAGCGGCATCAGGGTCGGCGTCTCGTCGGACGCGTAGCCGAACATCAGGCCCTGGTCGCCCGCGCCCTGCCGGTCCAGCTCGTCCTCGTCTCCCTCGACGCGGTTCTCGTACGCCGTGTCGACGCCCTGGGCGATGTCCGGGGACTGCGCGCCGATGGACACCGAGACGCCGCAGGACGCGCCGTCGAAGCCCTTCTTGGAGGAGTCGTACCCGATTTCGAGGATCTTGTCGCGCACCAGCTGGGGGATCGGCGCGTAGGCCTTGGTGGTGACCTCGCCGGCCACATGCACCAGGCCGGTCGTGATCAAGGTCTCGACGGCGACCCGGGAGGTCGGGTCCTCGCGCAGCAGGGCATCGAGAATGGTGTCGCTGATCTGGTCAGCGATCTTGTCGGGGTGACCCTCGGTCACAGACTCCGAAGTGAACAGGCGACGGGACACAACGCTCCCTGGGGTTGCAGCGGCTGCTGGCTGATCATGGGCGGACGCGACGGGAGCTGCGCCCGGCGTCGTCCGAGAACAGTTTATCGGTCATACCCCGCCACCGGCCCACCCGTCTCGCCTCTCGGGAGCGCTGTGACCTGCGGCACGGGCATTCTGCCGAAAGCCGAGCACGCTTGGCCAGGGGCGCGGCGCCGTAATCGAGCCGGGTGCGAGGCGACGACGAAGCGCATCAAACAGTCAGCCGAGCCGCTGCGTCACCAGGTCCCACACGATTTCGGCCAAGGCCTCCTTGGGGCCGTGGGCCACGGGCGTCTCACTGCCGTCGGCGCCCAGCACGACGGCCTCGTTCTCCTCGGAGCCGAACGTTCTGCGCTCCCCCACCTCGTTCACCACCAGCAGATCGCAGCCCTTGCGCAGCAGCTTCGCCCGGCCGTTGGCCAGGACGTCGTCGGTCTCGGCGGCGAAGCCGACGACCACCTGATCGGCGCGCGCCCGGTCGGCGGACAGCTCCGCGAGGATGTCCGGATTTCGCACGAGGACGATCGGGTCCGGCTCCTTGCCGTCCTTCTTCTTGATCTTTCCGGCCGCGTAGGTCTCCGGCCGGAAATCTGCCACGGCGGCCGCCATGACGACCGCGTCGGCGTCGGCGGCCGCCTTCAGGACCGCCTCGCGCAGCTGTACGGCGGTGCCGACCCGCACGACGTCGACCCCGGCCGGGTCGGGCAGGCCGGTGTTCGCCGCGACCAGGGTGACGCGGGCGCCACGGGCGGCGGCGGTGCGGGCGAGGGCGTAGCCCTGCTTGCCGGACGAGCGGTTGCCGAGGAAGCGGACCGGGTCGAGGGGTTCACGGGTGCCGCCGGCGCTGACCACGACGTGCCGGCCGGCCAGGTCGGGCTCGCGTACGCCCCTGGCCAGGACGCGGCGGCAGACCTCGAAGATCTCGCCGGGGTCGGGCAGGCGGCCCTTGCCGGTGTCGACGCCGGTGAGGCGGCCGACCGCCGGTTCGATTACGACGGCGCCCCGGCGGCGCAGTGTCGCCACGTTCTCCCGGGTGGCCGGGTGCTCCCACATCTCGGTGTGCATCGCGGGGGCGAAGACGACCGGACAGCGGGCCGTGAGGAGGGTGTTGGTGAGGAGGTCGTCGGCCAGGCCGTGGGCTGCCTTGGCGAGCATGTCGGCGGTGGCCGGGGCGACGACGACCAGATCGGCGTGCTGGCCGATGCGGACGTGCGGGACCTCGTGGACGTCGTCCCAGACCTCGGTGGAGACCGGGTGGCCCGAGAGGGCGGACCAGGTGGCGGCGCCGACGAAGTGCAGCGCGGAGGCAGTGGGGACGACGCGCACGTCGTGACCCGACTCCGTCAGCCGGCGCAGCAGCTCGCAGGCCTTGTAGGCGGCGATGCCTCCGCTGACCCCCAGAACGACCTTCGGTGTGTCCACCGTCTCTCCCCGGACCTCGACGATTTCGTCCGCCGTGGCTCCCGGCGTACGAGTCCATCACACACCACAGGCCCGGCAGTCGTACTGCCGGGCCTGTGGAAAAACCAAGTGCGAGCCGAAAATACTACTGGGCGGGGCCTTCGACGGCCTCGGACGTCAGCAGTCCGGCGTTGATCTCGCGGAGGGCGATCGAGAGCGGCTTCTCGTGGACGTGGGTGTCCACGAGCGGACCGACGTACTCGAGGAGGCCCTCGCCGAGCTGCGAGTAGTACGCGTTGATCTGGCGGGCCCGCTTGGCCGCGTAGATCACGAGGCTGTACTTCGAGTCGGTGGCCTCGAGGAGCTCGTCGATCGGCGGGTTGATGATGCCCTCGGGCGCGGAGATGGAAGAGGACACGCTCTACCTTCCGATGGATGGGAAAAGACCGGTCGTGATCACAGAGGCCGCGAAGAGCACGAACCCGCGATCACACAACATCCATCAAGGCTAGCAGCTCACGCGCCACGTCCTCGACGGAGGTGTTGACCAGGGTCACGTCGAACTCCGGCTCGGCCGCGAGTTCGATCTTCGCCGCCGCCAGGCGGCGCTCGATGACCTCGGGCGGTTCGGTGCCCCGCCCGGTGAGTCTGCGGACCAGCTCCTCCCAGGAGGGGGGAGCCAGAAAGACCAGCTGGGCCTCGGGCATGGACTCGCGGACCTGCCGGGCGCCCTGGAGATCGATCTCCAGCAGGACCGGCTCGCCCGACTCCAGGCGCTCCAGGACGGCGGCGCGCGGAGTGCCGTAGCGGTTGCCGGCGAACTCGGCCCATTCCAGCAGCTCGCCGTTGGCGATGAGCTTGTCCATCTCCTCGTCGGTGACGAAGAAGTAGTGGACGCCGTGCTGCTCGCCGGGACGGGGCTTGCGGGTCGTCGCCGACACCGAGAGCCAGACCTCGGGGTGTTTCTTGCGCATATGAGCGACGACCGTGCTCTTGCCGACCCCTGAAGGGCCGGAGAGCACGGTCAGCCGCGGACGTACGTCCGGGGGCTCGGGGGTGGTCCCCCGGAATGTTGCAGCCATGCAGCGATTATTCCAGCAATCCCGGAGTGCCCGGGACTCCCCTCCGGCAGGAACCGGCAATCAGGAGCCGGTGCTGCCGAACTCGCGCTCCAGGGAGGCGATCTGGTTGGAACCGAGGCCGCGTACCCGGCGGCTCTCGGAGATGCCGAGTCGCTCCATGATCTGCTTGGCGCGGACCTTGCCCACGCCCGGGAGCGACTCCAGGAGGGCGGAGACCTTCATCTTGCCGATGACGTCGTTTTCCTGACCCTGCTTGATGACCTCGTGAAGAGAGGCGCCGGAGTGCTTCAGTCGATTCTTGACCTCGGCCCGCTCCCGGCGAGCCGCGGCGGCCTTTTCGAGCGCGGCTGCGCGCTGTTCGGGGGTAAGGGGCGGAAGAGCCACGCCTACGTCACCTCGGATGTCGAACTGTCGGATACGGACCGGTGAGGGGCCTGGTCGCCCCTCACCAGGTGAGCCGGACAACATGCTTGCCCGT
Organism: Streptomyces humidus; assembly: GCF_014649655.1. Lineage (GTDB taxonomy): Bacteria > Actinomycetota > Actinomycetes > Streptomycetales > Streptomycetaceae > Streptomyces > Streptomyces humidus. The sequence continues at coordinate 337,609 of NZ_BMTL01000006.1, read as the reverse complement.
TCACTCTCCGTCGGAGACTAGCGGCCAACTCCGCCGGAGTCAGCGAGAACAGAGGAAAAGTCCTGGTCAGCCTCCGTAGGGCCGGACATTTAAGACATACTGCCCCGGATTCGGGGATGTATCCAGGCTCGAGTCGACCGCCGGCCGCCCGACCGAGCCCCCGGTGGGACGGCCGACGCCCGTCAGACGGAGGTCACGGCGCTCCGCACTTCTCGCGCGAACCGCTCCACGGCGTCACGCAGAGCGACCGTGTCGGGACCGTGCCGCAACACGCCCCGGCTCACGTTCGGCACCACATTGCGCACCGCGGACCCGAAGACACGCGGCAGATCCGCCGGGGTCGCCCCCTGGGCGCCGACGCCGGGCGCGAGGAGCGGCCCGTTGACGTCGAGGTCGTACGCCGAGAGATCACCCAGGGTGGCGCCCACGACCGCCCCGAAGGAGCCCAGCGGCCCCTCCCCCGCGTTCTCCGCCGCCAGGTGCGCCAGCATGGTCGCGCCCACGTTCCGCCCGTCGGCGCGCAGCGCGTGCTGCACCTCGCCGCCCTCCGGGTTGGAGGTGAGCGCCAGCACGAAGAGCCCCGCGCCGCTCTCCCGGGCCAGCGCCACCGCGGGCGCCAGCGACCCGTAGCCGAGATAGGGCGAGACGGTGAGGGCGTCCGAGAACAGCGGCGCGTCCTTGTGCAGGAAGGCCTCGGCGTAGGCGGCCATGGTCGAGCCGATGTCGCCGCGCTTGGCGTCCATGACGACCAGCGCGCCGGCCGCCCGCGCCTCCTGCACCGTCTTCTCCAGGACGGCGACCCCGCGCGAGCCGAACCGCTCGAAGAAGGCGCTCTGCGGCTTCAGCAGGGCGACCCGGTCCGCCGTCGCCTCGACGACCGTGCGGCTGAACCGCTCCAGACCGGCGACGTCGTCGTTCAGACCCCACTCGGCGAGCAGGGAGGCGTGCGGGTCGATGCCGACGCACAGGGGACCGCGCTCGTCCATGGCGCGGCGCAGCCGCCCGCCGAAGGGCTCCAGGGTCATGCCGTCCTCCTCACGTCGGCGCCGACGGCGTCGGCGAGGGTGGCGTGGGGGCTCGTCCGCAGACGCGCGGCGAGCCCCTTGTGCACGGCGCGGCTCCAGAAGGGCCCTTCGTAGACGAAGGCGCTGTACCCCTGGACCAGCGTGGCGCCGGCCAGGATGCGCTGCCAGGCGTCCTCGGCGTTCTCGACGCCGCCGACGCCCACCAGGGTGATGCGGTCGCCCACGCGCGCGTACAGCCGGCGCAGCACCTCCAGGGAGCGGGTCTTGAGGGGCGCCCCGGACAGTCCGCCGGTCTCCTTCACCAGCGAGGGGTCGGACGTCAGCCCCAGACCCTCGCGCGCGATGGTGGTGTTGGTGGCGATGATCCCGTCCAGGCCCAGCTCCACGGCCAGGTCGGCGACCGCGTCGACGTCCTCGTCGGCCAGGTCCGGGGCGATCTTCACCAGCAGCGGGACGCGCCGCGCGGTCACCACGCGGTCGGCGGCCTCGCGAACGGCGCTGAGCAGCGGCCGCAGCGCCTCGGTGGCCTGGAGGTTGCGCAGCCCGGGCGTGTTCGGCGAGGACACGTTCACGACCAGGTAGTCGGCATGGGGGGCGAGCCGCTCGGCCGACTTCACGTAGTCGCCGACGGCCTCCTCCTCGGGGACGAGCTTGGTCTTGCCGATGTTGACGCCGACCACGGGCCTGAAGACGGGGGTCCGGGAGGCCAGGCGTGCGGCGACGGCCAGGGAGCCCTCGTTGTTGAAGCCCATCCGGTTGATGAGCGCCCGGTCCTTCACGAGCCGGAACAGCCGCTGCCTGGGGTTGCCGGGCTGCGGCTCACCGGTGACCGTGCCGATCTCGACGTGGTCGAAGCCGAGCATCGCCATGCCGTCGATCGCGACGGCGTTCTTGTCGAAGCCGGCGGCGAGCCCGAAGGGGCCGTGCATGCGCAGGCCGAAGGCCTCCGTGCGCAGCTCCCGGTGGCGGGGAGCGAGGGCGGCGGCCACGAAGGTGCGCAGCACCGGGACTCGGGCGGCGAGGCGGATCCAGCGGAAGGCCAGGTAGTGGGCCTGCTCGGGGTCCATCCGCTGGAAGACGAGATTGAAGAAGATCTTGTACATGGTTCCCTCATGAAGAGGGGGACACCGTTTCCCGGTGTCCCCCTCAGGGCTGCTAGTCGCGGTCGCGGGCCGCGGTCAGGTGTTCGGCGTGTTCCTGGAGCGAGCGCACGCCCACGTCGCCGTGGTTGAGCGCGTCGATGCCCTGGACGGCGGCGGCGAGCGCCTGGACCGTCGTCAGGCACGGCACGGACCGGGCCACGGCCGCCGTGCGGATCTCGTAGCCGTCGAGACGGCCGCCGGTGCCGTACGGGGTGTTGACGATGAGGTCGACCTCCCCGTCGTGGATGCACTGGACGATGGTCTTCTCACCGTTGGGCCCGGTGCCCTCGGACTGCTTGCGCACCACCGTGGCGTTGATGCCGTTGCGCCTGAGGACCTCGGCGGTGCCGGAGGTGGCGAGCAGCTCGAAGCCGTGCGCGACCAGCTCGCGCGCGGGGAAGATCATCGAGCGCTTGTCCCGGTTGGCGACCGAGATGAACGCGCGGCCCTTGGTGGGCAGCGGGCCGTAGGCGCCCGCCTGCGACTTGGCGTACGCGGTGCCGAAGACGGAGTCGATGCCCATGACCTCGCCGGTGGAGCGCATCTCCGGGCCGAGGACGGTGTCGACGCCGCGGCCGGAGGTGTCCCGGAAGCGGGTCCACGGCATCACGGCCTCCTTGACGGAGATCGGCGCGTCCAGCGGCAGCTCGCCGCCGTCGCCGGTCGCCGGGAGCAGGCCCTCCGCACGCAGTTCGGCGACGGTCGCGCCCAGCGAGATCCGGGCGGCGGCCTTCGCCAGCGGCACCGCGGTCGCCTTGGAGGTGAAGGGCACGGTGCGCGACGCGCGCGGGTTGGCCTCCAGCACGTAGAGGATGTCGCCCGCCATCGCGAACTGGATGTTGATCAGGCCGCGCACGCCGACGCCCTTGGCGATCGCCTCGGTGGAGGCCCGCAGACGCTTGATGTCGAAGCCGCCCAGGGTGATCGGGGGCAGGGCGCAGGCCGAGTCGCCGGAGTGGATGCCGGCCTCCTCGATGTGCTCCATCACGCCGCCGAGGTACAGCTCCTCGCCGTCGTACAGCGCGTCGACGTCGATCTCGATGGCGTCGTCGAGGAAACGGTCGACCAGGACCGGCCGGGTGGGGCTGATCTCGGTCGACTCGGCGATGTAGGAGGACAGCCGGGTCTCGTCGTAGACGATCTCCATGCCGCGGCCGCCCAGGACGTAGGACGGCCGGACGAGGACCGGGTAGCCGATCTCGTCCGCGATGGCCTTGGCCTCGCTGAAGGTGGTGGCGGTGCCGTGCTTCGGGGCCGGGAGGCCGGCCTCGGCGAGCACCCGCCCGAAGGCGCCCCGGTCCTCGGCCGCGTGGATGGCCTCGGGCGGGGTGCCCACGATCGGCACGCCGTTGTCCTTCAGCGCCTGCGCCAGACCCAGCGGGGTCTGCCCGCCGAGCTGGACGACGACGCCGGCGATCGGGCCGGCCTGCGCCTCCGCGTACACGACCTCCAGCACGTCTTCCAGCGTCAGCGGCTCGAAGTACAGGCGGTCGGAGGTGTCGTAGTCGGTGGAGACGGTCTCGGGGTTGCAGTTGACCATCACGGTCTCGTAGCCCGCGTCGCTCAGCGCGAAGGAGGCGTGGACGCAGGAGTAGTCGAACTCGATGCCCTGGCCGATGCGGTTCGGACCGGAGCCCAGGATGATGACGGCCGCCTTCTCGCGGGGCGCGACCTCGTTCTCCTCGTCGTAGGAGGAGTAGAAGTACGGCGTCTTCGCGGCGAACTCGGCGGCGCAGGTGTCGACCGTCTTGTAGACCGGCCGCACGCCCAGCGCGTGCCGGACCTCACGCACCACGTCCTCGCGCAGTCCGCGGATCTCGGCGATCTGCACGTCGGAGAAGCCGTGCCGCTTGGCCTCGGCGAGCAGCGCGCCGTCGAGGCGGTCGGCGGCGGCCAGCTCGTCGGCGGTCTCCTTGATCAGGAAGAGCTGGTCGACGAACCAGGGGTCGATCTTGGTGAACTCGAAGACCTCCTCGGGCGTGGCGCCCGCGCGGATGGCCTGCATGACGGTGTTGATGCGGCCGTCGGTGGGCCGGACGGCCTCGCGCAGCAGCTCGTCCTTGTCGCCGGGCTCGCCGACGAAGGTGAACTGGCTGCCCTTCTTCTCCAGCGAACGCAGCGCCTTCTGGAAGGCCTCGGTGAAGTTGCGGCCGATCGCCATGGCCTCGCCCACCGACTTCATCGTCGTCGTGAGCGTGGAGTCGGCGCTCGGGAACTTCTCGAACGCGAAGCGCGGGGCCTTGACGACCACGTAGTCGAGCGTGGGCTCGAAGGAGGCCGGGGTCTCCCGGGTGATGTCGTTGGGGATCTCGTCCAGCGTGTAGCCGACGGCGAGCTTGGCCGCGATCTTGGCGATCGGGAAGCCGGTCGCCTTGGAGGCGAGCGCCGACGAGCGCGACACGCGCGGGTTCATCTCGATGACGATGACCCGGCCGTCCTCGGGGTTCACCGCGAACTGGATGTTGCAGCCGCCGGTGTCGACGCCGACCTCGCGGATGATCGCGATGCCGACGTCGCGCAGCACCTGGTACTCGCGGTCGGTCAGCGTCATGGCCGGGGCGACGGTGATCGAGTCGCCGGTGTGCACGCCCATGGGGTCGAAGTTCTCGATGGAGCAGACCACCACGACGTTGTCGTGCTTGTCGCGCATCAGCTCGAGCTCGTACTCCTTCCAGCCGAGGATGGACTCCTCCAGGAGCACCTCGGTGGTCGGCGAGAGGGTGAGGCCCTGGCCCGCGATACGGCGCAGCTCCTCCTCGTCGTGGGCGAAGCCGGAACCGGCGCCGCCCATGGTGAAGGAGGGGCGCACGACGACGGGGTAGCCGCCGAGCTCGTCGACCCCGGCGATCACCTCGTCCATGGTGTGGCAGATGACCGAGCGGGCCGACTCGCCGTGCCCGATCTTGGCGCGGACGGCTTCCACGACGCCCTTGAACAGGTCGCGGTCCTCGCCCTTGTTGATGGCCTCGACGTTGGCGCCGATCAGTTCGACGCCGTACTTGTCCAGGACGCCGTTCTCGGCGAGCGAGATCGCCGTGTTGAGGGCCGTCTGGCCGCCCAGGGTGGGCAGCAGCGCGTCGGGCCGCTCCTTGGCGATGATCTTCTCGACGAACTCGGGGGTGATCGGCTCGACGTAGGTGGCGTCGGCGATCTCCGGGTCGGTCATGATCGTCGCCGGGTTGGAGTTGACCAGGACGACCCGCAGGCCCTCGGCGCGCAGGATGCGGCACGCCTGGGTGCCGGAGTAGTCGAACTCGGCGGCCTGACCGATGACGATCGGGCCGGAGCCGATGACCAGGACGGACTGGATATCGGTGCGCTTAGGCACGCTGGCCCTCCATCAGAGATACGAAGCGGTCGAACAGGTAGGCGGCGTCGTGCGGGCCCGCTGCCGCTTCGGGGTGGTACTGGACGGAGAAGGCCGGCTGGTCGAGCAGCTGAAGCCCCTCCACGACGTCGTCGTTCAGGCAGACGTGGGAGACCTCGGCGCGGCCGAACCTCGTCTCGCTGACCCTGTCGAGCGGCGCGTCCACGGCGAAGCCGTGGTTGTGCGCGGTGACCTCGACCTTGCCGGTCGTGCGGTCCTGGACCGGCTGGTTGATGCCCCGGTGGCCGTACTTCAGCTTGTAGGTGCCGAACCCGAGGGCGCGGCCGAGGATCTGGTTGCCGAAGCAGATGCCGAACAGGGGCGTCCTGCGCTCCAGCACCTCGGTCATCAGCGCGACGGGGCCGTCGGCGGTGGCCGGGTCGCCCGGCCCGTTGGAGAAGAACACGCCGTCGGGGTTCACGGCGTACACCTCCTCGGCCGAGGCCGTCGCGGGCAGCACGTGCACCTCGATGCCGCGCTGGGCCATGCGGTGCGGGGTCATGCCCTTGATGCCGAGGTCGACGGCGGCGACGGTGAACCTCTTCTCGCCCACCGCCGGGACGACGTAGGCCTCCTTGGTGGCGACCTCCTCGTAGAGGCTCGCGCCCTTCATGTGCGGCTGGGCCTGCACGCGCGCGAGGAGCTCGCCGTCGGGGGCGATCGCCTCGCCGGAGAAGACGCCGGCGCGCATCGAGCCGCGCTCGCGCAGGTGGCGGGTGAGGGCGCGGGTGTCGATGCCGGAGATCCCGACGACGCCCTGGGCGACCAGCTCGTCGTCCAGGGAGCGCTTGGCCCGCCAGTTGGACGGCACGCGCGCGGGGTCGCGCACGACGTAGCCGGAGACCCAGATGCGGCCCGACTCGTCGTCCTCGTCGTTCCAGCCCGTGTTGCCGATCTGCGGCGCGGTCGCCACGACGATCTGGCGGTCGTACGAAGGGTCGGTGAGGGTCTCCTGGTAGCCGGTCATGCCGGTGGAGAACACCGCTTCGCCGAAGGTCTCCCCCACGGCCCCGTAGGCACGGCCCCGGAAGGTCCGGCCGTCCTCCAGGACGAGTACGGCGGGAAGCGCCTTTTTCCCCAAAGCGATTCCCCTGGTGGAGGTCGTCATCGTGCGCCTTCCGTTTCCGTCGGGTTTTCCGTCTTGTCGATCATGGAGTTGATGGCGTCGACCCACTGGCCGTGCTCGGCCGCGTGGTCCGAGCGGAAGCCGGAGTCGAGCAGCCGGTCGCCGTGCGCCCAGGTCACCACCAGCAGTCCGCCCTCGGTGAGGACCTTGCCGGCGATGCCCTTGTCGAGCCGGGCCCCGCGCAGTGCGGCGGCCGGGACGAAGAAGTCGCTCGCGCCGGGGCGGACGACGTCCAGTCCCGCGTCCGTGAGGGTGAGCTCGACCCGGCTGCGGGTGCCCAGGCCGTGCGCCACGATGCGGTCGAGCCACTGCCCCGCGGTGGTGGAGCCGTGGTAGCGGCCACTCGTCGACAACACCGTCAACACCGTCGGTCTCGCCTCGCCCGGCTCGGAAGGCGCGGCGGGAAGCGCGGGCAGGTCGCCCTGGAGCGTGCCGCGCCACTTCCAGCCCTCGCGCATCAGCCAGTACACGAGCGCGACGAACAGGCCGAGGCCGACCACCCAGCCGATCCGGGCGGCCCAGTCGGTCACTTGCGCCGATTCCTTCTCGGCCGCGAGCAGTAGTGCTGCAGATGTCACGTGAGCTTCCCGTCGACGAGCGTGGCCCTGCCCCGCAGCCAGGTGTGCGTGACACGGCCCGGCAGCTCACGCCCCTCGTACGGGGTGTTGTGGCTGCGCGAGGCGAAGCCCGCGGGGTCCACGGACCCACGGTATTCCGTGTCGACCAGCGTGAGGTTGGCGGGCTCACCAGCCGAGACGGGACGACCGTGGCCCTCGGCCTGCCCGATGAGGGCGGGCTTGAAGGACATCCGGCTCGCGACCCCGGCCCAGTCCAGCAGGCCCGTCTCCACCATGGTCTCCTGGACCACCGACAGCGCGGTCTCCAGGCCGACCATGCCCATGGCGGCCGCGGCCCACTCGCAGTCCTTGTCCTCGTGCGGGTGCGGGGCGTGGTCGGTGGCCACGATGTCGATGGTGCCGTCGGCGAGCGCCTCGCGCAGGGCGAGCACGTCCCGCTCGGTGCGCAGCGGCGGGTTCACCTTGTAGACCGGGTTGTACGACCGGACCAGCTCGTCGGTCAGCAGCAGGTGGTGCGGGGTGACCTCGGCGGTGACGTCGATGCCGCGGGACTTGGCCCAGCGCACGATCTCGACCGAGCCGGCGGTGGAGAGGTGGCAGATGTGGACGCGGGAGCCGACGTGCTCGGCGAGCAGGACGTCCCGGGCGATGATCGACTCCTCGGCCACCGCGGGCCATCCCCCGAGCCCCAGCTCGGCGGAGACGACGCCCTCGTTCATCTGGGCGCCCTCGGTCAGCCGCGGTTCCTGCGCGTGCTGGGCGACGACCCCGCCGAAGGCCTTCACGTACTCCAGGGCCCGGCGCATGATCACAGCGTCGTCGACGCACTTGCCGTCGTCGGAGAAGACGGTGACGCCGGCGGCCGACTCGTGCATGGCGCCGAGCTCGGCGAGCTTCCGGCCCTCCAGGCCGACGGTGACCGCGCCGATGGGCTGCACGTCGCAGTAGCCGTGCTCCCGCCCGAGGCGGTAGACCTGCTCGACCACGCCGGCGGTGTCGGCCACGGGGAAGGTGTTGGCCATGGCGAAGACGGCCGTGTAACCGCCGGAGGCGGCGGCGCGGGTGCCGGTCAGCACGGTCTCGGAGTCCTCGCGGCCCGGCTCGCGCAGATGGGTGTGCAGGTCGACCAGGCCCGGCAGCAGGACCTTCCCGGCCGCCTCGACCACCTCGGCGCCCTCGGCGCTCAGTCCCGTGCCCACCTCGGCGATCGTGGAACCGTCGATCAGGACGTCCTGCGGCTCGCCGCCGAGCACCTTCGCACCACGGATCAGGATCTTGCTCATGTTCTTACTTCTCCTCGGTGGTGCGGGCGTGGCTGACGGCGGGTTCGTTGCCGCCCAGGAGCAGGTAGAGGACGGCCATCCGGATGGACACGCCGTTGGCGACCTGTTCGACGACGGTGCAGCGCTCGGAGTCGGCGACCTCCGCGGTGATCTCCATGCCGCGCACCATCGGGCCGGGGTGCATCACGATGGCGTGCTCGGGCATCCGCGCCATACGGTCGCCGTCGAGGCCGTAGCGGCGCGAGTACTCGCGCTCGGTCGGGAAGAACGCGGCGTTCATCCGCTCCCGCTGCACGCGCAGCATCATCACCGCGTCGGACTTGGGCAGCGTGCTGTCCAGGTCGTAGGAGACCGCGCAGGGCCAGGCCTCGATGCCGACCGGCACCAGCGTGGGCGGGGCGACCAGGGTGACCTCGGCGCCGAGGGTGTGCAGCAGGTCGACGTTGGAGCGGGCGACCCGGCTGTGCAGGACGTCGCCGACGATCGTGATGCGCTTGCCGGAGAGGTCCTGGCCGATCCCCGCGTCCCGGCCGACGAGCCGGCGGCGCATGGTGAAGGCGTCCAGGAGGGCCTGGGTGGGGTGCTGGTGGGTGCCGTCGCCGGCGTTGACCACGGCCGCGTCGATCCAGCCGGAGGTGGCCAGCCGGTAGGGGGCGCCGGAGGCCCCGTGCCGGATGACGACCGCGTCGACGCCCATGGCCTCCAGCGTCTGGGCGGTGTCCTTCAGGGACTCGCCCTTGGACACGCTCGACCCTTTGGCGGAGAAGTTGATGACGTCCGCGGACAGCCGCTTCTCGGCGGCCTCGAAGGAGATGCGGGTGCGGGTGGAGTCCTCGAAGAAGAGGTTGACGATCGTGCGGCCGCGCAGGGTCGGCAGTTTCTTGATGGGCCGGTCGGCCACCCGGGCCATCTCCTCGGCGGTGTCGAGGATCAGGACGGCGTCGTCGCGGGTGAGGTCGGCGGCCGAGATGAGATGACGCTGCATCTGTCAGGCTCCGTAAGGCAGTTCAGGTTCGGGGAGATTCCGGGCAGGCGGAGGCGTGCCGAAGGGGCGCACGCCGGCGGCGTACGCGATCCGTCTGCTACTGGGTCTGCTTCACGCCGAGCAGCACGGTGTCGCGACCGTCCTCCTCGGCGAGCTGGACCTTGACCGTCTCCCGCAGCGACGTGGGGAGGTTCTTGCCGACGTAGTCGGCGCGGATGGGCAGTTCGCGGTGGCCGCGGTCGACGAGGACCGCCAGCTGCACCGCGCGCGGGCGCCCGAGGTCGTTCAGGGCGTCGAGGGCGGCGCGGATGGTGCGCCCGGAGAACAGCACGTCGTCGACGAGGACGACCAGCCTGCCGTCCAGGCCGTCACCGGGGATCTCGGTGCGGGCCAGCGCGCGCGGCGGGTGCATGCGCAGGTCGTCGCGGTACATGGTGATGTCGAGGGAGCCGACGGGGATCTTGCGGTCGGTGATCTGCTCCAGCTTGGCGCCGAGCCGCCGGGCGAGGAACACGCCGCGCGTCGGGATGCCGAGGAGGACCACGTCGTCGGCGCCCTTGGCGCGTTCGACGATCTCGTGGGCGATGCGGGTCAGCACGCGCGCGATGTCGGGGCCTTCGAGGACGGGCCGCGCCTCGGCCTGCCGGAGGTCCTGCTCGCCGCCCTGCGTGATGTCCTGCGCGGTGTCCTGCTCAATGTCCTGCTTGTCCATACGAAACGGACCTCCTTCTCCGCCTCACGGGACGGACCTTAAAGGACGTCGGATTTGCGCCATCCACGGTAGCAGGCCGGGACTGCGGCCCTATCACCCCCTTGGCCTAGTCGGCCGTCACTACCACGGAAGAGTCGGTGTGGACCATTCGGCTTGACGCAGAAGAATCACGCTGCGTAACCTCACAGTGAGTTACCAGCACGCGGCTCGTGCCGCGTCGACCCAGTGCCGGGGAGCTATATGTCCAGCGAATACGCCAAACAGCTCGGGGCCAAGCTCCGCGCGATCCGCACCCAGCAGGGCCTTTCCCTCCACGGTGTCGAGGAGAAGTCCCAGGGACGCTGGAAGGCGGTCGTGGTCGGTTCGTACGAGCGCGGCGACCGCGCCGTGACCGTGCAGCGCCTCGCCGAACTGGCGGACTTCTACGGCGTTCCCGTGCAGGAACTGCTGCCCGGAACCACTCCGGGCGGGGCCGCAGAGCCGCCGCCGAAGCTGGTCCTCGACCTGGAGCGACTGGCTCACGTGCCGGTCGAGAAGGCGGGCCCGCTGCAGCGCTACGCGGCCACGATCCAGTCGCAGCGCGGTGACTACAACGGCAAGGTGCTGTCGATCCGCCAGGACGACCTGCGCACCCTCGCCGTCATCTACGACCAGTCGCCCTCGGTCCTGACCGAGCAGCTGATCAGCTGGGGCGTCCTGGACCCGGACGCGCGTCGCGCGGTCTCCCACGAGGAGAACTAGCCGCTTCGCGGCTGAGCAGAAACGTACCCTCCGAGTGGCCGGAACCCAGCGGTACCGGCGCCGGCCACTTGTACGGGGGCGTGTACATGGCGGAGGGCCCACAGCGTGCGCTGTGGGCCCTCCGCCATGTACACGCCCCCGCGGGGCACTGCGGGCCGCGGACGGCCCGCAGGCCGCCTGTGGCGGCCTGCGACGCCCCGGCTCGCCTCGCGGGGCTATTCGCGCCGCAGGGACGGCTTGAGCTCCTTGAGGCGGCCGAGCAGGCCGTTGACGAACGAGGGCGACTCGTCCGTCGAGAACTCCTTCGCCAGCTGCACCATCTCGTCGAGCACGACGGCGTCCGGCGTCTCGTCGGCCCAGATCAGCTCATAGGCGCCGAGGCGCAGGATGTTGCGGTCGACGACCGGCATCCGGTCCAGCGTCCAGCCGACCGAGTACTGCGAGAGCAGGTCGTCGATGCGCCGCGCGTGCTCCGCGTAGCCCTCGACCAGCTGCATCGTGTACTCGCTCACCGGCGGCTGCCGGGTGTCGGCCCGGGAGAGCCGGACCCAGTCCGCGAGGACCGTCAGGACGTCGGCTCCGCGCTGGTCGCCCTCGAAGAGGATCTGGAAGGCACGCTTGCGGGCCGTGTTGCGGGCAGCCACGGTTAGCTGTTCACCCGGCCGAGGTAGTCGCTGGTGCGGGTGTCGACCTTGATCTTCTCACCGGTGGTGATGAAGAGCGGGACCTGGATCTGGTGACCGGTCTCCAGGGTGGCGGGCTTGGTGCCGCCGGTGGAGCGGTCGCCCTGCAGGCCCGGCTCGGTCTCCTGCACCACGAGCTCGACGGCCGCGGGCAGCTCGACGAAGAGCACCTCGCCCTCGTGCTGCGCGACGGTGGCCGTGAAGCCCTCGATCAGGAAGTTGGCGGCGTCGCCGACGGCCTTGCGGTCGACCATGAGCTGGTCGTAGGTCTCCATGTCCATGAAGACGAAGTACTCGCCGTCCATGTACGAGAACTGCATGTCGCGCTTGTCGACAGTGGCCGTCTCGACCTTGACGCCGGCGTTGAAGGTCTTGTCGACCACCTTGCCGGACAGCACGTTCTTCAGCTTGGTGCGCACGAAGGCCGGGCCCTTGCCGGGCTTGACGTGCTGGAACTCGACGACGGACCAGAGCTGGCCGCCTTCGAGCTTGAGCACCAGGCCGTTCTTGAGGTCGTTCGTGGAAGCCACGGTTGCGGAATCTCCTGGACTGACGTGGACGACCCCGGGGCACGCACCTGCCTAGAGGGCGAGCAGCTCCTTGGTCGTGATGGTGAGTAGCTCGGGTCCGCCGTCCGCCTCGGGGCGCACGACGAGCGTGTCATCGATCCGGACGCCGCCCCGACCCGGGAGGTGGACCCCGGGTTCGACGGTGACCGGCACGCAAGCGTCCAGTTTACCCATGGCCGCGGGAGTCAACTGCGGCTCCTCTTCGATTTCGAGTCCGACACCGTGTCCGACGAGCGCCGGGAGGCCCTCGCAGTGGCCCGCGGAACCCAGCACCTGGCGTGCGGCGCGGTCCACGTCACGGCAGGCCACACCGGGCGCCAGAGCCTCGCGCCCGGCGCGCTGAGCGGCGAAGACGAGGTCGTACAGCTCGATCTGCCAGTCGGCCGGAGACGTGCCGATCACGAAGGTGCGGCCGATCTCGCAGCGGTAGCCGCGGTAGGCCGCGCCCAGACAGACCGAGAGGAAATCGCCCTCCTCGACCCGGCGGTCGGTGGGCCGGTGCCCGCGGCGGCCGGAGTTCGGGCCGGTGCCGACGGACGTGGGGAAGGCGGGGCCGTCGGCGCCGTGGTCGACCAGGCGTCGCTCCAGCTCGAGGGCGAGATGGCGTTCCGTACGCCCGACCAGGATGGACTCCAGCAGCTCCCCCAGGGCCTGGTCGGCGATCTCGGCGCCGATCCGCAGGCAGGAGATCTCCTCCTCGTCCTTGACCACTCTCGCCTGCTCCACCGCACCGCCCAGGTCGGCCAGGCGCAGCCGGGGCGCGACGGAGCGGATCCCACGGTGCCGGGACACCGTGAGGTGATGCTCCTCGACCGCGAGGCAGTCGCCGCCCCGGGCCACCAGGAGGTCGGCGGCGGCGACCGCGGGATCGCCTCCGGCGTGGGACAGGGAGTGGACGCGCAGCGCGTCGTCCGGGCGGCCTTCGCTCGGCCGCTCGTCGAGCGGCCCGGGGCAGACCAGGAGATCCTCTCGTCCGCCCAGCAGCAGAACGGCGCCGTTCGGGGCGGCGCCCGCGAGATACCTCACGTTGGCGGGACGGGAGATCAGCGCTGCCGCGCTGCCGGCCGCGTGGCAACGTTCCCGTAGGCGGTTTCGGCGGGACTCGTGCACCTCTGACATGACACGAGCGTAGGAGCGCCGACCGGATCGCGCCGGTTGGGAAGGCGTTCGGGGGACGGGACCCCGGGAGCGGCGGTGCGCCGCCCCCGGCAGACGGGGGCCTGTCGGGCCGTCACCCGTGTCCGGGACGGGCCCCGGTCCCGTCGGCTACCACTTGGGCGGGCTGGCGATCGCCCGGGCCAGCACGTCGTCCAGGACCCTGGCCGTCGTCGGGACGTCCAGCTGGGAGTTGTCGATGATGGGCAGGCCGGAGCCGTACCAGCCGGCCATGCGGCCGTGGATGCGGGCGACCTCCTCGTCGGTGAGGCGGCGGTTGCCGGAGCGCTCGGCGTTGCGCTCCAGTACGGCCTCCAGGCCTGGCAGCAGGACGACGGGCAGCAGCCCCGGGCCCACATGGCGCTTCCAGCCGCCCAGGCCCACGGCCGGACGGTCCGGGAAGATCGCGTCGTCCAGGATGCACGAGATGCCGTTGGCCAGGAAGTTGCGGGCGGCGAACCCGCAGGTGCGGCGGGCCAGCCGGTACTGGGCCTCGGAGTGGTCGTTCCACCCCGACTGCGGGTCGGCGAAGCCCGAGCGGACCCACTCGCGCACGTCGTCGAGGCTGACATGGGCGGTGGGCACTCTGCGGTGGTCGGCCCAGAACTTGGCGACGCTGGTCTTCCCGGCGCCCGCCGGGCCGATCAGCAGCACCGCGAGCGTCGTGGCCGCCGGGTCGGGGACCGTCGGAGCGGGCGGCGCGCTGGGCATGGGTACCGGCGCGCCGGGCGGCAGCGGGACGTGCCCGGTGGTATCGGCGCTCTGCGGGACCGCGGCATGCGGCGGGGCGGGCGGCGGCGCGGGCGGGACCGGAGGCCGGGGCGCGGGCGGGACGGGACCCGCGGGGGCGCCGAGGTGACCCGGCTGGTGCGGGGCGCTGCCCGGCTGGTGCGGGCCCGGGTGTTGCGCGGCCGGCGACCAGCCGGCGGCCGGACCGTGCCCCGGCTGGTGGGGCGGCGGCAGCGGAGAACCCACTGCGTGCTGCATCCGGTGCCACTCCGTCTCGTACAGGCGATGGGCGCTGGCTGTGGGGGCGCGGACCCCCGGTTCTCACCACAGCCTAAAGGGCGTGGAAGGTGCCCCCGTGCGAACGGTATCGCCCCCGGCTGTCGTTCGGTGAACGGCCGGGGGCGGTCCGAAGTGCCCGGCGGGGACGGCGAATCGGGCAGAAGGGGGCCGGGCGGACTTACCCGGCCGCCCGGCCGCCCGGCCGTCCTACTCGCCCACCTCGCCGTACGCGGCGAGCAGGACGGCCGGGTCGGGCCCCTCGAGGACGGTCGGCCTGGCCAGTCCGTCCAGGACGATGAAGCGCAGCAGGTCGCCGCGGGACTTCTTGTCGACCTTCATGTTCTCCAGCAGCTTGGGCCACTGGTCGTGGCGGTAGTGCAGCGGGAGGCCCACCGACTCCAGGACCGTGCGGTGGCGGTCGGCCGTGGCGTCGTCCAGCCGGCCCGCGAGGCGGCCCAGTTCGGCGGCGAAGTGCATGCCGACGGAGACGGCCGCGCCGTGCCGCCACTTGTAGCGCTCGTTCTTCTCGATGGCGTGCGCGAGGGTGTGGCCGTAGTTGAGGATCTCCCGCAGGCCGGACTCCTTGAGGTCGGACGACACGACGTCCGCCTTGACCCTGATGGAGCGCTCGACGAGTTCGGCGGTGTGCGGGCCCTGCGGGGTGCGGGCGGCCTGCGGGTCGGACTCGATCAGGTCCAGGATCGCCGGGTCGGCGATGAAGCCGGCCTTGATGATCTCGGCAAGGCCCGAGACGTAGTCGTTGACCGGGAGGGAGTCCAGCGCGGCCAGGTCGCACAGCACCCCGGCCGGCGGGTGGAAGGAGCCGACGAGGTTCTTGCCCTCGGCGGTGTTGATGCCGGTCTTGCCGCCGACGGCCGCGTCGACCATGGCGAGGACGGTCGTCGGGACGGCGATCCAGCGCACGCCGCGCAGCCAGGTCGCGGCGACGAACCCGGCCAGGTCGGTGGTCGAGCCGCCGCCGACGCCCACGACGACGTCCGTGCGGGTGAACCCGGACTGGCCGAGCGCCTTCCAGCAGTACGCGGCGACCTCGGCGGTCTTGGCCTCCTCCGCGTTGGGCACCTGGATGGCCACGGCCTCGAAGCCCTGCCCGGCCAGGTCGGCGCGCAGCGCGTCCCCGGTCTCGGCGAGCGCCTCGGGGTGGATCACGGCGACGCGCTTCACCCGGTCGCCGATCAGCCCACCGAGCTCACCCAGCAGCCGGCGGCCGACCAGCACCTCGTAGGGGTCCGTCCCCGCGCTGCCGCCGATCCGGATCCGCGTCACGGACTCGCTGCTCATGCTTCCTTCAACTCCAGTGCGTCCAGGGCTGCTTGGCTGACCTCTTCGGGGGTGCGGCCGTCCGTGGCCACGACCGCGGTGGCGACGCCCTCGTACAGATGGCGACGGGCCTCCATCAGCTCGCGCCACTGCTTGCGCGGGTTGACGGCGAGCAGCGGGCGTGCCGCGTTCAGGCCGGTGCGCCTGACCGCCTCCTCGACGTCCATGGCCAGGTAGAGCACGCACTGTCCGGCCAGCAGACCGCGGGTGTCCGGGTCGAGGATCGATCCGCCGCCGAGCGCCAGGACGCCGTCGTGCTCGGCGAGGGCGCGCCGCACGGCTCGCTTCTCCAGCGTGCGGAAGGCGTCCTCGCCGTCGTCGACGAAGATCTCCGCGATGCTGCGGCCCGCCTCGGCGACGATGTCGTCGTCGGTGTCCCGGTAGGCGACGCCGAGCCGCTCGGCGAGGAGCTGCCCGACGGTGGACTTGCCCACGCCCATGGGGCCGACCAGGACGACGCGTGGCCCACTCATCGGATGCGCAGGTTGTCGAGGTAGGACCGCACGTTGCGGCGGGTCTCGACGACGCTGTCGCCGCCGAACTTCTCCGCCACCGCGTCGGCCAGCACCAGCGCGACCATGGCCTCGGCGACGATGCCGGCGGCCGGGACCGCGCACACGTCGGAGCGCTGGTGGTGCGCCTGGGTCGCTTCGCCCGTGGCGACGTCGACCGTCTGCAGGGCCCGCGGCACGGTCGCGATCGGCTTCATCGCCGCGCGCACGCGCAGCAGCTCGCCGGTGGTCAGTCCGCCCTCGGTGCCGCCGGAACGGCCGGAGGCGCGCTTGATCCCGTCGCCGGTGGCGAGGATCTCGTCGTGCGCCTTCGAGCCCGGCACGCGCGCGAGGTCGAAGCCGTCGCCGACCTCGACGCCCTTGATGGCCTGGATGCCCATCAGCGCGGCGGCGAGCCGGGCGTCCAGCCGGCGGTCCCAGTGCACGTGCGAGCCGAGACCGACCGGGACGCCGTAGGCCAGCACCTCGACGACGCCGCCGAGGGTGTCGCCGTCCTTGTGGGCCTGGTCGATCTCCGCGACCATCGCCTTCGACGCGTCCGCGTCCAGGCAGCGGACCGGGTCGGCGTCCAGCTTCTCGACGTCGGCGGGGGTCGGCAGGACGCCGTAGGGCGCCTTGGCGGCGGCCAGCTCCACGACGTGGGAGACGATCTCGATGCCGGCCGTCTCCTTGAGGTACGACCGGGCGACCGCGCCGAGCGCGACCCGGGCGGCGGTCTCCCGCGCGGAGGCGCGTTCCAGGATCGGCCGGGCCTCGTCGAAGCCGTACTTCTGCATCCCGGCGAGGTCGGCGTGGCCGGGGCGGGGGCGGGTGAGCGGGGCGTTGCGGGCGAGGCCCGCGAGGATCTCCGGGTCGACCGGGTCGGCCGCCATGACCTGTTCCCACTTGGGCCACTCGGTGTTGCCCACCATGACGGCGACCGGAGAACCCATGGTCAGACCGTGCCGGACGCCGCCGAGGAAGGTGACCTCGTCGCGCTCGAACTTCATCCGCGCACCGCGCCCATAGCCGAGCCGCCGCCGCGCGAGGTGGTCGGCGACCATCTCGGTGGTGATCGGCACGCCGGCGGGAAGGCCCTCCAGCGTCGCCACAAGTGCGGGACCGTGGGATTCCCCCGCGGTCAGCCAACGCAGCCTGCTCAACGATGCTCCTCAGTGCTCGCGCCCTGGTACTGCCCTGCGCACGCGCGTCCTTCGCGTACGTCGTCGGCGTGACCGGGTGCGCGGCCCTGGCCCGCCTACTGCCGATCCTCCCACGTCCCGGCGCCGAAGCCGGTCGCCGGTCCAGCAAGCGGACGGGAGAGGGCCCCGGCGGTCAGGCGTGGCCCGGAGTCCGGCGGGAGGCGAGGGCCCGCTCGCCCGCCCTGCGCATGGCCTCCACCGGGGCCGGGGCTCGGCCGGTCATCTGTTCCACCTGGAGCACCGCCTGGTGCACGAGCAGGTCGAGGCCGCTGACGACGGCGCCCCCGCCCATCGACCAGCGGGCCGCCAGCTCGGTCGGCCAGGGGTCGTAGAGCACGTCGAAGAGGGTGGCGGGGCGTTCCGGCACCGAAGCGGCCAGGGCGTCCGTGGCCCCGGCCGGGGTGGTCGCGACGACCAGCGGGAAGCTCAGCGCGTCGGCGGCGTCCGACCAGTCGGCGATGAGGACCTCGACGTCGAGGCGCTCGCCCCACTCGCGCATCTCGGCGGCGCGGGCCTCGGTGCGCACGTAGGCGACGATCCGGCCGGTGCAGACCCGGGTGAGCGCGGCCAGGGCGGAGGACGCGGTGGCGCCCGCGCCGAGGATCGCGGCCGAGTCGACCTGGTCGATCCCGCGCTCACGCAGGGCGGCGACCATGCCGGGGATGTCGGTGTTGTCGCCGAGCCGACGGCCGTCCTCGGCGAACACGAGGGTGTTGACCGCCTCGACGGAGGCCGCGGTCTCGCTGATCTCGTCGAGCAGCGGGATGACCGCGCGCTTCAGCGGCATGGTCAGCGACAGACCGGTCCACTCGGCGCCCAGTCCGTCGAGGAAGGCGGGCAGGGCCTCCTCGCCGACGTCGAAGCGGTCGTACGTCCAGCCGGTGAGCTCCAGCGCCTCGTACGCGGCGCGGTGCAGCGCCGGGGAGAGGGAGTGGGCGATGGGGCTGCCGAGCACCGCGGCACGACGGGCGTCACTTGCCCGAGCTGGCATCGAACTTGTCCTTGAGTCGCTGGAACTCGGCGTAGGTCTTGGCGAATTCGGTGTTGCTCTTGCCGTCGGTGGCCACGAAGTAGATCCAGCCGTCGGAGGTCGGGCTCAACGTGGCCTTCAGCGCGTCCTCACCGGGATTGCCGATCGGACCGGGCGGCAGGCCCTTGTTGGTGTAGGTGTTGTACGGGTCCTTGTTCTGGTTGATCTCGGACGAGCTGATGTGGATGTTGCTCTCGCCCTTCAGGTAGTTGAAGGTCGAGTCGAACTGGAGCAGCCGGTTGGTCTGGTCGTTCGTCGGCTTGAGCCGGTTGTAGACGACCTCCGCCATCTTGCGGTAGTCGTCGTGCGTCTTGCCCTCGGCCTGGACCAGGCTGGCGACCGTGATCACCTGGAGCGGAGTGTCCAGCTTGAGCGCCTTCGCCTTGGCCGCGAAGTCGTAGGTGCCGTACACCTCGTTGGCGTGGTCGACCATCGCCTTGAGGACCGTCTCCGGCTTCATGCCCTTGGCGGCGCCGTAGGTGCCCGGGAAGAGGAAGCCCTCCAGCGGGTCCTTGATCTCCTCGTTGTCGTTAGCCCACTTGGGCAGCCCGAGCGTCGCGTACTTGCTCTCCGCGACCTTCCTGGTGGCGCCCGGGGCGAGGCCGAGTTTCTCGTCGATGTTCTTGTAGACCGCCACGTTGCGCTGCCCCGGCGTCACCAGCACGTTGGCCTGGCTCTTGGGATCGAGCATCATCTCGACGGCGCTCTTCGCGGACATCTGCTTCTTCAGGATGTACGCGCCCGCCTGGATCTTGCCGCCGTCCGGATTGCTCGTGGCCGCGGACACGAAGGCGTCGACGCTCTTGACGACGCCTGCCTCTTTCAGCAGACGGCCGATGTCCGCGCCGCCCGAGCCTTTGGGGACCTGGACGCTGACGGTCTGGCTGATGCCGCCGCCCGCGAAGTCCGGAGCCGCGCTGTAACGATTCTTGTAATAGTGGTAACCGACGTAGCCGACGCCGCCGATGCCACCGGCGAACACCAGCACGACGATCAGGCAGGCGCAGCCGTTGCGGCTCTTCTTGTTCTTCGCGCCCTTCGCGCCTTTGCCTCCGCGGCTTCGGCGCCTCCCGCGATCCGGCTCCTCGTCGTCCTCGTCGTCATCGGCGCCGCCGGCGAAGAAGGCATGCTCCTCCTGGTCGGCTCCCGGATCCCGGTCGGTGTCCTCGGAGCCGGGTTCCGGCGCCGGCTCGGGCTCCGGTTCCGCTTCGGGTTCGGCGCGCCGCCGGGCGGGCGGCTCCGGCGGCGGATACGCGTCAGGGGTGCCGTAGAAGTCGGGCTGTTCCGCGCCGTAGGCGGCGGCCTGCTGACCGTAGGGGTCGCCGGGGTCGGCCGCGTAGGGGACGTGGGCGTGGGTGCCCGTCCCGTCCCAGCCGCCCTCCTGGTATCCCTCGTGGTAGCCCTGCTGCTGGCTCTGGTGGGCGTACTGCTGCCCGCCCTGTTCGGCGTACTGCTGCTGGTCGTACCCCTGGTACTGAGGGTCGTACTGCTGACCGCCGTAGTGCTGTCGGTCGTACTGCTGCCCCTGGCCCTGGCCCCAGTCGCCGTACTCCGACTGCTGCGGATGCTGCTGCTGCGGGTGCTGCTGCGGGTAGGGGTGCTGCTGCTGGCCACCGTAGGCAGGCTGATGACCCGTGTGGGCCTGCTGCCCTTCCCATCCGCCGTCCCCGTACAACGGGTCCTCCGGATGCCACGGTTCGGAGCCTTGGCCCCGGCCATACTCAGTCATCGATCCCCTAGAGCCGCGAGGCGGCGAGAAGTCGGCCTTCGCGGGCCCGTCACCGTTCCGCCTCTCTCTGTGCGGCGGCTGTTCGAACACCACCACATCGCGCGGAACGTTACCGTATCGCGATCAGATGACCACTTCGACGCCCTCGCCCGGTGCTTTGCCTGACACTCGTTCGGATTCCAGCGCCTGCTGCAGGATGATCACAGCGGCTGCCTGGTCGATCACCGAGCGGCCCTTCTTCGCCTTCACGCCCGAGGCGCGCAGTCCCTGACTGGCCGTCACAGTCGTCATCCTCTCGTCGACCAGACGTACGGATACGGGCGCGATTGTGTTCGCCAGTTCCTGCGCGAATCCGCGCACCTTCACCGCGGCCGGGCCCTCGCCCCCCTTGAGGGAGCGAGGGAGACCGACGACGACCTCGATGGGCTCGTACTCCGCGACCAGCTGTGCCAGCCGGCGGTGAGCCGCCGGCACGTCCCGGCCGGGGACCGTCTCGACCGGGGTGGCGAGGATCCCGTCGGGGTCGCACGAGGCGACTCCGATCCGGGCGTCCCCGACGTCGATCGCGAGTCGGCGGCCCTTGCGCATCGGCTCGCTCACTTGGCCGTTTCCGCCACGAGCCGCTCGACGGCGTCCACGGCCTCGCCGACGGCGGCCGCGTTCTGGCCGCCGCCCTGGGCGACGTCCGGCTTGCCGCCACCGCCGCCGCCGAGCGTCCTGGCGGCCGTGCGGACCAGTTCGCCGGCCTTGAGGCCCCGCTCGCGGGCGGCCTCGTTGGTGGCGATGACCGTCAGCGGCTTGCCGTTGTTCACCGTGAAGAGGGCGACCACGGCGGCCCGGCCGCCCTGGATGCGGCCCCGCACGTCGAGGACGAGCCTGCGCAGGTCGTCCGGCGTGGTGCCGTCCGGGACCCGGCCGGTGACGACGGCGACGCCGTGGACGTCCTTGGCGGAGTCCACGAGACCGGCGGCGGCCTGCAGAACCTTCTCGGCGCGGAACTTGTCGATCTCCTTCTCGGCGTCCTTCAGCTTGCCGAGCATGGCGGAGACCTTCTCCGGGAGCTCCTCGGGACGTCCCTTGATCAGCTCCTGGAGCTGGGCGACGACCGTGTGCTCACGGGCGAGGAAGTGGTAGGCGTCGACGCCGACGAGGGCCTCGATGCGGCGCACGCCGGAACCGATGGACGACTCGCCGAGCAGCTTGACCAGTCCGAGCTGAGCGGTGTTGTGCACGTGCGTGCCGCCGCACAGCTCCTTGGAGAAGTCGCCGATGGTGACGACGCGGACGCGCTCGCCGTACTTCTCGCCGAACTCGGCGATGGCGCCCTGCTTCTTGGCCTCGTCGATGCCCATGACCTCGGCCTGGACGTCGAGTTCACGGGCGAGCACCTCGTTGATCTTCTGCTCGACGTCGGTCATCACAGCCGTCGGAACGGCGGCGGGGGAGCCGAAGTCGAAGCGGAAGCGGCCGGGCTGGTTCTCGGAACCGGCCTGGGCGGCCGTCGGACCGAGGGCGTCGCGCAGCGC
The DNA here is from genome assembly GCF_014649655.1 of Streptomyces humidus. Taxonomy (GTDB): domain Bacteria; phylum Actinomycetota; class Actinomycetes; order Streptomycetales; family Streptomycetaceae; genus Streptomyces; species Streptomyces humidus. The sequence continues at coordinate 315,916 of NZ_BMTL01000006.1, read as the reverse complement.
CTGGTGGGTGAGGTGAGTGGCGGAGTGGGCGCGGGCGATGGCCGTGCGGCGACGCCGGTCGATCGAGGCGTGGGCCTTGGCGCCGACCGTGACCTCGCCGACCTGCACGACGCCCTTGTGGACGTACACGCCGGGAACCGGCTTCTGGGTGTCGCGGATCTCGACGATCGCGCCGGTGTCCACCCGGATCCGGCCGGTGTCGCCGATCTGGCCGCCGCCCTCGGCGTAGAACGGGGTGCGGTCAAGGACGATCTCGACCTCGTCGCCCTCGGTGGCGGCGGGCGAGGAGGCGCCGTCGACGAGGATGCCGACGATCGTCGACTCGCTCTCGGTGTCGGAGTAGCCGATGAAGTCGGTCGCCCCGGCCTGGTCGGCGATCTCGCGGTAGGCGCCCACCCCGGCGTGTCCGGTCTTCTTGGCCTGGGCGTCGGCCTTCGCCTTGTCCCGCTGCTCCTTCATCAGGCGGCGGAAGCCGTCCTCGTCCACGGCGAGGCCCTGTTCGGCGGCCATCTCCAGGGTGAGGTCGATCGGGAAGCCCCAGGTGTCGTGGAGCAGGAAGGCCTTGTCGCCGGCGAGGACCGCGCCGCCGGACTGCTTCGTCTCGCTGATGGCCGTGTCGAGGATGTTCGTGCCGGCCTTCAGCGTCTTGAGGAAGGCGGCCTCCTCGGCGAGGGCCACCGTCTCGATGCGCTGCCGGTCGGTGACGAGCTCCGGGTACTGCTGGCCCATCATCTCGATGACGGTGTCGATGAGGTCCTTGACGACCGGGCCGGTGGCGCCGAGGAGGCGCATGTTGCGGATGGCGCGGCGCATGATGCGGCGCAACACGTAACCGCGGCCCTCGTTGCCGGGGGTGACGCCGTCGCCGATGAGCATCACGGACGTGCGCATGTGGTCGGTGACCACGCGCAGGGAGACGTCCGAGTCGTGGGCCTGGCCGTACTCGACGCCGGTCAGCTCGGTGGCCTTCTTGATGACGGCCATGGAGGTGTCGATCTCGTACATGTTCTGCACGCCCTGCAGAATCATGGCGAGGCGCTCCAGGCCGAGGCCGGTGTCGATGTTCTTGCTCGGCAGCTCGCCCAGGATCTCGAAGTTGTCCTTGCCGATGCCCTCGCCGCGCTCGTACTGCATGAAGACGAGGTTCCAGATCTCCACGTACCGCTCGTCGTTGACGGCCGGGCCGCCCTCGACTCCGAACTCGGGGCCGCGGTCGTAGTTGATCTCGGAACACGGTCCGCAGGGTCCGGGGACCCCCATGGACCAGTAGTTGTCCTTCATGCCGAGGCGCTGGATGCGCTCCCTGGGCACGCCGACGACCTCGTGCCAGATACGCTCGGCCTCGTCGTCGTCCTTGTAGACGGTGATCCAGAGCCTCTCCGGGTCCAGGCCGTAACCGCCCTTGTCCTGGGGCGTGGTGAGCAGCTCCCAGGCGTACTTGACGGCGCCTTCCTTGAAGTAGTCGCCGAAGGAGAAGTTGCCGCACATCTGGAAGAACGTGCCGTGGCGGGTGGTCTTGCCGACCTCTTCGATGTCGGGCGTGCGCACGCACTTCTGCACGCTGGTGGCGCGCGCCCACGGCGGCTTGACCTCGCCGAGGAAGTACGGCTTGAAGGGGACCATGCCGGCGGGGACGAGGAGCAGCGTCGGGTCGTCCGCGATGAGCGACGCCGAAGGGACGACGGTGTGCCCGCGCTCCTCGTAGAAGCTCAGCCAGCGGCGGCGAATCTCGGCCGACTCCATCAGTGGTCCTCATTCCGGTTGTACGGGTTCTTCTGCTGCGGGTACGTCGAGCTCTCGATGTGCCCGGAGCGCCTGGAAGGGCTGCGGTGGTTCTCGATGGCGGGGTACCGCCTGGGGGCGGGGAGCGCGGGGTCCTCGTGGATCCCGAGCGCCTCCCCCAGTTCGGCCTCGCGCTGGGCCATGTTGTCGCGGACGTCGAGCACGAAGCCGACCGCGCGGTCCTTGAGTCGTGCTCCCGTCTCGAGCGCCTTGTCCGCCGCGGCGGCGGCGAGGCTCTCGGGGGTCAGCTGCCTCAGCTTGCGGTTGACCTTGGTGGTGGCCCAGACACCGGCGGCGACGCCCGTGCTGAACCAGAAGGTGCGGCGGAACATCGCTGGCTCTCAGTCCCTCTTTCCACGGGGCTTGCGCTTCTCCCGCCGGGAGACCGTGCGGCCCACGATCACGGTACGCCGGAGGTCCCCGGCGGGCATGTCGTCCTTGCGGCCGCCGAGGGCCCGCCGGACGCCGTAGCCGAAGGCGGCGACCTTCACCAGGGGGCCGCCGAAGGTGGAGGCGACCGTGGTGGACAACGCCGAGGCGTTGGACGTGACTTCCTGGACGTCGGTGGCGATCGCGTCGACCCGGTCGATCTGGGTCTGTGCCGAGCGCACCGCCGCGGAGGCGTCGGCGAGCAGCGGGACGGCCTGTTCGGTCACGTCCGCGACGAGTCTGGTCGTCGCCCTGAGCGTCTGGGCCAGCCTCGCCAGGGCGACGGCGAGGAAGGAGACCAGGATGGCCCAGAACACGGCCACCAGGATGCCGGCCACCTCTCCACCGGACACTGCGCACCCGCTCCCTGTGCTGACGGACAGCTGTCTTGGCAGCTTCTCTGGAGGCGAGCCTATCGCGCCGACGCCGCCGGTCCGTACCGGATTAGGGGTGCGCGAAGGCCCGCCGCCCCGCCCGCCCCGAAGGGCAGGAGGACGACGGGCCGGGGCGCGGAAGTCCTGCGACGGCCGCGAAGACCGATCCGGGAGGGGATCAGCGGGCGTAGTACTCGACGACGAGCTGCTCGTCGCAGATGACCGGGATCTCCTTGCGGTTCGGCTCACGGTCCAGGCGGAACGCCAGGGCGCCGAGGTTCACCTGGAGGTAGCGCGGGGTCTCGCCGTCGGGGGCGAAGCCACCGGCGCGGGCCACCTCGAACAGCGTCTTGCCGCGGCTGCGCTCGCGGACCATCACGACGTCGTCGGGACGGACACGGAAGGAAGGCTTGTCGACCTTCTGGCCGTTGACCTCGATGTGGCCGTGGACGACCATCTGGCGGGCCTGGTAGATCGTGCGGGCGATGCCCGAACGCAGGACCAGGGCGTCGAGACGGCGCTCGAGCTCGATGATCAGGGCCTCACCGGTCTTGCCCTGGACCTTGGAGGCACGCTCGTAGGCGCGGACGAGCTGGCGCTCGGACACGTCGTACTGCGCGCGCAGACGCTGCTTCTCGAGCAGACGGACCTTGTAGTCCGAGTTCTGCTTGCGGCCACGGCCGTGCTCGCCCGGCGGGTAGGGACGGGCCTCGAAGTACTTGACAGCCTTCGGGGTGAGCGCGATGCCGAGGGCACGCGACTTCTTGACCTTGGGGCGGGACTGGTTCGCCACTGTCTCTCATTTCCTGGTTTCGGCTTGTCAGGGTGGAGGGAGGTCGCAATCCGCAGCCGGGGAAACCCGTCGGGTCCGCATGGGACCTGTCGGGCAGCCGCTCCCCTGGTCTGGGCACATACGTGCAGCACGCGAGTGGCCCACCGACCGTTCCCGGAACCGGGTGGTGGTGGGCTGCCCGCGACACCTTCGACGGTGCGCGACGCTCCTTGGAGCCGGTCCGAGGGACCGGTGCTCCGGCTGACTGTCCCGTTCTGACTGCACGGGACGCAGCACTCCGGGCGAGTCTACAGGGTGCTCAGGACCCCTTGCGACCGAGGCGCTGCCTGGTCCATTCGACGGCGTCCGCGTAGCGGGCCTCGGCTCCGTGCCTGGTGGGCGTGTAGTAGTCCCGGCCGTGGACCGCGTCCGGGGCGTACTGCTGGGCCGCGATGCCCTCCGGCAGGTCGTGCGGATAGACGTATCCCTGCGCGTGGCCCAGCTTGGCGGCGCCCTTGTAGTGCCCGTCCCGCAGGTGCGGCGGTACGGGTCCGGCGAGGCCCTTGCGGACGTCCTCCAGGGCGGCGCCGACGGCCGTCGTCGCGGCGTTCGACTTGGGGGCCAGGGCGAGGGCGATCGTGGCGTGGCTGAGGGTGAGGGCGGCCTCCGGGAAGCCGATCATCGCGACGGCCTGGGCGGCGGCGACCGCGAGGGGCAGGGCGTTCGGGTCGGCGAGACCGATGTCCTCGCTGGCGGAGATCATCAGACGGCGGGCGATGAAGCGGGGGTCCTCGCCGGCCTCGATCATGCGGGCCAGGTAGTGCAGGGCGGCGTCGACGTCCGAGCCCCGGATGGACTTGATCAGGGCGCTGGCGACGTCGTAGTGCTGGTCGCCGTCGCGGTCGTACTTCACCGCCGCGCGGTCGACCGTCTGCTCCAGCGTCCGGAGGCTGATCTCGGACTCGTCCTGGTCGAGGGCCGCGCCGGCGGCGGCCTCCAGGGCGGTCAGCGCGCGCCGGGCGTCCCCGCCGGCGATGCGCAGGAGGTGTGCCTCGGTCTCCTCGGGGAGGGTGACGGCGCCCTTGAGGCCGCGTTCGTCGGCCAGGGCGCGCCGGACGAGGCCCCGCAGGTCGTCGTCCGTGAGAGGTTCGAGGGTCAGCAGCAGGGAGCGGGACAGCAGCGGGGAGATGACCGAGAAGTAGGGGTTCTCGGTGGTCGCCGCGATCAGCGTCACCCAGCGGTTCTCGACGGCCGGGAGGAGGGAGTCCTGCTGGGCCTTGCTGAAGCGGTGGATCTCGTCGAGGAAGAGGACGGTCTCCTTGCCGAACCCGCCGATGGCGCGGCGGGCGCCGTCGATGACCGCGCGGACCTCCTTGACGCCGGCGGTGATGGCCGACAGCTCGACGAACCGCTTGTCGGTGGCCTTGGAGACGACGTACGCCAGGGTGGTCTTACCGGTGCCCGGGGGTCCCCAGAGGATCACCGAGGAGGGGCCTGCCGGCCCCTTGGCGCCGTCGCCGACCAGGCGGCGCAGGGGTGAGCCCGGTTTCAGCAGGTGCTGCTGCCCCATCACCTCGTCGAGGGTGCGGGGGCGCATCCGGACCGCCAGGGGGCTCCCGGCGGGATCCTTCTCCTGGCGGTCTTCTGCTGCGGCGGTGAACAGGTCGGGCTCCACACGTCGGAGCCTACGTCAGGGGTCCGACACTCCTGTCCGGCGGTGCGTCCGGCGTCGCATCCGGTGCTCCGCGGGCCGCCCGGCGCGGCGCCGGGCTCAGGCCCAGAGGTCGGCGCCCCAGCGGGTGAGGATCAGCATGGCGATGATGCCGACGTGGGTCGCGGGCAGGACCCAGGTGAACTCGCCGAAGAACCGCTTGAGCCCGTCCGGCGCGGGCAGGAAGCCGTTGCGCACGTTGAACGAGGTGACGTACCAGAACATGGTGATCGTCGCGACCCAGGCCAGCGAGCACCACAGGCACAGGGCGTTGATGTTGTACAGCGACTGGTACTGCAGCCAGGTGACGAAGCCCACGCCGAACAGCGTGCCGAAGTTGAAGGTCAGCCAGTACCAGCGGGGGAAGCGGGCCCCGGTCAGCAGGCTCATGCCGACGCAGATGACGATGCCGTAGGCGACCAGGCCGAGCATCGGGTTCGGGAACCCGAAGACGGAGGCCTGCTTGCTCTCCATGACGCTTCCGCAGCTGATGATCGGGCTGATGCTGCAGCTGGGCGTGAACGTCTTCCCCTCGGCCTTGGCTTCGAGGATCTTCATCTTGTCGATCGTGATGACCCAGGCGGCGAGCAGGCCGGCCGCACCGGTGATCAGCAGCAGGATCGCGAACGCACGACTGCCGCCCACGGTTCGCGGCTCGGCCGCGGCGACGCGCTCGGACTCCGTGGAGACGTCTTTCACTGTCGTCTTGCTCATCACGCCGATTCCGTCACTTGAGAGGTGGCCCATCTTCGGACAGGGGCCATTGTGCCGCACCCGGCCCTGCCTCCACCGTTCGGCGGACATAAGGACGTACGTGCGGCGGGCCCGTAGCGTTCGGTTTCGGCCGCTGGACGGAACCGGACAGCACACACGAACGAAGGGTGCCGGAGCACACGCCCCGGCACCCCCCGACGGCACGCTCAGCCCAGCCTCGACTCCAGCTCGGCCACGATCTCGTTCACGCCGATCGCCGTCTGCTCGCCGGACTCCATGTCCTTGAGCTGGACGACGCCCTCGGCGAGGTCGCGTTCGCCGGCGACGACCGTGTAGCGGGCGCCGCTGCGGTTGGCGTTCTTCATGGCGCCCTTGAGGCCCTTGGCGCCATAGGAGAAGTCGGCCGCGACACCGAGCTTGCGCAGCTCGGTGACCTTCGCGAAGAGCACCCGGCGGGCCTCCTCGCCGAGCGGGACGGCGAACACGGAGGTCGCGGCGGGCAGTTCCAGCTCCACGCCCTCGGCCTCCAGCGCCAGCACCGTACGGTCGACGCCCAGCGCCCAGCCCACCGACGGCAGCGCGGGGCCGCCGATCATCTCGGAGAGTCCGTCGTAGCGGCCGCCGCCGCCCACCGCGGACTGCGAGCCCAGTCCGTCGTGGACGAACTCGAAGGTCGTGCGGGTGTAGTAGTCGAGGCCGCGGACCAGCTTCGGGTCGTCCTCGAAGCGCACGCCCGCCGCCGTGATCAGCTCTCGGACCTCCTCGTGGTACGCCTTGCAGGCGTCGCAGAGGTAGTCGCGCAGCAGCGGCGCGTCCCCGAGCTGCTTCTGGACCGACTCGCGCTTGTCGTCGAGGACCCGCAGCGGGTTGATCTCCGCGCGGCGCAGCGTGTCCTCGTCGAGGTCCAGGCTCCGCAGGAAGGTCTGCAGCGCCTCCCGGTACACCGGGCGGCACTCCTTGTCGCCCAGGCTGTTGAGCAGGATGCGGAAGTTCCGCAGCCCCAGCGACCGGTACGCCTGGTCCGCCAGGATGATCAGCTCGGCGTCCAGCGCCGGGTCCTCGGCGCCGATCGCCTCGGCGCCCACCTGTGAGAAGTGGCGGTAACGGCCCTTCTGGGGCCGCTCGTAGCGGTAGTAGGAGCCGGAGTACCAGAGCTTGACCGGCAGGTTGCCCGCCTTGTGCAGATTGGCCTCGAGGGCCGCGCGCAGCACGGACGCCGTGCCCTCGGGGCGCAGGGCGAGGCGGTCGCCGCCCTTGGTCTCGAAGGCGTACATCTCCTTCGTCACGATGTCGGTCGACTCACCCACACCGCGCGCGAAGAGCTCCACGTTCTCGAAGCCGGGCGTCTCGATATAGCCGTAGCCGGAGTTGCGCAGCGGCGCGGCGATGGCCTCGCGGACGGCGAGGTACTTGGCGCTGTCCGGCGGGATCAGGTCGTACGTGCCCTTGGGGGCCTGGAAGGTACTCACGGAAGGTCTCTCGTCACATTCCTCGTCGGGGAGGGGTGTGGGAACCCGCTCCCTGGCCGCCGGCCGCCACCTGCCGCAGATACGGGTTGGCGGCGCGCTCCTGGCCGATGGTCGTCTGGGGGCCGTGGCCGGACAGCACCACGGTCGAGTCCTCGAGCGGCAGGCACACACGGGCCAGCGAGTCGAGCATCTCGGCCATGTCGCCGCCGGGCAGGTCGGTGCGTCCGATGGAGCCGGCGAACAGCAGGTCCCCGGAGAAGAAGACCGACGGGACGTCGGCCGCCTCGGGCATCCGGAAGGTCACCGACCCCTTGGTATGGCCCGGGGCGTGGGCGACGGAGAACTCCAGACCGGCCAGGTCCAGTCTCGCGCCGTCGGTCAGCTCGCGGACGTCGTCCGGCTCCCCCACGGTCAGCTCGCCCATCAGCGGCATCCCGATCGACCGGCCGAGCGCCTTCTCCGGGTCGCTCATCATGAACCGGTCCTCGGGGTGGATCCAGGCCGGCACGTCGTGCGCGCCGCAGACCGGGACGACCGAGGCCACATGGTCGATGTGGCCGTGGGTGAGGACGACGGCGACGGGCTTGAGGCGGTGCTTGCGGACCGCTTCCTCGACTCCTGGGGCAGCCTGGTGGCCCGGGTCGATGATCACGCACTCCTCACCGGCGGCGGGGGCGACGAGATAACAGTTCGTCCCCCAGGCCCCGGCGGGGAACCCGGCAATGAGCACGATCGTCCTTCGTTTGTGTCGATACGCGTGGGCTTCTGGCGGCTGCGTCAGTGGTCAGAGCCTACCGGCGCTGCCGTTTCCTCAGCGAACCCATATACGGTACGGGGCACACGCAGGCGGTCGGCTCACAAGACGCACGCGTCCCAGTCGACGTACGAGACGCATGAGGAGAGAATCCGGTGGTCACCCAGGAACAGCGGAAGCGTCAGCTCGCCCGGGAGAAGTTCTTGCGGCAGCAGCAGCGACGCACGAGCGCCCGGCGCAAGGCGCGCATGCGCAACGCGGTGATCGCGTCGGTGCTCGGCGTGGTCGTCATCGGCAGCCTGGCGCTGTACACGACGGGTGTCCTGAAGGACGACGACAAGAAGGCGGACGCGAGTCCGCAGACGACGCCGTCGGCCGCGCCCAGCGCCGCGAAGGACCCGTGCGAGAAGCCGGCCGCCGGGTCCGTCAAGAAGCAGACCTGGAAGAAGGAGCCGGCGGTCACGATCGACGCGTCGGCGAAGTACACGATGACCCTCGCGACGACCTGCGGCGACATCGACATAGCGCTCAAGGCGAAGGCCGCGCCGCACACGGTGAACTCCTTCGACTTCCTCGCCGGCAAGGGCTTCTTCGACCACACCAAGTGCCACCGTCTCACCACCAACGGGATCTACGTCCTGCAGTGCGGCGACCCGACGGGCAGCGGCAGCGGCGGCCCCGGCTACACCATTCCGGACGAGAACCTGAAGGACGCGAGCCTCAAGGCGAACGTCTACCCGGCGGGCACGGTGGCGATGGCCAACACCGGCCAGCCGCACACCGGCGGCAGCCAGTTCTTCCTCGTCTACCAGGACAGTCAGCTCCCGCCCAGCTACACGCCGTTCGGGACGATGTCGGCCGACGGCATGAAGGTCCTGAAGAAGATCGCCGCCGCGGGCGAGAACACCGGCGGCGGTGACGGCGCCCCCAACGCGACGGTCGTGATCGACAAGGCGACCGTCACGAAGTCCTGACGACGACCTGGCGACACGCCGACGACGAGGGGCGGTCGACCGCGCAATTTCGGTCGCGCTGGATGCGGACAGGCGACCCGCCGGTCGCCTATGTTGGCCGTGACGAAACTGTGGACGATGCCCAGGGGCGCCGAAGCCCCTCGGAGGCATCATGTGGAGGAGGCGCTGTGAGCAGCGACCCGTGGGGCCGCGTCGACGAGACGGGCACCGTGTACGTGCGTACGGCCGACGGCGAGCAGGTGGTCGGTTCCTGGCAGGCAGGCTCCCCCGAGGAGGCGCTGGCCTACTTCGAGCGCAAGTACGAGGGCCTGGTTGTCGAGATCGGCCTCCTCGAGAAGCGAGTGCAGACCACCGATCTGTCGACCAAGGACGCTCAGGTCGCGATCGACCACATCCGCGAGCAGGTCGACGCGCATCACGCCGTCGGCGATCTGCAGGCGCTGCGGGAGCGGCTGGACAAGCTGGTGGCGACCGTCGAGTCGCGCCGCGAGGAGCGCAAGCAGCAGCGGGCCAAGCAGTCCGACGAGGCCCGCAAGGCCAAGGAGGACCTGGTCACCGAGGCGGAGCAGCTGGCGCAGTCCGACCAGTGGCGGGCCGCCGGTGAGCGCCTGCGGGCGCTGGTGGACATCTGGAAGGGCCTGCCCCGGCTGGACCGCAAGTCGGACGACGAGCTGTGGCACCGGTTCTCCCACGCGCGTTCGGCGTTCTCCAAGCGCCGCAAGGCGCACTTCGCGCAGCTGGACGCGCAGCGCGAGGAGGCCCGACGCGTCAAGGAGCGGCTGGTCTCCGAGGCCGAGGCGCTGTCCGGTTCGACGGACTGGGGTCCGACGGCGGCGCGCTACCGCGAGCTGATGGCGGAGTGGAAGGCGGCGGGCCGCGCCCAGCGCGAGCACGAGGACGACCTGTGGAACCGCTTCCGTGGCGCCCAGGACGTCTTCTTCGCCGCCCGCAGCTCGGTGTTCGCCGAGCGGGACGCCGAGCAGACGGAGAACCTCAAGCTCAAGGAGGAGCTGGCCGAGGAAGCAGAGAAGCTGCTGCCGGTCGGCGACCTGAAGGCGGCGCGCGCCGCATTCCGCACGATCAACGAGCGCTGGGAGGCCATCGGTCATGTGCCGCGTGACGCCCGGCCGAAGATCGAGGGCAGGATGCACGCGGTGGAGCGGGCGATCCAGGAGTCCGAGGAAACCGAGTGGCGCCGGACCAACCCGGAGGCACGCGCGCGTGCCGCCGGTCTGACCGGTCAGCTCCAGGCCGCCGTGGACAAGCTGCAGGGGCAGATCGAGCAGGCGCGCGCCCAGGGCAACTCCGCGCGGGCCGACAAGCTGGAGCGCGAGCTCGAAGGCCGTCAGGCGCTGCTGGACCAGGCGCTGAAGGGTCTGCAGGAGTTCGGCGGCTGACCTCCCGCCCGGCCGTACGACGACAAGGCCCCCGTACCTCGCGTACGGGGGCCTCTCGCGTGCTCGGCTACGGTCTGCGGGCCGACGTCACCCGGTACACGTCGTAGACGCCCTCGACGCCGCGTACGGCCTTCAGGACGTGTCCCAGGTGCTTGGGGTCGCCCATCTCGAAGGTGAAGCGGGAGGTGGCCACCCGGTCGCGGGAGGTCTGGACGGCCGCGGAGAGGATGTTGACGTGCTGGTCGGACAGGACACGGGTGACGTCCGAGAGGAGCCGGGAGCGGTCCAGGGCCTCGACCTGGATGGCGACCAGGAAGACCGAGGACTGCGTCGGCGCCCACTCGACGTCGAGGATGCGCTCCGGCTCCCGGGACAGCGACTCCACGTTGACGCAGTCGCTGCGGTGAACCGACACGCCGCTGCCGCGCGTGACGAAGCCGATGATCGGGTCGCCGGGGACGGGGGTGCAGCAGCGGGCCAGCTTGACCCACACGTCGTCGACACCCTTGACGACCACGCCCGGGTCCTGGTTGGCGCGCCGTTTGCGGCCACGGGTGCGGGACGGCGGGACCGCCTCGTCCATCTCCTCGGAGGCGGCCTCCTCGCCGCCGAGCGCCTGCACCAGCTTCTGCACGACGTTCTGCGCGGCCACATGGCCCTCGCCGATCGCCGCGTACAGCGAGGAGATGTCCGGGTAGCGCATCTCGTGTGCGAGCGTGACGAGGGAGTCGCCGGTGAGGATGCGCTGGATCGGCAGGTTCTGCTTGCGCATCGCGCGCGCGATGGCGTCCTTGCCCTGCTCGATCGCCTCGTCCCGGCGCTCCTTGGAGAACCAGGCCCGGATCTTGTTGCGGGCCCGCGGCGACTTGACGAAGTTCAGCCAGTCCCGGGACGGTCCGGCGCCGGCCGCCTTGGAGGTGAAGACCTCCACCAGGTCGCCGTTGTCCAGGGTCGACTCCAGCGGGACGAGACGTCCGTTGACCCGGGCTCCTATCGTGCGGTGGCCCACCTCGGTGTGGACCGCGTACGAGAAGTCCACGGGAGTCGCGCCGGCCGGCAGCGCTATGACGTCGCCCTTGGGCGTGAAGACGAAGACCTCGTTGCGGGACAGGTCGAAGCGCAGGGACTCCAGGAACTCGCCGGGGTCCTCGGTCTCCTTCTGCCAGTCCAGGAGCTGGCGCAGCCACGCCATGTCGTTGAGGTGGTCGTCCTTGCCGGTGGTCCTCGGCTGGTCCGAGCGGACCTTGGAGGCGCCGGCGACGGCCTCCTGCTTGTACTTCCAGTGCGCGGCGATGCCGTACTCGGCACGGCGGTGCATGTCGAACGTGCGGATCTGGAGTTCGACGGGCTTGCCGTTGGGGCCGATGACCGTCGTGTGCAGCGACTGGTACATGTTGAACTTGGGCATCGCGATGTAGTCCTTGAACCGGCCGGGGACCGGGTTCCATCGCGCGTGCACGGTACCGAGGGCGGCGTAGCAGTCGCGGACGGTGTCCACGAGGACGCGGATGCCCACCAGGTCGTAGATCTCCGCGAAGTCACGGCCGCGGACGATCATCTTCTGGTAGACGCTGTAGTAGTGCTTCGGGCGGCCGGTGACGGTCGCCTTGATGCGGGCGGCGCGCAGGTCGGCCTGGACCTCGTCGGTCACTATGGCCAGGTACTCGTCACGCTTCGGCGCCCTTTCGGCCACCAGCCGTACGATCTCGTCGTACATCTTGGGGTAGAGGATCGCGAAGGCGAGGTCCTCCAGCTCCCACTTGATGGTGTTCATGCCGAGGCGGTGGGCGAGGGGCGCGTAGATCTCGAGGGTCTCGCGCGCCTTCTTCTCCTGCTTCTCGCGCTTGAGGTAGCGCATGGTGCGCATGTTGTGCAGCCGGTCGGCGAGCTTGATGACCAGGACGCGCGGGTCCTTGGCCATCGCGACGACCATCTTGCGCACCGTCTCGGCCTGCGCGGCCTCGCCGAACTTGACCTTGTCGAGCTTGGTGACTCCGTCGACCAGCAGGGCCACCTGGTCGCCGAAGTCCCGGCGCAGGTCCTCCAGGCCGTACTCGGTGTCCTCCACGGTGTCGTGGAGCAGGCCCGCCATGAGCGTCGCCGGATCCATGCCCAGCTCGGCGAGGATCGTCGTCACCGCGAGGGGGTGGGTGATGTACGGGTCGCCGCTCTTGCGCTTCTGGCCGCGGTGCCAGCGCTCGGCCACCTGGTAGGACTTCTCGATCTGGCGCAGCGTCGCCGTCTCGATCTTGGGGTCGTTGCTGCGCACTATCCGCAGCAGCGGCTCCAGGACCGGGTTGTACGGGTTCTGGCGCTGGACGCCGAGCCGGGCGAGACGGGCGCGGACGCGGTTGGAGGAGCCGGAGCGGGCGGGCGGCTGCGCGGTGGCGGCCGGGCGGGCGGGCGGTGCGGACGAGGAGGCCTCGGGCGCGGCCGGCTTGGGGCGCGGCTGCTCGTCCGGCCTGTCGACGGGCGCGGAACGGTCGTGCTCCACCGGCCCATGGCTGTCGTCCTGCGCGTGCGACGCGGGCGCAGCCGCGGAGCCCGAGGCGGACTCGGGCTTGGCGGCGGTCAGGTGCTGGGCCTCGTCTGGCAAGAGGACTCCTCGTGCGCGATCCGGGTCCCCGGTCAGGCTCCGGAAGACCCATCGTAGCCATCCTGGGCTCCGGGATCGCCTCCAGGCCGGTGAGAGGGACGTTCACGGGAGAAACGCGAGTGGGCGGGCCCCGGATTCCTCCGGGGCCCGCCCACTCGCGTACGGCAGGTGTCAGATGGTCAGCAGCGACTCGAGGGGAGCCCCGCCGAGGGCCGCCTCCAGCCGGGGCCGGCCGGCGAGGAAGCCCAGCTCCATCAGCACGGCGACGCCCGCCACCTGGGCGCCCGCCCGGTGGATGAGCTGGATCGACGCCTCGGCCGTGCCGCCGGTGGCGAGGACGTCGTCGACGATCAGCACGCGGTCTCCGGCGGCCAGGTCCTCGGCGTGCACCTCGATCTCCGCCGAGCCGTACTCCAGGTCGTAGGCCTGGCCGAGGGTGGCTCCGGGGAGCTTGCCCGCCTTGCGTACGGGGATGAAGCCGAGGCCGGCGCGGACGGCGACCGGGGCGCCCAGGATGAAGCCCCGCGCTTCCAGGCCGACGACCTTGGTGGCGCCGGTGCGCTCGGCGATCTCCGCGAAGGCGTCGGTGAGCGCGGTGAACGCCGCCGGGTCCGCCAGGAGCGGGGTGATGTCCTTGAACATCACGCCCGGCTCCGGGTAGTCGGCCACGTCACGGATGCGGCTGAGGAGCAGCGTCGTGATGTCGGTGGTCTCGGTCACCGGCGCTTCCCCGACGGACGGCCGCGGCCGCGGCCACGGGACGAGGGCTGGGTGCGCGGTCCGACGACCGCCGGGGCGTCCTCCGGCTCGTCGTCGTAGTCGTCGGCGCTGTGCGCCTCGGCCGCCTGCGGCTCGTTGGCGGCCTGGGCACGCTTGGCCAGGACGCGCTTCCTCAGCGCCTTGATCTGCGGCTCGCGTTCCTTGAGGTCGGCGACGAGCGGCGTGGCGATGAAGATCGAGGAGTAGGCGCCGGCGGCGAGACCGACGAACAGCGACAGCGAGATGTCGTTGAGCGTGCCCGCGCCGAGGAAGCCACCGCCGATGAACAGCAGGCCCGCGACCGGCAGCAGCGCGACGACCGTCGTGTTGATGGAGCGGACCAGGGTGCCGTTGATCGAGCGGTTGGCGATCTCGCTGTAGGTGAAGCGGGTCTGCTTCGTGAGGTCCTTCGTCTGTTCCTTGAGGGAGTCGAAGACGACGACCGTGTCGTACAGCGAGTAACCGAGGATCGTCAGCAGACCGATCACCGTGCCGGGCGTGACCTCGAAGCCGACGAGGGCGTAGACGCCGACGGTGATGGTGATGTCGTGGATCAGGGCGACGAGCGCGGCGATGGCCATGCGCCACTCGAAGGCGATCGCCAGGTAGATCACGACCAGCACCATGAAGATCGCCAGGCCCTGCCAGGCCTTGTTGGCGATCTGGTCACCCCAGCTGGGGCCGACCAGTTCGGCGGTGATCGTCTCCGGGTCGGCCTTGAAGTCCTGGGCGAGTTCGGACTTGATCTTGTTGGACTGCTGGATGTCCATGCCGGCGATCTGGATGCGCATCGTGCCGTTGCCCAGCTTCTGCACGACCGCGTCGTGGCCGGACGCCGACCTGGCGTACTCCTCGGCCTGGGAGACGGAGACGCTGGTCTTCTCCGTGGTGAAGACGGCGCCGCCCTGGAAGTCGATGCCCATGTTCAGGCCCCGCACCGCCAGGCCGAGGACGGCCGTGATGGTGATCAGGATCGAGATGCCGTACCAGAGCTTGCGGTGGCCGATGAAGTCATAGCTGACCTCGCCACGGTGCAGTCGGGCGCCGAGATTGCCGAGTTTCGACATCGCTCACGCCTCCTTCGTCTCGACGGGGCCGGCGGCAGGACCGGAGGGACGGCGGGTGCGGCGGATCGGCGGGTTGGCGCCCAGGCCCTTCGGGTCGAGGCCGGACCACTTGTGGCCGCTCGCGAAGAACTTCCGCCGGGCGATGAGCGTCATCAGCGGCTTGGTGAAGAAGAAGACCACGACCACGTCGAGGACGGTGGTCAGGCCCAGCGTGAACGCGAAGCCCTGGACCTTGCCGACGGTGACGATGAAGAGCACGGCGGCGGCGAGGAACGACACGAAGTCGGAGACCAGGATGGTGCGCCGGGCGCGCGGCCAGGCGCGTTCGACGGCCGGGCGCAGCGTCCGGCCCTCGCGGATCTCGTCCCGGACCCGTTCGAAGTACACGATGAACGAGTCGGCCGTGATGCCGATGGCGACGATGGCGCCGCAGACCGCCGGCAGGTTCAGCGCGAAGCCGATGGCCGGGCCGAGCAGCGCCATGATCACGTAGGTGAGCGCGGCGGAGACCAGCAGCGAGGCCATCGCGATGAGCGACAGACCGCGGTAGTAGGCCACCAGATACAGGACGACCAGGGCGAGACCGATGGCGCCCGCGAGCAGACCGGCGTGCAGCTGGTCGCCGCCGAGCGCGGCGGTCACCGTGGTGACGCTCTGCTCCTTGAAGGAGAGCGGGAGCGCACCGTACGACAGCATGTTGGCGAGGCTCTGCGCCTCTTCCTGCTTGAAGCTGCCGGAGATCTGGGCCTGGCCGCCGGTGATCGCGTTCCGCACGTAGGGGCTGGAGACGACGTTGCCGTCGAGCACGATCGCGAACTCGTTCTGCGGCTGCTGGTTCTGCGCGAGCTTCCCCGTGACGGCGGCGAACTTCTTGGAACCATTGCCGGTGAAGGTCATGTTGACCTGCCAGCCGGCCGCGCCCTGCGTGTCGAAGACGGCCTGGGCCTTCTTGACGTCGGTGCCGTCGACGGCGGCCGGGCCGAGGAGGTACTTGTACCAGACCTTGTCGACCTCACCGCAGGCCACGGTCGCGTCGCCGGGCTTGACGCCCTCGCCGGCCTTGGCGCGGACGGCGTCCTTGGAGCAGTCCAGGGTCGCGTACCTGGCCTGCAGCGCGGCGGCCGCGCCGGTGGAGGCGCCGCCGCTCGGCGCGGCCGACGGGCTCGGCGAGGAACCCGCCTTGGCGCCCGCGGAGGCCGACGGGGTGGAGTCGGTCTTCAGGCCGTCGGTGACGGCACGGCCCTGCGCGGTGGCCGAGGCCGACGGGGACGGGGACGTCGAGGAGGTCGCCTTCTGACCGGTGCCGGAGGGGCTCGCCGAAGGGCTCGGCGAGGCGCTCGACGCGCCGTTCGCGGACGCACTCGGCGAAGGGGTCACGGCGGCGGAACCGGTGGCCTCCTGGGACAGGACCGGACGGAAGTACAGCTTGGCGGTGGTGCCCACCTGCTGGCGGGCTTCCTCGGAGTTGGTGCCCTTGGGGATGTTCACGATGATGTTGCGATCGCCCTGCCTCTGCACCTCCGCCTCGGAGACGCCCAGCCCGTTGACACGGCGGTTCATGATGTTGACCGCGGTGTCCAGGTTGGCCTTGTTGATCGCGGATCCCTGGTCGGCCTTCGCCTCCAGCGTGATGCTGGTGCCGCCGGCAAGGTCGATGCCGAGACGCGGAGTGGTGTTTCCGGAGGCGAACATGCCTCCGGTGAGCCCCACGATGGCGATCATGATCAGGGCCAGCGAGCGCCCTGGCTTGCTCTGGGCACTCGCGCTCCGGCCCTTCTTAGGTGCTGCCACCTTCTCGTACTCCCTCTCGGGCCGCGTCGCGCCGGGTCAGCGCGGCGGCGGCCATGACATGGTGTCGGGATCCCCTGGCGAGATGCGCGCCACGGCGCGTACGGGTGTGGCCCGTACGCGCCGGGACCATGGCTACTTCTTCGTGTCGGAGTCGCCGTCGGTCTTCTTCGGCTCTTCGTCGGCGTCGGCCTGCCCGGTCTCGGCGGCCTTCTCCCGGACCTCGTCGGGTCCGTCCTTCTTGCCGAGGTCGACGGCCTTCTCGTCGGAGGCGGCGACAGCTTCGTCGGCGGGCTCGTCGGCACCGGCGGAGTCGGTGAGGGAGGAGGCGTCGTCCGGGACGATGTCGGTGTCGGACTTCAGGTCGTGCTCGATGCCGTGGACGATGCGGTTGTACTCGTCGTCGGTCAGGACGGCACCGATCGAGTTCTTCGCGAAGAGCAGTTCCACGCCCGGCCCCGCATCGA
Source organism: Streptomyces humidus (assembly GCF_014649655.1). Taxonomy (GTDB): domain Bacteria; phylum Actinomycetota; class Actinomycetes; order Streptomycetales; family Streptomycetaceae; genus Streptomyces; species Streptomyces humidus. The sequence continues at coordinate 298,863 of NZ_BMTL01000006.1, read as the reverse complement.
GGAGGATCGTGTCGTCACTGACCTCCTTGACCGTCGCGTACATGCCCCCGATGGTGCGGACACCGCTGCCGGGCTGCAGGTCGTTGCGCATGGCGGCCGCTTGCTGCTGCTTCTTCTTGGCCGACCTGGTCATCAGGAACATGGCCCCGATGAGCACGATGAACGGGAGGAGGGTCACAGGACTCACGGGTCGGAACTTCCTTCAAACGACCGCGACGCTTGAGCGGCCTGATGGATGGGGGTTGTGTGCTGCCGACAACTGCGGCATCGGCGGAGTCTAAGCGAGTCCGCGCGCAGGGAACAACGCCCAGCATGGCACCTGGGTTCCCCTCCCGGCCAAAGCCCCGGCCGCGGCCCCGCGCATCACGTACCGAACAGGTCTGGTTGCCCGCCGCCCAGGGCCTGGGGGCGCGAGGGCGTGAGCCCCAGGTGCGTCCACGCCGCCGGGGTGGCCACCCTGCCCCGCGGCGTACGGGCCAGCAGACCCTCCCTGACGAGGAACGGCTCGGCGACCTCCTCGACGGTCTCGCGCTCCTCCCCCACCGCGACGGCGAGGGTGGACAGGCCGACCGGACCGCCCGCGAACAGCTTCAGCAGGGCTTCCAGGACCGCTCGGTCCAGGCGGTCCAGCCCGCGCTCGTCCACCTCGTAGACCTTGAGGGCCGCCGCCGCGATCTCACGGGTGACGTTCCCGTCGGCCTTGACCTGCGCGTAGTCGCGCACCCGGCGCAGCAGACGGTTGGCGATACGGGGGGTGCCGCGGGAGCGGCCGGCGATCTCGGCGGCGCCGGCGGGGTCGATCGCCACGTCGAGCAGGTCGGCCGAACGGTGGATCACGCGCTGGAGTTCGCCGGGCTCGTAGAACTCCATGTGGGCGGTGAAGCCGAACCGGTCGCGCAGCGGGGGCGGCAGCAGCCCCGCGCGCGTGGTGGCGCCGACCAGGGTGAAGGGGGGCAGTTCGAGCGGGATGGCGGTGGCGCCGGGCCCCTTGCCGACGATGACGTCGACGCGGAAGTCCTCCATCGCCATGTACAGCATCTCCTCGGCGGGCCGGGACATGCGGTGGATCTCGTCGAGGAAGAGGACCTCGCCCTCCTGCAGGGAGGACAGGATCGCCGCGAGGTCGCCCGCGTGCTGGATGGCGGGACCGCTGGTGATGCGGATCGGGGCGCCCATCTCGGCGGCGATGATCATCGAGAGGGTGGTCTTGCCCAGGCCGGGCGCGCCGGAGAGCAGCACGTGGTCGGCGGTCGCGCCCCGCGCGCGTGCGGCGCGCAGGACGAGGTCGAGCTGTTCACGGACCTTCTCCTGACCGATGAACTCGCCCAGGTCCTTGGGGCGCAGGGCGGCCTCGACCGCCTGGTCCTCCCCGTCGGCGACAGAGCCCACCAGTCGTTCCGCGGCGGGGTCGGCGAGCCGCTCGGGGGCGGTCTCGTCGCTCGTGTCGTCCCAGTTCACTGACGTTCTCCTAGCGGGCGCGGTTCAGGGTCTGCAGGGCGGCCTTCAGCAGCGGGCCCACCTGGGGCGTGCCCTCGGCGGCCTCGGCCTGCGGGGTCACGGCGACGACCGCCTCGTCGGCCTCGCGGGTGGCGTACCCGAGGCCGATCAGAGCGGCGTGCAGCTGGTCGCGCCAGCCGCTGGTGACCGGCGCGCCGACCACGGGGGCGCCGACCGGCTCGCCCAGCCTGTCCTTGAGCTCGAGGAGCAGTTTCTGGGCGCCCCTCTTGCCGATGCCCGGCACCGCGATCAGCGCCTTCTCGTCGCCCGTGGCCACGGCCCGGCGCAGCGCGTCCGGGGCGTGCACCGCCAGCATGGCCTGGGCCAGCCGCGGGCCGACGCCGCTCGCGGTCTGCAGCAGCTCGAAGACCTGGCGTTCGTCGTCGTCCACGAAGCCGTACAGGGTCAGCGAGTCCTCCCGTACGACGAGGGAGGTGGCGAGCTTCGCCGGCCGGCCGAGCCGGAGCGTGGACAGCGTGTTCGGCGTGCACTGCAGGGCCATGCCCACGCCGCCCACCTCGATCACCGCGGAGTCGGGAGCGAGTGCGGCGACCGTGCCGCTGACGAAGGCGATCATGCCGTACGGCCTTTCGAAGGGATCGGGGAACGGGCCGCGTGGAGGGCGACGGCCTGCTGGAGTCGGTTCTGTGCGGGGGCGCGCCAGATGTGGCAGATGGCGAGCGCGAGGGCGTCGGCGGCGTCGGCCGGCTTGGGGGGCGCGTCGAGCCGGAGCAGGCGCGTGACCATCGCGCCGACCTGGGCCTTGTCTGCGCGTCCGCTGCCGGTGACGGCGGCCTTGACCTCGCTGGGGGTGTGCAGAGCGACGGGGATGCCGCGGCGGGCCGCGCACAGCATCGCGACGGCGCTGGCCTGGGCGGTGCCCATGACCGTGCGCACGTTGTGTTGGCTGAAAACCCGCTCCACGGCGACGAGTTCAGGCCGGTGTTCGTCGAGCCAGCGCTCCATGCCCTGCTCCACGGCGACCAGGCGCTGCCCCAACTCGGCGTCGGCGGGCGTGCGTACGACGCCCACGCCGAGCATGGTGAGCGGTCGTCCCGCGACGCCCTCGACGACGCCGAGACCGCACCGGGTCAGTCCGGGGTCCACACCCAGTACCCGCACGCGCCCTCCCCTTCACCGCCGGCCGTCCGTCGCCCGGTGACCTCGGACGTCGTCCGTCCGGTCTCTGACGTCGTCAGGCTATCCGCAGGCACCGACAACGACGTCGGGCCGGCAGGACGTGTCCCACCGGCCCGACGGGTCCGCCCGGTTCGCGGCGGCCCTACGCGTCGACCTTCTCCATGACCTCGTCGCTGACGTCGAAGTTGGCGAAGACGTTCTGCACGTCGTCGCTGTCCTCCAGCGCGTCGATCAGCTTGAAGATCTTCCTCGCGCCTTCCTCGTCCAGCTCGACCTGCATGGTCGGGACGAAGTTGGCGTCGGCGGAGTCGTAGTCGATGCCGGCCTCCTGGAGGGCCGTGCGCACCGCGACCAGGTCGGTGGCCTCGCTGAGCACCTCGAAGGACTCGCCGAGGTCGTTGACCTCCTCGGCGCCCGCGTCGAGCACCGCGCCCAGCACGTCGTCCTCGCCCAGCTCGCCCTTGGGGACGATCACGACGCCCTTGCGGTTGAAGAGGTACGACACGGAGCCGGGGTCGGCCATGGAGCCGCCGTTGCGGGTCATGGCGACGCGCACGTCGGAGGCGGCCCGGTTGCGGTTGTCGGTGAGGCACTCGATGAGCACGGCCACGCCGTTCGGGCCGTAACCCTCGTACATGATCGTCTCGTAGTCGGCGCCACCGGCTTCGAGACCGCCGCCGCGCTTGATCGCCGAGTCGATGTTCTTGTTCGGAACCGACGACTTCTTGGCCTTCTGCACGGCGTCGTACAGCGTGGGGTTGCCTTCCAGGTCCACGCCGCCCATGCGCGCCGCGACCTCGATGTTCTTGATCAGCTTCGCGAAGAGCTTGCCGCGCTTGGCGTCGATCACGGCCTTCTTGTGCTTCGTCGTAGCCCATTTAGAGTGGCCGGACATCTGCCTGTCTCCTTCGCGTAACCCGTCTCGTCCGAACTCCCCCGGACGTCGAGAGCCTGGGGGACCCCCGAATCCTACAAGGACTCGGCCGCCCGGTTCGCGCGCACCATGTCGACGAACAGGGAGTGCACGCGGTGGTCGCCGGTCAGCTCCGGGTGGAACGACGTGGCGAGCGCGTTGCCCTGACGGACCGCGACGATGTGACCGTCGTGCTCGGCGAGCACCTCGGCCGCCGCGCCGACCGACTCCACCCAGGGGGCGCGGATGAACACGCCGTCGACGGGAGCGCCGGCGACGCCCTCGACGTCCACGGACGCCTCGAAGGACTCGTTCTGCCGTCCGAAGGCGTTGCGGCGCACGATCATGTCGATGCCGCCGACGGTCTCCTGACCCGAGCGCGGGTCGAGGATCTTGTCGGCGAGCAGGATCAGGCCCGCGCAGGTGCCGTAGACGGGCATCCCGCTCCGCACGCGCGCGCGGAGCGGTTCCATCACGCCGAAGAGGACGGCCAGCTTGGAGATGGTCGTGGACTCTCCGCCGGGCAGGACGAGGCCGTCGACCCCGGCCAGTTCCTCGGGGCGACGCACCGGCCTGGCCACGGCGTCGGCCGCGGCCAGGGCGACGAGATGCTCCCGTACGTCGCCCTGGAGGGCCAGGACGCCTATGACAGGGACTTCGTTGCTCATGAGGACGATTACCAGCCGCGGTTGGCGTAGCGCTCGGCCTCGGGCAGGGTGTCGCAGTTGATGCCGACCATGGCCTCGCCGAGGTTGCGGGACGCGTCCGCGATGATCTTCGGGTCGTCGTAGAAGGTGGTGGCCTTCACGATGGCGGCGGCGCGCTTGGCCGGGTCGCCGGACTTGAAGATGCCGGAGCCGACGAAGACGCCCTCGGCGCCGAGCTGGCGCATCAGCGCGGCGTCGGCCGGGGTCGCCACGCCGCCGGCGGAGAACAGCACGACGGGGAGCTTGCCGAGCTCGGCGACCTCCTTGACCAGCTCGTAGGGGGCGCGCAGGTCCTTGGCGGCGGCGTACAGCTCGTTGTTGTCGAAGCCGCGCAGCCGGGCGATCTCGTTCTTGATCTGCCGCAGGTGGCGGACGGCCTCGACGACGTTGCCGGTGCCGGCCTCGCCCTTGGAGCGGATCATCGCGGCGCCCTCGGCGATGCGGCGCAGGGCCTCGCCCAGGTTGGTGGCGCCGCAGACGAAGGGGGTCGTGAACGCGAACTTGTCGGAGTGGTTGACCTCGTCGGCCGGGGTGAGGACCTCGGACTCGTCGATGTAGTCCACGCCGAGCGACTGCAGCACCTGGGCCTCGACGAAGTGGCCGATGCGGGACTTGGCCATGACCGGGATCGAGACGGCCTCGATGATGCCTTCGATCATGTCGGGGTCGGACATGCGGGCCACGCCGCCGTCCTTGCGGATGTCGGCCGGGACCCGCTCGAGCGCCATGACGGCGACCGCGCCCGCGTCCTCGGCGATCTTCGCCTGCTCCGGCGTGACGACGTCCATGATCACGCCGCCCTTGAGCTGCTCGGCCATGCCGCGCTTCACGCGCGCGGTGCCGGTCTCGGGGGTCTGGTTGTCGGAGATCGTGCTGGACACGGGGTGACCTCGCTCGCTTAAAAGAGGATTTGTGCAGCACCGAGGAAACGTGAGCGGGCCAGTCCACAGCAAGGGCCAATGAACAGCCGGTGGATCCTTTTCGTCAGCTCGCCCGGTCCACGAGTGCGGCCGGCGGTTCGTCGTCCATCTCGAAGGCCAGCGGGAACGGGGCGTGGCCGGCGAGCCGGAACCAGCGCACCTTGCGGTGTTCGCGCAGTCTGCGGGCCGCGCCCACGGCGTCGTTGTGGAAGCGGCGGGCCATGGGGACCCGGCGGACGGCCTCCGTGAGCTCGCGGGCCGCCGCCTCTCCCCCGGGCGCCACGCGCACGCCGTCCAGCTGCTGGGCGTCCGCGAAGACGGCCCGCAGGGCCTGGCTGAGTTCGCTCTCGGCGACCTCCCGCTGCTCCTCCTCGGCCTGCCGGGCGGCGTGCGCGGCCTCGTACAGGACGATCGAGGCCGCGGGATCGAGGACCTTGGAGGTGGCCAGTTCCTGCGCCACCGAGGCACGGCGCAGCAACTGCGCGTCCAGCGCGGCGCGGGTGGCGTCGATGCGGGTGTGCAGCCGGTCCAGTCGTCCCGCCGTCCAGCTCAGGTAGAGGCCGATCACGACGAGGACGGCCAGGATCCAGATCAGGGTTGCGGTCACGGGCGGCAAGGCTACCCGTGCGTCTCACGCGCGCGTGCTCCGCGCCCGTACGCCCGGCGGAGGACGGGCGCCCGCCCGGGCGCCTCACCGCGGGGCTCCGGCCGGGCGTCCCGGGCGCGGCCCCGGCTCGGCGGCGCCGGCCGGGGCCGGGTCCGGGAGCGCGCGCCCGTCACTCCCGCGCCAGGCCGAGTCTGGAGCGCAGGCCCGTCGGCCCCCGGTCCTCCTCGGCCGCCACCGCCGCCGCGCCGCCCGTCACCGTCTCGTACACCGACAGGATGTCGGCGCCGACGGTCGACCAGTCGAAGCGCCGTACGTGCGCGCTGCCGCGCTCGCGCAGTTCGGCCCTGCGCCCGGGGTCGCCCAGGAGACGCACCGCCGCCTCGGCCAGCGCGTCCGCGTCCTCGTTGGCGAACAGCTCGCCCGCCGCGCCCTGGTCGAGCACCTGGGCGAAGGCGTCGAGGTCGGAGGCGAGCACCGGGGCGCCGGCCGACATGGCCTCGACGAGGATGATGCCGAAGCTCTCGCCGCCCGTGTTGGGCGCGACGTAGACGTCGACGCTGCGCAGGAAACGCGCCTTGTCCTCGTCGCTGACCATGCCGAGGAACTCCACGCGCGCGCGCAGTTCCCCGGGCAGGTCCGCCACCGCCTCCTTCTCGTCGCCGCGGCCGGCGACCAGCAGCCGGGCGTCCGGCCGCTCGGCGAAGATCCGCGGCAGCGCCTTCATCAGCACCGGCAGGCCCTTGCGGGGCTCGTCGATGCGGCCGATGAAGCCGAGGGTCTCGCCCTGCCACGCGGGGTTGGGCTCGGCCCGCGCGAAGAAGTCGACGTCGACGCCGTTGGGGATGACGACCGCGTCCCCGCCGAGGTGCTCCACCAGCGTGCGCCGGGCGTACTCGCTGACCGCGATCCGCGCGCTGATCTTCTCCAGGGCTGCCTGAAGGATCGAGTAGGCGGCGATCATCGCGCGCGAGCGCGGGTTGGACGTGTGGAAGGTGGCCACTATCGGCCCCGACGCCGCCCAGCAGGTCAGCAGGCCGAGGGACGGCGAGGTCGGCTCGTGGATGTGGACGACGTCGAACGCCCCGTCGTGCAGCCAGCGCCGCACGCGCGCGGCGGACAGGAACCCGAAGTTGAGGCGGGCGACCGAGCCGTTGTAGGGCACCGGGACGGCGCGGCCGGCCGAGACGACGTACGGGGGCAGCGGGGTGTCGTCGTCGGCGGGGGCCAGGACGGATACCTCGTGGCCGAGCCCGAGGAAGTACTCGGCGAGGTCGCGGATGTGGAACTGGACGCCGCCCGGCACGTCCCAGGAGTAGGGGCAGACGATGCCGATCCTCACGCCGGGTCCCCGTCCGACGGGCGGGGTTCCAGGTCCGCGAGCCACAAACGCTGGAGCATGTGCCAGTCCTCCGGGTGGTCGGCGATGCCGGTGGCGAAGGCGTCCGCCAGGGCCTGTGTCATGACGGACGTCTTCTCGGCCCGGGTGCCTGACCCGGGCGTCTCGATCGGTGGGTGCACGCGGCCCTGCATGACGGGCGAGTCGTCGTACCAGAGGGTGACGGGGAGCAGGAGCGCGCCCGTCTGCTGGGCGAGCAGGGACGGGCCCGCGGGCATCCGCATCCGGTCCCCGAAGAAGTCCACCTCGACGCCGGAGGCCGACAGGTCCCGCTCGGCGACCAGACAGACCAGGCCGCCCTCGCGCAGCCGCCGGGCCAGGGTGCCGAACGCGGTGCCGCCGGTGTGCGGCAGCACCTCCATGCCGAGCCCCTCCCGGTAGGCCACGAACCGGTCGTACAGCGTTTCCGGCTTCAGGCGCTCGGCGACGGTGGTGAACGGCGTCTTCAGCTCGGTGGTGACCCAGGCGCCGGCCAGGTCCCAGTTCGCCATGTGCGGCAGGGCGAGGACGACGCCCCGGCCGGAGGCGATGCCGTCCGTCAGATGGTGCAGGCCCTTGGGGTCGAAGCCGCTTCGCACGCGCGCGACGCTCCAGGCCGGCAGCCGGAAGGACTCCATCCAGTACCGCAGATAGGAGCGCATCCCCGCGCGCGAGAGCTCGGCCAGGCGCTCGGGGCTCGCGTCCGGCACCACGCGCGCGTAGTTGCTCTCCAGCCTCCGCACGCCCTTGCCGCGTCGCTTCCACGCGAGGTCGGCGACGGTGCGGCCGAGCCGTACGGCGACCGGCTCGGGAAGCTTCTTGACGGTGCTCCAGCCGAGGCCGTACAGCGCGTCGGCCAGCCGCTCCTGGGCGCTCACTTCGCGGCCTCGCTCCCCCGGGACTCGCCCTGGGCCTCGTGTCCCCCGGCTTCGCGCGCCGCGGCCGCCTCGGCCTCCGCCGACTCCCGCCGGACCGTGACGACGCGCTGGATCAGCGTGATCATGCTGCCCACGGCGACGATCCACAGGGCGATCGGCAGCAGCACCTGGATGCCCGGCACGCCGAAGCCGTGCAGGCCGGCCAGACCGGCGGCGACCAGGGAGATGACCAGGCGCTCCGCCCGCTCCACGAGCCCGTTCACGGCGACCGGCAGGCCGATCGACTCGCCCCGCGCCTTGGTGTAGGACACCACCTGACCGCTGGCCAGGCAGAAGATCGACACCGCGCACAGGGCGTTGTCGTTCCCGTTGCCCGCGTACCAGAGGGCGAAGCCGCCGAAGATCGCGCCGTCGGCGACCCGGTCGAGGGTCGAGTCCAGGAAGGCGCCCCAGCGGCTGCTGCGGCCGAGCTGCCGGGCCATGTTGCCGTCGACGAGGTCGGAGAACACGAAGAGCGTGATCACGATCGTGCCCCAGAAGAACTCCCCCCCGGGATAGAAGACCAGCGCGCCCGCGATCACGCCGGCGGTGCCGAGGAGCGTGACCGTGTCGGGGCTCACGCCCCTGCGGATGAGAAACGCGGCGAACGGTGTGAGGACACGCGTGAAGAATGCACGCGCGTACTTGTTCAGCATGGCCTTCCCGAGGGTTCGGTGTGGCCGTGCGGCCCCTGCTGGCCACCGGCTGGCCCATCGTAGCCACGCGCGTGCGGGTGCGACGGTCGGGCAGCGGGCCCCGTGTCCCGTGGGACCGGCGTCCGGGTCACGGACGGGTCGGGTCCGTCGTATGGACGAGCGGTGACGGGAGTGGAAAGCTCGAAGGACCGCGGGCGTCGCCGGAGCCGCCATCGCACGCGGGGCCGCCGTGCCCGCGCCCCCAGTGACCTCACCGTGCACGGGAGGCAAGGAAATGGGCGACAAGGCGAACGCACACCCCGGAGCCGCCGGCAGGGCCACAGCGGCCGACCACCCCGCGTCCGTGCGGAACGTGGTGCTGGTCGGCCACAGCGGATCGGGCAAGACGACGCTGGTGGAGGCTCTCGCGCTCACGGCGGGAGCGGTGAACCGGGCGGGCCGTGTGGAGGACGGCGGCACCGTCTCCGACTACGACGAGATCGAGCACCGGCAGCAGCGCTCGGTGCAGCTCTCCCTGGTGCCCGTCGAATGGGACGGCATCAAGATCAACCTTCTCGACACCCCCGGATACGCCGACTTCGTCGGGGAGCTCAGGGCCGGTCTGCGCGCCGCGGACGCGGCCCTCTTCGTCGTCTCGGCGGCGGACGGCGTGGACGGCTCGACCCGCATGGTGTGGGAGGAGTGCGCGGCCGTCGCCATGCCCCGCGCGATCGTCGTCACGCATCTGGAAGCGGCGCGCGCGGACTTCGAGGAGATGACCCGGATCTGCGCGGAGGCCTTCGGCGGGGACGACCCGGACGCCGTGCTGCCGCTGTACCTGCCGCTGCGCGGGCCCGAGGGGCCCGACGGGCACGCGCCCGTGACCGGGCTGACCGGGCTGCTGTCCCGGACGCTGTTCGACTACTCCCGCGGCCGGCGCGAGGAGTCCCAGCCGGGCGAGGACCAGTTGCCGGGTCTGGAGGAGGCCCGCAACCGGCTGATCGAGGGAATCATCGCCGAGAGCGAGGACGAGACCCTCATGGACCGCTATCTCGGCGGCGAGCAGATCGACGTCAAGACCCTCGTCGAGGACCTGGAGCGGGCCGTCTCGCGCGGCACGTTCTTCCCCGTGCTGCCGGCCGCACCGGCCGCCGACGGAGCCCGGCAGGGCCTCGGCACGGTCGAGCTGCTGGAGCTGGTCACCAGGGGTTTCCCGACGCCCCTGGAGCGCGAGGCGCCCCGTGTGACGACCGTCGACGGCGAGCCGCGCGAGCTGAAGCGCTGCGATCCCGGCGGCCCGCTGGTCGCGGAGGTCGTGAAGACCTCCTCCGACCCCTACGTCGGCCGGGTCTCGCTCGTGCGCGTCTTCTCCGGCACCCTGCATCCCGACGCGACCGTCCACGTCTCGGGGCACGGCCTCGCCGACCGGGGCCACGAGGACCATGACGTCGACGAACGCGTCGGCGCCCTGTCCGCACCGTTCGGCAAGCAGCAGCGGACCCTGACGCACTGCATCGCGGGCGACCTCGCGTGCGTGGCGAAACTCGGCCGCGCGGAGACCGGCGACACCCTCTCCGCCAAGGACGACCCGCTCCTGATGGAGCCCTGGCAGATGCCCGACCCGCTGCTCCCGCTCGCCATCCGGGCACACAGCAAGGCCGACGAGGACAAGCTCTCGCAAGGCCTGGGCCGGCTGGTCGCCGAGGACCCGACGATGCGCCTGGAACAGAACCAGCACACTCACCAGGTGGTCCTGTGGTGCCTGGGCGAGGCCCATTCGGACGTCGCCCTGGAACGACTGCGCTCCCGCTACGGCGTCCAGGTCGACGTCGTCCCGCACAAGGTCTCGCTGCGGGAGACGTTCGCGGAGCGGTCCGCGGGGCGCGGGCGGCACGTGAAGCAGTCCGGCGGGCACGGGCAGTACGCGGTCTGCGAGATCGAGGTGGAGCCGCTGCCGGGCGGCTCGGGCATCGAGTTCGTGGACAAGGTCGTGGGCGGCGCGGTGCCGCGCCAGTTCATCCCCTCCGTCGAGAAGGGCGTACGGGCGCAGGCGGCGAAGGGCGTGGCGGCAGGGCATCCGCTGGTCGACGTCCGGATCACGCTGCTCGACGGCAAGGCGCACTCGGTGGACTCCTCCGACGCCGCGTTCCAGACGGCCGGCGCGCTCGCGCTTCGGGAGGCCGCGGCCGACGCGAGGATCCATCTGCTGGAGCCGGTGGCCGAGGTGTCCGTCCTGGTCGGCGACGACTACGTGGGCGCCGTGATGAGCGATCTGTCGGGGCGGCGCGGCCGGGTGCTGGGCACCGAGCAGACCAGCGGCAACCGCACCCTCGTACGGGCCGAGGTGCCCGAGATCGAGATCGGCCGGTACGCGGTCGACCTGCGCTCGCTCTCGCACGGCACGGCGCGGTTCCACCGTGTCTACGCCCGGCACGAGCCGATGCCGGCGCAGGTCGCCGACAAGGTCCGCCAACAGGCGCAGGACGGGTGACGGTTGGGGCTGGGCCGTACTCAAGTGGCCTGTGCGGAAGGTGATCCTCCGATTCGGCGGGCGGCTTCGGCCGTCCGCCGACGGATGTCAGCGGCGGCCGATACCCTGATGACCTGATCAACAGGTGTGCGGAGTACGGAAGTCGGGAAAGCCGCAGGAGCGGGACGGCGGCGAGTGGGGGCGGGAATGACCGTGGAGGACTTCTTCGGGCCACAGGTGCCCCGGGCGGGCGGCGCGGGCGGCGCGCCCACGTTCGCGTTGGCATCGGCGGCCTACCGGGACACCCCGATGGAGGAGATCAAGAAGGCCGACAACGAGTGGCACCAGTCGACGGTCAAGGAAGGCCGGAAATGGGCGAAGATCTTCCGCCCCAACTTCGGTGAGGCGTACTCGCAGGCGGTGATCGACCGCATGCTGGGCGTCGGCCGGGCGCCGCTCATCCAGTCCTTCGGCAGCGAGCCCCAGGTGGTCGTCGAGCACTGTCTCGCGGCCACGCGCATCCGCCGGGAGCGGGACACCAAGCTGACCGGCCTGATGCTGCTGTGCGGTGTGCTCTTCCTGCCCGGCCTGCTGGTCTGGCTGCTCGTCTTCCAGCTCCGCGCCACCATGGGCAGGACCGACGACAAGCGGATCTCCGGACTGGGCACGGGCCTGCTGGTCGCCGTCGGCGCCCTCGCCGTGATCTTCCTGGTCCGGATGCCGTTCACCGGCCTGGCGGGGTGGTACGCGCGCGGGTGCATCGTGGCCCCCGTCGTCGGCTGGTTCCTGGCCAAGCGGGTCTGCGAGAGCACCGCGAGGGACCTGCGCGAGGCCTGGAGCGGCCTGCTCTCCGGCGGCGCCGTCGGCGCCAAGGTCCCCGAGGCCGTCCCGACCAGTCCCGACCAGGCCGCGGCCGAGCAGCTGCGCCAGTCCCTGGCCAGGCTCAGCGCCGAGCAGCAGTCCAACTCGGTCTTCTACGCGGGCCCCAAGGGCATACTGGGCATGGGCACCCGCTGGGGCTCCTGGCACCTCGCCGAGGAGCTGACGCCGCTCGACACGGTCAAGGGCATCCACGAGTTCCGCAGCTGGACCGTGGTCCGGGCGATCCACGACGAGCTGAGCGTGCTGCACCGGCAGAGCCTGAAGACCGGGGGCTTCCCGGAGCCTCAGGTACGGCACTGGATCGTCACGCACGTGGGCGAGGGCGCCAAGGAGGTGTCCCGGCCCGAGGGGACGGACGTCGAGGCGTACCAGGTCAAGCCCAGGGCCGTGGAGGACATCTGCAACAACCAGCAGTTCGACAGCGGCGACCGGCACTATCTGGGCGTGCAGTGGCCGCACCTGTGGAACGGCAATCTGATCCTGACCCTGATGATCACCGTGACGGTGCTCAAGGAGACCCTGCGCATCGAGGTCACCGGCCACGCCCTGGGCCCCGTCAACGGACTGTTCAGCGCCAAGCCGACGGCTCCCACCAGGGAGGTCGCCAAGACCGTCCGCTTCTGGGAGACCCGGACGGTCAAGCTGCCGCTGGTCACCGCCGACGAGGTCGTCCGGCTCGCCGCGCGCGCCACGATCAGCTGGTACCCGCCGGTGCTGAAGTGGCTCGGCGGCTCCATAGGGCTTCCCGAGCCCTTCGGTCTGCGGCATGCCTGGGCGGACCAGCCCTGGAAGCACCGCTTCATGGCCGACGACGCTCTGCGTGCGGCCACTCCGGTGCTGCGTGCGGTGCACAGGGCGGCGCTGAGGGTGCTCCGCGAGCACGACGTCGACGTGGAGAAGTTCAGCTCGCGGGCGTCCGTCCTCAGCGGGGCGGTGCAGGAGACGTCCCCGAAAAAGGCCGACACGTACGACGCTTGAGGCCTCCGGCCGAGGCCGGGGCGAGGTCCGGCGGGGGCGGGGTCCGGTGCGGGCGAGGCCGGTGACCGCGTCCGGGGGCCGCCGCTCCCGGACCTCGCTTCCGGCTTGGCCGGCCCCGTCCTCGAGCGCCGGTCCGGCCGACCGTGCCCGGCCGTGGCTGCAACGCCCCGCCGGGCGGTCAGGGCGAGGTCGGCCAGGCCTCGGCCAGCATCTTCCTCGTGTCCGCCAGGAGTTGGGGCAGTACGCGCGTGTGCCCCACGACCGGCATGAAGTTCGTGTCGCCGCCCCAGCGGGGCACGATGTGCTGGTGGAGGTGGGCCGCGATGCCGGCCCCCGCCACGCCCCCCTGGTTCATGCCGATGTTGAAGCCGTGCGCGCCGGACGCGGTACGCAGCGCGGTCATCGCCTGCTTGGTCAGCTCGGCGAGCTCGGCGGTCTCCGGGACGGTCAGATCGGTGTAGTCGGCGACGTGCCGGTAGGGCACGGCCATCAGGTGGCCGCCGTTGTACGGGTACAGGTTGAGCACCGCGTACACATACTCGCCGCGTCGGACGATCAGCCCGTCCTCGTCGGACTTCGCCGGGATCGAGCAGAACGGGCAGCCGTCCTCGGCCCCCGGGCCGGTCGGCTTGTTCTCACCCTGGATGTAGGCCATCCGGTGGGGCGTCCACAGGCGCTGGAACGAGTCCTGCGTCCCCACTCCGATCTGCTGCTCCGGCTCACTCGTCATGCCAGGCAGCATATTGCTTCGCCCGTTCGCGGCGTGTCGCCGGGGCCGCGGGGAGCGGCTTCCGCGCCAAGCTGGCTCGATGGACGCCCACAGCCGCACGGCCCGTGACGACAGCCGCCTGGCACGCTGGGAGGACCACGTCGAGCTGCCGCTGGCCCTCGGTTCGCTGATCTACCTGGCCGCGTACGCCGTCCATGTCCTCTCCCCCGGCATGGCCGCCATCGGACACGACATCTGCCTGGGGGTGCTCTACACCACCTGGGCGGTGTTCGGCGTGGACTACGCGGTGCGCTGGCGGCTCAGCGGACGCGGGCCGAGCTTCGTGAGGACCCACGGGCTGGACACCGTCGTGCTGATCCTTCCGCTGCTGCGCCCGCTGCGGATCGTGAAGGTGTACCAGGCGATGGCGCGCCGGCGCGGAGTGCCCCGGCTCTCCCTGTACGCGCGCGTGGTGGTCTATGCCGGGCTGGCCACCCTGCTGCTCGGCTTCGCCGGTGCGCTGGCCGTCTACCAGCAGGAACGCGGCGCGCCAGGGGCCAACATCCGCACCTTCGGCGACTCGCTGTGGTGGACCGCCACCACCCTCACGACCGTCGGTTACGGAGACGTCGTGCCGGTGACGTCGTGGGGCCGGGTCATCGCCGTCGGCGTCATGGCCTGCGGCCTCGCCCTGCTGGGCGCGGTCACCGGCTCGTTCTCGTCGTGGCTGCTCCAGGTGTTCTCCCGGGAGGGCGACGAGCAGCCCCCGGGGAGCTGATCGCTCCCCGGGGGCCGAGACGGCGCCGGATCAGACCTGCGCCCGCTCCTCGACGACCCTCGCGATCTTCTCGAGGGCCTCGTCGAAGGGGATGCCGTTCTCCTGCGAGCCGTCGCGGTAGCGGAAGGACACCGAACCGGCCGCCATGTCCTCGTCGCCCGCGATGACCATGAAGGGCACCTTCTGCTTCTGGGCGTTGCGGATCTTCTTCTGCATCCGGTCCGAGGAGGAGTCGACCTCGACCCGCAGCCCCTTCTTCTTCGCGGCCGCGGCGAACTTCTCCAGATACTCCACGTGCCCGTCGCCGATCGGGATGCCGAGTGCCTGGACCGGGGCCAGCCACGCCGGGAACGCGCCCGCGTAGTGCTCCAGGAGCACCGCGAAGAACCGCTCGATGGAGCCGAACAGCGCGCGGTGGATCATGACCGGGCGCTGCTTGGCGCCGTCCGGGCCGGTGTACTCCAGGTCGAAGCGGTCCGGGAGGTTGAAGTCGAGCTGGATGGTCGACATCTGCCAGGTGCGGCCGATGGCGTCCTTCGTCTGGACGGAGATCTTGGGGCCGTAGAAGGCGGCGCCGCCCGGGTCGGGCACCAGGGGCAGGCCCTGCTTCTCGGCGACCTGGCGCAGGGTCTCGGTCGCCTCCTCCCAGGCCTCGTCGGAGCCGACGAACTTCTCCGGGTCCTTGGTGGACAGCTCCAGGTAGAAGTCGGTCAGGCCGTAGTCGCGCAGCAGGCCGAGGACGAAGGTGAGCGTCTTGTCCAGTTCCTCCGACATCTGCTCGCGGGTGCAGTAGATGTGCGCGTCGTCCTGCGTGAAGCCGCGGGCGCGGGTCAGTCCGTGTACGACGCCCGACTTCTCGTACCGGTACACGGTCCCGAACTCGAAGAGGCGCAGCGGCAGTTCGCGGTAGGAGCGGCCGCGTGCGTCGAAGATCAGGTTGTGCATGGGGCAGTTCATGGGCTTGAGGTAGTAGTCGACGCCCTCGTCGAGCTGCATGGGCGGGTACATGCCGTCGGCGTACCAGTCCAGGTGGCCCGAGGTCTCGAAGAGCTTCCCCTTGGTCGCGTGCGGGGTGTAGACGAACTCGTAGCCCTCCTCCTCGTGCCGGCGGCGCGAGTAGTCCTCCATGACCCGGCGGATGATGCCGCCCTTGGGGTGGAAGACCGCGAGGCCGGAGCCGATCTGCTCCGGAATGGAGAACAGGTCCAGCTCGCTGCCGAGCTTGCGGTGGTCGCGCTTCTCGGCCTCGGCGAGGAAGTCGAGGTGGGCCTTCAGCTCCTCCTTGGAGGGCCAGGCGGTGCCGTAGATGCGCTGCAGCATGGGGTTCTTCTCGCTGCCGCGCCAGTAGGCGGCCGCGTTGCGCATCAGCTTGAACGCCGGGATGTTGCGGGTGGTGGGCAGGTGGGGACCGCGGCAGAGGTCCTTCCAGCACAGGTCGCCGGTCCTGGCGTCCAGGTTGTCGTAGATCGTCAGCTCGCCGCCGCCGACCTCGACGTCCGCGCCGTCGTCGCTGGAGGCGGAGCCCTTGAGGCCGATCAGCTCCAGCTTGTAGGGCTCGTCGGCGAGCTCCTCGCGGGCGGCCTCGTCGGTGACGACGCGCCGGGCGAACCGCTGCCCCCGCTTCTGGATCTCCTGCATCTTCTTCTCGACTGCCTTGAGGTCCTCGGGCGTGAACGGCTTCTCGACGTCGAAGTCGTAGTAGAAGCCGTCCTTGACCGGCGGGCCGATGCCCAGCTTGGCCTCGGGGAAGAGCTCCTGCACGGCCTGGGCCATGACGTGCGCGGTGGAGTGGCGCAGGATGTTCAGG
Source organism: Streptomyces humidus (assembly GCF_014649655.1). Taxonomy (GTDB): domain Bacteria; phylum Actinomycetota; class Actinomycetes; order Streptomycetales; family Streptomycetaceae; genus Streptomyces; species Streptomyces humidus. The sequence goes on along the minus strand of NZ_BMTL01000006.1, from coordinate 282,528 downwards.
CCGTCCTCGGAGGAGATCTCGACGCCCTCGACCTCGTCGCCCTCGCGGAGCGGGTACGACAGGTCCCTCAGCTCTCCGGCCACCCGCGCGGCGACGATGGAGCGCTCGCCGGCGAAGAGGTCGGCGGCCGTGGTGCCCGTCGTCACCGTGCGCTCTTCCCGCTCGGAATCGCGTTGGATGATCACACGGACGTCTGACACCGGTCTCTCCTGACTGAAGGGGGTGCGGCGCCATACCGTGAGCGCGCGCAGGAGCCGATCGTACCGACCCGCACCCGCCGACCGCGAAATCATTCCCGCGGCTCATCCCCTCCGCAGGTCTCGTCGAAGACGTCGGCGCCCTCTGCGTTCCCCAGCCTCGACTTCATCAGCCGGTCCCGCTCGGCGTCGTCCACCTGCACGGGGACGACCTCGCGGGCGCCGGTGAGCCTGCGGAACCCGCCCCGGCTCTCCAGCCGGCCCCGCACCCGCACCGGCAGTCCGCACAGATGGGCCTCCCCGGCGACGCGGTAGGCCTCCTCGTCGAGGGTGAGCCGCAGGTGCGGGATCTCCGCGCCGGCCAGCACCCGCAGCCGTACGCTGCCCTCGCCGCGTGGTCCCGACCTGCGCAGGCGGACCACGGTGCCGGTGATCCGCACGGTCACGGAGGGCTCCTCGCGCAGATAGCGGGCGCCCGCCTCGCGCAGCACGGACAGGTCGCCCGGCGAGAACTCCACGGGCTCCCCGCCGGCGGCGCAGTCCGCGGGGACGCCGGCCGCGGGCGACCACTCGACGGCGATCCGGGCGCCCTGGGCGCCGCGCACGAGAGCGATCAGCGCCTCGGTGAGCTCGCGGCTGGCGCCGGCCTCCACCGCGCCGTCGAAGGCGTCCATGCCGCCGGTGGCCCGCTGGTAGTCGACGGCCTCGCGGACCGCGTAGAGGGCCTGGTGGAGACGGACGGCGAGGGAGCGGGCGCCGGCGACCGGCACGAGGGCGGTCAGCCGGCGTCCGCCGGTCGCGGAGCCGACCAGGACGTTCTCCAGCGTCGCCAGGGCGGCGCGTCGGTGCCGTGCGCCGTGGTAGCCCGCACGCGCCCGGGTGGCGAGCGCGCCGGCCAGCAGCATCTGACGGGCGGCGGCGCGCAGTTGCTCCTCGACGGCCCAGGAGGCGGCCCCGGCGGGCCCGGTCGGCGAGTCCCGCCACCAGCGGATCTCGTCGCTGGGCACCGCGAGGCCGACGAGCACCTCGCGCGCGGAGGGCGTGCCGCTGCGGGCGAGCGCCAGGAGCGCCTCGCCGAGCAGGTCGTCGCTGTCGGGAAAGGCGCGGCTCTCCGGCACGAGGAGGCTGGTCCCGGCGCCGCCGGGGCCGGGCGGGGTCCACCGGCCGTAGCGTCCGGCCGCCCCGCCGCGCCGCTGCCAGCCGTGACGGCGCAGCAGGGCGCCGAGGACGGCGGGGTCCACCTCGGTGGGGTCGGGGCGCCGGTTCCAGGGGGTCTCGGGGTGCGGCCGTACCGGCCGCAGCGGCTCGTCGAGGGGGCGGTGGGTCACGGTCTGCCTCCCGTCCCGGCCCGCGTCATGATCTCGCACAGCGCCCGGTCGTCGAAGATGCGTGTGGTCGGTATCCGCACGGTGGTCCGGGTCCGGCCGGTGATCGGGTGGCCGGCGAGATTGACCCAGTAGCAGCAGTGCCGCAGGTCGAGGCGGTCGTGACCGGCCCGCAGCCACTGGTCCTGCGACCGGGGGACGATCATCACGACGAGGATCTTGTGCACCGACACCGGGGTGCGGGCGAGCTTGCGCAGATGGTCGTTGTCGAGGGTGAAGGAGAAGAAGCGGCCCGGCGGGTCGGGGCGCACCTGGTAGGTCGCCTTGAGCTGCACCTTGATGGTGACCTCGTCGTCGACGGTGTGTCCGGGTGCGCTGTGGCTGACGTGCCAGTCGATGCCGTTGTCGGGGAACGGCTGGGAGAGCGAGCAGCCCGCGGCCGCCGCGACGGCGTGCAGATAGCCCACCTGCAGTGTCTCCATGCAGGCGGTGGTGGCGAGTGTGCCGCGGTGAACGCCCGCGCGCTCAGGCAGCAGCCCGCCCCGCTCGGGCTGCGCAATCGCCATGGCCAACAGCCTTCCCACCAGAGCCGGTCCCCGTGACGGGCCGCTGAACTGCAAAGACCCGTACTCGTGTTGTGTCCTTGCGGCGTACGGCGCAAACAGCCCGGGTATCACCGAACAGGCAGAAGACGGGACATCAGCTGCCGTGGGTGAACGAGGGGTTGAGAAGGTATGACGCACTGGTACGAGGGCCCTCTGGCCGCATTTGACACGGAGACGACGGGCGTCGACGTGGAGACCGACCGGATCGTGTCGGCCGCCCTCGTCGTCCAGGACGCGCCGGGCGCGAGGCCGCGGGTGAGCCGGTGGCTGGTGAACCCGGGCGTCCCGGTGCCCGCCGGGGCGACGGAGGTGCACGGGCTGACGGACGACCACCTGCAGCGCAACGGACGCTGGCCGTCGCCGGTGATGTCCGAGATAGCCGAACTGCTCGCCGAACAGGCGGCTGCCGCACGCCCGTTGGTGGTCATGAACGCGCCCTTCGACCTGACGCTGCTCGACCGCGAGCTGCGCAGGCACCGCGCCTCGTCGCTGGGCGACCGGCTGGGCTCGGCGCCGCTGCGGGTGCTGGACCCGCGGGTGCTGGACAAGCACCTGGACCGCTACCGCAAGGGGCGGCGCACGCTCACCGACCTGTGCGCGCACTACGAGGTGACGCTCGCGGAGGCGCACGACGCGGCGGCGGACGCGCTGGCCGCGCTGGAGGTCGTCCGGGCGCTGGGCCGCCGGTTCGCGGCCCGGCTGGAGCGGTTGTCGCCCGCCGAGCTGCACACCCTGCAGACGACCTGGCACGCGGCGCAGGCGCGGGGGCTGCAGGCGTGGTTCGCCCGCAGCGGCACGCCGGAGACGGTGGACACCTCGTGGCCCCTGCGGCCGGCGCTGCCGGCGGCGGCTTAGGACGCCCGCCCGGCGGACACGAAGAAGCCGGTCCGCTCGACGCGGACCGGCTTTTCCCGGTGGGCGATACTGGGTTCGAACCAGTGACCTCTTCGGTGTGAACGAAGCGCTCTCCCACTGAGCTAATCGCCCGGGAACGCACTGAACCATACAGGTCCCCGCACGCTTCCTTCAAACCGCTTCCAGGTATGCCGCCAGACCGCGCCGTCCGGCACGCATCATCAGCCGGTGGTTGAGGCGGAACAGCGGCCGTCCCGGCACGGCGAACCGCCTCAGGAGCGGTTTGTCCACGCGGACGGCCTGGTCGTAGCGGGCGACGGCGCCGGAGCCGTCGGCGGTGACCGTCCAGCGCGCCCAGCCCTCGAGATCCCCCGACAGCGCGATCTCCAGGACCCCGGCCGCCGGATCGCTGAGCACCGCGCGCACGGTGAAGGTCAGGTCGTACGGGAGGACGGAGCGGACGCGGACGACGCCGGCCGTGCCGTCGACGCGGCTCACCTCGCGCACCTGGGGCCACCAGCGCGGGTAGTCCTCGGCCCGCCCCAGCGCCTCGTACACGCGGTCGGGCGGCGCGGGCAGGGCCCACAGGCTGTGGAAGCGGTAACGGGTCCAGTCCATGGGCGGAGTGTGCCCACGCCCGGCCCGGGCAGTGCGGTGAGTACGTCATGAGTACGTGCGCTCATGCCGGCGGGCGTGAGGCGGGGCCACACTCCGGGGCATGACCCATTTTCCGTCCCCGGCCGAGGAACTGCGGTTCCTCGACGCCGAACTGCGCCGACTGGACGCCGCCCGGGCCCACTTGCTGGCCCGCCGCGCCTGGTTGGTCACCGTGCTCCAGCAGGCGGCGCCACCGGTCGCGCCGGGATGGCCGAACCCGCCCGCGGCGCCGGCCCGCCGCCCCGAGACCACCGCCCCCGGCGTGCAGAACGTTCTCCTGCTGCTCGGCGGGGTCCTGCTCACCGTCGCGGCAATGGTCTTCACCCTGGTCAGCTGGGGCCACCTCGGGATCACCGGGCGCAGTGCGGTGCTCGGCGCGGTCACGCTCGCGGTGCTCGGCGCGCCCCTGGCACTGCTGCGTCGGGGACTGCGTTCGACCGCCGAGTCGGTCGCGGGTCTCGGTCTCGCGCTGACGGCGCTGGACGCCTACGCCCTGCACGAGGTCGCGTTCGGCGCGGCGGACGGCCCGACGTACGCGGCGGCCGCCTCGACGGTGCTGGCGGCGCTCTGGGCGGCGTACGGCACGACGCTCGCCGCGCTGCCGGGCACAGCCGCGCTGCGGCTGCCCCGCCCCGCCGCCCTGGTGATCGCCCAGTTCGCGCTGCCTCTCTGGGCGTTCGCGGCCGGGGGCGGGGAGCACGCGGTCACGGCGGCGGTGCTGCTGACGGCGGCGCTCGACGCGGCGGTCGCGCTGCGGACCGCGCGGCCGCCGGTGCTCACGGTCGCGGTGGTGTGCGCGTTCGCCGCCGGCGGCGGGGGCGTGCTGGTGTCCGCCGGGCTTTCGCTGGAGGCGGCCGGTCCGGGCGAGGCGCTCCGTGCGGCGGCGCTTCTCGTTCTCGCGGCGGCGATCGCCCTGGGCGTGGCGCGGTTCGCCCCGCACCCCGGTTTCGCGACGGGCGGGGCGCTGGCCGGCGCGCTGTGCGGGGTCGCCGCTCTGGGCGGCGTCCTGCGGGCGTGGACGCCCGGCGACTGGGCGGCGCCCGGGTATCTGGCGTGCGGGATCGCGCTGTTGGCCGTGGCCCGGGGTTCGGAGGCGGTGCGCCGGGGTGTGTCCTGGGCCTCCGGTCTCGTCCAGGCCGGGGCGGTGCTGTGGGCGGTCCCGGCTGTCGGCGTCACGTTGCTGGGCCCTGTGGCGTGGCTGCGGCACATCTGGTCCGGGACACCTGCCGACGCCCGCGCCGCGGTGACCGTCGACGCCTTCTGGCCCCCGTACGCCGTCACGGCTCCCCTGCTCCTCGGCGCCGTCGCGGTGGTCCTGGCGACGGCGGTGCGGGACGGCGAGTGGCGTCCGCAGGCGCGGGCCGCAGCGCCGGCACTGCTGTGCGCCGCGGTGCTGGTGGTCCCCGTCGCACTGGAACTCCCTTACGTCGTGGCACTGTTCGTGGCGGGAGCCGTCGTGGCCGTGCTGCTGGCGACGGCGACGCGAACGGCCACCGGGGTCGCGCTGCTCGTCTCGCTCGCTCTCGCCTTCCTCTCCCTGGCCACCGAGACCGCGACGCTCACCGTTCTCGCGGCGCTGACCGCGATGTTCGCGGGGGCCGCGTGGCGCGGCCGTGCGGCGGCCGTCGTGGCCGCCGGCGCGTCCCTGGGCTGCGCCACGGCACTGGCCGCGGCCGCGGGCGCCGCCGCCGGCTGGCGGCCGGAGCACATCGCCCTGCTGGTGCTCGTGGTCCCCGTGGTCGCGGCGCTGGTCGCCCCGCGGACCGGCGACCGGGTGACGACCGTGGTGGTGGAGGCGGTCGGGGCCGCGGCGGGCCTGCTGGCAGTCGGCCTCGCGGCGTTCGACCCGCCGCTGCTCGCCCTGGTGCTGGCCCTGTGCGCGGTGATCGCCGCGGGCACGGCGGTACGCCCGGACCGGCGGGGCGTCGGGTACGCGGCCGTCGCGCTGTTCGTGCTGGCGTCGTGGGTGCGGCTGACTTCCTGGCAGGTCGGGGTCGTGGAGGCGTACACCCTCCCGGTGACGGTCCCGGCGCTGCTCGTCGGAGCCCTGCGCCGGCGCCGGGACCCGGCGGCCTCCTCATGGACCGCGTACGGTCCCGGTCTGACGGCCACGCTGCTGCCGAGCCTCGCCGTCGCCTGGGGCGACGCCGGGTGGACCCGGCCCCTGCTGCTGGGCGTGTCCGCGCTGCTGCTGACCCTGCTGGGGGCCCGGTATCGGCTGGGCGCCCCGCTCGTGCTCGGCGGCTCGGTCCTCACGCTGGACGCGCTGCACGAACTCGCCCCGTATCTGGTCCAGGTGGCCGACGCGCTCCCTCGCTGGGCGCCGCTCGCCCTCGCCGGACTGCTGCTGCTCGCACTCGGGGCGACGTACGAGCAGCGGCTGCGGGATGTCCGGCGGGTGCGGGACGTCCTGGGAAGGATGAACTAGCCGTGCGCTACGGCATCTTGTCCCCGAGCAGTGCCAGGTTCTCGATGGCGGCGAGGCCGTAGAGCGCGGTGTCGTTGGTCGAGACCCAGGCGGCCTCGCTGCCCGCGACCAGGGTGGCGGGGCCGCTGAGCGGCTCCGTCTTCCACGGCGAGGACTCGGTGTAGCCGTCGGAGCTGTAGAACTTCGTCCACGCCCGCTTGGCGAGCGCCGCGTCGCCGGTCTGGACGGCGGCGTAGGCGTCGAGGCGGGAGTGGCCCTGGAACAGCAGCAGGGTGCCGAAGTGGGAGCCGTAACGGGCCGCCTGTTCCGCCTTGGTGGCGTTGAAGTAGCGGCAGTAGTCGAAGTAGGCCTCGTTGAACTTCGGCATGTCGACCAGGTGGATGAGTTCGGCGCACAGCTCGTTCAGCCCGAAGACCGCCGACAGGTGGGAGACTCCGACCACCGGGGCGGTGGCGACGGCGAATCTGCCGGTGTCCAGGTCGTACAGGCCGCTGCCCTGGACGAAGCCGTTGGGCTGGTCGGCGATCGTCTCCATCGTCGACAGCACGCGGGCCCTGGCCTTCTCCCACTTGGGGCCTCTGCGTTCCCACTCGGTCAGCCAGGCCGACACCAGTCCGCTCCAGTCGGTGCCGAAGCCGATCGACAGGGCGTGCCGGTCGGGGGTGTAGGGCTCGGTGCGGATCTTGCGCAGCGGGTCCAGGGCGAGGAACGTCTCGTCGGAGTCGACGTTGGCGTGCATGAGGTCGCCGACGCGTTCGTCGGCGGTGAGGAAGTAGTAGTAGCGGCGGTAGGTGGTGTTGGCGATGCGCTGCTGCTTGGCGCTGTCGGCGTAGTGCTGGACGCCGTGCCGGGTGCCCAGCCCCGCCCACTGGCCGAGGTGGTAGACGTCGACCTCGCCGGTGTGCCGGGTCATCGCCTCGGCGAAGCGGAAGATGTCCGCCCGGCCGGACCGCAGGTACGCCATCCAGAGCCAGATGTCCGGCGACAGCTCGGAGTTGTCCCAGGCGTAGCCGCCGATGTCGTACCGCCACTGGTGCCGGACGGCGTCGTAGGTGTGCATGACGTCGCCGTAGTCCCAGAAGCCGTACCAGCGGCGCTGCTCGACCTGGTCCTTGTAGTAGGTGAAGAGGAAGTCGAGGTGGTCCTCGATCCTGGCCTTGGCCGGGGTGGAGCGGTCGGGCTCGGAGTAGAGGCCCGGGCCGAAGACCTTGGACCTGATGAGCTGCCGGGGCGGGGCCGCGAGCTGCGGGAGCACGCGCACGGCCTCGACCTGTGCGGCCAGTTGCTCGGGCGTCGGCGTCGACTCGTTGGCCCAGAAGAGCAGTTCGGAGGTGCGGGCGATGCCGTACGGGGTGCCGAATCCGGGCTCGTGGTCCTCGTAGGTGATGTTGAGGCCTTCGAGCTGTTCGGGGTAGGTGTCCTGGCCCATGCCGTCGTGGTAGAAGCGCAGGTCCATCGGCTGCGCCTCGGGCGACCAGAGCCAGAGGGTGACCTCGGCCTCGTCGGTGTGGGCGTCGCGGACGTCGAGCTGGGCGGGGTGCTTCTCCCAGAAGTCCCGCAGGCCGAAGGAGAACCCGCCGCCGACGCCGCCGACGTACCCGAAGCCGGAGGCCCGTCTGCCGCCGCCGGCGCCGATCCAGCCGTGGCCCTTCTTGGTGCGCTTGCGCAGCGTGAAGCCGTCGGCGGAGAGCTGCGCGAGGGTGTAGTCCCCCCACTCCGGGATGTACTGGAGCCGGGTGGTCACGCGCTGGTCCCAGGTGGACGGGTCGGGCAGCTTCCGGCCCGCGTACTGGGCCGCCTGGACCGCCGCGCCCGGGTCGCGGCGCAGTCCGGTGACGCCCTTGACCGCCTCGCGCAGCAGACCGGCGCCCTCGCCGCCGATCCGGATGTGCCGGTCGTAGGACTCGTCGCGCATGGGGACGGTGAAGCGGACGCCGAGGCCGCGGATGAAGTCGCCGCTCGCCTTGCCGGGCTCCTGCTTCCCGTCGTAGGTGATGGTGTGCACCATGCGGAAGGAGTCGGCGCCCGCGTAGAAGTAGAGGCGGACGGAGAAGGGCAGCCAGCTGCGGCTGCCCTTGCGGTGTTTGCCGTCGATGCGGACGACCGCGCGGACCGGGCCCGACTGCTCTACGGTGACGCCGCCGACGACCCCCTCGAAGCGCTCGGTCCTGACGGCGCCCTGGTCCTCGTCCTCGATCTCGGGCTGGCGGATCAGCACCAGCCGGCCGTTCCTGGCGATCTCGGTGGAGCCGCGGGTGACGGACTTGACGATGGTGGAGCCCGAGGTGCCGATCTTCGCCGTGATGACGCCCGTCGAGACGTCGATGGTGCCGCCGCGCCGGTCGACGGTGACCTTCCGGGCGGGGGCGGCGGGGACGCCGGCGGCGAGGGTGAGCTTGCCGGAACCCGAACTCACGGCGTGGGCGGTCCACTTCAGGGAGCCGTCGGGCCAGTAGGCGATCGGCCAGGACTGGACGGGGACGTCCTTGCCGTCGGCGTCGGTCAGCGCGAAGGTCTGGTCCTCCTGGTAGGCGCCCATGGGCCAGGGCACGCCCAGGGTAGAGCCGGGGGCGGCGCCGAGGCCGCCGTCCTCCAGCCAGTCCAGGGTGACGGGGTCGGTGTCCGCCGCCGCGGCTCCCGGCGCGGCCTCGGCGTCCTTGGCTCCGGGGACCCAGCTGAACTGCGCGGCGGCGCCGGCGACGGCCGCCGCCTTGAGCAGGGACCTGCGGGGGATGGGAGACATGGGATGCAGCCTTCCTTTCCGTGCGGCATACGCAGCGGGGTGATCAGGGGCATGACAGCAATACGAGGCCGGGTCGCCGGCCCTGGACGGGGGAACCGCCGTCAGCGGCGCCGGTACCGCACCTCGACGGCGACGGCCGCCGCGGCGACGGTCCCGAGGGCGGGGACCGCCAGCAGCGGGAGGAACCAGGCGGACAGGGCGACGACGGCGAGCCCGCAGACGATCAGGAAGGACCCGGCGGGGTCGCGAAGGGTACGCCGTCCGGCGTCCGCGAGCAGCGCCCGCCAGCGGGAGCCGGGCGTCCAGCCGGCCGCCGCCCGCAGCAGGGCCACGGCGAGCCCGATCAGCGCGAAGACGCCCACGGCCCCGGCGAACGGACCGCCGGGAAGCCCGGCCCGCGAGACCAGGACGTCCACCGAGACGGCGGCGGCCGCCGCCCAGCCGGCGAGCCCGACGGCCCAGCCGCCGCGCACGGCCGCCCGGAAGTCCGCGGCGAAGTCCCGCAGACCGCCGTCCCGGCCGGTCGTACGACGCCGCAGATGCCGTGCGCCCGCGGCGAAGGCCGCGGGGTAGGTGACGACCCCGAGGCAGGCCACCGCGATCCACACTCCGGTGAGCAGGCACTCGGCGAAGACGGCGAAGCGCTCGCCGAACACCGGCTCCCTGCGCACGGGGCGGGCCTTCACTCGTGCCTGCGTCATGGTGACCGCCTCAGCCCTTCAGTCCGGAGGTCGCCATACCGTCGATGAGGTGGCGTTGGAAGGCCATGAAGAAGGCGATGACCGGGACGAGCGCCACCAGCGACATCGCGATCATGCTGCCGTAGTCGGAGATGCCCTCCTGGTCGCGGAACATCATCAGACCGAGCGAGACGGTGTACTTGGAGGGGGTGTTGAGGTAGATCAACGGGCCCATGAAGTCGTTCCACGCGTTGATGAAGGCGAAGATGGCGCTGGTGATGATCGCGGGACGGCTCAGCGGCAGCACGATGGACCAGTAGGTCCTCAGGTGCCCGCACCCGTCGAGCCGGGCCGCCTCGTCCAGCTCGCGCGGCAGCCCGCGCATGAACTGCACCATCAGGAAGACGAAGAACGCCTCCGTGGCCAGGAACTTGCCCGCCACGAGCGGTACGAGCGTGTCGATGTAGCCGAGGTTGCGGAACAGCACGTACTGCGGGATGAGCAGGACGTGGTACGGCAGCAGCAGCGTGCCGATCATCAGCGTGAACAGCAGGTTCCGCCCGGCGAACCGGATCTTGGCGAAGGCGTACGCCGTCAGCGAGCTGGACAGCACCACACCGACCACGGCCAGGACGGCGTACATCAGCGAGTTGGTGAAGAAGCTGCCGATGGAGATCCCGGAGATGCCGTCGGCGAGCCCGGAGAAGTTCGCCCAGACCGGTCTGGCCGGCAGCAGGTCGAGGCTGGCGATGATGTCCTTGCTCGGCTTGAACGAGGCGCCGAGCACCCAGATCACCGGGTAGAGGACGACCGCGAGCACGAGCAGCGCGCCCAGGTGCCAGGCGACGGACCCGATGCGGCGCCGCTCGTTCGCGGCCCGCGCGACCGGAGTGGTGGCTGTGGTCACTTGGCGGCCTCCTCGTAGTGCACCCACTTCTTCTGCGACCAGAACAGCACCGCCGTGACCAGCGCCACCGCCACCACCAGCGTCCAGGCCATCGCGGAGGCGAAGCCCATCTGGGCCTCCTTGAAGCCCTTCTGGTACAGGTAACAGGTGTAGACGAGAGTGGCGTCCGCCGGCCCGCACCGGGTGTCGGAGACGACGTACGCCGAGCCGAACACCTGGAACGCGTGGATCGACTCCAGCAGCACGTTGAAGAAGAGAACCGGGGAGATCATCGGCAGCGTGATGTTCCAGAACCGCCGGAGGGGGCCGGCTCCGTCCATCTCGGCGGCCTCGTAGAGCTCCTGCGGCACCTGCTTGAGACCCGCCAGGAAGATCACCATGGGCGCCCCGAACTGCCAGATGCTCAGCGCCACCAGCGCGTAGAGGACGTAGTCCGGATTGCCGATCCAGCCGCCCACGTCGAGCCCGAAGACCTTCTGCGCACGGTCGACCACGGCGTCGTCGGAGAACAGCGCCCGCCACACGAAGCCCACGGAGACGCTGGCCCCGATGAGCGACGGCAGGTAGAACGCGGCCCGGTACAGGACCTGTCCGCGCCGTTTCTGCGCGAGCAGCAGCGCCACCCCTAGTGCGAGGAGCAGCTTCAGCGGTGTGGCCACGACGACGTATTTCAGCGTGACCTGCACCGACTTCTGCCAGCGCGGGTCCTGGAACATCGTGGTGAAGTTGTCGAGCCCCACCCACCGGGGCGGCGTGAACAGGTTGTAGCTGGTGAACGCGTAGTACAGCGAGGCGATCATCGGCCCGGCCGTGAGCAGCAGGAACCCCGCGATCCACGGCGACATGAAGAGATAGCCGGCGAGGTTCTCGCGCCGCCGCCCGCGCCGCCCGGCGACCGGAGCGGCGGACCGCTTCTTCGCCGGGCGGGCGGGCGCTTCCTTGACGAGCGTCATGGCGGTACGTCCCCTCAGCCCGCGAACGCGGCCTTGGCCTCACTGAACAGCGCCTTCGCGGCGTCGGCCGGCTTGGTCTTGCCCTGGGCGACCTCACCGCCGATGCGCAGGAAGGCCGCCTCGATGACGTCCGCGCCGGACGGGTGCGGAGTGATCTTCCCCAGCACGCCCGCCTTGGCGACCTCGTCCTCGTAGGCCGCGACGCCCTTGTTCTGCGCGTCCGCCGGCTTGAAGGCGTCGTACTGCTCGGTGGTGGCGAGGATGCCGCGGTCGTAGCCCATGATCTTGCCGACCTCGGGGTCGTGCACCATGAAGTCGATGAACTGGGCCGCTTCCTTCGGGTGCTTGGTCCCGGAGAAGGCGCTCAGCATCAGCGAGCCGAGGTACTGGCCGGTGTTCTTGCCGTCCGTGGTGGGAATCGGCGCGAGCCCGTAGTCCGAATCGCCCTCGCCCTGGTAACGGATGGAGAAGTTGTCCCAGGTGAATTCGGACGCGGCGAGGCCCGCCGAGAGTCCCGACTTCGGCTTGGCCTGCTCGATCTTCTTCGGGTCGGCGACGAGCCCGGACTTGACGCGTTTGTAGCCGTCCTCCCACCACTGGGTCACGTCTTCCTCGGTGAAACCGAGAGCGGAGTCGGTGAAGAAGGCCTTGCCGTTCTGCCGCAGGTAGAGGTCGTAGAGGTACATGATCGCGAAGTAGCCCGTGTCGCCGGCGATCTTCAGCTTGTCCTGGATCGTCTGCAGCGCGGCGAAGTACTCGGTCCAGGTCCAGCCGAACTTCGCCTCGACGCCCGCCCGCTTGAAAGCCTTCTGGTCGATCACCAGCGCCATGGTGTTGGCGCCGACGGGTATGCCGATCTGCTTGCCGTCGACCTGACCGTTCGCCAGAACACCGTTGCGGAAGTTCTCCAGCTTCAGATTCCCCGCGTCCGCCTGCGCCTTGAGATCCATCAGAACACCGCGCTTGTCGTACTTACGCAGAAAGCCGACCGCATTCTGGAAGACGTCCGGCGGATTCCCACCGGAGGCCTGGGTCTGGAACTTCTCCCAGAACGCCTCGTAGTCGGTGAATTCGGGCTTGATCTTGATCTTCGGATACTTCTTCTCGAAGAGCGCGATCGTCTTCTTGATGGCGATGGTGCGCGGCTCGCCGCCCCACCACGCGTAACGGATCGTCACCGTCCCGTCCGCGGAAGTCCCGCTGTCTCCCCCGCACCCGGTGGTCGTGGCCAGGCCCAGCGTGGCCGCCGTCGCCCCCGCGGCCTTGAGGATCGTTCGCCTCTCAACATTCCTGCCGGTTCCCACAGTCGGGCCCTCCCCGCAGCGTCGTTGCCGCTTGCATGAATCGTTTCAAGAAAGCGCTTGCTGGCACAAGGTACGAGGGGGTTGAGAGAGCGTCAATGATTCGGACAGGAATTTCTTGCGCGCCGACTCCGCGGCGGGGCGGCCACACCCGGACAGTTCGACGCCCTCCCGGGGGTGAACTACCTGGTGAGAGGCATCCGTTCGGCGCATCGAACAGAAGATCAGGCTTGGCACGCGAGTACCGCACTGCCGAAAACCTTCTGGAGAAAGATGGTTGACCTTGACCGGGAAGCAAGGACCGCGAACAGGACTGAAACTGACGGTCCGCCAGCGACGCGGCCAGTGGAACGGGGGGGCGGTGGTGAGGGCGGCACGCAAGGGCGGACGGTGAGGGTGACGGAGCGTACGGGGGGCGGGTTCGTCGGGGAGAGGTGAACTCCAGGGACGTTCTGGGGGTGGGGGTCGAACAAGCAAGCCGGAGGTCGGCCAAGGAGGCGCTCCGGATCACGCTGGGAGGCACGGGACCCTCGGGGCGGGGATCCGACGGAAGGCGGCACGGGGCACGACGGGGCACGTCGCAGGCTTCGCGCACCGTCGGCGCCCCGCGCGAGGAGCAACGGCGCGCGGAAGGTCACAGGGGCGCTGCTGACCAGCCACAGGGCCGTCGAGGGGACGGCGGGGCCGGACGGCAGAGGTCGACGGAGACGGACCAGGTCACAGGGACCGACGAAGGGGCCGGCGAAGGGGCGGCGAAGGGGCCGGTGGAACCGCGCGCAGGAGCCGACGGGAACGCCAGGAAGAGCGGCCGACGGGAATGCCGGGAGAGCCGCCGGCCAGGCCCCACGGGAGAGGTCGCGGCACCCGTCGCCAGAGCCGGCGGGAGGTCGCAGCACCCGCCGCCAGAGCCGGCGGGAGGCTAGCAGGATCAGCCGCCGGAGCCGATGCGGCACCCGGAAGACCTCGCCCACCCGGACCGACGGGAGGGGCCGCCGACATCCGCCGCCACCGCCGCGGGGAGGCCGGTAAGGGCCGTCCGCCGAAGCCGTCCGGAGCGGGGCGAGGGGCGAGAGAGGGCGCGAGGCTGGCCACAGGAGCCCCCGTGGCCCCACAGGCCACGACCGCCGCGGTAGTCAGGTTGTGGGAACTGCGAGAGCCGCGGGCCACGGGCCGCGACGGGACGCATGGGCGGCACGCGAGCCGCACAAGCCGCAGAGAGGGGACCGTCCCGCGGGTTCCTGTGTGTGGCCGTCAGGCATGAGCGGCCGCGAACGACGTCGGGCCGTCTGCGTTCTCGCAGACGGCCCGACGTTCCGGGTGGGCGATACTGGGTTCGAACCAGTGACCTCTTCGGTGTGAACGAAGCGCTCTCCCACTGAGCTAATCGCCCGGACGCAGGAAGAACATTACCCCATGTCAGGGGGTGACTGTGACCATGTACAGAGGCGGACGGAGGTCCCGGCGCCCAGGCCGCCGCGGATCACTGATCCTTGATCTTCCAGGGCATCTCCAGGCCGAACTTCCACAGGTAGACCCCCAGCAGCGCACCGATGACCACCAGGCCGATCGAGGTCAGGATGATGTTGCGGCGCCGGACCTTCGGGTCCAGGGCACGCTGGGCCGCCTCGGTGACCTTGCGCTTGGTCCAGCGGAGCACCAGCTGGGCCCAGACGAACTCGGTCGCCCAGATCGCCATGCCGCCGAAGATCACGACCCAGCCGGGGCCGGGGAGCGGCAGCATGACGATGCCGGCGCCCACCACGGCGAGGCCGAGCACGAAGACGCCGACCTGCCAGCTCAGGTGCAGCACACGGCGCGCCTTGACGAATTCGGGAGCCCTGGAGCCGAGCCCCTGTCCGTCCTGTTCCCGCACCGCTCCGTCCGGTTTCGCCCCGTCCGCCGCCACGACCGCGTCGCCGGACTCGTCACTCCCCGTATTCATACAGCCAGACCCTACCCGAGAGATTCCGGTCACCGGAATGGTGGCACTACGCGAACGAGCTGTCGGCCGGAAGAGTTACGTAAAGGCACGCAAAACACGCAGAGGGGTTTACAACGGCACCGTAGGTGGCATGTCGATTTCGCCGACGTGCGAATCCCCGAGCGCACACTGAGCGAAAGGCCCTGGCGCTTATGAACACCACGGTCAGCTGCGAGCTGCACCTGCGCCTCGTTGTGTCGAGCGAGTCCTCCCTGCCTGTCCCCGCAGGCCTGCGGTACGACACGGCCGACCCCTACGCCGTGCACGCCACCTTCCACACCGGAGCCGAAGAGACCGTCGAGTGGGTGTTCGCCCGCGACCTCCTGGCCGAAGGCCTGCACCGGCCCACCGGCACCGGCGACGTCCGTGTCTGGCCGTCGCGCAGCCACGGTCAGGGTGTCGTCTGCATCGCCCTGAGCTCTCCTGAGGGCGAAGCGCTCCTCGAGGCCCCGGCGCGGGCCCTGGAGTCCTTCCTGAAGCGGACGGACGCCGCCGTGCCTCCCGGCACGGAACACCGGCACTTCGATCTCGACCAAGAGCTCTCGCACATCCTGGCGGAGAGCTAGGGCGAGGCTCACACCGAGCCGCCCGGCGCCGTCCACTCGGGGAGACGGTTCGGGCTGGATACAACCGCATAGGGCATGGCCGACGCCGCGCCACGGGCTGCCGTGGGGCGGCGTCGGCGTGTCCGCGGCCGCCCTGGGGAGCTCTCCCGGGCGTCCGTGGTTCCCGGGCGCCCGAATCCGGGTCCCGATCGGCGGTGGTTCGGCGGCCCGGTGCGGCTACCATCGGCCAGCATCGGCGGGCACCCGCCCGACCTCCAGGCCAGGGAGCGAAACGTGCTGATCACCCACGACACCCGGTGTGCGCTCGACACCGTGGTCGATCTGGTGAACACCGCCCCGGAGGACGGCACGACCCCGGACGCGCTGCCGGATGTCGCCGCCCTCGAGGACTTCGTGCGAAAGCACGAAATAAGCGACGTCGGCGTGCTCTCCGAGTTCGACCTGTCGGCCGTGCGCAAGATTCGTGGGCGCTTCGCGGGGATCTTCGCAGCGACGGACCCACGGGTCGCGGCCGGACTGATCAACGACCTCGTGGCAGCCGCGGGCACCACCCCCCGTCTCACCGACCACGACGGCTACGACTGGCATGTGCACTATTTCGCGCCCGGCGCGTCCGTCGCCGACCACCTGGCGGCCGACTGCGGGATGGCGCTGGCGTTCTTCGTGGTGGCCGGGGAGCAGGAAAGGCTGCGGCGGTGCGAGGCTCCGGACTGCCGGCGTGCCTTCGTCGACCTCTCACGCAACAGGTCCCGCCGGTACTGCGACAGCCGCACCTGCGGCAACCGCCTGCATGTGGCCGCCTACCGGGCGCGCCGCAAGGAGGCCGCGGGCTGAGGATCTCGCCGCGCAGGGGGATGCCGGAAGGCCGCTCGATGCCGACGGGCCCCGGCGGGTGACGCCGGGGACCGCGGGTACGGCTCACAGCAGCAGCAGGTCATGCAGCGAAGCCATGAGCAGCAGACACCCGATCACCGCAAGGAAGATCATCAGCGGTGGCTGGGAAAGGGCGAAGAGGCACCCGCGCGGCTCGTCCTGAGGCGGCGCGGAGTCGCTCTGTGTCGTGTCCAGCATCTCGCGGGCGATGATGACGCAGGCAGCACCCCTTGCGCGATCAACACGCACGGATTGAGCGGGAGTTCGCCGGAATCCGTGACGTCGGTTTCAGGCCGTGATCATTTCCGCGCACGCGCGGGCCGACTGTGTCGTTTCGGGGCCGGCCCCGCCTGCCGTGGTTCGGGCGAGGCCGCTCACTGTGTCCGCCTCCACCGCCGCTTCATATGCCGTGCTTCTTGAGGATGGCCTCGATGTCGCTGAAGTCCTCGGAGCCGCCGGTGGTCCTGGGGGCGGCCGCGGGCCGGGACGCCGGGCGGGAGGGCTGACCGAGGGAGGGCGCCGAGGCGGCGGGGGCCACCGCGTCGTCCGCCCGCGCGGCCCTGGCCGCGGCCCGGCGCTCCTTGCGGGTGCCGCCGCGGCGGCGCTCCACGGCCCGGGTGGTGGCGAAGAGGGCCCAGGCCCCGGCGAGCACGACGAAGCCCGCCCAGGCGGTGGGGCTGAAGGCGGTGTCGGCGACCCATCCGACCGCGCCCGTCATCACCAGACCGAGCGGCACGAGGGAGTAGGCCGCGATACGGGCCGCGCTCAGGAAGCGCTTCCGATAGGCCGTGACCGCTGCGATGCCCAAGCCGGCCGCGGCGACGGCGGAACAGACGGTCTCGGCAATCATCCGGTCCTCCAGGCGTAACTCATCGGGGCGCGATCGGAGGACTCGGCAGCACGGCCGTGGCAGGCTCCTCGCGCCTTCCCTGTCCCCTCCATCCTGCACCTGCGCGCGCCTCTCGGGCCATGCTCCGGCCGGACATCAGGGACATCTCCGGGTCGGCTCCTCCGCAGGCGTCGTACCGGCTCGCCCCTGGTCGGGCCCCGGGCTCCCGCCCGACACCGGCGCGCGGGTGACCCTCGGGTCCGGATGGGGGCGGCCGGGCAGGGGCTGGGAGACTGGCCCCATGAGCGACTCGCCCCCGACCCCCTCGGCCTCCCCCGTCTCCTCCGGATCCACCGGATCCACCGCCGCCACCGGATCCTCCTCCCCCGTCGCACCGACGTCGGCCGCACCCGCCCCGGGGCCTGCCCGGGCCGTCGTCCTCGACGTCTGGTGCGAGCTGCAGTGCCCCGACTGCCGTGGCGCGCTCGACGATCTGCGCGCCCTGCGCGACCGCTACGGCGACCGGCTGGAGCTGCGGCTGCGGCACTTCCCCTTGGAGAAGCACAAGCACGCCTTCGCTGCCGCGCAGGCGGCCGAGGAGGCGCTGGAGCAGGGACAGGGGTGGTCCTACGTCGAGGCCGTGCTGGGCCGGGTCGAGGAGCTGGACCGTAGGGGTGAACCCTTCCTGGTCGAAGTCGCCGACGAACTGGGCCTGGACGCCGAGGAGTTCGACACCGCCCTGATCGACGGCCGGCACATCCTGATCGTGGACGCCGACCAGGCCGAGGGCAAGGCGATCGGCGTGACCGGGACCCCGACGTACGTCATCGGCGGCGAGCGGCTGGACGGCGGCAAGACCCAGGAGGGGCTGCGCCGGCGGATCGAGGAGATCACCGACCGGCTGCTGTCCGAACAGGCCTGACACCCGGCAGGGCGAGGGCGGCCGGCCGGACTGCCGGCAGGAGGACCGCCCGCCCCGCCCCCGGCCGACAGGCGGACCCGTCGCCCGGTCGGCGGGCCGATCGCCCGGCCGGGCGGTGTCTCAGAGCAGGCTCTTGTACATCGAGTAGCCGACCGGCACGTACCCGAGCGACTCGTACAGCCGCTCGGCCGGGGTGTTGCCGGCGAACACGTTGAGGCCGAGGACCGGCCTGCCGTTCCCGATCGCCTGCGCTTCGGCCAGCAGCATCAGGGAACGGCCGTGGCCGCGGCCCCGGTGGGCCTCGTCGGTCTCGACGTCGAAGACGAACGCCTTGTCGTCGGCCACCGACACCCAGAGGAAGCCGACCGGTTCGCCTTCGTGCTCCAGGATGCTGATCAGCGTGTCCGGCGTCGCCAGGCCCTGCGGCAGCAGCCGCTCGTGGTCCCGCCGCGATCTGGCCCACGCCTCGTCCCCGGGCACTCCGCGGTCGCGCCACTCCCGGGCATAGCCGGCCAGGGCCTGCTCCAGCCAGGGCCCGAACTCGGCTTCCGTCATGGGCCGGCCCAGGCTGCCGTCGGGCAGGGCGGGCGCGGTGGTGCCGAGGGTCTTCTCCATACCGCGGTTGCGGTGGACGTAGCCGAGCGCCGTCGCCAGGCGCAGCGCGGCCCCCGCGTCGGCCGGCGCCCTGAGCTCGATCCGGGTGCAGCCCCAGCCGCGGGCCACCTCCTCGGCGGCCAGCGCCGCCACCGTGCCCCGGCCCCGGCCCCGATCCCGCTCCTCGATGCGCAGGTCGGCGAGGCGGGCGACGCCGGGACCGAAGTCGGGGGACGTGGAAAGGCGGACCTCGCCGACGGGACGGCTGTTGACGCACACCTGGTAGTGGCGCGACAGCGCTCCGTCGGCGGCGCGTTGCAGCGGCTCGGTCGGCCGCAGGGTCGTGGTCATCAGAGGTGTTCTACCCCGTGCCGGGCCGGAAGGCAGCCGGTTTTCCCGGCTCCCACGGACCCGATCTCCCACGGACCCGGTCCGCCGTCGCTCAGGGGTCGAGGTCGTCCGCACTCCGCTCGGCGAAGATCCGCATCGCCTTGGCCGTCACCGGTCCGGGTGCGCCCGGCAGTTCACGGTCGTCGACGCGGTGGACGGCCTGGACGTCGCGCAGGGTGGACGTGAGGAAGACCTCGTCGGCGTGCTCCAGCACGTCCAGCGACAGGTCGGTCTCCTGGGCGCCGGTCCACTCGACGGTCAGCTCGCGCGTGATGCCCGCGAGGCAGCCGGAAGCGAGCGGCGGGGTGTGGATCTCGCCGTCCAGGACGACGAAGACGTTGGAGCCGGTGCCCTCGCAGAGCCGCCCGACCGTGTTGCCGAACAGCGCCTCGGTGGCGCCGTGCCGGTGGGCGCGGGCCAGGGCGACGACGTTCTCGCCGTACGAGGTGGTCTTGAGCCCGGTGAGCGCGCCGCGTTCGTTGCGGGTCCAGGGGACCGTGACGACGGCCGTGGAGTCGGCGCGCCGCGTGGTCTCGCCGAGGGCGACGACGAGGGTGGCGCCGTGTTCGCCGCGCTCGGAGCCGAGGGGGGCCCGGCCGCCGGTGTAGGTGACGCGCAGCCGGCCGAGCGGCACGGGGTTGGCTTCGAGGACGGCGGCGCAGGCGCGGCGGACCTCGTCGTGGTCGGGGTCGGGCAGGCCGAGGCCGCGCGCGGAGCGGGTCAGCCGGTCGAGGTGGCGGGTGAGCGCGAAGGCCGCGCCGTCCATCGCCTTCATCGTCTCGAAGATGCCGTCGCCCACGGTCAGCCCGTGGTCGAAGACGGAGACACGGGCGGCGTCGCTGTCCTGCAGCCCGCCGTCGAGCCATATCTTCACGTAAGCGTCCCTTCACTCACCCCGTACGCTCCCGACGCTACAGCGAGCAGTCGGGACGCCTTCAGCTCGGTCTCCTCCCACTCGGCCTCGGGGTCGGAACCCCAGGTGATGCCCGCGCCGGTGCCGAACCTCAGCACGGCGCCGCTCCCGGCGGACCGCTCGATCCAGAAGGTGCGGATCCCGACGGCCAGCTCGGCCGTGCCCCGGTCGGCGTCGACCCAGCCGACGGCGCCGCAGTACGGGCCGCGCGGCGCCGTCTCCAGCGCGTCGATGATGCGCAGGGCGCTGGACTTGGGGGCTCCGGTGACCGAGCCGGGCGGGAAGGCGGCGTCGAACAGTTCGGGCCAGCCGGCGTCCTCGCGCAGTTCGCCGCGGACCGTGGACACGAGATGGACCAGCCCGGGGTGCTTCTCGACGGCGCACAGGTCGGGGACGCTCACGCTGCCGGTGGCGCACACGCGGCCGATGTCGTTGCGGACCAGGTCGACGATCATCACGTTCTCGGCGTAGTCCTTGGCGAGGAGGTCCGCCTCGGTGCGCCCGGTCCCCTTGATGGGCCCCGACTCGACGACCCGGCCGTCGCGGCGCAGGAACAGCTCGGGAGACGCAGTGGCCGTCTCCACGCCGTGCGCGGGGAGGCGAATCGTTCCTGCGTACGGCGCCGGGTTGCCCCTGGCCAGCAACGCGGTCAGCGCGTCCACGTCGGCGTCGGGCGGCACGGGCGCGGTCAGGACGCGGCACAGGTTGGCCTGGTAGACCTCGCCGGC
The DNA here is from genome assembly GCF_014649655.1 of Streptomyces humidus. Lineage (GTDB taxonomy): Bacteria > Actinomycetota > Actinomycetes > Streptomycetales > Streptomycetaceae > Streptomyces > Streptomyces humidus. The sequence continues at coordinate 262,081 of NZ_BMTL01000006.1, read as the reverse complement.
CGCGATGTGCTCGCGTATCCGCCGCACGCCCGCGATGTAAGCGGCACGGTCGAGGGAGGACGTCCAGTCACCGGCCGCGGGCCCCCGCCAGGCCCCCGGCACGGGGGCGGGCACGGGTTCCTCGCGCACGTCGGCGAAGCGGGCACAGGTCAGGCGGCCCTCGAAGTCCGCCGCGACGGCCCAGAACCCGCTGGAGTCCAGGGCCGAAGGATCGCCGGTCACGTCGAGGAGGCCGGTGGCGACGCGGCCGCCGAAGCGGGCGAGGGGAGGGAGGTCGGGCACGCTGCCGAGTCTAGGCCGGGCCGTCCGGAGGCGGTCCTCGCATGTCCCGGATGTCCCGGCCGGGGGGCCTGACCAGGTCCGCAGGCAGGCACAGCGCAGCACGCTGCACAAACGCGTTTTTGTACTGGCCCGGGAATCCGCTAGAGTTCAACTCGTCGCCGGGCCGTGAGAGCGGAACGAAACGACAAGCGGACGTAGCTCAGTTGGTAGAGCGCAACCTTGCCAAGGTTGAGGTCGCGAGTTCGAGCCTCGTCGTCCGCTCGAAGGAACAAGGGGTCTTCCCGGCCCCTACACTCCTGGTGGAGTGGCCGAGAGGCGAGGCAACGGCCTGCAAAGCCGTCTACACGGGTTCAAATCCCGTCTCCACCTCCAAGGACGATTAGCTCAGCGGGAGAGCGCTTCCCTGACACGGAAGAGGTCACTGGTTCAATCCCAGTATCGTCCACTGGATCTGCTCGACGATCCGAACCCGCGCGATTAGCTCAGCGGGAGAGCGCTTCCCTGACACGGAAGAGGTCACTGGTTCAATCCCAGTATCGCGCACGCAGTGCACACGGCCTTCGGGCCGTGTTCCCGAGGACGATTAGCTCAGCGGGAGAGCGCTTCCCTGACACGGAAGAGGTCACTGGTTCAATCCCAGTATCGTCCACACACCGAGAGCCCCCTGCCGCCGTCGCGGCCGGGGGCTCTCGCATGCGCCGGTTCAGCTGGAGAACAGCATGTGACCGAAGCTCTTGTGACGGTGGTGGCCGCCGTAGTGGCCCCCGTGGTGACCGCCGCCGTGCGGGGCGCCCCAGGCGGGCGCGGCCGGGGCCGACGGGTACGCCTGCGGAGCGGCCGGGGGCGGCGGCGCGGGCTGGGACCACTGGGACTCGACGCGGGTGAGCGCCTCCAGCTCGCCGTAGTCGAGGAAGATCCCCCGGCAGTTGCTGCACTGTTCGATCTGGACGCCGTTGCGGTTGTACGTGTGCATCTGAGCGTGACACTTCGGGCACTGCATGATTCGGCTCAACTCCTCGCCGGTCGGTGCTCTTTCGCCTACCGCCAGGACAGACACTGTCCGGCTGCGGTCGGTTGCACCCTACTTCGCCCGGTCCGACGCCAACTGCGGCGGGACGGCTCCCATTCGGGCACAGGCGTCGACCAGGCACTGCTCGATCTCGTCCAACGGCCTGCCCAGCGCCGCCGACTTGGTGACGGTGCGTGCAGCCGTCTGTACGGTGAGTGCGCGCGCCGGGGCGTCGAGGGCGGGCCACGGGTCCCCGGATCCGGGGACGGCGGGGCCGCCTCCGGCGCGGTAGGCGTCCAGGAAGCGGGTCCACTCGTCCGGCGGGAGCAGTCCGCAGGCGTACCAGGCGGCCGGGCGGGCGAGGTCCCAGGCCGGGACGCCGACGCCCAGATCGTCGACGTCGATCAGCCGCCAGGGGCCGTCCGGAGCGGGATGACGGACGAGCTGGCCGAGGTGTAGGTCGCCGTGACAGACGGCGCCCGGCTCGGGCATCGGGGCCTCGGCGCGCGCCCAGGCGGGCAGCGCCCGCCAGGCGCCCAGAACGGCCGCGACCGCGGGATGCGACCCGGCGGCGGCCAGGCGCGCCACGGCGTGGGCGGCTTTGGCGGGCCCGCGCATCGGCGGCAGGCCGGCCGGGGCGGGGACCCGGTGAAGACGGGCGAGCAGTGCTCCGGCGGCCTCCCAGGGAGCGGCGTCCGGATCGTCCGGGTCGACCGGGGAGCCGTACGGCCAGAAGGTCACGAGGCGACCGTGCAGCTCGGCCGGGGTCGCCGCGAGCGGGGGGAGCAGGACGTCGGGGAGGCCGGCGGCGACGGCGAGGCGGGAGGCGAGAGCGGCCGGGCCGGTGCCGGGGGCGTGCGCCTTGGCGACGGTGGCGGCGTGCCGGACGACGACGGCGTCGGGGCGGTCGGCGAGGGTGGCCGCGCCACAGGAGCAGGCCGTGCCGGCCCGGTGCGCGCGGGCTCCGGCACGGCGGGCGAGATCGGCGAGCAGGGGACGGTCGGTCACGGGGCTCCCGGAGCTGCGGCGTGCGGGTCTTCCCGTGAGGGTACGCAGCCGCGACGACGGCCGGCCGGGCCGCCGGGAAAAGCAATGCAGGCGCAGCTCCCCAGCTGCGCCTGCATTTCTTGCCGTCCGCCGCACCCCCGTCCCCACGGGGTTTCATGGGTGGATGTCCCCGCCCGGACCGCTCTTCCGGGCCTGGGGTCGCCGCTCAGCGCCCCAGCATCACTCCCACGGACGACGCCTGTGTGGCCACTGTCTCCCAGCCGTCGAAGACGACGAGGAGCAGGACCGCCAGGGGAAGGGCCATCAGCGTCGCCACCGCGGGGTGGCGACGGCCCGTGCGACGGGGGCGCGTGCCGCGCCCCGGTGTGCGGATCAGCGTCCGCGGTGCCGTGAGGGCCATGGTCCCTCTCCTGACCTGGTCGGTTGTCGTTGACAGCGGCGGGTGTCTGACCTCGGGGGACGAGTGCTGCACCCGCCGCTTGACCTCAAATCTAGGCGGACGGCGTTCGCCGCACGTCATGCCTTCGTACCGATTGCCGGGCCTCCCGGAGGATGAGCCGTGACCTGCGGAGTACTCCCCTGGGTGGAGACCGGGGCCTACGTCTCGGGGTCTTCCCGGAAGGGGTGCCCGCTCCGGGCCGGTATGTCCGAGCTCTCCTCTCGGGGGACCGGGTGTTCGACCAGGGCGAGCACCCTGTTCGCCATGAAACGGGCCGTCCGCACCGGGGTGCCGTTTCGCGTGACTTCGCTCACTTCCACCACCCCTCGGCGCACCGCCGTCTCCACGCGGCGGCCCGCCCTGCTCGCCGTCACCTCGTACGTCCGGGTCGTGTCGCCGGCGTCGACGACTATCTCCACGCGGTCACCCTTCACGGGTTCAATCCCCCTTCTGCGCCAGCCGGGTTGAGATCAGCGATCCGCCAATGCGCGCCTCCTCGCAGGACCCCTGACCACCCTTCAATTCTCCCACCGGGCACTGACAATCGATGGGGACCGGAGGGCGCGGCCTCTGCGCGCGAACGGCCGTGGAAACGTAAGCTGTGCCACGTCAAACGGACCGGGCAGCGGGGATGAACATGGCGATGATGCGCCTGAGGCGCGAGGACCCGCGTGTCGTCGGCTCGTTCAGGCTTCACCGACGGCTCGGCGCGGGCGGCATGGGCGTCGTCTACCTGGGATCCGACAAGAAGGGTCAGCGGGTCGCGCTGAAGGTGATCAGACCCGATCTGGCAGAGGACCAGGAGTTCCGCTCGCGGTTCGCGCGGGAGGTGTCGGCAGCCCGGCGGATCCGGGGCGGGTGCACGGCTCGGCTGGTCGCGGCGGATCTGGACGCCGACCGGCCGTGGTTCGCCACCCAGTACGTGCCCGGGCCCTCCCTGCACGACAAGGTCAACGACGAGGGGCCGCTCGGGGCCGCCGAGCTCGCCTCCATCGGGGCCGCGCTGTCGGAGGGGCTCGTCGCCGTTCACGAGGCCGGGGTCGTCCACCGGGACCTGAAGCCGTCCAACATCCTGCTCTCCCCCAAGGGCCCTCGGATCATCGACTTCGGCATCGCCTGGGCGACGGGGGCATCGACCCTGACGCATGTCGGCACGGCGGTCGGCTCGCCCGGGTTCCTGGCGCCGGAGCAGGTGCGGGGGGCTCTGGTCACCCCGGCCACCGACGTGTTCTCGCTCGGCGCCACGCTCGCCTACGCCTCGACCGCCGACTCGCCCTTCGGGCACGGCAGTTCCGAGGTCATGCTGTATCGCGTGGTGCACGAGGAGCCGCAGCTGCACGGGGTGCCGGACGCGTTGGCGCCGCTGGTGCGGGCCTGCCTGGCGAAGGATCCCGAGGAACGGCCCAGCACCCTCGATCTCTCCCTGCGCCTGAAGGAGATCGCCACCCGTGAGGCGCAGGGCCTCGCGGACGCGCGGCCTCCGGGGCCGCGGGCCGCCGAGGCGGACCGTCCCACCGGGCGGCTCTCGGACACCGGCCACTCGGAGCGCACGCTTCGCCACCAGGGCGGGCCCGTCACTCCGCCGCCGCGGGGCGGGTCGCCCTCCTCGCGCGGCCCGGTCCCCTCGCGCGGCGGCGCGTCCGCTCGTGGGGGGAGCCCCTCCCGGGGCGGCGGTTCGCCGTCGGCGCGGTCCGGCGCCGGTCCCGCTCCCGGCGCCCGCAACACCCGTCCCGGCAACGGCGGAAGACCCGTGCCGCGCGGCGGGGCCGGTCGGCCGGGGCCGAGAACCAACGGATCCTGGCGGCGGCCCGCCAACCCGCGGCTGCTGCGCCAGCGGCTCTTCGTGTTCGTCGTGGTGACGCTGTTCGTGGCGCTCGGCATCGCCGTCGTCCAGGGCTGTGAGGGGCCCGCTCGCGGACTCGGCGTGAACGACGGCGTCGTCCGGCACCGGCAGGAGCATGTGCGCCCGGCACCGGACGGGCCGGGCGGCGGGGCCGTGCCGAGCCGACCGGACGGGGCAGGCCCGCTCGAGGGCTGACCGGGGGCGGCGTCCTGCCGGATCCGACGAGGAGGCCCTACGGAAGGGGCCGGCCCGTCGCCACCGCGTAGAAGGCGACCGCCGCCGCCGCGCCCACGTTGAGCGAGTCGACGCCGTGGGACATGGGGATGCGGACCCATTCGTCGGCGGCGACGAGCGCCTGGGTGGAGAGGCCGTCGCCCTCCGCGCCGAGCATGAGGGCCACCCGGTCCATACGGTGCGGGGCTGCCTCGTCGAGGCTGCGGGCCTTCTCGTCCGGGGTGAGGGCGAGGAGGGCGAAGCCCGCCTCGCGGACCGAGTCCAGGCTCTTGGGCCAGCTGTCGAGCCGGGCGTACGGGACCGAGAAGACCGCGCCCATCGACACCTTCACGCTGCGGCGGTAGAGAGGGTCGGCGCAGTCCGGGGAGAGCAGCACGGCGTCCATGCCGAGGGCGGCCGCCGAGCGGAAGATCGCGCCGATGTTCGTGTGGTCGTTGACCGACTCCATGACGACGACGCGACGGGCGGTCTGCAGGAGTTCGGCGGCGGCGGGCAGCGGCTTGCGCTGCATGGAGGCCAGCGCACCGCGGTGGACGTGGTAACCGGTGACCCGCTCGGCGAGCTCCGGGCTGACGGCGTAGACCGGCGCCGGGAGTTCGTCGATGACGTCGCGCATGACGTCGACCCACTTGGCGGAGAGCAGCATCGAGCGCATCTCGTACCCGGCGTCCTTGGCCCGGCGGATGACCTTCTCGCCCTCGGCGATGAACAGGCCCTCGGCGGGCTCGCGCCTGCGGCGCAGCTCGACGTCGGTCAGGCCGGTGTAGTCGCGCAGGCGCGGGTCGTCGGGGTCGTCAACGGTGATGAGATCGGCCACAGGGTGATACTGCCTTGTCCTGGGTGTGGTGCCAACGGCTCGGATCGGTCAGGTTACCGCCGGTTACTCAATGGTCGGCGAGTTGACGGCGACGACGGCCCCGATGACGATCACCGCCGGCGGCCTGACCTCCTGGACACGGACCGTCTCGGCGACCGTCGCGAGGGTCGCGTCCACGCGCCGCTGGGCGGCCGTCGTGCCCTCCTGGACCAGGGCGACCGGGGTGTCGGGCGACTTGCCGTGCGCGACGAGCGTCTCGGCGATCTTCCCTATCTTGTCGACGCCCATCAGGACCACCAGTGTGCCGGTGAGCTTCGCGAGGGACGGCCAGTCGACCAGGGAGCGGTCGTCGTCGGGGGCGACATGCCCGCTGACCACGGTGAACTCATGGGCGACCCCGCGGTGCGTGACCGGGATGCCGGCCGCGCCCGGGACCGAGATCGAGCTGGAGATGCCGGGGACCACCGTGCAGGCGATGCCCGCCTCGGCGAGCGCCTGGAGCTCCTCCATGCCGCGGCCGAAGACGTACGGGTCGCCGCCCTTGAGGCGGACGACCGACTTGCCCTGCCTGGCGTGCTCGATGAGCGCGTTGTTGATGGCCTCCTGGGCCATGTAGCGGCCGTAGGGGATCTTCGCCGCGTCGATCACCTCGACGTGCGGCGGGAGCTCGGCGAGGAGGTCGCGCGGGCCGAGCCGGTCGGCGATCACGACGTCCGCCTCGGCGAGGAGGCGGCGGCCGCGGACCGTGATCAGGTCCGGGTCGCCGGGTCCGCCGCCGACGAGGGCGACGCCCGGGGTCCGGGTGCGGAAGTGGGGAGCCACGAGGGTGCCGTCGCGCAGACCTTCGACGACGGCGTCGCGGACGGCCGCCGTGTGGCGCGGGTCGCGGCCGCGGGCGTCCGTGGTGAGGACGGCGATCGTGACGCCCTCGCTGTGGCCGGTCGCCGGGGTCCAGGCGGTGGCGGCGTCGGCGTCGTCGGAGCGCACGCACCACACACGGCAGGCCTCCGCCTCGGCGGAGGCCTGCCGGTTGGCGACCGGGTCGCTGGTGGCGATCAGGGCGTACCAGGCCGCGGCGAGGTCGCCCTCGGCGTAGGCGCGCTTCGACCAGACCAGCTCACCCGCGTCCGCCATCGCCTCGACGGACGGAGTCGCCTCGGGTGACACGAGGTGCACGTCCGCACCCGCCGCGATCAGGGCGGGCAGCCGGCGCTGGGCGACCTGGCCGCCGCCGAGGACGACGACCCTGCGGCCGGCGAGACGGAGGCCTACGGGGTAGGCGGGGTGTTCGGCCATGAGGGTGCGGCTCCTCGTACGGGCAGAGAGCAGTGGACGGGCGCTGCGGCTCTGGAGCGGCCCTGACGTGCGCATTTTAGAGACGGGTTCAGCATGCGGCGGGGCCGGGGGCAGCACAAGGGCATGCCGCCCGGCCTCGGAGCAGGTTCTACTTCTCGGTCACACCCGCCGAGTCGAACGTCGCGACCTCGTGCATGGCGCGGGCCGTGCTCTGCACCAGCGGCAGAGCGAGCAGCGCGCCCGTGCCCTCGCCGAGACGCAGGTCCAGGTCGACCAGGGGGCGCAGCCCCAGCTTGTTGAGGGCCGCCACATGGCCGGGCTCCGCGCTGCGGTGGCCCGCGATGCACGCCGCGAGCACCTCGGGGGCGATCGCGCGGGCGACCAGGGCCGCCGCGCCGGCGCTGACGCCGTCCAGGATCACGGGCGTGCGCAGGGAGGCGCCGCCCAGCAGCAGGCCGACCATCGCCGCGTGTTCGAAGCCGCCGACCGCGGCGAGGACGCCGATCGGATCGGCCGGGTCCGGCCGGTGGAACTCCAGAGCGCGGCGGACGACCTCGGTCTTGCGGGCGAGGGTCTCGTCGTTGATCCCGGTGCCCCGGCCGGTGACCTCGGCCGGGTCCGCGCCGGTGAAGACCGAGATGAGGGCGGCCGACGCCGTGGTGTTCGCGATGCCCATCTCACCGGTGAGCAGCGCCTTGTTGCCGGCCGCCACCAGGTCGCGGGCCGTCTCGATGCCGACCTCGATGGCCTGCCTGGCCTCCTCGCGGGTCATTGCGGGGCCGGTGGTCATGTCGGACGTGCCCGCCCGGATCTTGCGGGGCAGCAGGCCGGGGGTGCCGGGCAGATCGGCCGCGACGCCGACGTCCACCACACAGACCTCCGCGCCGACCTGGGCGGCGAAGGCGTTGCAGACCGCTCCCCCGCCCAGGAAGTTGGCGACCATCTGGGCCGTCACCTCCTGCGGCCACGGGGTGACGCCCTGGGCGTGCACGCCGTGGTCCCCGGCGAAGATCGCGACGGCCGCGGGCTCCGGGATCGGCGGCGGGCACTGCCGGGACAGGCCGGACAGCTGGGCGGAGATGATCTCCAGCATGCCGAGCGCGCCGGCCGGCTTGGTCATCCGCTTCTGCCGCTCCCAGGCCTCGCCGAGCGCCTTGGCGTCGAGCGGGCGGACACTGGCGACGGTCTCGGCGAGCAGGTCGTGCGGGTCCTCGCCGGGCAGCGCGCGACGGCCGTACGTCTCCTCGTGGACGACCCAGGACAGCGGGCGGCGCTTGGCCCAGCCCGCCTGCATCAGCTCGGGCTCGTCCGGGAACTCGTCGACGTAGCCGACGCAGAGGTAGGCGACCACTTCGAGGTGCTCAGGCAGGCCCAGCGCGCGGACCATCTCCCGCTCGTCGAAGAAGCTGACCCAGCCGACGCCGAGGCCTTCGGCGCGCGCGGCGAGCCAGAGGTTCTCGACCGCGAGCGCGGAGGAGTACGGCGCCATCTGCGGCTGGGTGTGACGGCCGAGGGTGTGCCGGCCGCCGCGGGTCGGGTCGGCGGTGACCACGATGTTCACCGGGGTGTCGAGGATGGCCTCGATCTTCAGTTCCTTGAACTGCTTGGCCCGGCCCTTGGGCAGGGACTTCGCGTAGGCGTCACGCTGACGCGTCGCCAGCTCGTGCATCGCGCGCCGGGTGTCGGCCGAGCGGATGACGACGAAGTCCCAGGGCTGCGAGTGGCCGACGGAGGGCGCGGTGTGTGCGGCCTCCAGGACGCGCAGCAGCACCTCGTGCGGGATGGGGTCGCTCCGGAAACCGTTGCGGATGTCCCGGCGCTCGCGCATCACCTTCAGGACGGCCTCGCGCTCCGCGTCGTCGTAGGCGGGGGCGGCCGGGCCGGTGGACTCTCGCGCTGCTTCCACTGCGGCGGCCGGGCTCTCTTCCTGGTCGGCGGCCCCGGTCGGCAGGTCCTCCGGGCTCTGAGCGACGTCGCGGACGACGCCGGTCTCGTGCTCCACGTCGGCGGTGGCCGGTCCCGGGAGGGGATCGGCGCGGCGAGGGGCGGGGACCTGGACGGCGGCCGCCGCGGGCTGGACGGGCTGCGCCTGCGCGGTCTGCTCGGGGGCCGCCTGCTCGGGGGCCGGCTGCTCGGGGGCCGGCTGCTCGGGGGCCGGCTGCTCCGGCGTGGGGGCGACGACGGCGTGCGTCGGGGTCGGGGCGAGGTGCTCGGCGGTGGCCATGCCCTCGACCGGCACGGCCCGGCCCTGCGGCTGGTCCGGCCCGGGGTGGAGCGACGTCGGCCGGTCCGACGGGAGAGCCTGGGGGACAGCGCCGTGCGGGAGTCCGGCGTCGGGCTCGTCGGCTTGCGAGGCGGGAGCGGCCGCCGCGGGCTGGACGGGCTCCGGGTGCTCGGCGGGCGGCGCGTCCGCCGCGTGGGGCAGGTCGCCTTCGTGGACGGCGGAGGGCGCGGGAACCGCCTCGACAGGCGGCTCGGCGGGTCCGGAGGCCTGCGGCGCCTCTGCCGTGTCCGCCGTGTCCTGCGCCGGCTGCGCGGGCTGGGCCGCCTCTGCCGGGGACTGGACGCGGACGGCCTCGGGCTGCTGCTGGACGGGGCCCGCGGGGGCCGCGGCGGAGGCCTCGGGCTCCGGCGCGGGGGACGCGTCAGGGGCGGAGGCGTCGATGTCCGGGGTGTGGGATGCGGAGTCCGCCATCTGGACGGGGCGGACGGTGGCCGCGGGGGCCGCGTCCACGGCCTCGGCCGACAGCTCCGGCCCCGATTCCGGGCCCGTTTCCGGGCCCGGAGCCTGCTCGATGCCGGAGGCCCCCTGGACCGCCGGTTCGGCGACGGGTTCCGCCTGTGCCTCGGCGTCCGGCTCGACGACGATCGCCGCGTCCCCCGGTGTCACGGCGGGCGCGAGGGCGTCGGCTTCCGGGGTGGGGACGGAGACTGCGGGCCCGGGGACGGCCTCGGGCCCGGGGACCTCGAGGACCTGGCCGGCAGGCGTCTCCTCCGCGGACGCCGCCGGCTCCGGCGCTTCAGGGGTCGGGTCCGACGGCGGCTCGACGGCCGACGCGACCTCGGTCACGGGAGCGGCCTGGGTCACGGGAGCGGCCTCGGTCACGGGAGCAGGCCCGGGGGTGCCGGCGGGTTCGGGAACGAGCGCCGCGTCGGTCCCGGGCGCCTCGGCGGTCGCGGAGGCCTGCGGCCCCTGCGCCGACGGGTCGCCGGGGGCCGCAGCGGACTCCTGGGACTCCTGCGGCTCCTGGAACCCCTCGGTGGGGCTCGCCGCCGTCCCGCCCGCGTCGGCGACGGCCGGGTCCGCCACGGCCGGGTGGGCCACGGCGGCCTCTGCCGGGTCGGGCACGGCGGTCTCCGCCGCCGCTGCCTCCTCGACCGCATCGGCTACGTCGGTGGCGACCGGCTCAGCGGGCTGGGCGGGCGGGACCGGCTGTGCGGCTTCCCCGGCGACGGCCGCCTGTTCGGCGGGCGCAGCTTCGGGGCCGTCCGCGGTCTCCGGCGCCCTTTCCTCTTCGACCGGCTGCTCGACGGCGGCCACGGGGTTGTCCGCCGTCTGGTCGTCGGCGGGCTCCTCCCTGGCCTCCGCCATCATCGCGGCGCCGAGCAGCTCACCGGGGTCGACGACTCCGTAGCCCCGGCCGACCCGGGACTCACTCACGGCCTCGGGCTCCACCGGCTCCTCGGGCTCACGGGCCTCCGGGGCCTCCGAGTCCGGGGCCTCCTGCGGGGCGGTCGCCGCGATCGCCTCGGTAGCGACGCGGGCCACCACCGCCTGGGCGGCGCTCACCGGCTCGGCCTGCTGCGTCTGCGCGACCGCTGCGGGGGCAACCGTTTCCCCAGCCGTCCCCCCCGAAGCGACCTGCGCCGGGACCGGCGCCGTCACCCGGGCCGTGGCCTGTGCGGCGCCCCAGGGAGACGCGCCCTGCGGGGGCATGTCCCGCAGGTGCGGTACGTCCAGGTACTCGGGGCCGGTCGCCTGCGGACCGGGCTGACGCGGCGGCACGCCCGCGGGACCGCGGTCGGCGAGCGAGCGGACCGGGCTGGCGGAGGCGTCGGGGATCGGGGGGCCGAGGTGCAGGGGGCGGCGCGGGGTCGCCTGGGGCGCCGACGGGCCGGGCAGACGGACGCCGTTGAGGTCGACCGAACCGCTGTCACGGCCGGCCGTCTCGTGCGGCCCCGGTTCGTGGACCGCCTCGACCACCGGTTCCGGCGCGGGCGGGGCCACCTCGTTGCCCCACGCGCTCTGGGCACCCGGCAGCAGCAACAGGTCTTCGTCCTCGGCGGTGGTCTCGGAGAGGTAGGTGTACGCACCGTGCGCGGGGACGCCCGGCTGCTCCACCATGCCTGCGCTCTCCGGCAGTCCCTCGCCCGGGACCTGGCCGGTGTCGGTCATGCGTACCCCTCGCCCATCGGTTAGTGCTTCTGCGGCCGGCTCACCCGGAGCGGCGCACCGACCGCTCCGTAGTGAAGAACGAGCGTCCGTGCCCAGCGGCACGAACGACCCGCCCGAAAAAGCGACAAAGCCATTCAGTGGCATTGTCCCGGCCGTCGTCGCCTCGCGACAGCTTGATCGGCGAGGCTCCGCTGTGGACTGCGCCACGTTGCGCGTCCTCCGGTTCTGACGTACCACACGCAGCCCAAAAGGGATGTGTTTTCCGGACATTGACCGACGAAGCGCCGGGCGAACGGAAGCGGTACGACGATCGGCCAGCCTACCGCGCGCGGTACGACAACAGGATCACGGGGAGGGCGGACCCGGTCACGGCCGGCGGTCGCCGAGAACCCCGGTGAGCAGGAACGCGACGCTCCGCTCCGTCTCCGTCCAGGCCCGCGTGTCGAGTTCGACGGACTGGACGAGGGCACACTCGACGCCGTAGCCGTGCTCGGAGAGGTCGCGGCCCACGCGTTCGGCCGCGTCCCGGGTCGCCGCGTGGGTGACGATGCGCTGCGGGCGGCGGTCGACGACGGCGGAGACCACGGGCGCTCCCCCGCCGCCGACCCGGACGACGTCCGGTTCGGGCAGGTTCTCCAGGACGTGCGGGGCGCCCCCGTGGACGATCTGGAGCTGGACGCCGTGGCGGCGCGCCGCGGCGTCCGTGCGGGCGCAGGCCTCCAGGTCCCGGTCGACGGCGATGACGGCGGCGCCCGCCCGGGCGGCCTCGGTCGCGAACGCGCCGCTGCCGCAGCCGATGTCCCAGACGAGGTCGCCCACGCGCGGGCCCAGCCGGGCGAGTTGGGCGGCGCGCAGCAGCGGGGCCTCCCCCTCGCCGAGCCCGCCCTCGTACGCCTCGGCGGGCAGCGCCCAGCCGCGCGGGCCGGCGCCGGGGTCCCGGCCGGCGATCCAGCCGCCGTCGCCGGAGACGACCGGACCGGTGGGGCCGCCGATGACGATGACGACATTGGGGTCGCGCCAGCTGTGGTCGGCGGCCTTGTCCGAGGTGACGACGCTGACCTGCTCCCGGTCGGTGCCGAGCTCCTCGCAGACCACGAAGGTGCGGTGCACGCCCTCCAGCAGCAGGCCGAGCTCGGCGGGGCCGGCGCCCGGGGAGGTGAGGACGGCGACCTTGGGGTGGGCCCGGCAGACGTTCACCGCGCGGCGCAGGGTGCGCCGGTGGGCGACGACGACCTGGGCGTCGTCCCAGGGCATGCCGGCCCGGGCGAAGGCGGCGGCCACGGCGGAGACGGCGGGGACGACCTCGACCTCCAGGCCGAACTCGGGTGCGCGCAGGGCCCTGACGACGCCGAAGAAGCCCGGGTCGCCGTCGGCGATGACGACCGCGGTGCCGCGGTGGCCGGCGATGCGGGGGGCGGCGAGGGCGACGCTGCCGAGCGGGATGCGTTCCGCGGCGGGCGGCACCTCGGGCAGCCTCAGATGGTGGGCGGCTCCGGCCACCAGGGTGGCGGCGCCCAGAGCGGAGCGGGCCGCGGCGGTCAGCGGCGAACCGTCCCAGCCGATCACGGTGACGCGGTCGGCCATCGTCGTCAGTCTCCCCCGGGGTTCACGCAGGCAGCGGGCTCCGTGAGGGTACCTGGTCGGGGCGTCCGGGGGACGGCGGCTGTCCGGCGTCAGTTCCAGTCGGTGTACGAGGTGAAACCGCCGCTCTCCGCGAAGTGCTCGCCGCCGCCGTCCAGGTCCTCCGGGAGGAGACTCCACACGATGTAGTCGGTGCGCACCTCGCTCCACGTGCCGTCCTCGGCGCGGACGCGCGCTATGCAGGCGCCGCGCAGCACGCCCTCGCTGATGCATCCGATCTTCTGGGCGACCTGCTGGGAGGCGGTGTTGCCGGCGGCCGTGCGCAGCTCGATGCGTTCGAACTTCTGGTCGGTGAACAGCCACTGGGCGGTGGCCAGCGCCGCCTCGGAGGCGTAGCCCTCGCCGCGCGCCCAGGGGGCGATGATGTACGACAGCTCGGTGGAGCGGACGTGCCAGTTGGTCTTGGAGAGCTGGACGACGCCGACCAGGCGCTGGGTGAGGAACTCGGTGACGGCGAGGTCGAGGCCGCGGCCCGAGGTGCGTTCGGCGGGGGTGTGCTCGGTGATCCAGCGGCGGGCGGCCGCCTCGTCGTAGGGCTGCGGCACGGCGGTCCAGGCCGTGACCTGCTCGTCGTTCATCATGTCGGCCAGGGCGGGCACGTCGTCCTCGTCGAGGGGGCGCAGGCCCAACCGCTCCGTGCTGATGGAGATGGTGGGGAAGGTGCTCGTCATGCGCCGCTCCGTAACCTTCGGGGCCTCGTGAACCTGCCGACCCGTCAGGGCCCGCTGAACTGCCCAGCATGCAGCATGCGGCACGGAACCACACCACGGGGTCCACGCCGGTCGGAGGCGCGGACCCCGTGCACGGGCGTCGTCGGCGAAGGTCAGAACGCCGCGACGACGGCGCCGTCGTACTTGTCGGCGATGAACTTCCTGACCTCGGGCGAGGTGAGCAGCCGGGCGAGCTTCACCACGCGCGGGTCGTCCTCGTGGCCCTTCTTCACGGCGAGGAAGTTGGCGTACGGGTTGCCCTTGGCGGACTCCGCGACGAGGGCGTCTCTGGCCGGGCTGAGCTTGGCCTCCAGCGCGTAGTTGCCGTTGATGACGGCCGCGTCGACGTCGCCGAGGGAGCGGGGCAGCTGGGCGGCCTCCAGCTCCTTGAACTTCAGGTTCCCGGGGTTGGACGCGACGTCCTTGGGTGTCGCGTCGTAGCCGGCTCCCGCCCTGAGCCGGATGACTCCGTGGGCCTCCAGCAGCTTGAGCGCGCGGGCCTCGTTGGTGGTGTCGTTCGGCAGGGCGATCGTGGCGCCGTTGCCGAGGTCCGCGAGCTTCTTGACGCTCTTCGCGTACAGGCCGAGCGGCTCCAGGTGCACCGTGGCGCCGGGCACGGCGACGATGTCGGTGCCGTTCTTCTTGTTGAAGTCGTCCAGGTACGGCTGGTGCTGGAAGTAGTTGGCGTCGACCTCGCCCTGCTGGACGGCCGTGTCGGGCGTCACGTAGTCCGTGAACTCCTTGACCTCGAGCTTGAGGCCGGCCTTCGCCGCGAGGTGGTCCTTGACGTAGGTGAGGATCTCGCCCTGCGGGGTGGGGGTCGCGGCGACCGTGAGCGTGGCGTTCGCGTCGCCGCCGGACGCCTTGTCCGAGCCGCAGCCGCCGAGTCCGAGGGTGAGGGCTCCGGCGGCGAGGACGGCGGTGGTGATCTTGGTGGTGGTACGCACGAAAAGTGCCTTTCCTGAAGGGTGGTGCGCCCCGCTTCGGGTGGTGCGGGGAGTCTCGGGAGCGGCCCGGGCCGGGATCAGGCGGCCTTGCCGACGTCGGGGGCCGCGGGCTCCTTCGCCTTGAGCAGGCGCAGCTTCGGCGCGGGGCCGGAGCGGCCGCCGCGGCGGTGCAGTGAGCGGGCCGCGCAGTCGCCGGTGAACTGGATGAGCGCGATGACGACGGCGAGGATCGCGACCGTGATCCACATCAGCTCGGTCTCGAAGCGCTGGTAGCCGTAGCGGACGGCGATGTCGCCGAGGCCGCCGGCGCCGACCGTGCCGGCCATGGCGGAGTAGCCGATGAGCGCGACGATCGTGGTGGTCGTGCCGGCGATGAGGGAGGGCAGGGACTCCGGGACGAGGACCTTGCGCACGACGGTCCAGGCGGTGCCGCCCATCGCCTGGACGGCCTCGACGAGTCCGCCGTCCACTTCGCGGACAGCCGTCTCGACCAGGCGCGCGAAGAACGGGATGGCACCGATGGCGAGGGGCACGATCGCGGCCTCGCGGCCGATGGTCGTCCCGGTGACGGTGCGGGTGAAGTCCATCAGCGCGACCATCAGGATGATGAAGGGCATCGAGCGGGCGATGTTCACGGCCTGCCCGATCACCTTGTTGGCGACGGCGTTCTGCAACAGGCCGCCGCGGTCGGTCAGGACCAGCAGCACACCGAGCGGGAGACCGCCGACGACGGCGACGAGCGTGGACCAGCCGACCATGTAGAGGGTGTCCCCACAGGCCTGGGACAGCAGGGGCTGCATCTCGGACCAGGTCACTTGGCGCCCTCCTTCAGCAGGACGGGCGTGTTCGCCGTGTCCACGACGTCGATCTGCAGGCCCTGTTCGCGCAGGAAGCCGATGGGCACGACGTTGTCCTCGTAGCGTCCGGGCAGCTCGATGCGCATGCGGCCGATCTGGAGTCCGCCGACGGTGTCGACGGCGGCGCCGAGGATCGAGATGTCGATGTTGTAGGTGCGCGACAGCCGGGAGACGACCGGCTGGGTCGCGGCCTCGCCGTGGAAGGTGACGTCGACGACGGTGCGGTCGTCGTCGGTGGCCTCGCCGCCGACCGGGAAGAGCGCGGCGGCCAGTCGGGAGCCGGGGGTGGCCAGCAGCTCGCCGACCGTGCCGGACTCGACGATGCGGCCGTCGTCCATGAGCGCGGCGGAGTCACAGACCGACTTGACGACGTCCATCTCGTGGGTGATGAGCAGGACCGTCAGGCCCAGCTGCCGGTTGAGGTCGCGCAGCAGCTGGAGGACGGAGCGGGTGGTCTCCGGGTCGAGTGCGCTGGTGGCCTCGTCGGAGAGGAGGACCTTCGGGTCGCCGGCCAGGGCGCGGGCGATGCCGACGCGCTGCTTCTGACCGCCGGAGAGCTGGGCGGGGTAGGACCTCGCCTTGTCGGCGAGGCCGACCAGGTCGAGCAGCCCCAACGCTTTGGCGGAACGTTCCTTCCCTGAGAGGCCGAGGATCTCCAGGGGCAGCTCCACGTTGTCCTGCACGGTCCGCGTGGACAACAGGTTGAAGTGCTGGAAGACCATGCCGATCCGGCTGCGCGCCTGCCGCAGCTCCTTGCTCGCGCGTGGTCCGCGTCCGGCGAGCGCGGTGAGGTCCTGCCCGGCGACGGTGACCGTGCCGGCCGTGGGGCGCTCCAGGAGGTTGACGCAGCGGATGAGCGAGGACTTGCCGGCGCCTGAGCGGCCGATGACGCCGTACACCTCGCCTTCGCGGACGTGCAGGTCGACGCCGTCGAGGGCGGTGACCTCGCGGCCGCGCGAGCGGTAGACCTTGCTCAGGCCGGTGGTGGTGATCACGAGGGGGTTTCCGTCACTGTCGAGTGCGCGGGCGTGGGGGTGCCCGGGCGCACGGGATGCAGGCTGTCAGGGCGCGACACGGTTCTCGCCATGGCGGGAGACCGGGAGAAAAGTCCGTGCGCGGGGCGCGGCTCGGATCAGGTACGTCCGGCATGCGGCGTACGGATCTGCCACGGCGGCTCGCTTCGGGGCGCGGGCCAGGGGGTGGTGCGGGGCCCTCTAGAAGGCGCGCATTCGACACATACAACGAGCACCGGGCGTCATGGTCGCCTCGGTCGCAGGGATGCGGCTGCTCGTCGTGGTCATGTGCATCAGTAAAGCAGACGTACGGTCCTGACCGAGACCTCGTGTCCGGATGCTGGACAGCCGTGGACAGTGGTCCGGGGCAGGTCGGTCGCGGGCCAGGAGACCGGCGTGTCGCGGGCCAGGAGATGGCGTCGGATCCGTGGGCCCGGCGCGAGGAGGGCCTGCGCGCGGGCCGTCCGGGGGCTCCGGGTCGCCTGGGACGCCGGCCCCGCGTCGGGCCGCGGGGCCGACCGCGAGGGGCCGATCGCGGCGTAATAAAGTCGCTGCATGCTTGATGCCCTGACGCTGGCGACCGGCGTCGCCGCGTTGCTCCTCGCCGCCTGGTGCGGCTGGGCCGCCTACCGTGACCAGCCGACGAAGGACTGGCACTTCATCGGGATGGCCGTGGTCTCACTGCTGGCCGTGGCCCAGCTGGTGGTCGGGATCGTGCAGCTGGCGCGGGGCGGGAAGCCGGAGCAGGGGACGACGATCTTCGTGGCGTATCTGCTGGGGGCGTTCGCGTGCGTTCCCACGGCGGGCTTCATGTCGCTGGCCGAGCGGACCCGCTGGGGTTCGGTGACGGTCGCCGCGGCCGGTGTGGTGCTCGCCGTGCTCGAGGTGCGGCTCTTCGACATCTGGGGAGGCTGAGATGACGGTGACGCAGGAGAAGCCGGCCCGGCTGATCGGCGGCCCCGGGCTGCTGCTGGTGTGGTTCTACGGCGTGATGGTGGTCGGGGCGGTGTCCCGGTCGGCGTACCAGATCGCGACCGAGTTCGACCGGGCGCCGCTGTCGTACGCGCTGTCGGCGGTGGCCGGCGTGGTGTACGGGTTCATCACGTACTCGCTGGTACGGGGCGGGGAGACGGCCCGTAGGGCGGCGCAGTTCTGCTGCGCCGCCGAACTCGCGGGCGTGCTGGTCGTGGGCACCTGGACGCTGATCGAGCCGTCGGCGTTCCCCGACTCGACCGTGTGGTCGCAGTACGGGATGGGATACGTGTTCATCCCGGTGCTGCTGCCGCTGTCGGCCCTGTACTGGCTGCGGCGATCCCGGGCCGCCGCTACGCGGTAGCCGCGTACTCCCCCGCCTGCTTCTCCAGGACGATCATCGGCACGCCGTCCGCGCCCTCGGAGGTGCCGACGGTGCGGTAGCCGACCCGGCGGTAGAGGCGGAGGTTGCCCTCGCTGCGGTGGCCGGTGAAGAGGCGGAACTTCTTGGCGCCGCGCTCCTCGACGAGCGCCGACTCGGCGGCGCGCAGCAGCCTGGCGCCGATGCCGTGGCCCTGCAGACGCGGGTGGACGCAGAGTTTGCCGATGGCCGCGGCGCCGTCCTCGGTCAGGTTGCCGCGTACGCAGCCGACCACCTCGTCGCCCAGCCGGGCCACGAAGACGCAGTCGGTGGCCAGTTCCTCCCGGACCGACGCCAGGGTCTGGACGAGCGGGGCGATGCGGTAGTTGCCGTACAGCGCGGCTTCGCTCTGGAAGCACAGGTACTGCAACCTGAAGATCTGCTCGGTGTCCTGCTCGCTCGCCACCGAGATGGTCACGCTCATGCCCATGTGCGCACGCCTCCCGCTCACCTGATCGCCTGTGGTCCCTCACTCCTATCCCCGCACTTCGTGGGCCGCAACCTCCGGCGGAAGCAAACGTCGCAGACATTCCAGACATCGGGAACGTTCCGGTCCGAGACTGCCCTGTGAGATACCCAACTTCCCCGCGATCTCCCGGTAGGTGAGGTCCTCCGGTGACAGCAGAGCCTGCAGCAGCCGGGAGCAGCGGTCCGGTAGGCGGTGCACGGCCTCCCGCAGGGCGCGGTGGCGGGCGGCGGTGAGGACGCGGTGCTCGGGACCGCGTTCGGCGTCGTCGGACGGCTCGGTCGCGAAGGGCTGTTCGCGGCGGACCGTACGGCGGGCGCGGCGGACCTCGGCGCGCACGGCGCGGCGCAGCCAGTCCTGCGGGTCGCGCGGCGGGCCGTCGGTGGCGAGGCGTTCCAGGAGGCGGAGCCAGACCGCCTGTTCCAGGTCTTTGGGCTCGGCGCCGGCGGCGGGGGCCTCGGCGGAGGCCTCCGCGCTGAGCAGCGGGCGCAGGGCGGTGAGCAAGTCGAGCGTCATACGCTCCACGATGCGGCCGCCCGGGCATCCGGTCGCCCGGGCGGCCTGCTGTCACCCCAACGAGGACTCAGCCGTTGACGAAGTCGGCGCGGGCGAGCACTCCGGTGTCCGGGTTGTCCGTGAACACTCCGTCGATGCCGGTCGCGAAGTAGGCGCGGAACGCGCCGAAGGAGTCGCCGTAGGCGTCCGCGTCCGTGCCCTTGCGGAATTCCGCGGGCAGGAAGGGGTTCTCGTTGCGCATGGTGTAGGGGTGCAGGACCAGGCCGACCGCGTGGGCGTCCTTCACCAGGGTCGTCGGCTCGGTGAGGTTGCCGGCCGCGTCCTTCGGGACGACCAGGTCGAGGGTGGGGCCGATGCCCTGGGCGTAGCCCGCGATCTCGCGCAGGCCGGCCCGGGTGATCAGGTCGGCGACCGTGCGCGGGTCGCCCGTCTCGACGAAGTCCCAGGGCCGGGAGCCGGCGGAGGACAGGAGGACGACGAGGGGGTTGTCCACCAGCTTGTTGAGCCGCTGGATGCTGGTGGGCTCGAAGGACTGCAGGATGACCGGCGAGTTCTTCCGGTCCTTGCCGTGCTTGTGCAGCAGCTTGGCGACCCGCTCCTCGAGGCCCAGCCCGAGCTTGCGGAAGTAGGTGGGGTGCTTGGTCTCGGGGTAGATCCACACCTGCTTGCCGCGCCTGCGGGTCTGCTCGTCCTGCCACTTCAGGACTTCCTCGAAGGTGGGGATCTCCCAGCGCCCGTTGTAGAGCGTGTTGTGGGGGCGGTTGGCGGGGATGCGCTCGATCGCGCGCAGTCTCTTCAGCTCGGCGAGCGTGAAGTCCTCGGTGAACCAGCCGGTGGTGGAGACGCCGTCGAGCACCTTCGTCGTCCTGCGGGCGGCGAACTCGGGGTGGTCGGCGACGTTCGTCGTGCCGCCGATCTCCGGCTCGTGACGGCAGACGAGATGGCCGTCCCTGGTGGGGACCAGGTCGCCGGCCTCGACGATGTCGGCGCCCAGGTCGAGCGCCAGCTGGTAGGAGCCGAAGGTGTGCTCGGGGCGGTAACCGCTGGCGCCGCGGTGGCCGATGACCGTCGGCACCGGCAGGCTCTTCAGGCCGCCGCCGTGACCGGCGCCGGTCCGCGCCTCGGCGGCTCTCGCCGTGCCCGACAGGCCGAGAACGCCTCCGGCGGTGCCGAGCACGGCCGCGCCGAGGAGCGCCCGCCGTCCGGTTCCGCCCACGCCCGTCTGCTGGTTCGGCTCCTGCGTGTCCTGCGTGCCCATGGGGCCTCCTGCCGTCGGCTCGTCCGTGCGGGCCGATCGTAGGGGCGTGGACATGACTGTCGGGAGACCGCGGCCCCAACACGCGGATGACGGTGGATGGCGCCTGCCGTACATCGGGAGCGGGTGTCCCCTACGACAGATGCGGAGCCTGGCGTACCGCGATGTGACGGATCGTCCGATCCGCCGGAGCGGACGGATTCGCCGCGGGTCGCCGGGGAACGCGGTTCGGTGCGGGCCTCGGCGGTTCCGGCCACGAGGTCCCGGAACACGGCGTTCCCGGCCGCCGGCCCGGGTGGTCACGGCCCCGGTGGTCACGGCCGCCCGGGGTCCGGATCCACGCCGAAGCGGCGGCGGTCCCCGCGGACCGGGACCGGCGCGGCGCGGCGCGGCACGGCACGGCACGGCACGGCGCGGCACGGCGCGGCACGGCGCGGCACGGCGCGGCACGGCGCGGCACGGCACGGCACGTCGAGCATGCACAGCAGTACCGTGACGGCGCCGGACACGGCACACCCGGTGTCACGACGGTGTCCCCGTCGTTCCGGCCGGATGACGGACGGACGACGGCTCGGCCGTACAGGTGCACGTACGTCAACAGTGCGTAAGACCCGGGTGACCCGATGTGCGTCGGGCCCGCAGCCGCGAGTATCGTCCTCACCTGCACATACTCATACCGTTTTCCTTGACATCGGAGGGCCCGTTGTCCCGCTTCGCGCTCATCAAGGCAGTGCTCGGACCGGTCATGCGCCTGATGTTCCGCCCACAGGTCGAGGGCGCGGAGCACATCCCCGGCGACGGCCCCGTCATTCTGGCGGGCAATCACCTGACCTTCATCGACTCCATGATCCTGCCGCTCGTGTGCGACCGGCAGGTCTTTTTCATCGGCAAGGACGAGTACGTCACCGGCAAGAGCCTGAAGGGCCGTCTCATGGCCTGGTTCTTCACCGGGGTCGGCATGATCCCGGTGGACCGCGACGGCGGCCGCGGCGGTGTGGCAGCGCTGATGACCGGCCGTCGGGTGCTGGAGGAGGGGAAGGTCTTCGGCATCTACCCCGAGGGGACGCGCTCCCCCGACGGCCGCCTCTACCGGGGGCGCACCGGCATCGCCCGGCTGACGCTGATGACCGGTGCGCCGGTCGTCCCCTTCGCGATGATCGGCACGGACAAGCTGCAGCCGGGCGGCGCGGGGATGCCCCGTCCGGGGCGGGTCACCGTGCGGTTCGGTGAGGCGATGGAGTTCTCCCGTTACGACGGGATGGACCGGGACCGCTATGTGCTGCGGGCCGTGACGGACTCGGTGATGACCGAGGTCATGCTCTTGTCCGGGCAGGAGTACGTGGACATGTACGCCACGAAGGCGAAGGCGGCGTAGGCCTCCGCCGGTCGGGCGGGGGGTGGTCGGTCGCGGGCGCCGGCGGGCGGTTGCGGCTGTGGCTGCGCCCCGGAGCGGGTTCGAGTGCTGCGCCCCCGGGACTGGAGCCACGCCCGGGGTCGGGGCTGCGCGCGAGCGGCGAGCGCGGGTGCGCGTGAGCCGGTCGAGCAGTCCCGCGCCCCTGAGGGCCGCGGTCGTCCGCCGCCTCTCGCCATGTCCCGCACCCCGCGCCCCTCAGGGGCACGGGGTCTTGCCGCCGCTCGTTCCCGCCACCCCCGCGATCCTCAGGAGCCGCTGTCCAGGCGCTGGTTCCGCAGCATGACCCATGCCGCTGCCGCCGTCGCCAGCAGGACCGCCGCGCCCACCCCGGACGCCACGCTCAGGCCGTCGACGAACGCCTCGCGTGCCGATGTGAGCATCTCGCCGGCCGCGGCCGCCGGCATGTGTCCCGCCGCCTCCATCGCGCCCCCGAGCGACTCGTGCGCCCCTTGCGGGGTGCCCGCAGGGGCCGGGAAGTCGCGGTAGACGCCCGTCACGATCGAGCCGAGCACGGCGATGCCCAGGGCCGCGCCGAGTTCGTACGCCGTCTCGGACACCGCGGACGCCGCTCCCGCCTGGTCCTTCGGGACGGAGCCCAGGATGACGTCGGCGGTCACCGTGAAGGAGAGGCCCGCGCCCACGCCGACCGCCAGCAGGATGGCTCCCAGCACGGGATAGCCGGTGGACGCTCCGATCGTCGTCAGGGCCGCGAGGCCGAGGCCGATCGCCGTGAGGCCGCCGCAGACCGCGGCCCGCACCGAGAAGCGGCGGGCGACCCGGCCCGCTGCCAGGCCGGCCGCCACCGCGCCGATCGCGGCGGGCAGTTCGGCCAGCCCCGCCTCGAACGGGGCACGGCCCTGCACGAGTTGCAGGTACTGGGAGAGGAAGAACACCAGGCCGGACAGGCCCAGGACGGTCAGCAGGTCGGCCAGGACCGCGCCGCTGAAGCCGCGGTTGCGGAACAGGCGCATGTCCAGCAGCGGGGCCGGGAGGGTCAGCTGACGGCGGACGAAGCCGAGCAGTGCCGTGACGCCCAGCAGGCCCGTGCCGAGCGAGGCCCAGCTGAGGCCGTGGGTCGCGGCCTCCTTGACGGCGTACACGACGCCGATCATGCCGACCAGCGACAGGATCACGCTCGGCAGGTCCCACGGGCCCGGGTCGGGAGTGCGGGACTCGGGGAGCGTCCTGATGCCGACGAGGACGAGGACGGCCATCACCGGCACGTTGATGAGGAAGACCGAGCCCCACCAGAAGTGCTCGAGCAGCAAGCCGCCCACGATGGGGCCGACCGCGGTGCCGGCGGAGGCCGTCGCGCCCCAGATGCCGATCGCCAGGCTGCGTTCGCGCGGGTCGTGGAAGAGGTTGCGGATCAGGGCGAGGGTCGCGGGCATCAGGGTGGCGCCGGCCACGCCGAGCAGGGCCCGGGCGGCGATCATCGTCTCCGGGGTCGTCGCGTAGGCGTTGAGGACCGATATCAGCCCGAACGCGGTGGCCCCGGCGAGCAGGATCCGCTTGCGGCCGATGCGGTCGCCGAGGCTGCCCATCGAGACGAGCAGACCGGCGATGACGAACGAGTAGACGTCCCCGATCCACAGGAGCTGGGTGCCGGAGGGTGCGAGGTCCTCGCTGATGTAGGGGGTCGCGAGGCCGAGGACGGTCGCGTCGACGGCCACCAGCAGCACGGCGAGCACGAGGACGGCGAGCGCGAGCCAACGGTCGGGGCGCCTCACCGCCTCGGTCGTGGTCGTCGGCTGCAGGGTGCTGGTCATGGTTCCTCTCTTCGTCATGCGGGATCGTGTGGGCCGGGATCGTGTTCGGGATGTCTCAGTGCGCCGCCGAGCAGCAGTTCGACGACCATGTACGGGAAGTCCTTCGGTGCGCCCTTGCCGCTCTGCACCATCCAGGCTCCCGAGGCCAGCAGGCCGAACAGGGCCTCGGTGAGCCAGGCCGGCGTGAGGTCGATGCGGAACTCGCCGCCGAGCTGACCGCGCCGGAAGAGGGCGGAGATCCGGTCGTCGATCCGGGTCCAGCCCTCGTGCTGCTCCTCGCCCTCGAACAGCTGGCTCTCGGTGTAGAGGAAGGCGAGCAGACCGCTGGCGGACTCGATCTCGACGACGAGCCGGCGTACGGCGTCGCTCGCCGGGCCGTCGTCGAGGCGGGCCGCGTCCAGGGCCGACTCGCACTCGGCGATCCCGAGAGCCTCCAGGGCGCGGACGAGCGCGTCGCGTCCGGCGAAGTGCCGGTGCAGCGTGGCACGGCTGATGCCGGCCCCTTTGGCCACCTCGTCCATCGTCGCGGTGGATTTTCGGGTCAACAGGGCGGCTGCGCTGCGCAGCACGTGGTCACGATCGACAGCCATGAGACAACAATACCCCAAGTGAGACATCTTTGTCTCACCATAGGCATGCGTGCCTCACGATGTCGGGGTCGGCGGGCGGCCCCGGACGGCCGCGATCGGCCAGGTCCGTCAGTGCCAGGGCAGGCGGCCGCGCTGCTCCCAGTACGCGCGCGGCTCCTCGGCGAGGGCAGCGAGCCGGTCCAGCTGGTCGTCGTCCAGGTCCACGACGGCCGCGTGCAGGTTGGAGGCGAGCTGGGCGGCGGTCGCGGCGCCGGAGAGGACGACCCCGGCCCAGGGCCGGCGAAGGACCAGAGCGAGGGCGACGGCGTCGCACCCGAGGGAGGACTCGGCGGCGACCGCCTTCAGGACGTCCGGCGCGTGGGGCCCGGCGAGACGGCCGTTGGCCATGCCCTCCTTCACGATCACCGTGAGTCCGGCGTCGTGGGCCTCCGCGAGGGCGGGGCCGGCCGAGGTCTCCAGCGCGTTGTACGTCGACTGGACGGTGCGGAAGAGGGGCTCGCCGTCGACCGTCACGGCCAGGGCGGCGCGGATGGCGGCGGCCTGGGCGGGGCCGCTGGTCGAGAAGCCGACGGTGACCCCCTGGGCGGCGGCCTCGGCCAGCTTCGCGTGGAGTTCCTTGTCGGTGAGGGCCGGACTGTCCGGGGTCACCGAGTGGATCTGGTACAGGTCGAGCCGGTCGCCGAGCAGCTCGGCCGTCTCGGCGCGCTGACGTTCGTACGTGGCGAGACCGTGGTCCTTGACCTCGTGCTTCTCCGCGTCCGTGGTCCAGCCGGCGGTGTAGGTGTAGCCCCACTTGCTGCCGACGACGACGTCGTCGACGTCGGGCCTGGCCTTCAGCCAGCCGGCCAGGAACTCCTCGGATCGGCCGTAGGAGCGGGCCGCGTCGAAGTAGCGCACGCCCTGGGCGTAGGCCGCGTCGAGGAGTTCGTGGGTGCGGGCGCGCAGCGCCTCGACGCCGCGGTCCGCCCCGAGGTCCTCGTCGCGGCCGAGGGTGATGTAGCCGGGGCGGCCCACGGCGGCGAGGCCGAAGCCGATGTGGCAGGTGGGGGTCGTTGCGGCGGCCAGGCGGGCGAAGGGCATCGCGGGCTCCGTGGGGTCGGCTCCGGTTCGGCTCCCGACCAACGTAACCCGCGACGGCCTCGACCTCGGCCTCGACGCCGGGCCTTGGCGGACGACGCCCGGCCCGGCGGCGGGCGGATGCGCCCGGCCCGGCGACCGGGCCGGGCGGGGGATGCCGCCTACCGCTTCTCTTTGGCCGTCGCCCACTCGTGCTGAGCCGCCACGTTCCGCTTCACCTCGGCGAGCTGGACGGCGACCGCGGCGGGCGCGGTGCCGCCGCGGCCGTCACGGGAGGCGAGGGCGCCGGGCACGTTGAGGACGGAGCGCACCTCAGGGGTGAGGCGGGCGGAGATCTTCGCGAACTGCTCGTCCGTCAGCTCGTCCAGCTCCTTGCCGTCGGCCTCGGCGACCTTGACGCACTCGCCGGCGACCTCGTGCGCGACGCGGAACGGCTCGCCCTGCTTGACCAGCCACTCGGCGATGTCGGTGGCCAGGGAGAAGCCGGCCGGGGCCAGTTCCTCCATGCGCTCGCGGTGCACGGTGAGGGTGGCGATCATGCCGGTGAAGGCGGGGAGGAGGACCTCCAGCTGGTCGCAGGAGTCGAAGACCGGCTCCTTGTCCTCCTGAAGGTCGCGGTTGTAGGCCAGCGGCAGGGCCTTGAGGGTGGCCATCAGACCGGTGAGATTGCCGATGAGGCGGCCGCTCTTGCCGCGGGCCAGCTCCGCGATGTCCGGGTTCTTCTTCTGCGGCATGATCGACGAGCCCGTGGAGAACGCGTCGTGCAGAGTGACGAAGGAGAACTCCTTCGTGTTCCAGAGGATGATCTCCTCGGCGATCCGGGAGAGGTTCACGCCGATCATCGCGGTGATGAAGGCGAACTCGGCGACGAAGTCGCGCGACGCCGTGCCGTCGATGGAGTTGCCGACGCTGCCGTGCTCGAAGCCGAGGTCCTTCGCCACCGCCTCCGGGTCCAGGCCGAGGGAGGAGCCCGCCAGAGCGCCCGAACCGTACGGCGACACCGCCGTGCGCTCGTCCCACTGGCGCAGCCGCTCGGCGTCCCGGGACAGCGACTGCACATGGGCCAGGACGTGGTGGGCGAACAGGACCGGCTGGGCGTGCTGGAGGTGGGTGCGGCCGGGCATCGCCACGTCCGGGTGGGCCTCCGCCAGGCCGACGAAGGCGTCCTGGAGCTCGGCGATCAGGCCGCCGATGATCCGGGCGTGGTCGCGCAGGTACATCCGGAACAGGGTGGCGACCTGGTCGTTGCGGGAACGGCCCGCGCGCAGCTTGCCGCCCAGATCGGGGCCGAGGCGCTCCAACAGGCCGCGTTCCAGAGCGGTGTGGACGTCCTCGTCGGCGATGGTGCCCACGAAGGAGCCGTCCGCGACGTCCGCCGCGAGCCGGTCGAGCCCGTCGAGCATCCGGGTCAGCTCGTCCTCGGTGAGCAGGCCGGCCTTGTGCAGCACCCGCGCGTGGGCGCGGGATCCGGCGATGTCGTAGGGCGCGAGCCGCCAGTCGAAGTGGACGGACGCGGACAGCTTCGCCAGGGCCTCGGCGGGACCGTCGGCGAAACGGCCGCCCCAGAGCCTTACGTCACCGCTGTTGCTGCTCACTTGCGCTGCTCCTCACCGCTGCACCTCAACGTTATGCATGAGTATGCAGACCTCTGCATGATTCGTCAATCCGCCTCGCGCGGAAGGGCGGCGGCCGAAGCACGTCGCCCGGTCCCGCCCGGCCCGGTCCACGCGGCCCCGCCCGGCCCCGAAGACTTTTCGAAGACGCCTTGAACAAAGGCAACCGCTTACCCGTACTCACCCCTGAACGCCGGCGCCGCGTT
The DNA here is from genome assembly GCF_014649655.1 of Streptomyces humidus. Taxonomy (GTDB): domain Bacteria; phylum Actinomycetota; class Actinomycetes; order Streptomycetales; family Streptomycetaceae; genus Streptomyces; species Streptomyces humidus. The sequence goes on along the minus strand of NZ_BMTL01000006.1, from coordinate 235,290 downwards.
GACACAGCCACTCCTGACCCAAGTGAGGCATCCGCATGTCCAGGGCTCTTCCGAAGTACAACAAGCGTCGTGTGGCGATCATCGGCGGTGCCGTCGCCGTGGCTCTGACCGGTGCAGTCGTGGTGAACAACGCCATGGCCGGGGAGTCCGGGAGCAAGGCGACCGACGCCCGGACGCTCGCCGCCGGTCCGGGCACCATCTCATGCCCGGACGTGGCCTCGAAGCTGCCGGCGATCCCCGCCTCCGCCCAGGCCGAGGTCGCCCGCAACCTCACCCTGCTGCAGACGCAGATCCAGGAAGCCAACACGCGGCTGCAGAACACCGTGGGCCAGGGCGGCCCCAACTTCGTCCAGAACGCGATCCTCGGCCCGCTGAAGGACAAGCGCGTCTCGACCGTCAACCGCATCGCCACGGCCATCGGCCGGACGGCGGCCAAGCCGACGGGCCTGGACGCGCTGGCGCCCTGCGCCCTCAACGGAGGCGGCGCGGCCAACGCCGGCGGCGCAGCGGGCAACAACGGCAACGCGGGGAACAACGGCAACGCCGGGAATGCCGGGAACAACGGCAACGCGGGGAACAACGGCAACGCCGGGAACAACGGGAACAACGGGAACGCCGGAAACAACGGCGGCAACGCCGGTGCGGTCGGCACGATCACCTGCCCGGACGTCGCCTCGCAGCTTCCCGCGATCCCCGCCACCGCCCAGGCCGAGGTCGCCCGCAACCTCACCCTGCTGCAGACGCAGATCCAGGAAGCCAACACGCGGCTGCAGAACACCGTGGGCCAGGGCGGCCCCAACTTCGTCCAGAACGCGATCCTCGGCCCGCTGAAGGGCAAGCGCGAGTCCACCATCGACCGCATCGCCATCTCGATCGGCCGCAAGGGGACCAAGCCGCAGGGGCTGAACGCCCTCGCCGCCTGCACGCTGAACAAGTGACGTGACAGGTGCGGTGACCGCCCCGGAAAGACTCCGGCCGGGGCGGTCACCTGCGGTCCGCGCGGCCGAGCCGCTCAGCGGCCGGCGCACGAGGCCGCGCGCGGGCGCCGGCAGAGCGGCTTCCGTGATCTCGTCAGAAACGCGAAACGCTTTCCCGAATAATCGTCAGACATGGGAAAGACCTATGAACGCATAGACGGCAGGCTCCGGACGTTCATCGAGGAGCAGCCCCTCTTCTTCACCGCGACCGCGCCCCTGGCCGGCGACGGCACGGTCAACCTCTCCCCCAAGGGACTCAGGGGTTCGTTCACGGTCCTCGACGAGCACACCGTGGCGTACCTCGACTTCGCCGGCTCCAACGCCGAGACGGTCGCGCACCTGCGCGAGAACGGCCGGATCACGCTGATGTGGTGCGCCTTCCAGGGGCCGCCGAACATCGTGCGCGTGCACGGCCGGGGCGAGCCGGTCTTCCGGGACGACCCCCGCTTCCGGGACCTCCTCGCCCGCTTCCCCGACATCGATGCGACCAGGCACGGGCTGCGCGCGATCATCGTCGTGCACGCCGAGCTCGTCCGGGACACCTGCGGGTACGCGGTGCCCTTCATGACGTACGACGAGGACCGCGAGCTGCACGGCACGCGGTTCGCGCGCGAGGACGACGACTCGCTCAGCACGTACTTCGCGAAGAAGGAGCACATCGCCACCAGCATGGACGGGCTTCCCGGGCTGCCGTTGCCCCTGCACCCGATGTGACGTGCGGAGGCTCTGCGACGAGGGCCGCCTGATGCTCCGTCGGGGACCGTCGCTCGGGGGAGACCGTTGCTCCGGCGGCGACAGCTGACGGGACGTCCTTCCGGCGCTCTCGTCCCCGGGTCCGGCTTCGCCGAGCGCACCGGCACCCGGCCCGCCACTCCGCCGACCACGTACGCAATCGCCCCCGGTGACCCGAAACGGCCGCCGGGGGCGGCTGCGTGCACGGTCGGCCCACCCGGCCTGCCGGTGCCGCCGCTCGCGCCTAGCGTCTGCATCATGCGCTCTCGTGTCGTCGCCGCCCTCCTTCTCTGTCCGTCCCTGCTCCTGCTCGGCGCCGCCCCGCACCGCACCGCGGAGCCGCTGCCGGCGCGGATGGCGGACACGGGCGGCGGCACACAGCTGATCACCGCCGTGGCGCCGGAGGCCGGCGCCGCCTCGGGCACGCTCGAGTGGTGGGACCTGCGGGACGGCCGGTGGGTGCGCGCCGGTTCCGCCCCGGCCCGGTTCGGTGTGAACGGCCTGGTCGAGGGGGCCGTGCGCCGACAGGGCACCAACACCACGCCGACGGGCCTGTACCGCCTGCCGTTCGCCTTCGGTGTGCGGCCGGCGCCGCGCGGGACGACGTACGCGTACCGTCCCGTGCGGCAGAACTCCTGGTGGTGTCAGGACGTCTCCTCCGCGGCCTACAACCGGTGGACCGAACCGCGGCCGGCCGACTGCCGTGCCGCGGAGTCCGAGCATCTGGTGACCTACCGGACGCAGTACGCGCACGCGCTGGTCATCGGGTTCAACTACGACAAGCCCGTGCGCGGCCGCGGAGCGGGAATCTTCCTGCACGTCGACGGCCGCGGGGCGACCGCGGGCTGTGTGTCGGCGCCGGCGCGGGCGCTGGGGCGGATCCTCGCGTGGGCCCGGCCGGAGGAGCGCCCCCACATCGCGATCGGCACGTCCGCCGGGCCGACCGCGATCACCCGGTACTGAGCCGCCGCGCCCCCGGGACGGTGCGTGCGCGGGCGGTCGGCCCGAACGCCGGCCACCGGCCTTCGCCCCGTCAGCGGGACGCTCTCGCCGTCTCGGCGCGCCGCTGAACGCTGCGCGCCCGGGCCCCGTATCTGAGGGCCAAGGGTCCGTACCCACGGAGGAACAGTGACCACGACGATCGCCGGCGGCCGTGCCGCCCGCCGCCAGACGATGCGCCGCATCCGTCCGCGCCGCTCCCCGGCCGTTCCGCTGCTGCTCGCCGTCTGGGCGGGCGCCGCGGGAGTCCTGTGGTTGTGGTGGAACAACACGCCGAACATCGCGGACGACAACAGCAAGATCCTCAACGCGGGACGGATCACCGGTCTGCTCGCCGGGTACCTGATGGCGCTCGTCGTGCTGCAGATGGCTCGGGTGCCCGCGCTGGAGCGGCGGGTGGGCTCGGACCGGGTCGCCCGCTGGCACGCGATGAGCGGCCGGTACACGCTCTGCCTGGTCTTCGCGCACGTCTTCCTCATCATGTGGGGGTACGCGCTGCAGGCCGGCAAGTCGCTCGGGGACATCGTCCAGCAGACGATCGACTCCATCAACCAGCTGCCGGACATGGGCAAGGCGGCCATCGGCACCGGTCTGTTCCTGCTGATCGGGCTCGTGTCGATCGCGCCGGTGCGCAAGCGGATGCCGTACGACACCTGGTACCACATCCACCTGATGACGTACGCGGCCGTGTTCCTGACCTTCTGGCACCAGATCACCACCGGCAACGACTTCGCCGTCGAGCCGACCGCGAAGACCGCCTGGTACGCGCTGTACGGGTCGGTCACCGCGCTGGTCGTCTGGTATCGCATCATCACCCCGCTCCGGCTGAACCTGCGTCACCGTATGCGCGTCGAGGCCGTCATCGAGGAGACGCCGGGCATCGTGTCCGTGCTGATCGGCGGGCGCAAGCTGCACCGGATGGGCGCGGAGGCCGGCCAGTTCTTCCGCTGGAGGTTCATGGCGCCGGGGATGCGCCTCAGCTCCCACCCGTACTCGCTGTCGGCGGCCCCCCGCCCGGAGCTGCTGCGGATCACCGTCAAGGCGATCGGCGACCACAGCGCCGCACTGCGCGAGCTGCAGCCCGGCACGAGGGTGTGGGCCGAGGGCCCGTACGGCGCGATGACGGCGTCCCGGCGCAGCCGCGGCAAGGTGCTGCTGGTGGCCGGCGGGGTCGGCATCACGCCGATGCGGGCGCTGTTCGAGACGCTGCCGGGCGCGGCCGGTGACATCACCCTGCTCTACCGGGCCAACAGCACCCAGGACCTGGCGCTGTGGGACGAGCTGGCGAAGATCGCCGACGAGCGCGGGGCGCGGCTGATGTACGCCGTCAACAGCCCCGACGGGGAGCGCCCCGACATCTCGGCGGAGTCCCTCCAGCGCAAGATCCCCGACATCGACAGCCACGACGTCTTCATGTGCGGGCCGAACGGCTTCGCCCAGGGTGTGTACGAGGCACTGCGCGGCGCCGGGGTTCCCGCCCGCCGCATCCACCACGAGTCGTTCGAGATGTGAGCGACCCGTACGCACGGGAACCTCGCCCAACGGAAACCAGGAGCTCAGGAAGCGATGAGGAAGAGCCACCCTCTTCGGCGGGTCGTGCTGGCCACTGCCGCCACCGTGTCAGGGATCGTGCTGCTGCTGTCGCTGAAGCCGTCGTCCGACCCCGGTTCCGCGCAGGCCGCGGGCTCGGGGACGGGTGCGGCGGCGGCGCAGGAAGCGGCCCAGGGCGGAGCCGGCGCGCCGGTGACCGGCACGATGACCGGCGACGCCGTCCAGACGCAGTACGGGGCCGTGCAGGTCCGGATCACCGTGGTCGCGAACAAGATCACCAAGGCCGAGGCGGTGCAGGCCCCCAAGGGCGGCACCAGCGACCAGAAGACGGCGCTGGCCGTGCCCAGGCTCAACGCCGAGGTCGTCGCCAAGCAGAGCCCGGACATCGACATGGTGTCGGGCGCCACGTACACCAGCGAGGGCTACAAGAAGTCGCTGCAGTCGGCGATCGACAAGGCGAACGCGAGCGCCGGGTCCGGGGCCTCCCAGGGCTCGGGCAGCGCCCAGGCCGCCGGCGCCTTCACCGGTGACGCGGTCCAGACGCAGTACGGAACCGTGCAGGTCAGGATCACCGTGGCCGGTGGGAAGATCACCAAGGCCGAGGCCGTGCAGGCCCCCAAGGGCGGCACCAGCGACCAGAAGACCCAGCTCTCCGTCCCCAAGCTCAACCAGGAAGCCGTCGCGGCGGGCAACGCCGACATCGACTCCGTCTCCGGCGCCACCTACACCAGCGAGGGCTACAAGAAGTCGCTGCAGTCGGCGCTGGACAAGGCGAAGGCGAGCGCGGGCAAGGGCGCGGGCTCGTCGTCGGGCTCCGGGAGCGCGGGATCCTCCTCGGGGGCCGCGCAGGCCAAGACCGTCACCGGCGCCGTCCAGCAGACGCAGTACGGGCCGGTCCAGGTCCGGATCACCGTCGCCGGCGGGAAGATCACCAAGGCCGAGGCCGTGCAGGCCCCCAAGGGCGGCACCAGCGACCAGAAGACCCAGCTCTCCGTCCCCAAGCTCAACCAGGAAGCCGTCGCGGCGGGCAACGCCGACATCGACTCCGTCTCCGGCGCCACCTACACCAGCGAGGGCTACAAGAAGTCGCTGCAGTCGGCGCTGGACCAGGCCGGTGGCTGACACCGTGACCGAGCCTGCGCCGGCGCCCGCCGTGGTGCGGCATGCCGAAGAGGTCATGGGGACCGTCTTCTCCTTCGACGTCCGCGGCGGCGAGGCCGAGGCCGTGCGGGCGGCGCTGGAGGAGGCGATCGCCTCGCTGCACCGGGTGAACGAGGTCTTCAGCACCTACCGCGAGGACAGCCAGGTGTCCCGGCTGGCGCGCGGTGAGCTGACCGTCGAGGAGTGCGATCCCGAGGTCGCCGAGGTGCTGGCGCTGGGCGAGGAGGCGGAGCGGGTCAGCGGGGGCTGGTTCAGCATGCGTTACCAGGGCCGGCTTGACCCGACCGGCGTCGTCAAGGGCTGGGCCGCCGAGCGCGCCGCCCGGCTGATCTCGGCGGCGGGCGTGAGCGGGGTCAGCGTCAACGGCGGCGGGGACGTGCAGCTGCTGGGCGTCCCCGGACCCGAGCGGCCGTGGCGCGTCGGGGTGTCGGACCCGCTGCGGCCGGGCGGCCTCGCGGCCGTGGTCTCGGCGGCGGGCGCGGACGAACTGGCGGTGGCCACGTCGGGCACGACGGAACGGGGCGACCATATCGTCGATCCCCGCACGGGGCGGTCCGCGGTGACGGACCTGGTGGCCGTGACGGTGGTCGCGCCCCGGCTGACCTGGGCGGACTGCTGGGCCACGGCGGCGTTCGCCATGGGGTCGCGGGAGGCGCTGGCGTGGCTGGAGGCACTCCCGGACGTCGAGGCGCTCCTGATCACGGCGGGCGACGAGGTCCGCTGCACGGGCGGTCTGGCACGACGCCTGGGCTGACGATCCGGCCCGCGCCCGGCACACGTCCCCGGGCCGGGTCCCCGCCCCAAGGGCGCGGGGACCCGCGCGACCGGCGTCCCGTAGAGGGCCGTGCGACCGGCCCCCCACTCGCCCGCACCCGGCACGTCTCGCGCAGCCCCGTCATGTTTTCCGCGGTCCCGCAGGGGCCGCGCCGAGCCGGGTGCTCCGGCTCCGGCCGGTGGGGTCCGACCGTCCGTCCCGCAAGCCCGGCGGAGGCGAGGCCGCTAGTGGCCGTTCTGGGCCAGTCGCAGCAGATGGTCGGCGAGCGCCTGTCCCCCCGTGGGCTCCCGGCTGATCAGCAGCAGCGTGTCGTCGCCCGCGATGGTCCCCAGGATGTCCTGCAGTTCGGCCTGGTCGATCGCCGAGGCGAGGAACTGCGCGGCCCCCGGAGGGGTCCGCAGGACCACGAGGTTGGCGGACGCCTCCGCGGAGATCAGCAGCTCCTGCGACAGCCGCCGCATCCGCTCCTCCTTCGCCGACTCCCCCAGGGGCGCCCGCGGGGTGCGGAAACCCCCCTCGCTGGGCACCGCGTAGATGAGGTCGCCGTCGTTGTTGCGGATCTTGACCGCGTTCAGCTCGTCCAGATCGCGCGACAGCGTGGCCTGGGTGACGCTCAGTCCGTCGTCGGCCAGCAGCTTCGCCAGCTGGCTCTGCGAGCGCACCGGCTGCCGGTTGAGGATGTCCACGATCCGGCGGTGACGCGCGGTGCGGGTCTGCGGCACGGCGGCCCCGCCCGCACCGGCCTGCTCATGGTCCTGCGCCTGGCTCATCGTCGTCTCATTCCCCGGATCCGTCCCCGTTCGCTGCGTCGAGGATGCCGGGCAGTGCCCCGAGGAACGCCTCCACCTCGTCGTCGCCGAGGTTCAGCGGCGGCATCAGCCGGACGACGTCGGGGGCGGGCGCGTTCACCAGGAACCCGGCCTCCTGAGCCGCCTGGCGCACCTGGGGCGCGCGGGGCTCGGTGAGCACGATACCCAGGAGGAGACCCGCGCCCCGGACATAATCGATCAACGGATGGCCCGCACCCGTGATTCCGTCCCGCAGCTTCTCGCTCTGCCGCTTGACGTTCTCCAGCAGCCCCTCGTTCTCGATGGTGTCGAGAACGGCGAGCCCGGCGGCGCAGGCGACGGGGTTGCCGCCGAACGTCGTCCCGTGCTGGCCGGGCTGCAGCAGCTCCGCCGCCCGGCCGAAGGCGACGGTCGCGCCGAGCGGCAGCCCGCCGCCGAGGCCCTTCGCCAGCGTCACGACGTCCGGCAGGACGCCCTCGTGGGCCTGGTACTCGAACCAGTGGCCGGTCCGGCCGACGCCGGTCTGCACCTCGTCCAGGACCAACAGCGCCCCGGTGGCGGCGGTGATCGCGCGGGCCGCCTTGAGGTAGCCGGCGGGCGGGACGACGACGCCGAGCTCGCCCTGGACGGGCTCCAGGACGACGAGAGCGGTGTCCTCGGTGACGGCGGCGGCCAGCGCCTGCGCGTCGCCGAAGGGCACATGGGTGACGTCGCCGGGCAGCGGCAGGAACGGCTCCCGCTTGCCCTGCTGACCGGTGAGCGCCAGGGCGCCCATGGTCCGGCCGTGGAAGGAGCCCTCGGTGGCGACGACGTGCGTGCGCCCGGTCAGCCGGCCGATCTTGAAAGCGGCCTCGTTGGCCTCGGCGCCGGAGTTGCAGAAGAAGACCCTGCCGTCCCGGCCGAAGCGCTCGAGCAGCCGCTCGGCGAGGGCGACGGTGGGCTCGGCCATGAAGAAGTTGGAGATGTGGCCGAGGGAGGCGATCTGGCGGCTCACCGCGTCCACGACGGCCGGGTGGGCGTGGCCGAGCGCGTTGACGGCGATGCCGCCGACGAAGTCGAGGTACTCCTTGCCGTCGGCGTCCCAGACCCGGCTGCCCGCGCCGCGCACCAGGGGCAGCAGCGGGGTGCCGTAGTTGTTCATGAACGCGCCCTGCCACCGCGCGGTCAGCTCGTCGTTGGCGTCGCTCACGGCTCCCCCTGTCCGTCCGGCACGACCATCGTGCCGATCCCCTCGTCGGTGAAGATCTCCAGCAGGATCGAGTGCTGGACCCGCCCGTCGATGACCCGGGCGGTGTTCACGCCGTTGCGCACGGCGTGCAGGCAGCCCTCCATCTTCGGGACCATGCCGGAGCTCAGGTCCGGCAGCAGCTTCTCCAGCTGCGCGGCCGTGAGGCGGCTGATCACCTCGTCGCTGTTCGGCCAGTCCTCGTAGAGACCCTCGACGTCCGTGAGGACCATGAGGGTTTCGGCGCCCAGAGCAGCAGCCAGTGCCGCAGCCGCCGTATCAGCATTGACGTTGTAGACATGCCCGTCGTCCTGGCTCCGGGCGATCGACGAGACGACCGGGATACGGCCGTCTGCGAGCAGGGCCTCGATGGCGCCCGTGTCGATCGCGGTGATCTCGCCGACCCGCCCGATGTCGACCGACTCGCCGTCGATCTGCGGCTGGTGCTTGGTGGCGGTGATGGTGTGGGCGTCCTCGCCGGTCAGTCCGACGGCGAGCGGCCCGTGCTGGTTGAGCAGGCCGACCAGCTCGCGCTGCACCTGCCCGGCCAGCACCATCCGTACGACGTCCATGGCCTCCTCGGTGGTGACGCGCAGGCCGGCCTTGAACTCGCTGACGATGCCGTGCCGGTCGAGGGCGGCGCTGATCTGCGGCCCGCCGCCGTGCACGACGACCGGCTTGAGACCGGCGTGGTGCAGGAAGACGACGTCCTGGGCGAAGGCGGCCTTCAGGTCCTCGTCGATCATGGCGTTGCCGCCGAACTTGATGACGACGGTCCTGCCGTTGTGGCGGACCAGCCAGGGCAGCGCCTCGATGAGGATCTGGGCCTTGGGAAGCGCGGTGTGTTTGCGGGTCACGTTGCTCATGAGGAGTAGGCGCTGTTCTCGTGGACGTACTCGGCGGTCAGGTCGTTGGTCCAGATCGTGGCCGTCTCGGAGCCTGCGGCGAGGTCGGCGACGATGTGCACCTCGCGGTAGCGCATGTCGACCTTGTCGCGGGCCTCGCCGACGCCGCCGTTCTTGCAGACCCAGACGCCGTTGATGGCGACGTTCAGCCGGTCCGGCTCGAAGGCGGCCTTCGTCGTGCCGATCGCGGAGAGCACGCGGCCCCAGTTGGGGTCCTCGCCGTGGATCGCGCACTTGAGGAGGTTGTTGCGGGCGATGGAACGGCCCACCTCGACGGCGTCGTCCTCGCTGGCCGCGCCCACCACCTCGACCCTGATGTCCTTGCTGGCGCCCTCGGCGTCGCGGATGAGCTGCCGGCCCAGGTCGTCGCAGACGGTGCGCACGGCGGCGGCGAACTCCTCGTACCCCGGGGTGACTTCGGAGGCGCCGGAGGCGAGCAGCAGCACGGTGTCGTTGGTGGACATGCAGCCGTCGGAGTCGACCCGGTCGAAGGTGACGGCGGTCGCCGCGCGCAGCGCCCTGTCCAGGGTCTCGCTGTCGAGGTCGGCGTCGGTGGTGAGGACGACCAGCATGGTGGCGAGGCCCGGGGCGAGCATGCCCGCGCCCTTGGCCATGCCGCCGACGGTCCAGCCGTCGCCCTGGGCCACGGACGTCTTGTGGACGGTGTCGGTGGTCTTGATGGCGATGGCGGCCTTCTCGCCGCCGTGCTCGGACAGCTGTGCGGCGGCGGTCTCGACGCCCGGCAGGAGCTTGTCCATCGGCAGCAGGACGCCGATGAGGCCGGTCGAGGCGACGGCGACCTCGGCCGCGTTGTGCCCCAGAACGTCCGCGGCCTTCTCGGCGGTCGCATGGGTGTCCTGGAAGCCCTTCGGCCCCGTACAGGCGTTGGCGCCACCGGAGTTGAGGACGACCGCACTCACCAGGCCGCCCTTGAGGACCTGCTCGGACCACAGGACGGGCGCGGCCTTGACTCGGTTGGAGGTGAAGACGCCCGCGGCCGCGCGGCGGGGCCCGGTGTTGACCACCAGGGCCAGGTCCGGGTTGCCGTTCTGCTTGATCCCGGCGGCGATGCCCGCCGCCGTGAATCCCTTGGCTGCCGTGACGCTCACTGCATCTCCTCGTTCGCTTCTCCGCCCGCGCGGCGCAGCGGTGCGGCAATCGTCGTCTGCGGCCCGGTGGCCGCGCGCGCGTCGCTCATGGTGCGACCCCGATGGTGGAAAGCCCGGTGCTCTCGTCGAGTCCGAGGGCGATGTTCATGCTCTGCAGGGCTCCGCCCGCGGTGCCCTTGGTCAGGTTGTCGATGGCACTGACGGCGATGATGCGGCCCGCGGCCTCGTCGTACGCGACCTGCACCTGAACGGCGTTGGAACCGTAGACGGACGCCGTGGCGGGCCACTGTCCCTCGGGGAGGAGACGGACGAACGGTTCGTCGGCGAAGGCCTTGGCGTAGGCGGCGCGGACGGCGTCGGCGCCGACGCCCGGCCGGGCCTTGGCGCTGCAGGTGGCGAGGATGCCGCGGGACATCGGCGCGAGGGTCGGCGTGAAGGACACGGTGACCGGCTCACCCGCCGCCGCGCTGAGGTTCTGGATCATCTCGGGGGTGTGCCGGTGGACGCCGCCCACACCGTACGGCGACATGGAGCCCATGACCTCGGAGCCCAGCAGGTGCGTCCTGGCCGCCTTGCCCGCGCCGGAGGTGCCGGAGGCGGCGACGACCACGGCCTCGTTCTCGGCGATCGCGGCGGCGTAGGCGGGGAACAGGGCCAGCGAGACGGCCGTGGGGTAGCAACCGGGGACCGCGATGCGCTTGGACCCCTCCAGCGCGGCGCGGCCGCCCGGCAGTTCGGGGAGGCCGTACGGCCAGGTCCCGGCGTGCGCCGAGCCGTAGAACCGCTCCCAGTCGGCCGGGTCCTTCAGCCGGAAGTCGGCGCCCATGTCGACGACGAGGACATCGGGGCCGAGCTGCTCGGCGACGGCGGCGGACTGGCCGTGCGGGAGGGCGAGGAAGACGACGTCGTGCCCGGCGAGCACCTCGGGGGCGGTCTCCTCCAGCACGCGGTCGGCCAACGGCAGCAGGTGCGGCTGGAGGGCGCCCAGTTTCTGGCCGGCGTTGGAATGGCCGGTGAGGGCTCCGATCTCGGTCCCGGGATGCGTGAGGAGCAGGCGCAGCAGCTCTCCGCCCGCATACCCGCTCGCTCCGGCCACCGCCGCACGTACCACCATGACTCCTCCTCCTGGATGGCATGACTATACGTTTCGCTGCACGTTTATGCAATCCAGGCGGAGCGGTCCGGCGTCGTACTGCTTCGTCCGCGTACCGGAGGACCGATCAGCCGACATCCTTCCCCAGGGACGGCGGCTGCTTGCGGACGGCGGCTGCTTGCTGCCGCTCACGAGCGCCCTGCGCCGTCCGCAGGGCGCCGGCCGCAGGGCCTCACGGCGGGCGCCCATGCGCTCTGCCGCCCGTGTATCCCGGCCGGGCGTTCAGCGCCCTCCCGAGAACGGGACTCCGGCACGGCAGAGCACGTTGGCGAAGAAGCTGTCCTCACCCGTGCGCACGGCAAAGCGTGCGGCCCTGACTCTCGCCTTGAACTCGTCGTGAGCGAGTGGCTCGGGGTCGAGCCCCAGAGAGCGCAGCCCGGTGTGGACAAGGGGGTTGACCTCGCGGATCTGGTCGGTCACCCAGCTGTCCTCGACCACGACCTGTGCCAGCACGGCCTCCACGACGTCCAGGAACGGGGGCTGGCCGTACCGGTAGCCGAGATCCACGACCGGGGTATCCGGCGCCAGAGGCAGGCCCGCGTCGCTGATCACGAAGGTGTCGGTGTGCCGGAGCCCGGCGATCAGGCCGGCCAGCTCCTGGTGGATGATGCCGTTTCGTATCACGGATTCAGCCCTTCTCTGCAGGGGTGACGGCGGCAAGGGTGGCGCGCAGGGTGTCGAGGTCGGCGCGGTGCTGCTGGGCGCCGGCGACCCGGACCGCCAGGGAGCCGGCGGCTGTCCCCAGCCGGGCGGCATCCAGAAGCGAGTCACCGGCGGCCAGCCGGGCGGCGAGCACCCCGACGAACGCGTCGCCGGCACCGGTGGTGTCCGTGACCGGGGCGGGGATCGCCGGGATCTCGGTGGTGGCGCCGTCCGTATCGGTGATGATCGCGCCCGCCCCTCCCAACGTGGTGATCACCGCCTTGGCGCCCCGGGCGCGCAGCGCGGCGTGCGCCTTCCGCACGGCGGACGGGTCCGCGGCCCTCTCCGGGTCTGGCTGCCCGGAGACCACCGCCTGTTCGTGCTCGTTCACGATCAGCACATCGCACCGGGAGATCAGCCGGTCCGGCAGCCTGACGGCCGGCGCGGCGTTGAGCAGGAACCGGCCCGTGCAGGCGGCCGCCGCGCGCTCCACCACGTCCAGTGGTATCTCCAGTTGGGCCAGCACGACGTCCGCGTCCGCGCCGGCGCCCTCCAGCGGGTCTCCCTCGGACGGCCACCGGTGATTGGCCCCGGGGATCACGATGATGGTGTTGTCTCCGGCCGCGACCGTGATCCACGCGGTTCCGGTCTCGGCGTCAGGCACCGGGACCACCCCGTGCACCTCCACATCCCTGGCGCGCAGCCCCTCGCGGGCGCGGACGGCCTCGGGATCGGCGCCGACCCGGGCGATCATCGCGGTACGCACCCCGGCGGCGGACGACGCCACGGCCTGGTTGGCGCCCTTGCCGCCGAGTGTGACCTGCGCGGTCCGGCCGGGGATGGTCTCCCCGGGGGACGGGAAGGCGTCGGACGCCACGACGTGGTCGATGTTCACCGAGCCGATCACCACGACCATCGGCGGCCGGGGCTCAGACACGAGCGTCCCCTTCGAGTGCTCCCGTGATCAGACCGACCAACTCGTCGCCGGTGGTGTCGGCGACGACCCGCCGGGCGGCGGTCTGCCCACGGCGCAGCACGTACGCGGTGTCCGCCACGCGCAGCACCTGTGCCATGTCGTGGCTGATCAGCAGTACGGTCACCGCCGCGTCGCGCAGCCGGCGGATCAGTGCCTCCACGGCCGCCGTCTCCCGCACGCCCAGCGCGGCGGTCGGCTCATCCATGATCACCAGTGTCTTGCCCCAGTTGGCCGCCCGGGCGATGGCTATGCTCTGCCGTTGGCCTCCGGACATACGGCGGACCGTGGCCCGTACGTTGGGCACGTTGACGTCCAGCCGGGCCAGGATGTCCCGGCTGTGGCCGATCATGGACTTCCTGTCCAGCACCTGGAACGGCCCGAATCCCTGGGTCAGTTCCCGGTTCAGATACAGGTTCTGCCACACCGGGAGGTCCTCGATCAGTCCGAGGGTCTGGTACACCGTCTCGATGCCCAGCCGGCGTGCGTCGTCGGGGGAGTTCAGCCGGATCTGCTCGCCCCGGAACCGGATCTCACCGGCGTCCGGGGGATGCACCCCGGTCAGGCAGCGCACCAGGGTGGACTTGCCCGCCCCGTTGTCTCCCAGCAGTGCGGTGACCTCGCCTTCGGCCAGCGTCAGGTCCACGCCCTGCAGTGCGCGCACAGCGTCGAAGGTCTTGCACAGTCCGGTGATGGCCACGAGCGGCGGGTCGACGGCCGAGGCTTCGCCCGCCCCGCGGGCTGCGGTGTCTGTCATGACTGTCCCTACTTCTGGAACCGGGAGATGAACGCGGCGCCGAGCACCACGGCGCCGACCGCGACGGGCTGGTAGTACTGCGAGATGCCGAGCAGGGTGAAGCCGTTGACCAGGGACTGCAGCAGCACGGCGCCGGCCACCGAGCCCAGCACGGAGGCCTTCCCGCCGAACAGGCTGGACCCGCCGAGCACGACGGCGGCGATGGAGCCGAGCAGCAGGTCGGTCTGCAGGCTCGGGTCGGCGCCGCCGGTGCGGGCCACGAACAGCACGGCGGCGATTCCGCACGCCAGCCCGGAGCTGGCGTAGGCGATGAGCCGCATGCGGTCGACGTGGACGCCGGCCTCACGAGCGGCCTCCCGGTTGCCGCCGGTGGAGAGCAGATACGTACCCGTGCGCGTGCGGAAGAGCAGGAAGCCGACGATCGCCGCCCCCAGGACGGCCACCAACCAGAACCAGCGCACCGGGCCGATCCCGTCCAGCGCCAGATCGCGCAGGAAGCCGGAGTTCACCGCGACGGTGTTGCCGCTGCTCAGCAGCAGGGTCAGGCCGCTGACCACGGACAGCGAGCCGAGTGTGACGATGAAGTCCGTCATGTTCAGCCGGGCCACCATGAGGCCGTTGACCACACCGACCGCCAGACCCGCCAGCAGCGCCAGGAGCACGGAGACGGGCAGTCCCCAGCCGTGGGTGTAGGCGTATCCGAGTACTGCCGCCGACCAGGGCAGGTTGGACCCCACCGAGAGGTCGATACCGGCCACGGTGACCACCAGCTGCTGGCCCATGGCGAGCACCAGCAGGATCGAGGTGGACACCAGCAGGTCGCTGATGTTGCTCACGGTGAGGAAGTCGGGCGTGGCGATGAAGAACGCCACGAACACCGCGACCACCCCGATCGGGGCGGCGAGACGCGCCGCCGCCCCGACTGAGAGGCGCCCTGTGAGGTGTCCGGGCGCCTGAGCGTCTGTCATCGTCGACTCACTTCCCGTCCGTGGTCAGCGGGTTGGTGAACGGCTCGATCGGCTGCGGGAAGGAGCTGATCGCCTTGTCCACGTTGCTGGAGTCGATCAGCGCCGTCGGGGAGACGATCCGGGTGGGCACGGTCTTGTGCTTGACCAGATTGATGCAGGCCTGCACGGCCATCTGTCCCTCGGCGTAGGGGTACTGCGAGATGGTGCCGCTCAGCGTGCCGGCCTTCACGGCCTGCAGAGCGGCGGTGATGCCGTCCACGGAGATGATGGACACCTTCCCGGTCAGCCCCGCGTTCTTCACCGCCTGTGCGGCGCCCAGGCCCATGGAGTCGTTGGCGGCGAAGATCCCGGTGATCCCCGGGTGCGCCTTCAGAACGGCCTCCGTGACCGTCTGTGCCTTGGCCTGGTCGTAGTCGGCCGGCTGGGTGGCCACGATCTTGAGCTTGCCCGCCACCGCATCGGAGAAGCCCTTCTGGCGGTTGATGCCGTTCTGCTCGCCGGCTATGCCCTGCAGGAGGGCCACGTCGCCATGTCCGCCCATGCGCTTCAGCAGCGCCTCTCCGGCCTGCTTCCCCGCGGTCAGGTTGTCGGAGCCGATGAACGACGCGTAGGACACGCCGGCCTGCTTCGAGGCGTCCGGGTCGATCTGGGTGTCCAGGTTGAGGATCGGGATCTTCTTCTGCGCCACCGGGACCAGCGGGGTGATCACGTTGGTGGCGTTCACCGGCACCACGCCGAAGCAGTCGTAGTTCTGCCCGGCCAGGGCGGACAACTTGGCGTTCTCCCCGGTGGAGTCGGTCTCCGACTGACCGGCCTGGACGTTCACCGTGACGCCCAGCTTCTTGCCCTCGGCCAGCGCACCGTCCCGCAGGGCCGCCCAGTAGGGGTTGGTGAAGTCACGGGTGACGATGGCGATGCGGGGGGCATCCTTGCTCTGACCGCTCCCGCTGCCGCCGCTCTGCCCGCCCCGGCCACAGGCCGCCACTGCGGTGAGCAGGGTGATGGCGATGGTCACGGTGGACAGACTGCGTCTGGTGTGGTTGGACATGGCGGTGTGCCTTTCTTCGCGTCATTGCGTCCGGTCGGATCTGTGCCGACCGGGAGAAAAGGGGACTCGGGCGGTGGGGTGAGGGGGGCTCTCCGACCGGCTACGGGCGGGCAAGCCGAGGCCTGGTCCGGTTTCTGACCGGCAGGTGGCCGAAGGTGCGGATGCGAAAGCGGCCCGCCGGGTCCGGGTTCGGCCTCGCCGGCGGGTGGGTGCGGTGGAGTGACAGCCGACCGGTGCTGACGTCCCGGAGGACCGGGCAGGCGGGCTGCGACGACAAGGGGACGTGGATCGGCGATCCGGCCGCCGTCGATCGTCGATCGGCAGCGGAACCGGCATGCGGCACGGCGGTATGGCGGTATGGCAGCACGGCGGTATGGCGGGTTCGGCGTACAGCGCGACGCGGCGGTGCCGCGGCCGGGCCGGCCGAGCACTCAGCGCCGAGCGGCGTCGGCGGACCGGCGGACTGCGGGAATCCCGTGGAAGTGATGAGCTTTGCTCATTCCTGTGCCACGGGGCATTGGTTCAGCTGATTCCCTTTGTCGCCTGCCCTCGGCCACCTGGTGGATGAGAAGTCAGAAGGAGGGTAAGCCGGGACGGTCGGACCGTAATTCCGCCGGAGTGAACGAGGTTCCGGTGCCGGATGGCCTCCGGCCGTCATTTCGGTACGGCAATGCCCACGGCCACTGGACGGTGGCGCGCGACAAGCCGGCTTTTTCGCAAGGCTGCATCACGCACGTCCCTTCCAGGAACAGTCAGCCAGGATGTGTATTGCCGCTACGTAATCGATTACGTTGCTGATGGCGAGTTATTTAAACCATGCGCCGTAAGGGGTGTCAAGGGTGGAATGCCATCGCATCGAGTTGGTTCCGGACCCTTGACGGCACCGGGCGTAATCGATTACAAGGGGGGTCTGATCTAGGTGTGGGAGGTGGCCGATGGCGGTGACCGTCGCAGACGTCGCTCGGCGTGCCGGGGTCTCGACGGCCTCGGTGTCACGGGCCCTCTCGGGGGCGGACGGCGTGAGCGCGGCCGTGCGGGAACGCGTCGTCGCGGCAGCCCAGGCCCTGGGTTACCGGCCGAACACCGTCGCTCGTTCGCTGCGGACCACACGGACGCAGACGATCGGACTGATCATCCCCGACATGGTGAACCCCTTCTTCAGCGAGCTCGCCTGGGCCATCGAAGAGGCGGCGCACGAGCACGGGTACAGCGTGATCCTGTGCAACGCCAACGAGGAGACCGACCGCCAGGACGGGTACATAGAGCTGCTGCTGGCCCGGCGTGTCGACGGTCTGCTGCTGACGCCGGTGCTGGAGGAGTCGGAGGCCCTGCGTGCCGTGGCACGCCAGGGCGTGCCCATGGTGTTCGTCGACCGGTCGTTGGCCAGCATGGAAGCCCCGGTGGTGCGTGCGGACGGGAGCCTGGCGATCTCACAACTGGTCGATCACCTGGTGGATCTGGGGCATGAACGGATCGCGGTGATCACCGGCCCTCAAGCGACGGTCACCGGCCGCGAGCGGCTGGCCGCCTTCCGCACCGCGATGCGGGCACGTTCGCTGGACCTTCCGGATGAGCTCGTGCGTTTCGGAAACTTCCAGGCGGACAGCGGCCGGCGTGCCGCTGTCGAGTTGCTCGATCTGGACGAACCGCCCACGGCGGTGTTCGCCATCGACAACCTGATGACCTTGGGAGTTTTTCAGGAAATGCGTCGGCGAGGCCTTCGCATCGGCAGCGACATTGCGGTGGCCGGGTTCGACGATCCGCCCTGGTTTCAGCTGCTGGATCCGCCACTGACCACGGTTTCGCAGCCGGTGACCAGAATGGGGGCACTGGCGGTGGACATGCTGCTCGAGGCGATCAACGCCGGATCGGTGGAATCCCATTTGCTCGACTGCGCATTGGTGATCCGGGAATCGTGCGGAGAGACCGCGGCCCCTCGGGAAACATTCCGGTCGCGACACATGCCACCGGACGAAAATCCCGTGAACGATTACGGCGACGACTGAAGACGACTGAATGCGGTACCCGGTGTCCGGAGTTCCAGGAGAAGGGGAGGCCTGCGACCCGCTCCGCCACCACGAGCACACCCGCACCCGCCCGCCCACGCAGGCGCGCCGCCCCGGCGGCCACGCCCCCCGCAGGGCGGGGCGTGACGCATCAGGCCGTACGGCAGCGGAAGTTTCGGGAGTGAACGGCGACGGGCGAGTGCTGCCCGGCACAGTGCCGGCCGGTCTCCGCCGCAGCGGCCCAGCTCTGTGGCGGACGGGCGGCCCGGCGAGCACCGGCCGCCGACGACCGGCTACGCGCGCGTGGGCTGGACCGGCACGCCTTCGAGCCGCAGGTTCCAGCGCCCGCCCCGGCCGGTGACGGTCGTCGCCGACAGGGGGCGCACGTCGATGTTCCAGTACGCCGCCGGCGGCGCCTTGAGCGCGTAGACCACGGCGGCGCGGATCACGCCGGGCTCGGCGACCGCGACGATCTTGTCGCCGTCGCCGATCGGCCGGGTGTCGAGCCAGTCGCCCACCCGCGTGATGAAGTCGAGCAGGGACTCGCCGCCGTGCGGGGTCGCCAGCGGATCGGCCAGCCAGGCGTCCACCGCCTGTGGCTCGCGGGCCATCGCCTCACCGAGGGTGAGACCCCGCCAGCGGCCCATGTCGCAGTCCCGCAGAGCGAGTTGCACCAGCGGTGCGTACCCGAGGGCGTCGCCGGTCGCACGGCTGCGCGGGGTGGGCGAGCAGTAGCGCAGCCCGGCGGCCGCCAGCGGCGGGAGGTCGGGGACCGCCCGCTGCACCTCGTCCCAGCCCGCCTGGTCGAGCGGGCGGTCGTCCTCGAAGCGTTCCGCGAGCAGCGAGGAGCTGCGAGCGGCGGCGACGAACGTGACCCGAAGTGGCATGCGGTGATGGTGGGCCGCGGAAGTACGCAGGTCAAGACGCGTTACCTGCCAGTTGTCAGGACTGCGCCGAACCCTGAGGGAAGGCCTGGACACGCCGGGGCAAGTCACTCGAAAACGAGCGCCATCCACCGGTCGGGCTCGGCGAGCGGCCGGAATCCGGCCTTCTCGTAGACGCCGTGCGCGTCGTGCGTGGCGAGCAGGACGCGGCGCAGCCCGTACGGCGCGAGGTGGTCCCGCGCCGCCTCGGCGAGCGCCGTGCCGATCCCCTTGCCACGCACGGCGGGGTCCACGTACACGTCGCACAGCCAGGCGAAGGTGGCCTGATCGGTCACCACCCGGGCGTACGCGACCTGCTCCCCCGACAGCGTGTCGTACACCCCGAAGTTGAGCGAGCCCGCGATCGCCCGCTCCTGTCGGCCCAGGGTCCGCCCGATCGCCCAGTAGGCGTCGGCCGACAGCCAGCGGTGCACGCGCTCGACGTCGAGCCGGTCGGGGTCGGCGGAGATCTCGTAGCCGTCGGGGAGGCCGGAAGTGTCGGTCATGGCGGGATCCTCACAGCGGGGGCGGCGTCATGTCGAACGGTTTGCGGGCAGTGCCTCCTCGCACGCGGTCTCCAGCCGCCGCACCCCCTCCGCGATCTCCGCCGTCCCGGCGACGGCGGCGAAGCTCAGCCGGACGTGGGCGGCCGGGGGTTCGGCGCTGAAGTAGGGGCGGCCGGGGGCGAGGGCGACGCCGGCGCGCAGTGCGGCGGCGGTGAACGCCGCCTCGTCCGTGCCGTCGGGCAGCCGCAGCCACAGGTGGTAGCCGCCGGACGGGATGTGCGGCAGGGCGAGCCGGGGCAGGCTCAGCCGCAGCGCCGCGGTCATCGCGTCCCGCCGGGCCCTCAACTCCGCTGCCACGGACCGCAGATGGCGGGGCCAGGCCGGTGAGCCGACGAGTTCGAGGGCCGCCTCCTGCAGCGGGCGGGGCACGAAGAAGCTGTCGACGACCTGAATGGCGCGCAGCCGTTCCAGGACCGGGCCGCGGGCGACGAGGGCGCTGACCCGGAAGCTCGGCGAGGTCGCCTTGGTCAGCGATCCGACGTGGACGACGACGCCGTCGGGGTCCTCGGCGGCGAGCGGACGCGGCAGCGGACCGGCGTCCTCGTGCGCGAGCCGGCGCACGAAGTCGTCCTCCACGACGAACGCGCCCGCGTCCCGGGCGATGCGCAGCACCTGGGCCCGCCGGTCGGCGGCGAGGACGGCCCCGGTCGGGTTCTGGAACAGGGGCTGGCAGACGAAGACCCGGGCGCCGCTCGCCCGGAAGGCGTCGGCGAGCAGCTTCGGCCTGACGCCGTCCGGGTCGACCGGGACCGGGACGGGCCGCAGTCCGGCCGACCGGGCGATCGCGAGCATGCCGGGGTAGGTGGGCGACTCCACCAGCACCGGCGCGCCGGGCGGGGCCAGGGCGCGCAGCGCGGTGGTCAGGGAGGCCTGGCCGCCGCCGCTGACCAGCACCTCGGCCGCGGTGACCGGACCGCCGACGGTGCGCGCGAACCACTCGCGCAGCTCCGGCAGCCCTTCCATCGGCGGCCGCCCCCAGGCACCGGGCCGGCGTCCCGCCCGCGCCAGGGCCGCGGCCATGGCCCGCTCCGGCTGGAGCGAGGGATGGAGGTAGCCGCCGTTGAACTCGATCACTCCGGGCGGCGGGGCGGAGAGCGAGACCGTGACGCCCGAGGCGTCCACCGAGCGCGGGACGAGGTCGCCCGTGCCGTCCGCGCTCAGCGACACCTCCTGCCAGGAGGTGTCGCCGACGGCGGTGGCGGCGCGCGACGGCCGGGCCCGGAAGGCGCCCGCGCCGGGGCGGGTGACCACGAGCCCCTCGGCGGCCAGGTGCGCCAGCGCCCGCGAGACGGTCACCGGGCTCACCCGGAACCTCTCGACCAGGGCCCGGCTCGACGGCAGCTTCCCGCCCGGCGAGTAGCGGTCGAACTCCCGGCGCAGCTGTTCCACCAGCTCACCCACACTGCTACGCTCTTGCATGAAGACACAGAGTAGCGCTATCGCACCGTCCGCGATAGCGGTCAGCACTCCGGACCTCGCTGACAGGCGGAGCGGCCCCGGCACCCTCCAGGCCGCCCTCGGTGTCGTCGCCTTCTCGCTGACCTTCCCCGCCACGGCCTGGGGGCTGGAGGGCTTCGGCCCCTGGACGCTGGTCGCGGCGCGCAGCGCCCTGGCCGCCCTGATCGCCGGTGTGTGCCTGCTGACCCTGAGGATCCCGCCGCCCGCCCGCCGTCACTGGGCGGGACTGGCCGTCGTGGCCGGCGGGGTCGTCGTCGGCTTCCCCCTGCTGACCACCCTCGCGCTGCGGACGTCCACCACCGCGCACGCGGCCGTGGTGGTGGGCCTGCTGCCGCTGACGACCGCGCTGCTGTCCGCACTGCGCACGGGCGCCCGCCCGTCCCGCGCGTTCTGGGCGGCGGCCCTGGCCGGCGCGGGCGCCGTGGCGGCTTTCACCGTGCAGCAGAGCGGCGGGGCCCTGACCAGCGCCGACCTCTACCTGTTCGGAGCGCTGCTGGTGTGCGCGGCCGGCTACACCGAGGGCGGCCGGCTGGCCCGGGTCATGCCGGGCTGGCAGGTCATCGGCTGGGCGCTGGTGTTCTGTCTGCCTCTCACCCTGCCCGCCGCCGCGCTCGCCCTCGCCCTGGACCCCGCCCGCCCCACCGCGCACAGCGTGGCCGGACTGCTCTGGGTCGCCGCGGGCTCGCAGTTCCTCGGCCTGGTCGTCTGGTACCGGGGCATGGCCGCCATCGGCGTCCCCCGGGCCAGCCAGTTGCAGTTGGCCCAGCCGCTGCTCACACTGGTGTGGTCGGTGCTGCTGCTGGGCGAACACCTCACCCCCGCCGCGCCGCTGACGGCCGCCGCCGTCGTCGTCTGCATCGCCGTCACCCAGCGGGCGCGCGGCTGACCGCGAGCCGCCGGCGCCCGCGACGGACGCGAGGATCAGGAACTCGACGGCACGGACCGCCGCTCGGCACAGTGAGGAGGCCCCAGATGCGCGCAACCACGGGCGACCAGCTTGTCCAGCATGGCAGGGTGGTCGGGCAACACGACAAGGTCGGCGAGATCGTCGAGGTACTGGGCCAGGGCGGTGACCCCCCGTACCGCGTCCGCTTCGAGGACGGGCACGAGGGCGTGTGCTCGCCCGGCCCCGACACCGAGATCCGCCACCGCAAGGCCGGAGAGCGGCGACCCTGACGCGTCGCGACCCGGCTCGTCCCTTTCGGCACACCACGGTCAGCAGACCACGGCCGGACCTCGGCGCGGCTCAGCGCGGGGGTTCGGCCGGCTGCCGGTAGTGGTCGGCGACCACCCTGGCCATCGCTCCGATCCGGTCCGTCCTCACGTCCTCGGCGGCGAAGAAGACGTGTCCGCGCACCGCGGGGTGCGCGGCGGCCAGATCGAGGTGGGCCGACAGTTCAGCCGGGTCCTGCCAGGCCGCCGGCTGTGTCGGGTCGCCCGCCCGGTACAGGGCCTCGCCGATGTACAGCCGGGTGCGGCTGCCCTTCGCCACCTCCGCCCACCAGGGCACGAGCTCGGCGTAGTCGGCGGCCGACAGCCCGATGTTCCAGTACAGCTGCGGCACCACGTAGTCGATCCAGCCCTCACGCACCCACTTGCGCGTGTCGGCGTGGATGTCGTCGTAGGACTGCAGGGCCCGGGTGTCCGAGCCGCGCGAGTCGGTGGAGGCGTTGCGCCACACGCCGAACGGGCTGATCCCGAACTGGGTGCCGGGCCGGGTGGCCTTGATCCGGGCGGCCGTCTCCAGCACCAGCCTGTCGACGTTGTCGCGCCGCCAGGCGGCCCGGCTGGTGAAGGCGCCGCCGTGGGCGTCGTAGGCGTCCGCGTCGTCGAAGGTCTGGCCGGCGACCGGGTAGGGGTAGAAGTAGTCGTCGAAGTGCACGGCGTCCACGGGGTACTTCTCGACGGCGTCGAGGATCGCGTCCTGCACGAAGGCGCGAACCTCGGGCAGGCCGGGGTTGTAGTAGAGCCTCCCGCCGAACGGCACCACCCAGTCCGGGTGGCGGCGCGCGGGATGCGAGGCGACCAGCCGGGAGGGATCGTCGTGGGTCGCGATCCGATAGGGGTTGAACCAGGCGTGCAGCTGGAGGCCGCGGGCGTGCGCCTCCGAGACGGCCGTGCCCAGCGGGTCCCAGCCCGGCGCCCTGCCCTGGACGCCGGTGAGCACCTCCGACCACGGCTCGTACGGCGAGGCCCACAGCGCGTCGGCCGTGGGCCGCACCTGAAGGATCACCGTGTTGAGCCGCCTGCGCACCGCCACGTCGAGCAGCGCGATCAGTTCGGCGCGCTGGGCGGCGGCGGTCAGGCCCGTCCGGGACGGCCAGTCGCGGTTGGCGACGGTCGCCAGCCACATCCCCCGCATCTCGGTCGTCGCCCGCCGCTCCCGCCCGGGAGCGGCCGCCGCGCCCGTCGTGGTGAACGCCGACAGCGCTGCCAGCGCGAACGCCCGCCGGGTCAGTCGCCCCATCACACACATCCCCACATACTCTGCGGATCCGTTCGGTCACGGATCGCGTCCGGGCCCCAGCATGCCCCCACCCCGACGATCGATCATCGATACCTGCTAGTAACGTGCACGATCGGAGCAGGCCGACCGGAACCCGGCAGACCTGCCACTGCCAACACAGTCAGCGCGGCGAAAGGTGCGATGTGACCGACATCGAACGGGTCGGAGTGGTGGGCTGCGGCCAGATGGGGGCGGGCATCGCCGAGGTCTGCGCCCGCGCCGGCCTCGACGTCAAGGTCGCCGAGACCAACGGCGAGGCCCTGGAGATCGGCCGGACCCGGCTGCTCAACTCCCTGGCCAAGGCGGCCGAGCGTGGCAAGATCTCCGAGGAGGAGCGGGACGCCGCACTGGCACGCCTGAGCTTCACCACGGACCTCGGCGAGTTCGCCGACCGCGATCTGGTCGTCGAGGCCGTGGTCGAGAACGAGCAGGTCAAGACCGAGATCTTCCAGGTCCTCGACCAGGTGGTGACCCGCCCGGACGCGATTCTCGCCTCCAACACCTCCTCCATCCCGCTGGTGAAGCTGGCGGTCGCCACCTCACGGCCGGACCAGGTCGTCGGCATCCACTTCTTCAATCCGGCCCCGGTGCAGCAGCTCGTCGAGCTGATCCCGGCGCTGACGACCTCGGAGGGGACGCTCGGCCGGGCGCAGTCGTTCGCCGAGAAGACGCTCGGCAAGCACGCGATCCGCGCCCAGGACCGCTCCGGCTTCGTGGTCAACGCGCTGCTGATCCCCTATCTCCTGTCCGCGATCCGGATGTTCGAGACGGGCATCGCCAGCCGCGAGGACATCGACAACGGCATGGAGCTGGGCTGCGCCCACCCGATGGGCCCGCTGAAGCTGTCCGACCTGATCGGTCTGGACACGGTCGCCTCGGTCGCGTTCTCGATGTACGAGGAGTACAAGGAGCCGCTCTACGCCGCTCCCCCGCTGCTGCAGCGCATGGTCGACGCCGGCCGGCTGGGCCGCAAGACCGGCTCGGGCTTCTACACGTACTGACCCCTCGTCACGCAGGGTCCCCCTGCCGGCCGGTCACGGGCCCGGCGCTCCACGGAGCGCCGGGCCCGTTCCCTTCACACGCCGTGTGCACGCTGGGCCCGCATATGCCGCGCGCACACTCTCCCCGCGGGCCCACCAGGCGGGTTCACTCATGATGCGCACGCAAGGGATGTGAGACGACCACGGAAAGGAGCGGACACGTGACCACCGATTCCGAGCATCCCGTCGCCCCTGGAGAACTCGCGGAGTTACGGCGCAGGCTCGACGTGGCGTACGCCCGCGTCGAGGGCGGCCTGGCTCTGCTGACGCACCGCACCGAGGAGACCGCCAAGGAGGTCGACGAACTGAGCTCGCGCGTCGTGACGTTGGAGCACGCCCGCTGGCCCTTGCCGGCCGTCGCCGCGCTCACCTCGGTCGGCGCCCTGGTCGTGACGGTCTGGCAGGCCGTCGGACGCTAGCGCCGGCAGGACGCCGGCTGGTTCATCCGAGCCTGATGTGGTGCAGCAGCATCAACGCGGCCGCCATGTTGGCGGCCGGGACCTCCCCCCGGGCGACCAGGCCGGGGACGAGTTCGAGGGAGACCCATTCCCGGCGGTCCGACTCGAAGTCGTCCACCGGGTGCCCCGTGTACTCGGCCTCGTCCGACCAGTAGATGTGGTGGACGGCGTCGGTGAGCCCGTTGGACGGCTCCACGCTCATCAGGTGGTGCAGGGGCCCCGGCCGCCAGCCGGTCTCCTCCTCGAGTTCCCTGGCGGCCGCCCGGGCGACGTCCTCGCCGTCCTCGACCACGCCCGCGGCGAGCTCCCACCCCCAGCTGTCGGTGATGAAGCGGTGCCGCCACAGCAGGAGGACCTCGTCGGCCTCGTTGACGACGGTCGCCACGGCGACCGGCCTCAGCCGTATGAGGAAGTGGTCGAGGTGCCGGCCGTCGGGCAGCTCCACATCTGCCAGGTTGACGCTGAACCAGCGGTTTTCATACACAGTTTGTTCGTTCTGTTTCGTCCACTGCACGGTTCTGCCACCTTCCGTCGGGTGAGTGGCAATATCGCAGCAGGAACCATCCAGCGTCGGCGCGGACGCCGGTGCCGGCGCCCTCCGGACGTCATGGTCCGGGCACCCCCTGACGCCCCCGCCTACAGCGGTACGCGCAGCGCTCCGTCGATGAGTCCGGCCGCCTCGGCCGTACCCGCGCAGTCGCTGCGCACCAGGTGCTCGCGCACCGTCCGGAGTCTGTCGCGCAGTCGCTGGGACTCCATCCCCCGGGCCTGCTCGGCCATCCGCACCGCGGTGACCACCGCCTTGTCGGCGTCGCCCTGACGCAGCTCTATGGTGCTGAGCATGGCGAGCCGGTGCACCCGGCCTCGGTCGTGCGCCGGGGTGTCCACGGCGGCCGCCGCGTGCTCGGCGGCCGCGGTGAGATCGCCGAGGCTGAGCAACGCCTCCGCCACCTGGACGTTGACCAGACCGGGCTGGACATAGCCGGTCTCGTCGGGCTCGTGTCCGGGCCGGATGCGATCGGCGGCCGTCTCGGCCCGCCGGATGCACGACAGGGCGCTCGTGCCGTCTCCGAGGTGCGCGTACGCCTTGGCCTGCATCGCGTACAGGTCGGAGGCGAGAGCGGGCGTGATGTGCCGGCCCGCCGCCCGCAGCGCCGCCTCCGCGAAGGCGACGGCCTGCCGGAAGTCCCGCATGAACAGCGACTGGTTCACCAGCAGGGCGATGACATACGCCCCCAGTCCACGGTCGCCACTGGCCTTGGCCAGCCTGAGCGCCTGGTGGAAGTAGCGCTGGGCGAGACCGTGCGCGTCGGAGTCGTACGCGCAGATGCCCGCGACGGCCACCAACCCGCCGGTGGCACGATGCAGTTGACGGCCCGTCTCGTCCGTGTAACTGCCGCGCAGCAGGGGCGCGGTCTCGGCGTTGAGGAAGCCGACGACACGGCTGCGGGTCGCGATGCCGCCCGCCTTGCGGTACAGCTGCTCGTAGTGGGTGCGGGCGGCGCGCAGCAGTTCGATGTCGGCGGAGGTCACGCGATGCCGGCCGCCGCGGGAGACGTCCACGTCCTCCGGCGGGTTCTCCCACTCCCACACCGGCATCACGGCCGGTGTGCCGGTGACGGCGGGCGCGCCCAGGATGTGCGGACGCTGCTGCTCGTCGGAGCGCCACAGGGCGGTGGCCCGCTCGACGAAGCCGGAGAGCGAGCCGCCGTGCGGGCTGGACGGCTCGCCCGGGACTCCGAGACCGATGTCGTCGAGGGTGACCGGCCGGTGCAGGCGCACCGCGAGCACCTCGCAGATCAGATCGGGCACCTGGCCGCGCGGCCGCTGGCCCTTCAGCCAGCGGGCCACCGCCGTGTGCTCGTACCGCAGGGCGAGCCCGCGGGTCCGTCCGGCCTGGTTGACGTGGGCGGCGAGGCCCGCGTGCGAGACGCCCGCCTCGTCGAGGATCGCGTCGAGCAAAGTGTTGGGCTGCATGGTTGCCCCCCGGTGCCTCGGTGCCGCCAGACTAGTGGGTCCGTCTTCACACGGGGTGTGAACGGAAAGCCCGCACCGACGGGGTGTGCGCGCTGTCGCGGGGCGCTCACGGCCGGTTGACTGAGACGCCTCGCAAGAGGTTCGCCGGGCCGTCGGCTCCCCCTCGAAAAGCGACGGCCCGGCGCAGCGCTCCGCGGGCCGGGCGGACGGTGACGTCCGGGGTGCGTGGACGGGTGCGGGTCCGTCGTGGCCGGCGACCGGCACACAACCCGGACCGGGTGCAGGAGCGCAGCCCCGCATTTCCGGGGCACGGGAACTGCGCGACCGGTCGTCACGGGCCCGCGGCCGATACTCAGCCCGAGCTCCGGGGCGCAGCCCCCCGCACCGCCAGGGGCGCGGGGAACTGCGCGATCCGAGGTCAGGCCCGCAGGGCCGCTCCCGTCCGCTCGCCCGCCAGGGCGACCGCCGCGTCACGGGCGGCCGACGCCTCGTCGACGGTCAGCGTCCGGTCCCCCGCGCGAAAGCGCAGCGCGTACGCCAGCGACTTCTTGGCGTCGCCGAGCTGCTCCGCGTTCTCGTAGACGTCGAACAGCCGGATGCCCTCCAGCAGTTCGCCCGCGCCTTCCCGCAGCGCGGCCTCGACGTCGGCGTGCGGCACGAGCCGGTCGACGACGAGGGCGACGTCCTGGGTGGCCACCGGGAACGTGGAGATGCTCGGCGCCTGGGGCGTGTCGTCGCCGACCTGCTCCAGGACGTCCAGGTCCAGCTCCATGGCGGAGGTGCGCGCGGGCAGGCCCAGGGCCTTCAGCACCCGGGGATGCAGCTCGCCCGCGTGTCCGACGACCCGCTCGGCGCCGTCGACGGTCACGACGAACTCGGCGCAGCGCCCGGGGTGCCACGGCCCGTACCGGCCGTTGCGGACGACGAGCTCGACGCCGGCCTCCCGGGCGACCGTGCGGCCCGCCTCGACGGCGTCGGCCCAGTCCGCCGGACGGCCCCTGCCCCACCAGCCGGCCTGCTCGCGGGCGCCCGCGAGGACGACGGCGACATGGCGCGGCTGCTCGGGCAGCACGGCGTCGAGCGAGGCCAGCTCCTCGTCGGTGGGACGGCGGTCGACGGGCAGGTGCCCGGCGACGCCCTGCTCCTCGCGCGGGAGGAAGACCAGCCCGGTCTCGAAGAGCGCCAGATCGTGCGAGCCCCGGCCGTCGTTGCGGCGCAGCGCGCCCAGCAGACCCGGCAGCAGCGACGTGCGGAGCGCGGGCTCCTCGTCGTTGAGCGGGTTGGTGAGCTTCACGACGCGGCGGGCCGGGTCCCCGGCGTCCAGACCGAGCTGGTCGAACACCTGCTCGCTGACGAACGGGTAGTTCGGCGCCTCGACGTAGCCGGCCCCGGCCAGCGCGCGGCCGACGCGTCGGTGCAGACGCTGGCGGTGGGTGAGCCCGCGGCCCGAGGGCGGCTTGGGCAGCGTGGAGGGCAGGTTCTCGTAGCCCTCCAGCCGGATGACCTCCTCCGCCAGGTCGTTGGCCTCGGCGAGGTCGGGCCGCCAGGACGGGACGGTGACGATCAGCTCGTCCTGCCCGTAGACGTCGCAGCCGATCTGCTGCAGCCGGCGGACGACGGTCTCCCGCCCGTACACCACGCCCGCGACCTTGTCCGGGTGGTCGGCCGGGACGCTGATCGTGTGCGGCGCGGACGGCGCGATGATCTCCGTGACGCCCGCGTCGGCGGTGCCGCCCGCGAGCAGCACCAGCAGGTCCACCGTGCGCTGCGCGGCGGCTGCGGCGGCCTGCGGGTCGACGCCCCGCTCGAAGCGCCGGGACGCCTCGGAGGACAGCTTGTGGCGACGCGCCGTGCGCGCGATCGACACCGCGTCGAAGTGGGCGGCCTCGATGACCACGTCGGTCGTCACGTTGTCCGCGTCGTCGTGGTCGGCGATCTCGGTGTTCGCGCCGCCCATGACGCCGGCGAGGCCGATGGGCCCGCGGTCGTCGGTGATGACCAGGTCCTCGGCGTGCAGCTCGCGGGTCACGCCGTCGAGGGTGACGATCCGCTCGCCCTCCGCCGCCCGGCGCACGCCGATCGTGCCCTGTACCAGGCCGCGGTCGTAGGCGTGCAGCGGCTGGCCGAGCTCCGTCATCACGTAGTTGGTGACGTCGACGGCCAGCGAGACCGGGCGCATGCCGACCTTCTGGAGCCGGCGCTTCAGCCAGATCGGGGAGCGCGCCTCGGGGCTCAGACCGGTGACGGTGCGGGCGGTGAAGCGGTCGCAGCCCATCGGCTCGGAGACCTGCACCGGGTAGCCGAAGGCGTTCGGCGCCGGTACGTCGAGCAGCGCCGGGTCGCGCAGCGCCAGACCGTAGGCGATGGCGGCCTCGCGGGCGACGCCGCGGATCGACAGGCAGTCGCCGCGGTTGGCGGTGACGGCGATGTCCAGGACCTCGTCGACCAGCTCGAGGAGCTCGATGGCGTCCTTGCCGACCTCGGTCTCCGGCGGCAGCACGATGATGCCGTGGCTGCCGTCGTCGCCCATGCCCAGCTCGTCGCTGGAGCAGATCATGCCGTGGGAGGTCTTGCCGTAGGTCTTGCGCGCGGCGATCGCGAAGCCGCCGGGCAGCACCGCGCCCGGGAGGACCACGACGACCTTGTCGCCGACGGCGAAGTTGCGGGCGCCGCAGACGATCTCCTGCGGCTCACCCGTCCCGTTGGCGGCGCCGACGTCGACCGTGCAGAACCGGATCGGCTTCTTGAAGCCCTCGAGCTCCTCGATGGTCAGCACCTGGCCGACGACCAGGGGGCCCTTGAGGTCGGCGCCGAGGTGTTCGACCGTCTCGACCTCGAGGCCGGCGGCGACGAGCTTGGCCTGCACGTCACGGCCGGTCTCGGTGGCCGGCAGGTCGACGTACTCCCGCAGCCAGGAAAGCGGGACCCGCATCAGATCTCCATCCCGAACGGCCGGGTGAACCGGACGTCACCCTCGACCATGTCTCGCATGTCTTCGACGTTGTGGCGGAACATCAGCATCCGTTCGATGCCGAACCCGAAGGCGAACCCGCTGTACTTCTCCGGGTCGACGCCGCAGGCGGCCAGCACCTTGGGGTTGACCATGCCGCAGCCGCCGAGCTCGATCCAGCCTTCGCTGGAGCAGGTGCGGCAGGGCCGGTCGGGGTTGCCGACGGACTCACCGCGGCAGACGTAGCACACCATGTCCATCTCGGCGGACGGCTCGGTGAAGGGGAAGAAGTTCGGCCGCAGCCGGGTCTTCATGCCCTCGCCGAACAGCGACTGGACCATGTGGTCCAGGGTGCCCTTGAGATCGGCCATGGTCAGGCCCTCGTCCACGGCGAGCAGCTCGACCTGGTGGAAGACCGGCGTGTGCGTGGCGTCCAGCTCGTCCGTGCGGTACACGCGGCCGGGGCAGATCACGTACACCGGCAGCTCACGGCCGAGCAGGGAGCGGATCTGCACGGGCGAGGTGTGGGTGCGCAGCACGACGCCGGACTCGGTGCCGCCCTGCGGGCCCTGCACGAAGAACGTGTCGGCCTCGCCGCGGGCCGGGTGGTCCGGGCCGATGTTGAGCGCGTCGAAGTTGAACCACTCGGCCTCGACCTGCGGGCCCTCGGCGACCTCGTAGCCCATGGCCACGAAGACGTCCTCGATGCGCTCCGACAGTGTCGTCAGCGGGTGGCGGGCGCCGGCGGGCACGCGGTCGTGGGGCAGCGTGACGTCCACCGCCTCCTCGACCAGGACGCGTGCGTCGCGCTCGGCCTCCAGTTCCTCCTGCCGGGCGGCCAGGCCCTTGTTCACGGCGCCGCGCGCCTGGCCGACCAGCTTGCCGGCGGCGGCCTTGGCGTGCGGGGGCAGGGCGCCGATCTCGCGGTTGGCGAGGGCGAGCGGGGAGGCGCCGCCGGTGTGGGCGACCTTGGCCTCCTGGAGCGCGTCGAGCGAGTCCGCGGCGGCGAAGGCGGCGAGCGCCTCGTCACGCATGCGCTCGATCTCTTCCGGTTTCAGGGCCTCGACCTCTACCGGGTCGTACGACTTGTTCGGTGCCGACATCTCTTCCCGTGCTTCCGATTCGCTGGCTGAAGGTCCCCGTCACCGACTCACGCAGAGGTCAGAGGGCCGTCCATGGGACACAAGGGTGCCAAAGGCCGAGTCTAACGGGGTGGGGCTGTACCGATGCGCCCGTGGGCCGCCCGGACCGGTCTCAGGAGAGATACGCCGGGGCGCTCACGGGCAACGTAAATCGGAACTCGGCGCCGCCGCCGGGGGCGCGGCCGACCGTGATGGCGCCGCCGTGGGCTTCGACGATGCCCTTGACGATGTACAGCCCGAGGCCGGTCCCGCCGCGCTTGCTGCCCCGCCAGAAGCGGGTGAAGACGCGGTTCATGGACTCCTCCGGGATGCCTGCGCCCTCGTCGCTCACGGTGACCGACGTGCCGGTGTCCTCCCCTTCCCGGGGGGACGCGGCGGGCGTGACGTCGATCGTGACGGTTCCCTCGCCGTGGCGCACCGCATTTTCGATCAGGTTGCTCAGCACCTGGTCGATCTTGTCGGGGTCGGCCCACAGCGCGGGCAGCGGCTGCTCGATGCGCAGCAGGAACCGGTCGGCGGGCTGGCCCGCGGCCACGTAGGCCTGGATGTGCCGTCCCACGGCCGCGCCCATGTCCACGGGCTGGCGGCGCACCTCCAGCCGTCCGGAGTCGATGCGCGAGATGTCGAGGAGCTCGGCGATGAGGCGGGTGACCCGGTCCGCGTCGGCGTCCACGGTCTCCAGCATCAGCCGCTTCTGGTCGTCGGTGAACCGCGACCACTTGGCGAGCAGCGTGGCGGTGAAGCCCTTGACGGAGGTGAGCGGGGAGCGCAGCTCGTGCGCCACGGTGGCGATCAGCTCGGCGTGACTGCGCTCCGTGCGGCGGCGGGCCTCGGTGTCGCGGATCGAGACGACGACCCGGCGGACGGGACCGGTGGGCTCGGCGCGGACGTACCGGGCGCAGACGAGCACCTCACGTCCGCCCGGCAGCAGGAGGTTGCGCTCGGGCTGGCCGACGCGGATGGCGAGGCCGCCGTAGGGGTCGGTCAGCTGCCACCAGCGGCGGCCCTCGAGATCCTCCAGCGGCAGGGCCTTGTCGAGGCGCTGCCCGAGGACGTCCTCGGCGGTGACGGCGGCGATGCGCCGGGCGGCGGCGTTGAAGCAGATCACGCGGCCGTTCTCGTCGGCGACGACGAGCCCGTCGGGCAGGTCGTCGGGGTCGATGCCGAGTCCGGTGAGGTCACCGGCCGGCGGGGCCGCTCCCGGTGCGCTGGTCGTGCCGACACTCATCCCCGTACTCCACCTCCCGCCCTCCCGGAAGAGGCCCGCGAACTCGTCACCCTACTAGCTGTCGGTGACGGAGCGGCACCCTCCGGAGGCGCGCTGTGCACGGGCCGACGCGTAGAGACATACGGCGGCGGCGGTCGCGAGGTTCAGACTCTCGGCTTTTCCGTGGATCGGGACGCGCACGACGGCGTCCGCCAGCTCGCGGGTCTCCACGGGAAGTCCCCAGGCCTCGTTCCCGAACACCCACGCGGTGGGCCCTCCCATGGCGCCCCGGTCCAGCTCGTCGTCGAGGTCGTCGTCCCCCGCGCCGTCGGCGGCGAGGATCCGCACGCCCGCGTCCCTGAGCCCCGCCACGGCCTGTTCGACGGGGACGCCGACGGCGACGGGCAGGTGGAACAGGGAGCCGACGGAGGCGCGGACGGCCTTGGGGTTGTAGAGGTCGACGGAGGCGTCTGTCAGCACCACGGCGTCGGCGCCCGCGGCGTCGGCGCACCGCAGCACGGTGCCCGCGTTGCCGGGGTCGCGCACATGGGCGAGGACGGCGACGAGTCGGGGCCGGGCGGCGAGGATCTGCGCGAAGGGCGCGTCCAGGAACCGGCAGATCCCGACGAGTCCCTGCGGGGTGACGGTGGTGGAGACGTCCTCGATGACCTGCTCGGCGGCGAGGTGCACCCGGGCGCCGGCGGAGCGCGCCTCGGCGACGACGTCGGCGTAGCGCTCGGCGGCCTCGACGGTGGCGAACAGCTCGACGAGCGTGGCCTGTCCGTCGGCGCGGTGCGCCGCGGCCTCCCGCACGGCCTGCGGCCCCTCCGCGAGGAACAGCCGCTCCTTGCCCCGGAAGTTCCGCCTGGCCAGCCGCCGCGCGGCGGAGACGCGGGGGGAGCGGGGGGAGATCAGCTCGGGACTGGCGGAGGGCATGTGGTTCACCTTCTGCGACGGGGTCGACCTGGTGGCGACGCGAGTGGACTTACCTGGGGGCGCGGAGCCCTGTCACGTGCGGCTCCGCCGCGCGGGCGCGACCGGCCTCGGCCCGCCGACGCGCCCGGCAGGCGGCCGGACGAGGCCCGGACGCCGGACGCCGCGGGCGTCGGCAAGCAAAGGACCCGCAGGCGAAGCCTGCGGGTCCTTTCACGTCGGCCGGAGCCGGCGCGGCGTCACGCGGCCTTGGGCGCGTTCACGTCCGCCGGGAGGGCCTTCTGCGCGACCTCGACCAGCGCGGCGAACGCGGTGGCGTCGTTCACGGCCAGCTCGGCCAGGATCTTGCGGTCGACCTCGACGTTCGCGGCCTTCAGACCCTGGATGAGGCGGTTGTACGTCATGCCGTTCTGGCGGGCCGCAGCGTTGATGCGCTGGATCCACAGCTGACGGAAGTCGCCCTTGCGCTTCTTGCGGTCGTTGTAGTTGTAGACCAGCGAGTGGGTGACCTGCTCCTTGGCCTTGCGGTACAGGCGCGAACGCTGACCGCGGTAGCCGGAGGCCGCCTCGAGGATCGCCCGGCGCTTCTTGTGGGCGTTGACTGCCCGCTTGACGCGTGCCACTTTTTAACTCCTTGTAGCGGGGCCGTGGTTGGACTCACACGACCCGGAAACGATTGGGTCCCGGTCAGAGGTCAGGCGCGACGCTTGCGCCCGACGTCACTTGCCGAGAAGCTTCTTGATCTTCGCGGCGTCGCCCGGGGCCATCTCGGCGTTGCCGGTGAGGCGGCGCGTCACGCGGGACGACTTGTGCTCGAGCAGGTGGCGCTTGCCGGCGCGCTCGCGGAGCACCTTGCCGGAGCCGGTGATCTTGAAGCGCTTGCTGGCACCGCTGTGCGACTTGTTCTTCGGCATAGCGCCGTTCTCTCCTCGTCGGTGGCGTTCCGGTGCCCGGTCGTGAAACCGGGCACGGTGGAACGTCGCTGGTATCGGTTATGTCCGCGGGACTCGCGTCCCTCGGATCACGCCTCGGCGGAAGCCTCGGCAGGGGCCTCGGCGTCCGCCGCCACGACCTCTTCGCCTTCGGCGTTCACGGCGTCGGAGTCCGCGGCGTTCTGCGAGCGACCGGGGTTGGCCTTCGCCTCGGCCTTGCGGGCCTCCTGCGCCTGCCGGGCCTCGGCCATGGCCTCGGTCTTCTTCTTGTGCGGACCGAGAACCATGATCATGTTCCGGCCGTCCTGCTTCGGGTTCGACTCGATGAAGCCGAGGTCCTCGACGTCCGACGCGAGACGCTGCAGCAGTCGGTAGCCGAGTTCCGGCCGGGACTGCTCGCGACCACGGAACATGATCGTGATCTTGACCTTGTCGCCCTGCTTGAGGAACCGGACGACGTGACCCTTTTTGGTGTCGTAGTCGTGCGGGTCGATCTTCGGCCGGAGCTTCATTTCCTTGATGACCGTGTGCGCCTGGTTCTTGCGCGCCTCACGGGCCTTCATGGCCGACTCGTACTTGAACTTCCCGTAGTCCATGAGCTTGCAGACCGGCGGGCGTGCGCTCGCCGCCACCTCGACCAGGTCGAGGTCGTACTCCTGCGCAAGCTCCAGGGCCTTGGCCAGCGGAACGATGCCGACCTGCTCGCCACTGGGACCGACAAGTCGCACTTCGGGAACGCGAATCCGGTCGTTGATGCGGGGCTCGGTGCTGATGGATCCTCCTCGGTAGCACCACACGGCAGTCTGGCGGACGGCCGCGTAACGTCTGTGTTCGATAGTTCGGCAACCACGTCGAAGCACAAAAAATGCCCCGAACAATCACATGCGGGGCTCCAAGCACTACCGGAGCACCGCCGCAAGGATCGCGGGGCGCACTACCGGGCGACTCCATCGTCCGTACGGAACGATGGTGGCCGCCTGACCGGGGTGACCCGCCGTCCTCCAGGGACAGTCGGGTGGGAGCTCGGAGTCTCCACTTGTGGGCCGGGCCCGCCTGCTGAGGGGCACGCGTGTCCGACCGGTCGTAAACCGAGATTACCAGCCCCCGCCACGAACGGCCAATCGAGCCTGGCCACCGGCCCCGGTGCGGCCTGCGCCTATCGTGTCCCGCATGAGTGACACCTCCCCCGCCGGCTCCGCCGGGACCCCCGACACCCCAGACTTCGACGAGATGACCCGCGACATCGCCGAGGTCCCCGCCGTCGAGGTGATCGTGACGGTCGCCGTCAACCTGATGAGCGCCGCCGCCGTGAAACTGGGGCTCACCGAGGAGGGCGACAAGTACAAGGACCTCGACGAGGCCCGCAAGCTGGTGACGGCCCTCGCCGGTCTGCTGGACGCGTCCGCGACCGAGATCAGCTCCTTCCACGCGGCCCCGCTGCGCGACGGTCTGAAGTCGCTGCAGCTGGCGTTCCGCGAGGCGTCGATCGTCCCGGACGAGCCGGGCCAGGGCCCGGGCGAGAAGTACACGGGCCCGGTCTACGGCTGAGCCGCGTCTCGGCGCACTCGGCTCTTCACGTACAGGGGCTCGCCCGGAGGCGTCGTCCCGGCCGGCAGCAGTGCCAGGTCGAGGCCGTGCACCAGGCGGGCCCTCAGCGTCTCGTCGGCCGCGAGACGGCCGGCCACCGCACGGGCCGTCTCGGCGGGGACGGCCGCCGGGTCCAGGACGAGGGCGAGGGTGCCGTCGGCCTGCCCGGGGCCGAGGTGGGCGCTGAGGATCTCCGGTTCCGCCGCCACGGCGGCCCGGACCGCCGCGACGACCGCCGGGTCGGCGAGCGGGTCGGTGGACGTACGCCCCTCGGCGAGCGCCAGCAGCGCGGGCCCGGTCAGCTCGAAGGCCACCGGCCCGGCCAGGTCGAGGACGACCGTGTCGGCCTTCTCGTGCGCGGCCGCCTGGAGCGCCTGGTGCAGCGGGACGGCGACCGGGCGGGCCGCGGGATCCCAGCGGGCGAGAGAGTCCGTGGAGGTGAACGCGGGCAGCGCGGTGCGCGAGCCGGCCTTCAGGGTGGGAACGGCCATGTCGCTGGTCTTCTCACGGCGCAGCCCGTTCTCGTCCTCCTCGACCTCCCCCAGCACCGCCACGACGGGGACGAGCAGCCGGGCGCCCTTGAGCGCCGCCAGCACCGGGGCCACGGCGGTGCGGTCCTCGGCCCAGGCGGCGAGCGCCGCGCTCAGCCGGGGGTCGGCGGAGCCGTCGTCGTCGGAGAAGCCGGGGTCGGGAATGTTCTTGTTCGCCACGGTCGTCGACCCTATCGGGGGCGGGCCCGTGGGCCTGTGCGGGGCCCCGGTCACCGTGACGACGCCGTTCACGGGATTCTCAGGCTCCCCTGATCCGGCTCTCACGTCCGTCCCACGGCCCGCACAGGCCTCGCCCCGACCATCACGGCCATGGAGTCCCCCAGGTCACGTCGCGGCCGCCGCGCTCGTCCCGCCCCGCGCCGTCCCCTTCGCTTCCTCCCTCTCGCGCTCGCCGCGGCCGCCGTGCTGGGTGCGACGGCCGGCGGCGCCGTCTGTGCGGAGGTACGGGCCCGCTTCGGCGGGTGGGCCGTATCGTCGTCGTCCGTGACGCCGTCGGCATCGGCGTCGGAGGCGGGGGACGAGGAGGTGTCGGTGGAGGACGGGGCGGCGCCCGAGGAGGAGCGCGACGCGCTGTTGGCGGCGGCGATGAGGTCGGTGCCCGTGCCGGCAGGCGCGGCCGTGTCCGTGGCCGTGCTCGACCTGGCCTCCGGTGAGAGCGCCGCGTACGGCGGGGGCGTCTTCGACACGGCGAGCATCGTCAAGGCGGACATCCTGGCCGCGCTGCTGCTCCGGGCGCAGGACGAGGGCCGTCGTCTCACGACGGCCGAGAGGACGTACGCCAAGGCCATGATCGAGAACAGCGACAACGACGCGGCGTCGGCGCTGTGGCGGACCATCGGCGAGGCCGAGGGCCTCGACGCGGCGAACGAGCGGTTCGGCCTGACCGGGACCCGGGGCGGCCAGGACATGCTGTGGGGGCTCACCCGGACCACCGCCGCCGACCAGCTCACCCTGCTGCGGCAGGTGTTCGGGGACGACTCGGAACTGAGCGAGGCGTCGCGGGCGTATCTGCGGGATCTGATGGGGCAGATAGCCGCAGGCCAGGACTGGGGCGTCTCGGCCGCGGCCGACGGGTCCTCGTGGGCGCTGAAGAACGGCTGGCTGCCGCGCAGCACGACCGGGCTGTGGGACGTCAACAGCATCGGCCGGGTGAGCGCCGGCGGGCGCGACTACCTGGTGGCCGTGCTGTCGGACGGCAACGCGACGCAGGCGGCGGGCATCTCGCTGGTCGAGGCCGCGGCGAGGGCGGCGGTGTCGGCGTTCTCCGACGGCGGCGGCACGGCGTCGGCGGCCACGCCGGTGGTCACGGACTCGGCGCGGGCATCGTCGTCCGCGTCATAGCGTCGTCGGCGTCCCCGTCCGAGCGGGCACGCCGGCCGCCGCCTCCCCCGCGGGACAGCCGGACAGCCGGACAGGGGACAACCCGGCCGGACGCTGGAGGCTAGTGCCGCGGCAGGCAATGTTCGCCCGAGAAGGAGCGGCGTCTGGTGCGTGCTGTCGGCGTGCCGGGCGGAAGCACCCGTACTGGACGTACTCGGGCTTTCGCCCGGTGCGGCGAGAGTGCGTGCCAGGCGTCGTGACGGGGCGAACATTGCCTGCTGCGGCACTAGAGGGGCTCGTAGGCCTCGTAGGCGTCCCGGGCCTCGTGCCGGTCGCGTTCCCGGCGGCCGCGCCACAGGACGACCGAGGCCAGCAGCAGCACTCCGCCGGCGCCGGCCGCGAACAGGCCCGCCCAGCTCGACGTGTCGTCGTCCGCGTCCGCCCGGTCGGGGCCGGAGCCGAAGTACCGCTCGGCGTAGGCGGCTGACTGCAGGCCCTTCGGCTCGAGGACGCCGGCCGCACGGATCGCGGCGGCCGGGTCGATGAAGCCGTAGCCGCGGGAGTCGTCGCGGCCCCCGGCGGGGGCGTTGCGGGCCGTGTCCTCCAGGAGCTTCTTGATCTGCGCCGGGGTCAGACCGGGATGCGCGGCCTTGACGAGCGCGACGGCTCCCGAGACGAAGGCGGAGGCGGCGCTGGTCCCCCAGCCCTGGTAGTACTTGTGGTCCGGGTCGGCGATGACGACGTCGACGCCGGGCGCGCTGACGGTCGCGTACCAGCGGCGGGTGGAGAACGAGGCGCGCGTGCCGTAGCGGTCGACCGCGGTCGCGGCGATGACGCCCGGGTAGGCGGCCGGGTAGGAGATGTGGTCGCCCTTCTCCCCGCCGTTGCCGGCCGAGGCGACCACGACCGAGCCCTTCTTCAGGGCGTACTGGACGGCCTCGTCCTCGGCGGGCTCGGGGTGGGCGGAGGCGGAGTCGTCTCCCAGGGAGAGGTTGATGACGTCGGCGCCCTGGTCGGCGGCCCAGCGGATGCCGTCGGCGAGGGCGTTGCCGCGGGTGTTGCGGGCCTTGGTGCGCTGCGGGTCGCCGTCCTCCAGGATCACGCGGACGGGGAGGACCTTCGCCTCGGGGGCGATCCCGAGCACGCCCTCGTCGTCGCCGTCGCCGTGTCCGTGACCGACGATGATGCTGGCCATCGCGGTGCCGTGGCGGGCCCAGGCGCGGTCGCCGCGCTGCGCCCCGAAACCCACCATGTCCTTGCCGGGGAGGACGTTGCCGACGAGGTCGGGGTGGTCGGCCTCGACGCCGGTGTCCAGGACGGCGACGGTGATGCCCCGGCCTTTGGTGGTCTGCCAGGCCTGCTGGGTGTGCAGGGCGTCCAGCGCCCACTGCTGGGCCCGGATGCCGTCGGCGTGGGCGACGGAGGGCGGCGTCAGGACGACGGCCGCGGCGAGAAGGCAGCTCAGGAGCCCGGCCCTGCGGGGCGTACGCGTCGCACGGGCCGTACGGGCCATGGGCGTCGCCAGGGTCGCAGGCGTCGCACCGGTCGTAGGCGTCGTACGGGTCCTTCGGATGGTCATGAGGGCTGCTCCGAGGGCGTGACGGCGGTCTTGCGCAGGCCGCGCTCGACGCGGTCGGCGAGACCCTGGGCCTCGTTGCCGAGGCCGGCCTGGGCGGGGGCCGTGGTGGCGCCGGTGGCGGCGGCCCGGGGAGCGGGCTGCGGGGTGTCGACGGTCCGGCCGTCGGCCCAGCCGGAGACGGCGTAGACGACGACGGGCGCGTCGGTGAGGACCGAGACGGTCCACGCGGCCCGCTGCCGGTCTCCGAACCCGGCGGCCACGGTGCCCTTGGCGGCGTACGG
This sequence comes from Streptomyces humidus, assembly GCF_014649655.1. Classification (GTDB taxonomy): domain Bacteria; phylum Actinomycetota; class Actinomycetes; order Streptomycetales; family Streptomycetaceae; genus Streptomyces; species Streptomyces humidus. Next base: position 196,111 of record NZ_BMTL01000006.1, on the reverse strand, counting down.
ACGCGGCATCAGATCCGCCCGCTGGGCCAGGCCTTCCTTGGCGAAACGGGCGTCGAGCGCGCGCATGGCGGCGGCGTCCGCGTCGGTGAACAGCAGGCCGACGGTGGTGACATAGCTCTGGGTGGCGTCGGTGTAGGTGGCGCGCAGCACGCGCCGGCAGCCGGCCGGCGCGAGCACCTTGAGCAGCAGGGGGTCGAAGACCCCGGCGCAGCCGCTGTCCGGCGCGACGGCGATCCGCGTCCAGGTCCGGTCGGCCCCGCCGGGGCCGGCGCCCTGCCCGTCCACGGTGGGCGGGAACAGCTGGTCCACGGGCACGTTGTGCCACAGGCCGCCGGCGGCCGTGTAGGCGCTGCGTTCGGCGCTGTCCCCCGAGCCGCCGACGAGCCAACTGCCGGTCAGCGCACCGCCGATGAGCCCCAGTCCGAGGACCGCGCAGGCGGCGGCCGCCACGGTGCGGCCGTGTCTGCCGAGGATGCGGGGCGTGTATCCCTCGGGCCGGGCGAACCTGACCACGGGCCGGGTGGAGCCGGTGACGCCGCCGGGCGTCATGGGAGCGCTCCAGGAGAGCGCCGGATCGGGTCCGTTCACCGTCCCCTGGGTGCCGTCGGGGCGACGTGGGGCCTGCGGCGCGGGCGGCTCGGGGGCGAGGGTGAAGTCGGGTTGCCGCACGGCCGCCCCGGGACTCCAGGCCGGAGCCTCGCCGGCCGCCGGTTCCGGGCGCGAGTCGCCGCGCGGCCCGGCTCCGGCGCCCTCCGCCGGCGTCTCGTGGCGGGCGGGCCCCGGCGCGGGCACCCAGCCACGGGGCAGGGGCGACCAGGCCCGCTCGGAGCCGTGGTCCGCGACGGGTCCGGCGACCGGGGCGTCCGCCCGACCGGCGGACCGGGTGTCCCCGACGTCGGCGGGACGGGCGCTGCCCCCGCCGAAGCCACCGGGAGCCGTCGGACCGGTTCCGGGCGCACCGGGCGCCGGCGGGCCGTACGGGCGGGACGGGGGCGCGCCGAAGAGACGCGGGGCGGACACATCGGCGGAGGCCGGGGCGTCCGTGGAGGCCGGGGCGCTCGTGGGTGCCGGGGCCTTCGTGGAGGGCGGGGCGCTCGTGGGCGCGGGGCGGGGGGCGGGCCTGGTGGGGCGTGGGGGGCGACGGAAGTCGTGCGGCGGGCCGGGACGCGGGACGTTCGGGGCGGGGGGTCCGTCCTCGGCGCGTCCGGGCGGCGAGGTCTCGTCGCGCCGGGCGGCGGCCGGGGCGGGGCGGCTCGGCCGCGGCGGGGTGTCCGGGAAGCGTGCCGACGCGGGCGGCGGGGGCGGGGGCGAGGTCATGGCGTCCGTGTGCTGGGCCCGCAGCCTGACGAAGCGGGGGGCGGTGCGGGAGGAGGAGCCGGCGGGGCCGGAGGCGGCCGGGGCGCCGTCGCCCGCGCGGTCCTCGGCGGCCGTCGCAGGCGCCGGGCCGGTGGGCGTCCGGCGGGCGGGATCCGCTTCAGCGGCGGCGGGCGCGGTCCGGCGCGCGAAGTCGCGCTCCTGCGGGCCGGGCGTCGGACGGGGCGCGGGATCCAGCTCGGGATCCCGCTCCGGCCGGCCGTCGGTCGCCGGGCGGGCCGTGCCGGCGTCCTCGGAGGCGGCCGGGCCTGTCTCGACCATCGTCGGGACGGCGTCCGGCGTCGGAGGCCTGGACGGGCGGGGCGGAGATGTCGGACGCGGGGGCACTCCGGGCTGGGGAGGCACGTCGGGTCGCGGGGGGACCGGGGCGCGGCGTGCTTCCGTGCTCATGCACCCCCCGTTTCCTCGTCCCCGGGCCGTCGTTCGGGTACCCGGGCCGTCGTTCCCGTCGCCGCGCGGCCCGGGCGGACGCGGCGATCCGTTCCGGGCAGCCATACCCGCACGGGCGGGCCGGCATCCCGACGCGGTCGTCCCGGTCGCAGCCGTCCCTGCGTGCGTGCGCGTCACTCTACGGCTTGTCGCCCGGCAAACGGGAACCAGTCCGCGCCGCCGTGGGCTTCTGCCCGGAACGTCCCCCTACCCTGCGGTAATCCTGTCTGGCAGGCTGCCTCCATGACTGCGCGCGCCGCCGACCGGGCCCGATACGACCGGGCCACCGCCCATCTCGACGCCCCCCTCGCCCTCGTGGACCTGGAGGCGTTCGACGCGAACGCCGACGATCTGGTGCGCCGGGCCGGCGGGAAGCCGATCCGCGTCGCCAGCAAGTCGGTGCGCTGCCGGACGCTGCTGGAGCGCGTCCTGTCGAAGGACGGCTTCGCCGGGATCATGTCGTTCACCCTCGCCGAGTCCCTGTGGCTGGCCCGCTCGGGATTCGAGGACGTCCTCCTGGCCTACCCGTCGGCCGACCGCGCCGGTTTCGCGGAGCTGGCCGCCGACGCCAAGCTGGCCGCCGCCGTCACCGTCATGGTCGACGACGTCGCCCAGCTGGACCTGATCGACGCGGCGCGCGGCGAGGGCGCCGAAGTGATACGCGTCTGCCTGGAGTTGGACACCTCGCTGAAGCTGCTCGGCGGTCGGCTGCGGGTCGGCGCCCTGCGCTCCCCGCTGCACTCCCCCGCCCAGGTGGCCGACGTGGCAAGGGCGGTGTCCCGGCGGTCCGGCTTCGAGCTGGTGGGGATCATGGCGTACGAGGGGCACATCGCCGGGGTGGGGGACGCCGTCGCCGAGCGGCCGTTCCGGTCCCGGGCCGTCCGGCTGATGCAGGCCGCCGCGCGACGCGAACTCGCCGAACGGCGTGCCGCGGTGGTGCGTGCGGTGCGGGCCGTCGTCCCGGACCTGGAGTTCGTCAACGGCGGCGGTACCGGCAGTGTGCAGCACACGGCCGCCGAGGACGCGGTCACGGAGATCGCGGCCGGGTCGGGGCTGTACGTGCCGCGTCTGTTCGACAACTACACGTCGTTCAACGGGCGTCCGGCCGCGCTGTTCGCCCAGCCCGTCGTGCGGCGGCCCGGGGTGGGAATCGTGACCGTCCTCGGCGGCGGGTATCCCGCCTCCGGCGCCGCCGGTCCCGACCGGCTGCCCGTGCCGTATCTGCCCGAGGGGCTGCGGTACGACCCCCAGGAGGGCCCCGGCGAGGTGCAGACCCCGCTCATCGGCTCCCCCGCCGACGATCTGCTGATCGGCGACAAGGTGTGGTTCCGGCACGCGAAGGCCGGTGAGCTGTGCGAGCGGTTCGACGAACTGCACCTCGTCGAGGGCGAGTCGGTCACGGCGACCGTGCCGACCTACCGGGGCGAGGGCCGGACGTTCCTGTGACCCGGGTCGCCGTCTACAGGGGGGTCACGTAGGCGCCGGAGATCCCGCCGTCCACCAGGAAGTCGGTGGCGTTGACGAAGGAGGAGTCGTCGCTCGCCAGGAAGGCGACGGCGGCGGCGATCTCCTCGGCCTCGGCGAACCGGCCCACCGGGATGTGGACCAGGCGGCGGGCGGCCCGCTCCGGGTCCTTGGCGAACAGCTCCTGCAGCAGCGGGGTGTTGACCGGGCCGGGGCACAGGGCGTTCACCCGGATGCCCTCCCGCGCGAACTGCACGCCCAGCTCGCGGGACATGGCCAGGACGCCGCCCTTGGACGCCGTGTACGAGATCTGCGACGTCGCCGCGCCCATCCTCGCCACGAACGACGCCGTGTTGATGATGGAGCCCCGGCCCTGCCGCCGCATGTAGGGGATGGCGGCCTTGCAGCACAGGTAGACGGAGGTCAGGTTGACCTCCTGGACCCGCTTCCATGCCTCGAGGCCGGTCTCCAGGATGGAGTCGTCGTCGGGCGGTGAGATCCCGGCGTTGTTGAAAGCGATGTCGACGCTGCCATAGGTGTCGTGGGCGGTCCTGAACAGCGCCTCGACCTGCTCGGGGTCGGTGACGTCGACCTTCACGAAGACGCCGCCGATCTCGTCGGCGGCGGCCTTGCCGCGGGTCTCGTCGACGTCGCCGCAGACCACGTGCGCGCCTTCGGCGGCGAGCCGGCGGGCGGTGGCGAGGCCGATGCCGCTGCCGGCTCCGGTGACGACGGCGGTACGGCCTACGAGCCGGCGGCAGACGATCTCTCTGGTCACTGTGCGGGGCCCTCCGTGCTGATGAAGACGTTCTTGGTCTCGGTGAAGGCGGTCAAGGCGTCCGGACCCAGCTCACGGCCGACGCCGGACTGCTTGAAGCCGCCGAAGGGGGTCCAGTAGCGGACGCTGGAATGGGAGTTGACGGACAGGTTCCCGGCGCGCACGGCCTGTGAGACGCGCAGGGCGCGGCCCACGTCCCGGGTCCAGACGGAGCCGGAGAGGCCGTAGGGGGTGTCGTTGGCGAGCCGGATCGCGTCCGCCTCGTCGGTGAAGGGGAGGAGGACGGCCACGGGCCCGAAGATCTCCTCGCGGGCGGCGGGCGAGTCGGACGGGAGGCCGGTGAGGACCGTCGGCGGGAACCAGAAGCCGGGGCCCTCGGGCGCGCTGCCGCGCAGCGCCTCGGCGTCGTCCGGCACGAACGACCGCACACGATCGACCTGCTGACGGGAGATCAGCGGACCCATCTGGGTGCCCTCGGCGGCCGGGTCGCCGACCACGACGGCGGCCAGCTCCCGCGCCAGGTGGTCGGCGACCTCGTCGTACACCGACTCCTGGACCAGGATCCGGGTGCGGGCGCAGCAGTCCTGGCCGGAGTTGTCGAGGAACGAGAACGGGTCGACGGCCCGCTTCAGGTCGGCGTCCGCGAAGACGACGTTGGGGCTCTTGCCGCCGAGCTCGAGGGTGACGGGCTTGATCCGGGCGGCGCAGCGCTCCATCACCTCGCGGCCGGTGCGGGTGGAGCCCGTGAACACGATCTTCGCCACGCCGGGGTGGTCGACGAGCGCCCGTCCGGCGACCGCGCCGTAGCCGGGCAGCACCTGGAAGAGGTGCTCCGGCAGGCCCGCGTCCAGGGCGAGTTCGGCCAGCCGCAGGGCGGTGAGGGGGGTGGTCTCGGCGGGCTTGAGAAGGACGGCGTTGCCGGCGGCGAGAGCCGGGAAGGAGCCCCAGGCGGCGATCGGCATCGGGAAGTTCCAGGGGGCGATCACACCGACCACGCCGAGGGGTTCGTGGAAGGTGACGTTCCAGCCGCCGGGGGCGGGGATCTGCCGGCCCATGAGCCGCTCCACGCCGCCGGCGGCGTAGAGCAACAGGTCACGGGCGTTGCCTGCCTCCCAGCGGGCGTTGCCGAGCAGATGACCGGCCTCGCGGACCTCCAGCAGCGCCAGTTCCTCGACGTGGGCGTCGACGACGTCGGCGAAGCGGCGCAGCAGCCGGGCCCGGTCGGCGGGGGCGGCGGCCGCCCAGGCGGTCCGGGCGGCGGCCGCGCGGGTGACGGCGCGGTCGACGTCGGCCGCGTCGGCGGCCGGGACGGTGGCGATGACCTCTTCGGTGGCCGGGTCGAGGACGGTCAGCTCGGGCGCTGCCGGATGGTGCGGGGACGGCGTGTGCGGGTGGGACACGGCAGGACCTTTCACAGGCGTTCGAAGGAGCGGCGCAGCTCCCAGTCGGTGACCGCGGCGTCGAAGGCGGCCAGCTCGACGCGCGCCATGTTGCGGTAGTGGGCGACGACCTCCTCGCCGAAGGCGGCCCGCGCGATCGGGCTGTTCTCCCACAGCTCGGCGGCCTCGCGCAGGGTGGTGGGCACCTGCGCGTGGCCGGCGGTGTAGGCGTTCCCGGCGCAGGCCTCGGGCAGCTCGAGTTTCCGCTCGACGCCGTACAGGCCCGCGGCGACCAGTCCGGCCACCGCGAGATGCGGGTTGACGTCGCCGCCGGGCAGCCGGTTCTCGAAGCGCAGGGAGCGGCCGTGGCCGACGACCCGCAGCGCGCAGGTGCGGTTGTCGTGTCCCCAGGCGACGGCGGTCGGGGCGAAGGAGCCCGGCTGGAACCGCTTGTAGGAGTTGACGTTGGGGGCGTAGAGCAGGGAGAAGTCGCGCAGGGCGGCGAGTTGTCCGGCGAGGAAGTGGCGCATGAGCTCCGACATGCCGTCCGGGTCCTGGTCCGTGCCCGCCATGACGTTCGCGCCGTCTGCGTCGGCGAGCGAGAGGTGGATGTGGCAGGAGTTGCCCTCGCGCTCGTTGTACTTGGCCATGAAGGTGAGCGAGACGCCCTCCTGGGCGGCGATCTCCTTGGCGCCGGTCTTGTAGATCGCGTGCTGGTCGCAGGTGACCAGGGCCTCGTCGTAGCGGAAGGCGATCTCGTGCTGGCCGGGGTTGCACTCCCCCTTGGCGGACTCGACGGTCAGACCGGCGCCCGCCATCTCGTTGCGGATGCGGCGCAGCAGCGGCTCCACCCGGCCGGTGCCGAGCACCGAGTAGTCGACGTTGTACTGGTTGGCCGGGGTGAGGCCCCGGTAGTTCGCGTCCCAGGCGGCCTCGTAGCTGTCCTTGAAGACGATGAACTCCAGCTCGGTGCCGACCTGCGCGGTGAGGCCGTACTCGGCCAGCCGTTCCAGCTGGCGGCGCAGGATCTGGCGCGGGGCGGCGGTCACGGGCGAGCCGTCGTGCCAGGCCAGGTCGGCGATCAGCATCGCCGTGCCGGCGTTCCAGGGCACGCGGCGCAGCGTGGACAGGTCGGGACGCATGGCGAAGTCGCCGTAGCCGTTCTCCCAGGAGGACATGGCGTAGCCGTCGACGGTGTTCATCTCCGTGTCGACGGCGAGGAGGTAGTTGCAGCCCTCGGTGCCGTGCCGGAGGACCTCGTCGAGGAAGAATCCGGCGGCGAAGCGCTTGCCCTGGAGCCGGCCTTGCATGTCGGGGAAGGCGAGGACGACAGTGTCGATCTCACCGCCCGCGACGAGGGCGTGCAGTTCCTCGACGGCGAGCGGGGGTGTGCGGTCTGCCACGGGAGGGCCTCCTCAGGCTTCCTGGCTTCTGTCGCCTTCTGCGGGTCGGCGGCCGACGGCCGGCAGCCATAAGGTATTGCGGAGAACCATTGCTTGGGAAGGGGGCGCGACCTGATGTCGGTGAACGCGGACGGCGGCGCGGACGACCGGCTGACGCCGGTGTTGCGGCCGGTGCGGACCGGCAACGGCTTCGAGGAGGCGCTGGAGCAGATCCTTCAGGTCGTCCGGCTGGGTCTGGTGCCGGGGGGTGAGCGGCTGCCGGCCGAGCGGGAGCTGGCGGAGCGGCTCGGCATCAGCCGGGTGACGCTGCGCGAGGTGCTCAAGGTCCTCCAGGACCAGGGGCTGGTGGAGTCCCGCCGGGGCCGGTACGGGGGGACGTTCGTGCTCAGGCGTCCGGATGCCGGCGGCGAGGACGAGCTGCGGCGGCGCGTCGCCGAGACCGACATCGAGGACGTGCTGCGCTTCCGGGAGGTGCTGGAGGTGGGGGCGGCGGGGCTGTGCGCCGCGCACGGCCTGTCGGACGAGCGGGCGGGGCGGCTGCGCGAGGCCCTGGCCCGCACGGCGGACGCCCCGCTGGCCGACTACCGGCGCCGGGACACGATGTTCCACCTGACCCTGGCCGAGCTGTGCGGCTCCCCCTCGCTGACCGAGCGGTACGCGGCGGTGCGGGCCACGGTGAACGACCTGCTGGACTGCATACCGCTCCTCGTCCGCAATCTGGAGCACTCCCAGCGTCAGCACACGGCGCTGGTGGAGGCGGTGCTGGACGGCGACGCGCACGGCGCGCGGGAGACGATGCGGGAGCACTGCGCCGGGACGGCGGCCCTGCTCAGGGGCTTCCTCACGTGAGGGCACCGCGCGCGGAGGGGTCGCACAATGGTATGAAGGCCGTCCATTGAACGTCCGGAGGGGCACATGACGACCACGGCGGAGGCGACGGCGTCCGGGACCGACGCGACGGGCGGCAGGCCGCTGGTCGGCGTCAGCACCTATCTGGAGTCCGGTGCGCGCTGGGGGGTCTGGGAGCTGGACGCGGCATTGCTGCCCGCCGCCTACCCACGGCTCGTGCAGCGGGCCGGCGGGCTGGCCGCGATGCTCCCGCCGGACGCGCCCGGACACGCGGCTGCGACGGTGGCACGCCTGGACGCACTGGTGATCGCGGGCGGGCCCGACGTCGAACCCGGCCGCTACGGCGCGGAGCCGGACCCCCGCACCGGGCCGCCCGCGCGTGAGCGCGACGCATGGGAGCTGGCCCTGATCGAGGCGGCACTGGCGGCCGGACTGCCGTTGCTCGGCATCTGCCGGGGCATGCAGCTCCTGAACGTCGCGCTCGGCGGCACGCTGACGCAGCACCTCGACGGGCACATCGAGGCCGTGGGCGTGGTCGGCCGCCACCCGGTCGAGCCGGTCCCGGGGACGCTGTACAGCCGGGTGGTCGCGGAAAGGACCTCCGTGCCGACCTACCACCATCAGGCGGTGGACCGCCTGGGCGCGGGCCTGGTCCCGTCGGCGTACGCGGCGGACGGCACGGTGGAGGCCGTCGAACTGCCCTCCGCCGACTGGGTGCTGGGAGTCCAGTGGCATCCGGAGATGGGCGAGGACGTCCGGGTGATGCGCGCCCTGGTCACCGCCGCGTCCCGGCCCACCGCACGCACGCGCCCACCCGCCTCCTGACGCAGCCGGGACACGCGACACCGAGGGCGGGTACGTCGGCGTCGGCGTCGGCCGGGACGGGGGCGGGGCGGCTGACCGGCCGGCCCGTCAGCCTCGGGTCAGGGTCAGGAGCTCTCTCGCCGGGCCTGTCGGGCGGTGGCCCGCGGGCCATACGGCGCGCAGGTCCCGGGCCAGCGACACCCCGTCCACCGGTACCGCCACCAGCCGTCGCAGCGCCAGCTCCTCGCCCACCGCCAGTTCGCTCAGCACCGCCGGGCCGGCCCCGCTCACCGCCGCCGCCTTCACCGCCGTCGTCGAGGAGAGCTCGATCAGCGGGCGGGCCAGTCCGCCCAGAGCGGTGTCGAGGACCTGACGGGTTCCCGAGCCCTTCTCCCGCAGGATCAGCGGCGTGGAGGCCAGCTCGGAGGCGTCCAGCGGCCGACGGCGGCGGGCCCACGGGTGCACGGGCGCGACGACGACCACGAGACGGTCGTGCGCTATCACGGCCGAGTCCAGGCCGGACGGCGCGTCGAGCCCCTCCACGAAGCCGAGATCCGCCTCCCCCGTCAGCAACCGCTCGGCCACGGCAGCCGAGTTGCCCGCGAGCAGGGACACCGCCGTGTCCGGCCGCCCCGCACGCAGCGCGAGCAGCCAGCCGGGCAGCAGGTACTCCGCGATCGTCATGCTCGCCGCGACCCGCAGCCGCGAGTCCCGCCGGTCCCGCAGCGCCTGCGCCCCCGCGTCGAACGCCCGCGCCGCCTCGACGATCCGCCCCGCCCAGTCCGTCACCAGCGCGCCCGCGTCGGTGAGCCGGGAGCCGCGCGGCGAACGGTCCACCAGGGCCACGCCCAGCTGGCGTTCCATGGAACGGATCCGGCTGCTCGCGGCGGGCTGGGTGATGCCGAGCTCCCGCGCGGCCGCGCCCAGGCTGCCCAGCCGGGCCACCGCCAGCAGCAGCTCCAGCGCGCCCAGGTCCGGGACCCGGTGCGCGATCGAGCCGACGCCGTCCGGTCGCTCTTCCTCCACGCTCCCCATAAGCCCAGCTTATGCCCCCATAGAGACATCCTCCCTGGTCGCGGCCGCGACGGCGGGCGACCGTGGAGTCATGGTCACCGCCGCCCCGCCCTTGTCCGCCCCCCGCCCGCGCGCCGAGGCCGTCCGTCACCTCGGGCCGAACTGGTACGCCACGGTGATGGGCACCGCGATCGTGGCGACCGCGGGCGTCGCGCTGCCGGTCCGGGTCCCGGGGCTGCGGCCGCTGTGCGCGGCCTTCTGGGCGCTCTCGCTGGCCCTTCTCGCGGCGCTGCTCATCGCCCGCGCCCTGCACTGGCGTCACCATCGCGACCAGGCCCGCGCGCACCTCCTCGACCCGGCCACCGCCCCGTTCTACGGCTGCCTCGCGATGGCGCTGCTCGCCGTCGGGGGCGGCGCGCTCACCGTGGGCCGGGACTGGATCGGCGTCGGCGCCGCGGTCGCCCTCGACGCCGCGCTGTTCACCGTCGGCACGGCCGTCGCCGTCACGGCCGCCGTCGTCGTCCCGTACCTGATGGCCGTACACCACCGCGTCGCTGCGTCGCAGGCCACGCCGGTGTGGCTGCTGCCGCTCGTCGCGCCGATGGTGTCCGCCGCGCTCGGCCCGCTGCTGGTGCCGTACCTGCCGGCCGGGCAGCCGCGGCAGACGCTGCTGCTCGCCTGCTTCGCCCTGTTCGGGCTGAGTCTGCTGGCCACGTTCGTCATGCTGCCGCTGATGTTCGGGCGTCTGGTGACCCGCGGGCCGCTGCCCCTCGCGCTCACCCCGACCCTCTTTCTCGTGCTGGGGCCGCTCGGACAGTCCACGACGGCCGCCGGAAAGTTCGCCGAGGTCGCTCCGGGGGTCCTGCCGGGGCCGGACGGCCGCGACGCCGGCGCTCTCGCCGTGCTGTACGGGGTGCCGGTCATGGGCTTCGCTCTGCTGTGGCTGTGTCTGGCCGCCGCGCACGTGGCGCGGGCCCGCAGGCAGGGGATGGGCTTCGCGATGACGTGGTGGGCGTTCACCTTCCCGGTCGGCACCTGCGTGACCGGGGCGGCCGCGCTCGCCCGGCACACCGGGCTGGTCGTCTTCGACGTGCTCGCCTGCGCGCTGTACCTCGTGCTGGTCGCCGCCTGGGGCGTCGTCGCCGCGCACACCGCCCGCGGGCTGCTCAGCGGAGCGCTGCTCGCAGCGCCTCGCCCAGCGCCTTCGGGGCCTCGGCGAGCGACGGGCCGTACCACGTCAGGTGCCGTCCGCTGACCAGCGCGCAGGGCAGTCCGGGGAAGGCCTCGGGGCCGTCGTCGGCGGTGAAGCGGTAGGGCTCGTCCGGCAGCACGACGAGGTCCGGCGCGGCCGCCCGCAGTTCCTCGACCGGGATCCGCGGATAGCGCTCGGGGTGACCGGCGTGGAGGTGGTCGACGCCCAGGCGGGCCAGCACGTCCCCGGCGAAGGTGTCCCGGCCCAGCACCATCCACGGGCGGCGCCAGATCGGCACGACGGCCGTCCGGCGCCCGGCGAGGGGCGGGGGCGCCGCCCAGGCCTCCTCGGCCTCCTCCAGCCAGTTGGGCCGGGAGGGCGCCCCGCAGGCGTCGAGGACCCGCGCCAGCTCCCGGAAAGCCTGTGGAACGTCCCGGACCTCCGTGACCAGGACCCGCAGTCCGGCCGCCCGCAGAGCGGTCAGGTCCGGTTCCCGGTTCTCCTCCTCGTTGGCGATCACCAGATCGGGGGCGAGGGCGACGATCCGGTCCACGGCCGGGTTCTTGGTGCCGCCGATGCGGGTGACGTCGAGGTCCGCCGGGTGGCTGCACCAGTCGGTGGCCCCGGCCAGGACGCCGGGCACGGTGGCGGCCACGGCCTCGGTGAGCGACGGCACCAGGGAGACGACCCGCACTACCGCTTCCGCCCGCGGTCCCGGACCGCCTCGATGTGCTCGGCCACCGCGACGACGACCACGCGGGTGTCCGCGACGGTCGCCCGCCAGCGGTGGCGGACGCCGCCGGTGAGGTACAGGGTGTCACCGCGGCCGAGCCGGTAGGCGCGGCCCTCCGCCTCGATCTCCACCGCACCGTCGGCGACGTACATCAACTGGTCGTTGCGGTACTGGAATTCACGGCCCGCGTCGTGATCGCCGGTGAACTCGGAGGCGTGCATCTGGTGGTGCCCGCGCACCAGGGAGCGGGAGCGGGGCTCCGCTTCGGGCGCCTGTCCCTGAAGCGGTTCGGCGACCTCGGCGCGCACGACGTCGACGCTGCAGGCCGGGTCGGCGGCGGCGAGGAGTTCGACGGCGGTGGTGCGCAGGGCGTCGGCCACCTTCTCCAGGGAGCCGGTGCTGGGCCGGGCGCGATCGTTCTCGATCTGGCTCAGGAAGGGCACCGACAGGCCGCTGCGTTCGGCCACGACGGCGAGGGTGAGCTCCAGGGAGCGGCGCCGGTGCCGCACGGCCGCGCCCACCCGCAGGGGCTGTTCTTTGTGGTCGCCCATCGCTCCGGCTCCCTCCTTCGCTCGTCGCCGTGTGCCCGGTGCGCTCTCGGACACGTCCGCCGGTGAGTTCTCTGCCTCTGGTGAGTTCTCTGCACCCTATGCATGTTCGGCAAACCGTTTCACGTGCCCGTCACAACGAGGACACACGGGGTGACGCCCGCCCTCACGGTTCACGCCAGTCGACCGGAGCCCGAGGACCGCGGGTACGGCGCCGCCCTGCCGCTCTCCGGTTCAATGCGCGAGCGGCCACGAGTGTTCCCGCTCGTCCCCGGCGTCGCCGGCGTTACGGCTCAGGGATGAGTGTAGCTCTGCGTGGTTGGCCGAAACCCTCCCATGGCTTCCCACGCGGAGGCGCCCCGCCCCGGGCTCGGCACGAACCTGCCGGTCGGGGCGGGAGAGGGCGCGGACGGAGCGCGGACCGAGCACGGACGGCGCGAGGGGCGTGCCCCGGCGCAGGCCGCGAGGCCGTGCGCCGACGCCCGCCCCTCGTCGGACGGCCACGGTGCTGTCAGGTCACCGGGCCGTCCGGTTCTCGTGCCCCGAACCGGCGACCGCTACCCACCTGGCGACCGGACCGGTGTCGTCCTTCGGCCAGGTCCGGACCGCGTCCCGCCCTTTTCCCTCGTCCTCGTCCTCGGCCTCGCCGCTGCCGGCTCCCTTCCTCTCGCCGGCCTTCCGGATCAGCGCCGCGAGTCCGGCGAGCCGGGCCCGGCCGTCCGGGAGGCGCACACGGGCCGCGGGAGCGCCCGGGCGCCGGTCACCCGGGCGCCTGTGCGGCATGATGCGTGGCGTGACCGGACGACTGATGCTCCTCGACACCGCCTCGCTCTACTTCCGCGCCTACTTCGGCGTCCCGGACTCCGTGAGGGCGCCGGACGGCACTCCGGTGAACGCCGTGCGCGGTCTGCTGGACTTCATCGACCGGCTGGTGAAGGACCACCGGCCGGACGAGCTCGTCGCCTGCATGGACGCGGACTGGCGGCCCCGGTGGCGGGTCGACCTGATCCCGTCCTACAAGGCGCACCGCGTCGCCGCGGAGCGTGAGGTCGGTCCCGACGAGGAGGAGGTGCCCGACACGCTCTCGCCGCAGGTGCCGGTCATCGAGGCGGTCCTGGACGCCCTCGGCATCGCGCGCGTGGGAGTGCCGGGCTACGAGGCGGACGACGTCATCGGCACGTTCACCGGCATCGCGAAGGGGCCGGTGGACATCGTCACCGGCGACCGCGACCTCTACCAGCTCGTGGACGACGCGCGCGGGGTGCGTGTGCTGTACCCCCTCAAGGGCGTCGGCTCGCTGCAACTGACGGACGAGGCCTGGCTGCGCGAGAAGTACGGCGTCGACGGGCGCGGGTACGCCGATCTGGCGCTGCTGCGCGGCGACCCCAGCGACGGGCTGCCCGGCGTGCCGGGCATCGGGGAGAAGACCGCGGCCAAGCTGCTGGCCGAGTTCGGCGATCTCGACGGGATCATGGCGGCGGTCGACGACCCAGGGGCGAAGCTGACGCCGTCACAGCGCAGGCGCCTGGACGAGTCCCGGCCGTACGTGTCCGTCGCGCCGAAGGTGGTCAGGGTCGCCGATGACGTGCCCCTGCCGGAGGTGACCACCGCACTGCCCCGGGCGCCGAGGGACGGAGCGACACTGGAGGCACTGGCGCAGCGCTGGGGGCTGGGCGGTTCGCTGCAGCGACTGCTGACGACCCTGGCGCACTGAGGACCGCTGACGCCCCTCGGCGCTCGGGACGGGGACGTCCCCGCGAAGCGATGCTAACTTAGGTTGACCTAACTACATCGGCATGGGAGGCCGTCATGGCAGAACGTCCGGCACGGAAGCCGCGCAAGCCTCACTCCGCGCAGGTCGTCCGCACCGAGCGGCTCACTCCTCACATGCAGCGCGTCGTGCTCGGCGGCGACGGCCTGGCGGAGTTCACCGCGGGGACGTGCACCGATCACTACGTGAAACTGCTCTTCGGCCCCGAGGGCGTGACCTATCCGGAGCCGTTCGACCTGGAGCGGATCCGTGCCGAGCTCCCCCGCGAGCAGTGGCCCGTGACCCGGACGTACACCGTGCGCCACTGGGATGCCGAACACCGCGAGCTGACCCTGGACTTCGTGATCCACGGCGACGAGGGCCTGGCCGGCCCGTGGGCGATGCGCGTCCAGCCCGGCGAGACGGTCCGCTTCATGGGCCCCGGCGGCGCCTACATGCCCGACCCGGCCGCCGACTGGCATCTGCTGGCCGGCGACGAGAGCGCCCTGCCCGCCATCGCGGCCGCCCTGGAGTCGCTGCCCGCCGGTGCCGTGGCCCACGCGTTCATCGAGGTGGCCGGCCCCGAGGAGGAGCAGAAGATCGAGTCCGACGTCGAGGTCGTCTGGCTGCACCGCGGTGAGCGGCCCGTCGGTGAGCTGCTCGTCGAGGCCGTGCGGGCGCTCCGGTTCCCCGAGGGCCGGCCGCACGCGTTCGTGCACGGTGAGGCGGCGTGCGTGAAGGAGCTGCGCAGACTGCTGCGCGTCGAGCTGCGGATTCCGCGCGAGGACCTGTCGATCTCCGGCTACTGGCGGCTCGGCCACAACGAGGACGGCTGGCAGGCCTCCAAGCGGGAATGGAACGCCCGCGTGGAACAGGAGCAGGAGGGCGTGACGCCGACCCCGTGACGGCGACGGGCGGGCCGCGGTCGGCTCAGTCGCCCTGCACGCGCGCGTGGACGTGCATGTCGTGCCAGCCGTCCGGATGGAGGCACGCGCTGCGCCTGGTGCCCTCCAGGGTGAAGCCGGCCTTGACGGCGACACGGCAGGACGCCTCGTTGGCGGTGGCGTGCTGCAGTTCGAGCCGGTGGAAGCCGATCTCGTCGAGGGCCCAGCGCGTCAGCGCGGTCGTGGCCCGGGGAGCGACCCCCCGGCCCCGGGCCGCCCTGGTGGTCCAGTACGCGACCTCCGCGACGCCCTCGTCGAGCAGGATGTCGCGCAGCGCCACCCGGCCCAGCAGTTCGTCGGCGCCGGCGTCGACGACGGCCCACTGGGCGCTGCGCTCCTCTTCCCAGGCCGCACGCCATTCCCTGATCCAGCCGGCCACCTCCTCCTCGGAGTCGGCGGTCCGGATGTGCCACTGATGCATCGCCGGGTCCTGGAAGGCGGCGTGGACGGCGGGGGCGTCCGTGTCCCGCCAGGGGCGCAGGAGGAGCCCGTCACCGGTGGGAAGCACGGGTTGCGGGGCGCCCGAGAGGGTCCGGGCGGGCAGGACGGGGCCGGCTGTGCAGGGCATGCCCCGCATCCTGCCGACGACGCGCGAGGAGTCAACCGGGTTTCCCGTCGCCGTACGCTTGACCCCGATGAGACGCCGCACGCCTCCCCCGCCCTCTCCCCTGCCGCAGCGCGAAGGGATCGACCCGGTGCGGATGCGGCTGCCGGGCGAGGGCTCCTGGGCCACCGTGCGCGAGCACCTGGTGGAGCGGCTCGGCGCGGCGCGCGCCGGGGTCGTGGACGCGATGCTCGAGGCCGGGCAGATCGTCGGCGCCGACGGGCGGGCGGTGACGGCGGACACGGCTTACGCGCCGGGGACGTTCCTCTGGTACCACCGCGAGCTGCCGCCCGAGGCCCCCGTGCCGTTCCCGCTGGAGATCGTGTACCGCGACGAGCACCTGGTCGTCGCCGACAAGCCGCACTTCCTGGCCACCACCCCGCGCGGCAGCCATGTCGCCGAGACCGCGCTGGCCCGGCTGCGGCGGGAGCTGGGCGTTCCGGCGCTGGGCGCGGCGCACCGGCTCGACCGGCTCACGGCCGGTCTGGTGCTGTTCGTCGTACGTCCCGAGGAGCGCGGCGCGTACCAGTCGCTCTTCCGCGACCGCCGGGTGCGCAAGGTGTACGAGGCGGTCGCGCCGTACGATCCCGGGCTCGTCCTGCCCCGGACGGTGCGCAGCCGCATCGTCAAGGAACGGGGGGTCATGGCCGCCTACGAGGTGGCGGGCGAGCCCAACGCGGTGAGCCGTGTCGAGCTCGTCGAACACGGGGCGCGGGAGCTCGGCCGGTACCGGCTGCTGCCCGCCACCGGCCAGACCCATCAGTTGCGCGTCCACATGAACGCGCTCGGCCTGCCGATCCTCGGCGACCCGCTCTACCCGGAAGTGACCGGCCCCGTGCCGGCCGGCGACTTCCGGCGTCCGCTGCAACTGCTGGCGCGGGAGCTGGAGTTCACCGATCCGGTCACGGGGAGACTGCACCGGCTGCGCAGCGGTCGCGTCCTGGACGCCTGGGCGTCGTACGACCGTTGGGCGACCGCCGCGCAGCCGGCAAGCGCCCCGCAGCCGGCGGCCGTCCGGCAGCCGGGCGCCGCTCAGTAACCGCGCCACCAGGCCAGGAAGCGGCGCCAGGCGTTCGGCCGGCGGGCCGGTCCCGTCGGCTGCGGGACGGGCGGGGCGGGCTGCGGCGCAGGGGCCGGCGCAGGCACCGGCGTCGAGAGGTCCGGCGTCTCGCGCTCGGGCGCCGGAGCGGGCCGCGGCGGCGCGCCCGCCGGCCGCGTCAGGCGCTGCGGCGGGATCGGGGCGTGGCTCGGCTTGTGCTTGACGTCCTGCTGCTCCCTGGGCTCGAAGCGCACCGGCAGCTCGACCAGGTGCCGCGAGGCGATCGACATCGTCCACCGCAACTCGTCTTCAGCGCAGTCGAGTTGCACGTCGGGCAGCCGCATCAGCAGCGCGTCGACGCCGACGTCGGCGATCGCGCGGCCGATGTCCTGGCCGGGGCACTCGTGCGGGCCGCTGCCGAAGGCCAGATGGGAGCGGTTGCCCTGCATGTGGGCGGACAGGTCGGGGCGCACCCGGGGGTCCACGTTGCCGGGCGCGGGCGCGAAGAAGAGGCCGTCGCCCCGGCGGATGCGCTGGCCCCCCAACTCCGTGTCCTGCTTGGCGAAGTAGCCGAAGATGGTGCTGAACGGCGGCTCGTCCCACAGGGACTGCTCGACCGCCTCCGCCACCGTCATCTGCCCGCCGTTGAGCCGGGCGAGGAAACGCGGGTCGGTGAGGACCATGCGCAGCACGTTGGAGAGCAGGTTGACCGTGTTCTCGTAGGCGGCGAAGAGCACCAGGCGCAGATGCTCCCTGACCTCGTCGTCGGTGAGCCCCGCCGGGTGGCGGACGAGATGACCGGTGAAGTCGTCCTCGGGATCGGCGCGGCGGCGGGCGGTGAGCCTGGCGAGGGCCTCGACGACGTACTCGTGGCTGGCGACGGCGGTCTCGCTGCCCTTGAGGGCGTCGCGCGCGGCGTGCACCATCGTGTCGTTGTACTCGTCGGGCATGCCGAGGACGTGGCACATCACCGCCATCGGGAGGTGCTCGGCGAAGTCGCCGACCAGGTCGGCGCGGCCCTCCTCGCAGAAGCGGTTGACCAGGCGCTGGCTGGAGCGGTTGATGTAGCGGCGCACACTGCGGTCGTCGATGGTCGCCATGGCCGCCGTGACCGCCCCCCGCAGCCGCTTGTGCTCGTCGCCCTCGGCGTGCGCGCAGATGGGCTGCCAGGCGATGTGCGGCATGAGCGGGTGGTCGGGCCGGACCTTGCCCTGCAGCAGTTGCGACCAGATGCGGCTGTCCTTGGTGAAGTGCGAGGGCGTGCGCACCATGCGCAGGTTCTCGGCGTGTCCGAGGACCATCCACATCGGCAGGTCGTCGTGGAGCAGGACCGGCGCCACGGGGCCGTGTTCCTCGCGCAGCCGCTCGTACAGTTCGTTCAGGTCCTCCGCGCCGGGGCCGTAGAGGCGGGCCAGTCCGCCGGGGCCCCTGACGTGCGCGGGGCAGCCGGGCGGCGGGTCCAGGGCGAGGTCGTGCGGGCCGGTCGGGGTGGGGTGTTCGGGAGTCACAGGGGGTCGCTCCGCAACTGTGCTGACCCGGTGCCGTGCTGGACCGGGTGTCGGTGGGCGGTGGTGCCGTGCGGGTCAGGTCAGGCTGCGGCTCAGGGCCAGCGAGTGCAGGAAGCGCATGAGGGTCATCAGGACGTCCCGGCTGGAGGCGCGGCGGCGGACGTCGCACTCCACGATCGGGATCTCCGGCGGCAGGTCGAGCGCGGCCCGCAGGTCCTCGACCGGGTAACGGGGCCCGTCGGGGAAGGTGTTGACGGCGACGACGAAGGGCACGCCGCCCTCCTCCAGCCGGCCCATCACCTCGAAGCTGACCTCGATGCGGCGGGTGTCGACCAGGACGACCGCGCCGAGCGCGCCCTCGAACAGCCCGTTCCACAGGAACCAGAACCGTTCCTGGCCGGGCGTGCCGAAGAGGTAGAGGACGACCTGCTCGGTGATCCGGATGCGGCCGAAGTCCATGGCCACGGTGGTGGCGGTCTTGGTCTCGGAGCCGTAGTCGTCGTCGACCCCGATGCCCGCCTGGGTCATGGTCTCCTCGGTGGTCAGCGGCCTGATCTCGCTGACGGAACCGACCATGGTGGTCTTGCCGACGCCGAAGCCGCCCACGATGACGATCTTCGCCGCGGCCGTGGTGGTGTGCGGCAGGTGGTCCTCGGCCCGTGGGCCGGGAATCGTGTCAGAGCCGTTGAAGTCCATGCATCACCGCTTCGAGAAGGGAACGGTCGGGGAGCTGCTGCCGGACGATGGGGGCCCGTGCCTGGACGAGTTCGGCTGCCAGCATCTCGGTGAGCAGCACCGTCACCACGCTGAACGGCAGGCGCAGATAGGCCGAGATCTCGGCCACGGACAGCGGGGCGGCGCACATCCGCAGCACCGCCGTCTGCTCCGGGGTCGCCGACGAGGGCGCTTCGGCACGCGTCACGATCAGCGTGACGAGGTCGACGGGCGCGCGTTCGCCGTCCGCGCCCGTGATGATGTACAGCCGCTCGGGGTTCTTGCCCTCCCCCTCGCCCCCGTTCTGGCCCTCCGCCGGGGACGGCGCGGACTTCGGGACCGCCGGGGACGGCGGGGGCGGCGGGGGCGGGGGTTGTCGCCGGCGGCGTTGCGGAGGGGTCATACGCTCTGCCCGTTGCGGCGGGGCGGACTGGTGAGATGGGCGCCGATACGGACCACGAGGTCGCGCATCATGCCGCTCATCCGGCCCGCCTCGCAGCGCACGTCGGCGAGGACGGCGAGGTAGGCGTTGGCGCCGGCCGACATCATGTAGAAGTAGCCGCCGCTCAGGTCGATGACGACCATGTCCATCTCGCCGCTGCTGGAGTGGATCTCCTGGGCCACCGCGGCGGCCAGGCTCTGCATTCCCGCGCAGGCGGCGGCGACCCGGTCGGCGGCGTCGGGGTCGCCGGCGTAGCGGGCGATGCGCAGTCCGTCGGCCGAGAGCACGACGATCATCTCGATGCCGGGAACCCCGTCATAGAGCTCCTTGAGCAGCCAGTCGAAGTTTTGGCGCTGCTGGATCACGTGAGGTCCCCTTCATCGTCGGCCTCGGTCTCGGCCTTGTCTTCGAGCAGGTGGAGGTATGCGGTGGGATTGCGGGTGAAGTCGGTGGGGTGCGCTCCCGGCGGGGCCGCCTTCACCAGGCCCTCCCAGAAGGCCTCGAACGCCAGGCCGGGCTCGCGCCTCTTCTCCTCGGGCTGCGGCTCGGGCTCGGGCCGCGCGAACGGGTCGGGCTTGCCCTCGCGTGCGGCGTCCTGGGCGGCGTACGCCTCCCGGTAGCGCTGGGCGATGGAGATGGTGGCCTTGCTGCGGCGTTGCGGCAGGCCCTGCTCGGTCCACTCGGTGACCTCGGGCACCTCGTCGTCGGTCAGGGACACTCCGGCGGGGATGCGCGCGTTGGTGGGGCGGCGCTTCTTCGGCGGGCGCTTGGGGCCCTCGCCGATCTGACTCAGGTCGATCTGCGGCACGGCGGTGGCGCCGATGCCGTGCGCGAAGCCGGGGGCGGGGTCGGAGGTCTGCATCTCGCTCGGCACGATGAGAACGGCCCGGACGCCGCCGTAGGCCGAGGTGCGCAGGGAGACCTCGAGGTTGAACGACGTGCACAGACGGCCGACGACGGCGAGGCCCAGGCGCGGGGTGCCGCCGACGTCCTGGATGTCGACGCCCGCCTTGGCCTGCTCCAGCATGCGCTCGGCCTTGGCGCGGGCCTCCTCGCTGAGGCTGACGCCGGCGTCCTCGATCTCGATGGCGATGCCGGTCTGCACCTCGACGGCGTTGACGTGGACCTTGCTGGTCGGGGGCGAGTACCGGGTGGCGTTGTCGAGGAGTTCGGCGAGCGCGTGGATGAGCGGCTCGACGGAGAGGCCGCCGATGTTGACCTTGGCGATGGAGTCCAGCTGAATGCGCCGGTACTCCAGGATCCGGGACATGGCGCCGCGCAGCACGCTGTACAGCGGGACGGGCTGCGGCCAGTTGCGGCTGGGGCGGCCGCCGCCGAGCACGCCGATGGAATCGGCGAGGCGGCCGATCAGCGCGGTGCCGTGGTCGATGCGCAACAGGTCGTCGAAGACCTCGGGGTTGCGTCCGTGGTCCTCCTCCATCTCCCGCAGTTCCGCGGCCTGTTGGTGGACGAGGGCCTGCATGCGGCGGGCGATGCTGACGAAGGAGCGCTGGGCGGAGTCACGCAGGGACTCCTCGTGGTCGACGATGTCGAGGATCTTCCTGACCACGGCGCGCTGCGCGTCGTCCAGTTCACGGAAAACGGGGTCGCTCCGGCTGAGGTCGCGCATCACCTCCCGGGGCGAGTTTCCGGCACGCAGCCAGGCCACGGCGCTCGGCACGTGCTCCTCGGCGAGGCGGCGGTTGTCCTCCGCGTGATCGGCGACGCGCCGTTCCAGGCAGGCGATCCGCCGGTCGGTCTCCGCGCGCAGCGCCCGCAGCAGCCTGCCACGGCGGACCGACTCGGCTCCGGCCGCGATCACCAGGAGGGTCGCGACGGCTCCGCAGACGCCGACGGCGAGCCGGGCCTGCGTCGCCACCAGGGCGTCGGCGGCTCCGGTCGCCGCGGCCATCAGTATCGCCGGCAGCAACAGCACGCGCGCGTAGGGAAGTTCTCGGCGACCGGGTGGGGACTGAACACTCACCATGTGGGCACCCTCTGTAGGGATCTGTCGGCATCTTCGGGACTCTTGGGGAACAAGCGCACGAATACGCCTCA
This sequence comes from Streptomyces humidus, assembly GCF_014649655.1. Lineage (GTDB taxonomy): Bacteria > Actinomycetota > Actinomycetes > Streptomycetales > Streptomycetaceae > Streptomyces > Streptomyces humidus. The sequence continues at coordinate 175,085 of NZ_BMTL01000006.1, read as the reverse complement.
ACTCGGTGCGCCGCGGGCGAGCCTAGTCCGACAGGATCAACGCCGTGTCATATTCGGCAACCGCCTGAAACCACTCCCGTACGTGGAGTAACCTCAGCCCCATTTGCACGCTGCGCGATCTCGCGAACACATGGCGTGACGGCAAACTGGCGTGCGAAACAGTTCACCGGAACGGATGAGGCGACCGCCGACCGGCGGTCCTCCGTCGCGGCCGGGTCCCTGCAGAACGACTCCGCGGCAGCCGCCGGCGGTCGGGGAGCCGTCAAGAGGTCAAGAGCGCCGTCACCAGCCGCGGACGACGGGTGTCACGTGCGGCGACGCGCGGCGGGGGTCGCGTTCCGCGACATGTCGGGCCACCGCGCCGACTCCGGGACGGGCGTACCGCTCCGGGGAGCGGACACAGGCGTGGCGGGAGCGGGCCGGCGGCATCGGGTGGACGTGCCGTCTACGGCGTCGAGGCCGAGGTCGCTGGGGCGGAAGCCTGCGGAGGCCGCAGTCGTCCGGGCGCCGACGACCAGGGCGACGATACGGTGCGTGCTCTCCACCGTCAGCCGCCCCGGGATCATCGCCGTCAGCGCCTCCTCGGCCACTCGCGGCGCGGCGCCCACGATCCGGTCGCACCGCCCCGGAGTCGGCGGCTCGACACTCTCCCCGCGCCCGCCGTCCCGCTCACCCCACGGACGAGTAGGCCACGACGCCCCGCAGCAGTGCGTCGACCGCCTTGCGGGCGTTCTTCGCCACCGCCGAGCCCTCCACGGGAGCCGCCGCGGCGATCTGCCCGAGGACGTCGATGACCTGCTTGCACCAGCGCACGAAGTCGCCGGCGGGCATCTCCGCCTCGCGCAGCACCTCGTCCAGGCCCTTCCCCGAGGCCCACATGTACGCGGACCAGGCGAAGCCCAGGTCCGGCTCGCGCTGTCCGACGCCCTCGGTCTGGCGGATGCGGAACTCCTCCTCCAGCGCGTCCAGCCGGCCCCAGATGCGCACCATCTCGCCGAGCGCGGCCTTCGCCTTGCCCGAGGGCAGCTTCGGCGCCATCGCGTCGTCGCTCATCCGCGCCTCGTACACCAACGCCGACACACAGGCGGCGAGTTCGGCGGGGCTGAGGCCCTCCCAGACGCCCGCGCGCAGGCATTCGCTGGCGAGCAGGTCGAGTTCGCCGTAGAGACGGGCGAGCCGCTTGCCGTGCTCGGTGACCTCGTCGCCGCGCAGGTAGTCCAACTCGGTCAGCAGCGCCACGATCCGGTCGAAGGTACGGGCGATGGTGTTGGTGCGTCCCTCGATGCGGCGTTCCAGCTGCGAGGTGTCGCGCAGCAGCCGGTGGTAGCGCTCGGCCCAGCGGGCGTGGTCCTCGCGCTCGGAGCAGCCGTGGCACGGGTGCGCCCGGAGCTCGGTGCGCAGCCGGGCGATCTCCCGGTCGTCCGCGGCCTGGGAGCGCTGTTTGCGGGCCCGTTCCGGCGGGATGTGCCCGGCCTTGGTGCGCAGGGCCGAGGCGAGGTCGCGGCGGGACTGCGGCGAGCGCGCGTTGAACGACTTGGGGATCCGCATCCGCTCCAGCGCCTGGACCGGCACCGGGAAGTCCATCGACGCCAGCCGCTTGACCTGCCGTTCGGCGGTCAGGACCAGCGGGCGCGGACCGTCGAGGTGATCGAAGCCGCGATGCCCGTTGGCCCGCCCGGCGGGCAGGCCCGGGTCGAGCACCAGCGCCAGCCCCGCGTACTTGCCGGTGGGCACGTGGATGACGTCGCCGGGCTTGAGCTTCTCCAGCGCCACGGCGGCCTCCGCGCGCCGCTGGGCCGCACCCTGCTTGGCCAGTTCGGTCTCGCGGTCCTTGAGGTCGCGGCGCAACCGCGCGTACTCATCGAAGTCGCCGAGGTGGCAGGTCATGGAGGCCTTGTAGCCCTCCAGCCCCTCCTCGTTGCGCTGCACCTGCCGGGAGATCCCGACCACCGACCGGTCTGCCTGGAACTGCGCGAACGACGTCTCCAGCAGTTCGCGCGAACGATGCCGCCCGAACTGCTCGACGAGGTTGACCGCCATGTTGTACGACGGCTTGAAGCTGGAGCGCAGCGGGTAGGTGCGCGTGCCCGCCAGCCCGGCGAGATGGTCGGGGTTCATGGCACGCTGCCACAGGACGACGGCGTGCCCCTCGACGTCGATGCCGCGCCGGCCGGCGCGCCCGGTGAGCTGGGTGTACTCGCCGGGGGTGATGTCGGCGTGCTGTTCGCCGTTCCATTTGACGAGCTTCTCCAGGACCACCGACCGGGCGGGCATGTTGATGCCCAGGGCGAGGGTCTCGGTCGCGAAGACGGCCTTGACCAGACCGCGCACGAACAGCTCCTCCACGACCTCCTTGAACGTCGGCAGCATGCCCGCGTGGTGGGCGGCGATGCCTCGTTCCAGGCCCTCCAGCCACTCGTAGTAGCCGAGGACGTGCAGGTCCTCGTGCGGGATGGCGGCGGTGCGCTCCTCGACGAGCGCGCGGACCTCGGCCCGCGCCTCCTCGTCGTTCAGCCGCAGCCCGGCGTACAGGCACTGCTGGACGGCGGCCTCGCAGGCGGCACGGCTGAAGATGAACGTGATGGCGGGCAGCAGCCCTTCGGCGTCGAGCCGCTCGATGACCTCGGGCCGCCCCGGCGTCCACACCCGTGAACGCTGCCTGCGCTCGCGCTCACGGTCGGCCTCGCGGACGTTCCGGCCGCGCCTGCGGTCCTGGTAGGAAGGCCTGGAGGCCTCCATGCGGGCCAGGCGCGCGAGGTCGGGGTTGACGGCCCTGCGGTGGCCCTCGCCTTCCTCGAACAGGTCGTACATCCGCCGTCCGGCGAGGACGTGCTGGAACAGCGGCACGGGCCGGTGTTCGGAGACGATCACCTCGGTGTCGCCGCGCACGGTGTCCAGCCAGTCGCCGAACTCCTCGGCGTTGGACACGGTCGCGGACAGCGAGACCAGGGTGACCGACTCGGGGAGGTGGATGATGACCTCCTCCCACACGGCGCCCCGGAAGCGGTCGGAGAGGTAGTGCACCTCGTCCATCACCACGTAGCCGAGGCCGAGGAGCGTCTGCGAACCGGCGTAGAGCATGTTGCGCAGCACCTCGGTGGTCATCACGACCACCGGGGCGTCGGAGTTGACGCTGTTGTCGCCGGTGAGCAGGCCGACCTTCCCACTGCCGTACCGGCGGCACAGGTCGGAGTACTTCTGGTTCGACAGCGCCTTGATGGGCGTCGTGTAGAAGCACTTCTTGCCCTGCTGGAGGGCGAGGTGGACGGCGAACTCGCCCACGATCGTCTTGCCCGAGCCGGTGGGGGCGGCCACGAGGACGCCCTTGCCCGCCTCCAGCGCCTGGCAGGCCTCGATCTGGAAGGGGTCGAGACCGAAGTCGTACATCTCGCGGAAGGACGCGAGCGCGGTGGCCTGCTCGACAGCACGCTTGCGCGCCGCCGCGTACCGCTCGGCCGGTGAGAGATCCTCTGTCATCGTGCTTTCGAGCGTACCGGGCCGCACTGACAACAGGACGATCATTATCCGGATCAGACCGGAGACCGCACCCCGGCCGATATTGATCTTGCACTACAAACAGGGCGAGGACTACCGTTCGAGCCGTTGCGCGCAATCGACCAAGTAACCATGAGTAAACAAAAGAAAACAAAGGGGGAACATGTACCTCTTGCGTAGGAGTGCTGTCGCCGCTGCCGCCGCCAGTGCGGCTCTGATACTCGGGGCCGCCGCCGCTCCCGCGTCCGCCGCCACCGGCGGCGCGGACGCCGTACACCGTGGGTCGGCGAGCTGCGTCAACTACTCGTGGGGCGACGGCACCGCGACGTGGACCGTCTACTACCACAGCACCTGCGACGCCACGGCGCAGTTCTGGGTGAAGACGGGCGCCACCTCGGTCTTCGAGACGTGCATCACCGTGAAGCCGGACGCCAAGGGCTCCAAGGTCTTCTACAACAAGCCGCTTAGCTTCGGCTACAAGAAGGGTTCCTGCTGAGGCGGAACGGCTGAACCAAAGGAAAGTGGGCCCACCGGCGTACCGGTGGGCCCACTTTGTCACTTCACAGCCTCGGCGGCGTGTCACCGCTCACGTCACATCGTCGTAGCCGTTCGCCCTGTCGTGTGCCGAGTCACTCTGCTCGGGCACAGTACGCATGGCCGACACCGTCTCGACCTCGCCGATGTCCTCGGGGGTGAGGTCCAGTTCGGAGGCCTCGTCGTCGGCGGGGCCCATGGCCTCGCGGCGCTGCTTGCGACGGTCGTTCATGATCGAGAAACCCACCGCCAGGAAGTACAGGACGACGATGGGCGCCGCGAGCGACAGCATCGACACCGGGTCGACCGTAGGCGTGGCGAAGGCCGCGAAGATCGTGACCCCGAGGATCATGCCGCGCCACCAGCCGAGCATCCGACGGCCGGCGATGACTCCGGTGAGGTTGAGCATGACCAGCAGCAAGGGCAGCTCGAAGGAGAGACCGAATACGATCACCATACGGGTCACGAGGTCGAGCAGATCATCGAGCGGCAGCAGGTTGACGGCGTGATCGGGGGTGAAGTCGAGCAGCACGTTGGCGGCCGTGGGCAGCACGTGGTAGGAGAACCAGGCGCCTGCCATGAACAGCGGGAAGCCGGCCGCCACGAAGGCCATGGCGTACTTCTTCTCGCTGCGGTGCAGTCCCGGTGCGACGAAGGCCCAGAGCTGGTAGAGCCAGACCGGGCTGGCGCCCACCACGCCGGCAGTGAGGGACACCTTGATCATCAACGTGAAGGGGCCCATGAGACCCGACATGGTGATGTTGCCGCACGCCCCGTCACTCTGCTTGGCGAGCTCGGTGAAGGGCTTCGTGCATCCCACGGACTGCTGGATCGGATCCGTGAGCAGGTTGATGATGTCCTGGTAGTACATCGCGCCGACGATCGCGCCGACCATGATCGCCAGCATCGCCTTCGCGAGCCGGTTGCGAAGCTCACGAAGATGATCCGCGAGGGGCATCCGCCCCTCGGGGTCCTTCTCCTGTTTGCGGGCAGACTTCAGCAACCCACGTCCCCATCTCGTACGGCGGGCCGGAGGTCACCGGCCCTCGGTCAGCGCTTGGTCGTGTCGGTCGGCTCGGTGACCGGGCGGGAGCTGGTCACGTCGCCGGGCGCGGCCTGGATGGTACGCGTCGCCGGGGGCTGCTCGTCGGTGTGGGGCGGGCCGGCCGGGGTGGTCGTGCTGCCGCCGTCCTCCTTCATCGCCTTGGCCTCGCTCTTGAGGATGCGAGCGGACTTGCCCAGCGAGCGCGCCATGTCGGGAAGCTTCTTCGCGCCGAACAGCAGGATGACGACGACGAGGATGAGAATGATCTCGGGGGCGCCGAGCCTTCCGAACATAAGTCTTTACCTTCTCACCGAGGCTGCGGGGGCGGGTTGCCGTACGACCGGTCGGACGCCTGTCCGAACGGTCGTGTTGACAGCGATCGTAACGCTCAGGGGTAAACGTGAGGCAATCCCCGTGCGTACTCCCGGTATGCGGTCCGGGCCTCGTTCTCCGAGCCGCGACCAGCAGCGTACCCGCCCCCGCCATCGGCGCGGGAGGTCGAACCGGCCCAAAACGCGACGGTCGCGGAAGGCACGGGAGCCGCGGACACCGCACCCCGCCCGGCGAGACCGACCGAGGCAGCGGTCACAGAGTGTCCGCGGCGCGCGCCGCGCTCACCGCCGCCCGCTCCAGGTCCTGAGCGGCCCGGTCGACACGGCGCGCGGACTCGGCGACCTGCCGCCCCAGCCGCTGCGCCTCGACGAAGACCCGCACGGCGAACACCGCGAGGACGGCGAGACCTGCAAAACCCAACGCAACCGCGAACATCGCCCAGAACATGGGGCGAGCCTAGACCCCTACGGGGCGTGCAGCCGCAGGGTCCTGACCCCGCCGCCGGTCAGCAGCTCCACGATCCGCTCGCCCGCCGGCTTGCGCACCGCCGCCCCGCAGTCCGGACAGGTGAACGAGTAGAACGTGGTGCGGCTGGAGGCGCCGATGGCCAGCCGCAGTGCGCTAGCGGCGAGCTCGAAGGCGCCCCGGCAGTCCGGACACCCGGCTCTGAACCGCACCGGGGCCACGCTGCGCATCCCCGCGAACGCGGAAGCCGCCGAGATGCCCCGCACCCCGGACGCCGTCGACTCGCTCACTGCTCCCCCTGCTCCCGTCCGTCCGACCGACCCTCGCCGTGCGCCGCGAGCGGCCCACCGGCCGCGCCGCCCGCCTCGATCCCGTCGTACGCCGCCAGCGCCTCGCGGGCGGCCCGGCGGGCGCTGTCGGCGAGCTCGGGCGGCGAGACGATCCGGCCGTCGCCGCCGAGGCGCAGGGCCAGCCGCCTCAGCGAGGCCGGGTCGGGCGTACGCAGAGCAATACGCAGACCGCCGTCGGGCAGTTCATCCGCGCTGTCGTGCGGGTAGTACTCGGCGACCCAGCGACCGCCCGGACCCACCTCGACCACGACCTCCGGATCCTCCGCGGCCGGCTGCACCAGTCCCTCCGACAGGTCCCGCAACTCGATCTCGGGCGGGGCCGAGGGCTCGTCGAGGATCTTGATCTCGGCGACCCGGTCCAGCCGGAACGTGCGGCGCGCCTCCGAGCGGCGGCACCAGGCCTCGACATAGGTGTGCCCGACGCTGACCAGTCGGATCGGGTCGATCTCGCGCTCGCTGAGCTCGTCACGAGCCGGCGAGTAGTAGCGGATCCACAGCCTGCGCCGCTCGGAGATCGCCCGGTCGACGTCAGCGAACACCCCGCCCTCCGACTCGAACGTCACCGACAGACGCGCACTCGCCCCGGCCGCCTCGCCGGCCGCCGCCTCCACCTTCGCCGTGGCCCGCAGCAGCGCCTGTCGGTCGCCCTCCCGCAGCCCCGGCAGCGTGGCCACGGCACGGGCCGCCACCAGGAGCGCAGTCGCCTCGTCGGCGGCCAGCCGCAGCGGCTCGGCGGCGTCCGCACCCAGCGCGGCCGGGTTGTGCCACCAGATCCGCTCGCCGTCGGTGTCGATGTCGAGAAGGTCGCCGCCGCGGAAGCTGGTCCCGCACATGGGCAGCACGTCGAGGTCCGAGACCAGCTCGTCCTCGGTGATGCCGAAGGCGCGCGCCACGTCCTCGATGCGCGCGCCGGGCCGCTCCCTGAGATACGTCACCAGGGAGAGCATCCGCCGGGTCTGGTCGATCGCGTTCGCCGGCCTGACCGGTTTGCCTGCCACTGTGTTGCTCGCTCCCCCTCAGCCCTTGGCCACGGCCCGCAGCCGGTCCACGACGTCCGCCCGCAGTTCGGCCGGCTCCATGACCACCACGTCCGGCCCGAACTCCACCAGCCAGGCGTCCAGCCCGTGCCCGTACGGAATCTCCAACTCGTCCCAGCCGTCCCCGAGTTCCCGCACCGAGCCGGCCTTCGCCCGCAAGGGGTACCCGGCTCCCGTCCGCAGCCGGATCAGCGCACTGCGGTCGGCGGTCTCCCCCGCCCAGCTCGCGACCGTCTCCCGCACGGTGACGACATCGGGAACCGGCGCGGTGAACGCCGCCGCGCGCGAGCGCACCCGCCCGGTGATCCTCGACAGCCGGAACACCCGCTCGGCGCCCCGGTCACGATCGAAACCGGCCAGATACCAGTGCCCACGCCAGCACTCCAGCGCCCACGGCTCGACATTGCGCGGCTCCGGGCGCGCGGCGGTGGCCTTGCGATAGTCGAACAGCACGGGCCGACGGTCCCGGCAGGCCAGCATCAACGGCTCGAAGGCGGCCTCGTGCACGGGGATCCGGGGCTCCAGCGCGCCATGGGCCTCATAAGGGTCCACGTCCTCGGGAAGACCTGCCGCCCGCAGCTTCTGCAGCGCGCCGCTGGCCGCTCCCGCCAGCCGCGCCTGCTGCCACACCTTGGCGGCCAGCCCCAGGGCCGCGGCCTCCTCGGCGTCGAGCGTGATGGGCGGCAGCCGGTTGCTGTCCCGGCGCGCGAGATAGCCGATCTCACCGTCCAGGCTCTCCACGGTCTCGATGACCAGACCGAGCTCGCGCAGATCGTCCTTGTCCCGCTCGAACATGCGGTTGAAGGAGTCGTCCGACGCCGCGGCCCCGCCCCCCGACCGGACGAAAGCACCCCTGCCCGGCCCGAAGGCCGCACCCCTGCCCGGCCCGAAGGCCTCGACGTATGCCTCGATGGAGTCGCGCAGCTCGCGCTTGCTGAGCGGCCGCCGCGTCCCGAGCAGACACAGCGCCAGGTTCATCAGCCGCTCGGCCTTGGCAATGGCCATCGACGCCCTTCGCCTCCCCTTTGGTGCTTACGATCGAGACCGTACCGCCCCGTGCCTCCCGGACAAAAGCCGAGGGTCCATGCCCGGGCGGGCATGGACCCCAGACGATCGACACCGGTCACACCGCGATCAGCGCGGACCGGCGGCACGACGATCAGACGCCGAGCAGGTCCACCACGAAGATCAGCGTCTCACCGGGCTTGATCGCCGGCGTCGGGCTCTGGTTGCCGTAGGCGAGGTGCGCCGGGATGGTCAGCTGGCGACGGCCGCCGACCTTCATGCCCTGCACGCCCTGGTCCCAGCCCTTGATGACCCGGCCGCCGCCGAGCGGGAAGCGGAACGGCGTCCCACGGTTCCAGCTGGCGTCGAACTCCTCACCGGTGCTGAACGCGACACCCACGTAGTGGACGGAGACGGTCTGACCGGCCTGCGCAACCTCGCCGTCGCCCTCCCAGATGTCCTTGATCTCGAGGTCCGCCGGGGGCTCGCCGCCGGGAAAGTCGATCTCGGGCTTGTCAATGCTCACGTCACTGGCTCCTGCGTGTCTCACGGAAATGCAACAACACGGACAGTCTTGCACCTCGTCGCGCAGCCTCACGCCTTGGCGATGATGTCCACCGAGAAGACCATCGTGGAATCCTTCTCCAGGCCGCTGCCGCTCGGCGGGCTGTCGCCGTAACCCAGCGACGGCGGAACGACGATGACGACGCGGCTGCCCACCTTCTTGCCGGTCAGGCCCTGCGCCCAGCCCTTGACGACCTGCTGGAGCGAGAACGACGTCAGCGTCTTGCGGCTGTACGACGAGTCGAACTCCTTGCCCGTGTCCCAGACGACGCCCTTGTACTGCACCAACACCGTGTCGTCGGCCTTGAGCTCGGCGCCGTCCCCCTCGATCACGTAGTTCGACACCAGCTTGGCCGGCGCCTTCGTCTTGGGGACCTCGATGGAGGGAGCCTTGCCGTCGGTGTTCGTGCCGACCTTGGGGACACCGGCATCGTTCTGCGGCACGTCCTTGCCCTTGGCCGAGCTGTTCGGACCGAACACGTCCTTGACGTCGAACACGAACACCAGCGTGTCGGTGCCCGAGATCCCCGCCTCCTGGTTGCCCTGCTTGCCGAAACCCCAGGCCGGCGGCACGGAGAACAGCACCCTGCTGCCGGCCTTCTTCCCGGTCAGCGCATAGGTCCAGCCCTCGAGGCTGCCGCCCTTGGCGAGCTGGGTGAACTGCATCTTGTTGCTGTCGTAGGAGTTGAGGAGGACCTTCGCGCTGGTCCAGATCTGGCCGAGACAGTGCGCCTGGATGTAGTCGCCCTCCGCGACCGTCTTCCCGCCGCCCGCGATCACCGTCTTCACCGCCAGCTGGTCCGAAGGCTGCCCCGGGCCCTTGGCGACGGTGGGCTTCTCACCGAACTTCACCCCCGCCGTGATGGCGGGCAGCGGACCGTCGACGATCTTCGGCGGAGGCACCGCCGACGGCGCCGCGGCCGAGGGCGACGCCTTGTCGCTCGCCTTGCTCGAATCGGACTTGTCGTCACCGCACGCGGACAGCGTGACCAGTCCCGCGGGAACGGCGGCAAGGATGAGGGAGCGTCGGCGCACGATGAAGCCTCGTAATCGGTCGATCTTCGGATGGCGTGCGCGCCACTCTACGACGTGCAACGGGCACCGTACGGGAAACGTACGGTGCCCGTGTTGCGTTCCGCACCCGCGCCCAGCACGCGCGGAACACCTGCTCACATGCCGGCGATCAGCTTCTCCACCCGGTCGTCCACCGAACGGAACGGGTCCTTGCACAGCACGGTGCGCTGCGCCTGGTCGTTGAGCTTCAGATGCACCCAGTCCACCGTGAAGTCACGGCGCTGCTCCTGCGCACGGCGGATGAAGTCACCGCGCAACCGCGCCCGAGTCGTCTGCGGCGGCACCGACTTGCCCTCGAAGATCTTCAAGTCGTTGCAGATCCGCGCCGCTTGACCCTTGCGCTCCAGCAGGTAGTACAGACCACGACGACGGTGGATGTCGTGGTAGGCGAGGTCTATCTGCGCCACCCGCGGATGCGACATCGTCATGTTGTGCTTGGCCCGGTAGCGCTCGATCAGCTGGTACTTCATCACCCAGTCGATCTCGGTGCCGATCCGGTCGAGGTCCTCCGCCTCGATCGCGTCCAGCGTCCGGCCCCACAGCTCCAGGACCTGGTCGACCGTGCCGGTGCGGATCCCGCGCCGCTCGACGAAGTCCACGGCCTTCTCGTAGTACTCCCGCTGCACCTCCAGCGCGGAGGCCTCACGGCCGCTGGCCAGCCGCACCTTGCGACGGCCCGTGATGTCATGGCTGACCTCGCGGATCGCCCGGATCGGGTTCTCCAGCGTCAGATCCCGCATGACCGTGCCCGCCTCGATCATGCGCAGCACCAGATCCGTCGCGCCGACCTTCAGCAGCATCGTCGTCTCGGACATGTTCGAGTCGCCGACGATGACATGCAGACGGCGGTACCGCTCGGCGTCCGCGTGCGGCTCGTCACGCGTATTGATGATGGGCCGCGAGCGGGTCGTCGCCGAGGAGACGCCCTCCCAGATGTGCTCGGCCCGCTGGCTGACGCAGTAGACCGCCCCACGGGGCGTCTGCAGCACCTTGCCCGCCCCGCACAACAGCTGCCGGGTCACCAGGAACGGGATCAGGATGTCCGCGAGCCGGGAGAACTCCCCGTGTCGCGCCACCAGATAGTTCTCGTGGCAACCATAAGAGTTGCCCGCCGAGTCCGTGTTGTTCTTGAAGAGGTAGACGTCGCCCGCGATTCCTTCCTCGTGCAGGCGTCGCTCCGCGTCCACCAGGAGTCCCTCGAGAATGCGCTCGCCGGCCTTGTCGTGGGTGACCAGCTCGGTCACGTTGTCACATTCCGGTGTCGCGTATTCCGGATGCGAACCCACGTCGAGATAGAGGCGGGCGCCGTTCCGCAGAAAGACATTGCTGCTTCGGCCCCATGACACGACACGGCGGAAGAGGTACCGCGCCACCTCGTCGGGAGACAGCCGGCGCTGTCCCCTGAACGTACATGTGACGCCGTACTCGTTCTCCAGCCCGAAAATGCGGCGGTCCATGAGTGAACATTACGCCCGATCCCCTGAACTGAAACGGGGTTCGGCAGCACGGTTCGGATCATTTTCCGATGAAGCCGCAACCACCCCACTTCCTGCGGGAGCTGCCATTACCCGCCCCGTGGCCAGCAAAACCACCAAGGACACGGCGCCCGCGGCGCCCGGAACCGCGAATCCCCACAAGGCGCCACCCGCCTCCACGACCGGACCCGCCACGCCCGTCCCCACCGACGCCCCCACCGTGAACGTCGTCACCAGCCACGAGAACGCCTCCGTCACCGTCCCGCGCGGCGCATGCCGGTCCACGATGACGAACGCACACGCGATGGCAGGAGCCAGGAACACGCCCGCCAGGGCCGTCAGCGCCACCATGGCCACGGCGCCCGGCATCAGCGTCAACGGCAGATAACACACCGCCAGAGCGGCCACCAGAGCGCGCAGTCGCCGCTCCGGAGCCCCCGCCCACCGCCGCGCCCCGTACACCACACCGCCCACCAGCGCCCCCAGCCCCAGCGCCGCCATCAACCAGCCGTAGACCGCATCCCCGCCGTGATCGTCCGCATACGGCACCGAGGCCACCGTGATCGAGCCCAGCGCCACCCCCACGAACAGGAACGCCCCCAGCAGCGCCAGCAGACCCGGCGACCGCAGCGCGCCCAGCCAGTGCGCCTCACGCGGGGCCGACCGCCACGCCCGCGAGGGCGGCGACACGACCACCCACAGCGCCCCCAGTACCCCCACGGCGTTCAGCACCAGCAGCGCCGCCTGCGCCGACCACACCGACACGCAGACCGTCACCAGCAACGGCCCGACGGTGAACATCACCTCCTGCGCCACCGCGTCCATCGCGTACGCCGTGTGCACCTGGTCCTCGCGCCGCAGCACCGCCGGCCACAGCGCGCGCAGCCCGCCCTCCAGAGGCGGCGTGAAGAGCCCCGCCGCGGCCACCGCCCCATAGGCGACCGGCAGCAGACCGGTGCCCGCGCACGCGAACACCGTCATCGCCAGTGCCGAGGCCAGCGCCGCCGGCAACTGGACCCGCGGCTGCCCGTACACGTCGACCAGCCGCCCCAGCAGAGGCTGTCCCACGGCGTTCGCGACCCCGTACACCGCCGCCAGCGCCCCCGCCAGGCTGTACGAGCCGCCCGCCGCCCGCACGAACAGCACGATCGCGATCGCGGCCGTGGCGTTGGGCAGCCGGCCCACCAGCGTGCCGGCCAACAAGCGGGCCGCGTGCCTCGCCCTGAGGATCTCCAGGTATCCCGCGGACAATGTCCCGCCTCCGTCGGCTCGCCCGAGGCGGTGAGCCACCCCGAAGTTTTACGTATAACGCCTCTTGTCATACGTACCATGTGCGCTGTTCGCCCGTCCAGACGAAGGAGCAGGCCCACCGTGGCACGAGGTAGCACCCGACCCACGAGCCGCGACGTCGCCCAGGCCGCAGGCGTCTCCCAGGCCGCCGTCTCTCTCGTCCTCGGCGACAAATGGCGCGGCCGCGTCTCCGAGACCACCGCCCGACGCGTACGCGAAGCAGCCCGTGAACTCGACTACCGCCCCAACCTCGCCGCCCGCAACCTCCGCCTCGGACGCACCCGTACCGTCCTCCTCGTCGTCCCCGCCCTCACCACCGAATTCTTCGCCGGCGTCTACACCGGAGCCGCACGCGTAGCCGCCGAACACGGCTTCGGCGTCGTCCTCTACCCCTCCCCCGAAGGCGTCGGCCCCGCCCGCGACCCCTTCGCCTCCGCCCAGGCCGCCCTCGACGGCGTCCTCGCCTCCTCCATGGCCGCCGACGCCCTCACCGCCATCCGCGGCGACCAACTCCCCCTCGTCATGCTCGACAGCGACCCCGCCGGAAGCCTCGGCGCCGCCACCGTCAACCTCGACATCGCCGACGGGGCCCGCCAGGTCGCCGACCACCTCCTCGGCCTCGGCCACCGCCACTTCCTCCACCTCGCGGCCGACGTCCCCTCCTGGACCTTCGACGTCCGCGCCCGCGAACTCACCGCCCGCATCACCGCAGCCCCCGGCACCACCCTGCGCACCGCACCCGCCCCCATCTCCATCGACGAGGCCCGCACCGCCACCGAAACCGCCCTCTCCACCCCCGGCCCCCGCCCCACAGCCGTCATCTGCGACGACGACAAACTCGCCGCCGGCGCCTACAAAGCCCTCCGCCGCCTCGGCCTGCGCATCCCCGACGACATCTCCGTCACCGGCCTCGACGACCTCGCCCTCGCCACCGCCCTCGACCCCGAACTCACCACCGTCCGACTCGACGCCGAACTCTTCGGCGAACGCGGCATGCAAGCCCTCCTGGACGTCCTGGAAGGCCGTACGCCCGACGCGGCGGACATCCCCGTCCACCTCGTCGTACGCGCCTCCACAGCCCCGCCCCGCACCTCCTAGGACGCCCTGTGCCCCGGCCGACGACCCGACCGGGGCACACAGGACGCGTCACACAGGCGGCAGACCTACTCCTCCTCGGAGCTCTCCGCCTCCGTCGACGCGCCGTCCGTCTCCAGCAGGCGGCCCAGCTGACGCCCCACGATCCGCTTGAACTTCCGCGCCTGCGGCCGCGTCCGATCCAGCACCGCCACCTCCAGCCGCTCCGCCGGGATCTCCCGCTGCGTGCCGTTGGTGTCCCGCGACAACGCCTGGACAGCCAGCTTCAGCGCGTCCGCCAGACTCATCCCGTCCTCGTGACGCTGGTCCAGATAGCTGCTGATCTGCTCGGCGTTGCCGCCCACCGCGACCGAACCGTGCTCGTCCACGATCGACCCGTCGTGCGGCAGCCGATAGATCTGATCGCCGTCCGGAGTCTCACCGACCTCAGCAACGACCAACTCCACCTCGTACGGCTTCTCACCCGCCGAGGAGAAGATCGTGCCCAGCGTCTGCGCGTACACGTTCGCCAGACCACGCGCGGTCACGTCATCACGGTCATAGGTGTAACCCCGCAGATCGGCATACCGCACACCGCCGATCCGCAGATTCTCGTACTCGTTGTACTTGCCGGCGGCCGCGAAACCGATCCGGTCGTAGATCTCGCTGAACTTGTGCAGCGCGCGGGACGGGTTCTCACCGACGAACACGATGCCGTCGGCATACTGCAGCACGACCAGGCTGCGACCACGAGCGATGCCCTTGCGCGCATACTCCGCGCGATCCGCCATCGCCTGCTGGGGTGAGACATAGAACGGCGTCGACACCGGTTAACCGTCCCTTTCTGTCGAAGTCACTGGATCACCTGGGACAAGAACGAGCCCGCCGACTACAGCAGAGCGGCACGCGGGCCGTCCGGCTGCTCCAGGCGACGCTCGAGAATGGAACGGGCGATCGCCGACGACTCCTCGTCGGTCAACCGACGGAAACCGTCCTCGGTGATCACGGTGACGATCGGGTAGATCCGACGCGCGACATCAGGACCACCGGTCGCCGAATCGTCGTCCGCCGCGTCGTACAGAGCCTGCACCACCAGCGTCGTGGCCTGCTCCTCGGAAAGATCGTCGCGGTACAGCTTCTTCATCGCACCGCGCGCGAAGATCGAGCCGGATCCCGTCGCCGCGAAGTGGTGCTCCTCGGAACGGCCACCCGTCACGTCGTACGAGAAGATCCGGCCCTTGTCCCGGTCCACGTCGAAACCGGCGAACAACGGCACCACCGCCAGACCCTGCATCGCCATGCCCAGATTCGACCGGATCATGGTCGACAGCCGGTTCGCCTTGCCCTCCAGCGAGAGCTGCGCCCCCTCGACCTTCTCGAAGTGCTCCAGCTCCAGCTGGAAGAGCTTCACCATCTCCACGGCCAGACCCGCCGTGCCGGCGATGCCGACGGCCGAGTACTCGTCCGCCGGGAACACCTTCTCGATGTCCCGCTGCGCGATGACGTTGCCCATCGTCGCGCGACGGTCACCGGCGAGCACGACGCCCCCGGGGAACGTGACGGCCACGATCGTCGTCCCGTGCGGAGCCTCGATCACACCCTGCGTCGGGGGCAGCTGCCGCTTGCCGGGCAGCATCTCCGGCTGGTGCTCGGAGAGGAAGTCCATGAAGGACGAGGACCCAGGCGTCAGGAAGGCAGCTGGTAGACGCCCGGTGCTACGAGTGTTGGCTTCCACGAAGTTCCCTCCAGGTAGGCGGCTGCCCGACGCACAGCGTCGGGGTCGTCTCCCAACTTGCCGATGGCCGAATTGCAGTTGAAGCACAGTACGCCTCGGACCCTACCCGTCTCGTGGCAGTGATCCACATGGACGGCTGGAGCTTTCAGGCAGATCACGCACAGCCCCTTCTGCGCGGCGACCATGGCGTCACGCTCGGCTTCTGTGAGGCCGTACTGGCGTTTCAGATGCCCGCGCCGCCCCTTGACGGCTTTGCAGGCCTTGCAGCAGGTTGCAAGGCCGTCGGACGCCGTGGCGTTACGGTGCCACTCACTGTGCGGCTTGACCTCCTCGCAGGTGCGGCAGAACTTGTGCCCCTCGGGCGCATCCACGCGCGGCCGCACGTTCTTTCCCTTGGCCACCTGCCGGGCCTGGTGGTAAGCCGCCCAGCACTCACGGCAATAGGCCTGTAACCCGTCCCGGGCTGCTTTGTTACTGGCGAAGGCTGCCCGCGACCTGAGCTCATTGCACCGCGAGCAACGCTTCACGCCATCGTTGCTTACCAACTCGACGACCCCCGGACCTTCGATTCGAAGGCTACTCGCCGCCCTTCTGAACGAAGCTTCGAACGAAGTCCTCGGCGTTCTCCTCGAGGACATCATCAATCTCGTCAAGAACCGAGTCCACGTCGTCGCTCAGCTTCTCGTGGCGCTCCTTGAGGTCCTCGGAGCCCTGCGTCTCCGCCGCCTGCTCCTCGACCTCCTCCGTGGAGTGCGTCGCCTTCTGCTGGCCGCCGCCGGTGTCCTTGGTCGCCATAACCCTCACCCCGCTCTTTCGCCCGACATGGTCGACAGGTCGGCATTCCTGCCGATCGGTGATGATCAGACCCTACAAGCCGGGTCCGACATCGGCCCCGCAGTTGCGTCAACGTACGAGGGTCATCTCGATGATTCCCGGACGGGGGGCGTTCCACCCGTCCCGCTGGTTCCGTCCGGGTCACGGTTCAGCTGCCGGAGAGGACCCTGACCAGGTCTTCTGCGGTCCTGCAGCGGTCCAGGAGCTCCTTGACGTGATTTCGCGTTCCGCGAAGGGGTTCCAGGGTTGGGACGCGTTGGAGCGAGTCCCGGCCCGGCAGGTCGAAGATCACGGAGTCCCAGGAGGCCGCGGCGACGTCGTCGGCGTACTGCTCCAGGCAGCGGCCGCGGAAGTAGGCGCGGGTGTCCTCCGGGGGCTTGGTGACGGCCCTTGCGACCTCGGACTCGTCCAGGAGGCGTTTGATGCGGCCACGGGCCACGAGACGGTTGTAGATGCCCTTCTCGGCCCTGACGTCGGCGTACTGGAGGTCGACGAGGTGCAGCCGGGCGGCGTCCCAGTCGAGGTCGTCCCTGCGCCGGTAGCCCTCCATGACCTCCCGTTTGGCGACCCAGTCCAGTTCGCCGGCGAGGCTCATGGGGTCGTTCTCCAGGCGGGTGAGCGTGTCCTCCCAGCGGGCGAGGACGTCCTTGGTCTGGTCGTCGGCGTCCGCTCCGAAGCGTTCCTCGACGTACTTGCGCGACAGCTCGTAGTACTCCATCTGGAGCTGGACGGCGGTGAGCGTGCGGCCGCTGCGCAGGGTGACGAGTCGCTTGAGGCCCGGGTCGTGGGAGACCTGGTGGAGCGTGCGGACGGGCTGGTCGACGGCGAGGTCGACGGCGATGAAGCCGTCCTCGATCATCGACAGGACCAGGGCTGTGGTGCCGAGCTTGAGATAGGTCGAGATCTCGGAGAGGTTGGCGTCGCCGATGATCACATGGAGGCGGCGGTACTTCTCGGCGTCGGCGTGCGGCTCGTCGCGGGTGTTGATGATGGGGCGTTTCAGCGTCGTCTCCAGGCCGACCTCGACCTCGAAGTAGTCGGCGCGCTGGCTGAGCTGGAAGCCGTGCTCGTGGCCGTCCTGGCCGATGCCGACGCGGCCTGCGCCGGCGAAGACCTGGCGGGAGACGAAGAAGGGCGTGAGGTGGCGCACGATGTCCGAGAAGGCGGTCTCGCGCTTCATCAGGTAGTTCTCGTGCGTGCCGTAGGAGGCGCCCTTGTTGTCGGTGTTGTTCTTGTAGAGGTGGATGGGCTGGGCGCCGGGGAGTGCGGCGGCGCGTTCGGCGGCCTCGGCCATGATGCGTTCGCCGGCCTTGTCCCAGAGGACGGCGTCACGGGGGTTGGTGACCTCGGGAGCGCTGTATTCGGGGTGTGCGTGGTCGACGTAGAGGCGTGCGCCGTTGGTGAGGATGACGTTGGCGAGGCCGATGTCCTCGTCGGTGAGCTGGCTGGAGTCGGCGGTCTCGCGGGCGAGGTCGAAGCCACGCGCGTCCCGCAGCGGGTTCTCCTCCTCGAAGTCCCAGCGGGCCCGGCGGGCCCGGTGCATCGCCGCCGCGTAGGCGTTGACGATCTGGGACGAGGTGAGCATGGCATTGGCGTTGGGGTGGCCGGGGACGGAGATGCCGTACTCCGTCTCGATGCCCATTACTCGCCGTACGGTCATGCGGCCCTCCTTGCCCGGCGGCACCCTCGGTCGTGGGCGCCGCTCAGATACCGGTGGTGCTCCGGTGCGTGTGCGGTGCCCGTCCCCGCGACAAGCGACCCGGCGGTACGGAAGAGCCTAGAACGCCTCTGCGCTGGGTGGGAGATCATTTGCGTCATTGCCTTGCTCCAGCCGTGGCGCGGAAAGCAGTCGGCTGCGGGTACCCGTGGTGGGCACCCGCAGCCGCCCTGTCTTTACAGGTACTGTCCGGTGTTCGCCACCGTGTCGATGGAGCGTCCGGTGTCCGCGCCCTGCTTTCCGGTGATGAGGGTGCGGATGTAGACGATCCGTTCGCCCTTCTTTCCGGAGATGCGGGCCCAGTCGTCCGGGTTGGTGGTGTTGGGAAGGTCCTCGTTCTCCTTGAACTCGTCCACACATGCCTGGAGGAGGTGGGAGACGCGCAGACCCTTCTGGTTGTGGTCGAGGAAGTCCTTGATGGCCATTTTCTTGGCGCGGCCGACGATGTTCTCGATCATGGCGCCGGAGTTGAAGTCCTTGAAGTAAAGGACTTCCTTGTCGCCGTTGGCGTAGGTGACTTCCAGGAAGCGGTTTTCCTCGGATTCGGCGTACATGTGTTCCACTGCCGTCTGGATCATGCTCTGGACGGTGGTGGTCTTGTCGCCGCCGTGTTCGCCGACGTCCTCGGAGTGCAGGGGGAGGCGTTCGGTGAGGTACTTCTGGAAGATGTCCTTGGCCGCTTCGGCGTCCGGGCGCTCGATCTTGATCTTCACGTCGAGTCGGCCGGGGCGCAGGATGGCGGGGTCGATCATGTCCTCGCGGTTGGAGGCGCCGATGACGACCACGTTCTGCAGGCCTTCGACGCCGTCGATCTCGGCGAGGAGCTGCGGGACGATGGTGTTCTCGACGTCGGAGCTGACGCCGGAGCCGCGGGTGCGGAAGAGGGATTCCATCTCGTCGAAGAAGACGATGACGGGGGTGCCCTCGGAGGCCTTCTCCCTTGCGCGCTGGAAGACGAGGCGGATCTGGCGCTCGGTCTCGCCGACGTACTTGTTGAGGAGCTCGGGGCCCTTGATGTTGAGGAAGAAGCTCTTGCCGGTGGCCTGGCCGGTGACTTCGGCGACCTTCTTGGCCAGCGAGTTGGCGACGGCCTTGGCGATGAGCGTCTTGCCGCATCCGGGGGGTCCGTAGAGGAGGACGCCCTTGGGCGGGCGGAGCTCGTGCTCCTTGAAGAGGTCGGGGTAGAGGTAGGGCAGTTCGACGGCGTCGCGGATCATCTCGATCTGTCCGCCGAGGCCGCCGATCTGCTCGTAGCCGATGTCGGGGACCTCTTCGAGGACGAGTTCCTCGACCTCGCTCTTGGGGACGATCTCGTAGACGTATCCGGAGCGGGGTTCGAGCAGGAGGGCGTCGCCGGGCCGGATGGTGACGTCCAGCAGAGGCTCGGCGAGCCGGACCACTCGTTCCTCGTCGGTGTGTCCGAGCACCAGGGCTCGTTCGCCGTCCTC
The DNA here is from genome assembly GCF_014649655.1 of Streptomyces humidus. Classification (GTDB taxonomy): domain Bacteria; phylum Actinomycetota; class Actinomycetes; order Streptomycetales; family Streptomycetaceae; genus Streptomyces; species Streptomyces humidus. Next base: position 155,610 of record NZ_BMTL01000006.1, on the reverse strand, counting down.
GAGGATCTCCTTGAGGGTGACGATGTCGCCGACGCGCTCGTATTCCATGGCCTCGACCACGTTGAGCGCTTCGTTGAGCATGACTTCCTGGCCGCGTCGGAGTTCGTCGAGCTCGACGCCGGGGCTGACGTTCACGCGGAGTTTGCGGCCTCCGGTGAAGATGTCGGCCGTGCCGTCCTCGTTCGCGGTGAGGAAGACTCCGAAGCCGGCCGGCGGCTGGGCGAGCCGGTCGACTTCTTCCTTGAGGGCCACGATCTGGTCGCGGGCCTCGCGGAGTGTGTTGGCCAGTCGCTCGTTCTGGGCGGACACGCCGGCCAGGTTGGTCTGCAGCTCGACGATCCGCTCTTCGAGAATCCTCGTGTGTCGCGGAGAGTCGGCGAGCTTGCGTCGCAGGACGGCGATCTCCTGCTCAAGGTAGGCAATCTGCCCGGACGGGTCGTCGGACCCTCGTCCCGGGCGGATGCCGCGGTTCATGTCGTCGTCGTGGGCTGCCACGGTCCTCACCTCCTCCAAGGGGAGCTGGACGCTTCCAGACCCTACCTGGGTGGGTGTCGATTGAAACCCCTAGATCACAAAGACTGTCGGGGTGTGTCCGATCTTCACCCTTGCGCTCTCCCTCACGCCAGGGGAATACCCACCGAACATGATTGGAAAGCGGCCGAGGGTAGGGTCGAAGTGTTCAACACCCGTCAGAGCCTGCATGGTTCCCTGGCGGTTCGACGGTAAACGGCAGGAGTCATGGGCGTGCAGCAGGAGACCGGTGTCGACGGCGAGGCCCTGGAGGTGTGGATCGATCAGGATCTCTGTACCGGTGACGGGATCTGCGCGCAGTACGCGCCGGAGGTTTTCGAGCTGGACATCGACGGGCTCGCGTACGTGAAGAGTGCGCAGGACGAGCTGTTGCAGGCCAAGGGGGCTGTGACGCCGGTCCCGTTGCCGTTGCTGGGGGACGTGGTGGACTCGGCGCGGGAGTGTCCGGGTGACTGCATTCATGTGCGTCGGGTTTCGGACAGGGTCGAGGTCTACGGTCCCGACGCGGAGTGAGCCTCCTGGTTCACGGCGTGACGGCTGTCTGATTTCTCACAGGGCGAACGGCCGGATTCAGACGTTGCGGGCGCCCGCGGGGGTCGTGCGGACGAACTTGTGGTCCTTCCACTGCCATCTGGCGCTGTCCTTGACGTCGGGACAGCAGCTGGGCACGTCGGCGGTGGAGTAGCCGAGGAGGGTGGCGAGGACGGCTCCGTCGGTGACCCTGAGGCCGGTGACGGTGTTGCGGGCCTTGGGGTCGACGAGGGTGGCGACCACGCGTGCGTGGGTGTCGTCGGCTCCGTGGGTGAGGACGTAGACGCCGTCGGGCGGGGTGCCCATGGGGGCGTCGCAGTGGACGACGGCGACTGTTTCGGGGGCGCCGTCGCCGTCGAGGTCGCCGGTGGCCTTCTTCACGACGAGCGCGGTGACGGGGCCGCACTGGAGGGGGAAGTCGACGCCGGTGGTGGCGGGGGCTGCTGCGGGGCGGGCCGGTGAGCCGGCGGTCTGGGCGGCTGTGGCGGGTCTGGGCTGCAGCAGCGAGGAGAGGGCGACGACGCCGGCGACGGCGGTGGCCGTCGCGACCCAGTGGATGGGCCGGGTGTGGGTGTGTGCCAGTTCCGGGACGGCGGAGTGCTGCACTAGGAGTGTCTCCTGCGGTGGCTGTGCCGGTGGGCGTGGGATCGGCCAGCATCGTGCCACACGTCACAGGGTGGGGGAACGGCGGGGTGCGGGATTTCGGACGACCCGGGTGTGATGCCGGGGTGTGGTGCCGGGGTGGTCTTCCGGGCGGGGGGGCGAACTGGCGAGGCGCCGTGGTGGAGTTCCCGGTGGGTGGAGGGAACTCGGCCACGGCGCCTTGTCGTTGTGGGTGGTACGGGGTCGGTCAGCGGCCGTTGGCTCCGTCGGCGTTGGGGCCGGCGTAGTCCTCGCCGTAGGCGCCCTTGGCCGGGCGGCGGCGGCGCATGGGGGGCTCGACGCCGTCGGCGAGGCGACGGGCGGTGAGGAGGAAGCCGGTGTGGCCGATCATGCGGTGGTCGGGGCGGACGGCGAGGCCTTCGATGTGCCAGTTGCGGATCATCGACTCCCAGGCGGTCGGCTCGTTGAAGGAGCCGATCTCGCGGATGGACTCGACGGTCCGGGCGAGCTGGGTGGTGGTGGCGACGTAGCAGCAGAGGATGCCGCCGGGGACGAGCGCCTTGGAGACGGCTTCGAGGCATTCCCAGGGCGCGAGCATGTCGAGGATGACGCGGTCGACGTCGGTGTCGCTCAGGTTGTCCTGGAGGTCGCCGACGGTGAGCTGCCAGGCCGGGTGCGGGCCGCCGAAGTAGCGCTCGACGTTCTGCCGGGCGATCTCGGCGAAGTCCTCGCGGCGCTCGTAGGAGTGCAGCATGCCCTGGTCGCCGATGGCGCGCAGCAGGAAGCTGCTGAGGGAGCCTGAGCCGACGCCGGCTTCGACGACGCGTGCGCCGGGGAAGATGTCGGCGAAGGCGAGGATCTGCCCCGCGTCCTTGGGGTAGACGACGGCTGCCCCGCGGGGCATGGACAGGACGTAGTCGGGGAGCAGGGGGCGCAGCGCGAGATAGGCGACGTTCCCGGTGGTGCGGACGACGCTGCCCTCGGGTGAGCCGATCAGTTCGTCGTGCGGGAAGGAACCCTTGTGGGTGTGGAAGTTCTTCCCGGCCTCGAGCGTGAACGTGTAGTGGCGGCCCTTGGGGTCGGTCAGCTGAACCTGGTCCCCGACCTTGAAGGGCCCGCGCCTGCGGGCGGCACCGGTCGGTTCGGACATGTGACCAGCCTACCGGCGTTTGGCGGGGTCGCCGACCATCGCTCGGGAGGAGCGGTGATCAGTTGGGGCGGGCCATGGCCTTGACGAAGGCGCGCTCGACGTCGGCGGCGGAGAGGACGCCGAAGATCTCTCCGGTCTCCTCGACGACGAGGTATTCGGTGGCGGGGGTGGCGCGCAGGACGTCGAGGAGGTCTTCGCCCGCGAGTTCGGCGGAGACGCGCATGCCGTCGGTGAGGTCCTGGGCGAGGCCGCTGACGGCGACCCAGGGGCGGCGGTGTTCGGGTACGCCGACGATGGCGGCCTCGCGGACGAGGGAGAGGGGTTCTCCGTGGGCGTCGACGACGACGAGGGCGCGGGCGCCGGCGTCGTTGGCGCGGCGGAGGGCTTCGGAGAGGGGGGTGTGGGTCTCGACGGGGACGGCGCGGCGGGTGAGGGTGCGGGCGCGCAGTTCCGGGAGGTGCTCGCGCAGGCGGGCCATGCGCAGGCTGTTGCCGGCGCCGGTCCAGATGATCGCGGCGAGGATGGCGGCCAGGAGGGCGTCGGTGACGGTGTCCATGCCGACGCTGTCCTCGGCGCGGGAACCGAGGGCGCCGGACTGGGTGAGCAGGGGGAGCCCGATGAGGACGGAGACGGCGAGGGCCCGGCCGACCCAGGCGGCGGCGATCGTGCCGTTCATGGGTTTGCCGGTGATCTTCCAGACGGCGGCGCGGAGCATGCGGCCGCCGTCGAGGGGGAGGCCGGGCAGCAGGTTGAAGATCGCGACGATGAGGTTGGAGATCATCAGGCCGGCGAGCAGGACGCCGGGGACGGTGCCGCGTTCGACGGGTTGCATGGCCAGGTAGAACAGGCCGGAGAGGGCGAGGGAGAGGAGGGGGCCGACGAAGGCGAGCCAGAACTCGCGGCCGGGGGTCTCGGCTTCCTTCTCGATCTCGGAGACGCCGCCGAAGAACTGGAGCTGGATGCGGCGGACGGGGAGTTCGAAGCGGAGGGCGACGACGGTGTGGGCGAGTTCGTGGATGAGGACGGAGGCGTAGAAGGCGACGGCGAAGAAGAGGGAGACGAGGTAGCGGGCGGCGCCGAGTTCCGGCAGCACGCGGTCGAGCTGGCCGCCGAAGACCCAGGTGATGAGGGCGGCGACGAGGAACCAGCTGGGGGCGACGTAGACGGGCACGCCGAAGGGGCGGCCCATGAGGAGGCCGCCGCGGGGCTGCTCCGGGGGGCGTGCGGGCGGGGGGCCTTTGGGGAGGGCGAGGGGTGTGGGGCGCGGAGCCCTGGCCCGGTCGGCCACGGCTGCCGGTTCGGTCTGGGCTGCCGGTTCGCTCTGGTCCGCGGAACCCGCCTGGCCTGTCTGGCCCGCCCGGTCGGCTTCGTCCGCCGGTTCCGCGGGGGACTTGTGGGGGGTCGTGGATGCGACGGTGGCGGCGTCGTCCGGGGTGGTGCGGGGGGCGTGGTCGGGGTCGTCGGTCTGGGGGGTGCGGCCGTCGTCGGCGGGGGCCGGCTGCTGCCGGGGGGCGCCCGTGGGGCCGTCGGCCGGGGGTCGGCTCCGCTGGGGGTCGGTGGCCGGGGACGCAGGTGTCGCGGGGTGCTCGGCCGACTGATCGTTGTCCGGCCGCGGCCGCCCGCTCCCGCCGCTTTCCACCACGGTGTCCCCTCGATCGAAGCGTCTCCCGCCGGTGCCGGGCGGGAGGGTCTGTGACCGATGGTATGCGGCGGTGGCGATGTGTTCCGCCCCGGCACCCCCTGTGTTTCCCCGCCGGTCGTCGCTGTCCGGGGCGGGGGCGGGGTGCGGGCGGGGGTGACTGTCGGTGTCGGGCCGTAAGGTCTGTGGTCATGGAGAGCAGCAGCGAGGACGTCGTCCGGGTGGACGGCAGCGGTGTCGTGGAGGGTCCGGCGAACACGGTGGCGGGCGAGGTCGCGGTCGGGCCGGAGGCGGTGGCGCCGGTGGTCGGGGCGGTGGCGCCTGCCTCGCTGTCGCCGTCGCGCGCCGGTGATTTCATGCAGTGCCCGCTGCTGTACCGGTTCCGGGTGATCGACCGGCTGCCGGAGAAGCCGAGTCCGGCTGCGACACGGGGGACGCTGGTGCACTCGGTCCTCGAGCGGTTGTTCGACGCTCCGGCGGCCGAGCGGACGGCGCCGCGGGCCAAGTCGCTGATCCCCGGTCAGTGGGACCGGCTGCGGGAGAGCCGGCCGGAGGTGGTGGAGCTGTTCGCCGACGATCCGGAGGGCGAACGGCTGGCGGGGTGGCTGGCGGAGGCGGAGCAACTGGTGGAGCGCTGGTTCACGCTCGAGGATCCGACGCGGTTGGAGCCGGCCGAGCGGGAGCTGTTCGTGGAGGCGGAGCTGGAGTCGGGGCTGCGGTTGCGCGGGATCATCGACCGGGTCGACGTGGCGCCGACCGGCGAGGTGCGGATCGTCGACTACAAGACGGGCAAGGCGCCGCGGCCGGAGTACGCCGAGGGCGCGCTGTTCCAGATGAAGTTCTACGCGTTGGTGGTGTGGCGGCTGAAGAACGTGGTCCCGCGGCGGCTGCAACTGGTCTATCTGGGCAGTGGGGACGTGCTGACGTACGACCCGGTGCTCGCGGATCTGGAGCGGGTGGAGCGCAAGTTGCTCGCGTTGTGGGAGGCGATCCGGCAGGCGACGGAGACGGGCGAGTGGCGGCCTCGGCCGACGAAGCTGTGCGGGTGGTGCGATCACCAGGCGCACTGTCCGGAGTTCGGCGGCACTCCCCCGCCGTATCCGCTGGCGGTGACGCTCTCCGCGCCGGAGCCGGTGAGGGCGGCCGAGTCGGAGGGTGGGGCGCAGGGCAGAATGGGGCCGGGCTAGAGAAGGAGATTCACGTGGCCATCCGTGTCCTACTGGTCGACGACCAGCCGCTGCTGCGTACCGGCTTCCGGATGATCCTGGAGGCCGAGCAGGACATCGCGGTCGTCGGCGAGGCCGGGGACGGTCTGCAGGCTCTCGACCAGGTGCGGGCGTTGCAGCCCGATGTGGTGCTGATGGACATCCGCATGCCGCGGATGGACGGGGTGGAGGCGACCCGGCAGATCACCGGTCCCGGGCGGGACGGGCCGGCGAAGGTGCTGGTGCTGACGACGTTCGATCTCGACGAGTACGTGGTGGAGGCGTTGCGCGCGGGGGCGAGCGGGTTCCTGCTGAAGGACGCGCCGGCCGTCGAACTGGTGCAGGCGATCCGGGTGGTGGCCGCGGGCGAGGCCATGCTGGCGCCGAGCATCACGCGCCGGTTGCTGGACAAGTACGCGACGCATCTGCCGTCGGGCGACGAGCCGGTGCCGGACACGCTGCACACGCTCACCGACCGGGAGGTGGAGGTGTTGAAGCTGGTGGCCCGGGGTCTGTCGAACGCCGAGATCGCGGCGGACCTGTTCGTCAGCGAGACGACGGTGAAGACGCATGTGGGGCATGTGCTGACGAAACTGGGGCTGCGCGACCGGGTGCAGGCCGCGGTGTACGCGTACGAGAGCGGTCTGGTGCGTCCGGGCGCTCAGTAGCACTGAGCACTGAGCACGGGTACGACGGTGAAGGGCGCCCCTCGAGTTCTCCTCGAGGGGCGCCCTTCGTGGCCCGTGGTGTTCGGGGGTGGGTCAGTTGCTGGATCCCCGGCCGAGCTCCCACAGCTGCAGGGTCGCGGAGGAGTTCAGCACGTAGGCCGTGCCCGTGACGTCGTTGTTGGCGGCGACGTACTGCTTGCCCTGCCACAGGGGCAGGATCGGGACGTCCTTGGCGACGATGTTCTGGACCTCGGTGAGGGTCTTGGCGGCGGTCATGCGGTCGGCCTCACGGCGGGAGGCCGGGATGAGGTTGGTGATGATGTCGCTGTTGGAGTAGGGCGACTTGAGGAAGTTGTCCTTGTCCAGGAACGGCGCGACGAAGTTGTCGGCGTCCGGGAAGTCGGGGAACCAGCCCATGCCGTAGACGGCGTACTCGCCCTTGCGTTCGGCCGGGACGAACGCGTCCCAGGGTGTGCCCTTGATGCTCACGTCGAACAGGCCGCTGCCGTTGAGCTGCTTCTGCAGCGTCTCGAACTCCTGCTTGGTGGCCGGGCCGTAGTGGTCGGTCGTGTAGTTCAGCGTCAGCTTGACCGGGGTGGCGATGTCGGCTTCGGCCAGGAGGGACTTGGCCTTGCCGACGTCCGGGTCGCCGTAGGTGTTGAAGAACGAGTTGGAGTGGCCGGTGACGGTGGCCGGGACCAGCGAGTAGAGGGGCTCGGCCTGGGAGCCGTACACCTCGGAGACGAGCTGGCCGCGGTTGACGACCTGGGCTATCGCCTGGCGCACGGCCTTCGACTTGACCGTCGAGTCGGTGGTGTCGAAGGCGAGGTAGCGGATCTCGAGGCCGTTGAGCTCGACGAGGTCGATGTCGCCGGAGGTGGAGGACTCCGAGAGCTTGCGGATCTGCTGGGGCGACATGGTGCGGGTCATGAGGTCGATGTCGCCCTTTTGCAGGGCGGTGCCCATGGCGTCGGCGTCCTTGAAGGAGACCATGTCGACCTCGTCGTTGTTCACCGTCAGCGTCCCCTTGTAGTGGGGGTTCTTGGTGAAGACGGCCTTGGTCATCTCGTCGCCGTCGGTCTCGGCCTTGAGTATGTACGGGCCGGATCCGTCGACGTCGAAGCCGTCGCGCAGCTTGTTCTTCTCGTAGTCGTCGGGGTTGACGATGCCGGCGACCGGAGTCGACAGCTTGAAGGGGAACGTGGCGTCTGCGGTCTTGAGATGGAAGATGACTTCGTTGTCGCCCTGCGTTTCGACGGTGTCGATGGTGGACAGCAGGGCGAAGACGCCGGAGTCGGCCTTGATGCTGCGGGCGCGCTCGATGGAGAACTTGACGTCCTTGGCGGTGACGGCGTCACCGTTGGCGAACTTCAGGCCGCTGCGCAGCTTGCAGGAGTAGCGCTCGTTGCCGGTGTCGGTGAAGCCGCAGCTCTCGGCCGCCTCCGGGACCGGCTCGCCCTCGCCCTTGGGCTGGATCATCAGGGTCTGCACCGTCTGGCGCAGGATGTTCCAGGTGCCGACGTCGTAGGAGTACGCCGGGTCGAGCGGGGCCGGGGCGTCCTTCGTGGCCGTGAACCGGTCGGTGGTGCCGACGACGATGGCGTCGCCGCTTCCGCCCCCGCTGTCGGTTCCGCCGCAGGCCGCGAGTGCGGGCGCGAGCAGACCGACCACGGCCGGCAGCACCAAAGTCTTACGGTTCATGCTCGAGTTTCTCCAGAGCTGTCGGTCCGTGTACCCGGCATGCAAGGGTGGCAGCGCGGATCACGGGGTCAGGGCGATGTTCTCGCGACGAGATTAGTCCGGACCGGCAGGACGGTTGGCGGCCACCGGAGTTGAAAGCCCATCACGCAGTGAAACCGGCCGTGGACGCACTGAACAGCCGTCAGCGGAAGGATTCGTACAGCCGACCACCAATCGGGACACAAGGATGCACCCGAGGGTGCCCCGCGAGGCCTTACTGCACACAAAGCGTCATCTGTCGACCCTTAGGGAGGTGGGGAACGTCACATGCATAACGGGTTCAGGCGGAGCGGAATTCGGCTGTCGGGGAGATCCGAATTCGACCGGTCGCACACCCGCGGAATTCCTCGTTATCGGCGGTGCACGCTGGGTGAACGCCTATCGCATTTCCGTCATCGACGACTCTCCGATGATCGCGGTGGCGATCATCGGAGCGGCATCAGGCCGCGCAGAAAAGTCAGGTCGACCTGTTCCAGCGAGGAGACGACGGTGCGGCGCGGGGCGGCCGTGATGGGTGCGACGGAGGGCACGGCGACCACGTGGCACCCGGCCGCCTCCGCCGAGGCGACACCGGTGGCGGTGTCCTCGACGACCGCGCACCGGGCGGGGTCCACTCCGAGCCCCGAGGCCGCGAGCAGGTAGGGATCGGGGTGGGGCTTGGTGCGCGAGACCTCGTCGCCGGCCACGGTGAGCCGGAAGTGCTCCGCGCCGAGCGCGGTGAGGACGCGGTCGATGATGCGCCGGTGGGAGGCGGAGACGAGGGCGGTGGGCACCTCGTGCTCGGCCAGTTCCGCCAGGAGCCGGGCGGCTCCCGGCATCAGGGGCAGGGCGCGGGCGATGCGGTTCTCGAACCCCTCGTTGAGCAGGAGGGTGAGTTCGGCGAGGGTGACGTCGGCCCCGGTCGCCTCGACCAGGAACCCGGCGCTGCGGCTCATGGGGCCGCCGACCACGACATGGCGCCAGGAGTCGTCGAGGGTGTGGCCGAGGCCGGCGAAGACCTCGACCTCGACGTCCCACCAGAAGCCCTCGGTGTCCACCAGGGTGCCGTCCATGTCGAGGAGCACGGCCTGCAGGGCAGAGCCCTGGGCCGTACGGGTCACGGGCGCGGGAACCGTACTGGTCATCCACGTACCTCCTTGAGGGACGAGCAGGCCGGTTCCCGCTGGGGGAACCGGCCTGCAGTGGACCGACCAGTGTACGACTTATCCGATCAGTGTGCCGGGTGGCGCGCTTGTCGGGGGCCGCGCGTCACGGCGTCACCGTGCGTTGAAGTACTTCGCCTCGGGGTGGTGGATCACGATGGCGTCGGTGGACTGCTCGGGGTGGAGCTGGAACTCCTCCGACAGGTGCACGCCGATCCGCTCGGGCTGCAGCAGCTCGGCGATCTTGGCGCGGTCCTCCAGGTCGGGGCAGGCGCCGTAGCCGAGGGAGAAGCGGGCGCCGCGGTACTTCAGGGCGAACATGTCCTCGACGTCCGCCGGGTCCTCGCCCGCGAAACCGAGTTCGGAGCGCACGCGGGCGTGCCAGTATTCGGCAAGGGCCTCGGCCAACTGGACGGACAGGCCGTGCAGTTCGAGGTAGTCGCGGTAGGAGTTCGATTCGAAGAGCCGGGCCGTCTCCTCGCCGATCCGGGAGCCGACGGTGACGACCTGGAAGCCGACGACGTCCGTCTCCCCCGACTCCTCCGGGCGGAAGAAGTCGGCCAGGCACAGGCGACGGCCACGGCGCTGGCGCGGGAAGGTGAAGCGGGTGCGCTCGTTGCCCTGCTCGTCCAGGACGATCAGGTCGTCGTCCTTTGACACGCAGGGGAAGTAGCCGTAGACGACGGCGGCTTCGAGGAGGTTGTCGGTCTGGAGCCTGTCCAGCAGACCGCGCAGCCGGGGGCGGCCCTCGCTCTCGACGAGTTCCTCGTAGCTCGGTCCGTCGCCGGCGCGGGCCTGCTTCAGACCCCACTGGCCCTTGAACAGGGCGCCCTCGTCCAGCCAGGAGGCGTACTCCTTGAGCGGGATGCCCTTGACGACCCGGGTGCCCTCGAACGGCGGCTTCGGGACGGGGTTGTCGGTGGCCACGTCGGAGCGGACGTGGCCCTCCTGCGGGCGTTCCTCGACCTCTGCCGTGGTGGCGCTCGCGCGGACCCGGCGCTGCTTCAGCTCCGGCAGCTTGGCCCCCGGCACGCCCCGCTTGACGCCGATCAGGGCGTCCATCAGGCGCAGGCCCTCGAAGGCGTCGCGGGCGTAGCGCACCTCGCCCTCGTAGATCTCGTGCAGATCCTGCTCGACATAGGCCCGGGTCAGGGCGGCGCCGCCGAGGATGACCGGGTAGTCGGCGGCCATCTTGCGCTGGTTGAGCTCCTCGAGGTTCTCCTTCATGATCACCGTGGACTTCACCAGCAGTCCCGACATGCCGATGACGTCGGCCCGGTGCTCCTGGGCGGCGTCCAGGATCGCCGAGACCGGCTGCTTGATCCCGAGGTTGACGACGTTGTAGCCGTTGTTCGACAGGATGATGTCGACGAGGTTCTTGCCGATGTCGTGGACGTCGCCGCGCACGGTGGCCAGCACGATCGTGCCCTTGCCCTCCGCGTCCGACTTCTCCATGTGCGGTTCCAGGTAGGCCACCGCGGTCTTCATCACCTCGGCGGACTGCAGCACGAACGGCAGCTGCATCTGCCCGGAGCCGAACAGCTCGCCGACCACCTTCATGCCGTCCAGCAGCGTCTCGTTGACGATGTCCAGGGCGGGGCGGGTCTGCAGCGCCTCGGCGAGGTCGGTCTCCAGGCCGTTCTTCTCGCCGTCGATGATGCGGCGCTTGAGGCGTTCGTCCAGCGGCAGGGCGGCCAGTTCCTCGGCCTTGCCCGCCTTGAGGGACTTGGTGGTGGCGCCCTCGAACAACGCCATCAGCTTCTGCAGCGGGTCGTAGCCCTCACGGCGGCGGTCGTGGATCAGGTCGAGGGCGGTGGTCACCTCCTCCTCGCTGAAGCGCGCGATGGGCAGGATCTTCGACGCGTGCACGATCGCCGAGTCCAGCCCCGCCTTCACGCACTCGTCCAGGAAGACCGAGTTGAGCAGGATGCGCGCCGCCGGGTTCAGCCCGAAGGAGATGTTCGACAGGCCCAGCGTGGTCTGCACGTCGGGCCGGCGGCGCTTGAGCTCGCGGATCGCCTCGATGGTGGCGATGCCGTCCTTGCGGGACTCCTCCTGACCGGTGCAGATGGTGAACGTCAGGCAGTCGATGAGGATGTCCGACTCCTGGATGCCCCAGTTGCCGGTGAGGTCCTCGATGAGCCGCTCGGCGATGGCCACCTTCGTCTCGACGGTGCGGGCCTGGCCCTCCTCGTCGATGGTCAGCGCGATCAGCGCCGCCCCGTGCTCCCGCGCCAGGGCCGTCACCTTCGCGAACCGCGAGTCGGGCCCGTCGCCGTCCTCGTAGTTCACCGAGTTGATCACCGCTCGGCCGCCCAGCTTCTCCAGGCCCGCCCGGATGACCTCGACCTCGGTGGAGTCCAGCACGATCGGCAGGGTCGATGCGGTGGCGAAGCGCCCCGCCAGCTCCTCCATGTCGGCGACACCGTCGCGGCCCACGTAGTCGACGCACAGGTCGAGCATGTGCGCGCCCTCACGGATCTGGTCCCGCGCCATCTCCACGCAGTCGTCCCAGCGGCCCTCCAGCATCGCCTCGCGGAACTTCTTCGAACCGTTGGCGTTGGTGCGCTCACCGATCGCCATGTAGGCGGTGTCCTGGCGGAACGGCACGGTCTGGTACAGCGAGGCGGCGCCCGGCTCGGGGCGCGGGCTGCGCTCGGCCGGCGAGGCCTCCCGCACCCGCTCCACGAGCCGGCGCAGGTGCTCGGGCGTCGTTCCGCAGCAGCCGCCGACCAGGTTCAGCCCGTAGTCGCGGACGAAGTTCTCCTGGGCGTCGGCCAGGCCTTCGGCGTCGAGCGGGAAGTGGGCGCCGTCCTTGGTGAGGATCGGCAGCCCGGCGTTCGGCATGCACAGCAGCGGGGTGCGGGAGTGCCGGGCGAGATAACGCAGGTGCTCGCTCATCTCGGCGGGGCCGGTGGAGCAGTTCAGACCGATCATGTCGATGCCGAGGGGCTCCAGCGCGGTGAGCGCGGCGCCGATCTCGGAGCCGAGCAGCATGGTGCCGGTGGTCTCGAACGCCATCGAGACCAGCAGGGGCACCTCGGCGCCGGTCGCCTCCATCGCCCGCCTGGCGCCCAGGACCGACGACTTCGTCTGCAGGAGGTCCTGTGTGGTCTCGACGATCAGCGCGTCGGCGCCGCCGGCGAGCAGGCCCTCGGCGTTGGCCTGGAAGCCGTCGCGCAGCGTGCCGTAGCCGATGTGGCCGAGGGTGGGCAGCTTGGTGCCGGGGCCGATGGAGCCCAGGACCCAGCGGGTGCGTCCGTCGCGGGCGGCGAAGGCGTCCGCGGTCTCCCGGGCGATGCGGGCGCCCGCCTCGGACAGCTCGTACACGCGGTCGGCGATGTCGTACTCGGCCATGGCGGAGTGGTTTGCGCCGAACGTGTTGGTCTCGACGCAGTCGACGCCCGCGCCGAAGTACTCCTCGTGCACCGAGCGGACGATGTCGGGCCGGGTGATGTTGAGGATCTCGTTGCAGCCCTCGAGGTTCTCGAAGTCCTCCAGGGTGGGCTCCTGGGCCTGGAGCATGGTGCCCATCGCTCCGTCGGCCACCACCACACGGGTGGCCAGGGCCTCTCGGAGCGCGGACACACGGGTCCGGCTGTCGGCGGAAGGGGTCGGCGGCACAGAGGCCATGAAAGGGCTCCCTCAGATGCGACGGCTGTCGGCTTTGCGTCTTCTCAGGATGCCGGTGGTGAGGCTTCCCGAGGAGCGCGCACGCCGTCAGGGTAGCCGGGACGGAGGCCTTATGGTCAGGGGCGTCCACGGGGCGGACGAGTCGCGAGGCGGCGAGCACGGCTCCGGCGGGGGCGGCGGACGACCGGGCACGGCCGTGCGACGGGCGCGTCACCCCCGGGAGACGACTCGTGTAACACAGATCGACCGACCATTAGCGGGAGGTCGGCATGGACCGGTAGTGTTCGACATTGCCGAACGACGGCAGCGGATGCCGCGCGTTGACGGTCGAAGGGGACGGAGGCAGGACGGCGATGGCACGGAACATCCAGTCGGTCGAACGTGCGGCCGCGATGCTGCGACTGCTGGCGGGCGGCGAGCGGCGACTGGGCCTGTCGGACATCGCCTCGTCCACGGGCCTGGCCAAGGGCACCGCGCACGGGATCCTGCGCACCCTCCAGCAAGAGGGCTTCGTCGAGCAGGACGACGCCTCCGGGCGCTACCAGCTGGGCGCGGAGCTGCTCCGCCTGGGGACGACCTACCTGGACGTGCACGAGCTGCGCGCGCGTGCCCTGGTGTGGACGGACGACCTGGCCCGCTCCAGCGGCGAGAGCGTCCATCTGGGAGTGCTGCACCAGCAGGGCGTGCTGATCGTGCACCACGTCTTCCGGCCGGACGACAGCCGGCAGGTGCTGGAGATCGGGGCGATGCAGCCGCTGCACTCCACAGCCCTGGGCAAGGTCCTGTCGGCCTACGACCCGGTGGCCCACAGCGAAGCCCTGGAAGCCGACCGCAAGCCGTTCACGGACCGCACCGTGTGCGAGCTGGACGCCTTCGAGCACATCCTCGACCTCACCCGTGCGCGGGGATACGCGGCCGACGTGGAGGAGACCTGGGAGGGCGTGGCGTCCATCGCCGCGCCCATCCACGACCGGCGGCGCATGCCCGTGGGCGCGGTGGGGATCACCGGCGCCGTGGAGCGGCTGCAGCGGGACGGCGAACTGCGTCCCGAGCTGATCGCGGCGGTGCGGGACTGCGCCCGCGCGGTCTCGCGGGACCTGGGCGCCGGGCGCTTCTGAGCCGCCCGCCGGCCGACTCTCCCGAGGGGTGCGCCCTGCGCCCCTGATGCGGCGTCCGAGCGGTGCGCCAGATACCCGGTGCGACCAGAGCGACGATGCGACCGGTGCCGGTGCGCCGGCGACGGGTGCCCGCGCAGCCCGTCCGGGAAGCGTCTGCCGAGCAGCGCCTCCCCACAAACACGTGAGACCTGGCCGGGACGTCGGACGACGTCCCGGCCGCCGCCGTGCCTGACATGAAGCCATCCGAAGTGGACATCAGGGGCGAGTGCGTGCGCACCCACGCGAAGATCGACGCCCTGCCGCGATCAATAACGATCGCGTTTTCGATAACAGCACTCTTGACGCACGCGTAACGCCCGAGCAAGACTCCCGTCCATCGGTCGGCATTGTCGAACACCTAACGGCAATACGCGCTAGAGTGTGACAACGCCAAAGGCCGGCATCGCTCTCACCCCGAGGGCGCTCGAACCCCCGGTGGGACCCGGGGTTCGGCTTCCCTGGACGAAGGACAAAGGAGTCGCGGGTGTCCAGCTCCGACATCTTCATCGGCGAGACCATCGGTACCGCCATACTCATCCTGCTGGGCGGTGGCGTCTGCGCCGCCGTCACGCTGAAGGCCTCCAAGGCCCGCAATGCCGGCTGGCTCGCCATCACCTTCGGGTGGGGTTTCGCCGTTCTGACGGCCGTCTACACCTCGGCGCCTCTCTCCGGGGCCCACCTCAACCCCGCGGTCACCCTCGCACTCGCGATCAAGGACGACGACTGGAGCAACGTTCCGGTCTACTGGGCCGGGCAGCTGCTCGGCGCCGCCATCGGCGCCGCCCTGGTCTGGGTCGCCTACTACGGCCAGTTCCACGCGCACCTGACCGACAAGGAGATCGTCGGCGGTCCGGGCGCCCAGTCGACCGAGGCCAAGGCCGTCGAGGCGCAGGAAGCGGGCGCCGGCCCGGTCCTGGGCGTCTTCTCCACCGGTCCGGAGGTCCGGGTCGTCTGGCAGAACCTGGCCACGGAGATCATCGGCACCGTCGTGCTGGTGCTCGCCGTCCTCACGCAGGGCCTGAACGACAAGGGCAACGGCCTGGGCATTCTGGGCGCCCTGGTCACCGCGCTCGTCGTCGTCTCGATCGGTCTCTCGCTCGGCGGCCCGACGGGTTACGCCATCAACCCGGCCCGCGACCTCGGTCCGCGCATCGTGCACGCCCTCCTGCCCCTGCCCAACAAGGGCGGCTCCGACTGGAGCTACGCCTGGATACCGGTGGTCGGCCCGCTGATCGGCGGCGCGATCGCGGCAGGCATCTACAACGTCGCTTTTGCTTGACAGCACCAGCTGCACCGCGTAGTGAGCAGCGCCGTACAGACGACCACCCATCCTTGGAACCCCAGGAGCACACCGTGACCGACGCGCACACCGCCGGCCCCTTCATCGCCGCCATCGACCAGGGCACCACCTCCTCGCGCTGCATCGTCTTCGACCGGGACGGCCGCATCGTCTCCGTCGACCAGAAGGAGCACGAGCAGATCTTCCCCAAGCCGGGCTGGGTCGAGCACGACGCCACCGAGATCTGGACCAACGTCCAGGAGGTCGTCGCCGGAGCCATCGAGAAGGCCGGCATCACCCGCGACGACATCAAGGCCATCGGCATCACCAACCAGCGTGAGACCACGCTGCTGTGGGACAAGAACACCGGTGAGCCCGTCCACAACGCCATCGTCTGGCAGGACACCCGCACCGACGCGCTCTGCCGCGAGCTCGGCCGCAACGTCGGCCAGGACCGCTTCCGCCGCGAGACGGGCCTGCCCCTCGCGTCCTACTTCGCCGGCCCCAAGGCGCGCTGGCTGCTCGACAACGTCGAGGGCCTGCGCGAGCGCGCCGAGGCGGGCGACATCCTCTTCGGCACCATGGACACCTGGGTCATCTGGAACCTGACCGGCGGCGTCGACGGCGGCAAGCACTACACCGACGTCACCAACGCCTCGCGCACCATGCTGATGAACCTCCACACCCTGGAGTGGGACGAGAAGATCGCCGAGTCCATCGGCGTGCCGCTGTCGATGCTCCCCGAGATCCGCTCCTCCGCCGAGGTCTACGGCGAGGTCTACGGCGGCCGCCTGGGCGACCTGCTCGGCGGGATCCCGGTCGCCTCCGCGCTCGGCGACCAGCAGGCCGCCCTGTTCGGCCAGACCTGCTTCGCCGAGGGCGAGGCCAAGTCGACGTACGGCACCGGCACGTTCATGCTGATGAACACCGGCGAGAAGATCATCAACTCCTACTCGGGCCTGCTGACCACGGTCGGCTACCGCATCGGCGACGACAAGCCGGTGTACGCCCTGGAGGGCTCGATCGCGGTCACCGGTTCGCTGGTGCAGTGGATGCGCGACCAGATGGGCCTGATCTCCACCGCCGCCGAGATCGAGACGCTCGCGCTCTCCGTCGAGGACAACGGCGGCGCCTACTTCGTGCCGGCCTTCTCCGGTCTGTTCGCCCCGTACTGGCGCTCCGACGCCCGCGGTGTGATCGCCGGCCTCACCCGGTACGTCACCAAGGCGCACCTCGCGCGCGCCGTCCTGGAGGCCACGGCCTGGCAGACCCGTGAGATCACCGACGCCATGACGAAGGACTCCGGCGTCGAGCTCGCGGCCCTCAAGGTCGACGGCGGCATGACCTCCAACAACCTGCTGATGCAGACCCTCTCGGACTTCCTGGACGCCCCCGTGGTGCGCCCGATGGTCGCCGAGACCACCTGCCTCGGCGCCGCCTACGCCGCCGGCCTCGCCGTCGGCTTCTGGACCAGCACCGACGACCTGCGCGCCAACTGGCGGCGGGCCGCCGAGTGGACCCCCCGCATGGACGCGGACACCCGCGACCGTGAGTACAAGAGCTGGCTCAAGGCCGTCGAGCGGACCATGAGCTGGCTCGAGGACGAGGAGTAAGACCCGACATGACCAGTCAGCCCACCCTGCAGTCCGTGCCTGCCCTGGGGACGCGCCGGGCGTCCGGCTCCAACCCGAGCCGCGCCGAGACCCGGGAGCAGCTCTCCAAGGCGTCGTACGACCTTCTCGTGATCGGCGGCGGCATCCTGGGCATCTCCACCGCCTGGCACGCCGCGCAGTCCGGCCTCAGGGTGGCTCTGGTCGACGCCGGCGACTTCGCCGGCGCCACCTCCTCCGCCTCCTCCAAGCTGCTCCACGGCGGTCTGCGCTACCTGCAGACCGGCGCGGTGAAGCTGGTGGCGGAGAATCACTTCGAGCGCCGTGCGGTCTCCCGCCAGGTGGCCCCCCACCTGGCGAACCCGCTCACGTTCTACCTCCCCGTGTACAAGGGCGGGCCGCACGGCGCGGCGAAGCTCGGGGCGGGCGTCTTCGCCTACTCCGCGCTGTCGGCGTTCGGCGACGGCGTCGGACACCTCCTGTCCCCGGCCAAGGCCGCGCAGGACGTGCCCGAGCTGCGCACCGACAACCTCAAGGCCGTGGCCGTCTACGGCGACGACCAGATGAACGACGCGCGCATGGCGCTGATGACGGTCCGCGCGGCCGTCGAGGCGGGCGCGGTCGTCCTCAACCACGCCGAGGTGTCCGGCCTGCGCTTCACCAGGGGCCGGGTGACCGGCGCCGAGCTGCGCGACCGGCTCTCCGGCGACGAGTTCGGCGTCGACGCCCGACTGGTGCTGAACGCGACCGGCCCCTGGGTGGACCACCTGCGCAGGATGGAGGACCCGAACGCGGCGCCGTCCATCCGCCTGTCCAAGGGCGCGCACCTGGTGCTGAAGCGGACCGCGCCCTGGCGGGCCGCGCTCGCCACGCCCATCGACAAGTACCGCATCACCTTCGCCCTCCCCTGGGAGGACATGCTGCTGCTCGGCACCACCGACGAGGAGTTCGAGGGCGACCCGGCGGACGTCTCGGTCACCGAGAAGGACACCGCGCAGATACTCGACGAGGCCGCGTTCTCCATCCGCGACCAGCAGCTCGACCGCGACCTGATCACCTACGCCTTCGCCGGTCTGCGGGTGCTGCCGGGCGGCCCCGGCGACACCGCGAAGGCCAAGCGCGAGACCGTGGTCACGGAGGGCCGTGGCGGCATGCTGTCGGTCGCGGGCGGCAAGTGGACGACGTTCCGGCACATCGGCCGCACCGTCATGCAGAAGCTGGAGGCGCTCCCGGGCCGCCCGCTGGGCGACGATTTCGAGCCGGTCTCCTCGCTGCCGAGGAAGCTGCCGCTGCCCGGCGTCGCCAACCCGCGCGCGATCGCCCACCGGCTGCTGGTCGACCACCCGGCCCCCGGCCCGCGTATGGCGGCCGACACCGCCAAGCACCTGGCCACCCACTACGGCTCGCTCGCCTTCGACATCGCCCGGCTGGCCAACGACGCCCCGGAGCTGCGCGAGCGCGTCCACCCGGAGGCTCCCGAGATCTGGGCGCAGGTCGTCTACGCCCGCGACAACGAGTGGGCCGAGACGGCGGACGACGTGCTGCGCCGCCGTACGACGCTGACGATCCGCGGCCTGGCCACGGACGACGTCCGCGCCAAGGTGCAGGACCTGCTCGACAAGAAGTAGATCCGCCGCTGGACGTTTCCTCTGCACCAGACCTCCGCCGGCCCTCACTCCCCTGACCGGGCCGGCGGGGACGGCCCCTCCGTACCGGGCCGGAACCGGGAAAGGGGCGGCTCCCTGTGGAGCCGCCCCTTTCGCATGCCCGTCCCCGTCCGGGTGGATCCCGCGGACCCGGCGGCGTGCTGCGCCGGGCGTTTCACCGTGGGCCACAGCGGCGCCCGGCCCCACCGGGAGGCGCACAGGACCGCTGGGGACGCCCGGCGAGGGAGCGCTGAGGAGGACCCGGCGAGGGGCGGTGCTCGCGGTTCTGGAGGCAGTCCGCCGATCTGGCCTCATAATGGCGCTGAGACATCGGATGTCTCGGCAGAGAGCGACAGGAGGACGGACATGGCAGTCACCGACGAGGCGATCGAGCGGATCAAGGGCATGATCGTCTCGGGTGCGCTGCGCCCCGGGGACCGGCTGCCCAAGGAGAGCGAGCTGGCCGCCGAGCTGGGCCTGTCCCGCAACTCGCTGCGCGAGGCGGTGCGCGCCCTGTCGCTGATCCGCATCCTGGACGTTCGGCAGGGCGACGGCACGTACGTGACCAGCCTCGACCCCCAACTGCTCCTGGAGGCGCTGAGTTTCGTCGTCGACTTCCACCGCGACGACACCGTCCTGGAGTTCCTGGCGGTGCGCCGCATCCTGGAGCCGGCCGCGACGGCGATGGCCGCGCTGCGGGTCAGCGAACAGCAACTGGACGCGCTGGAGGCCCAGTTGGATCGGCTCGGGGGCGCTCCGTCGGTGGAGGAACTGGTCGCAGGCGACCTGGAGTTCCACCGGGGGATCGTGCAGAGCACAGGCAACTCGGTCCTGTGCTCGCTGCTCGACGGGCTGTCCGGTCCCACCACCCGGGCCCGGATCTGGCGCGGGCTGACCCAGGAGGACGCCGTCTCGGGAACCCTGCGCGAGCACCGGGCGATCCTCGCGGCGCTGCGCGACCGCGACGCGGAGGCGGCGCGTTCGTGGGCGACGGTGCACATCGCGAGCGTCGAGCAGTGGCTGCGGTCCTCGCTGTAGACCGGACGGACCGGGTAGACCGGGTAGACCGGTCACGGTGAACTCGGGGCGTCGGTGCGGGCGGTGACCGGGCATGGCGCGGCCCGCTGGCGGGCATGGCGCGGCCCGCGCGGGCAGGTGACGGGCGGCTCGCGCGGGCGGTGCCGCGGAGGCTCCGGGAGTCGGCCACAGATCCGATCACCGTGGGGTGTTCCGGGGTGATGATCGGGGCATTGATCCGGTCACTCCCCCGTGCAAGGGGGCTGCGAGCGCCCCCGCAGAACGCCGTAAGGTTGGGTGGTCAAGCGAGGGCACGTCGGAAGGAGGCGCTGGGTGATCGAGCTCGAGGGGGTTCCCGAGCTGATCGACCCGGTCATGGTGGCCGCGTTCGAGGGCTGGAACGATGCCGGCGACGCCGCCTCCACCGCGGTCGCGCATCTGGAGCGGGAGTGGAAGGGCGAGGTGTTCGCGGCGCTGGACGCCGAGGACTACTACGACTTCCAGGTGAACCGCCCCACGGTGTGGATGGACGCCGGCGTGCGCAAGATCACATGGCCGACGACAAGGTTGTCGGTCGTCCGGGTCGGCGGTGACAAGCCGCGCGACCTGGTGCTCGTACGCGGCATCGAACCGTCCATGCGCTGGCGCTCGTTCTGCAACGAGCTGCTGGGCTTCGCCCACGAACTGGGTGTGGAACTGGTGGTCATCCTGGGCGCGCTGCTGGGCGACACCCCGCACACGCGTCCGGTTCCGATCAGCGGCACCACGTCGGACGCCGATCTGGCGCAGCGGATGGACCTGGAGGAGACCAAGTACGAGGGCCCCACCGGCATCGTGGGCGTCCTGCAGGAGGCGTGCACGCACGCGGGCGTGCCCGCGGTGAGCCTGTGGGCGGCGGTGCCGCACTACGTCTCTCAGCCGCCGAACCCCAAGGCGACGCTGGCCCTCCTCAACCGCCTGGAGGACCTGATCGACGTGCGGATCCCGCTGGGCGAGCTGCCCGAGGACGCGCGGGCCTGGCAGGTGGGCGTGGACCAGCTGGCCGCCGAGGACACCGAGGTCGCCGAGTACGTGCAGACGCTGGAGGAGGCACGGGACACCGCGGAGTTGCCGGAGGCGTCGGGCGAGGCGATCGCCCGCGAGTTCGAGCGCTACCTGCGCCGGCGGGACGGCGGTGGCCCGCCCGACCCCGGAGAGCGCACCCGGCCCCCCAAGCCGCCGAAGGCGAGCGGGGAGACCCCGGACGACAGCGATTCGTCGGACGACTGAGCGGAACCGGTCGGCCCGGCCGGGCCGACGATCGTACGGACATGACGGTCGCGCGGGGGTGACGCTCACGCGGGACGGCTGACGCCGCGCCGCGAGCGGCGAAGGCCGCGTCGACCGCGCCGACGCGATCGCACGCCGACGGACGCACCGTGGAGCGGACCCGGATACCGAGTGGGGCGCCTCCCGGGATCGGACGCCGTTGGTGACCAACAGCGTCCGGGATCGGGGGGCGCCCTGTCGTGACGGTGCCGAGGTGCCGGACCGCCGGGGCCGCCGCTAGAGCGCGACGCCGAGCAGTGCGTCCACCGCTCGCGAGACGACGCCGGGGGCGCCGGCGTCGGTGCCGCCCGTCTCCTGCTGGAGCGCGGCCCAGCGGTCGACGGCGACGAGCGCGGCGGGGGCGTCGAGGTCGGAGGAGAGGGCTTCGCGGATCTCGTCGACGAGCGCCTCGGCGGGCGGTCCGTCGGGCCGGGAGACGGCGGCGCGCCAGCGGCCGAGCCGGGCCTCGGCGTCCGCCAGCACCTGGTCGGTCCACTCCCAGTCGGCGCGGTAGTGGTGGGCGAGGAGGGCGAGCCGGATGGCGGCGGGGTCGACGCCGTCCTGGCGGAGCCGGGAGACGAAGACCAGGTTGCCCTTGGACTTGGACATCTTCTCGCCGTCGAGGGCCACCATGCCCGCGTGCACGTACGCCTTGGCCATGGGGAACTCGCCGGTGAGGGCCTGGGCGTGGGAGGCGCCCATCTCGTGGTGGGGGAAGGCGAGGTCGGAGCCGCCGCCCTGTACGTCGAAGCCCATCCCCAGGTGGTCCAGGGCGATGGCCACGCACTCGATGTGCCAGCCGGGCCGGCCGCGGCCGAGCGAGCCGCCGTCCCAGCTGGGCTCGCCCTCCCGGGCGGCCATCCAGAGCATGGGGTCGAGGGGGTTCTTCTTCCCCGGGCGGTCCGGGTCGCCCCCGCGCTCGGCGGACAGCGTCCGCATGGTGGCGGCGTCCAGGTTGGCGACCTTGCCGAAGTTCGGATCCGCCTCGACGGAGAAGTAGACGTCGCCGTCGAGTTCGTAAGCGGCGCCCGCGTCCCGCAGCCGCTCGACGAGCGGGACGATGCCGGGTATGGCCTCCACCGCGCCTATGTAGTGCTGCGGTGGAAGCATCCGCAGGGCCGTCATGTCCTCGCGGAAGAGGGCCGTCTCCTTCTCGGCGAGGGCGACCCAGTCGACGCCGTCGCGTTCGGCCCGCTCCAGGAGCGGGTCGTCGACGTCGGTCACGTTCTGGACGTACTGAACCTGCCGCTTGGTGTCGAGCCACACGCGCTGAACGAGGTCGAACGCGTTGTAGGTCGCCGCGTGACCTATGTGGGTCGCGTCGTACGGCGTGATGCCGCAGACGTAGATACGGGCGACGGGACCGGGGTCGAGGGAGACCGTACCGCCGGTCGCGGTGTCGTGGATCCTCAGGTCGCGGCCCTGACCAGGCAGGGCGGGGACCTCGGAAGCGGGCCAGGCATGCATGTCATGAGCCTAACCGGACGGAAGTTGCGGGTACGAACCGGAGCGGACCAGATGGCCGGGAAGGCGCTCTTGCGGGTTTCCGCCCGATGTGCCCCTGGGACTCAGAAGCCCGCGGAACGGGCCCGGGGGCCCGGCCCGCAGAGCCGGACCGCGGACCCGGCCCGCGCCCGGTCTCAGACCGGCGGCCAGGGGATCGCCGGCCACTCGCCGCTCGGCTCCGGGTGGGTCCCCGAGACGAGCAGGGCGCCGGTCCGCGCGCGGGTGGCGTCGAGCTCGGCCGGGGTGATGAGCCCGCTGAGCACGGCGGCCAGCCGTCCGCCGGGTTCCAGGGCGCTCTTGAGGACCTGGAGGACCTCGACGGCCTCCGGGGTCAAGGGCTCCCCCGCCCAGCCCCACAGGAGCGTGCGCAGCTTGTTCTCGGCGTTGAAGGTGACGCCGTGGTCGATGCCGTACAGGCGGCCGTCGGCGGTGGGGAGCAGATGGCCGCCCTTGCGGTCGGCGTTGTTGATCACCGCGTCGAGCACGGCGAGCCGGCGCAGCCGTTCGTCGTCGGCGTGCACCAGCAGCGCGGTACGGCCCTCGCCGACCTCGGCGAACCCGATCGCCTTCCAGCCCGGCTCCGGCTCCTCGCCGTCCACCAGGGCCAGCAGCTCGGACTCGGGGGCCGTCTCGACCCACAGCTGGCACATGCCCTCGCCGTACGGTCCCTCGCGCAGCACGGTGGGCGGGACGAGACCCCAGCCGGTCGCCTCCGAGACCTCGTAGGCGGCGACCTCACGCTGGGCGAGGGTCCCGTCGGGGAAGTCCCACAGGGGCTGCTCCCCGGCCACGGGCTTGTAGACGCAGACGGCCTCGCGGCCTTCGTGCGCGACGGTGCAGTACAGGGCCGCGTTCGAGGCGTCGCGGATCCGTCCGCGGACCGTGAGCCCGCCGCGGGCGAGGAGGTCGGCGAGGGCCGGGTCGGTGGCCTTCACGCTCCCCGGCGGTATCCGTTCTGGCGCGGACATACGTGTCCTTCCGGGTCGAGCGGCAGGCTGCACAGCGGGCACGGCGGCCGGCCGGCGTTGACGACGTCGAGGGCGCGCTTGGCGAAGGCTCTCGCCTGTGCGCCGGTGAGCCGGACGCGCAGCATCGGGGGCCCGTTCTCCTCGTCCTGGAGGAGCCTCTCCTCGGCTTCGGCGAGGTCCTCCTCGGAGTCGGCCTCGAGCTCCACCAGGGCCTGCGCCTCGACGATCATGCGCTGTTCCTCGCCGTCCCAGGCGAGGGCCATGGTGCCGACCCGGAACTCCTCCTCGATCGGGGTGTCGAGGGGAGCCGTGTCGCTGTTCTCGGCGGGTGGCACGGCGGGTACCAGGGCGCTGCCGCCGCTACGGCGTACGACTTCGTCCAGCAGTTCGTCCATGCGCTCGGCGAGCGCGGCGACCTGGGTCTTCTCCAGGGCCACGCTGGTCACCCGACCGCCGGCGGTGGCCTGGAGGAAGAAGGTGCGGCGCCCGGGCAGCCCGACCGTACCGGCCACGAAACGGTCCGGGGGGTCGTAGAGGAACACCTGACGGGACACGTCCTGTCTCCATGGGAATCGTGGGTCATCGTGGTTCGGGGAACGAGTGGGGGAACGTCCCTGCGGGTACGCGCGCGTCTGCGGACCGCTTCACCCTACTGCGGCCGACGATCACGGTGCGCCCGCACCGCCTCCGACCGGGGCGTGCCCCGTGGGCGGCTCCTCGCGCGGCGCCAGGGAGGCGAGGTCGCCGGTGTCGCCGAGACGCACGAGAAAGGGACGCAGCCTGGTGTAACGGATCGCGGTGACGGAACAAGGCTCCACAGAGATTCGCTGGAAGAGGTCGAGATGAAGTCCGAGTGCGTCCGCGACGAGCGACTTGATGATGTCGCCGTGCGAGCACATCAGATAGACGGCGTCGGCGCCGTGGTCGCGCTCCACGCGCGCGTTCCACTCGCGCACCGCCTCGGCGGCGCGGGTCTGCATGGCCCGCAGGGACTCGCCGCCCGGGAAGGCGGCCGCGGAGGGGTGCGTCTGCACCACCTCCATCAGCGGTTCGTCCATCAGCTCGGCGAGTTTGCGCCCGGACCAGTCGCCGTAGTCGCACTCCCCGATGCGTTCGTCGGTGTGCGCGCGCAGTCCGGGGCGGGCGTCGAGGAGGGGGCGGAGGGTCTCCTGGCAGCGCTGCAGTGGGCTGGTGACGACCTCCGCGATCGGCAGCGACGCGAGCCGCCCGGGCAGCGCGGCGGCCTGGGCGGCTCCGCGCTCGTCGAGGGCGACGCCGGGCGTCCGGCCGGCGAGCACTGCGGAGGTGTTGGCGGTGGACCGGCCGTGCCGGACGAGGATCAGCGTGGGCATGCGGCCCAGGGTAGGCGCACGCGCGTGTGCGCCGGTGAGCGCTCGAGGGGAGGACGCGCCCGGTGATCGTGGACTGCGCCATCTACCGCGAAGGACGTCGCAGGGAGGGGCCGGAGGACTTCTCCGACGCCGTGGACGAGGCACGTGCCGGGGGCGGCTTCGTGTGGATCGGGCTGCACGAGCCCACCGAGGAGGAGTTCGACCTCGTCACGCGGGAGTTCGGGCTGCACCCGCTCGCCGTCGAGGACGCGCTCAAGGCCCACCAGCGGCCCAAGCTGGAGGTGTACGACGACTCGCTGTTCCTGGTGTTCAAGCCGGCCGTCTACGAGCAGGAGAGCGACACCGTCTCCTCCGGCGAGGTGATGGTCTTCCTCGGCGACTCGTTCGTGGTGACCGTCCGGCACGGTGAGGGCGCGCCGCTGGCGGCCGTGCGCCAGCGGCTCGAGCACGAGCCTCAACTGCTCGCCGAGGGGCCCACGGCGGTGGTGTACGCGATCGCCGACGCCACCGTGGACCACTACCTGGACGTGGCGACGGAGTTGCAGACCGACCTGGAGGAGCTGGAGGCGGAGGTGTTCTCGCCGGACGGCGGCGGTTCGCGCCACACCGCTTCGCGGATCTACACCTTCAAGCGGCAGATCCTGGAGTTCCGCCGGGCCACCGGCCCGCTGGGGCCGCCGCTGGCCCGGCTGGCGGGCGTCGGGGCGTCCGGCCCCGGCGTGCCGTTCGTGAACGACAAGGCGCGGCCCTTCTTCCGGGACGTGAGCGACCACCTCACGCGGGTGAACGATTCCGTGGAGGGCTTGGACCGGCTGGTGACGGACATCCTCTCGGCGCATCTCGCGCAGATGAGCGTCCGGCAGAACGACGACATGCGGAAGATCTCGGCGTGGGCGGCGATGGCCGCGGTGCCCACGATGATCGCGGGGATCTACGGCATGAACTTCGAGCACATGCCGGAGCTGCACTGGGTGTGGTCGTATCCCGCGGTGATCGTGGTGATGGGCGTGCTGGAACTGCTGCTGTTCCGGCTGTTCAAGCGGCGCGGCTGGCTCTAGAGGGGCGCTCGTGGGGCAGTGGGGCGGTCCTGGGGGGCCTGCGGGTCTGGGGGGCCTGCGGGTCTGGGGGGCCTGCGGGTCTGGGGGTCCTGGCCGGCGTGGGATCAGGCGTACTCGGGGGCCGCGGTCGCGGGGCCGCCGAGCGCGTCGCGGCGTTCGGGGGTCTCCAGGGAGACCATCCGCCGCCAGCCGGCGAACCGCTCCCACGCGTACATGGCGTGGATGCCCGCCGCCAGGACCGCCGAGCGCGTCCTGGGCCAGCCGAGGATGCGGCCCATGCGGGCCATGACGGCCAGGCTGACGTCGCGGTGGACGCGGATCTCGGCGAGTGCGCACGCGCGGAGCGTCCGCTGGATGACCGGCCCGTGCCCCGTGCCCCGCGCGCGCGAGGCGCAGCAGTTCCTCGTGGCAGTAGGCGAGGTGGTTGTCCTCGTCGTCGGCGATCATCCTGACCGCGCGGCCGATGTCGGGGTGGTCGCCGAAGTGCCTGCGCAGCAGGGCCATCTGCTCGGCGGCCCGCTGTTCGGTGACCCGGCTGTGGGAGAGGTAGGTGACGACGTCCCGCACGGTGAGGGGCCGCTCGGTCCTGAGGCGGTCGTGGGAGAGGCCGATGCCGGCCCGCTCCAGGAGCATCGTGTAGTCGGTGTCGGGCGGGACGGGCACCGGCTCGAGGCCGCGTCTGCGCATCAGCGCGACGAAGATCCGTCCGTGCTTGTCCTCGTCGGCCCCGTGCCGGGCGATCCTGGGAGCGAGGCGGCGCTCGGCCGGTGGGACGAGCGCGGCGATCCGGGCGTTCTCCCAGCCCCCCTGCGATTCGCCGCCGGCGGCGATGGAGCAGAAGAGGGCGAAGGACTCGTCGTCGTCGACGATCTCCTGGAACAGGCTCTTGGCCGAAAGCATCCTGGGCCCCTCTCCGTGCTGTGCAGGGTTTCCGCTACATCTCGCAACATTCCGCAAGGAACGAGTCAAATACGGTCCGTCGGACGCTGCAACAGCAGCGGTCGGGAGACTCCGCCGAAAGAGGGACGCCGTCCGTCGGCCGGAGGGCGTAACCGCGCGCCGCGCGGCGCGTTGTTCCCCGTGACGGCCGTGGCGGGGAAGACCCCCGAGCCCCCACCACGGCCGCTGAAATCCCTCTCCGCGATTCGCTCTCCGTGCCCCTTTCCGCGATCCCCTTCCGCCCGGCTACGCCAGGCCGGCCAGCTCCGCGGCCTGCACACCCGCCCGCAGCGAGGCGAGGCGCTCCTCCAGGGCGAAGCCCGCGGGGGCCAGGGTGAGGGTGGTGACGCCAGCGGCCGCGTAGGCCTTCATCCGGTCGGCGATCCGCTCCACCGAGCCCAGCAGCGTGGTGCGGTCGATCAGCTCGTGGGGAATCGCGGCCGCCGCGCCCTGCTTGTCACCGGACAGGTACTTGTCCTGGATGTCGGCGGCCGCGGCCTCGTAGCCCATCCGCTGCGCGAGCTGGTTGTAGAAGTTCTGCTTGCGGCTGCCCATGCCGCCGACGTAGAGCGCGGTGTAGGGGCGGAAGGTGTCGGCGAGCCGCTCGACGTCCTTGTCCTCGCCGAGTGCCAGCGGCAGCGTCGGGCAGACGTCGAAGCCGTCCAGGGTCATGCCGGCCTTCTCGCGTCCGGCCCGCAGGTGCCTGATCGCGGTGTCCTCGAGGTGGTCGGCGGAGGGGAAGATGAGCAGGGCGCCGTCGGCGATCTCGCCGGTCTGCTCCAGGTTCTTCGGCCCGATCGCCGCGATGTACAGCGGGATGTGCTCGCGCTCGGGGTGCACGGTCAGCTTGATCGGCTTGCCGGGGCCGTCCGGCAGCGGCAGCGTCCAGTGCTCGCCCTCGTAGGACAGCCTCTCGCGCGTCATCGCCTTGCGGACGATCTCGACGTACTCGCGGGTGCGGGAGAGCGGCTTGTCGAACTTGACGCCGTACCAGCCCTCGGAGACCTGCGGCCCCGAGACGCCGAGGCCGAGACGGAAGCGGCCGCCGGAGAGCGAGTCGAGCGTGGCGGCGGTCATCGCGGTCATGGCGGGCTGACGCGCGGGGATCTGGAAGATGGCCGAGCCGACGTCGATCCGCTCGGTCTGCGCGGCGACCCAGGTGAGCACGGTGGCCGCGTCCGACCCGTAGGCCTCGGCGGCCCAGCAGACGGCGTACCCTAGGCGGTCGGCCTCCTGGGCGACGGCGAGGTTGTCCCCGTCCATTCCGGCACCCCAGTAGCCGAGGTTGATCCCGAGCTGCATGGCCGATCCCCTTACTGATCAGTAACGACGCTGTTGCGCAGACCTTAGCGCGCGGGACCGGGGCCGGGGAGGGCGGTGTGGCGAGGGTCGCGCGTACCGGCTCCGGCGTCGCGGCCTGCACGGACCCGGTCCGCCGCCTCGGAAACCGGTTGTCCACAGGCAACCCACTGCCCAGTTCTGGCCAGTAATCTCGGCGTCCATGGAGCAGAGGCATCTCGGCCGCACCGGCCTGCGTGTGTCCCGCATCGGGCTCGGCACCCTCACCTGGGGCCGCGACACCGACGAGCACGACGCCGCGGACGTCATGAAGACGTTCTGGGAGGCGGGCGGGACCCTCGTCGACACGGCCGACGTGTACGGCGACGGGGATGCCGAGTACCTGCTCGGGCGGCTCATGGAGGGGCTGGTGCCCCGCCGGGACCTGATCGTCTCCACGAAGGCGGGCAGCGTGCCCGACCCGGACCGGCGCTTCGACGGCTCACGCGGTCATCTGCTCGCCGCTCTCGACGCCTCCCTCTCCCGGCTGGGCACGGACTACGTCGACATCTGGCAGGTGCACGCCTTCGACCCGGACACCCCGCTGGAGGAGACCCTCCAGGCCCTCGACATCGCCGTCGCCAGCGGTCGCGCGCGGTACGCGGGCGTCTCCAACTTCTGCGGCTGGCAGCTCGCCAAGGCGGCCACCTGGCAGCTCGCCGCGCCGGGCGCCCGGACACGGCTGGCGGCGACGCAGATGGAGTACTCACTGCTGCAACGCGGCATCGAGCGCGAGGTACTGCCGGCCGCACTCGACCTGGGCATCGGTCTGCTTCCCTCCTCTCCCCTCGGCCGAGGCGTCCTGACAGGCAAGTACCGCAACGACGCCCTGCCGCCCGACTCGCGCGCGGCCTCGGAACACTTCGCGCCGTTCGTCGAGCCCTACCTGGACGACACCGCGAGCCGCGTCGTCGACGCCGTGTCGACCGCTGCGGACGGGCTCGCGGTGACGCCGCTGCAGGTCGCCCTGGCCTGGGTGCGCGACCGGCCCGGCGTGGCCGCCCCGATCGTCGGCGCGCGCAACGCGCAGCAGCTCACGGCGGCTTTGTCAGTGGAGGCGCTTAGTCTTCCTGACGAGATCTGCCGGGCCCTCGACGACGTGTCGGCGCCCGTGCACCGCTATCCCGATCACGACTGGAGCACGCTGTGAGCACGGAGCCGGATTCCCCGCAGAGCACGGAGAACGCCGCGACGGCGGAGCCGGACGCCGCCGAGGAGCCCTGGACTCCGGTCGCCGCCCCCGGAGCGGAAACGGAAGCGGAAACCCTGGCCGAAGCAGCGGCGGATTCGCGGGGGGAGGCGGAACCTGAGTCGCACGCGGAAGCCGGGTCGGTGGCGGTGCTCACCGACGGGGCCGACGGGGCCGACGGGGCAGCCGACGACGCGGGCGACGCGGAAGCGTCCGAGGCCGGCGGCGACGGCGGTGCTTCCACGACCGCGGAGGCCGCCGCGGTGGAAGCCGCCGCGCAGCTCTCCGAGGCGCAGGCCGAGCTCGCCGCGCAGAAACGGGAGCGGGAGCGGATCGAGCGGCGCAAGGCCGAGAAGGCGGCGCCCATCGCCGCCGGGGCCAAGCTCAGCGGCAAGGCCGCCGACCTGCTGGCGGCGGTACGGGCCGTGGAGGGCGGGGCCACGCCCCCGGCCACCGTCTTCGACGAGGAACCCGCGCCGCGCCGCGCCGCGCCGGAGCCGGTGCGGCGACCGCAGCCGGCGACCGCCGAGGCGGTCGCCCGGCCGGCTCCCGCGGCGGACGCCGTCGAGGGGGTACGGCGCGTGCTGGCCGGCGGCGGCGCTCCGGAGGCGCTCGCGCCGCAGGCAGCCGCCGTGCTCGGCGAGGGCGCCGAGCACCTCCTGCGCGACGATCCGTGGCAGCTGCTGCGCGTCCCCGGCGTGCGCCCCGAGCAGGCCGACGGGTTCGCGCGGGCGCTGCTCGGACCGGAGTGCGCCCCCGACGACGAACGGCGCGGCCGTGCGGTGACGGTCTGGCTGCTGGAGCAGGCGGCGCTGGCCGGGCACACCGCCCTGGAACTGCCCACGCTCACCGACGCGCTCGCCCGGCAGGCCGTGCCGGACGCCGACGCGGCCGTGCAGAGCGCCCTGGCCGAAGGAGAGGCCCTCGTCTTCCAGGACGCCCTGGACACGCCCGGTGCAGCTCGGCAGGCGGCGGACGCCGCGACGGGCGAAGAGGCGGAGGAGAGCCAGGAGGGCGAGGAGACCCGGCCGGTCCGTGTCCTGGTCGGCCTGGAGCGGTACGCGCTCGCCGAGGAGAGCCTCGCCGACGCGCTGGCCCGCGTCGTCAACTCCCCGGCCAAGGAGGCGTCCGCGCGGTGGGAGCCGGCGGCCGACGCCGCGCCCGGCAGCGCCGGCGAGCTGATCCGCGCCGTCGCAGGGCACGGTCTGGTGCTGCACACCGGGGGCGAGGCCGCCCGCGCCGAACCCGCCGCGCTGCTCACCGCGGCCCGGAAACTGGGGCTGCGCTCCGTCGCCGCCTCTCACACCCCGGACGGCCGGCGCCGGTTCTCGGCCCTCCTCGCCGATCCGGCCGCGGACGACGCGGTCGTCACCGTCCCCGGCCTCCTCTCCGGCGCCGAGGGCCCCGGACGGGACGGCGACGGGACCCTCGCGCTCGACCTGCTGATCGTGCTCGACGCGCCGCAACTGGATGTGGAGAGCGCCGCGATGCTGGCCGAGTCCCTGCCGGACGGGGCGCGGCTGGTGCTCAGCGGCGATCCGGGGGTCCTCTGGTCGGCGGGACCCGGCCGGGTCTTCGCCGACCTGCTCGCGGCGCGCGCCTGCCCGCAGGTCGCCTCGCGCACCCCCGACCCCGGACCGCTCGGTGAGCTGGTCTCCGGTGTCGGCGTCGGTGAGCTGAACCAGGTCGACGCGCCGGGCAGGGAGATCGTGATCGTCCCGGTGCGCGACGCGGGCGAGGCCGTCCACCGGACCGTGCAGATCCTCGCCGACTCGGTGCCGCGAGCCTTCGGGATCACGTCCGACGAAGCGGTGGTGGTCACGCCGGGGCACGGGGGCGCGGCCGGCACGCGCGTGCTCAACGCCGCGCTGAAGGAACGGCTCAATCCCGGCCCCGGTCGCTTCGGCGGCTTCGACCCCGGCGACCGGATCGCCTACTCTCCCGTGCCGGGGCGCACGGTGGCGGGGCGGGTCGTGACGGCCGACGCGGACGGGCTGCACCTGACCTGCGCGGACGTCTCCGTCGTCGTCCCGAGGGAGCGGGTGGAGCAGACCGTGCGCCACGGGTGGGCGCTCACCGCGCACCAGGCGGTGGGCAGCCGATGGCCCGCGGCGGTCGTGGTGCTGCCCGGGGACGCGGCGCAGGCCCTGTCCCGCCCCTGGGTGTACACGGCCTTCGGCCGCGCGGAGCGCCATCTGTCCGTGGTGCACGGAGTGGAGCAGGCCCTGCCCCGAGCGGTCGCCGAGGTTCCGGCGAAGCCGCGCACGACCCGGCTGCCGGTGCTCCTGCGCACCCAGCTGCCGGTCGCGGAGCAGGGTACGGAGCGGCACGAACAGCGGCGGTCGTGAAGGGGCCTCCCCCCTGTGCGACCGCCGCCGTCCCGCAGCCGTCCGGCAAAACCGTCCTTCAGCCGTCCTGACGTCCGAAGGACGCCTGCGGACCCCCGCGACCGGCATCGGCCGGCGCCGGTCGCGGTGCGCCGGTCAGCGGTCCGCGTCCAGCGTCTCCAGTTCCTCGTCCTCGATGTCGTCCGCGAGATCGTCGTCGGTGTCGTCGTCGATCTCGTCGAAGACCGAGCTCACGTCGAAACGGCAGACCACGCGCCCGGCGTCGGTGTCGTCGAACGGCGCCTCGAGCCACTCGCCGGGCTCGGCCGGTTCGTCGGCGGCCAGCACCCACAGTGTGGAGTCGCCCTCCTCCAGGCCGAACTCCTTGTGACGGGAGGCGATCTCGTCCGCTTCGAACTCGCCGAACAGGATGCCCAGCGCGCCGTGCACGGTGCTCGCGACCTCGGCCCCCACGGCCTCGGCGTCCGCCGCCTCCACCCGCTGGGCCTGCGCCAGCAGCCGCTGCGGCTCGGCGACGGCGTAGTCGCGGCGGATCAGCACGCTCAGCGCGTTCGGCTCCTCGGGGCCCTCATAGGGCGGCAGGGAGTCCTCCGCGCCAGGAATCTCGAAGGGCGTGACCTCGTCGTACCGGTCGTAGAGCAGTTCGTCGTAGACCTCGGCGGCCGCGGCCAGCTCGTTGAACGCCTCGTTGACGGCCGGGTCGTCCTCCCCCGTCCTGCGTTCGACCGCGGCCAGGTGGCGGTCGAGCGCGGTCTTGACCGCCTCGGCGGCGGCGCGTACCTCGGCAGCGGTGGGCTGCGCAGCATCAGACATAGTGCAGACGCTATCCGTACCGGGCCCCAGCCCGCACAATAGATGCGATGCCGGAATACGAATTCGTCGACGTCTACGTGCCACGCGGGGTCTCCCGCAAGGAGGCGACGCGACTGCTGACCGACCATGCCGAGTACGGACACTGGGAGTTGGACCGCCTGAGCCTGCTGCGTGACGGCAGCCGCAGGGTGCGGTTGCGCCGGCGGATCATCCGCCAGGTGCGTGCCACGTGGTGAGGTGAGAGACGGAAAACGGAGCGGGCCCCGCCGAGGCGGGGCCCGCTCCGTTGTCGGGGCCTCGGTGCTTACGCGGAGGGACGCGCCTTGCGGTACAGCACCGCGCCCGCGAGCAGAGCGCCCGCGCCGACCGGCAGCACGAGGCCCATCGGCATCTCGCTGCCCGTGTGCGCGAGCTGCGCGGCGGGACGGTGGACGGAGGAGGCGCCGACCGGCGTCACGTGATGCGGGGTGGACGGCACGCCGCCGGGGCGGGACGGGCTGGACTGTCCGTGCCCGCCCGGCTTGTCGTACCCGCCGGGCTTGCCCGGGGTCTCGTGGCCGCGGGACGGGGGCGTGTGCACGCCGGAGCCGCTGTCGTCGCCGCAGTCGTTGCCGAAGGCCGGGTTGAGGATTCCGACGGCGTCGATGCTGTTGCCGCACACGTTCACCGGCACGTCGATCGGCGCCTGGACCTGGTTGCCGGAGCCGACGCCGGGCGACCCGCCGGTGTGGCCGCTCGCGTGCGCGCCACCGGAGCCGCCGTGGTGACCGCCGCCGTAGCCGCCGTCATGGCCGGCGTTGTGGTTCCCGCGCTGGCTTCCGGCGTGGCTGCCGCCGCCCCGGTGCTCGCCGTATCCGCGCGACGGGGCGCCGCCGCCCTTGTTGACGCAGGAGTTGCCGAAGGCCGGGTTGAGCGCTCCGACGATGTCGATGGTGTTGCCGCACAGGTTGACGGGAACGTTGACCGGTGCCTGCACCGAGTTGCCCGACAAGAGGCCGGGCGAGTCGGTGGCGTAGCCGTTCGCGCCGGAGTCGGCGTGGGCGTAGCCGCCGGCGGCGGCGATCACCCCCGTTGCCGCCGCCACGGTCATGAGGCTTTTGCGGGTGACCTGTCGCATTGCTGAATCCCTGCTTTCCATTTCGTCCGCGTCCCGAATCGCTCGCATCATTGCAGCTGTTCGATTTATTCGGGATTTTCGAAGTCTTCGGCCTTTCCTTCGGGAAAAGACCGGTCGGCCCCGGAGCGCATGGCGTGCGCTCCGGGGCCGACGGTGTGGACGACCCCTCAGCGGGCCGACGTCAGTCGTTGACGCAGATGTTGCCGAAGGCGGGGTTCAGCAGCCCGATCACCGAGATCGTGTTGCCGCAGACGTTCACCGGGACGTGCACGGGAACCTGGATGACGTTGCCGGACGCGACACCCGGGGAGTGCACCGCGGCACCCTGGGCTCCGGCGTCGGCGACGGCCAGGCCCGCACCCGCGAGAACCAGCCCACCAGTGGCAGCCGCAGCAGCGACGACCTTCTTGATCATTATTCCTCCTCGTTGGCAAAGCGATCCCAAGCAACGGATCGCATGTCACCAGTAACGAGGCAGGATTAATGGGGCTACGCGCTTATCGGCGCATTCACTCTTCCCAGTCGCGCCCGTACAGGCGGTCGATTTTCTTCGTCCCGTGAACGCCCGTCTCTCACCGGGACGTCTCACCGGGACGTCTCAGGACGCGTCGATGAAGCGGTCCAGCACGCGCACCCCGAACTTCAGCCCGTCCACCGGGACCCGCTCGTCGACGCCGTGGAACATCCCGGCGAAGTCCAGCTCCGGCGGCAGCTTGAGCGGGGCGAAGCCGAACCCGCGGATGCCGAGGTCGTCGAAGGACTTGGCGTCGGTGCCGCCCGAGAGCATGTAGGGGACGGCCTTCGCCGTCGGGTCCTCGGCGAGCAGCGAGGACTGCATCGCCTCGACCAGCGCTCCGTCGAAGGACGTCTCGAGGGCCTTGTCGGAATGCACGTCCTCGCGGCGCACGTTCGGACCGAGGATCCGGTCGAGGTCGGCCAGGAACTCCTCCTCGTACCCGGGCAGGAAACGCCCGTCGACGTGCGCGGTGGCCTCGCCGGGGATGACGTTGACCTTGTAGCCGGCGCCGAGCTGGGTCGGGTTGGCGGTGTTGCTCAGGGTCGCGCCGATCAGCTTGGCGATGCCGCCGAGCCGGACCAGGGTCGCCTGCATGTCCTCGGGGTCCAGCTGGGTGCCCAGCGCGTCGCCGAGCTCGTCGAGGAAGGCCCGGGTCGTCTTGGTGACCCGCACGGGGAAGGTGTGCCGGCCGAGCCGCGCGACGGCCTCGGACAGCTCGGTGATGGCGTTGTCGCGGTGGATCATCGAGCCGTGTCCCGCGGTCCCGGCCACGGTCAGCTTCATCCAGTGCATGCCCTTCTCGGCCGTCTGGACGAGGTAGAGCCGGCGCTCCTCGCTGACGGTGAACGAGAACCCGCCCACCTCGCTGATCGCCTCGGTGACGCCGTCGAACAGATGGCGGTGGTGGTCGACGAGGTGGCGGGCGCCGTAGGTGCCGCCCGCCTCCTCGTCGGCCAGGAACGCCAGCACGATGTCGCGCGGAGGCCTGCGCCCGGAGCGCAGCCGGTCGCGGACGACGGCCAGCGTCATCGCGTCCATGTCCTTCATGTCGACCGCGCCGCGGCCCCACACGCAGCCGTCGGCGACCTCCCCCGAGAAGGGGTCGTGGGTCCAGTCGGCCGCGTTGGCCGGGACGACGTCGAGGTGGCCGTGGATGAGGAGCGCGGGCCTGGACGGGTCCTCGCCCGCGATGCGGGCCACCGTGGAGGCGCGGCCCGGGTGGGACTCGAAGATCTCCGGTTCGAGACCCACCTCGGCGAGCTTCTCGGCGACCCATTCGGCCGCCTTGCGCTCGCCCGGGCCCGAGTGGTCTCCGTAGTTGCTGGTGTCGATCCGGATCAGCTCGCGGCAGAGGTCCACGACCTCGTCCTCGCCGGTGACGCTCCTGGCCGTGTCGTCCGTCGCGCTCACGATGGTTCCTCCCGCTGTCGCCGCTGGTGGGTCCCCCTCATCCTCCCCCTCCCCCGGGCCCCCGCCCAAGACCGGTCCCGGCCCGTCACCCGCCGCCCGCGCCGGACCGCCCGCCGGGGCCCCGCCTCCCGTGATCGGGCACCCCGGAAAGCCTGGTAATGTTTACGACGTCGCCGCGAGGGAAACCGCGCACGACAGACACCTTGTCCGGGTGGCGGAATGGCAGACGCGCTAGCTTGAGGTGCTAGTGCCCTTTATCGGGCGTGGGGGTTCAAGTCCCCCCTCGGACACAGATCCAGAGAGGGTGGTTCCGGCCGGTCGGCCGGGGCCACCCTCTTCGGCGTTCGGACGGCGCGCTCCGGGGCCGGCACGGCCGTGCCCGGACGGACGGTGCCAGGGGACGCACGGCGTCCTTCCCGCCTGTGTGGGGCAGATCTCCCCGTGGCGGTGGCCGCGCAGGTCAGCGGTGTGCCGACGATCTTCCCGGGCCCCCCGGACGGCCCGCCCGGGTGGCCGTCGCCGGTGGGCGTGCCTAGCGTCGTACTAAAATATCCGGCTTGTTACGGAGCTGGACCGGACAACCCCAGGCAGACCTGCGGGCCCGCCGGCGCCCCGGAGGCTTCCGGGATCGAGACGCGAGGACCGATGGCAGCCACACACGAGGGCAGTGCTCTCGGCCTGCTCGACGAAGAAATCCGCGCACAACTCGGCGACACCGCCCGCTTCTCCGGCGGCCCCGCCGCCTCTCCCCGCACCCTGGTCGACGTCCTCGACGCGACGGTGCGGTCCTTCCCGGACGAGCCGGCCCTGGACGACGGCGTCGTCTCCCTCACCTATCGCGCCCTCGCCGTCGAGGCGGAGAACCTCCGGCGCCGGCTGGCCGCCGCCGGGGTCGGGCTCGGCGACCGGGTGGGCGTGCGCGTCCCGTCCGGAACCAACGACCTCTACGTGGCGATCCTGGCCGTCCTCGCCGCCGGCGCTGCCTATGTCCCGGTGGACGCCGAGGACCCCGACGAGCGGGCCGAGCTGGTGTTCGGCGAGGCCGGGGTGCGGGCCGTCGTCGGCGCCGGGCGCGAGATCACCGTCCACGGGACGTCCGCGACGGCCCCCGCCGCGCGCCCCGGCCCCGAGCACGACGCCTGGATCATCTTCACCTCCGGCTCGACGGGCAGGCCCAAGGGCGTCGCCGTCAGCCACCGCGCCGCGGCCGCCTTCGTGGACGCCGAGGCCGCCCTGTTCCTCGCCGAGGAGCCCATCGGGCCGGGCGACCGGGTCATGGCCGGGCTGTCGGTCGCCTTCGACGCCTCCTGCGAGGAGATGTGGCTCGCCTGGCGGTACGGCGCCTGTCTGGTGCCCGTCCCGCGCTCCCAGGTCCGCAGCGGCGCAGATCTGGGGCCGTGGCTGGTCGAGCAGGAGATCACGGTGGTCTCCACGGTGCCCACGCTTGCCGCGCTCTGGGAGCCCGGGACCCTCAACGACGTCCGCCTGCTGATCTTCGGCGGCGAGGCCTGTCCGCCCGAGCTGGTACAGCGCCTGGTGACGGAGGGGCGCGAGGTCTGGAACACCTACGGTCCGACCGAGGCGACCGTGGTCGCCTGCGCCTCGCTGATGTCGGGCGAGGAGCCGATCAGGATCGGGCTGCCGCTCAGGGGCTGGGAGCTGGCGGTCGTGGACGAGGCCGGCGAGCCCGTGCCGCTGGGCGGCAGCGGACAGCTCGTGATCGGCGGGGTCGGGCTCGCGCGCTATCTCGACGCCGAGAAGGACGCGGAGAAGTACGCGCCGCTGGAGTCGCTGGGCTGGGAACGGGCGTACCGCAGCGGCGACCTGGTGCGCGCGGACGCCGAGGGACTCGTCTTCCTCGGCCGGGCCGACGAGCAGATCAAGCTGGGCGGACGGCGCATCGAGCTGGGCGAGGTGGACGCTGCGCTGCAGGCGCTGCCGGGCGTGGCGGGCGCGGCCGCGGCCGTGCGGACCGCGCGCGGCGGCAACCAGCTGCTCGTCGGGTACGTCGTCACGCAGGACGGCTGGGACCAGGCGGCGGCCGTGGAGCGGCTGCGCGCCGAGCTGCCCGCGGCCCTGGTGCCGCTGCTGGCGCCGGTGCCGGACCTGCCGACGCGCACGTCGGGGAAGGTCGACCGCAACGCACTGCCCTGGCCGCTGGCGGGGCTGGAGAGGGGCGGCCGGGCCGAGCAGCTGTACGGCACCGAGGCCTGGCTCGCCGAACAGTGGACGGAGGTCCTGGGCGTCCCGGTCGCCTCCGCCTCCGACGACTTCTTCGCGATCGGCGGCAGCAGTCTGGGCGCGGCCCAGCTCACCACCCGGCTGCGTACCCGCTATCCCGGCGCCGCGGTGCTGGACGTCTACCAGCAGCCGACGCTGCGCAAGCTGGCCCGCCGGCTGGAGGCCTCGGCGCAGGACGACGCCGGCAGCCGCGCGATCGCGCCCGTGCCGAAGCGGACCCAGTTCCTGCAGCTCGTGCTGCTCCTGCCGCTGTTCACGCTGGTCGGGCTGCGCTGGACGGTCGCGCTGGCCGCGCTGGGCGATGTGCTGCCCGCCTACGGCTGGCTGCCGACCGCTCCGTGGTGGCTGGTGGCCGCCGGGATCCTGCTGTTCTTCAGTCCGCCGGGACGGCTCGCGCTCGGTGCGGGCGGGGTGCGGCTGCTGCTGCGGGGTGTGCGGCCCGGCCGTCATCCGCGGGGCGGCTCGGTCCATGTGCGGCTGTGGGCGGCCGAGCGGCTGGCCGAGTTCAGCGGGGCGACCTCGCTGACCGGGGCCTGGCTGCAGCGGTACGCGCGGGCGCTGGGCGCCAGGATCGGTCCCGACGTGGACCTGCACACGCTGCCGCCGGTCACCGGCCTGCTGAGGCTGGGCCGGGGCGCGGCCGTGGAGTCCGAGGTGGACCTGTCCGGGTACTGGCTGGACGGCGACCGGCTGGAGGTCGGCTCGGTAAGGGTGGGGGCGCACGCGGTCGTCGGCACGCGCAGCACGCTCTTCCCGGGCGCCCGCGTCGGCAAACGGGCCGAGGTGGCGCCGGGTTCGGCGGTCACCGGGCAGATCCCGACCGGTCAGCGGTGGGCGGGAGCGCCCGCGGTCAAGCTCGGCCGGGCCAAGCGCAACTGGCCAGAGGAGCGGCCGCCGCAGAGCCGGTACTGGCGGGCGATGTACGGCGTGTCGGGGCTCGGGCTCACGCTGCTTCCGGCGCTGTCGGGCGCGGCGGCGCTGCTGGTGGCGTCGCTGTTCGTGACGCCCGGCGACGGGCTCGGGCAGGCCGTGCGGGGGGCGGCCGTCGCGCTCGTGCCCGCCACGCTGGCCTACGGGGCGGCGTACGCGCTGCTGGTGCTGGTCGCCGTCCGGCTGCTGAGCCTGGGGCTGCGGGAGGGTACGCACCCGGCGCACGGCCGGGTCGGCTGGCAGGCCTGGACCGTCACCCAGCTGATGGACCGGGCGCGCGAGACGCTGTTCCCGCTGTACGCGGGGCTGGTCACGCCGGTGTGGCTGCGGCTGCTGGGCATGCGGATCGGGCGGGGCGCCGAGGTGTCGACCGTGCTGGCCCTGCCGAGCCTGACGACGGTCGGCGAGGGCGCGTTCCTCGCCGACGACACGCTGACCGCGCCGTACGAGCTGGGCGGCGGCTGGGTGCGCGTCGGGCGGGCGGAGATCGGGCGGCGGGCGTTCCTGGGGAACTCGGGAATGACCGCGCCGGGCAGGTCGGTGCCGGACGGCGGGCTGGTGGGCGTGCTGTCGGCGACGCCGAAGAAGGCGAAGAAGGGCACCTCGTATCTGGGGCTGCCCCCGGTGAAGCTGCCCCGGCACGCGGCGGACGGCGACGACAGCCTGACGTACGAGCCGCCCACGCGGCTGTTGTGGGCGCGGGCGCTGGTGGAGCTGTGCAGGATCGTGCCCGTGCTGTGCTCGACCGCGCTGGGCGTGACGACGGTGGCCGTGCTGTGCGCGCTGGGGGCGTGGGCGCCCCTGCTGGCGGGCGTGGTGCTGCTGGGCGTGGGCTTCGCGGCGGCGGTGGTGTCCGTCGTCGCCAAGTGGCTGCTGGTCGGCCGGCATCGCGCCGGGGAGCATCCGCTGTGGAGCGGTTTCGTGTGGCGCAACGAGCTGGCGGACACGTTCGTCGAGGTGGTGGCCGTGCCGTGGCTGGCGGGCGCGGTGCCGGGCACTCCGGTGATGACGGCGTGGCTGCGCGGGCTCGGCGCACGGATCGGCAGGGGCACGTGGGTGGAGAGCTACTGGCTGCCCGAGTCGGACCTGGTGACGCTGGAGGACGGCGTCACGGTCAACCGTGGGTGCGTGCTGCAGACTCACCTCTTCCACGACCGGATCTTGCGGACGGATACTGTGGTCCTCCGTGAGGGCGCCACGCTGGGCCCTGGCGGGATCGTGCTGCCCGGCAGCACGATCGGGGCCCGGACGACCCTGGGTCCCGCGTCGCTCGTCATGGCCGCGGAGTCCGTCCCGGACGACACCCGCTGGCTCGGCAACCCGATCGAGGCATGGCGTCCCTGAAAAGGGGCTACTCGGAGTCGGTGAGCGGTGGACCGGCGGCGGGTGGTTCGAGCACAGGTCAGGGAGCGGACGGGGACGTGGCAGTTCAGCAGACGGTCGGGCCGGATCCGTATTTCCCGGCCAACGGCGACCCCCGGTACCGGGTGCACCGTTACGAGCTCACGCTGGACTACCGGCCGGGTCCCAACCGGCTGTCGGGGGCGGCGCGGATCAACGCGATCGCCGGGCGTGCGTCGCTGGCCGAGTTCCAGCTGAACCTGGCCGACTTCAAGATCGGCCGGGTGCGGGTGGACGGCCGGCAGCCGCACTACACGCACCGGGGCGGCCGGCTGCGCATCCGTCCGGCCAAGCCGATCCGGGCCGGGGCGGCCTTCACCGTCGAGGTGCACTGGTCGGGCAACCCCAAGCCGGTGAACAGTCCGTGGGGCGGCATCGGCTGGGAGGAGCTGGACGACGGGGCGCTGGTGGCGAGCCAGCCCGTGGGCGCGCCGTCCTGGTACCCGTGCAACGACCGGCCCGCGGACAAGGCCTCGTATCTGATATCGGTCACGACGCCGTCCGCGTACTCGGTGGTGGCGGGCGGGCGGCTGCTCACACGGACCGCGAAGGCCTCGACGACGACCTGGGTGTACGAGCAGTCGGCGCCGACGTCGAGCTATCTGGTGGGTCTGTCCATCGGCGAGTACCAGACCGTCCTGCTGGGCGATCCGGGGCTCGGCGGGGTGCCGCAGCACGGACACATTCCGGCGCATCTGCTGGCGGAGTTCTCACGGGACTTCGCGCGACAGCCCGGGATGATGCACCTCTTCCAACAGCTCTTCGGGCCTTACCCGTTCGACGAGTACGCGGTCGTGGTGACGGAGGAGGAGCTCGATGTCCCGGTCGAGGCGCAGGGGTTGTCGCTGTTCGGCGCCAACCACGTGGACGGGGCCCGGGGTTCGGAGCGGCTGGTGGCGCACGAGCTGGCGCACCAGTGGTTCGGCAACAGCGTGTCCATCGCCGACTGGCGGCACATCTGGCTGAACGAGGGGTTCGCCAAGTACGCGGAGTGGCTGTGGTCGGAGCGGTCGGGAGGGCGCAGCGCGCAGCAACTGGCCGCCGTGGCGCACCGGACGCTGTCGTCGCTGCCGCAGGATCTGCGCCTGGCGGACCCCGGCCGCAAGTCGATGTTCGACGACCGGCTCTACGAGCGCGGCGGCCTCACGGTGCACGCGGTGCGCTGCGCGCTGGGCGACGAGGCGTTCTTCCGGATGCTGCGCGCCTGGCTGTCCCTGCACCGGGGCGGGGCCGTGACGACGTCGACGCTCGCCTCGCACGTGGCCCGGTTCGCCCCGGAGCCGCTGGACGACCTGTTCGAGGCCTGGGTGCACGGGACGGCGCTGCCCCCGCTGCCGGTCCTGTCGGCGGGCCGGGGCGCGGCCTCGGCGTGACACCCCGCCGGGGGTGTCGTGCTCCCGTCGTCGCCGGGACGCGGTGATCCGAGATCCGGTGGCGCCGTACTTCCGTCGCTGCCAGGACGCGGTCGTTCCCGCGACGCGGTGATGCCGGGATGCGGTCGGGCCAGGATGCGGTCGTACCGGTATGCACTCGAACCGGTATGTGGTCGTGCCGGTATGCGGTCGCGCCGCGACGCGGTGATGCCGGGACGCGGTCGTGCCGGGACGCGGTGCCGAGGCGGCACGGTCACCGTGGCGGGCCCGGCACAATGGGCTCCATGGCCCGACGTTCCGCCCGCCCGCGCCAGGGCGCCTCCGCCGCCGTCCGCACCGTCCCCGCCGCTCCCGACGGCTGTCCGTGCGGTCGGTCCGAGCCGTACGGGGCGTGCTGCGGCCGCTACCACGCGGGAACCGTGACCGCCCCCACCGCCGAGGCGCTGATGCGTTCGCGCTACAGCGCGTTCGTGCGGGGAGACGTGCCCTACCTGCTGCGGACCTGGCATCCGCGGACGCGGCCGGAGCTGCTGGAGCTGGAACCGGGAATGCGGTGGACGGGTCTGGAGATCCTCGCCACGTCGGAGGGGAGCGCGTTCCACCAGGCCGGCGTCGTGGAGTTCCGGGCGTCGTACCGGGGTGGGGCGCTGCACGAGCGCAGCCGGTTCGAGCGGGTGGACGGGGCCTGGGCGTACGTGGACGGCGAGTTCCCCGGGTAGCCGGCCCCGACGGGGGGCCGCGGGCCGGTCAGGGCGCGAGGATGTCGAGTTCCTGTAGGGCGCCGACCGTGATCTCGCGGGTGAGCCGCTCCGCGCGCACCGGGTCGCCCTCGCGGACCGCTTCGGCGACCTGCACGTGCAGCGTGACGGCGGCCGGGTCGGGGTCCTCGAACATGACCTCGTGATGGGTGCGGCCGGCCAGCACCTCCGCGACGACGTCGCCGAGCCGGGCGAACATCTCGTTGCCGGACGCGGTGAGGATCACCCGGTGGAAGGCGACGTCGTGGACGAGGTAGTCCTCGAGGCGGTTGCCGCGTGAGGTGGCCACCATGCCCAGCGCGCAGCGCGTCAGCTCGGCGCACTGCTCCGCCGTGGCGTGCGTCGCCGTCAGCGCCGCCGCGACCGGCTCGACCGCCGAGCGCAGGACGGTGAGCGAGCGCAGCTGCTGCGGGCGGTCGGAGCCGGCCAGCCGCCAGCGGATGACCTGCGGGTCGTAGACGTTCCACTCTGCCCTGGGGCGCACCGTGACGCCCACGCGGCGGCGGGACTCGACCAGGTGCATGGATTCCAGCACACGCACCGCCTCGCGCATCACGGAGCGGGAGACGTCGAAGCGCTGAGCCAGTTCGTCGGTGCGCAGGACGCTGCCCGGCGGGTACTCACCCGCGGTGATGGCGGGGCCCAGGGCGTCCAGTACTCGGCCGTGCAGACCCCGGCCCGGAGTGGTCATGCACACAGAGTACGCGGTAGATCACGAAGCCAAAAAGTCAGACTTATTTGTCACAGCCTCTTGAATTCGTCGTACCTAATCGGTTTCAGTGTCGTCGACGTCAGGTGTGGCGTCAGGTGTCGAC
Organism: Streptomyces humidus; assembly: GCF_014649655.1. Taxonomy (GTDB): domain Bacteria; phylum Actinomycetota; class Actinomycetes; order Streptomycetales; family Streptomycetaceae; genus Streptomyces; species Streptomyces humidus. The sequence goes on along the minus strand of NZ_BMTL01000006.1, from coordinate 112,678 downwards.
GAAGACAGCGAGGCGAAGATGCGCACCCCCCATGTCGTCGTGGTGATGGGCGTCGCGGGCACGGGCAAGACCACCATCGGTCCGCTGCTCGCCGCCCGGCTGGGCGTCCCGTACGCCGAGGGCGACGACTTCCACCCGCCGGCCAACATCGCCAAGATGTCGGCCGGCACCCCGCTCGACGACGACGACCGGTGGCCGTGGCTCGACGCCATCGGCGCCTGGGCGGACGGGCGGGCCGGGCTCGGCGGGGTGGTCAGCTGCTCGGCGCTGAAGCGGTCGTACCGCGACCGGCTGCGGGCAGCGGCCCCGGGAGTCGTCTTCGTGCACCTGGCCGGCGACCGGTCCCTGATCGAGGACCGCATGGCGCACCGGCGGGGGCACTTCATGCCGACCGCGCTGCTGGACTCCCAGTTCGCCACGCTCGAGCCGCTCCAGGCCGACGAGGCGGGCGTCGTCGTCGACGTCTCCGGGGGCCCCGAAGCCATCGCCGGCCGGGCCGTGACGGCGCTCGCCGCCCTTCCCGACCCGCCCGCGTGAACCCGCTCCCCCTCCCGGCCGGGTGACCTCCTCCGGCCGCGTACCCCTCTCTCCTCTCCCCTCCCCCGTCCCGAACAACCGCAAGGGAACCCCCGTGAGACTCAGCGTCGAGATGCTGGCGGCGGACGCGGTCGAGCCGATCACCTCGGCCGGCCACGCACGACTGGGCATCGCCGTTCTGGCGGGCATCGCCGTGATCGTCCTGCTCATCACCAAGTTCAAGCTGCACGCCTTCCTGGCGCTGACCATCGGCTCGCTCGCGCTCGGCGCGTTCGCCGGGGCGCCCCTCGACAAGGCCATCGCCTCCTTCACCACCGGGCTGGGCGCCACGGTCGCCGGGGTGGGCGTGCTGATCGCGCTGGGCGCGATCCTCGGCAAACTGCTCGCGGACTCCGGCGGCGCCGACCAGATCGTGGACACGATCCTCGCCAAGGCCGGCGGCCGCTCGATGCCGTGGGCGATGGTGCTGATCGCCTCCGTCATCGGCCTGCCGCTGTTCTTCGAGGTCGGCGTGGTGCTGCTGATCCCGGTGGTGCTGATGGTCGCCAAGCGGGGCAACTACTCGCTCATGCGGATCGGCATCCCGGCGCTGGCCGGTCTGTCGGTGATGCACGGACTCGTCCCGCCGCACCCCGGCCCGCTGGTCGCGATCGACGCGGTCGGCGCCGATCTGGGCGTCACGCTGGCGCTCGGCGTTCTCGTCGCCGTGCCGACGGTCGTCGTGGCCGGCCCGCTGTTCTCGAAGGTCGCCGCCCGCTGGGTCGACGTCCCGGCCCCCGACCGCATGATCCCGCAGCGGCCCTCCGAGGAACTGGAGCGGCGCCCAGGCTTCGGCGTCACGCTGGCGACCATCCTGCTGCCGGTCGCGCTGATGCTGTCCAAGGCGCTCGTCGACATCGTCGTGGACGACCCCGAGCAGACCGTGCAGCGCGTGTTCGACGTCGTCGGCTCGCCGCTGATCGCGCTGCTCGCCGCGGTGCTCCTCGGCATCTTCACGCTGGGCCGGCCCGCGGGCTTCAGCAAGGAGCGGATCTCACGGCTCGTGGACAAGGGGCTCGCGCCCATCGCGGGCATCCTGCTGATCGTCGGCGCGGGCGGCGGCTTCAAGCAGACGCTGATCGACTGCGGCGTGGGCCGGATGGTCCTGGACGTCTCCAAGGACTGGTCGATACCGGCCCTGCTGCTGGCCTGGCTGATCGCCGTGGCGATCCGGCTGGCGACCGGTTCGGCGACCGTGGCGACGATCTCGGCGGCCGGCCTCGTCGCGCCGCTCGCGGCCGACATGTCGACGACGCACACCGCCCTGCTGGTCCTGGCCGTCGGCGCCGGCTCGCTGTTCTTCAGCCATGTCAATGACGCCGGCTTCTGGCTGGTCAAGGAGTATTTCGGGCTGAGCGTCGGCCAGAACGTCAAGACCTGGTCGGTCATGGAGACCATCGTCTCGGTGGTCGCCGGCGGCGTGGTCCTGCTGCTCTCGCTCGTCCTCTAGGGAGTGCGGGGCCTGCGGAGCGGACGGGGAGGGGCGGGAGCACACGACGAGTCGCCCCCGTCCCGCATCGGCGGCCGGGCCCGCCCCGGTCACCGGGCCGGGCCCGGCTCGCCGCGGTCCTGCGCACGGGGACCGGCCGGGGCGTCCCGAGGTGACCGACGGGAGTCAGGGCCGCCACAGACGGTGTTCCCGCTCCGCCCATTCCCGGCTCACCGACCCGGTGCGCATGCCGCGGCGGGCCTCCGGGTCGCCCAGGGCCATGCCGATGTGGCCGGCCAGGACCACGCCGATGGTCAGGGCCAGCCAGTCGTGGACGAAGGTCGCACTGGTGCGCCACATGATCGGGGTGAGGTGGGTGAACCACATGAGCAGGCCCGTGCCGAGCATGACCAGGGTCGCCCCCGCGATCCAGGACGCGTAGACCTTCTGCCCGGCGTTGAACTTGGCCGCCGGCCGCGACTCCCGGCGCTTGTCCCGGTGCAGGGCCGCCCGCAGCCAGCGCCGGTCGTGCGGGCCGAAGCGGTTGAGGTGTCCGAGGTCGGCGCGGAACGCGCGGGAGAGCAGGCCGGCCAGCACGGGCACGGGCAGGGCCAGCCCCGCCCACTCGTGGACGCGGACCACCAGCTCACGGCGGCCCACGAGCTGGGCGAACTCGGGGACGTACAGGAAGGACGCGGTCACCACGCACACGCCCATCAGCAGGGCCGTGGTGCGGTGCACCCACCGCTCGGCGCGGGTGAAGCGGCGCACCTCCGCGGCGGGCCGCGCCTCAGCTCGTAGGATCATCGTCCCGCCCGTTCGAACGGCCGACCCAGGCGTCGACGTCGTAGCCGCGGTCCTCCCAGTAGCCGGGGCGCACCTTCTCGGTGACGGTGATGCCGGAGAGCCACTTGGCGGACTTGTAGAAGTACATGGGGGCCACATACAGGCGGACGGGTCCGCCGTGGTCGTGGCCGAGGTCCTTGTCCTGCATCCGCAGCGCGACCAGGACGTCGGCGCGACGGGCCTGGGCCAGCGTGAGGCTCTCGGTGTAGGCGCCGTCGAAGCAGGTGAAGCGGATCGCGCCGGCCGCGCTCCGCACGCCGGCCGCGTCCAGCAGCGCGGACAGCCGTACGCCCTCGAAGGGGGTGCCCGGCACCCGCCAGCCGGTGACGCACTGGACGTCCTTGACCATCCGGGTCTGGGGCATGGCCCGCAGCTCGGCCAGCGTGTAGGTGGCGGGCCGCTCGACCAGGCCGTCCACGGTGAGGCGGTAGTTCGCGGCGTTCTTGTGCGGCACGGACGAGGTCACCGAGTAGTAGCGGAAGCCGCCGCCGTTGGGGAGCAGCCCGGTGAGACCGGTGGGGTCCCTGTCGGCCGCGCTGCCGAGGAAGGCCTCGAGGCCGCGCTGGAGCGGGGGCGCGGCGATCACGCCCATGGCGCCCAGGGCGAGCGTGCCGAGGAACACCCGCCGGCCGACGGGCGTACCGCGTTCCCCGGACGGCTCGGGAGAGTCCGGGCGCTCGGACCGCCCCGGCCGCTCGGGGGGTCCCGGCGGTTCGGACGGTCCTGGTTGTTCCGGCGGTGCGGGGCGTCCGGGTCGCTCGGACGGTTCGGGGTTCACCCTTCCATTCGAGCACCCGGGGGCCCGCCGGGGCCAGGGATCCCGGGCCGACGTCAGACTTCCGTCATCACTTCCCGCCCGCCTCCGGGCAGCGGCGCGCCCCGCCGGTCCGGAGCGCGGCTGCCCGGGCCGTCCGGAAGGCCTCGCCCGGGTCGCGGTCCGGGTACGACCAGGGCTGGTGGGTGACATGCCGGCCGATGCGCTGGAAGAGGGCGGCGGCCTCGGCGCCCCGGCCCTCGCACACCTTGGCGTGGGCGAGGAAGTTCAGGTCGACCAGACGCCGGGGGTGGCCGTCGTGCTCCCACTCCAGCCACCAGTCGAAAGCGGCCTTCATCACGTCCCGGGCTCGGTCGTCGCGCCAGTGCCCGGACGCGGCTGCGTCGGCCGGCGCGAAGCCGTGGGCGGCCAGCACGCGGTAGCGCTCGGCGTGCGCGACGACCGGGAGGATGACCAGCGGGGAGTCCGCGGGGGCCTGCTCGGCGGCCCAGGCCGCGAACTCGTACACCTCGTGCAGCGGGTCCGGGCCGCCGTCCGCACGGCGTTCGGCGAGCCGGGCGACCATGAGGTGGTGCGCGTGGTGGTGGTCGCGGTGCCGGGAGCGGATCTCCTCGAAGATCCGCACCGTCTCCGCCCCGCCCGTCCGCTCCAGTTGCAGCAGACCGAGCCAGGGAGTCGGGTCGGCGGGGGCCAGCTCGGCGGCCGACCGGCACGCGGCGCGGGCGAGGGCCGGGTCCTCCTTGCCGCGCAGGGCCCGGCGGACCCGGGCCAGGGCCAGCAGAGCGGCGGCGTCGGCGCAGCCGGGTTCGGCGGTCAGCCAGTCGTCGGCCCAGGCGGCCGCGTACGGCTCGAGGGCGAGGACGGCGACCCGGTGTGCGCGCCGGTCCCAGTCGTCGCCGGTACGGGCCAGCAGGGAACGCACCGGCTGTCGGCGGCCCTGGGTCAACGCGGCACGGGCGACGCCGAGTTGGACGTCGTCCAGGGCCGGATCGGGAGTCGGGGCCGGGCACTGCCGGTCACGGCCGAGGGGTGGCGGGGGTAAGGGCACCGCGAGACTTCCTCATCCTCGTCGGCGGCGGCTCTGGCATCGGCCCGCGATCGGCCGATCACACACAGCCAATCCCCAGCCGGCGCCCAGCGTCAAGGGCCGGGAACCGTGACGCGCGTCGGCCGCCGCACGGCGGAGAACGCCCGGGCGGCGCCCCGCCGCTGGTGGGACCGGTCGCGGCCGGGACCCTCCGGCGCGGGTGTGGCGTACGCCATGGCGCGGCCCGGCCGCAGCCCACACCATGGCGATACGGCCTCCACGGCCGTACGGTCGCGCCCCGGCCCCTCGGCCCCGGCGCCGCGGGCGAGTCGAACGCCCGGTCAGGGGTACTCCCGGAAGCATCGGCCCGGGGCGTGCCCGAAGCGAAGACTCCCGGCACTCCCAGGGCACTGGGGGCGCTGAAACGCTACAGTCGGCCCCACGCACCCCGTCCGTGGTCCGACCGGATGATCGAGGTACGCAGCGTGTCGGTTCTGGTTCTGGTTCTCGCCGTGAGCGCCGCCTGCTGTCTGGGCTTCGGGTTCGTGCTCCAGCAGAACGCGGCCCAGAGGGCGCCGCTCGGCGACTTCCTCTCCCCCCGGCTGCTGCTCGACCTGATGAAGGTGCCGCGCTGGCTCGGCGGCATCGGCCTGATGGTGGCCGGCATGGGGCTGGGCGCGGTCGCCCTCGGCCAGGGCGAGATCTCCCTGGTGGAACCGCTGCTCGCGACGAACCTGCTCTTCGCTCTCGCGCTCTCCCGGCACCAGACGAAGCAGCCGCTCGGCCGCCAGGGCTGGTCGGGTCTGCTGCTGCTCGCGGGCGGGGTGACCGCCTTCATCGTGGCGGGCCAGCCGCGCGGCGGCACGGCGGTCGCGAACCCGCTGCGGCACTGGCTGATCATCGGCGTGACGGTCGGGCTGGCGCTGCTGCTGACGGCGTACGCCAAGCGTTCCCGGCTGAGTTCGGGCCCGCTCCTGCTCGCCCTCGCGGCGGGTCTGCTGTACGGCGTCCAGGACGCCCTGACCCGGATCAGCGGGCAGCGTTTCGGCGCGGGCGGCCTCGGTGAGCTGCTCACCGGCTGGCAGCCGTACGCGGTGGTCGCGCTCGGTGTGACCGGGCTCGTGCTCGTCCAGAGCGCTTTCGAGACGGCGCCCCTGCGGATGTCGCTGCCCGCGCTGACCGCGGCCCAGCCGCTCGCGGGGATCCTCTGCGGCGTGGGCTTCCTCGGCGACCGGCTGCACACCGACACCGGCGCGCTGGCCTGGGAGGCGGCGGGGCTCGCGGCGATCGTCGCGGGCATCGTGCTCCTCGGGCTGCATCCGGCGATGCCGCGCGGCACGACGCAGAGCGAGCGCGTGCCGGACTTCCAGCCGCAGTGACCCGGCCGCCGTCGCCCCACCGGCCGGCCCTGTCCGAGCACCACCGGCTCGCCCCCCGTCCGCACAGCACGCCCCGGCCCGCACAGCCCGCCCTCCGGCGACGGCGGCCTGCTTGGATGGGGGCATGAGCGCTGCTGACGAGATCCTCGACGTCGTCGACGAGAACGACCGGGTCGTGGGGCGGTCTCCACGGGGGCGGGTGTACGCCGAGGGGCTGCGGCACCGCTGCGTCTTCATCCGGGCCCGGGACACCGAGGGCCGGCTCTTCGTGCACCGCAGGACCGCGACCAAGCTGGTCTTCCCCTCGCTGTACGACATGTTCGTGGGCGGGGTGGTCGGCGCGGGCGAGGCCTACGACGACGCCGCCCTGCGCGAGGCCGAGGAGGAGCTGGGCGTGAGCGGTCTGCCCCGGCCGGAGTTCCTCTTCAAGTTCCTCTACGACGGCGGGCCCGCGGGAAGCTGGTGGTCGGCCGTCTACGAGGTCCGCTGCGAGCTTCCGGTGCGCCCCCAGGCGGAAGAGGTGGCCTGGCATGCGTTCCTGTCCGAGGAGGAGGTCGAGCGTCGTCTGTCCGTCTGGGAGTGGGTGCCGGACGGACTGGCCGCGTACCGGCGTCTGAAGGAGTTCCGTCCGACGGGCTGAGCGGGGTCCGCCGGACGGCTCGGGACGGGCGTCGGACGGCGGGTAGGGTCCGTCGGGTGATCGAGTTCGTGCAGAACGTCAGGCTGTGGTTCGCGCCCGAGCAGGTGCGGGAGGAGGGCGACACGCCCGACTACCGGTTCTCGCTGGCCAACGAGCGCACGTTCCTGGCGTGGATGCGTACCGCGCTGGCGCTGATCGGCGGGGGTTTCGCGGTGGACCAGTTCCTGCCGGACCTGCGCTGGGGCTGGCGGGTCGGGCTGGCGCTGGCCCTGCTGGCGGCGGGCGTGCTGTGCTCGTTGCGCGCCGTGAACCACTGGATGCTCTGCGAGCGGGCGATGCGCCGGGGCGAGGACCTGCCGGCGTCCCGCTTCCCGGCGCTGCTGGGCGTGGTGGTGGCGGTGGTGGCCGTGGCGATGGTCGTGGTGGTGCTGGTGGGGTGGGAGGGGTGAGCGGGGAGGCGCTGTCCGCGCGCGACCCCGGGCTCCAGCCGGAGCGGACCCGGCTGGCCTGGCGGCGTACGACGCTGGCGAGCACCGTCACCGCCGTGCTGGCCGGGAAGACGGCGCTGCACGGCGGCCCCTCTTCCTTCGGGATCGTCGCCTGCGCGCTGTGCAGCGGCCTGTGGCTGGCCTTCCTGGCGCTCGCCCACCACCGGATCCGGGCCCTCGCCGCCACGGCGAGTCCGGCACCCCTCGCTCCGCGGCACGCCACGTCGGTGGTCCTGTGCGCCATCGCGACGGCGGTGTGCGCCCTGGCACTGGTGGTCTAGGCCAGGTCTGGGCCCCGGCCCGGACGCCGTCGACCCGCTTTCCCGCCCCGGACTCCGCCCGAATCCCCGACACGGAGTCCGCACGGATTCCCGGCCCGGAGCGTCCCGGCGCGGGCCCCGGCCGTCACCCCGTGCTCTTGCTCGGGTCCGCGCTCGCGGCGTCCGCCCTGCCCGTGCCGTCCGCGCCGTCGGCCTCGTCCTGGGCGACCGTGACGACGATCTTGCCGCGGGTGCGGCCCTCCTCGTTCAGGCGGTGCGCGTCCGCCGCGCGTTCCAGCGGGAACGTCTCGGAGACGTGCACGGACACCACGCCCTGTTCGGCCAGTTCGGACAACCGGGTGAGGTCCTCGGCGTCGGGCCGGACCCAGTAGTAGCGGCCGCCGTAGCCGACGACGTCGCCGTCGGCGATCGACACCAGGCGCCCTTCCGGTGCCAGCAGGTCGGCGGAGACCCTCAGGGTGTCCCCGCCGACCGTGTCGAAGACGGCGTCCACGCCCTCGGGTGCCAGCCCGCGCACCCGCTCGGCCAGTCCCCCGCCGTAGGCGACCGGCTCGCCGCCCAGCGAGCGCACGAAGTCGTGGTTGGCCTCGCTCGCCGTGCCGATCACCCGTGCGCCCAGGTGGCGGGCGAGCTGCACGGCGATGGAGCCGACCCCGCCCGCGGCCGCGTGGACGAGGACGGTCTCGCCCCGCTTCACCTGGAGGGCCCCGGTCAGCACCTGGTAGGCGGTGAGGCCGGCCAGCGGCAGGCCCGCGGCCTCCTCCCAGGTGAGATTGCGCGGCTTGCGGGCGAGGGTGCGCACCGGCGCGGCCACGTACTCGGCGAAGGTGCCGCGCGAGAGGAAGTCCTCCCGGACGTAGCCGATGACCTCGTCGCCGACGGCGAACTCCACGACGGACACCCCGAGCCGGACGACGACCCCCGAGACGTCCCAGCCGGGGATCACCGGGAAGACGGCGTCGAGCATCGGGTCCAGGTAGCCCTCGCGCGCCTTCCAGTCGACGGGGTTCACCGCCGCCGCCCGGACCTTCACCAGCACCGAGTCGGGACCGATCTTGGGCTCGCGGACGTCCCCGTACTCGAGCGTCCCGGGGCCGCCGTAGCGGGAGTAGCTGATGGCCTTCATGCGTCCGACCCTCCGGTGTCCCCGCACGCCACGCAAGCGGAATCACCCGATACGGGCGGTTCGCGTGGCAGCCTGTGCGACGTCATCGCCCGCAGCGCCGAAGGGGAGCACCCCATGACCACCGCCCACGCCGAACACCCCGCCCACGCGCACGCGCACGGCCCGGACTGCGGGCACGACCGCATCGACCACGGCGACCACGTCGACTGCGTCCACGACGGGCATCTGCACCGGGAGCACGGCGGTCACTGGGACGAGTGCGAGCCCGCGGGCCACGTGACCCACGGCGGGCACGAGCACCGGCACGGCGAGGGCTGCGGGCACGCGCGCGTGCGGCACGGCGACCATGTGGACTACCTGCACGACGGCCACCGGCACGCCGAGCACGAAGGCCACTGGGACGACCACTGACGTCGCGGGGCGCGTCCGCAGGAGGGCGGGCGCGCGGCCGGGAACCGCCCGTCCACGGCTCCCCCGGGCACCGCCCGGGGGGCCGTCGCCTATCGTGGCCCCGATCACGTCGGGCGGGACCACTGGACGGCATACCGACCGGTCGGCATCATGGGGCGGGTCCTGTTCACCCGTCCCGCCCACAGGAGCGACGCATGAGCCCCGACCATCCGCCCGGACTCGACCTCGACCGGCTGCGCGCCCTGTTGGAGCGCGAGCGTCCCGGCCTGGTCCACGGGCCCCTGACCGGCCGGCTGATCGAGGGCGGGCGGTCGAACCTCACCTACGCGGTCTCCGACGGCACGAGCAGGTGGGTCGTCCGGCGGCCTCCGCTCGGGCACGTCCTGGCCACCGCGCACGACATGAGGCGCGAGCACCGGGTGATCAGCGCGCTCCATCCGACGAGCGTGCCGGTGCCACGGCCGGTGCTGCTGTGCGAGGACGAGCAGGTGCTCGGGGCGCCCTTCTACGTGATGGAGTTCGTCGAGGGCACTCCGTACCGGACGGCCGACGAACTCGTCCCGCTCGGCGAGCGGCGCACCCGGGACGCGATCCTGTCACTGGTCGACACGCTGGTGGAACTGCACGCGGTGGACCCCGCCGGGGTGGGCCTGGCCGACTTCGGCCGCCCCGAGGGCTTCCTGGACCGGCAGCTGCGCCGCTGGGGCAAGCAGCTGGACGCCTCCCGCAGCCGCGACCTGGCCGGGGTCGACGAACTCCACGCGGCCCTGGGCCGCGAGCTGCCGCAGTCCCCCGCGCCCGCCGTCGTGCACGGTGACTACCGGCTCGACAACGTGCTGATCGGCCCGGACGACAGCATCCGGGCCGTCCTCGACTGGGAGATGTCGACGCTCGGCGACCCGTTGACGGACCTGGGCCTGCTGGTGATGTACAGCGTGCCGCTGCGGCTGCCGGACTCCCCGATCTCCACGACGGCCGCCGCCCCCGGGCATCCGTCGCCGGCCGAGCTGATCGAGCGGTACGCGGCCCGCTCCGGGCGGGACGTGTCGGCGGTCTCCTGGTACACGGCGTTCGCCTGGTTCAAGCTCGCGGTGATCCTGGAGGGGATCCACTACCGGTACACGCTGGGCCAGACGGTGGGGCGCGGCTTCGACCGCATCGGCGAGCTCGTCCCCGTCTTCATCGAACACGGACTGACCACTCTCCAGGAAGGCTGACCGGCATGGACTTCACGTTCGACGCCCGTACCGAGGAACTCCGCGCCCGGCTGCTCGCCTTCATGGACGAGTACGTCTACCCGGCCGAGTCCGTGGCGGAGGAGCAGCGCGCGCTGCTGGCCTCGCCGTGGGACACACCCGCCGTGGTCGAGGACCTCAAGGCGGAGGCGCGCAGGCAGGGGCTGTGGAACCTCTTCCTGCCCGACGCCGAGCACGGCGCGGGTCTGACGAACCTGCAGTACGCGCCCCTGGCGGAGATCACCGGCCGTTCCCCGCATCTGGCGCCGACGGCCCTGAACTGCGCCGCGCCCGACACCGGGAACATGGAGGTGCTCGCGCAGTTCGGGGACGAGCGGCAGAAGAAGCAGTGGCTGGAGCCGCTGCTCGCCGGGGAGATCCGCTCGGCGTTCGCGATGACCGAGCCGGAGGTGGCCTCCTCCGACGCCACCAACATCACCACGCTCATCGAGCGCGACGAGGGGGGCGCCTCCCGTTCGAGCGGAGCCGAGAGCGGGGGGGAGTACGTCGTCACGGGCCGCAAGTGGTACATCTCCGGGGCGATGAACCCGGACTGCCGGATCTTCATCGTGATGGGCAAGACGGACCCGGACGCCTCCGACGTCCGCCGCCAGCAGTCCATGGTGCTCGTGCCGCGCGACACCCCGGGCGTCACCGTCGAGCGGGCCATGAAGGTCTTCGGCTACGAGGACCACTCCCACGGCGGCCACGCCGAGGTGGTCTTCGACCACGCGCGGGTGCCGGCGGCGAACCTGATCGGCGAGGAGGGCGGCGGCTTCGCCATCGCCCAGGCCCGGCTCGGCCCCGGCCGCATCCACCACTGCATGCGGCTGATCGGCATGGCCGAGCGGGCGATCGAGCTGATGTGCCGCCGGGCCGTCTCCCGCGACGCCTTCGGCAAGGCGCTGGCCCGGCAGGGCGTGGTCCACAACTGGATCGCGGACGCCCGTGTGACGGTCGAGCAGCTGCGGCTGCTGGTGCTGAAGACCGCCTGGATGATGGACACCGTCGGCAACCGGGGCGCCCACACGGAGATCCAGGCCATCAAGATCGCGACGCCCCGCGCGGTCGTCGACATCATCGACCGGGCGATCCAGCTGCACGGCGCGGGCGGCGTGAGCCAGGACTTCCCGCTGGCCGAGCTGTACGCCAGTGCGCGCACGCTGATGATCGCGGACGGGCCGGACGAGGTCCACCAGCGGTCGCTGGCCCGCCGGGAGCTGAAGAAGTACCTGTAAGTAGGCGCGGGGAGCCGGTGGGGGCGGTCGTCCTGGACGACCGCCCCCGTCGTGGTCCTCGCGGTCCGGCTTTCCTGTCCGCCGGGCCTACGGCCGCAGCGCGCGCAGCAGCAGGTCGGCGAGGTGGTCGGCGACCTCCTGCGCGCCCATCGGGCCGTCCGGGCGGTACCAGGTCGACAGGTGGTGCACGGACCCGAAGTGGTAGTCCACGACCAGGTCGGCCGGGGTCGCCGTGGAGAAGACGCCGGCCCGCTGGCCCTCCTCGACCAGTGCGCGGAAGCGTTCGTGGTAGCGCCGCCGCTCCGCGCGCACCTGCTTGTTCTTCTCGGGGCTCAGATGGTGCATCGAACGGAAGAAGATCATCGCGTCGTCGAGGTTCTCGATCGTCGTGACGACGACGTCCGCCGCCGCGCCCCGCAGCCGCTTCTCGATCGGCTCGTCGGCGCCCGCGAACGCGTCGAGCCGCTCCTGCTGGACGCGCAGCACGCGCGCGTAGACCTCGTGCAGCAGGTCGTCCTTGGACCCGAAGTAGTGGTACAGCGCGCCCTTGGTGACGCCCGCGGCCTCGACGATCTCCTGCACCGACGTGCGGTCGTAGCCCTGCTCGGCGAAGAGCCGGGTGGCGGCGGCGAGCAGCCGCTGCGGCACCGGCGTCCCGTCGCCGTCCGTAGTCCTGGGCACTGCCGCCACCTGCCTTCTTCCTCGATGTGTCACCGGCCGTCATGTGCGCGGGAACGCAGTTCCCGACGGAGGATCTTGCCAGTCGCCGTCTTGGGCAGATCGGGCAGGATCTCCACCTGACGCGGATACTTGTACGCCGCCAGCCTGTCCTTGCAGTAGGCCGCGAGCGTACCGGCATCCGCCTCGGCGCCGGGACGCAGGCTGATGTAGGCCCTGACGGTCTCGCCGCGGTAGCCGTCCGGCACCCCGACGACGGCCGCCTCGCGCACCGCCGGATGCGTGTACAGCACGTCCTCGACCTCGCGCGGCCACACCTTGAACCCGGACGCGTTGATCATGTCCTTCTTGCGGTCCACGACGTACAGCCAGCCCTGTTCGTCCATGAAGCCGATGTCGCCGGTGCGCAGCTCGCCGTCGGGGAAGGTCTCGGCCGTGGCCTCGGGCAGCCGCCAGTATCCGGGCACGACCTGCGGACCTCGTACGACGATCTCGCCCTGCTCGCCGAAGGGCGCCTCCACGCCCTGGTCGTCGACGATGCGCACGACCGTGTCGGGGCCGGGCACGCCGACGGCGAGGGTCCCGGAGGCGGGGTCGACCGGCGCCTCCAGCTGCGCCGGGACGGAGGCGCACGGCGCGGTGCACTCGGTGAGCCCGTAGCCGTTGCGGATGTAGGGCCCGAAGCCGGCCCGGAACTTCTCCACCAGGGCCGGCGGCAGCGGTGCGCCGCCGGAGGAGATGTGCGCGAAGGACGCGAAGTGGTCCCGCGTGCAGGCCGGGTGGGCGGCCAGCGCCATGAAGGCGGTGGACGGGCCGACCGTGTAGTGCGGCCGGTGCTCGGCGAACGCCTCCAGCACGACGCCCGCGTCGAAGCGGTACGTCAGGACGAGCGTGCCCGCGCTGTTCAGACAGGCGGCGAGCTGGCAGACCATGCCGGTGATGTGGAACAGGGGCGCGAGCGCGTAGTACACGGGAGCATCGGGCAGGCGCAGCCCGGTGCGCTGGCGCTCGGCGTTGTGCATGATGTTGCCGTGCGTGTTGGTGGCGCCCTTGGGGGCTCCGCTGGTGCCCGAGGTGTAGCTGATCAGGGCGATGTCGGCGGGGCCGGCGGCGCGGCCCTCGGGCGCCTGGTGTCCGGCGCGGGCGACGGCGGTGAGGTCGTCGGCGTCTGGGGCCTGCGGGAGGCGCTCGAAGGCGAGCACGCGTGTGTCGCCGCGTGTCTGGAAGTCCAGCTCGCAGCCGGTGAGCACGATCCGCACGGGCGAGTCGGCGGCCGTGTCGCGCAGATACGTCTCCCACGCGCGGTCGGAGCAGATCAGTGCCGTGACCTCGCCGTCCCGCAGGACATGGGCGACCTCCGCGGACTTGTGCATCGGGTTCACCGGCACGACGGTCGCGCCGGCCTTCCACGCGCCGAGCAGGGCGATGACGAAGAGCGGGGAGTTCTGCAGCACGACGGCGACCCGGTCGCCCCGCGCCAGGCCGCGGGCGGCGAGGTGCCCGGCGACGGAGTCGCTGAGCTCGTCGACCTCGCGGTAGCCGAGCCGGCCGTCGAAGTAGGCGAGGCAGACGCGGTCGGGGGCCTCGGCCGCGGACCGGCGGAAGGCGTGCACGAGGGTGTCGGCGGGCTGGATCGGGGCGCGCTGGGCGTCGTCGAGGAGGGCGAGCCAGGGCTTGGTCGCGTACCGGGAGGCGGACGGGGTCATTCGGCGGTCTCCCACTTCTGCTGCAGGTGGTTCATGTTGGTCAGCCAGCGGTCGGGGTCGGCGGCGCGCGCCTGGTAGTACCCGGCGACCTCGGGGTGCGGCAGGATCAGGAAGCGGTCCTCGGCGATGCCCTCGAACAGGGCGTCCGCCACGTCCTGCGGGTCGATCGCGGTCGGCTTGAGAACCAGGTCGCCCGCGCTGCCGGTGGCGTCCAGCATGTCGGTGCGCACGCCCTGGGGGCAGATCGCGTGGACCTGGATCCCCCGATGGCGGTAGGTGAGCGACAGCCATTCGGCGAAGGCGTACGCGCCGTGCTTGGTGACGCTGTAGGGGGCGGCTCCGATCATGGTGAGCAGACCGGCTGCGGAGACGGTCGACACGAACCGGCCGCGGCCGCGCTCCAGCCAGTGCGGGAGCAGTGCGTGGGCCGCGCGGACGTGGGCCATGACGTTGACGTCCCAGGCCTCGGCCCAGACGGCCGCGTCGGCCGCCTCGGAGCCGCCCGAGGCGACCCCGGCGTTGGCGCAGTACACGTCGACGGCGCCGCCGAGCGCCTCGCGGGCGCGCTCGACGATCGTGGAGGCGTCGCCGGGCACCGCGACGCCGCCGATCTCGGCGGCCACCGCCTCGGCCCGCCCGGCGTCCAGGTCGTTGACGACGACCCGGGCGCCCTCGGCGGCGAAGCGGCGGGCCAGCGCGGCCCCGATGCCGCCTCCGGCTCCGGTCACGACCACTGCGGCATCCTGCACGGCTTCCACCATCGGTCTCCTTAGACGCGGCTGCGGCACGAATCGGCTCTGCGCGCCAGACTAACCAGTCGGTATGTTGCGACGGAAGGGTTGCCGGGGATCGCCGCCGGGCCCGGCGGCCCCGACGGGACACCAGGACCCCTTCTCGTCCGTGCGAGTCGTGACGTACGCCGAGGCCCCATGGTCGCAGGCCGCAGCCCGCGCGCGGGCGCGAACGCGGGCGGATGCCCGGGGGCGCCCAGGGTGCGGTTGCCGGCGTCGGGCGGTCGCCAGGGGCAGGCCCGGGTGCGGACCGTGCCGGGCACACGCGCGTGTGCACTCGCCGGGACGTGACCGTCGACGCGGCGACGGCTCCGGCGGGGCGGGACTCCGGCAGGGGGCGGCGCTTCGGCCGGGGCGGGACTCCGCGCCCGGGGCGACGGCGACGTCGTGCACTCCGAACCGGCGCGGCGGATGCCGACGGCGGGCCGCGTCCATCAGGACACGGCCCGCCGTCGCGGGTACTACCGGTGCGAGGTGAACTCCACCACCTGCTGGAAGGTGGGGCGGTTCTGCCAGCTGATGTTGCCGTGCTTGATGCCGCCCAGCGTGCGCTGGACGATCGAGTCGGCGCACCACTGGTTGCCCGCCGCGCACAGGGCGTCGCCGGGGTAGACCTGGGCCGCGGTCTTGCCGGCCGCCGTCTTCAGGGTGCTGATCAGAACGTCACGGCAGCCGCCGAGGGTGCCGCCGCCGCAGTACTTCTGCGTCAGTCCGCCCTGCACCGGCTCGCCGAGCACCGCTCGGACGTCCTTGTCGACATAGCTCCACCAGCCGTACTGGAAGGAGCTGCCGGCGTGCGCCCCGGTCGGTCCGTGGGCGGCCGACGGCGCCTCGTCCACGGGCAGGTTGACGGTGAACGCGCTGTACAGGTCGGCGCCGAGACCGGGTTCGAACTCGGCCTTCACCAGCAGCGGCCACCAGGCGTCCAGGATGCGGATCGCGTCGGCGTCGGCGTAGGTCTTGGAGCCGGCCTTCGTCTCCGTGCGCCTGCCGCCCGCCGTGAGCCAGGTCTGGAGCTTGGTCACCGCGGCAGCGGCCGTGGAGTCGGTGACCGGGGAGCTGTTGACCACCTTCAGCAGGTCGGGCAGGACGTCCTCGGCCCGCAGGTCGACGAGGGCCGCGTCGGCCATCGCCTTCGTGAGGGACGCGCGCGTGACGCCGCCGGCCGCGACCAGCTTCTTCACCCGGTCCTCCAGCAGGTTGCCGCGGTGCACGGACCCGTCGCCCCACGAGGCCGTCGCGTAGTCCTTGGCCTGCTTGTTGTTCCAGGAGATGTAGTAGTCCTGGTCGATGGAGTTGGGGTGCGCCGAAGGAGGCGTGTACGCGGCCGTGTTGGTGGCCGGGACCCAGTTCTTCCACTCGTACTGCGCCTGCGCCCACACCGGGAACTCGGCGTCTACGCCGCTCGCGCGCACCGGGTTGTCACCGCTGTTGTAGTAGGCGGTGTGGGAGGAGTCGGCGTAGAACCAGTTGAAGGTGTAGTTGATGTGCTGCACCGCGTTCTGGAAGGTCTGCGGGCTCTTGACGTAGTCCGGGTCGTTCAGCATCTGGAAGCCGATGATCGAGTCGGCCTCGTGCATGAAGGACGAGCGCAGGGTGGTGTAGGCGACCTTCTTGCCGCCGACGGTCGCCCGGTACTGCACGGGGCCGTACTTGGTGCGGTAGACGCGCATGGTGTACGAGCCGGCGGCCGTCGCGTCGGCGGTCGTCGGCTTCCAGGCGTTCTTCTGCTCGACGACGTCCATGGCCGTGCAGACGCCGTGGTACAGGTAGTGGTAGTCGTCCTGGCACAGTTCGACCGCGTAGGAGTCGATGATGTCCTGGCCGGACGTCGTGGCGCTCCACGCGTAGTCCTGGCCGCGGCCGAGCTCGACGTACATGCTCAGGCCCGCGAAGGAGGCGCCGCGGGCGCTGATGCCCGGGCCCTGGATCTCCTGGAGCATGAGCAGCTGGGGGGCGAAGTAGCCGGTCTGCGGGCCGAAGACGGCGATCGGGTGGCCGCTGGCCGTCGACCGGCCGCTCACCACGAGGGCGTTGGACATGCCGCGCCGGGCCGAGCCGAGGGCGGACGCGGTGGCCGCGGCGGCGGTGGCGGAGGCGCTCTGGGTGCCGCCGGTGCCGGTGGCATCGTAGACCAGCGGCTGCGTGGTCACCGATCCGTCGTCGGGCAGCGCCGCGCCCTGCGGGCTCGCCGGCTTGGCGGCGTACGGGAAGCTCTCGCCGTCGTGGACGGTCAGGACGGCCTCGGGGTCGTTGCGCTCGCGGAAGGCCTCCCAGACCTGGGTGCCCTGTTCCACGCCGTACTTCTCCTGCGCGGCGAGCAGCGACACGGCGTTGTCGACCTCGCCGCCGCCGCCGGAGCCGAAGAGCGTGCCGATGACCGAGGCCAGCGCCACCAGGTCGGTGATCTTGAAGTGGTCGATGGTGCCGGCGTTGGTGATTGAGTCCTTGTGGCCGGTCAGGACGTATTCACCGGGGAAGTAGCGGCCGCTGTCGGATGCGTCGATGTACGCGTTGATGCCGGCCAGGTAGGCGCCCGCGTCGGCGAGGGCCTGCTGACCGCGGGCGCCGTTGGTCGCGACGGCGTTGTCGATCTGGGCCTGGAGGTCTGCCTCGGTGTACGGAGCACTGCGCCAGAACTGCTGTTCCAGGCCCTGGTTGGAGGGGGCGCCGCCCGCGAAGGCGGTGAGCTGGCCGCGGCCGACATGGCGGAACACGTCCATGAGCCAGAGCCGGTCCTGGGCGGCGGCGTATCCGGCGCCGAACTCGGTGCCGTACCGGGTGGTGCCGGTGATGTGCGGGACGCCCGTCTTCTTGTCGCGGACGATCGTCACGTCGTCGCGGCCCGCCGGGGCCAGGGTGGAGGCGACTTGATCGGAGGGAACGCCGAAGGACGCGTCGTTGAAGAAGGTGTTGATCGTCGCGTTGGTGAGCGTGGGGTAGCCCTTGGCGAGGTTGGCATAGGGGCCCAACTGGTCCTCGGCATGGTCGGGCTGGACCCCGAATGCCTGGTTGAGCAGGACCTGGGCGAGCGTGGCGTTGCCGTTCTCGCCCGGCGGCAGGATGTCGGAACACTGGCCGCCGCAGTAGTCGTTCGAGGCCGTGGCCTCGGCAGCTGCCGCGACTTGCGTGATCGGCGACAGAAGACCGGCGATCAGTGCGCATACGGAGGCTGTCTTCAGGAACCCGGGGAATCTGCCGGGAGTTCTCAGTCTGTCGAGAGTATTGCGTGGGGTTCGCCGAGGCATCGGCTGCTCCTAGCGATGGGGGTGGCCGGAAGGTTACCGCCGGTAGCACCAGAATTTGAAGATGAACAAGCGTCAAGTTTTCGGCTGGTGGGGGCCGTCGGAGATCGGATGGAGCCGAATCGGATGTCGATACGTCTATTCGACGACGTCCGTACGACGACGCCGAAGTGACCGAAGTGCAGGTACAGATGTGACGGAGGTGCAAGGCGATGGCCGGTTTCCGGAGTCTGGCGAGACAGGTGCGAGACTCGCGCTGCGATCTGGCGCTGAGGCGGTACTCCCTGCGCAAGTGCCTTGAGCGGTTCGCCCCCTACGGACACAGAGCGACGTGGGACCACCTGTGCTCGCGGGCCGGGTTCGGTCCGGAGGACCGCTCCCCCGATCCGGCGCGGCTCGTGGCCGCGTTGGACGAACTGGAGGAGGCACGGGCCGTATGGCTGGCCTACGAGGTCGAGTTCGCCGAGCGCCGCAGGAAGGAGAAGCACCTCGGACTGCGCAGGCCCGGCGCCGTGGACGACTGGCACCGGCTGACCTGGGGCGGTTTCGGCGTCGCCTGGTGCGACGACCCGCGGGTCCACCCTCGGGAGCCGCTGGCCGAGGTGCTGCGCAGGCTGATCGCCGCGCTGGAGCGTGAACCGGGCGCCGAGTGCCCGGTGTGCGGCGGCGACCGGCTGCCCTGGAAGTACGAACTGGACCACGAACCCTCGTCGGGCCCGGTCTGCGCGGACTGCGGGATCCTCGTGCCGCGCCCGGTCCTCACCCCCGAGGCCCTGGCCTACGCCAGGCGTGGACGACTGCTGATGTCGGCCTGAGAGCGCGGCGGGGCCACCGGGCGGCGGCGGGGTGCGCCGGGGATGCCGCATCCCCTGTTCCGCCGGTCGCCCCGGGTGCCGGCGACGGTCCTCCCCGGCCCGTCGTCGACGGCGGATGTACCCCCGCGTGCCGGACCAGGCCCACGGCACCTGGCCCACCGCGCGGGCGGACGGCGCGGACCCCCGGGCACGCGGGTGCCGGCGTCTGCGCGCGCCTCGACGTCATGGGGCGGAACCGAGGATCTGCACGTCCGCCGACGACCTGGAGCACGGTCCGCCGACCGGTCTCCACCCATCTGCCGGGACGCGGACTACCGCTGGTCCCCAGCCCGTTCGGGGGGCTCACGGCAGCGAGCGGATCCTGCGGATCCTGGAGACCGCGACCGGACGCGCGACGGTGTCGGGACGCGGGCCGCGCCCGCGCGAGGGCGTGGCGATCCGACCGGCCGTCGACCGCCGGAACCCCGCGCCCTGGGGCAGGGCGGCCGGCGGGGCGGCGCAGCCGACGCGCGAGGGCGGCGCCGGGCAGGAACGGGACGGCTCAGCGCCCCCCGCACGCGCCGCCCTCGCACACGCCGTCGCCGGACTCCTTCCGCTCCACCAGCAGCCGTGAGCCGGAGGCCTGTCGGCCGAGCACGTCGTCGGGGTTGGACAGGACACAGGTCGCCAGGGACAGGCAGCCGCAGCCGATGCAGTCGGTGAGGTGGTCCCTCAGGCGGTTGAGCTGCCGGATCCGCTCGTCCAGTTCCGCGCGCCACGCCCGGGAGAGGCGGGCCCAGTCCTCCCGGGTGGGGGTCCGCTCCTCGGGGAGCTCGGCCAGGGCGTCGCGGATCGTGGCCAGGGGAATGCCGACCCGTTGCGCCGCGCGGACGAAGGCGACACGGCGCAGCGCGTCGCGGTCGTAGCGGCGTTGGTTGCCGGCCGTGCGCCGGCTGCTGATCAGGCCCTTGGACTCGTAGAAGTGCAAGGCGGAGACGGCGGCGCCGCTGCGCGCGGCAAGCTGACCGACCGTGAGCTCGTGGATCTTCCCGGGAATCTGCGGCACCCCCGGAACCCTACCCACCCCGCTCGCCGCCGGGTCCGTTGACATCGACCCGGCGACATACCATGCTAAGCAGTCGCTTAGACCCATGGCGCGGTGACATGGGCAGCCGGTGACGCGAGAGGGCCGCAGACATGGCAGAGCCGAGGATCTTCACGTCCGCCGACGACCTGAAGGCGGCGGTGGGCGAGCAACTGGGGTACACCGACTGGGTCCAGGTCGACCAGAAGCGGATCGACCTCTTCGCGGAGGCCACCGGCGACCACCAGTGGATCCATGTCGACCCGGAGAAGGCCGCCGCCGGCCCCTTCGGCACGACCATCGCGCACGGCTATCTCACTCTCTCCCTGCTGCCTCTCTTCGGCCCGCAGCTGATCACGGTCGAGAACGTGAAGATGGGCGTCAACTACGGGACGAACAAGGTACGTTTCCCGGCGCCCGTCCCGGTCGGCTCGCGGCTGCGCGCGACAGCGACGATCACCGGCGTCGAGGACGTGACCGGCGGCGTCCAGGTCGCCGTCGCCTTCACGGTGGAGCGCGAGGGCGGGGACAAGCCGGTGTGCGTGGCGGAGTCGGTCTCCCGGTACTACCTCTGAGCCCGGGCGGCGGCCGCCGCGGCGGCGCGGCTACTTCGCCGCGCCCACCATCCGCAGCACGAGGTCGGCGTACAGCGCGCCGACCTCCTCGGGCGTGCGGGGGCCGTCGACGTTGAACCAGCGGGCCACGTCGATGCAGAGGGACAGCACGGCGAGGGTCGTGCCGTGCACGTCCGGCACGTCGAACTCACCCGTGGCCGCACCCTCTTCGATGATGCCGCGCACCTCGGCGTCGACCTGCCGGCGCAGGTCGAGGATCTCGGCGCGGGCCTCGGGGCCGAGCGCGTCCAGTTCGTACTGGACGACCCGGGCCGTGGTGCGCCGCCCGGCGTGCCAGCGGACGAACGAGCTGACGGCATCGGCGAGCCGCCGGGTGGCGTCGCCCTCGCCCGCGGCCGCCGTGCGCAGGATGTCCAGCGCGCGGTCGTGGCCGATCCGGCTGATGCGGTGCAGCAGCTCTTCCTTGGTCTTGTAGTGGATGTAGAGGGCGGCCGGGCTCATGCCCGCACGGCCCGCGATGTCCCGGGTCGTCGTCGCGTGGTAGCCGCGCTCGGCGAAGGCCTCCACGGCGGCGACCAGCAGTCGCCGCGCCGCGTCAGGGGTGACCTCGTCCCACGGCTCGATCTCGCCGCCGGCCGTCTCCTCCGCCGCACTCATCGCTGGTCCGCCCCTCTCGATACAGGAGCTCCACCATACCGCCGAAGGTGAGCGGCCGCTTAGTGTGCCTGCTCAGATCTTCTCGAAGGGGTCGTGGTCGGCGAGGAGCTTCTCCAGGCGGGCCTGGTCCACCCGGCTCACGATCTGCCCGGCCTCCTGACGGTCGCGGATCACCTTCGCCAGCGTGAAGGCGGAGGTCACGAGGTACAGGACGGCGATCGCCAGGAACCCGCGCACCCAGGCGTCGGTGTGGAGGTTGTAGATGCCGATCGCGGTGGCCGCGATCGCGATGCCGAAGGAGGCGACGGCCTGTCCGTAGAACGCCGCCGTGCTCTGATGCTTGACCGGTGTGTCACTCATGGGGACAAGCTTCGGCGGAGGCGGTCCCCGCCACCTCCGCGCACCTACTCAGACACGTACTCAGGTGCTCCGGCTCAGAACGCCGAAACCCCGGTCAGCGACCGCCCGATGACGAGCCTCTGGATCTGGCTGGTGCCCTCGTAAAGGGTCATCACCCGGGCGTCGCGCAGCAGTTTGCCCGCCGGGTACTCGTCGATGTAGCCGTAGCCGCCGAAGACCTGGAGGGCGTTGTTCGCGGCGCGCACGGCGGCCTCCGAGGCGAAGAGCTTGGCCTTGGAGGACTCGGTGGCGAAGGGCAGGCCGCGGTCGATCAGGTCGGCGACCCGCCAGGTCAGCAGCCGGGCCGCGTCCACGTCGACCGCGATGTCGCTGATCAGCTCCTGGATCAGCTGGTGATGGGCGATGGTCCTGCCGAACTGCTCGCGCTCGCCCGCGTACCGCACCGCCGCGTCCAGGGCTGCCTGCGCGATGCCGACGCAGCCCGCGGCGACCGACATCCGCCCCTTGGCCAGGGCCGACATCGCGACGGAGAACCCCTTGCCCTCGGGCGCCAGCAGCGCGGAGGCGGGTATGCGGACGTCCTCCAGGACCAGTTCGGCGGTCGCCTGGCCGCGCAGTCCGAGCTTGCCGTGGATGGCGCGGCGGGTCAGGCCGGGGGTGTCGGTGGGGACCAGGAACGCGGAGACGCCCTTGTGGCCCGGGGCGTCGGTCGAGCGGGCGAAGAGCAGGACGACGTCGGCCCAGGTGCCGTTGGTGATGAACGTCTTGACGCCGTTGACGACGTAGTCGCCGCCGTCGCGGACCGCGCGGGTGGCGAGGTTCCCGGCGTCCGAGCCCGTGCCGGGTTCCGTCAGTCCGAAGCAGCCCACGTACTCGCCGGACGTCAGCCCCGGCAGCCAACGGCGTTTCTGCTCCTCGCTGCCCCAGGCCGCGACGGTCTTGGCGACCAGCCCCAGGGAGACGGACACGATCCCGCGCACGGACGAGTCCCCGCGGCCCAGCTCCTCCGTGACCAGGCAGTAGGCGAGATGGTCGCCGCCCGAGCCGCCGTACTCCTCGTCGACGGTCAGGCCGAGGAAACCGATCTTGCCGAGTTTCGCCACGATGGACCGGTCGACCTCCTCGGCCCGGTCCCAGGCGACCACGTGGGGGGCGATCTCACGGTCCACGAAGTCCCTGGCGAGCCGCTGGACGGCCACCTGCTCCTCGCTGAGCCCCAGATTCACCACGAGATCACCTCACCGACGAAGTTCCACATTAAATTAGCACTGCTAGTTTCCATGGCGCAGCCCTACTATGTGCGCCATGGCCCGACCGCGCAAGCCCCTTCTCAGCACCGACCGGATCGTCCAGGCCGCACGGGCGCTCGTGGACGCGGAAGGGCTCGCGGCCGTCTCCACGCGCCGGCTCGCCGCCGAACTCGGGGTCAGCGGGCCCTCGCTGTACAACCACTTCCGCACGAAGGACGAGATCCTGGAGGCCGTGGCCGACTCGGTGAGCGCCCAGGTCGATCTCTCGATGTTCGAGGACGACCGCGAGTGGCGCACCGCGCTGCACGACTGGGCGGTCTCCTACCGCGCCGCCCTGCGCGACCATCCCAACATCGTTCCGGTGCTCGCCCGCGGTCCCGGCCGGCGTCCCGCCGGGCTGCGGCTGGCCGACGCCGCGTACGGCGCGATGGTGCGCGCCGGCTGGCCGCCCGCGCAGGCCACCTCCATCGGCGCGCTGATGCGGTACTTCGTCATGGGCTCCGCGCTCGGCTCGTTCGCCGGCGGCTTCGTCGACGACGTGAGCGCGTACGACCCCGCCGACTATCCGCACCTCGGCCAGGCCCACCTGCTCGCCGACCAGCAGGAGAAGATCGACGAGCGGGCCTTCGAGACCGGTCTGACGGCCCTGCTGGACGGGCTCGCCCGGCAGTTCGAGCAGCTGCCGTAGGGGGAGGCGGGGCGAGCACGGTTCGGCGCCCGTCGAAGCACCGGGCCCGCGTGCCGGACCACGCGGGCGACGCACACGCGGATGATCACCGGGACGCACGGGCGCCGGGGCCGGCCGCGCTCGCCGGGCCGGCCCCGCCGGGACTCGGGCCGCCTCGCCGCCGGCACTGCCCCGACGAGCGGGCCCGGCCACCAGGCGGGCCAACCCGGCTCGCAGGCCCGGCTCGCAGGTCCGGCCGCGTCGACGTGTCGTCTCGATCCGCGACCCCGGGGACGCGTACTCGCCCCGGGGCGCCGGCGCTCGGGCGGCCGCTGTACGGCTCGGCGGCGCCGCGAGGCGTCTGCGCGATGCCGCACGGAGGGCGGCCGCGGGGTCCGCCTGCCGCGGGAGCGGCGGGCCGGTCCCCGACGCACGCCGTCAGAAGATCACCGCTGCCCGCTCGCCCTTGCCTGCCCGCATGCGGTCGCAGGCCGCCTGGGGCAGCCCGACGATCACCTCGCGTCCCTGTCGCACCCGCGGCAGCCCGTGGTCCGCAGGGCCCGGACAGCCGCGGGGCGCTTGCCGAGGCTGATCGTCGTCGGCCCGTCCAGGGGCCCGGAGCAGGCCGCACACCTGGTCGACGGAGAGACCGGACCGCCCGGTTCCCCGGTTGCCGGGCCGCGGGCCTGCGCGCCCCGGACCGTGGCGGCGTCCAGGTGCAGGTCACCTCGGGCGCGGCCGCCGAGGACGGCTCCCGGCGGATCGCCGTCGCCTCGCGGACGGACGAAATCATGGCCGGCGGCCCGTCAGCGGGTCTGCGTCAGATGGGCGAAGACGACGACGTTGCTGGTGTAGCCCGTAGCGCGGCGGAAGAGTCCCCCGCAGGTGAGGACCCTGAGCTCGGGCCGCTTGCTCGGACCGTACACCTCCTTGTCCGGGAAGCCGGCCTTGTCGAAGACCCGTACCCGGTCCACGGTGTAGACGGCGGTGCGGCCGTCGGCGCGCCGCGCTTCGATCCGGGCTCCGCGCGCCACGCGCGCGAGGCCGGCGAAGACCGCGGGGCCGGTCTTGGTGTCGCGATGGCCGACGGCGACGGCCGTGCCCCGCTCCCCCGGCGTCGGACCCCCCGCGTACCAGCCGACGAGTTCGGGGTCGTCGACCGGCGGCGTCCCGAGGTGCCGGCCGGGGCCGAGCCGGAGCGGGACGATCGGCGCGTCGATGCCCAGGGAGGGCACGCGCAGAGTGGTCGCCGGAGACCGGGGCAGCGGACGTGGCGCGGGCCCGGGCCGCCCGGCCCCCTGCTTACCTTCCGTCCGGTCGCCTTCCCCGTCGGCGGAGGCTGCCGCCGCCCGGGCCGCGGCGCCCGGAGCCTCGTGCCCCCCGCACCGGACTCCGACCGTCACCAGGACGACCGTGAACACGGCCGTCCTGGTGAGGCGAAAGGCACGCGTCCGGTACCAGGGCCTGCGTACGCGCCTACGCGGCACCATGGTTGCGCCGACGGGTCAACCGGACGTAGGCGACGCCGCCGAGGGCCACCAGGCCGACGGCCGCGGCCCCCGCCAGCGGGGTGAAGGAGTGCGAGGCGTCGGCGAGGCCGCCGCCGCCGGCGTGCACGCCGCCCTCCGGACCGCCGCCGCCCTTCTCACCGCTCCAGCCGCCGCCCTGGCCGTTGGCGCTCTGGCCGTTCCCGCTCTGGCCGTTCCCGCTCTGGCCGTTGGCGCTCTGGCCGTTGGCGCTCTGAGCGTTTCCGCTCTGGCCGTTGGCGCCCTGCTCGTTGCCCTCCCGGCCGCCGCCGTTCGGACCGCCGCCGTTCGGGCCGCTCGGACCGTTCTGGGCGGCGTTCTCGCGCCCGTCGTCGGCGATCGGCCGGTTGGGGCCCTCGTGGCCGCGCTGGCCCTCGGGGCAGTTGATCTTGAAGATCTTCGTCTTGGGCGTGAGCGGGGGTACGCCCGGGGAGGCCGGGTTGGGCCACTGGAGCGTGTACGACCCCTCGGCCAGCCCCAGCGTGGCGGTGTGCCCGGCCCCGTCGGTCAGCGCGATGGTGCCGCTCACCGTGGCCGTGTCGGAGGCCGGGGGTCGCGCCTTGATCTCATAGCCGATGGTCTTGAGCTCGCCGAAGTTGGCGGCGTCGAGGTAGAACCGGCAGGCCACCGGGTCGTCCTTGGAGACGCCGGGGGGGACCTGCTCGCGGTGGATCCGGATGTCGCCGGCATCCCCCTCTACGGCCGCGGCGGACGGTGCCGCGAGGAAGGTGGACCCCGCCGCGGCGAGCACCGTGAGAGCCGCGGCGCCGAGGCGGGTGCCGAAGGCGGGCGGGAGCGTCGAGCTGGACATGCGCATTCCTCCGAGTCAGGACGATTTTCATACAAAACGCCTTTGCACCTGACTCTCTTTCACATCCACGCCCGCGATGGTAGGACCGTCGCCCGACGCGCCGTCAGACGTCGCTCGACCGGCGCAACCCCGCCTCGGCCCGGCGGCCGCGCCCGACCGCGCCCGTACCCTCGTCCCCCCGCGGATCTCCCGACGACCGCACGGCCACCCCCGACGACAGCAGCAACAGCGCCCCCAGCATCACGAACGGCGCGGCCACCCCCGCGGCCCCGGCCACCAGACCGGCGGCGGCCGGCGCGGCGACCTGACCGAGCCGGTTGCCGGTGAGACGCAGCGCGAGGGCGGTCGAGCGGGCCCCGTCCGGTGCGGCCTGGACGACCGTCGTCATGGACAGCGGCTGCCCGACCCCGAGGCAGAACCCGAGCGCCGCGAGAATCACGCCCAGCGCCCAGACCGGTGTCGGCAGCGCGACCCCCGCGCACAGCAGGGCCGCCGCCAGACAGGTCACGCGGAGCAGAACCGTCCGGCCGAGCAGCCGCAGCAGCGGGGTCAGGACGAGCCGGCACGCCAGGGAGGCCGCGGCGCGGACGCTGAGCAGCACGCCGATCACGGCCGGCGCGATGCCCCGGTGCTCGCCGACCACCGGCAGGTAGGCGGTGAGGACGTCGGTCGCGGACAGCACGGAAAGGCTGATCAGGATGCCGGCCGGGACGCCCCGCGCGCGCAGGATGCGGCCGACGGGGACCCGGTCGCCCGGCCCCCAGCCGGAGCCGGGCGCGGTGTCGCGGTGCTCGACGCGCCACAGCGAGGTGAACGCCATGGCGCAGCCCGCGCCCGCGACGAGCAGGGCCAGTGTGCTGCTGCGCGCCATGTCGGCGCCGTCGATCAGCGCTCCCGCCGCGGCCGGGCCGGCCAACTGGCCGAGGGAGGCGCCGATGGTGAAGTGGCCGAAGTCGCGGTCCTGTTCGCGCGGCGCGGACCGACGTGCCACGAGCGACTGGGAGCCGATGACGAAGCAGAGATGGCCGAGCCCCGTCACCCCGCTCCACAGAGCCATGGTCCACAACGAGCCGGCCACACCGCTCAGCACGCAGCCACCGGATATCAGGACCACGCCGACGGCCAGCAGGGGTGCGCAGCGGCCGTGGTCGGTGCGCCGCCCGAGCGGCACGGCGGCGAAGAGCGGCAACAGGGCGTACACGCCCGCGATGACGCCGACCGCCCGCTCGTCCGCGCCCAGCGCGAGGGCCCGGTAGGAGACTGCCGGCCGGGCCATCGACACCGCCCCCTGCGCGAAGCCGAAGGCGATGACGAGACGGAGCAGCCAGCCGCGGTTCCCACCGGGCCTCACAAGTTCCTCCACAGCGGGGTCAGATGATCCCGAACAGGATGCCCGCGCCGAGGATGACCAGGCAGGTGCAGGCGGCCCACTTGACCACGAACCGGGTGTGGTCGCCGAACTCGACCCTGGCCATGCCGACGAGGACGTAGACGGCCGGGACGAGCGGGCTCGACATGTGCAGGGGCTGGCCGACGAGCGAGGCGCGGGCCATCTCCAGCGGGGTGACGCCGTGGGCCGCGCCGGCCTCGGCGAGGACCGGCAGGACACCGAAGTAGAAGCCGTCGTTGGACATGAAGTAGGTGAGCGGGAGGCTCAGGACGCCGGTGACCAGTGCCATGTGCGGGCCCATGCCCGCGGGGATGACGTCCACCATCCACGTGGCCATGCGGTCGACCATGCCGGTGCCCTGCAGGACCCCGGTGAAGACGGCGGCGGCGAAGACCATGCCGGAGACGTTGAGGACGTTGTCCGCGTGGGCGGCGAGCCGCGCCTTCTGGTCGGGGATGTGCGGGAAGTTGACGGTCAGGGCGAGCGCGGCGCCGAGCAGGAACAGCACCGGGATCGGCAGCCACTCCATGATCATGGAGGTCAGCAGTCCGACCGTGAGCAGCGCGTTGAACCAGTACAGCTTGGGGCGCAGGGTGGCCCGTTGCGGGTCGAGGCCCTGGAAGCCGTCCTCGCTCTCGTCGTCGTCGCCGAGGTCGACGGCCGCACCGGAACCCCCGGCGGAGGCGCGGGTCGTGCCCGGGCCGGAGCCGCCGGCGCCCACGAGGACGGTCTCGGTCTGCTCGGCCTTCTCCGTCTCCTTCTCCTGGACGCGCCCCTCCACGAGCACGTCGTCCAGCGTCAGCACGCCGAGCCGGGTGCGCTCGCGGCGGCCGAGGACGTAGGAGAGGACGAAGACGAAGAGCAGGCCCACGGCCAGGGCCGGGATCATCGGCACGAAGATGTCACTGGCGTCGAGCTTGAGCGCGGTGGCCGCACGGGCGGTCGGGCCGCCCCAGGGCAGCGTGTTCATCACGCCGTTGGCCATGGCCGCGACGCCGGTCATCACGACCAGGCTCATCTTCAGGCGCTTGTACAGCGGGTACATCGCCGAGACGGTGATCATGAAGGTGGTGGAGCCGTCGCCGTCGAGGGAGACGATCGCGGCGAGCAGCGCCGTGCCGACGACGATGCGGAGCGGGTCGGCCTTGCAGAACTTCAGGATGCCCCGGACGATCGGGTCGAAGAGGCCGACATCGATCATCACACCGAAGTAGACGATCGCGAACATGAGCATCGCCGCGGTCGGGGCGAGGCCGGTGACGCCGTCGAGGACGTAGTCACCGAGTTTGGCGCCCTTTCCGACGAAGACGCAGAACAGCGCCGGGATCAGCACGAGCGCCGCGATCGGCGACATCTTCTTCAGCATGATCAGGACCAGGAAGGTCGCGATCATGGCGAAGCCGAGGATGGTCAGCATGTATGGATACCTAACGTTCGCCCTTGAACATCCCACCTGGGGGTCGGCGGTGGGATGACGTTAGGTCCGTTCAAACGGTGTTAACAAGACGTTGACCTGCGAGCAATAAGCGCAAAACTCCAGGTCACAGCTTTACTCGGCTCACGGGGCCGGCACGGCGGCGACGTCCACCGGCACTCCGTTGAGGACGGCGTTGCCCGACAGCGGGTCCAGCAGGCTGCCGTCGAGGAGCTGGTTGACGTTGACGCCGGGGTCGGCCGCGGCATGGTTGAGGCGGGTGCCGGGGCGGTCGTGGCCCCAGCCGTGCGGCAGGCTGACGACGCCCCTGCGCACGCTGTCGGTGACCTCGGCCGGCGCCGTCACCTCGCCCCCGGCGCCCTTGACCCGCACCGGCGCTCCGTCGCGCACCCCGAGCCGCTCGGCGTCCTCGGGGTGGATGTGCAGGGTGCAGCGGTTGGTGCCGCCGGTGAGGGCCGGGACGTTGTGCATCCAGCTGTTGTTGGAGCGCAGATGCCGCCGGCCGACGAGGACGAGTCCGTCCGTGCGCCGGCGCATGCCCTCCCGCAGGCGCGGGAGGTCGTCGACGATCGGCTGCGGCAGCAGTTCGATCCGGCCGCTGCGGGTCTTCAGCGGCTGGGGCAGGCGCGGGCGCAGCGGCCCGAGGTCGATGCCGTGCGGGGCGGCGAGCAGCCGGGCCAGGCTCAGTCCGTGCGGGCGGGCGCCGAAGCCGTCGCCGTAGGGACCGAGGCGCAGCATCATGTCCAGGCGGCGCTCGGGGCCGGTGTCGCCGGTGAGCTGCTCGGCGAGTTCGCGCGGGTCGCGGCCGTGCACGGGCGAGTGCGGGTCGCCGACCGCCTTGCCGAGGGTCTGCCCGACGACCAGGTCGTCCACGGCGCGGGGGTCGGCGCCGTGCATGCCGGTGGCGGCCAGGGTCAGCCGGGCGAGGATCTCGGTCTCGGCCATCCGGCCGGGCTCCAGCGGGACGGCCGGACGGGTGTAGCGGACCTGGTTGCGCACGGCGAGGGCGTTGAAGGCGAAGTCGTGGTGCGGGCTCTGCGAGGGCGGCGGCGGGGGCAGCACGACGTCGGCGTGGCGCGAGGTCTCGTTGAGGTAGGGGTCGACGCTGACCATGAAGTCGAGGGCGTCGAGGGCCTTGTCGAGCCGGTCGCCGTCCGGGGCGGACAGGACCGGGTTGGCCGCCACCGCGACGAGCGCCCGGATCGGCTCGCCCTCGTCGGTGGCGGTGTCGATCTCCTCGGCGAGGGCGGAGAGCGGCAGTTCGCCCTTGGCCTCGGGGTGCCGGCTCACCCGGGAGTGCCAGCGCGCGAGCTGGAAGCCGTGCCCGGGGCCGGCCGGGCGGGGGGTGCGGCCGGTGGCGGCCTGCGGGAAGAGCGCGCCGCCGGGCCGGTCCAGGTTGCCGGTGAGGATGTTGAGGACGTCGACGAGCCAGCTGGCGAGGGTGCCGTAGGGGACCGTGCAGCTGCCGATGCGGCCGTACACGGCGGCCGTGGGGGCGGCGGCGAGCTCGCGGGCCAGGGTGCGGATCAGCGCGGGTTCCACGTCGCAGGCGTCGGCGACCGCCTCGGGGGTGAACTCCCGCACCGCCTCGGCGAGTTCGGCGATCCCCTCGACGTGCGGCGTCAACTCGCCGAGGTCGACGAGGGATTCGTCGAAGAGGACGTGGGTCATGGCGGCGAGGAGCAGCGCGTCCGCGCCCGGCCGGACGGGGATGTGACGGTCGGCGAGCTTGGCGGTGCGGGTGCGGCGCGGGTCGATGACCGTGAGGGTGCCGCCACGGGCCTTCAGCGCCTTGAGCTTGCCCGGGAAGTCGGCCGCGGTGCACAGACTGCCGTTGGACTCCAGGGGGTTGGCGCCGATGAGCAGGAGGTGGTCGGTGCGGTCGAGGTCCGGCACGGGGATCGCGCCCGCGTCGCCGAAGAGCAGTCCGCTGGAGACGTGCTTGGGCATCTGGTCGACGGTGGAGGCGGTGAAGAGGCTGCGGGTGCCGAGGCCGGCGATCAGCACGGGCGGGTAGAGCGCGCCGGCCATGGTGTGCACGTTGGGGTTGCCGAGGACGACTCCCACCGAGTTCGCACCGTACCGCTCGACGACCGGCCGGATCCCGGCGGCCACGGCGTCGAAGGCCTCTTCCCAGGTGGCCTCGCGCAGTTCCCCGTCCTTGCGCACCAGCGGGGTCCGCAGCCGGTCGGGGTCGCCGTCCACGGCGCCGAAGGAGGCGCCCTTCGGGCAGATGAAACCCTTGCTGAAGACGTCCTCCCGGTCGCCGCGGGCGCCGGTGACCTTCGTCCCCTCGATGGTGAGCGTGAGCCCGCAGGTGGCCTCGCACAACGGGCAGATTCGCAGGGCGGTGCGGGACACGGGTCCTCCTGGGGCCGGCATTGCCTGGTCCCGGATCAGCATACCGAGCGGTATGCCCTCTGGGGAGGGGGTCGGCCGGGGGGCGTCAGTCCAGGGTCCGCGCCAGGTACGCGCGCAGCAGCTCGCGGGTCTCGTCGATCACCTTCGGGTCGCCCTGCGGATCCACCCGGAAGGCCAGCTGGACGAGGGTGTCGGCGGCCTCCACGGCGATCAGGAAGGTGCGGCGCAGGTCGTCGTCGGGAGCGCGGACGAGGTGGTCCGAGAGCAGGTCGGTGAGGCGGTCGGCGACGCGGTGGTTCGGTTCGGCGTGCCGGGCCCCGACCGGGATCTGGTTGCCGAAGTCGACGAGGGAGAAGCCGGGCGCGGTGCGCTTCATGGCCAGGTACTCGTCGAGCACCGCGTCCATGGCGGCCCGCCAGTCCCCCCGGCCGGCCCCCTTCAGACGCTCGGTGACGCGCTCGGCGTAGCGTTCGAGGTTGCGCTGCGCGAGCGCGTCGGCCATCTGCCGCTTGTTGCCGAAGAAGCGGTAGACGGAGCCGATGGGGACGCCGGCGCGCTCGGCCACGGCCCTGGTGCTCAGCGCGTCGTAGCCGACCTCGTCCAGCAGGTCGGCGCAGGCGTCGAGGATTCTGGCCAGCCGTTCGGCACTGCGCCGCTGCACGGGCGCACGACGGAGCGATGTCGCTTGGGGCACGGACCTCATGATGCCTTTCCGCCGCGTCCGGGTGAACCTCACCCCGGTGTACGGAGAAAGGTGCCCGATGCACTCAGGAGGACGGCGGCCCTGACGGCGATCCGGTCGGCGCCCCCGACGGCGATCCGGTCGGCGATCCGCCTGGAGAGACGCCCGGAGAGGCTGCGGCCGACTGCTCCGACGCCGTGACGTCCGCCGTGGCCTCCACCGCCCTGCCCTCCACCGCCCACACCGTCGCGTCGTCCGCGTAGAGGCGGACGGTCACCTCGTGCGTGCCGTGCGGAAGATAGCCGGCCGGAATGCGGTACGAGGGGCTGCGCAGGTCGACGACCCACCGGCTGTCGACGTAGAGCCGGGCGATGCCGCGGCCGGTGACCGCTTCGCGCGGCGTCCCCGTCGGCGAGAGCCGGAACCGCGCCAGCTTCACCCGCACGTCCCAGCCGCCGTGGGCGTCCGGCTGGACCTCCACGCCCACCTCGGGCGCCCCCTTCTTCGCCACCTCGCGGTAGTGGCGCCCGTCGCCGTCGGTGTGGTCCAGCACCTTGCCCACGGGCGCGGGCGATGCGGCGTTCCCACCGTCGCGCGCGCCGCTGGAGCCGCAGCCCACGGACCCGGCCAGCAGCAGGACACAGACCGCGAGCGCGGCGGGAAGGGTACGCGTCCACGACATGATCGGGACACTAGAGCACCGGCCCGGCACACGGATCCCCCTGAAGTCTGGTTCCGGCCGTGCCGTGATCGTCCTACGAGAGGAGGACCCACGACCCTCTTGCGTCCGGGAAACCGCAATCCTACGGTAATGCACAGGAATCAGTCGGCAAGGGAGCCACGATGAACAGCGGGGACGCACGCAAGACGGCCGAGGGGCCGGCCTACCTCTCCGGGTTCGGCAACGAGCACGCCTCCGAGGCGGTGCCGGGCGCCCTGCCGGACGGCCGCAACTCCCCCCAGCGCGCGCCCCTCGGGCTGTACGCGGAGCAGCTCAGCGGCACGGCGTTCACGGAGCCGCGCGCCCACAACCGCCGCTCGTGGCTGTACCGGATCCGCCCCTCGGCCGCGCACCCGGCGTTCACCCGGTCCGGCGACGGCGCGATCCGCACCGGCCCCTTCGGCCAGACGGTCCCCGACCCCAACCGGCTGCGCTGGGACCCGCTGCCCGAGCCGCCCGCCGGCACGGACTTCCTCGCCGGTCTGTGGACCCTCGGCGGCAACGGCGACGCGGCCCAGCGCACCGGCATGGCCGTGCACCTGTACCACGCGAACGCCTCCATGGACCGCGTCTTCGGCGACTCCGACGGCGAGCTGCTGATCGTCCCGGAGGAGGGCGGGCTGCTGCTGCGCACGGAGTTCGGAGTGCTGCACGCCGAGCCCGGCGAGGTCGCGCTGGTCCCGCGCGGGGTCCGCTTCCGCGTCGAGCTGCCGGACACCGCGCCGGACGGCGGGCGGAGCCCGGCCGCACGCGGCTACGTCTGCGAGAACTACGGCGCCCACTTCCGTCTCCCCGACCTCGGGCCGATCGGTGCCAACGGGCTCGCCAACCCCCGGGACTTCCGGGCGCCCGTCGCCGCCTACGAGGACGTCGAGGGCCCGGTCGAGGTGGTCAACAAGTTCTGCGGCCACCTGTGGAGCGCGACCTACGACCACTCCCCGCTGGACGTCGTGGCCTGGCACGGCAACCTGACGCCGTACGTCTACGACCTGCGCCGCTTCAACGTCATCGGGACCGTGTCCTACGACCACCCCGACCCGTCGATCTTCACCGTGCTGACGTCCCCCTCGGACACGCCGGGCCTGGCGGACGTCGACTTCGTGGTCTTCGCCCCGCGCTGGCTGGTCGGCGAGGACACCTTCCGGCCGCCGTACTTCCACCGCAACGTGATGAGCGAGTACATGGGCCTGATCGAGGGCGCGTACGACGCCAAGACGGCCGGCAAGGGCGGCTTCGTGCCGGGCGGCGGTTCACTGCACAACATGATGTCGGCGCACGGCCCGGACCGGGAGACCTTCGACCGTGCCAGCGCCGCCGAACTGCGGCCGCAGAAGGTCGACGACGGGCTGGCGTTCATGTTCGAGACGCGACGGCCGCTCGTCCTCACCCCGCAGGCCGCCCGCGCCGACCATCTGCAACAGCGCTACGACGACGTCTGGCAGGGCCTCGAACGCCACTTCCGGCGCTCCGACGACACATTGCACTGAACGGTGCCGACCGGTACGGATAGCCCGTGACCTCCTTCGCCCCGGACTCGATCGTCCTCACCCGAAAGCTGCCGCTCTGGTACCAGGTGTCGCAGTCGCTGCGCGCCTCGATACTCGGCCGCTCGCCCCGCGACCCGCTCCGGCTGCCGACCGAGGAGCAGCTGGCCGGGCACTACGGGGTGAGCGTGCTGACCATGCGGCAGGCGCTGAAGGAGCTGGAGGACGAGGGGCTGATCACCCGGCATCGCCGGCGTGGCACGTTCATCGAGCCGACGGCGCTGCGGGGCGCGCCGGTCCGGCTCCTCGGCTCGGTCGACGCGATCGTGGCCCAGCAGTCCGGCATGACGACCGAGCTCCTGGAGCACGGCCGCACGGCCGTCCCGGCCGAGCTCGCCGAGCACTTCCCGGACCTGACGGAGGTGGCGGCCTACCACCGTCTCAGAAGCGACGAGGAGACGGGCGAGCCCACCAACCACGCCCGCAACTACGTCCGCCCCGAGCTGGCCGCCCGCATCGACCCCGACGACCTGGTCCGCTGGCCCATGACGAAGGTGCTGCGGGACGTCGTCGGCGCGGACATCGGCAGGATCACGGACACCGTCGAGGCACGGCTGGCCGACCCGGAGACGGCGCGGCTGCTCCGGGTCCCGCTGCTGAGCCCGATCCTGCACTACACGGGGGTCACCCACGACACCTCGGGCCGGGTCCTCGACGCGGCCGTCATCCACTACCGGGGCGACCGTTTCTCCTTCACCGTGACGCTGGACGCGACATGACGCGCCGTCTGCGAAGCGTCGTACGATGCCCGGCGTGACGCCCGACGACGCTCCGCCGCTGGCGGACCTGATGCCGTGGTCCGTCGCACCGCCACGGCTCGGCCGGGGGTGGCCGGCGGCTCCCGACCCGGCGGCACTGAAGGCCCGCTGGGACGCTCTGCTGAAGGCCGACGGCGCGGACCGCGAGGCCCTGTTCGAGCCGACGCGCTCGCGCACCCTGCACTCCGCCGTCGGACAGCTGCCCGGTCTCGCCGGCGGGACGGAGAAGCTGGTCCGCGCCTCGGGCCCCTGTCCGGAGCCGGTGCGGGTGCTGGCGGCGCCTTTCGACGAGCAGTGGCTGATCCCCGACCAGCGCCTCATCGACGCGGCCAGACCGGAGTTGTGGCGGGTGGCGGACGAGCGGCAGGTCTTCGTGGTGGAGACGCCGGAGCCGTCCCTCCTCGTGTCCTCGCTGCTCCCGCTGGTGCGGCCGGGCCGGATCCGGCCCCTGTACCGGCGGCCCGGCGGCGAGGAACCCAATCTGGCGCCGGGCCTGCCGGACCTGCTGCGTCGGCTGGGCCACTCCCCCGATCCAGTGGACTTCCTGGCCTGGACCCTGACCGTCGTCCGTCCCGACCTCACCGTCCCGCTCACCCGCGACCCCGAGGTCTGGGCCGAGGGGGTGGAGTCGGGCCGACGTGCGCTCCGGCTGCTGCGCCGCGACGGCGAGCGGCCCAGACTCCCCGGCGGGCGCCGGCCCTATGTCCGCGCCCCGCTCCCGGCCCGCCCCGTGACCCTTCGCTACGACCGCGACGAGGAGACCCTGCACCTGGACGAGGGCCGGATCTCCCCCGTCCCGACTCAGGCCTGGGACTTCGAGGCGGGCGGGGCCCGGGTGCTGGAGCGGTGGTTCACGGCGCGGACGGCGCAGGGCGCCGGGTCCGGCGCCCTGGCGGTGATCCGCCCGGCGGCCTGGCAGCAGACCTGGACGTCCGAGCTGCTGGAACTGATCACCGTGCTGACCCTGCTGGCCGAGGTCCGTGCCCGGCGCCCGGAGTGGGACGCGACCGACACGGTGACCACGGCGGAGCTGCGCGCGGCGGGCGTACTGCCGGTCCCGGCCTCGGCGCGTCGCCCGGCGACCGTGCTGGACCATCACGAGGAGGGCCCGGAGGGCCAGTTCGCGCTGTTGTGAGACGGGGTCGCGGACGCCGGGAGGAGCGGCCAGGGGCGTCAGGGCGCGCGGACGGCCCTGCGGGCAGGCCTCCTCGACGCCTCCCTCGTTCCGCGCGGGGAGGAGCCCTCTCGCACCGCCGGTCGCCGTGCGTACGGCCCGCCCGCGCGGCGGTACGCGCGGGGTGAGGGCCGCCCTGGCTGACAGAACGACCGGGCAGGGGACATGATCCCCCTCATGGACCAGCCCGCTCAGCCCTCGCCCCGGCCACTGTCCTTCCCCCCGCCCCTGCCCCTGCCTCTGGAGGGGCTCACCGTCGTCGCCGTCGAGCAGGCCGTCGCGGCGCCGTTCGCGACCCGGCAGCTCGCCGACCTCGGCGCCCGGGTGATCAAGGTCGAGCGGATCGACGGCGGCGACTTCGCACGCGGCTACGACACCGCCGCCGGCGGCCTCGCCTCCCATTTCGTGTGGTGCAACCGGGGCAAGGAGTCCATCGCGCTGGACCTGAAGGACCCGCGCGGGCTGGACGTCGTACGGCGGCTGATCGCCGGCGCGGACGTCTTCGTGCAGAACCTCGCGCAGGGTGCGGCGGCCCGGCTGGGCCTGGACGCGGCCACCCTGTGCGCGACGCATCCGCGGCTGGTCGCGGTGGACGTCTCCGGGTACGGACCGAGCGGCCCCTACGCCGGCAAGCGGGCCTACGACATGCTCGTGCAGTGCGAGGCGGGGCTGGTCGCGGTCACCGGGACGCCCGGACAGCCGGTGAAGGCGGGGATCCCGGCGGCGGACATCGCGGCGGCCATGTACGCCTTCTCCGGCGTGCTGGCCGCGCTGGTGCGGCGGGGCACGACCGGACGGGGCGGTCCGGTGGAGGTGTCGATGCTGGACTCGCTCGCCGAGTGGATGGGCCACCCCCTGCACCACACGATGCACGGCGGCGCAGCCCCGGCCCGCACCGGTCTCGCACACGCGGTGATCGCGCCCTACGACGCCTACGCCACGGCCGACGGCGGACGGGTCCTGCTGTCGGTGCAGAACGACCGGGAGTGGCGGCGGCTGGCCGAACGGGTGCTCGGACAGCCCTCGTTGGCGACGGATCCGGCCTGTGCGACGAACGCGGCGCGGGTGACGAACCGGGAGCGCACGGACGCCCTGGTGGCAGAGGCGCTGGGCGCGCTGAGCACGGACGAGGCGCTGGCGCGGCTGGAGGGCGCGGGCATCGCGTGCGCGCGCCTGCGGGATCTGCACGAGGTGGCGGAGCATCCGCAGCTCGCGACCCGTGAGCGCTGGCGGGAGGTGGGGACGCCGGTGGGACCGCTGCGGGCGCTGCTGCCCCCGATCACGCTGCCGGGCGGGGCGGAGGCACGGATGGGGGACGTGCCCGCGCTCGGGGAGCACACCGAAACGCTGCTTCGTGCCGTGGGGATGACGGACGAGGAGATCGCAGCGCTGCGCCGGGACGGTGTGGCCGCCTGAGCACGGGACTTCAGGACTTCAGTACATGACGACGTGCCGGCCGGTCAGTGCTTGTTGCCGCCGAACAGGGAGCGGCGCAGTCGACGCAGGGGCGCGAAGAGCGAGACGCGGCTGACCCGGGCCCGGGTCGTCCTGGAACCGTGGTCGCGCACGGGCTCACGCGCGGTCAGCTCCCGCATGAGCGAGGTCGCCTCGAGCGTCTCCCGCTGCGGTATGGCGGGACCCGCCAGCACCGAGAGATGGCGGTCGAGGCGCGAACTGGTCGCGCTGCTCCCGCAGGTGATCGCAGGAACCCGCGCCCTGCTCTGCATCGTTATCTGTTCCATGTCACTCCCCACCCGTACGAGTCACCCGGCCCGGGCAGGGTAACCCTATCGCCCCGTCGCGGCACACGTGTATCGAGCTCACGTGATTCACCTTCCCCGTAAGGGGGTTGACGAAGCCTCCCCGATCACTCTCCGAATCCGACCGATTTCAGGGTGAGTTGGACAACCGGCTGTGTAGTGGGCTGCCGCGATCCCCCGGCCGGCTCGACGGTCACAGCGAGTGACGTCGCCGCCTTGTCGAGACCGGTGGCGACCAGGGGCGTGTCACCCGCGAGGAGGCCGAGGGAGCGCGGTTGCGCGTCCGGGCGCATGAGCCACAGCTGATGCACCCGCCCGGCGGGCAGCGCGTCGTATCCGCTCAAGGTGACGATCGCCTGCCCCTCCGAAGCGGAGGCGATCACTCCGATGTTGCCGCCCTCGGCGGCCTTCCCGTTGCCCGCCCGCGCGTCCGGAGCTGCGAGAACGTGGGCGATCTCACGTGCCTGGGCGCGCTCGGCGGCCAGTCGGTCCTGGGCTCGTCCGGCCTGGACGGCGAAGAGGGAGGCGACCACGAGGGCCGCGGCGGCGGTGGCCGTCGCCAGCGGCACGAACAGCGGGCGGCGCGCGCGGGGCGCATGGGAGCGTCTGGGCGGCGGCTGCGTGCCCCAGACGTGCGGGGGCAGTTGGGGTGAACGGTCCCGCACCGGCGCACGCGACGTCTCCTGCGGGGTTCTCTGCACGGCGGCCAGCACCCGCTCGCGCATCGCGGCCGGCGGCGGGGCGGCCGTCGACCAGGCCAGCCGGACGGCGTCCTCGGTCATCGCCCGCACCTCGGCGGCGCAGCGGTCACAGCCGCTGAGGTGCCGTTCGAAGCGGCGGCGCTCGTCGGCGTCGAGGGCGTCGAGCGCGTAGGGGGCGGCCAGCGAGTGCAGGTCCCCGCGGCGGAACAGGCCGAACAGACTCATGCGGCGCCTCCCAGGCAGTCGCGCAGCCGCGTGAGCCCGTCGCGCATCCGTGTCTTCACCGTGCCCAGGGGCAGCGAGAGCCGGTCGGCCACCTCACGGTACGTGTAGCCGTCGTAGTAGGCGAGGGTGACGGACTGCCGCTGAAGGGCCGTCAGCCGGGTCAGGCAGCGACGGACCAACTGCCGCTCCAGTCCCGCCTCGACCTCCTCCGCCACCTGGTCGAAGGCGGGATCGTGGTAGCGCGAGGCCTCGCGCTGCTCGCGGTCGACGGCCGCGCGGGCGCTGCGCACCCGGTCGACGGCACGGCGGTGGGCGAGGGTGAGGATCCACGAGAGGGCGCTGCCGCGGTTCGGGTCGAAGCGGCCGGCGGAGCGCCAGGCCTCCAGGAGCACCTCCTGGGCGACCTCCTCCGACTGCGCGGGATCCCGGACGACCCGGCGCACGAGCCCGAACACCGGCCCGGAGACGAGGGCGTAGAGCCGTTCGAACGCCCGCTGGTCGCCCCCTGCCACGAGCACCAGAAGCTCGTCCGCCTCCATGCCGCTCCCCTCTCTGCGACCGCCGCATCCGGGCCGCCCCGTCACACCAGGCATCCGCAAACGAACACACCTCCGGTGGATGGGTACGGATCGGAGCGGCGAAAACGCGGGTGAGCAGGAAAGAAAAAGTTTTTCGCTCCGGACCAATCCGAACCCGCCCTCCGTTCCGTATCACTGTCCGTCAGGCAACTTGGCACAGAGGACGGACGGCATGACAGCTTTCTCCAGGAACGGCAACGGACGCAGGAGCGTGGCGACCCTCATATGCGGTGCGTTGGCCGCCGGGGGGCTCGCAGCCGCCGGCGCCGCCGCGCTGGCCCCGGGGGCCGCCTACGCCTCCAGCCACCGTGAGGCTCCTCTCATCTCGGGCACCCCGCAGTACGACAACACCGACGTGTACGCCTTCGTCAGCCCGGACCATCCGGACACGACGACGATCGTCGCGAACTGGATCCCGTTCGAGGAGCCCGCGGGCGGCCCGAACTTCTTCCCGTTCGCCGAGGACGCCCAGTACGACCTGCACATCGACAACAACGGCGACGCGAAGGAGGATCTGACCTTCCGGTACACGTTCAAGACGCACACGAAGAACAAGAAGACGTTCCTCTACAACACCGGCGCCGTCGACAGTCTGTACGACCCCGACCTGAACGTGACGCAGACGTACGACCTCGAGCTGCTCAAGCTGAAGAAGGGGAAGGTCGAGCACAAGACGAAGATCGCGGACGACGTGCCGGTGGCGCCGTCGAACGTGGGCAAGGCGTCGATGCCGAACTACAAGAAGCTGCGCGACCAGGCGATCTACAAGCTTCCCAACGGCGCCAAGACCTTCGCCGGCCAGGCCGACGACCCGTTCTTCCTCGACCTGCGCGTCTTCGACCTGCTGTACGGCGGCGACCTGTCCGAGGTCGGCAACGACACGCTCAAGGGCTACAACGTCAACTCGATCGCGCTGCAGGTCCCGAGCGACATGATCACCGAGGCGAAGCACCAGCCGATCGTCGGCATCTGGTCGACCACCCAGCGCGAGAACGCCCAGGGCTACTACACGCAGGTGTCGCGCCTGGGCAGCCCGCTGGTCAACGAGGTCGTCAACCCGATCAAGGACAAGGACAAGTTCAACGCGTCCCAGCCCAAGGACGACGGCCAGTTCCTGAAGAACGTCACCAACCCGGAGCTGCCCAAGCTCATCGAGGCGATCTACAAGATCAAGGCGCCGGCCGAGCCGCGCAACGACCTCGTCGACGTGTTCCTCAAGGGCGTCAAGGGCCTCAACCAGCCTCCGTACGTGACGCCTTCGGAGGAGCTGCGCCTCAACACCTCGATCAAGCCGAGCATGCACCCCAAGCGGCTGGGCGTGCTCGACGGCGACAACGCGGGCTTCCCGAACGGCCGTCGCCTCACCGACGACGTGATCGACGCCTCGCTGCAGGTCGTCGAGGGCGAGCTGGTCGGCTCCAAGAACGACCTGGGCGACGCGGTCGACAAGAACGACAAGAACTTCGAGAAGTCCTTCCCCTACGTCGCTCTGCCCACCGAGGGCTCGCGCGGTTCGAGCGCCAAGAACGCCGCCGTCCGCAGCCAGCTCGGTGACGCCCTCACGGGCACGGACGACAACACCGCGCTGATCGCGTCCTCCGCGGGCGCCGGCGCTGCGGGCATCCTCCTCATCGGCGGCGGCCTGATGTGGTGGCGGGGCCGGCGACGGGCCTACTAGGCCCTCGCCCCTGAGCGGGCCGGGGAGAATCCTGCACTCCCCGGCCCTGCCCCACCGACTGGCGCGGCCCGCGTATTCATCCCCCACGGCGCGGGCCGCGCCGCCCCCGTACGAGCAGGCGGAACCACCCCAGGCGACCTAGGAGAGGGCATGTCCCCGCGGACGAACGACGGCGAACCGGAGCGCACCCGACCGGCCTCTGCCCGACCGGCACCGGTCACCGGCAGGCCGGTCTCCGGCGAACCGGCCTCCGGCACGCAGGTCTCGGACCAAGGACAGCCGGCGCCGGCCACCGCCGCGGCGCCCGAGCCCCCCTCCGCTCCAAAGAGCGCTTCCGGTCCGAACGCCGGGACCACCGATGCGCAGAACCGCGCGGACGCGGACACGGACGTCGAGGGTCCAGCCGGCTCGGAGGCCGGTGCCGAACCCGGTGCCGGCCCGCTCGTCGGGGACGCATCCGACGTCGCAGCCGGCGCGGGCGGCGGCGACGCCCGTGACGACGTGGTCGGAGCGGACGCGGGCGCGGACCAGAACGCGGCCGCGGATGAGCGCGACACGGCCGGGGCCGGCGCCGACGAACGTGTCGCGGCCGTGCGGCGGGCAGGGGCCGCGGGCCGCCGCTGGCGGGCCGCCCAGCTCACCGCCTGCGCGGCCATGCTGGCCGTGGCGCTGACCGCCGGAGCGATCGCGGTCGGCGCGGCGCGCGACGGACGGGACATGCCCGTGACGACCGCCGCGGCGGTGTCCCCCGGCCTGCTCGCCAGCGGCGACCTCGACGCGAGCATCACGGCCCTGCAGGCCCATCTGCGAGCCCAGCCGAAGGACTTCGGCGGCTGGGCCACCCTCGGGCTGGCCTACGTCGAGCAGGCCCGTACCAAGGGAGACCCCTCCCGGTACCCGCAGGCCGAGCAGGCCCTGAAGCGTTCCCTCTCCCTGCGCTCCGACAACGACCAGGCCCTGGCAGGCCGGGCCGCCCTCGCCGCCGCGCGGCACGACTTCGCGAACGCCCTGGCCCTGGCCGACCTGGCCCTGAAGCAGAACCCCTACAACGAACGCGCCCTGTGCTCCCGTGTCGACGCCCTCGTCGAGCTGGGCCGCTACGACGACGCCGAGGCGGCCGTACAGGTCGCGGACCAACGGCGGCCCGGGGTGCCGGTGTTCACCCGCTACGCCTACGTCCACGAGCTGCGCGGCGACGTCGCCACCGCCCGCCGGGTCCTGGACCGGGCGCTCGCCGCGTCCACCTCGCCCGGCGACATCGCCTACGTCGCCGCCCAGCTCGGCCAACTCGCCTGGAACCAGGGCGACTACGCCGACGCCCTCACCCACTACGCCCGCGCCCTCGCCGCCGACGAGAACTACCTCCCCGCGTTGGAGGGCCGTGCCCGCGCCCAGGCAGCGAGCGGACAATCGGCTCAGGCCCTCAAGGGGTTGGAGCTGATCGTCGCCCGCTATCCGCTCCCCGGACCGCTGGTGGAACTCGGCGAGCTGTACGAGGCCCGGGGCGGCGCGGGTGACAAGGAGAAGGCAGCGGAGCAGTACGCGCTCGTCGACGCGTGGACGGCGATCGCCCGCGCCAACGGCGTCAACGCCGACCTGGACACCGCGCTCGCCGCCGCCGACCACGGCGACCGGGCGACGGCCCTGCGCGCGGCCCGCGACGACTGGTCCCGCCGGCACACCGTGCACACGGCGGACGCCCTGGCCTGGGCCCTGCACGTCAACGGCAAGGACGCCGAGGCCCTCCCCTACGCCCGGCAGGCCACGGCCACCGGCTACCGCAACGCGGCCTTCCTCTACCACCGCGGCGTGATCGAGCAGGCCACAGGCCACCCCGCCGAGGCCCGTGCCCACCTGGCCGCCGCCCTGAAGCTGAACCCCGGGTTCTCGCCGCCGGGGGCCCGTCACGCCCGCGCGGCCCTCACGACGCTGGAGGCGAACAAGTGAGCACCCGTCGCCTGTTGGCCTCCTGCGCGGCCGTGCTCACGGCCGGCTGCGCGCTCGTGCTGGTTCCTTCCACCGGCGCGAGCGCGCACCCTCTCGGCAACTTCACCGTCAACCGCTACGACGGTCTCGTCGCCGCCCCGGGACAGCTGCGGGTCCACCACGTCGAGGACCTCGCCGAGATCCCGGCCACCCAGGCGAAGCCCGACATCGAGCGGCTCGGGATGAGCGCCTGGGCCCGGGAGCGCTGCGCCGCGGCCGCCTCCGGCAGCAGGCTCACCGTCGACGGCCGTGCCGTGACCCTCACGCCGGGTGCGAGCAAGGCGACCGTGCGGCCCGGCCAGGCGGGGCTCGACACGCTGCGCGTCGAGTGCCGGCTGACCGCCCCGATGTCCGACGTCGCCGACGGGGACACCGTCTCCGTCGGCTTCCACAGCGCGGGCGTCTCCTCGGGGCCGGGCTGGCGGGAGATCACCGCGCGCGGCGACCGGATGACGCTGACCGCGTCCGACGTCCCGAAGACGTCGCTGTCGGGGGAACTGACCAGCTACCCCAAGGAGTTGCTCTCCTCTCCTGCGGACACCTCGACCGCGTCCGTGCGGGTGCGGCCGGGCGGCGCGGCGCTCGTCGAGGAGAACCGGGACGCACCGGCCGCCTCGGTGCTGCCACGCGGCGCCGACCGCTGGACACGGGCGCTGGACGACCTGGTCGCCCGGCAGCACCTGACGCTCGGGTTCGCCGCACTGGCCCTGGTGATCGCCGTCGGCCTCGGCGCGCTGCACGCGGTCGCCCCCGGCCACGGCAAGACCATCATGGCCGCGACGGCGGCCGCCCGGGGCGGCAGGGCGCGGATGAAGGACGTGCTCCCGCTCGCCGCGTCGGTCACCGTCACGCACACGCTCGGCGTCGTCGCCCTGGGCCTTCTCGTCACCGCCGGTTCGGCCGCGGCGCCCTCGGTGATCGCCTGGCTGGGGCTGGCGAGCGGTGCGCTGGTGCTCTTCGCGGGTGTGACCCTCGCACGCCGGGCCTGGCGCGGCCGCGGCGGCTCCGGCACGGCGCACGGACACGCCCATCCACACCCACACCCGCACCCGCACCCGCACCCACACCCGCAGGGCAGTCACTCCCCCGCCCACGAGCCCGCGAAGGCCGCGGACCGTCAACTCGCCCTCGTCGGGGCCACCCCTGCGCACACCCATGCCCATCGCGATCACGACCACGCGCCCGACCACGGTCACGGCCACAGCCACGAACCCGGTCACGATCATGATCACGGTCATGAGCACGAGCACGATCGTCACCGCGAAGACAGGCACGGGCACGAGCACACCCACACGCACACCCACGGCGGCCACACGCACACCCACGACGTCGCCCCCACGCTGCGCGGCACGCTCCTGCTCGGGTTCGCCGGCGGCATGGTGCCCAGTCCGTCGGCGGTGGTCGTACTGGTCGGTGCGGCCGCGCTCGGGCAGGCCTGGTTCGGGCTGCTGCTCGTCGTCGCGTACGGCGTCGGTCTCGCGCTGACCCTGACCGCCGCCGGGTTCGCCGTCGTCAGGCTGGGCGCGGGGGCGACGCGCCTCCTGGACCGGCAGCCGCGCTGGACGACCCACCCGGCCGTGACGCTCGTGCGTCGCAACCTGCCCCTGTGGTCCGCCTTCCTCGTGGTGGTCCTCGGCGCCGGACTGGTGCTCAGGGGGGCCGCATCCGTGCTGGGCTGAGCTACGTTGGTGGGGTTGCGGAGGTTTTCGCCCGGATGCGAAGAGCGAATGGGGGTCGCGGTGTCCGAAGAACCGGGCAGTGAACGTCTGATCGCGGGCCGCTACCGTCTGCTGACCCCGCTCGGCGAGGGCGGCATGGGCACGGTGTGGCGAGCCCGGGACGAGGTGCTGCACCGCGAGGTCGCGGTCAAGGAGGTGCGCGCGCCGCACGGGCTTGCCGGCTCCGACGTCGAGCGCCTGTACGCGCGGCTGGAGCGCGAGGCCTGGGCCGCGGCCCGGGTCGCCAACCGGAACGTCGTCACCGTGTACGACGTGGCCTCCCAGGACGGACGGCCCTGGATCGTCATGGAGATCGTGCACGGGATCTCCCTCTCCGAACTGCTCGACGCGGAGGGCCCGCTCGAACCGGC
Source organism: Streptomyces humidus (assembly GCF_014649655.1). Classification (GTDB taxonomy): domain Bacteria; phylum Actinomycetota; class Actinomycetes; order Streptomycetales; family Streptomycetaceae; genus Streptomyces; species Streptomyces humidus. Next base: position 68,001 of record NZ_BMTL01000006.1, on the reverse strand, counting down.
ACGCGTCGCGCACATCGGCGCCGAGGTGCTGGCCGCGCTGCGGGCCGCGCACGAGGCGGGCGTGCTGCACCGGGACGTCAAACCGGCGAACGTGCTGATGTCGAACGACGGCCGGGTGGTGCTCACCGACTTCGGCATCGCGACCGTCGAGGGCACCTCGGCGCTGACCATGACCGGCGAGGTCATCGGCTCTCCCGAGTTCCTCGCGCCGGAGCGCGCGCTGGGCCGTACGCCGGGACCGGAATCGGACCTGTGGTCGCTGGGCGTGCTGTTGTACGCGGCCGTCGAGGGCAACTCCCCCTTCCGGTACGACACTCCGCTGAGCACGCTCCGGGCGGTCGTCGACGAGGAGCTGCCGCCGCCGCGCCGGGCGGGGCCGCTCGCCCCGGTGATCGAGGGGCTGCTGCGCAAGGACCCGGCCGAACGGCTGTCCGCCGACCTGGCCGAGCGGGACCTGCGGTCGATCGCGGCCGGGGGCACGCCCCGAGGGGCGGGGGATCCCGGTGCGGGCGCGGCCCCCGGGGCGCCGTACGCGCCGTATCCGCCGACCGCGGCGACCACCGCCGCCGAGTCCTTCCGGCACGAGCCCGCGGCAGCGACCCCGCCCCAGCCGTGGACCACCGCCCCGGGAGACCCGCCGGAGAGGTCCGCCCTCTCGACGGAGCCGGACCGGGGACGGCACGCCGGTGTGCTCCTCGGCGCGGGGGTGGCGGTGCTGGCACTCGCGGTCGGCGGACTGACGTACGGGCTGCTGAACCGCGACGACGGCCACAGGGGCGGCTCCGGCGATGTCACGAACAGCGCCTCGGGGGCGGTGAGTTCGCCCGCGCCGCAGCGGGAGTCGAGCGAGTCGGCCGCCGCGTCGCCGGGCACGGGCGCGAGCGGGAGTCCGTCCTCCGCCGCGCCGGAGCAGACGGTGACGGTCAGCGTCGCCGGCGCGCACACGGACTACAGCGGCTCGTGTCCGCCGAAGGACGCCGACGCGCCCGCCTTCACCGCGACGATCAGGGTGGGGCGGCTGCCGGCGACGGTGTCCTACCGCTGGGTGTCGAAGGAGGGCGAGCTGTCCGGGCAGACCTGGAAGACGCTCGACTTCCCGTCGGGCGGCGGGAAGTCGAAGCAGGACACGGTGATCGTGTCGACGTACGCCGAGAACGGCACGTACCGGAACGCCATCTCCGTCGAGGTACGGGACCCGGTGAAGGCGACGTCGGACGCGGTGCCGTTCTCGGTCACCTGTGAGACGGAGACCCCGTCGAACGGGGCCTCCCCCTCGCCCTCGCCGTCGTCCTCGCCGTCCGGGTGAGCCGGACGGCGGGCGTCAGGCCACGCTGTCGAGGACGGGCAGATAGCCGCCGGACTGGCCGGATGCGGTCGGGTGGTAGGACTCGCCGATGTTCAGCAGGTTGAGACTGTGCAGCCAGGAGCTGCCGGAGCAGATCTCGTGGCCGCCGAACGGGGCGCGGACGTCGCCGAAGACGAAGCCGTGGGCGGCGGCGCGCCGGGCGACGGCGGCGTCGAGGTAGTCGGCCGCGCCGTTGATGGCGGAGCGCTTGGTCTCGGACAGGCCCAGGCAGAGTGCGCCGAGCCGGTAGAAGCGGGGATAGCCGATGACGACGACGCGCGCGCCGGGCGCCTTGGAGCGGATCGCCGAGTAGACGCCGTCGAGTTTGCCGGGGAGGGTCGAGTCGACGTAGGCCCTGGCGATGTCGATGCGGCTCAGGCAGCCGCTGTCGGAGCTGGTGACACAGGTCGTCATGACGTCGGCGAACCCTGCGTCGTTGCCGCCGACGGTGATCGAGACGAGGCCGGTGGAGGAGTTCAGACCGCCGAGCTGACTCGCCAGAACATCACCCGTACGGGCTCCCGAGCAAGCGGCGAAGGTGAACGAGGCGGGGGCGTGGGCGGCGTTCCAGAGGTACGGATACGCCTTGGTGCTGCGCTTGCAGGCGCCGCTGGAGCTGAGGTAGCTCCCTGCGCCGACGCCGGAGGAGTAGGAGTCGCCGAGGGCCACATAGCCGCCGGTGGCGGCGAGTTGGGAACCCTGCGCGGAGCCCGCCCCGGTGAGGGCGGCGCCGAGGGCGAGGAGGACTGAGCTGACGAATACGACAAGTCGGGAACGTCTCATGGAACCTCCTTTAGCAGGTTCTCTGCCACAACTTTCGTAGCAAGCAGCCGCATTGACGGGAAGTGTCCATGCCAAAACTTTCGGGTCCGGACGCCGCTCGGTCGCCGGCGGCGCCGCGCCCTCCGGGAGCAGCCCGGACCCGTTCCCGCCAAGCGAGCCGAGGGGTGCGGTCTCTTGACCGGCCGTCAAGCGGGCACGGCGACGGGAGGAACGGCGGTACCGGCCGCCGTCCCCTCGCTCCGGCCGTCCCCTCGCTCCGGCCACCCTGTCGGTACCGGCCGCCCAGCTCGCCCCGGCCGGTCCCCCTCGGACCCGTCCGGTCCCTCTCAGCGCGGTCGGCCCGCCTCGGCGCGGTCGGCCCGCCTCGGCGCGGTCGGCCGCCCTCACCGAGCCGGTTCGTTCCGCCGGACGGGCCAACACGGCGCTCCCGAGGCGTCCGGCACGCCCGACACGCCACGCGCACCGCGGAAACCGGGTGCGGACGGGGCCCGGGTGCCGGATCATGGCCGCATGTCTGCCCAGCCCCAGGACGCTCTGCCGATCCGGCTCACCGTCGACGACTCCGACTCGCCGTCCGATGTCGTCGACGCGCTGTTCCTCGGCCGCTTCGCGACCGGCGAGCAGCCCTACTCGCACGCCACGAACATCGACCGCGTACGCTCCGGCGCGACCCTGCTGCCGCCGCACGCCCGTGTGCTGCGGGTCGCCCGCGACGAGGACCGCAGCGCCACCCTGGCCGAGGGGGACGGCTGGACGCTGCTGGTCTCCCGCTGGAACCGTGGCGCGGACGTCACGGTCACGGCGACCACCGCCGAACTGGCGGCCAAGGTGCTCGACGAGGCCACCGAGGGCGCGGTGGACGAGCCCGAGCCCCAGCCGGAGAACGTGACCATGGGGTTCTGGTACGTCTCCCCGCGTCGCGGCCCGCACCGCACGACCCGCCAGATCTCCGCGGGCACCTGGGACGAGGTGCGCGCGAACTACACGGCCCCCGTCGCCGAGGCGATGGACGGCCTGATGGCGACGACCCCACAGGACATCGCGGGCCGGCTGCTCCTGCTGCACGGCCCGCCCGGCACCGGCAAGACCTCGGCGCTGCGCACCCTGGCCCGTTCCTGGCGGGAGTGGTGTCAGGTGGACTGCGTCCTGGACCCGGAGCGGCTGTTCTCCGACGTCGGCTATCTGATGGACATCGCGATCGGCGAGGAGGACGGCACGGGCAAGGGACGCTGGCGGCTGCTGCTCCTGGAGGACTGCGACGAACTGATCCGCGGCGAGGCCAAGCACACCGCGGGCCAGGCCCTGTCCCGGCTGCTGAACCTCACCGACGGTCTGCTCGGGCAGGGGCGGAACGTCCTGGTCGGGGTCACCACCAACGAGGACCTGGAGCGGCTGCACCCCGCCGTCGTGCGCCCCGGCCGCTGTATGGCCCGCATCGAGGTCGGCCCGCTGACCCGCCGGGAGGCCGTGGACTGGCTGGGCACGGAAGAGGGGCTCGGCCGCGAGGGCGCGACGCTGGCGGAGCTGTACGCGCTGCGCCGGGGCGTCTCCCCCACCTCGCTGCCGGAGCCGCGGGGCGGGGCGGACGCGGGGCTCTACCTGTGAATCCTGCGGGACACACGGAGCGGGCCCGGATGTTTTGATGGAGGTATGACGCTCTACGTCGGTACGTCGGGCTGGCAGTACAAGGACTGGAAGGGCGTGCTGTACCCGGCGGACGTCCCCGTGCGGCGGTGGCTGGAGGAGTACGCGGCGCACTTCGCCACCGTCGAGATCAACAACGCGTTCTACCGGCTGCCCTCGCGGGAGACCTTCGCCTCCTGGGCCGCACGCGTCCCGTCGGACTTCACCGTCACGGTGAAGGCGAGCCGCTATCTGACCCACATCAAGCGGCTGCGCGACCCCGAGGAGCCGGTGCACCGGCTGATGACCCACGCGGCCGGTCTCGGATCCCGCCTGGGCCCGGTCCTGCTGCAGCTGCCGCCGACCCTGCGGGCCGATCCCGGGCTGCTGGACGCCTGTCTGGCCTGCTTCCCGGCGGACACACGCGTCGCGGTGGAGCCGCGGCACGACTCCTGGTGGACCCATGAGGTGCGGGAGGTGCTGCGGTCCCGGGGCGCGGCCCTGTGCTGGGCCGACGTCGCGTCCCGCCCGGTCACTCCGCTGTGGCGGACCGCCGACTGGGGGTACGTCCGCTTCCACCAGGGCCGCGCCCGTCCGTGGCCGCGCTACGGGCACCGCGCGCTGGAGACCTGGATCGACCGCGTCGCGACGACCTGGGCGCGCGACGCCGACGTCTACGCGTACTTCAACAACGACCCGGGCGGCGCGGCGGTGGGGGACGCGGCGCTGTTCGGCAGGACGGCGGAGCGGGCGGGCCTGAGGGTGACGCGGACCCCGCGCGCGCTCGCCACCCGCGTCTGATCACCCGCGGCCGGTCACGGGCGGCCGGTCCCCTGGGCGGCCGGTCCCCTGGGCGGCCGGTCCCGAGCGGCCGGTCACAGGCGGCCGGTCACAGGCGGCCGGTCATGCCTGATAGGCCGCCCGCAGGGCCTCCCGCACCGCGGCCGAGGCCTCCTCCTCGGTGAGCCCCAGCCGCAACGCCCGCTCGGCGTAGGCGCCTGCGGCCGCCGCCGCCTCCCGCTGCGCGGCCGGGCCCGAGGCCGCGACGAACGTGCCGTTGCGCCCCCGGGTCTCGATCACCCCGTCCGTCTCCAGCGCCCGGTAGGCCTTCGCGACGGTGTTCGCGGCGAGGCCGAGCGACTCGGCAAGTCCCCGCACCGTGGGCAGCCGGTAGCCGACCGGCAGCGCTCCCGACCGGGCCTGCTCTGCGATCTGCGCGCGCACCTGCTCGTAGGGTGCGGCGCCCTCATCGATATGGATCTTCAAGGTCACGGGCCGATTGTCCCGCACCCGCGAAAAAGGGGAGGCGCGCCCGGGCCGTCCGCCCGTAGCGTGCGCCGCATGACCGTCATCGTGCGCGAGCTGCGCCCCGACGCGCCCGCAGACATCGAGGGCTTCGTCCGGGCCCGCCACCTCGCACTGCCCTACGTGCACTTCAGCCCGGCCTCGGTGCTGCACGGCCTCACGCTCTCCCACCCCGGCGCACACGCCCGCAAGCTGGTGGCCGTGGCGGACGGCGAGGTCGTCGGCACGGCCCAGGTGGGCCTCGTCCACGACAGCCCGGAGCCCGGCCAGGGCACCCTCAACGTCTACGTGGACCCGGCGCACACCGGACGCGGGGCGGGCGCGCTGCTGGTGCGGGTGGCCGAGGAACATCTCGCCGCGCACGGGGCGACGAAGCTGTTCACCTGGGTGCTGGACGAGCCCGGCAACCGGGCCTTCGCCGAGCGGCGCGGCTACCGGGCCGGGCGCAGCGCGTACTTCCTCCGTCTGGATCTGGCCGGGGCCGCGCTGCCGCCGCCGCAGGACCCGCCGCGCGGGGTGGAGGTGCGCACCGCCGCCGACTTCGCCGACGACCCGCGCCCGCTGTTCGAACTGGACGCGGAGGCGGGCTCGGACGAGCCGGGCGACGTCGCCGTCGAGTTCACCGACTACGAGGCCTGGGTGGACGAGTACTGGAGGCACCCGCACCTGAACGCGGACCTGACCTCGGTCGCCGTGGCCGACGGCCGTCCGGTGGCCTTCAGCGTGGCCCACACCGACGGCGCCGGCAGGTACGGCACGGGCATGACGGGGACCGCCCGCGCCCACCGGGGCCGGGGCCTGGCCAAGCTCGTCAAGACCCACTCCCTGCACCGGGCCCGCGCCGCGGGGTACACGGAGGCGTACACGGGCAACGACGCGGGCAACGGGCCGATGCTCGCGATCAACCGGTGGCTCGGGTACGAGATCTGCGCGACGGAGGTGCGGTATGTCCGCGACATCGGCTGAGCCGGTGCGTTCGGTGGAGGTCGTCCTGGTCAAGGCCGGGCGGACGAAGATCCGGTACACGGCCGAGCTGCTGTCCGACGACGGCGCCCGGATCGCCGTGCGCGCGCCCTGGGCCGGTACGGGCGTACGGGACTTCGGCTTCGTCCGGTTCGAGGCGGGCGACGTCTTCACGGAGCACTACTGGCGCGAGCGCTGGTACGCGATCAAGGAAGTGCGCGACGCGACGGGCGCGCTGAAGGGCTGGTACTGCGACGTCACCCGCCCGGCCACGCTGTCGGGCGCCCGACTCGTCGTGGAGGACCTCGACCTGGACCTGTGGCGTTCCGCCGACGGGACGGACGTCCGGCGGCTGGACGAGGACGAGTTCGAGGAGAGCGGGCTCGCGCGGCGGGACCCGGCGGCCGCCGCCGCGGCGATGGCCGCCCTGGACGAACTGGAAGCGCTCGCCCGCCTCGAGGGCGGCCTGGAGTCGCTGCTGGCGTGAGCGGCCGGCCCCGGAGCCTCAGACCATGGCCACCACGGCGTACCGCTCGTCGGTCACGGGACCGCCCCACAACCGCGCGTCCTGCGACAGCCGCTCCACCCGCACCCGGTCCGTCAGCGGGGCCAGCAGGCCGGCGAGGCGGTCCGCCGGTATGCCGACCGGGGCGGCGCTCCCCCACACGCCCTCGACCAGCACGAGCCGCCCTCCCGGGCGCAGCAGATCGCGCCAGTGCCGCAGGACGCGCGCGGGGCCGGGCAGGGTCCACAGCACGTGCCGGACGAGCAGGACGTCGAAGCGCTCCTCCCCCACGGGCGGCGCCGCCGCGTCGCCGACCAGGAACGCGGCGTCATGACCGGCGAGTTTGGCGCGGGCCAGGTCGATCATGGCCGGGGAGAGATCGACGCCCGTCACCCGGTGTCCCTGTGCGGCCGCGAGGAGCGACAGGCTGCCGGTGCCGCAGCCGAGGTCGAGCAGGTCGCAGCGGCGCTCCGGCAGCCAGTTTCGCAGCCGCCCGGCCCAGGCGGCGCGCACCTCGGGGTCGCGCAGACCATGGTCGGGCTCCTCGTCGAAAGCGGCCGCCATGGCGTCCCAGTCGACACCGGGCGGCGTCCTTTCGTCACTCTTTTCGCTCATGTGCCCAAGAGTGACACCTGCCACTGACACTCGAATCGTGACAGCCGCCACTGACAGAACAGGGGACGATGAGGAACTCTCCCCCCACGGGTCTACCTCCGTGAGAACGCGGAACTCGGTAGGTCCTCAAGGAGGCAGCCATGCGCCGCACGACCGTGCAGAAGCCCCTGAAGAAGACGGACTCCCGCCGGATCCGCGAAGAGGCCGACGAACGGCCCGCCGGACGCCCCGAGGTGCGCAAGGACATCGCGCGCACCTGGTGGCCCGACGGCTGACCGCCGCCCGCGCGGGTCCACGCGGCGCGGGCCCGCGCTCAGTCCAGCCGCTTGCGGTAGTGGAGGCGGTCGTACGGCCCGTCTGCCCGCTGCTCCACCAGCTCGTAGCCGAACCTCGGATAGATTCTCCGGTTCTCCCACATCAGCGCGTGCGTGTGGAGCCTGATCTCGGGCAGGCCGAGGGCACGCGCGTGTGCGTCCACGAAGTGCAGCAGCCGCCGTCCGACGCCCCTGCCCTGGGCGTCGGGGCGGACGGCGATGCTGTCGAGGTACAGATGATCCCCGAACGCCTCGACGACCACGAGACCGGCCACCTCGCCACCGGCCTCGTCTCCACCGGCCGGGTCGCCGGTCACGAAGACCCTGCCCGCGGCCACGTTCGCCGCGTGGTCCGCCTCCATGGGCCGCGGCACCAGTCCGATGCGCTCGGTGTAGTGGGTGTACGCCGCGTCCGTCACGGCCTTCACGGCCGGGACGTCGGCCGCCGTCGCGGGCCGGATCTCCTCGCTCGTCACGCGGTCGAGCGTACCTGCCTGATCCCTGCCTCAGCGCTCCCTTAAGGCAACCCTAAAGATCGCCGGCGACCGCCTCCAACAGGGGTTTTCGCGGTTTCCTTGGTGCTGCGCACCTCACGTCGCCATCCGTTCCGGCTCCGGCTCCGGCTCCGGCTCCGGTTCCGGTTCCGGTTCCGTTCCGAGGAGACCCCCCATGCCGGCACGCGGCCACGGCCGCGGAGCGGCCGCACGACTCCGGGGCCTGACCGGCGGCTCAGGCCGGTCAGGCCCCGGCGGAACGATTCCGCTGAGCGGACCCGTCGTCAGCTCAGCGCGGACGCGCAGGTGGTGGCGGTGGCGTGGGCCGGGTCGAGGGCGTTGGCCACCTCGTGGAAGGCGATCCGGTCGAACAGCGCGATCGCCACGTGCTCGGAGAGGTCCAGCGGGCACAGGTCCTGCAGCAGGACGTTGCGCACGCCGGAGCCGCTGAGGTACTGGCTTCGCCAGGGGGTCGCCACCTCGTCGTACTTGGTGGCGATGACCGTGTAGCGGACGCCGGGAACGGTGTCGCCGCCGGCGTTGAGCTTGGTGAGGAACGCCGATCCGGGCAGCTGGTCGGCGAGGCCGGGGGTGGCGGCCGTGATCAGGTCCTCGGCGCCCGGGAAGTACGGGAGCAGGTTGGCGAGTCCGCTGAGGGTGGCGCCGTGGTTGTCGGGGGCGATGCCGACGAGCGCGTCGACCTTGGCGGCGCCGCCGAGGAACTTGAGGTAGTAGCGCGGCATCATGCCGCCCTGGGAGTGGCCGACGAGGTCGACCTCGGCCGCGCCGGTCGCGGCGAGCACCTTGTCGACGAAGGCGGAGAGCTGCCCCGCCGACTCGTCGATGGGGCCGAGGCCGTGGAAGAGCGGGACGCCGGGCAGTCGGCCGTAGTCGACGGAGAAGACGCAGTACCCGCGGACCGTGAGGTAAGGGGCGAGGGCCAGCCAGTTGTCGACCGAGTTCCCGAGCGTGCCGTGCACGAGGACGACGGGGCGGGGGTGGGCGGCGGAGGGCTTGCAGCGATAGTCGTTCCAGCCACTCGCCGAGGCGGTGACGGCGGCGGTCTCGGTGGCGGCGGTCTCGGTGGCGGCGGAGTCGGCGTGGGCGGCCGTGGCGGCGGGGACGGTGGCGGCCGCGGCGGCCAGCAGCAGGGCGGCGAACGGTCTGAGCACGCGTTTCCAGGGCAGCATCGGGTGATCTCCTTGCGGCTCACGGGAGGGGCGATGGCCTTGCGCCTGTGATCCGGATCACGAGGATGCTGTTCACTCGTCAAGTTACGGGCGAGTAGGTGAAGTGTGAAGTTACGCGTCAGTAAAAACTTCCAGCGATAACCGCGGACCGCCGCCGCCACTGATACGCCATCACCAGACCGGACGAATCGGCCCACTGGGGGCAATGCGCGCCAACTGGTCGCGCAGAGAGTCGAGTTGATCTTCGCCGAGCACCTCGCCCCACGCCCGCACCGCCTCCGCGGCCGCTTCCTCCGCCGCCCGGGTGCACTCCCGGCCGCGCTCGGTGAGCACGATCAGCCGGGCGCGCGCGTCCCCGGGATGCGGCAGGCGCTCGACGTACCCCTTGCGCACGAGCTCGTCGACGAGCTGGCTCGCCGCCTGCTTGGTGACCCCGAGGTGGACGCCCAGCTCGGTGACCGTCGCGCCGCCCCGGGCGAGCCGCGTGAAGGCGAAGCCATAGGAGGGCCGTCCCTCGAAACCGCGGGCGGCGACGCCGTCGTCGATGCGCCGGGCGAGTTCCCCGGCGGCGGCGAGCAGGGCGGCGGACAGGGCGAGAGCTTCGGAGTTCTGCACGGCTGCATTGAAACACCCTTGACAACATAGTCAAGCAGCTTGACCATAGAGGAATTCGGTCAAGCTGCTTGACCATCTCTCTGTCAGGAGGCACCCATGCCCGTCGTCCGCTCCGCGGAGGCCGTCACGCACGAGATCCACGGCGCCCGCTTCGTCTCGTACGCCACCCCCCTCACCGGCAGCAAGGAGCTGTGCGCCTGGCGGGGCGAGATCCCCGCCGGGACCGAGGCGCCCGCGCACACCGTCGACCGGGAGGAGATCTTCCATCTGCTCGTCGGCGAACTGGTTTTCACCCTCGACGGCCGCGCCGAGCGGATCAGGGCGGGCGACACGGTGATCGTCAATGCGGGGACGACCCTGGCCGTCGAGAACCCGACCGATCACACCGCGCTCTCCTGGGTCACCACGTCCATCGGGCTGGAGGCGGAGCTGGCCGACGGGACCCGGATCGCTCCCCCGTGGGCCAACTGATCCCGCCGCCGCTCACGCCGCCAGCGTCCCCGGCTTCACCGCATCCGGACCGAACTTCGCCCGCACCCGGTCGGCGACCTCCTCGATCCGGCGGACCTTCTCGTCGGCTGGGTCGAAGGTGAGCTGGTGGGAAGCCTGTTCGGCGGGGCCGAGGGCCTCGGCGCGCAGGGCGACCGCACGGACCCGGGCCCGCTGCAGACCGAGCGTCTCGTACAGCCCGTACGCCGTCCCGGTCAGCGCCGCGGAGTGCGCGGTCGGCTCCTTCAGGGTGCGGCTGCGGGTGGTGGAGGCGGGGCTCCCCCCGCTCGGGCCTGTTCGGGAGCGGGGGCCGGCGTAGCGCACGGTGAGGGTCAGGGCGCCGCAGACCTTGCCCGCCGCGCGCAGCCGGACGCCCAGTTCCCCGGCGGCAGAGAGCAGGGCGCGGCGGTGCCGGTCGGAGTCCAGCTCGTCGCGTTCGAAGCGGCGTTCCGCGGCCAGCGACCGTGACACGGAGTTCGGCACCACCCGGCCGCGGTCCACACCGTTCGCCTTCTCGTGCAGCTCCCGGCCCGCCTTCGCGCCGACCAGGCGCTGGAGCGTGGACAGGGGTGCGGCGGCGACCCGCCCGAGGGTGTCGAGGCCGTACTCGCACAGGGTCCGGGCGGTCGCCGTGCCGACCCCGGGCAGCGCGGTGACGGGCTGCCCGGCGAGGAACTCGCGCACCTCGCCCTCGGGGACCGCACAGGTCACCCCGGGCAGGGCGACCCGCAGGGCCGTCCGGGCCGTCAGCGGGCCGGGGCCGGCGCCGATCACGCAGTCGACTCCGTGCAGCGCGAGCGCCCGTACCCGGATCACCGACGCCAGCTCCACCGCGTCGCGCCCGAAGTAGCGTTCGGCGCCCCGCAGATCGGCCAGCGCCCCGTCCGGCGGCAGGGCCTCGACGACCGGTGTGAACTCCTCCAGCAACCCGAGCAGCGCCGGCAGGGCGGCCTCGCGCGCCGGAGGGAGCTGGAAACGTACGCAGAGGATGGTCATCCCGCGCTCCCCGGACTCTGGTGCCACAACTTCCTTCCCACCGCGGGCCCTTCGCCCGCGGGGCGCAGATCGGCCCAGGGGTGCATCTCGTACCCCGTGGGCATGCGGAGGCGCCGCTGCTCCCCCGCGTCCCGGGCGGCCGAGCCCGCCGGCGCGGGCAGCCCGTCCGAACCGGCGAGCCGGCTGCGCGCCGGGCCGTCGCCGTCGTCGGCGCCCGCGTCCGGGGCGCCGCCCGGTGCGGCCAGCCGGGCCGCGACCCCTTCCAGCCCCTCTTCCCGGCGCACCTCCAGCAGTTCGGCGAGGTTCCAGGCGGCCGAGCCCACCACGCTGAGGCTGCGCGGGCCGCGCCGCTGCACCACCCCGCGCACCAGCAGCAGCCAGGAGTGGAAGACGGTGTGGGCGCAGGCGTCGTGGGAGTCCTCGAAGAAGGCCAGGTCGACCAGGCCGGTGCCGTCGTCCAGAGTGCTGAAGACGACCCGCTTGCCGGACCGGATCGGCGGGGTCTGGGTGGCCGCCTTGGCACCCGCGACCAGCACGGTCTCCCCGTGCCGCGCCTCCCGCAACCGCCGGGCCGAGACCACGCCCAGCTCGGCGAGGAAGTCGCCGTGGTCGTCCATCAGATGGCGCGAGGCGTCCATGGACAGCACGCCCAGCTCGGCGCTGAGCCGCTCGGCGGAGGTCAGGTCGGGCAGGCCGGCCGGGGCGGTCTTGCGCCCGCCCGCCAGCGGGAGCTGGCCGCCGCCCGCGCCGCGCCCGCCCCGGTGCAGCTCGGTCAGGTGCAATTGCAGGTCACGGCGGTTGGCGCCGAAGGCGTCCAGCGCGCCGACCTGGGCGAGCCGCCCGGCCAGCGGCCTGCTCGGGCGCGCCCGCTCCCAGAAGTCCAGCAGCGAGGCGTACGGCTGCCCGTCCGCGATCCGTGCCGCCTCGGCCTCGCTGATGCCGTGCACGTCGGAGAGAGCGAGCCGCAGCCCCCAACGCCCTGGAGAATCCGCCGTATCGGACACCAGTTCGATACAGTGGGCGACGCCCGACCTGTTCACGTCCAGCGGCAGGATCGGCACCCCGCGCCGTCGTGCGTCCGCCAACAGCAGCCGCTTGGGGTACATCCCGGGGTCGTGCGTGAGCAGCCCGGCATAGAAGGCGGCCGGGTGGTGCGCCTTCAGCCACGCCGACTGGTACGTCGGGACGGCGAAGGCGACCGCGTGCGCCTTGCAGAAGCCGTAGGACCCGAAGGCCTCGACGATCTCCCAGGTCCGCTGAATCGTTTCTGCGTCATATCCCCTCGCCGCCGCGTGCTGCGCGAACCACACCCTGATCCGCCCCTGCGACTCCGGGTCGGACAGCCCGCGCCGCACCCGGTCCGCCTCGCCGCGCCCACAGCCCGTCATGATCGCGACGATGTCGATGATCTGCTCGTGGAAGACGACGACGCCGTAGGTGTCCCGCAGCGCTTCCTCCAGATCCGGGTGCGGACACCGGACCGGCGCCCGTCCGTGCCGGGCCTCGATGAACGGCCGCACCATGTCGGCGGCGACCGGCCCCGGACGGAAGAGGGAGATGTCGACGACCAGGTCGTGGAAGGTGGCCGGCTGCAGCCGCCCCACCAGGTCCCGCTGGCCCGGCGACTCGATCTGGAAGCACCCCAGCGTCTCGGTGGACCGGATGAGCCGGTACGTCGCCGGGTCGCCCTCCTCGACCGCGTCCAGGTCGATCCGCTCCCCCGTCGCCCGCTCCACCTCCGCCACCGCGTGCGCCATCGCCGACTGCATCCGCACGCCCAGCACGTCCAGCTTGAGCAGCCCCAGGTCCTCGACGTCGTCCTTGTCGAACTGGGCCATCGGGAACCCCTCGCCGCTGGTCGGCACGACCGGCGTGCGGGAGAGCAGGGAGGCGTCGGACAGGAGCACCCCGCACGGGTGCATGGCAACTCCGCGCGGGAGGGCGTCGAGGGCCTCGACCAGCTCCCACAGCCGCCCGTACCTCTCCTTCTCCCCTGCCAGCGCCTGGAGTTCGGGCAGCTCCTCCAGGGCCGCGCGGGCGTCCCTCGCCCGGATGTGCGGGAAGGACTTGGCGACGCGGTCGATCTCGGCCGGGTCCATGGACAGGGCCGCGCCGACGTCCCGGATCGCGTGGCGGACCCGGTACGTCTCCGGCATCGCGACCGTCGCCACCCGCTCGGCCCCGAAGCGGCCGATGATCGCGCGGTAGACCTCCAGCCGGCGCGCGGACTCCACGTCGACGTCGATGTCGGGCAGCACGACCCGCTCCCTGGACAGGAAGCGCTCCATCAGCAGCCCGTGCTCCAGGGGGTCGGCGTGGGCGATGCCGAGGAGGTGGTTGACGAGGGAACCCGCGCCCGAGCCGCGCGCGGCGATCCGGATGCCCATCTCCCGCACGTCGTCCACGACCTGGGCCACCGTCAGGAAGTAGGAGGCGAATCCGTGGTGGGCGATGATGTCGAGCTCGTCGTGCATCCGCTCCCAGTACGACCGCGCCTTCGCGGACCGGTCGTAGCCGCGCAGCACCATCCCCGCCGCCGCCCGCGAGGCCAGTGTCCGCTGGGCGGTGCGCCGGTCCGCGCCGACGAGACGCGGCTCGGGGAAGTGGACGGCGCCCATGCCCAGGTCGTCCTCGGGGTCGACCAGGCACTCGGCGGCCGCGGCCCGGGTCTGTTCCAGCAGCCGGTGGGCGACGTCCCGCCGGAAGCCCGCGGCCTCCACGATCCGCTCCGCCGCCCCGAGCATGGCCCCTGCGTCCCTGAGCCAGGCCTCGCCCGAGTCCAGCTCCTTGGCGGGGTCGACGGGGACCAGCCGGCGGGCCGCGTCCAGGACGTCGGCGACCGGGCCCTGCCCGGGGTCGGCGTACCGGACGGCGTTGCTGAGCACGGGCCGGATCCGCTGTTCGGCGGCGAAGCCGACGGTGCGGGCGGCCAGCCGCAGGGAACCGGGACCGGTGCCGGTGCGCCCGTGCCAGACGGCCTCCAGCCGCAGGGCGTCGCCGTACGCCTCGCGCCAGGGGGCGAGAAGCCTCACGGCCCGGTCCGGACGGCCCGCGGCGAGCGCGCGGCCGACGTCGGAGACGGGGCCGAGCAGGACGGTCAGACCGTCGCCGTGGTTGTCGGCCCAGGGCAGCGACGGAAGGCCCGCGCCGTCTCCGCCCGCGCGCGCGTGCGCCGCCGTGACCAGTCGGCACAGGTCGGCCCAGCCCCGGGCGCCGTCGCGGGCGAGGAAGGTGACACGGGGCGCCGACTCGTCGACGAAGGCTCCGCCGCGCACCGGAGTGCGGCGGCGGTCCCGCCGTACGGACGCGTCGCCCTGCGGTCGCTCGGGCGCCGTCACCGCCAGGTCCGCTCCGAACAGCGGGCGCACGCCCGCCTTCGCACAGGCCTTGGCGAAGCGGACCGTGCCCGCGAGGGTGTCGCGGTCGGTGAGGGCGAGGGCGTCCATGCCCCGCTCCGAGGCGCGCTCGGCCAGCCGCTCCGGATGCGAGGCCCCGTACCGCAGGGAGAACCCGGAGGCGGTGTGCAGATGCGTGAAGCCGGCCATCCGCACCTCCCGAATCGAACCCGAATCGAACATCAGTTCACTACTCTCCCACCCCCACCATAGACCAAATCCCGAACGTATGTACGACAGCCGTTCGGCCGCCCCCCACCTGCGGAAACACCCCGCGCCCCGGACCGTGGGGACATGACGCAGAGCGCCGGCGCCGACGCGCCCCGCGGCCCTTTCCGCGGCTCCTTCCTCGACGAGGTGAAGGACGCCGTCACTCCGCGGGCCACGCTGCTGGTCGTCGGCGTGGTCGCCCTCCATCTGCTCTTCATCGCCTCCTACGTGGGAGCGCTGCACGACCCCAGACCCAAGGACGTGCCCTTCGGGGTCGTCGCGCCCCAGGCCGTCGCCCGGCAGACGGCGACCCTGCTGGAGCGGCTGCCCGGCGGCCCCCTGGACCCGCGGGTCGTGGCCGACACCGCGACGGCCCGCGAGCAGATCCTCGAACGGAAGATCGACGGCGCCCTGGTCGTCGGCCCGGCGGGCGGCGCCGACACCCTCCTGGTGGCCACCGGCGGCGGCAAGGTGCTGGCCGCCACCCTGGCGACGCTCACCACCACCCTGGAGAAGTCCCGGGCACGCACCCTGCGGACCGTCGACGTGGTCCCGGCCGCCAAGGAGGACGCCAACGGGCTGTCGTCGTTCTATCTGACCGTCGGCTGGTGCGTGGGCGGCTACCTCTGCGCCTCGATCATGGTCATCAGCTCGGGCGCCGGCCGCTCCACCCCGCGGCGCGCGGCGATCCGGCTGCTCGCCATGGCCGTCGTCGGGATCGTCGGCGGACTCGGCGGCGCCCTGATCGTCGGGCCGGTCCTGGACGCCCTGCCGGGCGGCGTCGCGGCCTACTGGGGGCTCGGCGCGCTGACCGTCTTCGCCGTCGGCGCGGCCACGCTCGCCTTCCAGGGCGTCTTCGGGCTCGCCGGCATCGGGCTGGTCATCCTGCTCGTGGTGATCCTGGGCAACCCGAGCGCGGGCGGCGCCCTGCCGCCTCCGCTGCTCCCGCCGTTCTGGAAGGCGATCGGCCCGGCGCTGCCGCCCGGCGCGGGGACCTGGGCGGCGCGCTCGATCGCCTACTTCGAGGGCAACGGCATGACCGCGTCCCTGCTGGTGCTGTCCGCGTGGGCGGCCGGGGGCGTCGTCGTCACCCTGCTGGCCTCGGTCCTGCGGACGCACCGCGCGCAGAGCACGCCGTGACGCGCGGCGGCCGGACGCGGGCAGCGAGGAGCCCCCGCACGGCGGTTCGCGTGCGGGGGCCCGGGGCGAGCTAGAAGACGCTGACGCCGTAGGCGTTCAGGGCCTCCACCACCGGCTGGAAGAAGGTGGTGCCGCCGGAGCTGCAGTTGCCGCTGCCACCGGAGGTCAGGCCGTAGGCGACGCCGCTGGTCGAGTACAGCGCGCCGCCGGAGTCACCGCCCTCGGCGCAGACGGTGGTCTGGATCATGCCGTAGACGACGTCGCCGCCGCCGTAGTTGACGGTCGCGTTCAGCGCGGTGACGCGGCCGCTGTGGATGCCGGTGGTCGAGCCGTCACGGTAGACCGTCGCGCCGACGCTGGGCGTCCCCGCGCTGGTGATGTCCGTGTTGCCCGCGGTGCCGGACTTGGTGACGGAGGTGTTGGTGTAGCGGACCAGCGCATAGTCGTTCGTCGGGAAGCTGTAGCCGACGTTCGTGCCCAGGGTGCTCGTCTGCCCGGAGTTGGAGTACCAGGTCGAGGCGACCTCGCCGCAGTGCCCTGCGGTGAGGAAGTAGTAGGTGCTGCCGCTGCGGACGTTGAAGCCGAGCGAGCAGCGGTAGCCGCCGCCGTAGATGGCGTCGCCGCCGGCGATGAGCTTGGTGATCTTGCCCGGGGTGTGCTTGATCGTGAGCGCGCCGGCGTTGCGGCCCGCCTCCTGCCTGATCTTCGCGATCTCGGACTCGGAGACCGTGCTGTCGACGGTGACCACCAGTCGGTTGGTCTTGGCGTCGACCGCCCAGGCGGTGCCCGGGACGTCCGCCTTGAGCACCGAGGCGTCGGCGCTCTTGAGTTCGGCCGCGCTGAAGGTGGTGTCGTCCGCCGCGCTCGCGTGGGGGATCGCGAGGGCGGCCGCGGCAACGAGTCCGGTGGCGACGGCGGTCAGCCGGATCCGTCTCGAGACGCCGCTCATGGTGGTGGGGGTGGTGCGCTTGATCCTCACGTTTCGTTCCCTCCTAGGGGAAGTCGGGGGCCCGTCGTGTGGGGTCGGGGCCCGTGAGGCGCAGCCAGGACCGACGTTCGTCCGGATTGCGGACACGCCGTGGCCCTGACAAGCGCTGAGGGGGAGTATTCGGCCGAACGGCCGGTAGACGCAAGGGCGCCTTTCAGCCGTCAACCAGTGAGGGGACTACGGGAGTCGAACCCTCTCGCAGTCCTCTTTCCCCAGCTCAGACCGGGTTGCGCTCCTCTTCCTCGACCGCCACGTCCCATGTCTTCCCGGCAGAGGCGGCTGACGGACCGAAGTACCGGCAATGGTGCACGGAGGCAGTACGGCCGCGTCGAGGACCACCGCCGTGCGCCCGTCCGCGTCCGGTCCGCTGCCGCCTGCCGGTCTGCGCGGACAGGCTCCGGACTCGCGCCGGGCCCCGCCCGGGGCGACCCGCGCCATGACGATCCGCCTCGGGCTCCCTCACCTCAGCTTCTTCAGCTCCCTCGGGCTCCCGTCACCCTCGCGCCGCCACCGCCCGATGACCGGGCGCGGCCCGGAACCCGATCACCAGATCCATCAAGGCGCCCAGCACATCCCGCACGGACCCCCGCTCCCGCGCGTCGCACTCGAGCACGGGAACGTCCGCGCCCAATCCCAACGCCTCCCTGACGTCGTCCAGTTCGAACCGCTCCGCCCCGTCGAAGCGGTTGACGGCGAGAACGAACGGCGCGCCCTGCGCCTCGAAGTAGTCGAGAGCCGGGTAGCACTCCTCGATGCGCCGGGTGTCCGCGAGGACGACCGTTCCCAGCGCGCCCTCCACCAGGTCGTCCCACAGGAACGAGAAGCGGTCCTGCCCCGGCGTCCCGAACAGGTACAGCGCGATGGCGGGATCGAGCCTGATGCGCCCGAAGTCGAGCGCGACGGTGGTCGCCGTCTTGGACTCGACGCCGTCGAGCGAGTCGACGCCCACCGACACCTGGGTGATCGGCGCCTCCGTGTCCAGCGGCTCGATCTCGGAGACGGCGGCGATGAAGGTGGTCTTGCCCACCCCGAGCCCCCCGCTCACGACGATCTTCACGGCGAGCGGCACGGTCTGGTCAGAACGCCCGGGCATGGTCCGTGGTCCTTTCGAGCATCCGCATCTTGGCGGGAGATACGTCGCGCGGACCCCCGGCGCTCACCGCACCGGCGGCCGCCACGGACGGCGAGCGTCCCCGCACGGCATGTGACGGCGCGTCAGCAGGAGCAGTCGCAGTCGCAGCACTCGCAGCACGAACACCCGTCGCAGCAGTCGCAGCAGCCGCCGTCACAGCCGCCGCAGTCGCCGCAGTCGTTGCACAGGCCCTCGCGCTTCTTCCTCGACCAGGGACCCTCGAACTCGTCGGCGCAGCACGCCTTGCAGGTGCAGCACAGTCCGATCGCGACCGCGCAGCCGGCCAGGAAGCCCCGCTTCCGCGGCCGGGGCGGCTCACCGCCGTAGGGATTGCCGTACGGATTGCCCGGCGTGTTCGGAGCGTGGGGATCCGCCGGGTTCCGCGGCGCGTAGGGCCCGGTCGGCGGCCCGAACGCCCCCTCGGCGCCGAGCGCGCCCTCGGGCCCGTGGGCGTGCCCGCACGAACTCGTTCCGAACGCCCGGTCCACCGACCGTCCCAGTTCGTGCGCGAGCAGCAGATGCGCCAGCCTGCCCTCCACGAACTCGACGTCCCGCAGGGCGAGCCGGATGCCGTGCAGGGCGTCGTCGGCGAGCCGGCGGGCCTCGGCGAGCGAGGTCCCCGTGGCCGTCAGCGGGTTCCAGGCGCCGGCCGCCGCGTCCGCGGCCCGGTCCTCGACGGCGTCCAGCAGATGCGCCAGCCGTCCGAAGAGGCGGCCGGCCTCGGCGAGCGGCACGGCGTTGGCCGGCCGGCCCGCCAGGACCGCGGTGTGCGCGAAGGCGGCGGCGGTGGCGGTCTCGGTCGGCTCGGTGACGGTCAGCAGCGGAGTGCCCGGACCGGCGAGCGCCTCGATGCCGACCTGCCGGTCCACGGCGTCGACGAGGACGGCGGTGTCGAACCCCACGGCCGCTCCGCCGCGTTCCCCGGCCCGCCCCCAGCTCGCCGCGACCCGACGCGCGGCGACGGCGACCGGCCGCCGCGCCAGCACCCCGTCCCCGTCGGCGACATGGTCACGCACCTTGGCGGAGGCGAGGACCAGCGAGACGGCGGCCGCGAGCCGTGCGCCCTCGCCCTGGGCGACGGAAGCGGTGCGCATGCCCCGCAGCGGGCACGGCCCCGCCGTGCGCCGCCACCCGTCGGCGGCGACGCGCTCGGCCTGAGCCTCCGTCAGGACCGATATGAGCAGACCGTCGTAATTGGTGACGACCCGCGCGAACTGCCCGTGGTCGCCGCGCAGCGCGAGACACAGCCCGCACAGGTGGGCCATCCACTGGGTCTTGAGACTCTCTCCGAGCCGATGGCTGCACGGCCTGACGATTCCGAACACGACAACCCCCGTCGTCCTTGGGACATTGAGCTGCCGCATGCTATCGACCGATTGTCATGGCGGATCGGGGGCACTCGGTTCACCCGGACGCACCGTCCGTCACCCGTCCGCCACAAAGAATCATATTTCACTCACAGTCAGCAGTCCTATGCGGTGCGACCCTTGGGAGACGCGGGCTCTCGACGTATTAGCTGTGCACCAGTACCGTCACAAACCCCCCGCGCGGCGTCTATCCACTTGGCGCGACATCCGCATCATGGACGACCATGGGGAATGCGGAAAGCAGAAAGACCGCTGTGAGAGGAGGCGTCCATGGGATCGGTGCGCAAGGCGAGTGCCTGGCTTGGCCTCGTCGACGACAACGATGACGAGCGTTACTACGACGACGACTATTCCGAGGGGACCGACTCGCAGGACGCCTGGGTCACCGACCCGCGCGTGAAGGTGGCGGCGGACACGGCCGAGGAGAAGGGCCGCCGCATCGGCACCGTCACCCCGGACAGCTTCCGGGACGCGCGGGCGATCGGCGAACTGTTCCGCGAGGGCGTGCCGGTCATCATGAACCTCACCGCCATGGAGGCCGCCGACGCCAAGCGCGTCGTCGACTTCGCGGCAGGGCTGATCTTCGGCCTGCGGGGTTCGATCGAGCGGGTGTCCACCCGGGTGTTCCTGCTGACCCCCGCCAACACGGAGATCGTGAACGGGGACCCGTCCGCGCGTCGGACGGACGGTTTCTTCAACCAGAGCTGAGGCAGGGCCGCTCGTCGGCCCTGCCTCGGCCCCCGGGCCGGGTCAGCGGAAGGCGTCGAGTCCGGTGAGCGCCTTGCCCAGCACGAGCTGGTGCATCTCGACGGTGCCCTCGTAGGTGAGGACCGACTCGAGGTTGGTCGCGTGCCGCATGACGGGGTATTCGAGCGAGATCCCATTGGCGCCGAGGACGGTGCGCGCGGTCCGGCAGATCTCGATCGCCTCCCGCACGTTGTTGAGCTTGCCGAAGCTGACCTGCTCGGGACGCAGGCGGCCGGCGTCCATGCGCCGCCCCAGATGGTGGGCGAGCAGAATCCCTTTGTGCAACTCCACCGCCATGTCGGCGAGCTTGGCCTGCGTGAGCTGGAACCCCCCGATGGGCCGCCCGAACTGCTCCCGGGTCTTCGCGTACTCGACGGCGGTCTCGAAGCACGACCGGGCCGCGCCCATCGCGCCCCAGACGATTCCGTAACGGGCGTGGGACAGACAGCTGAGCGGGCCGCGCAGCCCGGTGACCTCCGGCAGCACCGCGTCGGCCGGCAACCGCACGTCGTCGAGCACGAGTTCGCTGGTCACGCTGGCCCGCAGGGACCACTTGTGCTTGATCTCCGGCGCGGAGAAACCGGGGCTGTCGGCGGGTACCACGAACCCCCGGATCCCCTCCTCGGTCTGCGCCCACACGATGGCGACCCCGGCGACCGACCCGTTGGTGATCCACATCTTCCGCCCGTCGAGCACCCAGTCCGAGCCGTCCCGCTTGGCGTACGTCCGCATGCCGGCCGGGTCGGACCCGTGGTCGGGCTCGGTGAGCCCGAAGCACCCGATGACCTCACCGGCGGCCATGCGGGGCAGCCACTCCCGCTTCTGCTCCTCGGAGCCGAACCGGTGGACGGCGTACATGGCCAGGGACCCCTGCACGGAGACGAGCGAGCGGATCCCGGAGTCGGCCGCCTCCAGCTCCAGACAGGCGAGCCCGTACTGCACGGCGCTCGCGCCGGCGCACCCGTACCCGCTGAGCGACATCCCGAGCGCGCCGATCCCGCCGAGCTCCCGGGCGAGCTCCCGGATGACCGGCAGCTCCCCGCTCTCGTACCACTCGGCGACGTACGGCAGCACCCGGTCCGCCGCCCAGTCGCGCACGGTGTCCCGGATCGCCAGGTCCTCGGCGTCCAGCAGATCGTCGATGCCGAGCGGATCGGCGGGGTCGAACGGGGGCAACTTCGAGGACGCGGACATAGGGCAGCCTCCGACAGAAACCAAAAACTAGCACCGCTAGTAAAATTCTCCCGCCCGACCCTATGATCCGTCGGCCCACACGTCCAGTACCACCCGCGCAGTACCACCCGCGACGTGGACCGCGGGCCCGGCGCACGGCGGCCGCACCGAGAACCTCGCCCGGACCGCACACAGCGAGCCTGCCCCCCGGACCACCGGTGCCGGGCACGGGCGGCCGCGCAACGGGCGGGCGGACGGGCAACAGGCACGGACGGCAGGCAGCGGACGGCCGGGCGGCGGGCGGCGGGCAGCGGGCGGCAGGCGGCAGACACGGACGGCCAGGCTGCAGGCGGCGGGCGACAGGCAGGCCGCCGGGCCGTACGCACAAGCCGCGGACGGCGACGACGCATCACCCCCACGGGCAACGCCCCTGCGCCCATCGCCACGGGCAGCACGCAGGCGGGACGGGAGAGCGACCGGCAGGCCGCGGGTCACCGGGGGAAGGCTCAGGCGGAGACGCGGGACTCCACGACTTCCCGAGGCGCCGGAACCCCCACCCCCGCCGGAGGCGCCTCGCACTGCATGACCCGCGGCAACCGCAACGCCATCACCGCTCCCAGCAGCAGCAACCCCGCGCTCACCAGCAACGTGACATGCAGCCCGTGCACGAAACTGTCCTTCGCGGCCCGCCGCAGTGCCGCCCCGGCCGGCCCGCCCAGTCGGCCGGCCACGCCGTAGGCCTCGCCCAGCGAATGCCCCGCGGCCGCCGACGCCGACGCCGGCACACCGGGCACGGAGGACAGTCCGGGAGCGTACGCCGCGTTCATCACACTCCCCAGGAGCGCGATCCCGATCCCCGCCCCCAGCTGGTACGACGTCTCGCCGATCGCCGCCGCCCCGCCCGCCTGCTCCTGCGGAGCCTCGCTCAGCATCGACTCGTACGCCGCGAACAACGTCGTCTCCAGACCGAACCCGAGCAGCAGGAACCCGATCAGCAGCAGCCCCGCGTTGTCCGACCCGCCCATCGCGGTCAGCACCAGCACGGCCACCGCCGTGAGCCCGAACCCCCCGCACACCATCCGCCGCGGCCCGAACCCCCGCAGCAGCCGCGCCCCCGCCAGCCCCGCCGCCATCGCGGAGAAGGTCAGCGGCAGGAGCCGCAGCCCCGTCTCCAGGGGAGACAGCCCGAGCACGAGCTGCAGGTACTGAGCCGCGATCAGCTCGAGACCGACCAGCGCCAGCATGGCCAGCACGATGCATCCCACCGACGTGCTGAACGCCGGCCGCGCGAACATCCCCAGGTCCACCAGGGGGTGCGTGCGGCGCCGCTGACGTCGTACGAAGAGGACGATCAGCACCGCGCCCACTACCAGCGGCACCACGGTGAACGGCCCCGGCTCCCCGCCGCCCAGCTGCTTCACGCCGAGCACGACGCCGAAGAGTCCCGCCGCGGCCATCAGCGCGCCGACCACGTCCCAGGGACCGTCCCCCGCCCCGCGCGACTCGGGCAGCAGCAGCCGGCCCACCGGCAGGCTGACCAGCATCAGCGGGATGTTGACGAGGAAGACCGAGCCCCACCAGAAGTGTTCGAGGAGGAAGCCGCCGAGCAGCGGGCCGATCGCCGCGCCGACCGCTGCCACCGCGCTCCAGATGCCTACCGCCAGCGCGCGCTCACGCCGGTCCGGGAACACCTGCCGCAGGATCGACAGCGTCGCGGGCATGATCATCGCACCGCCCACCCCCAGCAGCGCCCGCGCCATGATCAGCGTCTGCGCGCTTCCGGCGAACGCCGCCAGCGCGGAGGCGACGCCGAACAGGGCGTATCCGAGGAGCAGGATCCGTCTGCGGCCGACCCTGTCGCCGAGCGTGCCGAACAGGATCAGCAACGAGGCGCAGACCAGCGGATAGGTGTCGACGATCCAGAGCAGCTCGATCGCGCCGGGCCGCAGGTCCTCGGTGACGGCGGGCACCGCCACGTGCAGCACGGTCGCGTCGACGGCGACCAGGAGCAGGCTGACGCACAGCACCACCAGGACGACCCAGCGGTTGGCACCGGCCTGGGCCGTCCTCCGGCGCAGCCCAGCGGCGGCCGTGGTCGTCCCGGACATGTACGTACCTCCCAGGTGATCCCTCGGTCCGGCGGGTTCGCGGGGTGGGGGCTCCCCGCGACTCGGCCGGAGAGGAGCGGTGATCTCCGGCCCGCGCAAACGAACACGAGTGACACGCAGCGTACGCGAGTTCGCGCGGGGGCCACGTGGCGGACATCTCACCGTTCACGAGCGGCCCCTGTGGCGTACGCCACTCCGCCCCCGGCTTCCCACCCCGCCCGCCCTCTCCCGCCTCCGCCCCACGCCCCCGCTCCCCACCCCACCGCACGCCCGCCCGTACCCCTGCCGCCCCCACAGCCCCTGCCCGTCCTCCGTCCCGCACCCACCCCGCACTCCCATGCCGCACCCCGCCCCCGGTCACACTCCGCATCCCCTCCGGCACGCCCCCCGTCGCACTCGGCGGTCCCGGGCTCCGGGCGCCCGTCGATAATCGAGCCCGTGACCGATCTCCAGACCCGCGTGAGGCCCCCCGGCTCCGCGTCCCCGCGCCGGGCGGCGCCCGCCCTGCTGGGGTACGCGGCCGTGCGCGCCCTGGGCCTGCTCGGCCTCGTCCTGTGGAGCGCCGCGCGCGACAAGAGCGCGTACACGCTGCTCACCGCCCGCTGGGACGCCCTCTGGTACGCCAGGGTCGCCGAGCTGGGATACGGCTACGAGGTCCGTCTGCCGAACGGGGACGTGCACTCCGACCTGGCCTTCTTCCCGCTGCTGCCCTGGCTGGAGAAGCTGCTGCACGCGGCCACCCCGCTGTCGTACGCGGACGCCGGTTTCGTCGTGTCCCTGCTCGCCTCGCTCGCGGCGGCCTGGGGGATCTTCGCGGTCGCCGACCACGTCCACGGACGGCGGGCCGGCGTGTGCGCGGTGCTGGTGTGGGCCGTCCTGCCGGTCGGGATCGTGCAGTCGATGGCGTACAGCGAGTCGCTGTTCACCGCGCTGGCCGCCTGGTCGCTGTACTCGGTGCTCACCGGCCGGTGGCTGACCGCGGGAGCCCTGGCGTCACTGTCCGGCCTGACCCGCCCGGTGGGGCTCGCGGTGGTCGCGGCGGTGTGGGCGGCCGGCGCGGCGTCGCTCCTCCGTGACCGTGCGGCGGTCCCGGAGGGCTCGACGGCGACCGGCGCGGAGTCGCTTCTCGCTGACCGTGCGGCGGCCTCCGAGGTCTCGATCGCGGGAACCCGCAGCACAGCGCCCGCGTCCGGCGCGCACACCCGCAAACGCGCCCCCGGTCCTTCCAGCGAAGCCCTCGCGGGGCGCGAACGGAATGCCGTGCACCCCCGCTTCACTCCGCACGCCCTCGCCATACTCCTCGCACCCCTCGGTGCCGCCGGGTACGTCCTGTGGGTCGGGCACCGCACGGGCCGCGGCCCCCTCGGCTATCTCGACGTGCAGGCGGGCTGGCGCAACGGCTTCGACGGCGGTTACGCCTTCGCCCGGTTCGTCGCCGGCAAGTTCACGTCGCTCCCCTCCGCCCTCGCCGGCCTCGGACTGATCGTCGGCGTCGTCCTGCTGCTGTGGCTGTACGCCGTCTGCGTACGGCAGGGCCAGCCGCTGCCGCTGCTGGTGTACGGCGGCGCGGTCCTCGCGCTCGCCCTGTGCGCGTCCAGCTACTTCGGCTCGAAGCCGCGGCTGCTCCTGCCGGCCTTCCCACTGCTGCTGCCGCCCGCCCTGGCCCTGTCCCGGCTGCGCACGAGCAGGGCGGCGCTGGTCGTGGGGTGCGCGGCGACGGCCTCGGCCGTGTACGGGGCGTGGTGGCTGAACGGCTCCGGCCCCCCGTGAGTGATGTCCGGCTTTTCAGTGAAACATTTCATCGGTTCCCTAAAACTATCCCCAGGAATGATCAAAAGAATTGAAGGGAACAGCGTTCGACGATTAGTGATTCCATGGGGATAAACTGCGTTCTGAGAGCAATCCCACATCACATCGTCATCACAAACCAGCGGATTCGGCAGGGTTTCGAGCTCACTCGCTGTAACGTCGTTTGGGTGCGTACCGAACGAAACCCCACCCGTCTGGACCGGGTGTTCGCCAGGCTCGACCGTGAGCCGGAACGACCGGCCCACATCGATGTGCCGAAGATGAGCAGGCACCGGGTCGCCCTGTTGCTGGCGACCCTGGCCTTCTATCTGGCGATCGTATGGCTCGTGGTGATCACGTCGTGGCTGGTCCGCCTCGACTGGCAGGTCATGTTCTTCCGGCCTTACCAGCAGTGGCCTGAGATCCACGCCTTCCTCGACTACTACGTGGTCCTCGGCCAGCGCGGCCCGACCGCCGTGATGGTCGCCGCCTGGCTCGGCTGGAGATCCTGGCGGCAGCACACCCTGCGCCCGCTGCTCACCCTGGGCGCCTCGCTGCTGCTGCTGAACATCACCGTCGGCGCGGCGAAGCTCGGCATGGGCCGGCTGGGGCCGCACTACGCGACCACCATCGGATCGAACGAGATGGGCCTGGGCGGCGATATATTCCCCAGCGGCCACACCGCCAACGCGGTCGTGACCTGGGGAATCCTGGCGTATCTGGCCTCCACGCCGAGGGCCCGGCGCTGGCTGTCCGCCGTGTCCGCGGTCGTCTCCCTGGGCGTCGGCCTGACCACCGTCTACCTCGGTACGCACTGGTTGAGCGACGTGGTGCTCGGCTGGGCCGCCGGGCTGCTGATCCTGCTGGCGCTGCCCTGGTGCGAGCCGCTGATCGCCCGCGCCGAGGTCTCGATCTTCGCGCTGCGCGACCGTCTGCGCGAGCGTCCCAGCCGTGCGGTCGCCGCTCCGGCCCCGGTGCCCTCCACCCCCGTCGCGGCGCACGTGGCGCTCGCACAGGTCCCCGCGGCCCAGGAGGAGGCCGCCACGGTGCGCGAACCGGTCTCCCCGGCCCGCGTGCCGCGCTCGCCCGCCTACCTGGCCCCGGGCCCGCACACGACCCGTTCCGAGCGCACCCCCGTCACCCCGGTCGGCAGCCGCCGTCCGCCGCACGCCGACCGCCTCCCGCGCGGCGCGGCGGCCTCGGCGGCCCGCCCCCTCGCCGGCGGCTGACCACGACGGACGCCGCCGCACGACCGCGGGCCCCCGGTACGCACCCCGGCCCCGCACCCGAAGGCCCCGGTTCCCCCCTTCCGGAACCGGGGCCTTCACCGTGCCCATACCTGTATCGCACCCCGCTCACGTGGCTGTATCGCGCCCGCCCGCGTCCCCGCTCACGGCCCGCCAGGCCCCGCTCACGTCCCCGGCACGCCCCGGTCGCGTCCCCGGCACGCCCCGGTCGCGTCCGTGGCGCGGACGCGTCCGTACCGGCGCCGTGCGGGCCGTCGCGGCCGTCTCAGCCCTTCCAGGCACGGGCGACGCGGCCGTCCCGCACCTCGAGGTTCAGCCGCCCGAAGCGGTACTCCATGGTGACGATCGTCCCGGGGGCCAGCGACCGCACCGTCGACCACCCCCGTTCGCGCGCGAGCCGCTCGGCCTGCCCGGCCTCCAGGCCGACATAGCCGTCCGGACTGTCCTGGGGCTCCGCCGGCGGAGTCGTGTTCGGTGCCATGTCCCCACGCTAGGCCCCGACGCGCCCGGGGAACACCGAACGGGGGATGCGGAACCAGCCGGTCACACTTCTGTCACAGGATCCCGACACGCGTTTCAACCGCCGTACGGCCATCCGTGCACAGCGGACCGTCACACGTACGAGCGGTTTCGAAGGCCTTATCCACATGTTCGAACGCAATTCGCGGCACCCGTCCGAGTGCCGCGAATAAACCGCCGGAAAGAGGTCGGGAACACGTTCCGGGAGACCGATTGATTTCGTTTCCGCCCGACCGCCGAAAGCTGACGGCCCATAGGAAATACACGGCTCCTCCACATGCCCCCCGTGCGGACACGGCGGCCCCGGCCGGTCGTCTCACCGGGCGGGGCCGCCGTGTCGCCGGGCCGGAACGGTCAGAGCGTGAGGCGCTGCCCGGGGACGATCAGGTCGGGGTCGCCGCCGATGACGGCCTGGTTGCCGGCGTAGACCCGCTGCCAGGTCATCCCGTTGCGGGCCGCGATGGCGCTCAGGGTGTCGCCCTGGCGGACGGTGTAGTCGCCGCGGGACGTGCCGCGCGAGGTCTGGCCCGTCGAGCGCTCCGGCGCGGCGGAGGAGCGCGTCCTCGACGACCCGGACCCGGACGACTCCGTGGAGCCGGATCCGGACTTCGTGGAGTTCTCGTACGTCGTGCGGTTCTTGTACTTCCGGCTGTCCGAGGAGGCCGAGGAGTCCGACTTCGAGGAGCCCGACCCGTCCGAGCCGGACGCGGCGGAGGAGGACCGGCCGGCCCCCGGCGCGCTGCCGGCCGCTCCCGCGCGCGCCGAGCAGGTCGGCCACGCACCCCACCCCTGGGAGTTCTGCACCTTGGTGGCCACGGAGATCTGCTGTGCCTTACTGGCCTTGTCGGCGGTCGACGCGTAGGCGGCCCCGCCGTACGCGCGCCAGGTGCCGGCGGAGAACTGCAACCCGCCGTAGTACCCGTTGCCGGTGTTGATGTGCCAGTTGCCGCCGCTCTCGCACTGGGCGATGCGGTCCCACACCCCGCTGTCGGCCGCCACCGCGTCACCGGTGGCGGAGAGCAGCCCGAGAGGGGCGAGAAGAACCGCCCCGGCGAGGACCGCCGTCTTGCGCGACGACTTGCGGTTGTGGTGATCGGCACATTCGGACATGTAGATCCCTCTCTACGTACCCGGGCTCCCCCTGACCGGAGCGCGGCGGCCGCGCAGGGACGCGGTCGGCGCGCTCCGCCCCGTCCGTCGGCGGTCGTGCTGCGCGCTGTCTGGTTCTGCGCGGCCGGCGGACGTTCCCGAGCGGTGCTCGTTGCACACGGCGGAGCAATCTATGGACCTGACGCCCCGTTATCAACCAACTCGCCATTGACGCAGGCCAGTTAACAGTTACCTTGGGTAGCGGCTGTTTCAAGCCACCCATTTCGTCCCTGCTTTTCGTGATGTGTCGACCTCGCCACCGCCCCTCCTGTGAGTCAGCTCACCGCCTCAACTGTCGTGACCTCCCCGTTACTTGACGTGGAGTGTTCGATTCCGCACACAGGGTGACCCTCCGTGCGAGGCGGTTCGATTCCGTTCGCTCTGCAGCGTGACTCCCGCCACAGATCGCCCGTTGTCATCTTCATGAGCCGGGGCCCACCCGGACCACGAGCCGGAGCATCCGGCCTCGCCCACGCACCGCATCCGAGGGAGCCACCCGTGCCGCGCATGCTCGACGTCAGCGACGAGGTACGCGCCGAGATCGGCGACGAAGAAGCCGACCGGCTGCTCGCCGGAGACAACGCCCCGGGCAGTTACGACTGCACGTCCTGCCGCACCCCGGGCGACTCCGAGAACGAGCACACCAGCACCGTCCTGTTCATCGGGGACGAGACCGCCGTCCTGGCCTTCGCCCACGCCACCTGCCTGCCCTCCCAGGTCGTCCAGGTGACCGAGGCGCAACTGCAGGGCGCGGTGCGCTCCATCAGCGGCGACACCGTAGACCTGGACGCCGGCAAGGTCGTGCCCGAGCAGGCGGTGCTCGGCGTCACGAGCGGACTCGTCCTGATCGCCGGGGAGTTGCACCCCGCCCTGGTCGTCGAGCCGACCGCGCCCATCGTGCGGCCCGGCACGACCGGCGCCGGCGACGACTTCCTGCCGCTCCTCATCGAGCAGGGCTTCATGCCGCTGAGCGAACTGACCGAGGTGCCGCCGGTACAGCACGGCTGGTCCGTGCTGCTGGCGATGGGGCAGCTGCACGCCGTGCTGCAGCCGTCGTCCCACGGCGGTCAGCCCGTCGCCTGGTGGCAGGCGCACCAGCCGCTGCAGGTGACGGAGGGATGGCGGGCCGCGGCCAACAAGCACCAGCAGGTGCTGATGTTCGCGGCCCCGGTGGGCTCCATCGGACGCCAGCCCCGGGAGGACCTCCTGCGGGACGCGCTGGACAAGGCCGCCGCGAACGGGCACCTGGTCGGTGCGGCCCTCCCCCTCGCGGGGACCTGAGTCCGCCCCGGCGGCGGGGCCGGGAGCCGCACGGCATGGCCCGGCGCCGCAGTTGTCCGGTGCGCGCAGCGACCGGGGGCGGGGCAGGCGGCCGTCGTCCATGGCCGGCACCACGGAGCCGCGCTCCACGGCGCCACCGCCCTCCTCCGCGGCGGAGGCCCGTGGTGCCGCATCCCTTCCCGTGCCGCGTCGTTTGGACATACGTGCACACCTACGACGTTCCCCGCCGCCCGCCCTACCAGTCGATCCCGTCCGCTCGACCGGCTCGGGACTCCCAGAGCGGCCCCTCGGCCACGCCGATCTACGACGCGCTCTACGCGGAGTACGTCAAGACGTTCCGTTCACTGCCGGGCGACCGCAGCGGCGAGGAGGAACTGGGGTTCACCGCCTTCGGGAACATCCCGTACCGCACGGGCTCGTACACGGTGCCGCGCCCGGGGTCGTTCAGCAGCTCGTACAGCGCCTACAGCGCGGGGGCGCAGAGCGCGCGGCACGGGACCGGGCAGCAGTCCCAGTGGCAGCGGGTCGGACCGATCGGTCAGCAGCAGCCCGGGCCCACCACGATGCACCACGTCCCGGCGGCCCTTCCGCCTGCTCCCCGAAGGACCCGCTGAGCGGCTCCGCACACGGCTGGAGGGCGGCGCCCGCACCGGGCGCCGCCCTCCAGCCGTGTCGTCACTTCTTCTTGTTGCCGCCGCGCTTCTCGCGCACCCGGACCGAGATGTGGATCGGCGTGCCCTCGAAGCCGAACTCCTCGCGCAGCCGGCGCTCGATGAAGCGCCGGTAACCCGCCTCGATGAAGCCGGACGCGAAGAACACGAACCGCGGGGGCTTGGTGCCGGCCTGGGTGCCGAAGAGGATGCGCGGCTGCTTGCCGCCCCGGACGGGGTGCGGGTGGGCCGCGACCAGCTCGCCGAGGAAGGCGTTCAGGCGGCCCGTCGGAACGCGGGTCTCCCAGCCTGCCAGGGCGGCCTCGATCGCCGGGACCAGCTTCTCCATGTGCCGCCCGGTGCGCGCCGAGACGTTCACCCGCGGCGCCCACGCCACCTGCGCGAACTCGGTCTCGATCTCCCGCTCCAGGTAGTAGCGGCGCTCCTCGTCGAGGGTGTCCCACTTGTTGTAGGCGATGACCAGCGCGCGCCCGGCGTCCACGGCCATCGTCACGATGCGCTGGTCCTGTACCGAGATCGACTCGGAGGCGTCGATCAGGATGACCGCCACCTCGGCCTTCTCCACGGCCGCGGCGGTGCGCAGCGAGGCGTAGTAGTCGGCGCCCTGCTGGAGGTGGACGCGCTTGCGGATGCCCGCCGTGTCGACGAACTTCCAGGTGACGCCGCCGAGTTCGATCAGCTCGTCGACCGGGTCACGGGTGGTGCCCGCGATCTCGTTGACGACGACGCGCTCCTCGTTCGCCACCTTGTTCAGCAGCGAGGACTTGCCGACGTTCGGGCGGCCGATGAGCGCGATGCGGCGCGGGCCGCCGACCGCGGCGCCGAAGGTCTGCGCGGGCGCCTCCGGCAGGGCCTCCAGGACGGCGTCCAGCATGTCGCCGGTCCCCCGGCCGTGCAGGGCGGAGATCGGGTGCGGCTCGCCGAGGCCGAGGGACCACAGGTAGGCCGCGTCGGCCTCCGCGCTCGGGCCGTCGACCTTGTTGGCGGCCAGCACGACGGGCTTGCCCGCCTTGCGCAGCAGCCGGACGACCGCCTCGTCGGTGTCGGTCGCGCCGACCTTGGCGTCGACGACGAAGACGACGGCGTCGGCGGCCTCGATCGCGTACTCGGCCTGCGCGGCCACGGAGGCGTCGATGCCGAGGACGTCCTGCTCCCAGCCGCCGGTGTCGACGAGCTTGAAGCGGCGGCCGGACCATTCGGCCTCGTAGGTCACACGGTCGCGGGTCACGCCCGGCTTGTCCTCGACGACGGCCTCGCGGCGGCCGATGATCCGGTTCACCAGAGTCGACTTGCCGACGTTGGGGCGGCCGACGACGGCGAGCACGGGAAGCGGCCCGTGGCCGGCCTCCTCGATGGCGCCCTCGACGTCCTCGACGTCGAAGCCCTCGACCGCGGCGAGCTCCATGAACTCCGCGTACTCGGCGTCACCGAGCGCCCCGTGGTCGTGCTCGAAGGAGTCCGAGCCGTCGGGCTGGATGTGGTCGTTCATGAAGTCCGTACCTCGTCGTTCATTCGTGGTGATCGGTGGAGCACCCGTTCTGTCCGGGTTGATCCACTACTCGGTTGTTCAGTGTCGCTCAGCGTCCCGTCAGGCGCCTGGCGTTTTCCAGGTGCGCGGCGAGCTGCTTCTGAATGCGTTCGGTGGCCTCGTCCAGGGCCTTGCGGGTGCGCCGTCCGCTGCCGTCGCCCGCCTCGAACGCGTCTCCGAAGACGACGTCGACGCGGGAGCGCAGCGGGGGCAGTGCCTTTATCAACCGTCCTCGGCGCTCCGTGCTTCCCAGCACGGCGACGGGCACGATCGGCGCCCCGCCGCGCACGGCGAAGTAGGCGAGCCCGGCGCGCAGGGCGGCGAAGTCGCCGTCGCCCCGGGTGCCCTCCGGGAAGATGCCGAGGACGCCGCCGTTGTCCAGCACACCCAGCGCGCGGGTGATGGCCGTGCGGTCGGTGGTGTCCCGGTCGACCTTGAGCTGGCCGATGCCGGTCAGGAAGGGGTCCAGCGGGCCGATGAACGCTTCCTTCTTGATCAGGAAGTGCGTCGGCCGGGGCGCCACGCCCATCACCATCGGGCCGTCGATGTTGTGCGCGTGGTTGATCGCGAAGATCAGCGGGCCGCTCACCGGCACCTTCCAGGCGCCGAGCACGCGCGGCCTGAACAGCCCGTACATCAGGCCGACGCCGATGCGCCGCCCGACCTCGGCACCCCGCTCCGAGGGCACGGTCGTCGTCGAGGTCACCGCGCGGCCCGCTTCTCCTCGACGAGGGTGACGACGCACTCGATGACCTGGGTCAGCGTCAGGGCGGTGGTGTCCACCTCGACGGCGTCGTCCGCCTTGGCGAGCGGGGAGGTCTTGCGGGAGGAGTCCGCGGCGTCGCGCTTGATCAGGGCCTCACGGGTGCTGTTCACGTCCGCGCCCTTCAGCTCGCCGCTGCGGCGGGCGGCGCGGGCCTCAGGGGAGGCCGTGAGGAAGATCTTCAGGTCGGCGTCGGGCAGCACGGTCGTGCCGATGTCCCGCCCCTCGACGACGATGCCCTGGTCCGCGGCAGCGGCCAGCGAGCGCTGCAGCTCGGTGATCCGGGCCCGCACCTCGGGCACCGCGCTCACCGCGCTGACCTTGGAGGTGACCTCCTGGGTGCGGATCGGTCCGGCCACGTCGACGCCGTCGACCGTGATGGTCGGGTGGGCCGGGTCGGTGCCGGAGACGATCTCGGGCTTGTCGGTGACGGCCGCGATCGCGGAGGGGTCCTCGATGTCGATCCCGTTGTTCACCATCCACCAGGTGATCGCCCGGTACTGGGCGCCGGTGTCCAGGTAGCTCAGGCCGAGGCGGCCGGCCACGGCCTTGGACGTGCTCGACTTGCCGGTGCCGGACGGACCGTCGATGGCGACGATCACGGGCTGGGCGGCGCCGTTTTCCACGGAGGGACACCTTCCTGGTGCGAGGCGGTGGAGGTACGGGGCGCGACTGTGCCCCGTACCAGGTTACCGGCCGCTCGTCACTCGTCCGGCCGCACGGGGGACGCCCGGCCGGCCTCGGCCCCCCGCAGGCCCCGGCAGAGGCCCTCCGGCGCCTCCCGCTTCGGGTTTCCCCACGGCCGGAACGGGCCCCGAGGCGGCGGCCCGCGGCGTCTCGCGCCTACTGACGGATCGCCCAGCCCCGTTCCCGCAACGCCGCCGAGAGGACCGGCGCCGACTTCGGCTCGACCATCAGCTGCACCAGGCCCGCCTGCTGCCCCGTCGCATGCTCGATGCGGACGTCCTCGACGTTGACGCCCGCCTGCCCGGCGTCGGCGAAGATGCGGGCCAGCTGCCCCGGCTGGTCGTCGATCAGCACCGCGACGACCTCGTAGACGCGCGGAGCCGCTCCGTGCTTGCCGGGGACGCGGACCTGGCCCGCGTTGCCGCGGCGCAGGACGTCCTCGACGCCGCCGGCGCCCTCGCGCCGCTTCGCATCGTCGGAGGACTGCAGGGCGCGCAGGGCCTGGACGGTCTCCTCCAGGTCGGCGGCGACGTCGGTGAGCAGGTCGGCGACCGGTCCGGGGTTCGCGGAGAGGATGTCGATCCACATCCGGGGGTCGGAGGCGGCGATCCGGGTGACGTCCCGGATGCCCTGTCCGCACAACCGCACGGCGGCCTCGTCGGCGTGCTCCAGACGCGCCGCGACCATGCTGGAGACCAGGTGGGGCATGTGGGAGACGAGCGCCACGGCGCGGTCGTGGGCGTCGGCGTCCATCACCACCGGGACGGCACGGCAGTGCGAGACCAGTTCCAGTGCGAGGTTCAGCACCTCGGTGTCGGTGTCCCGGGTCGGCGTCAGCACCCAGGGGCGGCCCTCGAAGAGGTCGCCGGTCGCCGCCAGCGGCCCCGACTTCTCGCGGCCCGACATGGGGTGCGTGCCGATGTACGCCGACAGGTCGAGGCCGAGCGCCTCCAGCTCCCGCCGAGGGCCGCCCTTGACGCTGGCCACGTCGAGGTACCCGCGGGCCACCCCCCGGCGCATCGCGTCCGCGAGCACGGCGGCGACATGGGCGGGCGGGGCGGCCACGATCGCGAGGTCGACCGGGCCCTCGGGCTCCTCGTCGGAGCCTGCGCCCAGCGCGGCCGCCGTGCGGGCCTGCTCGCGGTCGTGGTCGGCGAGGTGCACGGCGACGCCCCGCTGGGCCAGGGCCAGGGCGGCGGAGGTGCCGATCAGCCCGGTTCCGATGACCAGCGCGCTCCTCACTGGGCGATGTCCTTGCGCAGGGCGGCCGCGGCGCCGAGGTAGACATGGCTGATGTCGGCGCGCGGGCGGTCGGACTCCACATGGGCGAGGATGCGCACGACCCGCGGCATGGCGCCCGCGATGTCCAGCTCCTGGGCGCAGATCAGGGGCACGTCGACGATGCCGAGCTTGCGGGCCGCGGCCGCCGGGAAGTCGCTGTGCAGGTCGGGCGTGGCCGTGAACCAGATGCTGATCAGGTCGTCGGCGCTGAGCGAGTTGCGCTCCAGGACGGCGGTGAGCAGAGCGCCCACCTGCTCGTCCATGTGGCCGGCCTCGTCCCGCTCGAGTTGGACGGCTCCCCGGACCGCTCGTACCGCCACGGCGCTGCTCCTCGCTGAAGTGTGCTGACGCAGGTGCTCGGCTACGGCACTTGCCGCATCCAGCCTAGTCAGCCCGCGCCGGTCCGGTGCGCGCCGCCCGCGTGCCGAGACGGCGGCGCCCCCGGACGTCCTTCACGACGGGTGCGGCCCGCGCCGGGGCCGGCGTCGGCCGCGATGCTCTTCGCCCGGTCCGGCTCGTCTCGGCGCTGATGCGGTACGGGAAGCTGCCCGCCCCCGCGTGGTCCGCCGCGCCGCACCGCCGGCCGGGCCGGGCCGCCTTTCCGATGGCGGCCCCGGTTGCGGTGCACCGCCCGCACGCGCTTGGGTGGCAGACGTACGGAACACGAGTGATGGGGCACCCCCGTCCTTGCCTGCTTCTCCCGGGGCTTGCTTCTTCCGGGGCTCGCTCCCGGGGCTTGCTTCTTCTCGGGTGCGTTCAGTGCCAAGATGCTGCTGCCCGGCCGGGAGCGACGCCCGGGACGGCTGCTGCCTCGCGTAGGCGGACCCTCTTCGCCGTTCTGACGGTGGTCCGGCTCGCCTGACGCCCTCTGGTTCTTCCGCACGTTCGGAGTGACGACATGACCCTCCCCCCGGCACGACGCACGACACGACGCACGGTTCTTTTGGCGACGGGCGGCGCGGCAGCGGCGCTCACCGCGGCCTGCGGCAAGTACGGCGACAGCGGCTCGTCCTCGTCCGACAGGTCCTCGAACGCCGGCGCCGGCCAGGAGCTGGCGAAGACGGCCGACATCCCCGTCGGCGGCGGCAGGATCTTCGCCGACCGGAAGGTTGTCGTCACCCAGCCGGCGAAGGGCGACTTCAAGGCGTTCTCCGCGATCTGCACGCACCTGGGCTGCACGGTCGGCAGTGTCGCCGACGGCATCATCCACTGCCCCTGTCACGGGAGCGAGTTCCGCATCACGGACGGCTCGGTGGCCGGCGGCCCGGCGCCCAGGCCGCTCCCCGCCGAGAAGATCACGGTCGAGCGCGGCTCGATCAGCCTGGCCTGAGCGCCCGCCGGGTCACCGGCTCACTGGTCCCACAGGGCCCCGAGCGTCACCAGTTCGCCCTGGTACTCGATCCGGTCCGCCCATTCCGACGGCCAGGCGTCGGCTCCGGCGTACGCGCCCGCGAACGCGCCCGCCAGACAGGCGATGGAGTCGGAGTCCCCGGACGAGCAGGCGGCCCGGCGCAGCACGGTCAGCGGCTCGTCGGGGAAGAGCAGGAAGCACAGCAGGCCGGCGGCCAGGGCCTCCTCGGCGATCCACCCCTGCCCGGCCGCGAGACAGGGGTCCGTCTCGGGCGACGGGTGGCGCAGCGTCTCCTGGAGACGTCCCAGCACGGCCAGGCACTCGTCCCAGCCGCGCGCGATGAAGTGCTCCGCACTGGGGTCCTGGCTGCGGGTCCACAGATCGCCGAGCCAGCGCTCGTGGTAGCGGGAGCGGTTGTCGAGGGCGTACGAGCGCAGCAGCCCGACCAGGGCGGCCGGGTCGGCCCCCTGGACGAGGAGGCGTACGGCGTGGGCGGTGAGGTCGGAGGCGGCGAGCGCGGTGGGGTGTCCGTGGGTGAGGGCGGACTGGAGCTGGGCCGCCCCGGCCCGCTGCTCGTCGCTGAGGCCGGGGACGAGACCGATCGGCGCGACGCGCATATTGGCGCCGCAGCCCTTGGAGCCGATCTGGGCGGCGTCCTGCCACAGGCGCCGCTCGTCCTCGAGGAGGTCGCAGGCGGTCATGCAGGTGCGGCCCGGCGCCCGGTTGTTGTCCGGCGACCGGTACCAGTCCACGAACTCCTCCCGCAGCGGCCGCAGCAGCGACGTCGGCACGAGGAGCCCGCGGTCCATGGCGGTCCGCAGGGCGCGCCCCAGCGCGAGGGTCATCTGGGTGTCGTCGGAGACGAAGGCGCGCTCGGGCAGGTCCATCTCCCGCCAGGGCCCGCACTTGGCGAGGATCGAGGGGACGTCGTTGAACTCGGTGGGGAACCCGAGCGCGTCCCCGAGCGCGAGGCCCAGCAGGGACCCGGTGGCGCGCTTTCTGACGGTGGTCGTGGTGGTCATGCGGATCGTCCTTCCCGGGGCGGTCGCAGCAGGGGCGGGTGGAGTGCGGTGGCGGGGCCCGCGCGGTAGAGGGCGGCGGGCTTGCCCCGGCCGCCGGTCAGGCGCGCGCCACCGGGCACGGGCTCGACGAAGCCGGGGGTGGCGAGCACCTTGCGGCGGAAGTTGGGCCGGTCGAGGCCGGTCCCCCACACGGTCTCGTAGACCTGCTGGAGCTCGCCGAGGGTGAACTCGGGCGGGCAGAAGGCGGTCGCGAGGCAGGTGCGCTCGAGGTCGGCGCCGATCCGGTCGTGGGCGTCGGCCAGGATCCGGTCATGGTCGAAGGCGAGCGGCCCGACGTCCTCGTACGGCTGCCAGCGCGCCTGGAGGGCGTCGCCGCCGCCGGTGGGCTCGGGGGCGTGGGGCAGCAGGGCGGCGAAGGCGACGGAGACGACCCGCATCCGGGGGTCGCGGCCGGGCTCGCTGTAGGTGCGCAGCTGCTCCAGGTGGAGTCCGGAGACGTCCTTCAGGCCGGTCTCCTCGGCCAGTTCGCGCCGGGCGGCGGTCTCCGCGGACTCGTCCGGCAGCACGAAGCCGCCGGGCAGCGCCCAGCGGCCGGCATAGGGCTCCTGGCCGCGCTCGACGAGCAGGACGTGCAGGGCGCCCGCGCGGAGCGTGAGGACGGCGAGGTCGACGGTGACGGCGAAGGGCTCGTAGGCGTACTTGTCATAGGCGTGCCGGTCGTGGCCCCGCATGACAGCCACCCCCTTTTTATAGTCATCACGACTATAAAAAGGGGGTGGCCGCGCGCACAAGCCCTGGGAGGCTCAGAAGTGGAGCCTCAGGAGTTCCTAGAGGTCGACTTCCTTCATCAGCATGCCGACCTCGGTGTTGGACAGCCGGCGCAGCCAGCCCGACTTCTGGTCGCCCAGGGTGATCGGCCCGAAGGCGACGCGCACCAGCTTGTCGACCGGGAAGCCGGCCTCGGCCAGCATCCGGCGCACGATGTGCTTGCGGCCCTCGTGCAGGGTCACCTCGACCAGGTAGTTCTTGCCGGTCTGCTCGACGACGCGGAAGTGGTCCGCCTTCGCGTAGCCGTCCTCCAGCTGGATGCCGTCCTTGAGCTTCTTGCCCAGGTCGCGCGGGATCGGGCCGACGATGTGCGCGAGGTAGACCTTCTTCACGCCGTACTTGGGGTGGGTCAGCCGGTGGGCGAGCTCGCCGTGGTTGGTGAGCAGGATGACGCCCTCGGTCTCGGTGTCGAGCCGGCCCACGTGGAACAGCCGCGTCTCACGGTTGGTGACGTAGTCGCCGAGACACTGACGGCCCTCGTTGTCCTCCATCGTGGAGACGACGCCGGCCGGCTTGTTCAGCGAGAAGAACTGGTACGACTGTGTCGCGACGGTCAGGCCGTCGACCTTGACCTCGTCCTTCTCCGGGTCGACCCGCTTGCCCTGCTCCAGGACGATCTCGCCGTTGACCTCGACGCGCGCCTGCTCGATCAGCTCCTCGCAGGCCCGCCGGGAGCCGTAGCCCGCGCGCGCGAGGATCTTCTGCAGCCGCTCGCCCTCCTGCTCGGCGCCCGGGAAGGTCTTGGGCAGCTTGACGTCCTTCTTGCCCGCGTAGCGCTCGCGGTTGCGCTCCTCCGCCCTCGCCTCGTACTCCCGGGAGGTCGCCGGGACGGAACGGCCGCGCCCGGTGCCCTGACCCTGCTTGGGGCCGCCCTTGGCGCCGCCGCGCGCGGACGCGCCCCGACCGGACTTCGGACCCTCGTGGGTGCCGCCGGGGCCGACGTCGTAGCGCCGCTCCTCGGGGCGGGGGTTCTTCGGCCGCCCGCCCTGCTTGTCGTCGCGGGCGTTCCCGGCGCCGCGGTGGTTACCGCGGCCGCCGCTGCTCCCGCCGCGGCCGCCGCTGTTGCCACCACGGCTCCCGCCGTTGTTTCCGCTGCTGTTCCTGCCGCTGCTGCTTCGCATCAAAGTTCCGTCTTGTCGTCTGCGTCCTCGGAATCCGGAGCGTCCGGATCGAACGACGGCACGCCCTCCTGGGTCTCGGCCTCGATCGCCGCCGCCTCCGGAAGGAAGGGCGCGAGCTCCGGGAGCTCGTCCAGACCGCGCAGGCCCATCCGCTCCAGAAAGTAGTTCGTCGTCACGTACAGGATCGCACCTGTTTCGGGTTCCGCGCCCGCCTCCTCCACCAGACCGCGCTGGAGCAGGGTGCGCATCACACCGTCGCAGTTCACCCCGCGCACCGCGGAGACCCTGCTGCGGCTGACCGGCTGGCGGTAGGCGACGACCGCGAGGGTCTCCAGCGCCGCCTGGGTGAGCCGGGTCTGCTGGCCGTCCAGGACGAAGCCCTCGACGGCCGCCGCGTACTCGGGGCGGGTGTAGAACCGCCAGCCGCCCGCGACGAGCCTGAGCTCGAAGCCGCGCCCCTGCACGGTGTACTCGTCGGCCAGCTCGCGCAGCGCGTCGGCGACCTGCCGCCGGGGCCGCTGGAGGATCTTCGCGAGATGCTCCTCGGTCGCGGGCTCGTCGACGACCATCAGGACGGCCTCCAGGGCCGGCTTCAGATCCAGCGCGGCTACGGTCTCCTCGCTCACTTCCGCGTCTCCTTCCCGGGCTCCTCCGGCGGCCGGTCGAACTCGTCGGTGACCGTCGGCTGCGCGTTCCCGTCCCCGCCGGTCCAGCGCACCAGCAGCTCGCCCAGCGCGGTCTCCTGGTCCAGGGCGACGGCCTTCTCGCGGTAGAGCTCCAGCAGCGCGAGGAAACGGGCCACCACGGTGAGGGTGTCGTCGGTGTCCTCGACCAGCGACCGGAAGCTGGCCTCGCCGAGCTCCCGCAGCCGGGCGACGACGATCCCGGCCTGCTCCTGCACGCTCACCAGCGGTGCGTGGATGTGGTCGACGTACACCTGCGGCTTGGCCCTGGGCTGCATCGCCTTGACCGCGAGCTTCGCGAACCCTTCCGCGCCGATGCTGATGACCACCTCGGGCAGCAGCGCGGCGTGGTGCGGTTCGAGGCCGACGGTACGGGGGTAGCGGCGGCCCTCGCTCTCCAGCCGGTGCGCGAGGATGTCGGCGATCTGCTTGTAGGCCCGGTACTGGAGCAGGCGGGCGAAGAGCAGGTCGCGGGCCTCGAGCAGCGCGAGGTCGGCCTCGTCCTCGACCTCGGCGGCGGGCAGCAGCCGGGCCGCCTTCAGATCGAGGAGCGTGGCGGCCACGACGAGGAACTCGGTCGTCTGGTCGAGGTCCCAGTCGGGGCCCATGGCCCGGATGTGGGCCATGAACTCGTCGGTGACCTTCGACAGCGCGACCTCGGTGACGTCCAGCTTGTGCTTGGAGATCAGCTGGAGGAGCAGGTCGAAGGGCCCCTCGAAGTTCGCGAGCCTGACCTTGAAGACTCCGTCGGGCGCGTCCTGCGGCACGGGACCGGACTCCGGGACAGCCGCCTTCGCGGCTTCCCCGCCGGCGACCGTGTCCGCGGCCGCTCCGACGGCCCCCGACGCCACCGCATCCGTGCCCGCCGCTTCCGGTCCCGTGGCGCCCCGATCCGCTGCCCCGGCATCCCGGGCATCCCCGCCCGGGGCTTTGGGCCCCGCCGCGGCCGGCTCACGGGCCTTCGGCCCCGGCCCGCCCGGGGGCGCCGGTGCGGGCGCCTCGGGCGTCGGTCCGCGCGACGGCCCCGATCCCGGTCCGCGCCCCAGCGCACGCCTGCGACCGGCTGAGCCGCCGGAGACAGGTGGGGAGGCGTCGTTCGAGGTCATCGCCCTCGCAGGCTACCGCTACCGCCCGCGAAGTCGTCGGACGAGGATGCTGGCGTCCCCGCGGCTCTCCAGGTCGGCGAGGACCACGGCGACCGCCTCGCGGACGATGCGCCCCCGGTCCACGGCCAGTCCGTGCTCGCCGCGGAGCACCAGACGGGCGTGCTCCAGGTCCATGAGCTCCTCGGCGGAGACATAAACGGTGATCTTCTCGTCGTGACGCTCGCGCCCGCTGGGCCGGCGAGCCGCCGCCCGCCCGCGCTTGCGCGACTGGCCGTCGTCCGGAGCGCCCGTGGCAGAACCTTCCTGCGCACCCTGACGCTCCCCCGGGCCGCCCCTGGTGCGGGACTCCCCGGCGTCGGCCGCCGCGTGCTCGGCGCCCCCGCCGTCGCCGCCCTGCGCGGGCACGGCCTGCGGCGCGTGCTCCGCGCCGGCGGCCGCCGCCCCGTCGCTCTCGCCGGCCGGCGCCGGCACCCGGGCCTCGCCGCCTGCGGGACGCCGGGGCGCGGACGGCTGAAGCGCCGTTCCCCCTGTCGTACGGAAGAGTTCGTCGGCCCCCGGCAGACTCACTCGGCGTGACACCGGGCGAGCACCTCCCTGGCGAGCTGACGGTAGGCGGCGGCGCCGACGGAGTTGGAGGCGTACGTGGTGATCGGCTCACCGGCGACCGTGGTCTCCGGGAAGCGGACCGTGCGCCCGATGACCGTGTGGTAGACGTGGTCGTCGAAGGCCTCGACGACCCGCGCGAGCACCTCACGGCTGTGCACGGTGCGCGAGTCGTACATGGTCGCCAGGATCCCGTCGAGCTCCAGCTCCGGGTTGAGCCGCTCCTGGACCTTCTCGATCGTCTCGGTCAGCAGCGCGACACCGCGCAGCGCGAAGAACTCGCACTCGAGCGGCACTATCACCTTGTGGGCGGCCGTGAGGGCGTTGACGGTGAGCAGGCCGAGCGAGGGCTGACAGTCGATGACGATGTAGTCGTAGTCGTCCATCAGCGGCTTGAGCGCACGCTGGAGCGTGGACTCGCGCGCGACCTCGGAGACCAGCTGGACCTCGGCGGCCGACAGGTCGATGTTGCTGGGCAGCAGGTCCATGTTGGGGACCGCCGTCTTGAGGAGCACCTCGTCCGCCGCCATGCCCCGCTCCATGAGCAGGTTGTAGACGGTGAGGTCGAGCTCCATCGGGTTGACGCCGAGACCGACCGACAGCGCGCCCTGCGGGTCGAAGTCCACGAGCAGTACCCGCCGGCCGTACTCCGCGAGCGCGGCACCCAGGTTGATGGTCGACGTCGTCTTGCCCACGCCGCCCTTCTGGTTGCACATCGCGATGATCTTCGCGGGGCCGTGCTCGGTCAGCGGGCCCGGGATCGGGAAGTACGGCAGCGGGCGTCCGGTCGGACCGACGCGCTCACGGCGCTGTCGGGCCGCGTCGGGCGCGAGCGTGGCCGCGTATTCCGGGTCCGGCTCGTACTCGGCATCGGGATCGTAGAAGTGCCCGTCGGGCAGTTCGTCGTAGTCGGCGAAGTGGTTGTGGGGCGCGCCACTTCCGTCGCCGGCCATGGCGTTCACGTGATGGCCATCCATGCTCTGGTGTGCTGACAGAGCCATACGGGGGCTGCGCTGGCTCTGGTGGGCTGCGAAGGTTCGGACAGCGACGGAGCCGACAGCCTCGAGCCCCGCGGAATCCGGGTCCCGCGTAGGCATTCCTGGTTGACCACCCCCGGGAGCAAATGTCGACTCATTCACAAGTCGTCTTACCTCCTTGGTGACCAGGAAACTTCTAGACAAGGTCAGCGTGGCACCATGCCGACGGTTGGCGACTCTATGGCGTGTCGGGCGTCCGCAGCAACACAATCCGCCGTACCCGGCCCGATGTGTCGGCAATGAAACATCCCTCTGTCAAGGGCGTACGGCCGTCGCACGGCAGGTCCCACCGGTGCGCGAATCGGTCGAAGAGTTACGTTCGAGGCGAGTTGACCGAGAGCCGCAAAGTGACCATACACACATCCGGCCGGACCTTGTCGGCAAGGTCCGGCCGGGTGGACGCGGTTGACGCGCCTTGTTGACGTATCGCCTTTACGGAAGGGCGACTTGGCCTCCCGGTGACCCCGGGAGCCGCCCCGCTCAGCCGAGCAGGGAGTCGAGCTCCACGTGCTCCAGGCCGTGCGCCTCGGCGACCTCGCGGTAAACGACCTTGCCGTCATGGGT
Source organism: Streptomyces humidus (assembly GCF_014649655.1). Taxonomy (GTDB): domain Bacteria; phylum Actinomycetota; class Actinomycetes; order Streptomycetales; family Streptomycetaceae; genus Streptomyces; species Streptomyces humidus. The sequence goes on along the minus strand of NZ_BMTL01000006.1, from coordinate 25,275 downwards.
GTTGAGGCCCTTGGCCAGCGCCGGGTCGCGGCGCAGCGCCTCCACCCAGCCCTTGTCGGCCAGTTCGACGATGTAGGGCAGCGTGGCGTTGGTGAGCGCGTAGGTGGAGGTGTTGGGGACCGCGCCGGGCATGTTGGCGACGCAGTAGAACACCGAGTTGTGGACCGGGAAGGTCGGTTCGGCGTGCGTGGTCGGACGGGAGTCCTCGAAGCAGCCGCCCTGGTCGATCGCGATGTCGACAAGGACACTTCCGGGCTTCATCCGGGACACCAGCTCGTTGGTCACCAGCTTCGGGGCCTTGGCGCCCGGGATGAGGACGGCGCCGATGACGAGGTCAGCCTCCAGGCAGGCCTTCTCCAGCTCGAAGGCGTTGGAGACGACCGTCTGGATCTTCGTGCCGAAGATCTTGTCGGCTTCCTTGAGCTTGTTGATGTCCTTGTCGAGCAGCGTCACGTGGAAGCCCATGCCGATCGCGATCTGCGCCGCGTTCCAGCCGGAGACGCCTCCGCCGATGACGACCGCCTTGGCGGCCAGCACGCCCGGGACCCCGCCCGGAAGCACACCGCGGCCGCCGTTGGCGCGCATCAGGTGGTAGGCGCCGACCTGGGGGGCCAGCCGGCCCGCGACCTCGGACATCGGGGCGAGCAGCGGCAGCGCCCGGCTGGGCAGCTCGACGGTCTCGTAGGCGATGGCGGTGGTGCCGGACTCGACCAGGGCGTCCGTGCACTCCTTGGACGCGGCCAGGTGCAGGTAGGTGAAGAGCGTCTGGTCCTTGCGGAGGCGGTGGTACTCCTCGGCGATGGGCTCCTTGACCTTCAGCAGAAGGTCGGCCGTGGCCCACACCTCGTCGGCGGTCTCCAGAATCTGCGCGCCGGCGGCCACGTACTCCTCGTCCGTGATGGACGAGCCGACGCCGGCGGCTCGCTCGACGACGACCTGGTGGCCGTGGCGCACGAGCTCGTGCACACCGGCGGGGGTGATGGCCACCCGGAACTCGTTGTTCTTGACCTCGCGGGGGATGCCGACCTTCACGTCGATCACGGTCCTTGGCTCAGAGGGTGTGGGGGTACAGCGAAGACATTCCCGAAGTACAGGGCACACCGGGACGCACCGCAGGAGAACGTGCGGCAGAGCCAGTCTAATGAAGGTGTTCCCGCTGTCTAGCCTTTCATTGCATCAACCTTCAGCGGATGTACTACGGATTTCGCAGGTGTTAGCGGCGTGTTCCGGCTGTGCGGGCCCCGTATCGCCGTCCGCGGGCTCCTCTTCCAGGATGCGCTCGGCCGCTCTCCGGTGCAGGCGGGCCGCCGCCGGGTCGCCCAAGCGCTCCAGGGTGTCGGCCAGCCGCAGCTGCACCGCGGCCTGCAGCCGGGTGTCCTCGGCACGGGTCGCCCACTCCACCGCCTCCTGGCAGGTGCGCAGCGAGTCCTCGGGGCGGCCCGCGTACTCCTGGACGCGGGCCAGCTCGCTCAACGCCCGTGCGTGCGCGGCCACATCGCCGTTCTTGCGGTGCCCCGCGGCGGCGGCCCGCCAGGCCCGCTGGGCCTCGCCGTAGCGCCCCGCGTAGGTGTGCGCGGTGGCGATGCGGCCGTACAGCCGCGCGGCGTCCGCGCGCTCGTCGCGGGCCAGGCGCTGGGCGAGGGCCCGGCCGAACCAGTCGGCCGCCCGCTCGTAGTCCCCGAGCTCCAGGTGCGCGCCGCCTACGGATTCCATCGCGCGGCCGATCGCGTACGGGTCGTTCGCCTCGCGTCCGGCGTCCAGTGCGGCCCGGTAGCGCACCAGGGCCTCCGCCGTGCGTCCCGTCCTGGCGTCGACGTCGGCCAGGTTCAGCAGGGCCGCCGCCTTCTCCCGGGGCAGTCCCCGGCGCTCGGCCACGTCCAGGACGAGCTGGTGCACGCCGTACAGGTCGGGGGCGGCCGCCCGGGTGCCGACGTGCGCGACCATCGCCCGCACCAGCTGGGACATCAGCCGGCGGGCCAGCGTGTCCAGCTCCCCGTCCGCGACCGCGAGGCGGGCCGAGGCCAGCAGGGCGGGCCGGCGCACGCTCAGCCAGTCGGCGGCCGCGCGCGGGGTGGGGAAGCGCAGTCCCCGGGGCATGCCCTGGAGCTTCTCGCGGGCCTGGGGGCTGTCGGTCTCGGTGATGGCCCGGCAGGACTGCAGCAGCCGCACCGTGCGCTCCAGCATCCGGGCGCGGGCCAGCTGGAGGTCGGCCGGGCGGTCGTGGGCCTCGGCGGCGGCGCGCAACAGGGGGTGGAGACAGCCGGGGATCTCGTACTGGGGCAGCGGGGAGTCCACGACCCGCAGCAGCCCGAGGGCGGTGAGGTCGTCCAGGGCGGTGCGGGCGGCGTCCACCGAGCAGCCTGCCAGCGCGGAGGCGGTGTGCGGGTCGGCGAGGCCGGCCGGGGCGAGGCACAGCAGTCGCAGGACCCGGGCGGCGGAGGCGGGCAGCGCGGCGTGCACCAGCCCGAACACCCGGCTGAGCGGTGAGCCCTCGTCGCTCTCCGCGTTCAGCTGCCTGCCGAGGTCGGCGACGGCGGCCTGGGGGCGGGCGGCGAGCCAGCCGCCGGCCAGCGTCAGGGCGGCGGGCTCGCCCTGACATGCCTCCACGAGCCCCTCGGCGGAGCGCGGGTCGACGGTGATGCGGACGGAACCGGTGTACCGGGTCAGCAGTTCGAGGGCGGACTTGGTGTCCAGGCCGCCCAGGGTGCAGGGGCGGACGTCCGCGATGCCGGTGAGGGGCCCGGAGGAGACTGCGACGAGCAGGCACTGCGGGGCGTCGGGAAGCAGCGCGTCGACCTGTTCGGCCCCGGCCGCGTCGTCGAGCAGGAGCAGCGCCCGCCGCTGTGCGAGGGCCTCGCGCAGGAGGGCCGCCAGCTCGTCCTCGTCGGCGCCGGCGGGGGCCGGCACGTCCAGCGCGGCGAGCAGATCACGGGCCGCGCGCTCGACCGGCACGGGCGTGCCGTCGGGTTCGGCGAGCCGGGCGCGCAGCACGCCGTCCGGGTAGCGGCCGGCGACCTGACGGACGAGCTCCTCGGCGAGCGCGGTCCGCCCGGATCCGGGCCGGCCGGCGATCAGGAGCACGCGTGCGCGAGGAGCCTTCCGGCCGGAGATGGTGTCGAGCCCCGCACGCTCGATGTCGGCGCGCAGTTCCTTCAACTCCCGGGTGCGGCCCAGGAAATGGCCCTCTGTCGCAGCGTGTCCGGACAGCTGCACGCCGCCTGTGTCCACTGCCTGATCCGTCACGGGCCACACTCCCGTCCCACCGCACGCGCAACCCGCCGGGACTCCGGATCGGGTGATTCCAGAGCCTAGTTCACGCTCTGCGACGTGCCGGGAGGAGCAGGGCGGCGCGCGGCCGGGACTCCCCCGATCGGATCAGCCGATCGTCACACCGCGAGCTGTGCGGAGGGGCCGCGGAGCGCGGTCGGCGCGGTCGGCGGCAGGTGCGCGCAACGGGAGGCGCCGTGCGGGTGGCGGGTGAGTCCCGGCCTGTGAGGGGGTGACGCGGGACGGGGGCGGATTCAGGCCTGTGCGCGGGGACCGGTGACGGGCGTCAGGCCTGTGCGCGGGGACCGGTGACGGGCGGATTCAGGCCTGCGACGGGCGACGGGCTGCCGGCGGTTTCAGGCCTCGAACGGACGGGCCGGCCAGGGGGCCTCCGCCGGACGCAGCGCGTCGACGCCTTCCCCGGCGCGGGCGGCCGCCAGCGACAGCACGCCGACCACGAGACAGTTGTTGTGCACGTCGCCCGCCAGGACCGCCCGGACCAGGTCGGCGACCGGCACGCGCGCGTGCTCCATGTCGGCTTCCTCGTCCTCCACCGCGAAGCGCTGCCCGTCCGCCTCCGACAGTCCCCGGGCCAGGAAGACCCGCACGGACTCGTCACAGCCGCCCGGCGTCGTGTACACGTCGGTGAGAACCCTCCAGTCCTCGGCCTTGACGTGCGCCTCCTCGTACAGCTCGCGCCGGGCCGCGTGCAGCGGGTTCTCGCCGGGCACGTCGAGCAGGCCGGCCGGGATCTCCCACAGCTTGTGCCGCACGGGATGACGGTACTGCTTGATCAGCAGCACGCGGTCCTCGTCGTCGATGGCCAGCACCGCCACGGAGCCGGGGTGGACCTGGTAGTCCCGCCGGACCACCGATCCGTCGGGCATGACCACCTCGTCGGTGCGCACCGACGTCTTGTTGCCCACGAAGGGGGTCTGGGTGGCCCGGATCTCCCACGCCTGGGGAGTGTCCTTGATCGTCATGCCATGCGTCCTTCCACCGTGCCACCTGCGCAAAAGAAAACCGGGGTGCACCCCTTGAAGGTTTGCACCCCGGCCACCGTACAACCGGTGTGTCACTTCGCGATCTGTCCCCCGGCGACCTTCCGCTCGACCGCCGCCTTCACCAGGCCGGCGAACAGCGGGTGCGGACGCGTGGGCCGCGACCGCAGCTCGGGGTGGGCCTGCGTGGCCACCAGGTAGGGGTGGACGTCGCGCGGGTACTCGACGTACTCGACGAGCTTGCCGTCCGGCGAGGTGCCCGAGAACAGGATGCCCGCCTTCTTCTCGAGCTCGGCGCGGTAGGCGTTGTTCACCTCGTAGCGGTGCCGGTGCCGCTCCTCGACGTACTCCTTGCCGTCGTACACCTCACGGACGATGGAGCCCTCGGCCAGCTTCGCCGGGTACATGCCCAGGCGCATCGTGCCGCCCATGTCGCCCTCTCCGGCCACGATGTCGAGCTGCTCGGCCATCGTGGAGATGACCGGGTGCGCGGTGGCCGGGTCGAACTCGGTGGAGTTGGCGTCGCCGATGCCGGCGAGGTTGCGCGCGGCCTCGATCACGATGCACTGCAGGCCCAGGCACAGGCCCAGCAGCGGGATCCTGTTCTCCCGGGCGTAGCGGATCGCGCCGACCTTGCCGAGCACGCCGCGGTCGCCGAAGCCGCCCGGGATGCAGATCCCGTCGACGTCGTCGAGCTGGGCCTTGGCGCCCGCCGGGGTCTTGCAGTCGTCCGAGGTGACCCACTTGATCTTCACGCGGGCCTTGTTGGCGAAGCCGCCGGCGCGGAGCGCCTCGGTGACCGAGAGATAGGCGTCGGGCAGGTCGATGTACTTGCCGACCAGCGCGAGGGTGATCTCGTGGTCGGGGTTGTGGACGCGGTCGAGCAGGTCGTCCCACGTCGTCCAGTCCACGTCGCGGAACGGCAGGTCCAGCTTGCGGACGACATAGGCGTCCAGCCCCTCGCGGTGCACGGTCTTCGGGATGTCGTAGATCGAGCGGGCGTCGGGGCAGGCCACCACGGCGTCCTCGTCGACGTCGCACATCAGCGAGATCTTGCGCTTGATCGCGGTCGGCACCTCGCGGTCGCAGCGCAGCACGATCGCGTCCGGCTGGATGCCGATGTTGCGAAGCGCCGCGACGGAGTGCTGGGTCGGCTTCGTCTTCAGCTCGCCCGAGGGGCCGATGTACGGCAGGAGCGAGATGTGCACCACGAACACGTTGTCCCGGCCGACCTCGTGCCGGACCTGGCGGACCGTCTCGAGGAACGGCAGCGACTCGATGTCGCCGACGGTGCCGCCGACCTCGGTGATCACGACGTCGACCTCGTCCGTCGCCATGCGGCGGATGCGGTGCTTGATCTCGTTGGTGATGTGCGGGATGACCTGGACGGTGTCGCCGAGGTACTCGCCGCGCCGCTCCTTGGCGATCACCGTGTTGTAGACCTGGCCGGTCGTGACGTTGGCGGAGCCGTCGAGGTCACGGTCGAGGAAGCGCTCGTAGTGGCCGATGTCCAGGTCGGTCTCGGCGCCGTCGTTGGTGACGAACACCTCACCGTGCTGGAAGGGGTTCATCGTGCCCGGGTCGACGTTCAGGTACGGGTCGAGCTTCTGCATCACGACGCGCAGTCCCCGCGCCTTGAGCAGCATGCCGAGGCTGGAGGCCGTCAACCCCTTGCCGAGCGAGGAGGCCACACCCCCGGTGACGAAGATGTGCTTGGTCGTCGTGGATTTGGGCGTCATGGCCAAGAGGGGGCTCCCGTGGTCGCGATTCGGAGGTGCGGTTCGGGGGCTTCGAGACCACCGGTCCACGGGCTACCAGGGTATCAGCGCCTCGGATGGACGGCTTCCGGCCACGCTCCGCGCACAACCCGACACGGAAGGCCGGTTCCGCACCGGTTCCTCACCTGTTGCTCACCCGTTCGGCCCAGCCGCGTTGTCGGGAGCGGCACGCAGATCATCTACGTGCGTCGTATCCTGCTCGGACACTCACTGCCGAGCCCGGTCGGCAAGACGGCACACCCCCGCCCGTCCCCCACCGGCACAGCGAGAGCTCGTCGGTTCGTTGAGCAATAATCGGCGTTTTGCCCTGAGGGCCGAGCTGCTGCTTTGCTTCAGCGCTCAACAACGCATGACAAACGATCCCTTGACCGCACTAGCGACAGCCCCCGTGTCCCATGGGGGTGACGTGGCCGTTCGACTGGAGTTGCACGTGGCCGGGCGCATCGAAGACTACGCACTCATCGGAGACATGCAGACCGCCGCCTTGGTCTGCCGTGACGGGACAGTGGACTGGCTGTGCCTGCCCCGCTTCGACTCGCACGCGATCTTCGCCGGTCTGCTCGGCACCGAGGAACACGGGTTCTGGCGCCTCGGTCCGGCGCACGCCTCCGACGCGCCGCCGCCGCGTGCGGCCCGGCGCACTTACCGCGGCGACTCGCTGATCCTGGAGTCCGAGTGGGACACCCCGCGCGGCACGGTCCGGGTGACGGATTTCATGCCTCCCCGCGACGGCGCGCCCCAGCTGATCCGGATCGTCGAGGGCGTATCGGGCCGGGTGCCGATGCGCTCGGTCCTGCGGATGCGGTTCTCCTACGGCCGGGTGGTGCCGTGGGTGCACAAGCACGAGGGCCGCACGGTGGCCGTGGCGGGCCCGGACTCCGTGTGGTTCGACACCGACTGCGAGACCTACGGAAAGTCGCTCACCACGTACGCCGACTTCACGGTCGCGCCCGGCGACCGGATCGCGTTCACGATCTCGTGGGAGCCCTCGCACAAGCAGCCGCCCCCGCTGCCGGAGCCGGAGCAGTCCCTGGAGGCGACCGAGGAGTTCTGGCGCGAATGGGTCGAGCACTGCACGTACCACGGCCCCTACCGTGAGGCGGTGATCCGCTCCCTGATCACGCTCAAGGCGCTCACGTACGGCCCGACCGGCGGCATCGTCGCCGCCCCCACGACGTCCCTGCCGGAGGACATCGGCGGCGTCCGCAACTGGGACTACCGCTACACCTGGCTGCGCGACGCGGCCATCACCCTGTCCTCGCTGCTGCGCACCGGCTACCGCGAGGAGGCCCGCGCCTGGCGCGAGTGGCTGCTGCGCGCGGTCGCCGGCGACCCCGAGAACCTGCAGATCATGTACGGCATCGCCGGCGAGCGCGAGCTCGGCGAGGCCGAGCTGGACTGGCTGCCCGGCTACGAGAACTCCGGCCCGGTCCGGGTCGGCAACGGCGCAGCCCACCAGCTCCAGCTGGACGTCTACGGCGAGGTCACCGAGGCCCTGCACCTGGGCCACATGACCGGTCTGGCCCGCAACGACTACGCCTCCCTGCTCCAGCTCAAGCTGATCCGCTACCTGGAGCAGCACTGGGACGAGCCGGACGAGGGCATCTGGGAGGTGCGCGGCCCCCGCCGCCACTTCGTGCACTCCAAGGTCATGGCCTGGGTCGCGGTCGACCGCACGATCAAGCTGATCGAGTCCGGCGACGCGGACGGCCCGCTGGAGAAGTGGCGCGAGCTGCGCGACGACATCCACCGGGACGTGTGCGAGAAGGGTTACGACAAGGAGCGCAACACCTTCACCCAGTCCTACGGTTCCAAGGAACTGGACGCCTCCCTGCTGCTCATTCCGCAGATGGGCTTCCTGCCCCCGGACGACAAGCGGGTGATCGGCACCATCGAGGCGATCCAGCGCGAGCTGTCCACCCCGGACGGCTTCATCCTGCGCTACCCGACCTCGGGCGGCGACGAGGGCGTGGACGGCCTCCCGGGCGACGAGGGCGCGTTCCTGGCCTGCTCGTTCTGGATGGCGGACGACCTCGCGATGATCGGCCGGGTGGACGAGGCGCGCAAGCTCTTCGAGAAGCTGCTCTCCCTGCGCAACGACCTCGGGCTGCTCGCCGAGGAGTGGGACCCGCGCCTGCAGCGCCAGGTCGGCAACTTCCCGCAGGCCTTCAGCCACGTCCCGCTCATCGACACCGCGCTGCGGCTGACGGCGTCGGGCGCGTACGGCGGCTGACCCGGCCCTCGGCGGGGCGGCGGCGTCCGGCGGCACGACAGGCCCGCCGGACGCGTCGCGCCTAGGCTGGTCCCATCAGCCCCTGCACGGAAGGGGGTGCCACCATGGCCTCCCCATCGACGACGGAGGCGGCTCTGACCGCGCTCCGCGAGGATCTGGCCGGCGACGTGTTCACACCGGGGGACTCGGGCTACGACGAGGCCCGCACGGTGTTCAACTCGATGATCGACCGCCGTCCGACCGTGATCGCCCAGTGCACGGACGTCTCCGACGTGGTGCGCGCGGTGCGCTTCGCCCGCGACGACGACCTGCCCGTCGCGGTGCGCGGCGGCGGTCACAGCGTCGCCGGCATGGCCCTGGGCGACGGGGCCGTGGTGGTGGACCTGCGCCACATGCGCGCCGTCACCGTCGACCCCGTGGCCCGCACGGTCCGGGTTGCGGGCGGGGCCACGATGAGCGATCTGGACCGCGCCTGCGCGCCCTACGCCCTCGCCACCACCGGCGGCCGGGCCTCCACCACCGGCGTCGGCGGCTACCTGCTCGGCGGCGGCACCGGCTGGCTGGACCGCCGGTTCGGGTTGGCGGTCGACAACCTCGAGGGCGTCGACCTGGTCACCGCCGAAGGCCGGCAGGTCCACGCCGGCCCCGACGACGACCCCGACCTGTTCTGGGCGCTGCACGGCGGCGGAGGCAACTTCGGCGTCGCCACCGCCTTCACCCTCGCGCTGCACGAACTGCCCGAGTTCTCCATCGCGCTGCTGTTGTACCTGCCGGAGCACGGCCACGAGGCGGCCCGCACCTACCGGGACGTGATCGCCTCCGGCCCGGACGAGGCGGGCGGCGCGGTGCTCTATCTCACCGGCCCGCCGGCGGAGTTCGTCCCGCCCCACCTCGTCGGCACGCAGCTGTGCGGTGTGCTGCTGACGTACACGGGCGCCGAGGCCGACCTGCGCAAGCTGGCCGAGCCGCTGCTGGCGCTGCCGCACGAGGCGGAGGTCGTCGGCGCGATGCCGTACGCGGACGTGCAGTGCATGCTCGACGACCCGCCCGGTATGCGCAACTACTGGTCCGCGGAGTACCTGACCGGCGCGCCGGACGACTTCGTGGACGCCTTCTGCGGCCTCGCGCAGACGCTGCCCGTGCCGACCGGCACCATGCACGCGCTGTTCCCGCAGGGCGGCGCGATCGCCGCCGGTCCGCACGAGTACCCCGTGCCCTACCGCGACGCACCGTGGGCCGTGCACCCCTTCGGGCTCTGGGAGGACCCGGCGGACGACGAGCGGTGCATCCGGTGGGTGCGCGACGTGCGGGCCGCGGTGCAGCCCTGGAGCACGGGCGCGGTCTACCTCAACTTCATCGGCGACGAGGGAGCCGACCGGGTCGTGGCCGGCCTGGGCGCCCGCAACGCCCGGCTCCTCGCGGACGTGAAGCGGCGGTACGACCCGGACAACGTGTTCCGCTTCAACCACAACATCAGGCCGGCCTGAGCGCGGCCGGCATCGGCGCAGGTAGCGTCCGCTGCATGGACAGCCGCGCGGACCACCGATTCGACAGCCGGAGCGCCGGCATCACCGTGCGGCGGGCGCTGGAGCTGCCCGGACTGCGCAGCGGGCTGCCCGAGGTCCTCGCGGGCGGCGAGCGGCTGGACCGCACGGTGCGCTGGGTGCACGCGGGCGAGGTCCCGCACATCGCCTCGCTGCTCAAGGGCGGGGAACTCCTGCTGACGACGGGCTACGGTCTCGGCACCCGTCCGGCGGAGCAGCGGGCGTTCGTCCGCACCCTGGCCGAGCGGGGCATCGCGGCCCTGGTGATCGAACTGGGACCGCGCTTCGACCGGCTGCCCGCCGCCCTGGTCGAGACCGCGCGCACGACCGGGCTCCCGCTCGTCCAACTGCACCGCGAGGTGGCGTTCGTGACGGTCACGGAGGAGGTCCACACCGAGATCGTCAACGGGCACTACGCGCTTCTCCAGCAGGCAGAGGAGGTGCACCGGCGCTGTACGCAGGCCCTCCTCGGCGGCGGCGGGATCCCGCAGGTGCTGGGCATCCTGGCCGACTTCGGCGACAACCCGGTGTTCCTGGAGACGACCGACGGACGGCTGCTGTACGCGGCCGGGGAAGGCCCCCAGGGCGCGGATGCCCTCCAGGTGTGGGAGGGGCTGCGCGGCCCGCACAAGGACGCGCCGCCGCCCGCCGGTTCGGTGCTGGTGGACGTGCCCGGGGGCGGGCCGGGGGCGGGCGCGGTGCGCGCCAGGCTGGTGCAGCTGCCCGTGCGCGGCCCGCTGGCCCCCGTGCACCGGATCGCGGCCGAACAGGCGGCCGGGATCCTGGCCGTGGTGCTGATGCAGGCCCGCCAGGAGGAGGAGCTCGCCGCGCGCGGCCGGGGCGACTTCCTGACCGACCTCGCCGAGGGCCGGATCGCCGCGGAGGACGCTCCGGCGCAGGCGCGGGTCCTCGGTTTCAGGCCGGTCGCCGGCCCGCTGCTGCCGGTCGTCATGCGGCTGGGTGACGGCGTCTCCCCCGGCGGGGGCTGGGCGGTGCTGGCGCGGGCGGTCGCGGAGGAGCTGGCGTCGGTGGGCGTGCCGGTGCTGCTGGGCGTCCGGCCGGTCGAGGGCCGGGTGCCGGTGCTGCTGGGCCTGCGCTCGGAGTCGGAGCGGCCCGCGGTGGCGGACCGGGTGGCGGCGGCGCTGCGGGCCGGGGTGGAGCGGGCCGGGATGCAACGGCCGGGGGCCGCGCCCCCGGTGGTGGTCGTGGGGGTGGCGGGCGGCTGGGCGGCCGCCTCGGCGGGGCTTCGACACGCCGCGGAGGCGGCGACGGCCGCGCACGGCCTGCCGGACCGCCCCTGGTACGACGCCCGCCGCCTCGACATCGACCTGCTCCTGTGGCGGCTGCGCGACCACCGCGACCTGGCGGCGTTCGTGGACCGCGCGATCGGCCCGGTCCGCGATCACGACCAGCGCTCCAGACCGCCGCTGCTGCCGACCCTGGAGACGTATCTGGCGCACGCCGGCCGCAAGGCGGAGACCGCCCGCGAGCTGCATCTGAACCGTCAGACCCTCTACAACCGCCTCGCCCGCATCGCCGAGTTGCTCGGCACCGACCTCGACGACCCCCAGACGGTCCTGGCGTTGAGCCTGGCGCTACGGGCACGACGGCACGTGCCGTGACGCCGGGAAGGAGCCGCCGCACCGCCGTCCACCGGCGGCCCTCCACCGTCTTCGGCCGCCCGCAGACGGCCGGGCGTCGGCGGCGGACTGCTTCCGGGCCGTCGACTGCGCGCGGTCGACGGCCCCCGCCATCGGACCCGATGCCCCGTGCCCGTGCCCGATGGCCCATGCCCGACGCCCGTGGGCTCTCTCTCGGCGCCGGTCGTCCGTCGCCACGGATCCTCGGGCCCGACGGCCGGTTCCCGCGTCTCAGATCATCGGGCGGGGCTGCGTCAGCTCGTCGTACACGCTGAGCACCTGGGCGACGGTCTCGTCCTCGGTGGGCCAGGTGGCCGCCTGCCGGGTGCCCATGTCCCTCAGGCGTTCGGCCCGTTCGGGATCGCCGAGCAGCCGGACGACGGCGGCGCCGAAGGCCTTCGCGTCGCCGGACGGCACCAGCTCGGCCGCGTCGCCGACGAGCTCTCGAACGCCTCCGGCCGTAGCCGCGACGAGCGGCACACGCGCGTGCAGGGCCTCCTGCGCGAGCACCGACCGCGACTCCCCGCCGCCGGGCAGCAGCGCCAGGTCGGCGGCGGCGAGCAGTTCGCTCACGTCGTCACGCGGCCCGACGAGTCGCACCGGCAGTTCCTCGTCCTCGATGCGCCCCTGCAACTCGGCCCGCTGCGGCCCCTCCCCCACGATCACCACCAGGGGCGCCGGATCCAGCTCGCGCCACGCGCGCGAGGCGTCCAGCAGAAGGCCGTGACCCCGGTGCCGGTCCAGTGGGCCGACCGCCATGAGCAGCGGACGGCCGATCGCGCCGAGTTCGGCCCGCAGCTTGGACGGCGGCTGCTCGCACTCCTCCCGCGGACTCCCGCCCGGCCGGGACCGGGGCAGCGTCACCGCGGCGAGCCGCGCGTCACGGGCGCCGGTGCGACGGGCCCGGTCGACGAGGTCGGAGGTGGTGCCGAGGACCACAGCGGCCGTCCTCGCGACCCGTCGCTCCAGCAGCCGCAGCAGGTGGGCTCGGGCGCCCTCGGCGTGCGCGCGGTTGTGCCAGGTGACGACGAGCGGGGTGCGCCGGCCGCTGAGCGCGAGGACGGCGCGGAAGGAGGCGTGCAGTCCGTGGGCGTGGACGAGGTCGGCGTTCGTGCAGACCGCGCGGAGCGCCGCGACGGAACCTGGATCGCTGCTGCGCGGCACGTGCACGTGTTCGGCGCCCGCGCCCGTGAAGTCGTAGATGTCATCGGATTCGATGGGGGCGCAAACTGTCACCCGCACGCCCCTCGCGACGAGCCCCGCGGCCAGGGAGCGCACGTGCACGCTGCTGCCGGCGTTGCCGCCGCCCAGCACCTGCACGGTGCGCAACGACGACTGGCCGTGCGGTGAGGGGGTGCTCACGTGGCCGGGGCTCCTGGTTCGGCGTCGGACGGTCACGGAGAAACGTACTGGGACCGGGCGGAGGGGTGGACCGCTGACGTTCCTCCACGTGTTACGCCCAAGGATGCCAGGACGTACGGGTGTTCCGTGCCCTCCGGCCTCCGGGCGACGGCCCGTACGCCCCCATGCTTCACCCACGCGAGTGAAGCCGATCGGCCATTTGTTCGATTCTTTGGCGCGGCAGATGGCATGCCGTCAGGGTGTCGAGGGCGGCCCCGGCCGACGGATCCGGTCGACGGATCCGGCGGACGGTCGTGCGCGGCTACCCGTCCGCGCGAGCGGCGGCGAGGAGCTCCTCCGCGTGGGCCCGTGCCGTCTCGGAGTCCTCCTGGCCGGCCAGCATGCGGGACAGCTCGCGGATGCGCTCCTCGCCCTCCAGGACCTTCACACCGGACCGGGTGACCGACCCGTCGTGGGTCTTCTCGACCAGCAGCTGCCGGTCGGCGAAAGCGGCGACCTGCGGAAGGTGGGTGACGACCACCACCTGAGCGGTCCTCGCCAGCCGCGCCAGCCGGCGCCCGATCTCGACGGCGGCCTTGCCGCCCACGCCCGCGTCGACCTCGTCGAAGAGATACGTCGGCACCGGATCCGTCCCCGCGAACACGACCTCGACGGCCAGCATCACGCGCGAGAGCTCACCGCCGGACGCGCCCTTGGCGATGGGCCGCGGCGGGGCTCCCGGGTGCGGGGCGAGCAGCAGCTCGACCTCGTCCACGCCGGCCGGCCCGTAGGCGACCGGACGGCCGCCGACCTCGACGCCCTCCGGGTCCTCGGTCTGCCGGATGTCGAACGACACACGCGCGTGCGGCATGGCCAGCGAGGCCAGCTCGGCGGTCACGGCCGCGGCGAACCGCTCCGCGGCCTCGGCGCGTGCGTCGGTCAACGCCTGCGCCAGCCCGCCGAGCTCGGCCCGCAGCGCGTCCCGCTCGGCGGTCAGCTCGTCGACGCGCCCGTCGTCGCCGTCCAGCTCCGTGAGCCGGGCGGCGCTCTGCTCGGCCCAGGCGAGCACGGCGTTCATGTCCGGCCCGTACTTGCGGGTGAGGGCGGTGAGCGCGGCCCGCCGCTCCTCCACGGCCGACAGCCGCAGCGGATCGGCGTCCAGGTCGTCGGCGTACCCGGCGAGCTCGCCCGCGACGTCGCCCAGCAGGATGCCGATCTCCCCGATCCGGTCGGCGAGCGCGGCCAGCGCCGGGTCGTGCGACCGGACGGCCTCCAGGGCCCGCTGCGCGCCCGCGACGAGCGTCGTGGCGTCGATGCCCTCGGGGTCCTCCGGATTCCCGGCCAGCGCGGCGTGCGCGGCCGTGGCGGCGGACGACAGCGCTTCCGCGTGCCCGAGCCGCTCGGCCTCCTCCGCGAGCTCGACGTCCTCGCCGGCGCGCGGTTCGACGCCGGCGATCTCGTCGAGCCCGAAGCGCAGCAGGCCGGCCTCCTGGGCCCGCTCCCGCGCGCGGGTGACGATCTCGTCCAGCTCGACGGACACCGCCCGCAGGCGCCGGTAGGCCTCGGTGTACTTGGCGAGCGGCACGGTCACCGCGTCGCCCGCGTACCGGTCGAGCGCCTGCCGCTGCCGGGACAGCTTGAGCAGTCCCTGCTGGTCGGTCTGCCCGTGCACGGCGACCAGTTCGTCGGCGAGCTCGGCGAGCACGCCCATGGGCACGCTCCGCCCGCCCACATGCGCCCGCGACCGTCCCTCGGCGGAAACGGTACGGCTGATGAGCAACGCCCCGTCGTCGAGCTCGGCGCCCGCCTCCTCGGCCCGCAGGGCCACGGCGGCGCCCGGAGGCACCGTGATCCGCCCCTCCACGACCGCCTTCTCCGCGCCGATCCGCACGAGCGCGGGATCAGCGCGTCCGCCCAGCAGCAGTCCGAGGCTGGTGACCACCATGGTCTTGCCCGCGCCCGTCTCACCGGTGACGGCGGTGAAGCCGGGCGACAGCTCGACGACAGCGTCGTCGATGACTCCGAGCGACCGTATCCGCATCTCCTCCAACACGGAGAAGACCTTACGAGGTCGGGGAGGGAAAGTGCGAGGCACCCTGTCACCCGGGCGAGTGGACGGTCCCCGTTCCCCGCGGACCGCCGACTCCCCTCCCCGCGGGCCGCTAGCTCCGCGCCCCGCGCCATCCCGCGACGGGCAGGGCGAACTTCGCCACCAGCCGGTCGGTGAACGAGGCGTGGTGCAGCCGGGCGAGCCGCACCGGCACCGCGCCCCGCCGCACCTCGACCCGGGCCCCCGGAGGCAGCTCGAAGGTCCGCCGTCCGTCGCACCACAGCACGCCAGGCGGGATGTGCGGCAACAGTTCCACCGCGAGCACCGAGTTGGGCGAGGTGACCAGCGGCTTCGCGAACAGCGCGTGCGCGCTGATCGGCACCATCAGCAGCGCCTCGACCTCGGGCCACACCACGGGCCCGCCGGCGGAGAACGCGTACGCGGTGGAACCGGTCGGCGTCGACAGGACGATCCCGTCGCAGCCGAAGCCGGTGACCGGCCGCCCGTCGATCTCGAGCACCACCTCGAGCAGCTTCTCGGCGCCCGCCTTCTGCACGGCCGCCTCGTTCAGCGCCCAGTCGGTGTGGACGATGTCCCCGTTGCGGTGCACCACGACGTCGACGGTCATGCGCTCCTCGACCTCGTACGCCCTGGTCACCACCCGGTCGACCACCTTGTCGAGGTCGTCGCGCTCGGCCTCCGCGAGGAAGCCGACGCTCCCGAGGTTGACGCCGAGCATCGGCACCCCGGACGCCCGCGCGAACTCCGCGCCGCGCAGCAGCGTGCCGTCACCGCCGAGGACGATGAGCAGCTCGCACCCCTCCAGGCACTGTGGGGTGGCCTCGGCGACCAGTTCGACGTCGTCGGGCACATGCAGGTCGGATGCCTCGTACTCCAGGACGCGCACCCCGATGCCCTCGCGCAGCAGTCCCTTGACCACCAGTTCGGCGCTGCGGATGGCTGCGGGCCGCCCGGTGTGGGCGAGCAGGAAAACAGTACGAGCTCGGTTCTGACTCAACGCGGCCCCTCCGCTACTGCACGGTCGACGTCGGCCGGGTCCGGGGCAGGCGCCCCGGCCCGAAGCCACAGAAAGTACTCGACATTGCCCGAAGGCCCGGGCAGGGGACTGGCCGTGACGCCCCGCACCCCGAGTCCCAGGTCCCACGCCTTCGCGGCCACGCCCCGCACGGCTTCCGCCCGCAGCTGCGGGCTGCGCACGACGCCCCCGCTGCCGAGCCGTTCCTTCCCCACCTCGAACTGGGGCTTGACCATCATCACCAGGTCCGCGTCCGGTCCGGTGCACCGCGTCAGGGCTGGCAGCACCAGCCCGAGCGGAATGAAGGACAAGTCCCCCACGACAAGATCCACAGGCTCCCCATCGATCGCTTCAAGCGTCAACTCGCGTACGTTCGTACGGTCCTTGACGGTGACGCGTTCATCGCTCTGCAGAGACCAGGCGAGTTGTCCGTATCCGACGTCCACGGCGACGACGTGCGCGGCGCCCGCCCGCAGCAGCACGTCCGTGAACCCGCCGGTGGAGGCGCCGGCGTCGAGCGCCCGCCGGCCCCGCACCACGAGCCCCTGGGGCACGAACGCCTCCAGGGCTCCGGCGAGCTTGTGCCCGCCCCGGGAGACGTAGTCCGGGTCGTCGGCGTCGACGGAGACGACGATCGCGGCGGCGGTCTCGACCTGCGTGGCCGGCTTCGTCGCGACGGTCTTGCCGACGCTGACCCGGCCGGCGGCGATCAGCTGCCCGGCGTGCTCACGCGAGCGCGCGAGCTTGCGGCGGACCAGCTCCGCGTCCAGACGGCGACGTGCGACTCCTGCCACGTTCGGTTCAGCTCCTACTGCCATACGAGGGTGAATGCGTCCGCCGGTCGGGCGACGGTGCGGGCGCCGGGGGTCCCGGGCGGGCGTCGAGCGCGGTGAGCGCGTCGCGCAGCCCCCGGTGTACATCCTCGTACACCTCGACGTGTCCGTCGGTGGCGAGGTGGTCGGCGTCGGCCAGCCGCTCCAGACACGCGTCCACCTCGGCGTGTCCGGTGGCGGCCCGGGGGACGGCCAGCGGCGCGGGAGCGGCCGGATCGTGCGCCCGCACCGGCTCCCGCTCGTGCGCCCGCTCGTCCTCCTGCCCGCGCTCCTGCTCCTGCCCGCGCTCGTCGGGCACGGTCGCCGCCTCCGCCTCCGCCCCCGTCTCCGGCACTGTGTCGCTCATGCCCAGACGCTACCTCGAACGCCTGGGGTACCGTCGTGCGCGATGGCCACGATCGAGGAGTGCCGCGCCGCACTCGAGAAGCTCTCCGACTCCATGCAGAGCGCCCAGGGGGACGTCCGCACGGCGACGGCCCTGGACCGCTCGGTGAGCTGTCGGATCACCGACCTGGACGTCACGTTCGCGGGCCGTATGACGGGCGGCCGGATCGTGGTGCAGGACACCTTGCAGGGCCCGCCCGCGGAGAAGGCGCAGATAAGACTGGCCATGACCGGCGACGACCTGGTGGCGCTGGTCGCCGGCGAGCTGAACTTCGCCAAGGCGTGGGGCTCGGGCCGGGTGAAGCTGGAGGCCGGCTTCAAGGATCTGTTCCAGCTCAGGAAACTTCTGTAGCCGCGGCCCTCCCGGCTCGCGCCCGCCCCCTGCGCGCCGCCGGCACCACCAGCGGCGTCCCCGTCTCGGGGTCGTCGATGACCTGGCAGCGCAGCCCGAAGACCTCCTCGACCAGTCCGGCGGTGACGACCTCGTCCGGCGCGCCCTGAGCGATGACCTCGCCGCCCTTCAGGGCGATCAGATGCGTCGCGTACCGGGCCGCGTGGTTGAGGTCGTGCAGCACGGCGACGAGCGTGCGCCCCTGTTCCTCGTGGAGCTCGGCGCACAGGTCGAGGACGTCGATCTGGTGCTGGATGTCGAGGTACGTGGTGGGCTCGTCGAGCAGCAGCAGCGGGGTCTGCTGGGCGAGGGCCATCGCGATCCACACGCGCTGGCGCTGCCCGCCGGACAGCTCGTCGACGTACCGGTCGGCGAGCTCGGCGACCCCGGTCCGCGCCATGGACTCCCGCACCACCCGCTCGTCCTCGGCAGACCACTGCCGCAGGACGCCCTGGTGCGGGTAGCGGCCACGGCCGACCAGATCGGCGACGGTGATCCCGTCGGGCGCCACGGACGACTGCGGCAGCAGACCCAGCGTCCGCGCCACCTTCTTCGCGGGCATCGACTGGATGACCTGTCCGTCCAGCAGCACCCGGCCCCGGCTCGGCCTCAGCATCCGCGACAGCGCGCGCAGCAGCGTCGACTTGCCGCACGCGTTCGGGCCGACGATCACGGTGAAGGAGTGGTCCGGTATCTCCACCGACAGCTGTTCGGCGATGACCCTCTGGTCGTAGGCCAGGGTGACGTCCTCGGCGGACAGGCGGTTCACGGCGCTCCTTGGATTGTTCCGTTCGGCCGGGCGGCTGTGGTGGTCGTCCGGCCCGGTCATACGCGGCCCGGTCATACGCGGCCGGGTCATATGCGGCCCGCCTTGCGTTCGGTGACGAGGAGCCACAGCAGGTAGACCCCGCCCAGCACGCCCGTGACCACGCCCACGGGCAACTGCCCGTCGCCGAAGAGCCGTTGCGAGGCCCAGTCGGCGGTCACCAGCAGGGCCGCGCCCATGCACAGGGACGCCACCAGGTTCGGTCCGGGCGAGCGGGTCAGCCGGCGGGCGAGCTGCGGCGCGGTGAGCGCCACGAAGCTGACCGGCCCCGCGGCGGCGGTGGCGGCCGCGGTCAGCAGCACGGCGGACACCATGAGCACCAGCCGTACGCGCTCCACGCGCACGCCCAGCGCGTGGGAGACGTCGTCGCCCATCTCCATCATCCGCAGCCCGCGCGCGTGGGCGAGGACGAGAGGCACGAGCACTCCGGCAAGCACGAGCAGCGGCCGGACCTGCTTCCAGTCGCGGCCGTCGAGGGTGCCGGTCATCCACACCACGGCGCGGGCCGCGTCGACGAAGTCGGCCTTGGTGAGCAGGTATCCGTTGACCGCGGTGGCGACGGCCGAGACGCCGATGCCGACGAGGACCAGCCGGTATCCGTGGACGCCACGCCTCCACGCCAGCAGATAGATCAGGGCCCCGGTCACCAGCCCGCCGACGAGCGCGCCCACGGTCACCTGGGCGGTGCTCCCGGAGAACAGCACGATCATCACGAGCGCGCCGGCCGTCGCCCCCTGCCCGAGCCCCAGCACGTCCGGACTGCCGAGGGGATTGCGCGACACGGCCTGGAACAGCGCCCCGCCGAGTCCCAGCGAGGCCCCCACGAGCAGCCCCACGAGCACACGCGGCAGCCGCAGTTCGTTGACGATGAACTCCTGTCCGGGTTCGCCGTCGCCGAACAGCGTCCGCACGACGTCGCCCGCCGAGATCGGGAAGTCGCCGGTGCCGATCAGCACCACGCTCGCGGCGAGCGCGGCGACCGCCAGCAGCACCACGACGATCAGCGCCCGCGGGTCGAGCCGGACGGACAGGCCGCCCGGGGTGCGCAGCGCACGGGGGCCGCGGGGGGTCTTCTGCGCGCTCTTCACAGCTGGGCCGTCCTCCGCCGTCGTACGAGAAAGATGAAGACCGGCCCGCCCACGATCGCGGTGACGATGCCGACCTGGACCTCCGACGGCCGTGCCACCACGCGGCCGACGACGTCGGAGCCGAGCAGCAGGACCGGCGACAGGATCGCCGCGTACGGCATGATCCAGCGCAGGTCGGGTCCGGTGAACGAGCGGACGACGTGCGGGACCATCAGCCCGACGAACACGATCGGCCCGCAGGCCGCGGTCGCCGCGCCGCACAGCACGGTCGCGGCGAGCATCGACAGCGCCCGGGTGCGGTTGAGGTTCGCGCCGAGCGCCGTGGCGGTGTCGTCCCCCATGGCCACGGCGTTCAGCGGCCGGGCGAGGACGAAGGCCAGGAGCGTGCCGGCCACGAGGAAGGGCAGCACCTGCCGGATGGTCTCGCCGGTCGCCGAGGACAGCGAGCCGACGGTCCAGAAACGCATCCGGGCGAGCGCCGCGCCGTCCAGGATCATCACGGCCTGGAGATAGCCGTAGAGCGCGGCGCTGATCGCGGTGCCGGAGAGCGCGAGCCGCACCGGAGTGGCCCCCCGGCTGCCGCCCAGGAACCAGACCAGCGCGCCGACCGCGGCCGCTCCGCAGAACGCGAACCACACATAGCCGCTCAGGCTGGTGACGCCGAAGAAGGAAATGGCGGTGACGACGGCGGCCGACGCGCCCGCGTTGAGGCCGAGCAGTCCGGGGTCGGCCAGCGGATTGCGCGTCAGCGCCTGCAGGACGGCCCCCGACAGGCCGAGCGCGGCCCCGACGAGCAGTCCGAGCACGGTCCGCGACAACCGCTCGTCGACGACGACGTCCGCGTACGTCCCCGAGTCCTGGAACAACCCGTGCCAGACCTGCGCGACCGACAACTCCTTGGCCCCGACGGCGATGCTCGCCACCGCGACCAGCATCAGCACCGCCACGGCGGCCAGGAGTCCGGCGGAGCGGACCGCCCGGCGGTTCGGGGGCACGGAGGCGGGCTCCGCGCGCGCTACGGGAACACTGTCGACCAACACGCAGTTAGGTTAGCCTACCCTCGCAACGACGCCAGGCCCCCGGGCCCCCGGCCCTCACATCCTCCGGCCCGTCAAGCGCCCTTCACGCCCCCGCGCCCCCACGCCTCACAGGCCGAGCCGTGCCAGCGCCTTCCCCGCGTCCAGCGCACAGGCCCCGTCCCCGGCCGCCGTCCAGGCCGCCGCGCACAACGCCCGCAGCCCGTCCAGCGCTTCGCCCTCACCCGCGAGCTCCAGCCGCTCCGACCCCGCGGTGGCCGTCCAGCCGCCGCACCGGAACCCGTCCCCCTCCACCGCGACCTCCGGCTGCCCGGCGAGCAGCCCACGCAGATCGGCGTCGACATACGTCGGCCGGTGCTGCGGCGGCGCGGCGAGCAGCTGCGGCCCGTCGGTGACACCGGTGAGGACGAGCAACGAGTCGACCTCCCCGTTGAACGCGCCCTCGATGTCCGTGTCCAGCCGGTCCCCGACGACCAACGGCCGCTCCGCACCGGTGCGCAGGATCGTCTCCCGGTGCATGGGAGGCAGCGGCTTGCCCGCGACCTGCGGCTCGGCGCCGGTCGCGATCCGCACGACCTCCACCGCGGCGCCGTTGCCCGGCGCGATGCCCCGCCCGCTGGGAATCGTCAGATCCGTGTTGGACGCGAACCACGGCACCCCGCGCGCGACGGCGTACGAGGCCTCCGCGAACCGCCCCCACGGCAGGTCCGGACCGCCGAAGCCCTGCACCACGGCCGCCGGTTCGTCGTCCGCCGACTCCACGGGCACGAGCCCCCGCTCACGCAGTGCGACCCGCAGCCCTTCCCCGCCGATCACCAGCACCCGCGACCCCGCCGGCACCTGCTCGCTGATCAGCCGCGCGACCGCCTGCGCCGAGGTGATGACGTCCTGCGCGCCCGTCGGTATGCCCAGCTCCGTCAGATGGGCGGCCACGGCGTCCGGCGTGCGCAGCGCGTTGTTGGTGACGTACGCGAGGCGCATGCCGCCCGCCCGCGCGGAGGCGAGCGAGTCGACGGCGTGCACGATCGCGTTCCCACCCGCGTACACCACCCCGTCGAGGTCGAGCAGAGCCGTGTCGTACGCCTCGCTCAGGGCCTGCCCACTGGCCTCGGGCCTCGTCCTGACGCTCCGGCTCATTTCCACATCTCTCCTCGCTCGATCCGCTTTCCCTCGATCATCCCGCACGCCACCGACACACGTACGATGCCGGGATGAACACAGCAGGTCCCTCCGAGGCGACGGCGCCCAGAGGCCTGGAACTCACCCCGTTCCGAGGCCTGCGCTACGACCCCGACCGGGTCGGCAGCCTCGCCGCCGTCACCTCCCCGCCGTACGACGTCGTGGTACGCCCCGACGGCCTGCACCACCTCCAGGACGCGGACCCGTACAACATCGTCCGGCTGATCCTCCCTCAGGCCGCCACGCCCGCCGCCCGCAACGAGCAGGCCGCCGGCACCCTGAGCCGCTGGCTGTCCGAGGGCGTCCTGAGGGCCGACCCCGAGCCCGCCCTGTACGTCTACGAGCAGCGGCACGGCGACGGCATGCTCCAGCGAGGGCTCATCGGCGCCCTGCGCGTCTCGGAACCCTCGGAGGGCGTCGTCCTGCCCCACGAGGACGTCATGCCGCACATCGTCGCGGATCGCGCCGCCCTGATGCGCGCCACCCACGCGAACCTCGAGCCCCTCCTGCTCACCTACCGGGGCGGCGGCGCCGCGGCCGAGGCCGTGGACCGCGCGGCCGCCCGCCCCCCGCTCCTGTCCACCACCACCGAGGACGGCTACAGCCACCGCCTCTGGGCGATCACCGACCCCGCCGAGACGGCCCGCGTCCAGCAGGACCTCTCGCGCCGTCAGGCCCTGATCGCCGACGGCCACCACCGCTGGGCGACCTATCTCCGGCTGCGCGCGGAGCACCCCGAGCCCGGCCCCTGGGACCACGGTCTCGTCCTCCTGGTGGACACCGCGCGCTACCCCTTGCGCGTGCGCGCCATCCACCGCCTCCTGTCCGGCCTGCCCGTCGCCGAGGCACTGGCCGCGCTCGACGGGCACTTCCGCGTCCGGTCCCTGGACGTGGAACTCTCGCAGGCCCTGGACATCCTGGCCGACGCCGCCTGCGCGGGCAACGCGTTCCTCCTCGCGGGCGACGGCGCCTTCCACCTCGTCGACCGCCCGGACCCGGCCCTCCTCGCCCGCACGGTCCCCGCCGACCGTCCGCAGGCCTGGCGCACCCTGGACGCGACGGTGCTGCACGCCACGCTCCTCGACTGCATATGGGGCATCCCGGAGGACGACCCCGCCCGCATCGCCTACATCCACGACACCGCCGCGACCGTGCGGAAGGCCGAACGCGACGGCGGTACGGCGGTCCTGCTGCACCCCGTCCGCGAGGAGGTGGTCCGCGACCTGGCCCGCCAGGGCGTCACCATGCCCCGCAAATCGACGTCGTTCGGCCCGAAGCCGGCCTCGGGACTGGTCCTGCGCGCACTCGACGCCTGAGCCTGAACGCGACGGAGGGGCGGGATCCGGTGTCACCGGGTCCCGCCCCTCGTCATGCGTCAGACCTCGTCGCGGTCGGCCTTCGCCTCGGCGTCGGACTCGGACTCGGACTCGGCCGCAGCCTCGTCTTCGTCCTCGACGTCCACCGCAGCCTCCTTCACGACGACCTCGTCGACCTCCTCGGCGCCGTCGGCCTCGTCGGTCTCCTCGGCGCCGTCGGCAGCTTCCTCGTCCAAGGCGTCGACGAAGTCCACCCCGTCCAGCTCGGCGAGCCGGTCGGAGGCATCGGTGCTGCCGTCCCGGTCCGCCTCGACGGCCTTGGCGAACCACTCCCGCGCCTCGCCCTCGCGCCCGGCGGCGAGCAGGGCGTCGGCGTACGCGTAGCGCAGCCGCGCGGTCCACGGCTGGACGGAACCGGCCGCCAGCTCGGGGCTCTGCAGCGTCACGATGGCAGCGTCCAGCTGTCCCATGTCACGACGGGCGCCGGCCGCGACGAGCCGCATCTCCACCTGCCCGGCCTTGTCCAGCTTGTGGACCTCGGGGGCGCCGGCCATGTCCAGGGCCTTCTCCGGCCGCCCGAGCCCTCGTTCGCAGTCGGCCATGACGGGCCACAGCTCCACGGAGCCGCTCATCCGCCGGGCCGCCCTGAACTCGGCGAGCGCCTCGCTGTACTTCTGGTTGGCGTACGCGGCGAACCCGCCGGCCTCCCTGACTGCGGCGACACGCGAGGCGAGCCGCAGGGCCACCTTCGAGTACGCGTAGGCGCGCTCGGGGTCCTCGTCGATCAACCGTGCGACCATCACCAGGTTCTTGGCGACGTCGTCGGCGAGCGTCTTGGGCAGGCTCATCAGCTCCTGCCGTACGTCCTTGTCGATCTCCTCGCCCGTGACGTCCTCCGGGATCGGCAGCCGCTTGATCGGCTCGCGGTCGCGGTCCCGGTCGTCGCGGAATCCGCCACCACCACGCCGGTCGTCCCGACGGTCGTCGCGCCCGTCCCGGCCACGGAAACCACCGGGCCGTCCGCCACGGTCGTCCCGACGGGGACCACGGGGGGCAGCACCACGGTCGTCCCGCCCACGGAACCCACCACGGTCGTCACGCCGGTCATCACGCCGGTCATCACGGCGATCATCCCGGCGGAACGCCGGACGGTCCCCCCGGTCGTCCCGGCGGAAGCCGGGACGGTCGCCCCGGTCACCGCGGTCGTCGCGCCGGAACGCGGGACGGTCACCGCGGTCACCGCGCTCAGCACGGTCGTCGCGACGGAAGCCCGGACGGTCACCGCCACGGTCGTCACGGCGGAAGCCCGGACGGTCACCGCGGTCGTCGCGACGCGGCCCCCGGTCCCCGCGGTCATCGCGCTGGAACGCCGGACGGGACCCCCGGTCCCCCTCGCGCCGGTCATCCCGCCGGTCGTCACGACGATCATCCCTACGGCCGAAACCCCCACTGTCACGGTCGCGGTCGCGGTCACGGCCACCGAAGCCACCACCACGATTGTCGTCGCGGCGGAACGCCGGACGGTCCCCCCGGTCGTCCCGGCGGAAGCCGGGACGGTCGCCCCGATCTGCACGGTCGTCGCGCCGGAACACGGGACGGTCACCGCGGTCACCGCGGTCACCGCGCTCAGCACGGTCGTCACGGCGGAAGCCCGGGCGGTCTCCGCCACGGTCGTCGCGACGGAAGCCCGGGCGGTCTCCGCGGTCGTCGCGACGCGGCCCCCGGTCCCCGCGGTCATCGCGCTGGAACGCCGGACGGGACCCCCGGTCCCCCTCGCGCCGGTCATCCCGCCGGTCGTCACGACGATCATCCCTACGGCCGAAACCGCCACCACCACGGTTGTCGTCGCGGCGGAAACCACCACGGCTGTCGTCCCGACGGTCATCGCGGCGGTCGTCCCGACGGAAGCCCCCACGATCGTCACGGCCGCGCTCGTCACGACGGTCGTCGCGGCGAGCGAATCCCCCACGGTCACCGCGGTCGTTGTCGCGGCGGAAGCCGCCACGGTCGCCGCGGTCACTGCGGTTGCCGGCACGGTCCCCACTGTCCCGTCGCCGCTGGTCGCGCTCAGGTCGGTCGTCGGGAGAGTTGGTGGACATGGGTGACTCCTGTCATCGGTACAGCAAACATTCTCGCGCACCCGTGTACCCGGCGCGCTCCAGAAAAGCAAAAAGGACCCTTGGTCCCAGCTGAACGCTGGGACCAAGGGTCCTTTCCAAAGATTGTTCGGCGGCGTCCTACTCTCCCACAGGGTCCCCCCTGCAGTACCATCGGCGCTGTAAGGCTTAGCTTCCGGGTTCGGAATGTAACCGGGCGTTTCCCTCACGCTAT
>NZ_BMTL01000005.1 GCF_014649655.1 Streptomyces humidus | reverse complement strand
AGGTCGCCCGCCGCGCCGCCTGCGGCATCCCGGACGATGCCGGGCACGTGGAGAAGTGGCAGCTGGCGCTGGACATGCTCGATGAGACCCGTTCCTGAGGACTCGAGGTGCCGCTGGCCGTCGCGGACGCCGGATACGGTGATGCCGCCGCGTTCCGGCACGGACTGCAGGAGCGCGGCCTGAACTACGTGGTGGGGATCTCCAGCACGCTGTCGGCCCAGAGCGCCGACGCGGCGTTGGTGGCCGAGCCGTACTCCGGGATGGGACGCCCGCCGGTGGCGAAGTATCCCGGCAAGGCGCGTTCGGTGAAGGAGCTGGTCGTCGCGGCGGGGCGGAAGGCGGCCAGGGCGGTGCAGTGGCGGGAGGGCTCCCGGCCCGGCACCGGCCGCTCGGGCCGCAAGCGGATGTACTCCCGTTTCGTGGCCCTGCGCATCCGGCCTGCCGGACGCGAGGTCCGACAGATGGCCGACGGACCGGAACTGCCTGTGTGCTGGCTGCCGGCCGAATGGCCCGCCGGTGAAAGCGAGCCGGTGCAGTACCGGCTGTCCGACCTGCCCTCCGGCACGCCCCTGACCACACTGGTCCGCCTCGCCAAACTCCGCTGGCGCATCGAGCACGACTACCGGGAGATGAAACAGGCCCTGGGACTTGCCCACTTCGAGGGCCGCACCTGCAACGGCTGGCACCACCACGTCACCCTCGTCTCCGCCGCCCACGCCTTCTGCACCCTGCAACGACTGCCCGAGCCCCAAATGACGCGGCGCCGGCCTGAGCCTCTACCAAGTCGTCCGCGAACTGCAGACACTCCTCGCCGTCTGGACCGGCGCCTGCCCCACTTGCCATCACGACATACCCACCCCCATACGGACCTGACCAGGCCGGTAGTTGTCAAGTCAAATGAGACGTTCGCGGTGCTATGAACCTTGTGGTTCGGGTTGCCGGCGTTTCACCGGGTCGTTGATCCAGACCTGGCCGGGTATCTCGGGTGGCTTCGGTCGGCGGGCGAAGCGTTCGGGGTGGCGTTCGTATGCCTCGGCGAGAGCGGCGGCCCGCTGGTCGCGGACCTCCTCTGCAGTGCCGAAGTGGACGGAGGCGGGGGTGTGCAGGCCGATCCCGGAGTGTCTGTGGTCGTGGTTGTAGCAGGTGATGAAGGCGTCCATCCACTCCCGGGCATGGGCCGGCGAATCGAACCGTTCCGGGTAGTCGGCAGCGTACTTCGTGGTCCTGAACTGGCTTTCCGAGTACGGGTTGTCGTTGCTGACCCTGGGGCGCGAGTGACTCCTGGTGATGCCGAGGTCGATCAGCAGTTGGGACACTTTCTTGCTGGTCATCGAGGTGCCGCGGTCCGCGTGCACCGTCTCGGGCACGATGCCGTTGCGCTCGATCGTCTCGCGGATCAACTCCTCGGCCCGCTCAGCCGTTTCGGCCCGCTCGACGGTGTGGCCGACGATGTAGCGGCTGAAGATGTCGATGATGACGTAGGCGTGGTACCAGATGCCCTTGTCCGGGCCGGGCAGCTTCGTGATGTCCCAGGTGAAGACCTGCGACGGGCCGGTCGCCGTCAGCTCGGGGATCGTCCTGGCCGGGTGGGTGGCCTGGCGGCGGCGTTCGCCGTTCTGCCCGGCGGCGGACAGGATCCGGTACATCGTCCGCTCCGAGCACCGGTAGTTGCCCGCGTCCAGCTCACGCGCCCAGACCTGCGCGGGCGGCAGGTCGGCGTACTCCGGCCGGTTCAACAGCGCCAGGATCTGGGCCCGTTCGGCCGACGAGAGGGCCGAAGCGGGCGTGGGTCTTGGGGACGGTGCGAACTTCGGCCTGGGGTTGATGTGACGGTAGTGGGTGGCGCGTGAGCGCCCGGTCAGCAGGCAGGCCGCTGTGGTCCCCAACTGGCCCTGGACACCCGCGAACGCTTCGTCGATCACGGGCGCGGCGGCGTGCTTCAGTCCGCGCTCTCGGAGAGCAGTTCCAAGAGCGCGTTGGCTTTTCCCATGACTTCCAGGGCCGCGTCCCGGCGGGCCAGGTCCTTCTCCAGCCGCGCGACCTTCTTGCGCAGCCGTTCCAGCTCGGCCTGCTCGCTCGCCTTCTTCGGCCGCACCGCCGATGTCCGCCGGTCGACCAGAGCATCCAGCGCGCCGGCCTCCCGGGCCTGGCGCCACTCGATGACGTGCGAGTGGTACAGCCGCTCACGCCGCAGGATCGCACCCTTCTCCCCGGCCGGGGCGGCGTCGTACTCGGAGACGATCCGCAGCTTGTACTCCGCGGAAAACGTCCGCCGCTTCGGCTTCGGCGCCGGATCGTCACCGGCGGGTATCGGGGTGGCGCTGGCCATGCTGAAGGGATCTCCTGTCTCGCCCATCCAGACTAACCCGATAGACCGGGTGTCTCAGCCGAGGCTGTCAGAGCGGGCACTACTAGGATCGCGCCCGGCTCCTCGCCTTCGCGGCGGCCCGTCGTCACCCGAACTTTCCGGCAACTCGCTTTTTTGAAAGGGCTGTTATGTCCTGAGACGGCCCTACGGGAACCCGCAGCTGCCCGCAGTCCGTAGGGGGCGCCGGTACTGTCCGGCGCCGGCGCTCGTTCGCCTTACAGCGGTTTCAGGAGCGAGCCGGCTGGGGCGACCCGCACCCCTGAGGGGTGTGGGCCACTCGCCGTCGGCCGTGGCAGGCGCGCTGTCCTTCTGACGGCGGTTCGCCGGCTCAGTTCACGGTGAAGTAGTAGTCGTAGGGTGCTAGTTGGGCGCCCGAGCTGGTGGTCGCGTAGACCATCAGGTCGTAGAAGCCGTCGGTGGCAGGGATCCAGTCGACGCTCGCGGAGAGGTCGTCGCCCGCGGTGACCGTGACCTCGGGGCCCCCGTTGAAGGTATACGTGTAGGCGGCGACGTCCTTGACCTTGGGCGTGAACGTGAAGGAGCCCGGGACTCCTGCTCCGCCACCCGGACCGTTCTCGGGGTAGACGTCCGAAACGACCGTGGGAGTGGTGTCGTAGGTGCTGCTCCACCGGCCCATGTCGGAGACCCAGCCGTCCGCGCTCTTGCTGGTCACTTGGACAGCCTCCCCGTAGATGCCGTCCAGGACCACCGTCACCTTCGCCGTCCCGTCCGTCTCCGCCGCCACCTCGACGGGCTTGCCATAGATCTGACCGCCGATAGTGTCGACGGAGTAGCTGACGACCGGATTCCTGGACTGGAGTCCTGGCGCGGGCCGGAGCGTGAACTCGGTCGGCTCTCCGAACTCGGGCGACGGGACGGCTGGGGTGACGCTTGGTGCCGTGGGGCCCACGAAGAACATGTAGCTGGTGATCTCCGAAGTGTTGAAGGCCCGGTCCAGGCTTCGCACCCACAGGGTCTTCGGACCCGAGCCGCTCGGCGGCACCAGGCTGACCGTGGCTGAACCGCCGGGGACGTCGGCGCGCATGAAGTTTTGGGGATTCGAGTACGGGTCCACGACCTGCGGAATGCCGTGATCGCCGATGTTGACGATGCCGATGATCGGGAGGGGCTGAAGCCAGGCGTACTCGAATCCGGTGACATCGTCGTCGCCGCCGGCGCTCAGGGTGAACTCGGCCGGTGCGCCACCCGGGTTGGACACGTCCGGCGGGTAGTCAGCCGAGGAGATGGCAGGCGTGGTCACGGGACGGGTGTTGTCGATCGTGACGTAGCAGGTGGCCGACCAGTCCGAGGCCGTACTGTCGGCCACCGTCTGTGTCTGCCACGCGTAGGTCTGCCCGTCGGCGAGCGCAGCGGCCGGCAGAGTGGCCGGGGCCTCAATGCCGGGGAGCGCGTTGAGACGGGTGACCGTGGTGACGCTGCTCGGGCTGACGACCGGCCAGACCCGGTACTGCGCGGTAACCAAGGAGTTGTCGGCGGTGTCGGTGGTTCCCGGGATGCCCTCGACGCCGAGACCGGTGGCTGCCGAGACGTACGTGGGTCGGTCCGCGTCGGTCGAGCAGCTCTTGTGGCTGTTGAACAGGTCAGTGGGCACCGTGGGCGTCCCGCCGACCGCGCTCGCGGGCGACGCGGTGACAGTCAGGGTCAGGGTCAGTCCGACGGATCCCAGAAATGCGAGAACGGCACGCGATCGCGTGCCGAAAGACATGGTCAAGTGTGACCTCCGATGCCTCCGATATGCACTGATGTTCGAGCGTCGGAGGCATCGTACGAGGTGGCTCAGACCGGCGCACTAGGATTAAGGGCCTGTCCGGCGGATCTTGCTGGTCACGTGGCCTGGATGCCGGGCATGATGCTGGAGTGGATGAGTGGGCAGATTTCTTTGTCGCGCCCGATGACGAGTCGGCGGCTGCGGTCAAGGGCTTCAGCCCGCGCAGAGCGTTCGAGATCGTGCCTGTGGGTATCTACGATCCCTCGGACGCCGTAGTCGAGTGGGAGAGCCTCTTCACTGGAGACAGTCCGCAAGAGCTCATGCGGGCCGGCGAGCCGCAGGTACTGACTGAGATCACGAACGATGGCTGCTACGTCTTCGTGATCTCGGAGCGGCTCCAGGCCTTGCTCGCAACTGAGGATCCGCTGCGACTTGAAGAAGTAGCTCGCAAGTGGTCGCACCTGCGGCAGACTGATCGGGAGTTGGTTGAGGAAGGCGAGGCCGTCAGCCACCTTGCTGAGCTGGCATCTCTGGCCCGCACTGCCACTGGCCAGGAAGCTCGGCTGTACTGCTCCGTGCGGTAGCGGTCTGGGAGGCACGACAGCCTGATCGAGGCGAGGGCGATCGTGCCGTGGAACACGTATGCGCGCTTGTCGTAACACGTGGCAACGGCTCGGGACTGCTTGAGCCGATTGATCGTCCGCTCGACTTCGTTGCGGCGCTTGTACATCTCCTTGTCGAAGCCGACGGGTCGGCCTCCCCGGCTGCCGCGCCGCCGGCGGGTGGCACGCTGGTCCCTCGGCTCGGGGATGATGTGCTTGATCTGGCGTCGACGCAGGTAGCGGTGATTGTGGCGAGAGCTGTACGCCCTATCACCACCCAAGTGGTTGGGCCGCGTGCGCGGGTGCCCTCTGCAGGGGCGCTTGACCCGGATACGCTCCAGGACGGGGATCATCTGCGGGCTGTCGCCCCACTGGCCGGGGGTGACCAGCAGGGCCAGCGGCCGGCAACCGCCCTCCCCGGCGAGGTGGATCTTGCATGAACCGCCCCGTGTCAGGTAGAGACTCGATTCCGTGAAAGGATTGAGTCATGGCACGACCCTCCCGTTACCCGCTTGAGCTGCGCCGACGCGCGGTGCGCATGGTCACCGAAGTGCGCGACGACTACCCGAACGAGACGGCCGCCCTGCAGGCAGTCGCGGACAAGCTCGGCATCGGCTCCCGCGAGACTCTGCGGAACTGGCTGAAACAGCAAGAGATCGACGCGGGGCAGCGTCCGGGGACGACGACGGAGGAGTCCGCCCAGCTCAAGGCGCTCAAGAAGGAGAACGCCGAGCTGAAGCGGGCGAACGAGATCCTGAAGGCCGCGGCGAGTTTCTTCGCGGCCGAGCTCGACCGGCCACACACACGCTCGTAGCGTTCATCGACGAGCACCGGGACCGCTTCGGCGGCGTCGAGCCGATCTGCAGAACCCTCACCGCACACGACTGCAAGATCGCCCCTTCCACGTACTACGCCCACAAGAAACGCCTCCAAACGCCCTCCGCCCGTTCCGTGCGCGACGAGGCACTCAAGGAGAGGATCCACGACGTCTACACGTCCAACTACCGTGTCTACGGAGCCCGGAAGATCTGGCGCGAGCTGAACCGGCAGGGACATGCGGTGGCCCGCTGTACCGTCGAGCGCCTGATGCGCGAGCTCGGTATCCAGGGCGCGGTGCGCGGCAGACGCGTGGTCACCACGATCCCCGGCGGACAGGTTCAGCGGGCTCCCGATCTGGTCGACCGCGACTTCGTCGCCGCCGCTCCGAACCGGTGCTGGGTCGCGGACTTCACCCACGTGAAGACCTGGTCGGCGACCGTCTATGTCGCGTTCGTCGTGGACACCTTCTCCCGCCGGATCGTCGGCTGGTCCGCGGCCACCGTGAAGGAGACCGTCTTTGTCCTGGACGCGCTGGAAATGGCCCTCTGGCAACGCAACCGCGACCAACAGTCCATTCAGCCAGGAGAGTTGATTCATCAGATCCTCGACGAACGCGCCTACACTCAGGCCTTGGTGCTGATGAAGTCTGCGCCGGAGCAGGTTTCCACGTTCGTCGTCACCAACGCCTACCGCAAGGCCGCCCGCGCACTGCGCGACCACGGCTTCGTGCTGCTGCTCGGCGACCCGGCCGTTGGCAAATCCGTCATCGCCCTGATGCTGGCCAGCAGTGCCGCCGACAACTGGGGCTGCGTAGCCATCAAGCCACGCACCTCCGACGAACTGGAGCGACGGGCGCGTCGCGGCGGATCACGAGGAGCCCTGCCGCGCGGTCGGTCAGGGCATTCGGAGGATGCAGGGGTTCACCGGGCCGGTCCAGTTCTCCCGCGACGACCACCTCGAACCAGTCCAGGAGGCGGTTGATGAACCCGTACATGCCGTCGGCCGGATCCCACTCGGTCGCTGTCGAACGGTGCAGACACAGGTGGCGGCCCCAGTTGACGTGCGGGGTACCCGCGAACAGGGTATGGCGTGTCCGCACACTGGGGGCGGTGAACGGGAAGCGCGGGGGATCAGCAGGGTGACCGCCTCGACACTGCGCAGCCTCAGGCCGCCTGGGGTGCGCGGCAGGTTGGCGCAGCCGATGCTGATGCGGGCCTCGACGTACCCGGCCAGGTCGGCGACAGCAGCCACATGCGTGGCTGCCACCGCTCCTTGGGATGCCTGGACGATGCGGTGGAGCTGGTCGAGGGCGAGCCGCTGGCCCTCGGTGACGTCCAGGGTGGTGCTGTCCTTCACGCGGTGCCGGATCCGAGCTGTACCGCCGGCTCGGCCTTGTTGTCCCTGGCCTGCTGGACACCGGCACGGGCGGCGTCCGTGCCTCGCCGGTGCGAGAGGCCGGCCGCGGCAGTGAATGAAGCGGCCGGGAAGCGGGGGCTTTCTCCCCCGGCCCGGTCGAGGGAGAAAGCAGCGGCCAACTATGTCACCCAGAGTGGCCAACTGAAGCTCTCGGTCATATTTGATGAACTGCCTGCGGGGGCAGTACGCCGTGAATCCGTCCCGGAACACCTCACCGACGTTCGCCGTGCTGATGGAGCCCGGGCCAGCGCGTTCGGCGCGAGGAAGAAGGCGACGAGACACGCGCCCGTCAGCGCTGTCAGGAGGGCGATCTGCCGCTGCGGTGTGGCAGCGGGATGGGTCTGCGCATGCTGCCTGATCTTCGCTCGGGGGAAACCGCGGGTTCCGTGGATCGGAAGGTGCGAGCCGGACACTACCGCCCCTGGCCGCATGGTCTCTGGGGTCCGCCTCCGTCGCGAAGTGGGGCTTTCCCCTTGTCGATCAGGCCGAGTGACCGCTCCACACGCAACTCCGCCCGCGGGCGTCCTGTCAGGGGGACGGCAGGTCGCCCTCGCCGCTTTCCAGCCAGTCGCGTTCCTCCTCCGTCAGGCGGTGGGTCGCGGCGGTCAGGGAGTCGTGGACCTCCTGCGGCAGGCGGGGGCCGATGAGGGCCGTGACCGGGAAGGGCTGGGAGAGAGTCCAGGTCAGGGCGATGCCCGTGGCGGAGATGCCCTTACGCTCGGCGAGGAGCCGGGCGCGCCGCAGGCGCGCGGCGTTGGTCTCGCTGTACCAGCTCTCCGCGAGCGGGCCGGTGCGCAGTTCGTCGGGGTCGCTGAGCGCGTGCGCGCCGCGGCCCTGGCTGGCCCAGGGGTAGAGCCGTACTCCGGTGTCCTTCAGCCAGGCGCGCCAGGCTGGGTCGTGGGAGGTCTCCGTGCCCGGATAGATGGGGCCGACCATGTCGATCAGGCTGAACTGGTTGCTGACGCCGGCCGGCCGTGGCAGTCCGTGCGCGCGGGCGTAGTCGACGGCCTCGACGACGCGTCCCAGGGTCCAGTTGGACATCCCGTACGCGCCGATGACGCCGCGGTCCACCAGATCGGCGAGGACGGTGACGAACTCCCCCACAGGGACGTCCGTGTTGTCGCGGTGCAGCATGTACAGCGCCGCGTCGGTACGGTCCATGCGCGCGAGGCTCTCGGTGAGCTGGGCCTCGACGCGATCGGGCAGGCACTCCGGGGTGTGGGCGCCCTTGGCCAGTACCCAGGCCTCCTTGTCGACGCCTCGCGACCGGGCCCAGGCACCGAACGTGCGTTCGCAGCATCCGGGGCCGTACTGGTACCCGTAGAGCCAGGCGGTGTCGAAGGCGCGTCCGCCGCCTTCCCAATAGGCGTCGTACACGGGGAAGCCGCGCTCGTTCTGGCCGAAGGCGGAGGTGCCGAGCAGCAGCGGCAGACCGTCGGGTCCGGGCGTCTCGGGGGCGGTGCGGGCCGCGGGTGCGGTGTGCGGGGCGGGACTCATCGCTCTCCTGGGGTCGTCTCGGTCGTCGGAGGGGGCGGGCGCCGCGCACCGGCGGTGGGCGGTCGGTGCGCTGCGCCGGCTGTCGCGTGCGGCGCTGTCACTCGGTGGCGGTGACGGCCTTGCGGACCTCGTCGGCGATGTGGTCCAAGTGGCCCTCGGTGAGCCCCGGGTGGGACGGGAGCGCCAGCAACTCCTGCGACAGGCGCTCGGCGACCGGAAGGGACACGCCCTGGTGCTCGGCGAACGCGGGCTGCTTGTGCAGCGGGAACGGGTAGCGCAGCAGAACGGGCACGCCCCGGGAGCGCAGGTCGGCGGCGATGTCCCCGGCGCTCCTGCGGCCCGCTCCCGGTACGACGCGCACCACGTACTTCCAGAACGCGTGCTTGGTGCCTTCGGGCTCCACCGGCAGTTCCAGACCCTCGACTCCGGCCAGCCGTTGGGAGAGGCGGGCGGCGTTGCGGCGGCGGGCCTCGACCATCTCGCCGAGCCGCTTGTGCTGGGCCAGTCCGACGGCCGCCTGGACCGCGGTGAGGCGGTAGTTGTAGCCGACCTCGTGGGCCCAGATCATCCCGGGGCTTCCCTCGACGGGACCCTCACCGTGGCTGCGCGCGCGGCGCAGCCGTTCTGCGTACACGGGGTTGTCGGTGAGGACGGCACCGCCCTCACCGGCGGAGGTGATGACCTTCTGCTCGAAGAGGCTGACGCAGGCCAGGTCGCCGAAGCCGCCGATGGGACGTCCGGCGATCTCGGTGCCGAGGGCCTGTGCCGCGTCCTCGACGACGGGGACGCCCGCCTCCGCGGCGACGGCGGTGAGGGCGGCCATGTCGGCGGCGACGCCGTTGATGTGGACCGCCACGACGGCCTTGGTCCGGGAGGTGAGCAGCGACTTCACCGAGTCGGGGTCCAGGCAGTGGGTGTCGGGTGTGACATCGGCGAACACCGGGCGTGCGCCGAGGTACGTGACGGGGCTGGCCGAGCCGATGAAGGTGTGCGTCGGGACGATGACCTCGTCGCCGGGGCCGACGTCGAGGGCGTGCAGTGCCAGGTGGACCGCGGCGGTGCCGGTCGACACGGCCGCCGCGTGTTCGACGCCCTGTCCGGCCGCCAGGGCGGCCTCGAACTCTTCGACGATGCTGTTGCCTTGGCCCACCAGGCGGTTGGTGCGCAGCGCCGCCACCGCCGCCTCGATGTCGTCGTCCGTCAGCTGGGGCCAGCGGGGCAGTTCCTGGAAGGAGCTCAACGCGAAATACCTTTCGGTGAGGGGACTTCGGTGACATGAGGTCGTGAGCGGCTGCGGTGGCCGGTCATCCGAGGCCGAGGGCCTCGCTCACGGTCGTGAACAGCTCGGTGTTCTCCCGCAGGCCGAGCACGCGGTGGGCGAGCGGCCCGCTCGCGGAGACCGGCACGGGGACGCCGGTGTGTTCCTGGCTACCGCCCGGCTGTTCCGTGCTGGTGGCGTACGCCAGGAGCATCGGTCGGCCCTCGTCGGTGAGGAGCGTGGTGGACCGTCCGGGCGGGCGGGCGTCGTCGGGCAGGATCTGGGTGGCGTGGCCGTGGTCGGCGGTGACGATCACCAGTGTCCGCGGATGCCGTGCGGCGTACGCGCGGGCGACGGAGACGGCTCGGTCGAAGGCCAGGGTCTCGCCGATCTGGCCGCAGGGGTCGGCCTCGTGCGCCCGGTCGTCGATCGAGGCGCCCTCTACTTGGAGGAAGAAGCCCAGGCGGTCGCGGCGGGCGGTGAGGAGGGCGAGGGCGGCGCTGGTGGATTCGGCGAGCGTGGGGGTGCCAGCGGGCCGGGCGGGGTTGCGGGTAGCGCAGCGCTGGGACGCAGTGCCGCCGGGTGCCGCGGGCTTCCCGGTCCACTCCACGTGCAGGTAGTCAGCAGCGAACAGGCCCAGTACGGGCCGGTCGGGGCGGGCTGCCCGCAGTGCGGCGCGATCCCGCACGACGTGGTAGCCCTCGGCGAGGGCCTGTTCCAGCACGGTGCGCCCGCGGTGGGGGCCGTCCCGGACGGTCTGCGCGAAGTGGTCGCCTCCGCCCCCGAGGAGGACGTCCGGGCGGGCCGCGAGCGTCTGTTCCGCAACCGAGCCCGCTCCCCCGGCGGCCCGGGTGTCCGCCGGGCACGCGGCCATGTCCTCGGGCCCCTTGCACGATCGGTCGCTGACGTGGGCGGCGAGCGCGGCGGGGGTGGCGTCGGCGAGGGAGGCGGTGGTGACGCTGCCTGTGGCGAGGCCCTGACGGCGGGCCTTCTCCAGCAGGGTGGGCAGGGGCCGGTCGGTGTCGTGGGTCTTGGACACGCGGCCGTTGACGGTTCGGCGGCCGGTGGCCCAGGCGGTGGCGCCCGCCGCGGAGTCGGTGACGTACACCGGGTCGCCGTGTTCGTCGACGGAGGCGGTGGTGCGTCGCCCGGACCTGTCCAGGGTGTCCATGGCGAGTCGGCCGGACGCGCCGACGGAGTAGTTGCGGGCGGCGGCGATCTCGCTGTCGCCCATGCCGTCGCCGATCAGGAGGATGACGTTGTCCGCCGGCGGCCGGTCGCCGCTCACACTCGTGACGACGGGCGCGGCGGGGGCGGCCAGCAGGACGACCAGGGCGGTGCCGAGTACGGCGCCGCGCCGCCGCCGGCGCTCGGTGCGCCGCATCACCTCGGGCCGCCTCGCGTCGTCACAGCGGCTACGAGCGCCGGACGCGTCGGCGCCGGGACGGCGGTGTCGTCGGCGCGTAAGCAGGCTGGCCGGTGGGCGGCTCGGGGACCGTTGCCGTCGGGCAAGAGCGTTCGCAAAGGGGGCAGTTGAAGGGGTGGGCCCGCGTGAGGGCGTCCCGTCCAGCCGGGTGCGTCGGTGGCCACTCTCATCGTGTCTCCGTTGTCTCCGTCACGGACCGTCGGCGTCAGTCGAGTACGGCGGCCCAGCGCGGGTCGGTCACGTCGGCCCCCGAGGCGGCGAGCTTGGTGCGCAGTTCGACGCGCAACCGGTCGAGGTCGGTGTCGGACTGCTTCAGGCTCGCGGCGAGGCGGATGCTGCGTCTGCGGTATGCGGGCGGGGCGTCGGGCCTGTGGTTGAAGTCGTCCAGGAGCAGGGCGTCGACGTGGGCCGACCAGGGCAGTTCATGGATGCCGGCGGCGACCTCGCTGGGGCGCAGCCGGTGCCAGTACGAGATGCCGCCGGCGTGGACCAGTTCCGGCGCGAAGACCTTGGTGCCGGGGTAGCTGTGGAAGCGGGCGATGCGCAGTCCCGCGGCCAGCGCCATGAGCTGGTACAGCATCAGGCCGTCGTAGACGACCCGGATCACCTCGCTGCCGTTGCGGAGGTGGTGGTGGCGTTCATGGCTGCGCACCTCGCGGCCGTCGTCGAGCACGTCGACCACGCCGCCCTGCGGGAACGGCAGCCTTGGGCCCTCCATGGCGAGCACGCGGGTCAGGGCACGCTCGTGGTGCGGTTCGATGAGCCGTACCGTGGCGCCGTCGATCTCCTTCTCCGGCCCCGGGGGCACGTAGGCGTAAGCGGCGGGCGAGACGGGCCCTCCGACGCCGCGCTCGATGTCGGGACGCACCCGCGGGTCGAGGGCCAGGAAGGGCGGTGCGGCCAACGGGATGGGCCCGTAGCTGAGGGGTCCGCTCACGGCGACACCGGGTTCGAGGCCGTCCGTGCAGCGGTCGAACCAGTCGGTGTCGGTGACGAAGCAGTCGACGTCGACGATGCCGAAGGGCCGGTCGGCGTTGCGCAGCAGAAGCTCGAAGATCTCGTGGCTGCCGACGCGTTCGTCCATGTCGAAGACGGGCAGTCCGCCGCTCATGCGGTCGCGCAGCTCCCGCTCCTGCGCGTCCAGGGCGGAGGAGATGAACACGCAGTTCAGCCGCTCGGGGACGAAGCGCAGGAAGTGATGGACGACGTGCAGCAGGCCGGACGAGAAGAAGCAGAACCACGCTGGGCGGTCGGCCGGGACGCCGGCCAGGAAGGCGCGGAACCTCTCGTCGAGGTGGAGTAGGGCTTCACCGGGCCTTTCGCTGCCCTGGAGCTCCTTTTTCGGTTCGATGGTCATCGCCATGTTGGTGGCCGTTTCCGTGCGTGCCGCCGGGTGTCCCCGGAAGACGGGGGTGTGCGGTGGGGCTGCCGGGTGCGCGA
The DNA here is from genome assembly GCF_014649655.1 of Streptomyces humidus. Classification (GTDB taxonomy): domain Bacteria; phylum Actinomycetota; class Actinomycetes; order Streptomycetales; family Streptomycetaceae; genus Streptomyces; species Streptomyces humidus. The sequence continues at coordinate 338,420 of NZ_BMTL01000005.1, read as the reverse complement.
GGACCGCCTCGCCGGGGCGACGCGGGGCAGGGCGCAGCGGGGCGGGTCGGCGCCGGCCCCCTCGTCGCGTGGGCGTCGGGCGCGGGTCAGACGACGTCCCAGTACTCGCCCAGCAGGAAGGGCATTTCGAAGGAGACGGACTTCTTGGTGGTGGGCCGGTAGGCGGACCGGGGAATCGTGCGGAAGTCGATGCTGACGCGGCTGGTCTCCGTGTCGTTGACGACGTTGCCATGCCAGGAGTTGGCGCCATCGAAGACGATGACGTCGCCGTACTCGGCGTGCACGGGTTCGCTGTCGATCCACAGGGTGTTGTTGCCGTAGGCACGGGTGAGCGGCACCCAGTAGTTGACTTCCGCCGGATCGTGACCGAAGTCGCGGTCCCGGTGCCACGAGCCCACCGCGACGGAGTTGCGCAGGTGTACCCGGAAGGTCGGGATCCGCTGGAGGTAGACGTCGTCGGCGGTGTCGCCGAGCAGGTGCCGCGCCAGCAGGCGGTAGGCGGGCGAGACGGCGTCGAAGTGCTCGTAGAACCGCTTGTGGTACGGCGTTCTCTGATCGGTCTCCCGGGTGGCGAGTCGCTCGCTGGCCGCCAGGCCCTCCAGGTCGTCGACGTCCAGCACCTTACGGACGAGGTCGGCCAGGCCGACCTTGGCCGCGTCGTAGCGCAGCCGTGTGTGTGTCGCCATGTGCTCTCCTCACACCAACAAGCGGCCGCGCAGGCGAGTGCACCGCCGGTACCAGCCGCCGACCAGTTCGTCGATCACCGGGTCCCCCGTCTCGCCATCGCTGGCCCGGTGGATCTCGCCGGTCGCGCGCATCATGAGCCTGCGGGCGGCGAGTCGCGCGGGGATGGCTGGGATCGTGAGCCGTTCCAGGTGGTTGCCCAGGCGCTCCAGCGGACTCAGGTCGAAGAACTCGCGCTGCCAGCGCAGTTCGTTGTGCCGCCAGTCCTTCAGTCCGTTGAAGCCGCGTCCGTCGTTGTGGTGCATGACGTCCTGCAGATCCTGCACCATCACCCGCTTGCCCGCGGCACGCACAAGGGTGGCGAGGATGACCCCGAGACCTTCGAATCCGCGGTAGTGGCCTTCGGGGAAGCGGATGTTCTCGATGGTCCAGCGGTTGACGCAGAGGATGACGTCGTCGACGGCGTGGACCTCGTACCGGTCGGAGCCGTAGTCGTGCACCTTGTCGTAGTCGGTGACCCGGCCGCGCCGGGTCTCCCTCTCGTTCCACCAGGCCAGCGAGACGGTGTCGGAGCCGCCGACCGAGCCGAGCATGCCGACGGAGTCGTCCTCGAACACCGACTGCGCCACGTCGGCGGGATTCTTGCGCAGCTCCACGTCGTCGTGGAGCATCACCAGGCCGGTGACATCGGAGTTGGCGGCGGCCTGGTCGAACATGGCGTTGTACGCGGCGAAGAGGGAGCGCTGGTTGCGCATGGTGAACACCGGGCTGCCCGGTGTGCGGACCCGCTCGATGGCCGGCAGGCTCAGGCGATGGAACAGGTTGCCCGGGCCGACGCAGACGCCGTAACCGATCACGTTGGTCGCCTCCTGCAGGAGTCGTGGACTGGGGCGGACCGCGCGCGGCGGCCGGTCGTGGCCGCGCGGCGGACGGGCGGCGTCAGAACCGGTAGGTCTCCAGCGAGCCGGTGCGCCGGACGTCGAGCGTCGCGCAGTGGAAGCCGCCGCCCAGGGTGCGTGAGTGGGTCAGCTGCAGCGGCAGCACGTTCATGCCGTGCTTCTCCAGCAGCTTGATCAGCGCGGTCTGACGCCGGTCCACGACGGCCAGGTCGGGCCGTACCACCAGGAGGTTCATCCCGATCCACACCGAGCAGTGCGGCTTGTCGCCGGTGAAGCCTATGTCGACGAGGTCGGGGCAGGTGAGGGTCTCCCACGAGCGCAGGAAGTCCGGCATGTTCGCGTCGTTGACCCGCGAGGGGTTGACGAGGACGAGCCCGGGACGCAGCGGAACGATGGTGGAGTCCACGTGGGTGGAGGCGTACAGCTTGCGGCAGGGGTGCACCGTGTAGGTGTCGCCGACCGCCGACTGCAGCCAGCGTGCGCCGAGTTCGTTGCCGCTGTCGGAGACGAGGTACAGCAGGTCCGTGCCGAAGCGCAGCACGTTGGCGGCGTCGAAGACGGGCTCCACGTCGGTGAGCCGCTCGCCGGCCGGGGCCTGGGGGTCGTAGGAGGCGTCCGTCAGCCGGGGTTTGGGGGCCGACAGCCAGCGCGCGCCGCTGTTGAAGTACTCGAGGAGGATGTCCTTGTAGGCGAGGGGTTCGAGGAAGCGGGCGCGCAGCGCCATCGGCGTCTCGATGACGGTGTCGCCGACGGCCAGGAGGCCGTCGCGCGGGCAGTAGTCGTGGAAGCCGTCCGTCTCCCAGTCGGGCGTCGTGATCAGCGCTGCATTGTCGCGCGCTCCGGGCCTGCGGACGGTGACGCCGAGCTTGGTCAACTCCGCCGCCAGGATGTCGAGTTCCTCTTCGGTCTCCTTCAGCACCCGGTCCGGGTAGGCGCCGGAGGGTATCTGCTCCTGGCTGTCATAGTCCCCCGCGTACTCCACCGCGAAGACGCTCCGGTCGGCCCGGGGCACTCGGGCGCCCGCAGCCGTCCCGATGATGATCTCCTCCAGCGGGTCCCACTCGTTGTGCACGTCGACCAGGCTCATAGCACTCCTCAGATGGATGGGCGTGGTGTCGGCGGCCGGGGCGCGGGCCGCCGTCGGCCAGCACAGGGGCAGGCCGTGCGAAGTCCGGGACGGTGCCGTCCGGCCCTGCACCGTCCCGGCTGGATGCGCGGCGTACGGCCGCCCGGAAGCGCACCGGGCGGCCGTAGGCCGCACCGGGGGCGGGGTCGTGTCCCGGCAGAGCGCGGAATCCGGCGGACCGCAGCGTGCCGCCGGCACGGGAAGGGAGAGACGGGGGCTGCTCCAACTTCCTTATCCCACAGGGGACTTACTGATGATCCCGGATCCGGTCGGTCGCGATCTCCGGACCTTTCGAAGGCTAACACCGCCCCCTCGATCATGAGCACTTTCAGCGTGGGCACGGATCGAGGAGACGGGATCCGCGCCCGCAGCGCACGCGGTTGAACAGGGCCGCTTTCTCGTGCGAGAGCGGGCTCGTGAAGGGTGAGCGGATCGGACGACGGCCGGGCCGCCTGCGCCCACGCACACGGCTGCCCTCCTGGTGGGTCCGTGTCCGCGAGGTGGATGTCGCGCGGTGTGCCGGTGTGCCGGTGTGCCGGTGTGCCGGTGAGGCTCCTCAGTAGCGGGCCAGCGCCTCGGCCACGGCGATCTGGGAGGGATCGACGACGGTCTTGCCGTCCTCGATGTCCCACAGCGTGTTCTGGAGCAGGCGCCCGAGGGTCCAGCCGGCCGCGCGCTCCCGGTCGAGGCCGAGGGTCTCGGTCAGCAGGTCGAAGCGCCGGCGCAGCACGCGCGGGGCGTCGCCGGAGGCGGCGAGCTTGTCGAAGCCGGATTCCAGGCCGGGCCAGAGGTCGAAGCCGGGGTCTCCGACCAGGGGCTCGGGATCGATGGCGAGCCAGGGTTCACGCGCGGCGGCCAGGACGTTGTCGTAGTGCAGGTCCCAGTGCAGCATGCGGTCCCCCGGCTCATCGGCCAGTTCGGTGACGACGGCGGCCCAGCCGCTCAGTCGGCGCCGGTCGCCGGGGTCGGTCAGCGCGGTGACGGCTTTCGGCGCCTCGTCGAGCATCTCTCGCGCGATGTCACGGAGGTGGCGCAGTCCCTCGGGCGCCGGGACGGCGTGCAGCCGGGCGAGGAGTCCCGCGAGGACGCCGGTGGCTGTGTCGTCGTCCTCGACGCAGGCCAGGGTGCGGGAGCCGTCCAGGCGTTCGAGGAGCATCGTGCTGCTTTCCGGGTCGTGGTCGAGCAGCCGCACGATGCCGTCGCCGTTCCACGCGCGCAGTCCGGTCAGTGCGGCGGCGGACTCCTCGCGTGGCATCTGGAGCTTGAGCGCGGCCCGGGTGCCGTCCGCGCGCCGCACCGGCACGACGAGCGAGGCCTCGCCAGAACCCGCTTTGCCGTCCGGCCGCAGTCGCCATCGGTCCAGGAAGGTCGCGACCAGCTCGGGCAGGGCTGCGATCCAGGCGCGTTCCTCTTCTCGGCCGCTTCTGGTGTACGACGCGGTGAGGGCGTCGGGGATGGCGATGGATACGGGCCTGCTCATGGGGTGTTTCCTTCGGAGAAAGTGAGCTGTGCGCCGGGGACGGTCCCGGGACCCGAGCGGGGTTCCGGCCGCGCGGCCCGGCGGCCTTGCGGTGTCGTAGGGGTGGGTGTCGTAGGGCTGGGTGTCGTAGGGCTCCGCGGTGTGGGGCCGGTGGCGTGAGGTGATTCTGACGGGCGCGGCAGGAGACCGGGACGGTGCGGCACGGCTCAGACCCTGCGCCGAAGAGCGGGCGGGGGCACTCGGTCACGGGGGTCGCCGGCGCCGGCGCGGGGTGACGGTACTCCGTCGGCGCCGGAGCCGGCCCGTTCGAGCTGCTCGGCCACCCGCTCCCAGGTCTCGGCACAGCCGCGGGCCAGTTCGGCGATGGTCTCGACGCGGTGGGGCGGAACGTTGCTGAGGAGCCGGGCCCAGTCCCTGCTGTGGACGGCGACCACGTTGAGCCAGCGCAGCAGCACCCGGCCGTCCTCGGTGAGCCGGATGGACGGGTCGCGGCTGAGATGGCGCAACAGGAGGGCACGCGAAGGGCGGATCTCCTCGGCGCGCTCGCTGCGGGCCGGCGCGGGGGTGTCCGCCGTGGTGTCGCGCTCGCGGTCCCCGCCGGGCAGAGGGCTCTCGCCGCGGCGCAGTCGCCTGCGGACGTCGGAGGCGGTGCCGAGGGACACGCCGGCCTGGGCGGCGATCTGGCGCAAGGGCGCCGAGGGATTCTGTTCGATCAGCCGGCCCGCCAGCCGACGCCCTTCGGTGGGATCGAGCGGGCGGGACCGGCCGTCGCTGCCGATGCGTACGTTCGACTGGGGAACTACCGCAGTCGAACACGCCCGGACGGCGCCGACCGTCTTGGCGGAGAGTCCGGTCGCCCGCCCGATGGCCCGGTCGGACCACAGGGGGTGGGTCCGCAGGATGCGCCTGGCGGCGGCCTTGCGGTCGTCCAGGGTGAGCGGCAGGCCGTGGGCGATGTTGGACTTGACGGCGAGGACGAACGCCTCGTTCTCCTCGCCTTCGAAGTAGCGGACCGCGATCTCGGTCTCGCCCCGGAGTTCGACCGCTCTGAGCCGGTGCATGCCGTCGATGACGCGCATGGTGGACGACATCACGACGATGGGCGGGAGTACCGCCCCCGATTCGGCGAGGGTGCGAATGTGATCGGCGTCCTCGCCCGCGCTGCGCGGGGATTCCGACGCGCGGAGGGAATTGATGGGCACCATGAAGGTGTCGGATAATTGTAAGCCGTATTCATCTGGTGCTCCCGTGGACCCGGTCGGTCGGTCACGAGCTTGAAAGGGATTGTCACCTGCATTAGGCTCCATTAACCATCCTTCGGTCGCCAGGCCTTCACGGCAGCACGGAGAATCGCCTCAAACTTTCACTCGTCATATGCCTATCACCTGTGCCCGGTTGAGTAAAGTTTGAACAAAGTGGCCGATATTCGCCCCTCGCCTCGAAGGGTGCGAGGGAGCCACGCCTCGTTGTCACGAGGGCTTCCCGTACAACAGATGGCGTCGCCCTGACGTGGGCAGCCGCCCATCCGGGCCTGCGGCCGTCCTTTTCGGCCACCCACGAGGGCCGATCAGGCATCCAGACGGACGGAGTCTTAGCGCAAAAGGGGTACTCACACGTCTTGAAACGAGCCGGACTCCCGGAATTTTATCGCCGGTATACGGCTGCGTACCCCCTTCCTACGCCGCGCCGGAACGCTGTGATCCACGACCACACAGGGAGAACGAAATGAAAGCGCTCGTACTGGCCGGCGGATCAGGTACCCGCCTCAGGCCCATCACGCACACCTCCGCGAAACAACTGGTGCCCGTCGCCAACAAACCGGTCCTCTTCTACGGACTCGAGGCCATAGCCGCCGCCGGCGTCCGCGAGGTCGGTATCGTCGTGGGCGACACCTCGGACGAAATCACCGAGGCCGTCGGGGACGGCTCCAAATTCGGTCTCGACGTGAGTTACATTCCCCAGCCGAAACCCCTGGGACTCGCGCACGCGGTACTGGTCGCCCGCGACTACCTGGGCGAGGACGACTTCGTCATGTACCTCGGCGACAACTTCGTGGTCGGAGGGATCGACGGCCCCATCCGGGACTTCCGGGCGGCCCGCCCGGACGCGCACCTGCTCCTCACTCACGTGTCGGACCCGCGATCCTTCGGCGTCGCCGAACTGGACGCGACGGGCCGGGTGCGCAGCCTCGAGGAGAAGCCCGCCCACCCCAGAAGCGATCTCGCGCTGGTCGGCGTCTACCTGTTCACCCCCGCCATCCACGAAGCCGTGCGGGCCGTCAAGCCGTCCTGGCGCGGGGAGCTGGAGATCACCGACGCGGTCCAGTGGCTGATCGACGTCGGCCACGACGTGCGCTCCACGCAGATCACCGGCTATTGGAAGGACACCGGCAACGTGGCCGACATGCTTGAGGTGAACCGGCTCGTCCTGGAGGAGACCGAGGCACGGCACGAGGGGCTGGTCGACCAGCACAGCACGCTCATCGGCCGGGTCCGGATCGAGGAGGGCGCAGAGGTGCGCAACTCCCGCGTGGTGGGCCCCGCGGTGATCGGGGCCAACGCCGTGGTGGCCGGATCATACGTGGGACCGTTCACGTCGATCGCCGAGGACTGCCTGGTGGAGGACAGCGAGGTGGAGTTCTCCATCGTGCTGCGCGGCGCTTCGATCTCCGGGGTGCGCCGCATCGAGGCCTCGCTCATCGGCCGTCACGTGCGGGTGACCTCCGCACCTCCGGTGCCGCACGCGCACCGCCTGGTGCTCGGCGACCACAGCAAGGCACAGATCTCCTCCTGACGTCCCCCGCCGCCCCTGCCGCCCCTGCCGAACGTTCCGACCGGAAAGCGGAGCCCGCTGCCATGACCACACACCTGCTTGTCACCGGGGGCGCCGGATTCATCGGCTCCCACTACGTCCGCACCCTGCTCGGCCCGGACGGGCCGCCCGATGTCGTGGTGACCGTGCTCGACGCACTCACCTATGCCGGGATCCCGGCCAACCTGGCCGCCGTGCGCGACCACCCCCGCTACCGGTTTGTGCACGGTGACATATGCGACACGGCCCTCGTCGACCGGGTGATGTCGGGTCAGGACCAGGTCGTCCACTTCGCCGCCGAGTCACACGTCGACCGCTCGCTCCTGGACGCCTCCGCCTTCGTCCGCACGAACGTGCACGGCACGCAGACTCTGCTCGACGCGGCGCGGCGGCACGACACGACGCCCTTCGTCCAGGTGTCCACCGACGAGGTGTACGGGTCCGTCGAGCACGGATCGTGGACCGAGGACGCCCCGCTGCGCCCCAACAGCCCCTACTCCGCGTCCAAGGCGTCCGCCGACCTGCTGGCGCTGGCCCACCACGTCAGCCACGGTCTGGACGTGCGAGTGACGCGCTGCTCCAACAACTACGGGCCCCATCAGTTCCCCGAGAAGCTCGTACCCCGCTTCACCACCCTGCTGATGGACGGGCGGAACGTGCCGCTGTACGGGGATGGTCTGCACGTGAGGGAGTGGCTGCACGTCGACGATCACGTCCGCGGCATCGAGGCGGTGCGCACACGCGGCCGGGCCGGCCGGATCTACCACATCGGCGGCGGCGCCACCCTCAGCAACCGCGAACTGGTGGGTTTGCTGCTGTCCGCATGCGGCGCGGACCGGAGCAGGGTGGAGCACGTGGAGGACCGCAAGGGCCACGACCGGCGCTACTCGATCGACGGGACCAGGGCACGCCGGGAGCTGGGCTTCCGGCCCGAGATAGACCTTGCCGACGGGATCGCCGCCACCGTCGCCTGGTACCGGGCGAACCGCTCCTGGTGGGAACCGCTCCTGCCGGTGGGAGAAGTGCGCGCGTAGCACCCGGATTCACGCCTCGTCCGATCCGTACGACACCCCTGGCGGCAGGCCCGCCGCACCGACGCCCGGCACGCACCCCTCGGAGACCGATTCCATGTCCCCGTCCCCCCGCCCGCGGTGGCTCGTCACCGGTGCGTCCGGCATGCTGGGGCGCGATCTCACCCACGTGCTCGCCCGGCGGGGAGCCGCCGTGACCGCGCTCGGCCGCGACGCCCTCGACATCACCGACGAGGACGCCGTGCGGTCCGTTCTCGCCCTGCACCGGCCGGCCGTGGTCGTGAACTGCGCGGCGTGGACGGCGGTGGACGCGGCGGAGGCCGAGCCGTCGCGAGCGATGGCGGTCAACGGAGACGGCCCGCGCCATCTCGCGCGGGCCTGCAGCCTTCTGGGAGCCGTACTGCTCCAGGTGTCCACCGACTATGTGTTCGCCGGCACGGCGAAGCGGCCGTACCAGGAGGACGACCCGACGGGACCGGCGACCGTGTACGGGGTCACGAAACGGACCGGGGAGCGCGCTGTGCTCGACACCCTGCCGGACACCGGGTACGTCGTGCGCACGGCGTGGCTCTACGGAGCGGGGGGCTCCAACTTCGTGGCCACGATGATGCGCCTGGAGGCGGAGCGGGACACCGTGCACGTCGTGGACGACCAGCGCGGACAGCCGACCTGGACCGCGGACGTGGCCGAACGTCTGGCGGCCCTGGGCGGCGCGGCGCTGGCGGGCGCGCCCGGCGGGGTCTACCACGCGACCAACTCGGGCGACACCACCTGGTACGCCCTGGCCCGCGAGACGTTCCGGCTGCTGGGCGCCGATCCCGGCCGGATACGGCCCACCACCACGCGGGCGCTGGCCCGGCCGGCCGGCCGGCCGGGCTACAGCGTCCTCGGGCACGCACGGTGGCGGGAGGCCGGGCTGGAGCCGATGCGGGAGTGGAACGACGCACTGGCGGAGGCCTTCCCCGCCCTGTACGCGGCCGCGGGGCGTTCGGCGCTGCCCCGGCCCTGAGCCCCGAGGGCGTTTCGGCGCCGAGTGCGCGTCCCGGCTGTGGCCGCCGCAACAACGCTTGTGATCAGACCAATTGACAGGTCAGGCCCTGCCGGTCAGACCGCGGCATGCTCGCGCAGGGAGCGATGGAAGGCGACGCAGTCGTCGTAGGAGGGCAGCAGCCCGCATCGGCGCGCCTCGCTGAGCCCGGGGGCCTTGCGGTCCTTGTCGGAGAGGACGGGCTCGATGTCGCCGGGCCATTTGATGCCGAGTTCGGGGTCGCGCGGGTGCACCGCGTGCTCGCGACCGGGGGCGTAGCCCCGCGAGGTGAGGTAGACGACGACGGTGTCGTCGGTGAGCGCCATGAACGCGTGGCCGAGCCCGGCCTCCACGTACAGGCTGTGGCGCGGGTCGTCGAGCGTCACCGCCTCCCACGTGCCGAAGGCGGGCGAGCCGACGCGGACGTCGACCACCACGTCCAGGACGGCCCCGCTGAGACAGGTGACGTACTTGGCCTGGCTGGGCGGCATCTGGGCGAAGTGCACACCCCGCAGCACACCGCGCCGCGAGACCGAGCGGTTGATCTGGGCGACCGTGGGCTCGTAGCCGAGCGTCCCGCTCAGCTCCCGGGCGCTGTAGAGCTCCTGGAACTCGCCTCGGTCGTCGGCGAACGCCCGGGTCCTCGACAGCCAGGCACCGGGCACACTCAGCGGACGCATTCGCGCCTCCTTGCAAAGAGTCGGGGGACTGTGAAGATCCGAGGGGACGGGAGAGGACGGAACTGCTTCGGCGGTTCAGATGCCGCACGTGCGCGGCCCGGTCCTGCGCAGGTCGAGGACGACGTCGTGGAAGCCGCCGCGGAGCATCCGGGCGTGGGTGAGGCGCAGCGGCAGGACGTCGATGCCGTGCTGCTCGAGCACGCGCAGCAACTCGCGCTGACGTGCTTCGGCGATGACGAGGCCCGGCCGGACCACCAGCACGCTCATCCCGATCCACACCGAGCAGCGCGGCACGTCCCCGGCGTAGCCGAGAGCGACCGGCTCGGGGCAGTCGATCCGCCGCCAGGAGCGCAGCGGCGGCGGCAGGTTGTCGTCGGTCACCCGCGAGGGGTTGACCAGGACCAGGCCGGGGCGCAGCGGGATCAGGACCGGGTCGAGCCGGGTGGAGTCGGGGTCGCCGGCCAGGCCGCGGCAGTGGTGGACGGTGTAGGTGTCGCCCGCGGCGGCGGCGAGCCGGCCGGCGGCCGGCGCGCCGCCACCGCAGTCCAGGTACAGGAGGTCGGCGCCGAGCCGCACCACGTGTCCTGCGGCGGGGGCCTCGACGAGGCGCCGGCCGACGGCGACCCGCCCGGCCCACGGGCGGTGGGCGTGGCTGCGGTCGCCGGGCGTCCGCACGCGGGATGTGCGGTCGCGGCAGCGGCGAACGGTCACGTCGAGGCCGCGCAACTCCTCGCACAGCTCGTCCAGTTGGTCCTCGGTCTCGCGCAGGGCCCGGTCGGGCCATGGGTGCGGGCCGAGTTGACGCGGGTGCGCGGGCCGGATGTTCCCCGCGTGGGCGGGCGCCCGGACGTCCGGGCGAGCGGGCGGTGTCCGGCCGCCGAGGACCGTGCCCACGACGGCTTCCTGCAACGGGTCCCATTCGTGGTGGACGCTCACCTGGCTCACGGCGGTCCTTCGGTATGAGTCGGTCAAGGTGGCGGGCGGTCACGAGGGTGGTGCGCCGCGAGTCAGGGCGGCGGGAGGTACCGCTGCAGCCGGTCCCACATGGCGTGATCGTCGGCATCGCCGGTGTGGGGGCCGGTGAACCGGCTCCCGTATTCGGCGATCTCCGCGAGCGTCCAGCGCAGCTCGTAGAACCGCAGGAACTCCGGGCGTCCCTCGGGTGCGGTGCCGAACACCCGGCTCAGCGCGGCCCAGTCGCGCTCCGGCGGGGCCCACATCGCGCCGCCCCAGTCGATGATGTCCACGCCCCGCCCGAACACGACGTTCGACAGGCTGGGGTCGCCGTGGGTGAGCGCAGGCCGTTCGCCGCGCCAGAGCGCGGTGCAACGGGCGGCCACCGAGGCGGCCTCCTCCCGCAGCGCGGCGAGGTGGTCGCCGTTGCGGGCGACCAGGTCGGCCAGCAGGGGGCCGTACGGGCCGCACCGCGCGGTCGCACCGTCCTGCGCCGCCTCCAGTGCCTTGTCGAGATCGTTGTCGAAGGGGAAGTGGAAGTCCTCGGTGGGGACGTCGACCGGCCGGGAGGCGGGCGGGTCGAAGGCGTGCACCTCGCGCAGCTGCCGCACCAGCAGCTCGATCTGCCCGGCGGTGGGCGACTTGGGGCCGGCGGCGGCGTGCTCCACGTAGGGGAACACCACGACGGGGAAGTCGCCGATGCGGTGGACGACGTGGCCGTTCCGGCCGGGCAGCGGAGCGAGGACATAGCTCTTTCCGCTCTCGCGTAACAGGAGCGCAATTTCATAGGCGCCCGGGAAATGACCGTCCAGATCTCTGCGGACGCTGATCCACAACGGCCCCATCCGGTACGACCAGCTGTCCTCGCCGAGCGGAAAGAATTCCGGCTCGGGCATTTCCCGGGCGCCGGGTACGAATTCCTGGAAGTTCTCCTCGACAAGCCGGAGCAGGCTCCGGCGTTCCACGAGCGTGTTCTCCAAGAGCATGCCAGAGGTTAACATCGCGGACCGACTGCCGGGCTTCCCCAATACGTGTTCAAGCAGGGATCGTTCACCTGCGAGGCGTTCAACTGCCGATGCCGGAATGCGTAGATGACGAATGTGCGGCGTGGCCGGCGGTTCGCGGGTCGACCGGATGGCTATGGTGGCCCGATGGAGAATGACGGCGATATACGGCTCGCACACCGGCTCGTGGACCTGGCGGATTCGCTGGCGCTGGATTACTTCGAACGGCAGCCGGCCGTACGGCACAAGGACGACGGCAGCCCGGTGAGCGAGGCCGACCTCGCGGTGGAGAAGGCCCTGCTGGCGGTGTTGGCGGAGGAACGCCCGGGTGACGCGGTGCTGAGCGAGGAGTGCGGCGCGCTCGGCGGCGCCTCGCACCGCCGCTGGATCCTGGATCCCATCGACGGCACCGTCCCGTTTCTCGCGGGCGGGCGGGACTGGGGGACCCATGTCGCCCTGGAAGCCGAAGGTGAGCTGCGGGTCGCCGTCCTGAGCCGGCCCACCGAGGGCGTGCGCTGGTGGGCCTCGCGGGGCGGAGGAGCATTCGCGTCCGCCCGGCGCGAACCGCTCTCGACGTCGCGTCCGCTGCGGATCCTGGGAGGGGCCATGTCCCTTGCTGATGCCCGGGTCGGCGGCTTCCTGATGCCGGACTCACCCGTCGAGCCGCTGCGGAACCGGGTGCGGTGGACCGAATCCCCGGTGTGTGCGGTCGCCGACCTGTTGGAGGGCCGGGTCGACGCGGTCATCGACGAGGGCGGTCACGTCTGGGACCGGGCCCCGGCCGCCCTGCTGGTCGCGGAGGCTCAGGGACGCGTCGACGACCTGTGCGGCGGCGCCCGGCTGGACGGCCGTTGGCTGGTCTACGCCGCGCGGGGCGTCGCACCCGAACTGTTCCAGCTGTTGCGGGAAACGGTCGGCTGAGGCCCGCCGGTAGCGCTTCGGTCACCGTCACGACAGTGGTCGCGGTCACCGCGGGGATCCCGGGTGACCGCGCCCGTTCGTTCAGGCCTTGGTCGTCTCCCCCTTGACCGCACGCCGGAATGTGTCGGCCGCCTGCTCGATCTCGGCCTGCGTGGAGCCCGGGTGGACCCCGAAGCCGGCTCCGAGGTAGCTGTCCGAGACGCCGGTGGCCAGGGCGACGGAGCGGGCGAGGACGCTGTCGGTCCGGGGCAGCAGACCCGGCTCGAAGGGCCGGGGAACTGGGGCGCCGCCGGGCGCGCGGAACGGCACTGTGGAGTGGTCGCCACGGCTGAACGCGGTGAGCGCGGGCAGGGCTCCGTAGTAGTGCGTCGGCGATTCCACGAGCGTACGGCTGCCGAGCCGGTCGGCGACGTCCCGGGCGTGCCGGACGTCGTCGAAGACGTACACGGCCGTCGTGCCGCACTCCCCGGCCGGGTCGTGCAGGGTCCTCGGCCGTGCTCCGGGCAGGTCGCCGATCGCCTCGACCAGGCGGCGTTTGACGTCCCGTACCCGGTCGAGGACGAGGTCGAGCTTGCCGAGCTGGGCGTGCGCGACGGCGGCCTGCAGTTCGCCGAGGCCCAGGTTCATGCCGAGCAGCAGGTCGCCGTCGCCGTGGTCCTGGCGGTAAGGGAACCAGCCCTGGTCGTGGAAGGAGTACGCGCGCTGGAAGACCTTCGGGTCGTCGGTGAGCACGAACCCACCCTGCAGCGCCGTGATCACCTTGTAGTGGTTGAGCGAGAAGGTGCCGGCGCTGCCCCAGGTGCCGAGGGGCCTGCCCCGGTAGCTGCCGCCCGCGCTCTGCGCGCAGTCCTCCAGCAGGTGCAGTCCGTGCTCGTCGGCCAGGGCGCGCAGGGCCGCCAGGTCCGCGGGTGCGCCCAGCATGTGCACGGGCATGATCGCGCGGGTGCGTGGGGTGATCCTGGCGCGCACGTCGGCCGGGTCCAGGGTGAGCGACTCGTCGACCTCGGCCAGCACCACGTCGGCGCCGCAGTGGAGGACGGCGGCGATCGACGCGACGAACATGTAGCCGGGCACGACGACCTCGTCACCGGGTCCGATGCCGAGCCCGACCAGGGCGGCGACGAGGGCGGACGTGCCGCTGTTGACGCCGAGGCAGTGCGCGGCGCCGAAGCGCTCGGCGGCGGCCTCCTCGAAGCGGCGGACCCACTCCCCCTCGCCGGGGTCGTCGAACACCTCACAGTCGGTCTGCCAGCGGTCGAGGACGGCCATGACGTTGGCGCGTTCCTCCGCGCCGAAGAAGCGGTATCCGGGGCCCGGCACGGTGGAACCTCCTGGGTCGGCGGGGGTGGCGGTGCGTGTCGCCCGGACGGGCGGCGGACGTCAGGCGGCGGCGAGCAGTCCGGCGAGCCGGCGGGAGAGCGCGATGGCCGTGAGGGAGGGGTTGGCTGCGCCGAGCCGGGGGAAGACAGCGGGCCCGGCGGCGTACAGGCCGGGCAGGGCGGTGAAGGCGTGGCGGTCGTCGAGCAGCCGCCCGAGCGGCAGGCTGCCGCCCTCATGGTCCTCGGTGCCGAGCAGGCTCGTCCAGCTCTCGGGCCGGCTCGCCGACTGGGCACGGGTGCGATCGGGCAGCACCCGGGTGTTGTCCCGGTCGGCGTCGCCGAAGTCGGTGAACTCCAGCGGGGTTTTGGGCGCTCCGGTCTCGGCGGCGGCCGTGGCCCAGAAGTCGCGCAGCAGATCGCGCTGGGCGGCGATCAGCTTGCGGTCCTCGGGCAGCAGTTCGGTGCTCACCTTCGCCGGTCCGGGGCGGGAGCCGGAGACCTCGCACTCGACGACGCTGTCCGGGTTGGGAAGTTGCTCTCCTGTGACGCGTACGTCGAGCAGGGCCCGGCCGGGGCCGTCGGGGTGCACGTCCATCCGCAGGTAGGAACGCAGCACCGGGTCGGTGGGGACGTGGTACGAGCCGGGCGGGGGCAGCCGGTCGGCGGGCAGCCGCACCACGAAGCCCTGCACGATGTGGTCGGCGAGCCCGCCCAGTCTGGGCTCGGGCAGGACGTCGGCCGCGGTGAGGGCGTGGGCGGCGAGCCGGGTGCTCTCCACGGCGCCCGCGCACAGCACCACGGTGTCCGCGGCGACCGTGGTGACACTGCCGTCGGCGGCGCGCACCACCACGCCTCGGGCGCGTCCGCCGCCTACGTCCACGGCGAGCGCCTCGGTGTCGCAGCGGGCCGAGACGCCGGGCGGCGGGCCGGTGCGGCCGTCGGCGTCGCGCCAGGCGTCGAAGGCGGTGTACGCCTCCCAGCGGTCGGCGCCCGGTGTGCGGCGGCAGGCGCGTGGCAGCGGCCGGAACTCCTCGCCGCCGAAGGCGGTGCGGGTGGGGAGCGCCGGGTCCCACAAGGCGCCGCCGCTCCACCTGGTCAGGTCGGCGGTGACCCGGTCGTACCAGGAGGGCGTGCCGTCGCCGCCGGTCAGGGCCGTGACGATGGAGGCTGGCCACTCGGGCGCGCGCAGCGCCCAGTCCTCCAGCGGCAGCACCACGCCGTGCCAGTACAGGGACCGGCCGCCGAGCCGGCGGCGCAGGCCGGAGATGCCGGTGTAGTGCGGGGGCGTGGCGGAGCGCCAAGGGCGGTGGAAGTAGGGGTCGCTGTCGGGTGCGAAGACCAGCTCGGTGGCGCGTTGCGGCGAGTGCGTCGTGTGGATGTGGGTCAAGCCCGCTACCGGGCCCGCTTCGAGGAGCAGGACGCCCGTGGCGCCCTCGCTGGACAGCGCGCCGGCCAGTTCGGCGCCGGCGAGACCGCCTCCGACGATCACGATCCGGGCGCGGCGGGGCACGGGACCGGTCAGGCCCGGCCCGGTGGCCTGGTGCGTGCCGACCGGGCGGTGCCCGGTGGGGGGATTGCCGGACATCTGTGACTCCCTCGTCTGGTGCGCGATGCGCCGGGGACGCGAAGTGTCGATCTCGACGCGGTGCCACGCGAATGCGTCGGCTGTAAGGCCTTTGTTCACGAAGCCGCTGGCGAGGCGGCCGGATTCACGGCCCGCGGTGGGCCGAAGCGTACCGATCCGTTCGACTGCAGGCATTCCTCAGTCGAACGCCCAGTAAGCCAAAGGCGGTTCAGGCCGACCGCGCACGCTGTGGCGTACGGCCGACCCTGGTGCGTAAATTCCCTCCTCATCCGTCGCATTCTCGAAAGCGAGGGCAAATCATGGGAAACACTCTGGCGATCTCCGGTGGAGAGCGCCTCACGAACCGGGAGTGGCCACGGTGGCCGCAGCCGGGCGAGCGTGCACTGAAAAGCCTCGAGGACGTATTGACGAGCGGGCGCTGGACCATCAGTTGCGCATATCAGGGCCGCCAGTCCTACGAACGGGAATTCGCGGCGGCTTTCGCGGACTACTGCCGTTCGGCGCACTGCGTGCCGGTGGCCACGGGGTCCGCGGCGCTGGCCGTTGGGCTGGAGGCGTGCGGGGTCGGCGCCGGTGACGAGGTGATCGTGCCGGGGCTGACCTGGGTGGCGTCGGCGTCGGCGGTACTGGGCGTCAACGCCGTGCCGGTGCTCGTGGACGTCGATCCGCGGACGTACTGCCTGGATCCGGCGGCCGTGGAGGCGGCGATCACGGAGCGGACCCGGGCCATCACCGTGGTGCACGCCTATTCGGCGGTGGCGGACCTGGACTCCCTGCTGGACATCGCCCAGCGGCACGGGCTCCCGCTGATAGAGGACTGCGCCCATGCGCACGGGGCGCGTTACGGGGACTGGCCGGTGGGCGCGTTCGGCGCCGCCGGGGTGTTCAGCATGCAGGGCAGCAAGTTGTTGACCTGTGGCGAGGGCGGCGCGCTGGTGACCGATGACGCGGAGGTGGCCAACCGCGCAGAACACCTGCGCGCGGACGGGCGGGTGCTGCGCCAGGAGCCGGTGGGCGTCGGCGAGATGGAGTTGGAGGAGACCGGCCGCCTGATGGGCAGCAACGCCTGCCTCTCGGAGTTCCACGCCGCCGTGCTTCTCGACCAGCTTGCCCTGCTGGACGGGCAGAACTCCCGTCGGACGCGGGCCGCGGAGCATCTGGCCGGCCGGCTCGCCGAGATGGGTCTCGCGGTTCAGGAGACCTCCGCCGGCACCACCGACCGCGCCTACTACCGGTTCATGGTGCGGCTGCCCGACGAGGCGTTGGCGGTGGCCCCGGTGGAGCTGATCGCCCGCGCGCTCAGCGCCGAGCTGGGTTTCGCCGTGATGCAGACGCACCGGCCGCTGAACGACAACCCGCTGCACCGTCCTTCCTCGCGGCGGCGGTTCGCCACCGACGCCCGCTATCTGGCGCGGGTGGATCCCGTCCGGTTCGACCTTCCGGTCGCCAAGCGCGTGCACGAGAGCGTGGTGAGCTTCGGCCACGAGGTGCTTCTGGCGCCGCTCGACGCGGTCGACGACATCGTCCGCGCGCTCCAGAAGGTCCTGGGCCATGTACGGGAGATTCGCTGAGGAACTCACGGTGCGGACGGCAGGGCGCGGACCTCCCCGTGCAGGCGCTCCGCGAGGACCTCGGGCGCGGTGACGTGTAGAGTCCGCAGCCCGAGCCCGGCTCCCACCCGCAGCACCGTGGCACGGTCGTCGACGAGGAGGGTCTCGGCGGCTCTCGCACGGCAGGCGCTCAACGCCTCGGTGAAGAAGGAGGCCGCCGGTTTGACCCGGCCGGTGCGCCAGGAGGAGCAGAGCGCGTGGAACAGCCCGAAGTGCCCGTACGCCGCGTCCTTCAGCCGGTCCCAGTGCTCGGCCTCGTTGTTGGTGAGCACGAGGGTCACCTCGGGCCGCTCCGCGCGCAGTTCCCGCAGGGCACGGAAGCTGCCCGGGTGGGGGCGGACGCAGTCGAGGTAGGTCCGGTTCAGCCAGCGCTCCTCCGCCGGGGTGCGGACCATCGGCCGGCGACCGTCGGTGACGAGGCGGGCGATCACCTCGTGGACGTGGGAGGCGCCGCTCTCGTAGCGGGGGGCGGCCTCCTCGACGCGGCGGGCGAGCCGGGCGCGGTCCACGTCGTAGCGTTCGGCGACGCGGTCCAGGAAGTCGGTCTCCTCGTTGACGTTGTTGTAGAGCACTCCGCCAGCGTCCACGAACAGCGTACGGATCATCACCTCACCTCTCTCCGGCGGCCGTGCGGCCCCGGTGGTCAACTCCCCAGCAAGGGCGCGTAGCAGCCGCCGTCCGCGTGCGCGCAGGCGACGAACATCCGGTACGGCTCCAGGTCCCGGTGGTCCTTCCCGCCGGGCTTGGCCAGTTCACGTTCCAGGCCCCAGCACTCCAGCTGGACCGAGTGGCCGAGGAGCAGGGCCACCTCGTCGTCGGTGCCCAGCAGCGGGCGGGCCAGGTCACCGCCTCCTGGAGCAGGGCGCGGTCGGCGCTCTCGCGGGCGGTGGGCGCACTGTCGCGGTCCGATGGCGCCCAGGCCGTCTTGACCAGCTCGTTGAGGTCGAGCTGTACGGGCGCGAGGACCGCGAACTCGAAGTCCAGCAGGCTGACCACGTCGCTTCCGTCCCACAGCGCGTTCACCGGGGAGAGGTCGCCGTGGTTGAGGACCGGCGCGGCCCCGTCGAGGGCCGCCCAGTGCCGGTCGAGGATCGCGCTCAGCCGGACCCTCTCCCCCGCCGAGAGCACGCCCGCGGCCTGCAACCGAGCCAGGGACGCGTCCGCCTCGTCGGGGTCGCGCGTGTAGAAGGGGTTGCGGGCGCGGGCCACGCGCGCCGCGGCCTCCCGGTCGACTCGGTGGACCGCCCGGGCCCGGGCCCGCTCCCACAACTGCCGTGTCGCGGAGACCCGTTGCTCCCCGCCCAGGGCCGCCCAGGCGTCGTCCAGGCTGGTCGCCGCGATCTCGCGGGTGACCACCCACTCGTGCCCCTGCTCGGCGCCGGAGTCGAGCACCGCCGGACAGCCCACCTCCGCCGGCAGCAGGGCGGCGAGTTCGGTCTCGCGCACCAGGTCACGGGCGGCGGCGCTGCCGGCGATTCGGACGGCGACACCGCCGCCGATCCAGGTGGCGTTGGTCCAGCCTGCGGCTCGGCGGGCGGACCGGAAGTCCACGCCCTGCCGCCGGAAGACCGCGGCGGCCACGGCGGCGATCTCGGCGGCGCGCGCCGCCCGTTCGGTCTGCGTCGGAGCGCCGGTCATCAGCGCGCCATCAGTCTCAGGGAGACCACCAGGCGCAGCGGGTCGCGTCCCGCGGGCAGCCGGAGCAGCGGGGGCACCTCGTGCCACATGCGCGGTCCCAGGAGCCGGGCGTCGCCGTCGCGGTCGTACATCGGCTCCAGGTAGCCTCGCTTGAGGACGCGCATGGCGCCGACTGCGTCGTAGCAGAGCGGGAACTGCAGGTTGAAGCGGTCGAGGTCGGTGTCCTGCTCGGCGCCGTGCGGGCCGATGCAGTCGCTCTCGCGGTAGGCCAGGAGGAACACGCGCTCGAAGCGCAGCGTGCGCCCGGTGATGTCGTCGACGACCGGCAGCAGGTCGCGGGCGGCGTGCGCGGCTCACTGGAGCAGGCCGAGCTCGCGGAAGACGGTCGTGACGCGCTCGGCGTGGGCGGGCGAATCGGACTTCGCGTCGAGGCGCTGGAAGCGGAAGCCGTACCCGAGCGAGCCGTCGTCGGAGGCGTGCTCCTGTGCGTCGAGCAGGGGCTCGTCACTGAGTCGCCGGTAGGCGGACAGGGCTGCGGCCTTGAGCGCGGTGACGTCGGTGACCTGCGGGATTTGGGCGCAGCGGTGCGCGGTGTAGTGATCGCGGAGGGCGTCGACGTCGATGCCGGGTCCGCAGGTGCGGAAGCGGCCGACGGGCAGGGCTACGGGGGTGGCATCCGCGCCGTGTTGCCGGGCGCTGCTCCCCTCTTCACCGGCCCGCCGTGTGTCGCCTCGGTGTGTGTCCACGAGAACCTTCCTTCCTCGGGGTGGTGCGCCGCTCAGGCGGTGCCGAGCACCATCAGGCGGCGGCTGGCGATGGTGAAGGCGCCGCCCGTCTCGTCCATGACGCGGGCGTGGGAGAAGCCGGCGGTGCGGAACCACTCCAGGATCTCGGGGGCGGTGAACATCCGGACGCTGTAGCGGGCCCGTTCCACCGTGCCGTCCCGGAGGGTGAGCTTCTCGGCGTACAGTCGGCTCGCCTCGGCGTCCAGCTCGTGGATGTCGACGGCCATGTCCGCTCCGCGGCGCAGAATGTCGACGTGCATCTCGTGATTGGCGAGCATGCTCGGGATGTGCCGGTACGGGGAGTGGATGTCGAGCAGGAAACGTCCGCCGGGCCGCAGTGCGCGACGATAGCGACAGAGAATATCGCGGTCGGTTTCGTCGTCGAAGTAGCCGAAGGAAGTGTACCAAGAGACGGCCGCGTCGAATTCTCTCTCGAAGGACATTTCCCGGAGGTCGACGTGACAGTAATCGACCTCGACCCCCATTTTCTCGCTCTCGTTCCTGGCCATGTCGAGAAAACGCTCGTCGCGGTCGACGCCGACCACCCGATAGCCGCGCGAGGCCAGGATGTTGGCGTGTCTGCCGTGCCCGCAGGGCGCGTCGAGGATGCGCGATCCCTGTTCGAACCCGCCGAGTTCGACCATGTCGGTCGCCTCGGCCTCGCTCAGTTCGGGGGTCAGGTCGGGAAGGTCGAAGTAGTCGTAATCGTCGCCGAAAAGCCGGTCCCAATCCACATGCGGCTTCCTTGGGTTCATACGCGGAAGGCTAGGTCCGGTTCCGCGTCGTCCGCAAGAATTTCAAGCGCAGGACGGGAAACATGATGCATTTAGATAGGCGGGCTGCGCGGCCGGCGCATCGCGAAGGCAAAGAAATTCCCCGTGCCGTGCGAGTGGCCGTATTCCCCGGCCGTGCGGACGATTCCGGTTCACGCGCCGTGCCAGGCGCGCCACAGTGCGGCGTAGGCCCCGTCGGCGGCCAGCAGCTGCTGGTGGCTGCCCAGCTCGGCGACGCGCCCGTCCTCGATGACGGCGATCCGGTCGGCGTCCTGCGCGGTGTGCAGCCGGTGGGCGATGGCGATGACAGTGCGATCGCCGAGCACGGCGGCCATGGCGCGTTCGGCCCGGCGTGCCGTGGCCGGGTCGAGGAGCGCCGTGGCCTCGTCGAGGACGAGGGTGTGCGGATCGGCGAGCACCAGGCGGGCCAGGGCGACCTGTTGGGCCTGCGCGGCGGTGAGCTGGTGGCCGGTCGAGCCGACGGGGGTGTCGAGACCGGCGGGGAGGGTCGCCGCCCAGTCGGCGGCGCCGACCATCTCCAGGGCGCGGCGGGCTTCGGCGTCGTCCGTGCCCTCCCGGGCGAGGGTGAGGTTCTCGCGCAGGGTGCCGCGGAAGATGTGGTGCTCCTGGGTGACGAGGGCGATGCGGCGGCGCAGATCGGCGGTGCTCAGCTCGACCAGCGGCACGCCGCCGACCCGTACGGCGCCGGTGGCGGGATGGTAGACGCCCGCGAGGAGCTTGCCGAGGGTGGATTTACCGGAGCCCGAGGGGCCGACGACGGCGAGGCGTTCGCCAGGTGCGAGGTCCAGGTCGACGCCGTGCAGGACGGGGCGCCCGGGAACGTACGCGTAGGTGACGGCGCGGGCGCTCAGCTCCTGGCCGTCCGGGCGGGCGCCGGTCGGCTCACGGTCCGCGGGGAGCTGGCTGCCGCCGAGGACGCGGGCGAGCGATGCGGAGCCGATCTGCAGCTCGTCCATCCAGCTCAGGACGTCGTCGAGCGGGAAGATCAGCTGCCGCACGTAGAGGGTGGCGGCGATCACCTGGCCCAGCGAGGCGTGCCCTTGAAGGTGGAGGAGCCCTCCGACGGCGAGGGTGGCCACGAGCGGGACCGCGTAGCTCAACTCGACCGTCAGGTACCAGGAGCTGCGCAGCCACATGGTGCGGTGCTCGCCCCGGTAGGCCTCTGCCAGGTCCTGGCCGAGGGTCTCGCGGCGGCGGCGCCGCAGGCCGAACGCCTCGGCGGTGCGAGCGCCGGGCACCGTCTCGGCGAGGGTGTCGCCGAGCGCCACGTATCCGGCGGCGCGCCGCCGGTAGGCATCGCCGGAGCGGCGCAGGTACCAGCGGGTGCCCGCCCACAGCAAAGGGATGACGAGCAGGCTGGGCAGGGCGGTGAGGGGGCCGACGAGGATCAGGGCACCGAAGGTGAACAGGCAGGTGAGCGTGGCGATGAGGGTCTCGGGCGCAGCGTAGCGGACGGTGTTGGCCAGCGCGTCGGTGTCGCGTGAGGCGCGGGTGATCAGGTCGCCCGGTTCGGTGTCCTCCACCGTGGACAGCGGCAGGGCCACGACCCGGTCGACGAAGTCCTCCCGCACCTCCGCGGTGATCTTCTCGCCGAACCGGCAGGAGCACTGGACCGCGCAGTAGGTGAGCACGGCCTGGCCGACGAGCGAGGCGAGCAGTCCGAGGGCGAGCCGGTCGACGGCGCCGATCGTGGTGCCGTCGGCGACTTCGTCGACGAGCCGGCCAACCAGCCAGGGGGCGACGAGCCCGCACACGGCGGCCAGGGCGTGCAGCGTCAGGACCCGGGCGAGGTCGGCGCGGTGGCGGCGGGCCAGGGCGCGGGCGTGCGCGCGTACCTCGGCGGCGCCCGCGACCGGCAGTGCGGCGCGGCTCATTCGGTGTTCCCCCGGGCGGCCAGGCCGACGGCGGTCGGATTCGCGGCGGGGTCCTCGCCCGTCGCGCGCTGGACGACCCGGCGGTACCGGGCGTCGGTGGCCAGCAGCTCGCGGTGGCGGCCGGTGGCGGCGACGGAGCCGTCGGCGATGAGGGCGACCTGGTCGGCCCGCTCCAGCAGCAGCGGGCTGGAGCTGACCAGGACGGTGGTGCGGCCTCGGCGGGCGGACCGCAGGGCGCGGGCGACCCGGTCCTCGGTGTGGGCGTCGACGGCCGAGGTGGGGTCGACGACGACCAGGATCTCCGGGTCGGCGAGGACCGCACGGGCCAGGACCAGCCGCTGGCGTTGTCCTCCCGAGAAGCGGCTGCCGTCGGCGGTGACGGCGGTGTCGAGTCCGTCGGGCAGCGCGGCGACGACGTCCTCGGCGGCCGCCACCCGCAGCGCGGCCCGCACGGCGTCGTCGTCGGCGGCCCTATGGGGGTCCAGGCTGTCGCGCAGGGGGCCGCGCAGGAGCCTGGAGCGGTTGTCCACGACGAGGACGCGGGCGCGGACCTGTTCGGTGCGCAGGCCGTCGAGGCGCAGCCCGCCGTAGCGGACGGGCCCGTCGGCGTAGCCGCCGAGGCGGTCGGCCAGACGCACTCCTTCGGCGGGCGGGGCGACCACGGCCAGGAGGACGCCGGGGGCGACCACAAGTCCGGTGCGCGCGTCCACCAGCTCGTGCTCTCCGGCGGGCATCGGGGCGCGCTCGCGTGCGGTGTCGCAAGACGGTGCGGGCAGGCGGAGGACGGCGATGACGCGCCGGGCGGCGACATGGGCCCGGGCGAAGCGGTCGGCGGTGTCGGTGAAGATGGCGAGCGGCTCGACGAGGAAGGCGGCGTATGCGTAGAAGGCGACCAGCTCGCCGGGGCTGACGGACCCGTTGACCGCGGCGCGGGCGCCGATCCAGGTGACGGCGCCGACCAGCAGGCCGGGCAGCAGCACCTGCGCCGCCCGGATGAGAGCTTCCGCTCCGGCCACGCCGGAACCGGCGGCGCGCACGCGCTGCGAGCGCTCGCGGTAGGAGCGGGCGAAGGAGTTCTCGCCGCCGACGCCGCGCAGGACCCGCAGCCCGGTCACCACGTCGGTGAGCCGGGAGGTCAGCTCGCCCTGCAGCTCACGATAGGCGCTCTGCCTGCGGTGCAGCGGACGCAGGGGATAGCCCATGGCGAGGATGATCGCGGGCAGGGCGACGATCAGCAGAAGTCCCAGCGTGGGCGACTGGTCGAGGAGGACGACGGCCACCAGGACCGTCGAGACGACGGCTCCGAAAGCCCGGCCGACCACGTCGAAGGCGTTGCCGATCGTGGTCATGTCCGATGTGCCGACGCTGACGAGTTCCCCGTCGTCCACGCGCTTCTCCAGGTCCGCGCCGAGCCGGTCGGCGTGTCCGACGACGAGCTGGACGGTGCGGAAGCCGGTCGAGAGCGCGTTGTGCATGCTGATCCGCCGGCGGAGCATGCCGGACACCGCCTGGAGCACTCCGAGGCCGAGGAGCACGGCGGACCACATGAGGACGGCGCCCATGTCACCGGGAACCAGCCCCTCGTCGACGGCTTCGCGGACGACGACCGGCACGAGTGCCTGCGAGCCCAGCCACAACAGGCCCAGGAGCGCAGCGGCGCTCAGCGGGCCGGCGATGCGCCCCGCGAGCCACAGCAAATACCGTGAAGCCGATCGGATATCGGGATCGCCTGGGTCTGCGACGGGGAGCGGGCGCATGGCGCGAACATATCGACACTGCCGGACGGATCGTCAACTCTGTTCCGCTGCACTCGGGTTCCTTGTTCAACTGCGTACGGTAAGCAGTCGAAAGCCCTTCTCACGATGGCCCGCACAGGGTGACGGCCCTTTTCCCGGCCTCATCGGGCGTTCCACTGGCCCCTGCGGCCAAGGGCGTCCGGCGACGAAAGTCGTTTCCCTGCCGCCGCATGAGAACGAACAGGTGGCGAACACGCAGTTGTTGCCCAGCTTTGTACCGCAGACTTAGCCTCGCAATTCCGCGACGCATCAAGGGGCATCGGAGATTCGCCATGCTGGTTCACGCCACTCCGCCGAAGGGTGCGGTGCTCACCGTGCACAAGAATCGGGAGGACCATCCTACATTACAGGTTTTGAGCCGGTGCGGTCGGGACCGGTTTCCGGCGGTCCGCCGATGATCATCGTCGACACCGCGCTGCGCCGCCGCATGGAGGAGGGACGACCGATCCGGGTGGGCATGGTGGGCGCCGGCTACATGGGGCGAGGGCTGGTGCGGCACATCACCGCCTCGGTCCCCGGGATGCGGGTGGCCGCCATCTCCAACCGCACCCCGGCCAACGCGGAACGCGCATACAAGGAGGCGGGTCTCGCACCGGTCAGGGCGGACACCAGCGACGCGATCTCGGCGGCCGTGGCCGGCGGGCGGCCGGTCGTCACCGAGGACGCCTTCGCCCTGATCTGCGCCGAGGGCATCGACTGCCTGGTGGACGTCACCGGCGCGGTGGAGTTCGGCGCCCGGGTCACCGTCGCGGCCATCGAACGTGGCCTGCCGGTGGTGACGATGAACGCCGAACTCGACTGCACGATAGGACCGTTGCTGGCTCATCGCGCCCGCTCGGCCCGGGTGGTGCTCAGCGGCGCGGACGGCGACCAGCCGGCGGTGCAGGCCAACCTGCTGCGCTTCGTGCGGAGCCTGGGGGTGACGCCGCTGGTGTCCGGCAACGTCAAGGGCTTCCAGGACGAGTACCGCACCCCCACCACGCAGCAGCCGTTCGCCGACCGCTGGGGCCAGAACGTCCACATGATCACCAGCTTCACGGACGGGACCAAGGTCTCGTTCGAGCAGGCCATCGTGGCGAACGCCTTCGGATTCACCGTGCCACGGCGGGGGATGTACGGGCGCGACCACCGGGGGCACGTCGACGAGCTGACCGAGATGTATGACGTCGACGAACTGCGCGAGCACGGCGGCATCGTGGACTACGTGGTGGGCGCCAAGCCCGCTCCCGGCGTGTACGTCCTCGGCACCCACGACGACCCGGCCCAGCGCAGCTACCTCGATCTGTACAAACTCGGCCGCGGCCCGCTCTACAGCTTCTACGCCCCCTACCACCTCTGCCATTTCGAGGTGCCGCACACCGTGGTGCGCGCCGTGGACTTCGGCGACGCGGCGCTGACCCCGCCCGCCGGCCCCCGGGTGGACGTGGTGGCCACGGCCAAGCGGGACCTGCCCGCCGGTGCGGTGCTGGACGGGATCGGCGGCTACGACATCTTCGGAGTGGCCGAGTCGCATGCGGTCACCCGCGCCGAGGACCTGCTCCCGATGGGGATCGCCCAGGGCTGCGTCCTGCGCCGTGCCGTGGCGAAGGACACCGTGATCGGATACGCGGACGTCACTCTGCCGCCGGGACGGCTCGTGGACGAACTGCGCACGGAACAGAACGAGCTGTTCAGTCCCTGAGGAGGGTCGGGGACTGGCGCGGTGGCTTCCGCGCCGTTTCCAGCCCCCGCCGCTTCGAACCGTACGTACGGTCCTCCCCATACGGCTTTGGGAGCAGATCTTATGAAGGTGCCTCGTTGCGGTGATTCGCGGCAGTTCGGGATGTGGCAGGTTGTGTCAGCTTCTACCGTCGCCGGGGTCGAACCCGCCGTGAGGGGCGGGTGCTGAGCGAGGGCGGGTATGCGGTGCCGTCGTTGATCGAGGCGTTGGAGACCAGCCAGGCCGGGGTACCGGGCCAGGCCGAGCGGCTGCGTGAGCAAATCGCTGGTCTGTCGGAGGAGTTGCCGCCGGCCGAGGAGCGGCTGTCGCGGTTGCGTATCACGCGGGAGACGGTGGAGGAGGCAGGCGGCGCCTTCTTCGCAGGTGCCGGACGCTGAGGGCGGTGGCGGGGATGCCGGTGGCGGGGCCGCGGCGCCGGTGAAGGCTGAGGCTGAGTTGGATGTGACGGTGAGGTCGCAGGAGTACCGGGCGGTTATCGCGTTGTTCGCGACTTCGGGGGCGGCGATGCGCTGCAAAGAGGTGTGCCAGCACCTGGGCCTGGGGACCGAACCGCGCCATGTTGCGGGGATGCGCTCGAAGCTGAAGCGGCTGGCGGAGCGCGGGATCCTGGCCGAGCCGTCGTCCGGGCTGTTCACGGCAGACGGGGACCTCGCGGCCGGGGCCACCCGCACCCGATGCCGGTTCTCCGCCACCAGCGCCCCTGAAGCACTTGCTGCCCGTCACCCGTACGGCGCGTCGGCGGTCACCGCTCTCCCCCATGGAGACCTGTCACCATGCAGAAACTCTCACTCGACGCACTGCTCCGCGAGCACCTGGAACGCGCCAGGGCCGCCTCCACCGGACGCAGCGCCGCCACCGTCCACGGCGGCCACGAACACGTCCTGCGCCAGACCCTCCTCGCGCTGACCGCCGACGCCGTGCTCGCCGAGCACGAGAACCTTGGTGATGCAACCCTGCTGATGCTGCGCGGACGTGTCCGTCTCAGCAGCGGTGACACCTCCTGGGAGGGCCGCACCGGCGACCTGATCGCCATCCCAGAAGACCGGCACAGCCTGCAGGCGGTGGAAGACGCCGCGATGCTGCTCACCGTCGCGAAGACCTGACATCCCACCGTCATCGCCAGCCGGCAACAACGGAGGGGCGGTCTACTCCCCCGTCCCCTCGGCGTGCGCCGACCGGACCTCTTCCAGCAGTTCCGGGTAGTGCTCGCCGTAGGTGTTCAGGGCATGCCAGACCGCGTCCAGTGCCGCCTTGAGCGGGACGGGCTCGGCGGCGGCGAGCACGGCGGGAAGGGCGAAGTGCGGCTGTGAAATCCGCGAGGGTTCGCGCGGGGTGCCGCGGGTGTGGACCACCACGGCGGCATCGTGTCCCGTGCCTGTGGTCGATGTGGTGCTCCGGTCGGCGGGCGCCGTCGATGCGAGCGTGCCCGGTGCCCGGCCGAGGCCCGGCCGGCTCGGTGGGTCCTCCCCCGACTTCGTGGCCGAGACCCACTTTCCGCCAGCCGCCGCCGGAGGGGCCTGCTGCTGGTGGAGCGGTCGGTCCGCGGGGGTCGGGGGCCGGTACGGCGGTCGCTGCGGAGGTATCGCCTCGAGCACCGACCGATCCGGTACGCGCGGATCGGAGCGCAGGGTCTGCGACAGCAGGGCCCGGTCGTCGAACGGCGGCGGCAGCGGACGCTTGTGCGCCAACGCGGTGAGCGCCTCGGCGACCCACGGCACATCGGTCAGGCCTGCCGCTTCGCAGGCCCGCCGCGCGGCCAGCAACGCCACCGCACGCTGGACCCGGGGGCCTGCGGCATCGAGGGCGTGCACCAGGTCGCTGTCGAAGCGCAGCAGACCGAGGACATTGCTCTCGCGGGCGTCGCGCAGTGTCTGGCTCGGCAGCCGTCCGCCCCACTGCCACCGCTCGTGGTGCACTCGCCGTTCCTCGGCGGCCCGCTCCTGCGCCCGGCGGGCCAGGCGTTCGGTCTCGGCGCGGCGCTCAGGGGTGGGCTGGGGCGGAAGTTCGCGGGCGTAGCGGTGCCAGTACGCGGCGATCTGCGAGGTCTGGCGGATCACCCGGTCCGGGCGGGGCGGGGCGGGCCAGAACTGCAGAAGGTAGCTGTCCGCCCGCGGCTCCCCGGTCACTCTGGTGCCGCGTTCGCGTCCCCGGTCCATCCCCCGGGCGCAGTACCGCACCCGGTGGTCGGTCCGGGACAGGTCCAGGTCCCACGCGGCCTCGCCCGCCCACTGCACCAAGCTGGTGCGTTCCGACACCGGCCGGAAGGACACCTCCACCACCTCCTCCCAGTCCGGGTCCACTGCCGGGGGTGCGTCGTGGACTTCCACGACGAAGCCGACATCGCCCGTGTGCAGTCCGGTGTGCAGCCGGAGCGCGCCCGGGACCGCAGCCCCGCACAACCCGCCGCTCTGGCCCGCGAACGCCTCCAGGAGACCCGGCGTCGTACCGCCCGGATCGCTCTCGACGTAGATCTGACTGTAGTGAACATGCACCTCGCCCGTGACCGGCCTGCGCACAGCACCCCCTCGTCCAGGACGGCCTCGGAAATCCCCGTCGGACGGGCCGTCACCTGCCCCGCATCATGCTGCAGACCACTGACAACAGAGCCGAGGAGGCCGTGGGCCGGTGAGGATGTCGGCCGCTGGTGAAGGACGGGCAGCCTGGCGGACACCTCGAGCACCGGCACAGCGATGTTCCTGCCCGGCTCGCGCACAGCGAAGACGGCCGCGACCGGGGGCAAGGTGGGCGGTGGCGAGGAGGAGCAGGGCCGCGAGCGTGGCGGCGGCGACTGCGGTTCGGGTACAGCGCACGGCCCAGTCCTCACCGGAGCATGCACCGTGGCGCGCCCGGCCGTGGAGGTGGCCGGGCGCGCCGGTGCTTCATGCGTGCGTGCGGGTGGGGCGGTCAGCCCTCACCGGTGCGTGGCGGGTGGGGGTGGTCAGTGGCGGCCGCCTCGGTGACGGCCCCAGGACTCGCGGTCTATGAGGCGGCCGCGGTCGTTGCGCAGGCTGGCGGTGTCGTGGTCGTTGTTCCACACGTAGGCACGGCAGTCCTGGCAGAGGTCGGTGCGGGTGTCGCGGCGGCAGATGAGCGCTATGCGCGACCGCACCTCACAGCAGTGGTTCGACGGCCCGCCTAACGACTACACCCGCGACCTGGTCGGCGCCGTGGACGCCTTCACCGCCTCCTGCGCCCGCCACCGCGAGCCGGCGCCGATCCCCACCCACCACCTGCAACAGCGCTACGAGGCGCTCGCCGACCGCCACGACGAGGTCGGTCTGGGCCCGACCGCCGGCTGCCCGACCGCATCCAGGAACTCACTGCACCCCACTGACCAGGCACCGGCAGAAGAGAGCCCGGCAGGGACGAAGGTTTCCACGCCCACCCGCCCCACCGGACTTCACCAGCAGACCCACGAGAGAGCACCGCCATGAACGAGCCTGACCGCACCGCCCCCGCCGCGCGTGTGCCCGGCCGCTTCGGCCTGGCACACGCCTGGATCCGCCGCCGCAACGCCCTCATCTCCAGCGCCCTGCGCGGTGCCGCCTACAGCTCGGGCGCCGGCGCCGTCGGCCTCCTCTCCTGGTGGCTGCGCCACGCGATCTGAGACCTGAGCCGCCACCGGCAGCAGCCGTGGCCAGGTCCGCTCCCCAGCCGAAGAAGGGCGAACCTGGCCGCGTCAGTGGACAGGGGCACTTCCGGGGGCAGCGCGGGCAGCGCCGGGAAACCGGCTTGAGCGGTCGGTGACCGCCAGGGCCGCGGGAGGGAGATCAGGGCTCGGCAGTAAGCCGGAGACCGGGACAGCGCCCGGTGGCGAGCGGGACGATATGACGAGGCGGCTCGGCGACGAGCTTGACGAAAGGACGCGATGACAGCACCCGACGCAGCCGGTAGGACCGAGGCCGAGCAGGTCAACGCCGCAATGTGGCACACCTACGGAGCGCACCACCTCGCCCGGGCCACACCTGTGCCCGAGGTGGACGAGATCGCCTGGGGGCCGGGTGGAACAGGGCCGGGGGACGCGGTCCTGGGCGAGCTGTCGGGCCTGCGCGTGCTCGACCTGGGCTGCGGCCCGGGCCGGCACGCCGCCCACCTCGCCCGCACCCGTCACGCCGCAGTGAACGCCGTCGACCTCTCACCGACGCAGATCGAGCGCGCCCGGGCGCGCTACAACGGTCTGCCGGGCCTGCGGCTGATCCACGCCGACGCCGTCGCGCATCTGCGCACTTCGGCGCCGTACGACGTGATCTGCTCCCTGTCCGCCGTCCACTTCATCGACCCGCACCGGCTGCTGCCCGCCCTTGCAGCGGCCCTCCGGCCCGGCGGACGGCTGTACTTCACCGTGCTGCACACCAACTCTGCCGGGAACGGCCCCTCTTCGCAGGTGATGTCCCGCCCGGAGATCCTCCACCTGGCCGGCGGCGGCGAACTGAGCGGGCAGATGTGGGTGCTCACCACCCGGCTGTGGACGGACCTGCTCGCGCAGCACGGGCTGCGCACCGAGGAGGTCACCGTGCTGGACGCCCCCGAGGAGGGCAACCAGGCCTCCTACCGGCTCTTCCAGGTCCGCAGGCCGGCCCGGATCCCCTCCCGTCCCCGCACCGCCCGGCCGCCCGTCGCCCACGCGGCGGCCGGCGTCGGCGCGGTGCTGGTGGGACCGGACGGTCTGCTGCTCGGCCGCCATCAACGAGGAACCCTCGAGCTGCCCGGCGGCACGGTGGAGCCGGGCGAGTCGCTGCAGGAGACGGTCGTACGGGAACTGGCCGAGGAGAGCGGTCTGCACGCGGACCCGGCCGACGTGCGCCTGCTGGGCATGCTCCTGGACCAGGTCGGCGGCGTCGTGCGGATCACGTTCGGCGCGCTCGTCACGCGGTGGCGCGGCGAGCCCGCCGACCAGCCGGGCGAGCGGGTCGGCGACTGGAGATGGTGGCCGCTGGACGCCCTGCCGCCGGGCCTGTTCGACTGCAGCGCCCAGATCCTCACCGCCTGGCGCCCCGACCTGCCCATCGACCACCCACCCGCCCGCTTCACCCCCTTCGCGAAGCCGCAGGGCGCCGGTCAGGACATCGCCGTTCAGGCCGGAACGTAGTCGCCCGGTACGCAGCCGTCGACGAGCGCCCTCTCGGCGTTCCGGGCCTGCCGACTCGACGCGGGATACGGATGGTAGCCATGCACATTCCGGGCGTACCGGGGCGCAGCCCGGCTTCGGCACCGCCCGCAGCACGGTAGCCGTCTGTGCGACAGGCGACGGCCGCTGGCCCTGCTCACGGGCGCCGCGGGGCTGCTGCTCGTCGGCCGTCGCGCGGCCCGGCTCCTGTTCGTCGTCGCCGAGCTCGCCGCCGCCGTCGGCGGCGGCCGCGAGTGAGCCGCCGGACGCCCGAGCCGGTGGAACTGGCCCGGCCGCGCCGCTGGTTGAGCGCGGCGAAGGGACGACGCACCTTCGCCGCCCTGGCGCGGCGGGCCGGCGCAGGGAAGCTGCCGCCCGCACGCCTGGCCAAGGGTGCCCCGACCCGGACTGATGCCGGGATGCCCAGGCAGCTGCAACCGGCCATGCGCCTGCGACGGGCCCGGCCACATCGCAGCAGCTGCTGCGCCCCCGCAACCACGACCGGACGACGCGGTCTGCTCACGCGTCAGCGGTCGCGACGGCGGTAGTACAGCGGGCGGTCCGATTCCGGCAGACGGCCCGCGGGACCCCAGCCCGCCACCGCTCCCCCCTCCCGACGGGGATCGGTGAACACCAGGCAGGGGTCGGCGTGGCGGACATCGCTGCTGTGTCAGTGCCGCCTGCCACACTGCTGGCCATGTCGCTCGCTGATCTCACTCTCGACCTGTGGCGGACCTTCGACGAGGTCACCGCCCGGCGGATTGCCCAGGACGCCGCTGACCACGTTGGCGGCCGGGTGTCACTGGTCGAGGCCACAGAACACCTCGGTGCCCCGCTGCACCGCGTCCAGGTCGAGCGGGACGGGCAAGAGTTCGCCCTGATACCCGGAGGCCGGATGTCCCTGGGCTTCGACGTCGCCACCTGGCAGCCGACCGCGCAGCAGACCGCCGACTACGCCGAGAGCCTGGAGCAGGGCTACGGTTACGGGCCCGATCTGCGGACCCACCTCGAGCGGATCCTCAGCGCTCGCCGCAGCGTTCACCTGGACACCCTCCTCATGGCCGTGGAGGACGAGAACCTGACCGAACCTCCGGCCGACATACCGGCAGCCCTCTCCGCCCGTGGTCTGCGGATGCCGAGCTCCGACGAGTGGGAACACGCCTGCGGCGCCGGATCGGACACCCTGTTCCGGTGGGGCGACGACTGTCCCCTCGACCGCATCCCCTACGGCGACGACACCGGCCCGCACAACGAGCTGAACGCCTTCGGGCTGCACATCGCCTACGACACCTACCGCGCCGAGCTGACCAGCGATGTCACCGCGGTCCACGGCGGCGACGGGGGCGAGTCGGTGTGCGGCGGCTACGGCCATCTGCTGGCCTGGCTCCCCCTGGCGACAGCCAACCGTAACCCCGGGATGGCCGAGTCCGTGTACGGACCGGTCGGAGAGGACATGTACGAAAACTTCTCCACGCGCCCGGTGCTCACACTCTGAGCAACCGCTCGCGGACGGCCCGATCGACGACCACCTCGCGGCTGGTTGGGACAGGATCGCTCTACCCTGGTGAGGGCGAAGAGCGCCGTTCGTCAGATCCCCCCGCCCCATGACCGGACCAACGAGCGACCGGTCGGAAAGTCACATGATCCGCCGGACAGAATCCAGCCGCGCGCGGGAGGGTGGCTGGAGCGGACGTCATACTGGACGCCACCGCCGACGTGCCGCACCTCTTCCAGTCGTTCGCCAGCGTCCTGGGCGAGGCGGGCGACGCACTGGACCACGTGGTTCTCTTCCTCGGCCAGCGTATGCGCGCCGCAGGCGCGGCCCGCATGTCAGTCAAGTAGGTCCAGCCCCCGGCGCGCACCCGGGCCGGGCCTCCAGGGGCGCGACGACGGTGGACGGCGAACGCGCCGGTGCACGTCGCACGGGGTCCGGCCGTCCCACTGTCAGACCCCTGTGATGCACTGTTTTCGATCAGGAGAACAATCACCGGGGGAGGCCGTGATGGGGTCGTACGACGCACCGGACGAGGAGGTCCACAGGGCGGCGGTCGCCGCGGTCGACCTGTTGCGTCGCCTGGCTGCCGAAGAGAGCCAGGGCGACCCGCCGCTGCCCGCCGATGCCGACGTCGTGCGCTTTCTGGGGCGTACTCCCGCCCACCGGTACCCCCGGTCTGTCGGCCGTCCTGAGTGGCTGGCCGAGGCCTGGCTCCGCTGCGGCCTGCCGGCGGACGCCCAGGTGCTCCGCCCGCATCCTCCGGCCGACGGCGGCGAGGCACTTGAGTCGTTGCGTGACGACGTGGCGGCCGGCCCGCTCGCCGCTGATCGCCGCTGGGCCAACGTCCGCCGGCTGTCGGCCGCCTATGAGGCCGGGACGCTCGCGGTGAAGGACGTCGTTGAGACGTACCCGGCGCGCTGGACGATGCCGATCGGCGCGCAATTCGAGCGCAGCCGGGCGCGTCGTGCCTTCGAACTCGAGGTGCGCAGACACCTCACGGCCTCGCTGGGGACCGATCCGGCCTCCTGGCGCAAGCTGCTCATCACCGTCGACGCCCTGTGCCGGCCCGGTGGAGCGGGCCCGGACGCCCTGCTCGGCTGGCCCGCGTTGGTGCGACGCTGCGCGGACACCGTGGCGGTCGCCCCCGCCCGCCTGCTGCCCGAGCAGCAGCTGACGGGACGGAAGACGGCGGACCAGTTGCTGCGCGCCCAGTGGTGGTGGCCGACGGGCGAGGTGCTCCTGCGGTGCGAGGCCGAGGTTTTGGACGCCCTGATGCCGGAACTACCTTCCGGCACGGGCACGTTGCTGGCGCAGTATGTGCTCGCCCTCCGCCGCGGTACGCCCAGGGCGGTCCTGGAACACCTCCTGCGCAGCCGGGACCGGGAGGCCCTGCTCGTGCTCGGGCGTGGTGCCGACCTGACCCGGGGCACCGCGCTGCGGCTGCTGGCGTGCGGCGATCCGGAGATCCACCTCGCCGTCCTGGACCTCCACTTCTATGTGGGCCCCGAGGAGCGCCGCGCGGCCCTCGCCGACCCGTCGGTGCGGCTCGCGCCGCACGTCGACCGCATCCCGTGGAACGCGCTCCCCGACTGCCTGCATGCCGCCGAGCCGGAACTCGTCGAGGCGGCGTTCGCCAGCAGCCACCGGTCAAAGTTCGGCATGCCCGAGCAGCTCACGGGCTGCCTGAACCTGCTGCGGCACGCGGGTCCGGCCCGGTTGGCGGCACTGCTCAACACCGGGGTCGTGAGCCCGACGGTCACCCGTGTCTGCCGGAAGGCGCTGACCGCCGCCGACCCGCTCACGGCCCTCAGCGCCCGGGTGGACAAGGAGCTGACCACCCAGAAGCTCTCCTCGCGCCTGCGCCGTCTCGGTCCGCAGGCCGGCGCGGTCGCCGCCGACCGGTTGATGCAGCTCTTCCCGGACCCCGACTGGGACCACCTGGAGGCGGAGCACGCCCGTGAGCCCTTCCGGTACTGGTCACAGATGGTCAACCGCCCCGGCACACCATCCGGCGTCGTGGCCCGCCACCTCGAAGCGGTACGCCGCGACCACCGCAGGCACCGGTCGTACGTGCGGACGTGGATCACGGACGGGGGCACGCCGCGGGGCCTGCTGGACTTCAGTACCGACCAGGACACCGGGCAACTCGACGAACTGCTCGCGGAGGGGGTGGTGACGTCCGAGGACCTGCTGCGGCGCGTGGATCAGGGCCCGTGCGTACTGCGCCTCCTCGGTGACGCCCAGTGCCGGCCGGACGCTCTCCCGCAGCTCGGGGAGGCGGTGGAGAAGCTCAGAGCCCTGGTCCGCACCCACCTGCCAGCGACGGACGACGCCGCCTGGCAGCGGCTGTACGGGCGGCTGGCGGGCCGCGACCCACGTCGTCCCGAGCGCGGCACGATCGAGGAGCTGCTGGCCGCCGCGTGAGGTGGTGTCGGCCGTGGGGCCGGGCCGTTTCGATGCCGGGTCCGGCGGCCCTCAATCCGGCACGGTGATCAGGCGTGATCGGCGGCCGAGGCGCTGCCACAAGCGGCGGTAAGAGAGTCGAACGGCAGGAGCCGTCCCGGTGAAGCCCACGGGCGCCACCGCGCCCCCTGCGGCATCAAGGGGGCGCGGCTTCTCGGGCCTGGCTACGTAGGTGAGTCGTAGGAACGAATGTCATTGAGTGCTGACAGCGGTTCTCGCCCGAGCGGCTCGGGAATGTCGGTCAGAAGTAGAAGCGGCTGGGCTGTCAGACATCGATTCGACGCATCCACCACGGCAGACCTGTGGCTGCGAAGGGATTGTTGAGTGTGCGCCGGAGGTTGGTGTCGTCCGCGGGGCCGACAGCTGCGGCAAGTTCGCGGCGTGCCTTGGTCCTCAGCGCATGGAGCGTGATCTCCAGCAGGGTGCGGACGTGGTAGATGCCGTTGCGGAGGTCGATGTCATCGCATTCGTAGAACCGATCCGTCTTCTCGCATGGCCGTCGGGCAACGTCACTCCACCGGCGAAACGCGTGCGCAACCTGGCCCGCGGGAAGGCCGTGACGGCGCTCGAATACGGTGATCTGTCTGTTGGCCGAGGCGGACAGCCCGTGGATCACGGGTGCCCGCCGGTGGTGCATGCGGCGCGGCAGGAGCCGCGCTCTGATCTCGCCCGGTGACCGGCGAGGCATGAACACTTCCAGAGGAAGACATCGGGTCGCCCGACCCTGGATCTCGCTGGCGGCAGAGATCAAGTCTTCGGGACGGGCTCAGCTGGTCGGCTGCTGCCCGGCCCGGGCGCGAGTAGTGGCGAGACGGTATGAGTCGGTGCCGGCCTCGATGATGTTGCCGCCGTAGGTGAGGCGGTCGACAATGGCCCACACCAGAGCCCGCCAACAGGCCAGCGCGGGCTCCCGACGACCGGTGTCACCGTTCCCGAATGCGCCACCACCACCAGCGCCCCGCTGTCCACTCGCTCACCCAGCCCGGGTTCGGAAGAGTACGCCGCTCGAACTCGATGTCGATCTGCTCTACCAAGCGGCCCAGATCAGCTCGGGCTCCTCCCGGGAGGCGCTGCAAAGCCACTTCCAGATCATCTCGGCCGTCTTCGATCTCGATGCCGGGACTCTCATAAGGGCCAGTCAGATATCGTCCCGGCTGCCTGAAAGCCCACTCGAACCGGCTCAGTGCGTAAGCGACGGCGTCCGGCCACAAGTACTCGGCCTCAACACGTCGCACTGCCGCCCGGGTTCGAGCGGATACACCTGGAATCTGACGGACCAGCACGTGCTTGGGTGGCCGCCACCGCTCAGCGCGGACGGCCTTCGGGCGCCTACGCGGCATCGCCCTTTCGGATCAGAATCATGTCGGCATTCTGCCACGGCCCGCGCCTTCGAGGGTGGGGCCACCCTGGAACGCCGACAACTACGGTCTCGACCGCGACCACCCGGGCGCCCAGGCGTACTACGACTCCCAGGTCGCGCAGTTCGCCGAGTGGGGCATGGACTTCGTCAAGGCCGACGACATGCTCTTCCCCTACCACGAGCGGGAGATCGCCGCATACGCGCGGGCCATTGAGCGCAGCGGGCGGCCGATCGAGCTGAGCCTGTCGCCCGGCACCGACGCCTCGCCGATGACCACGGTGCGGTTTCTCGGGGTGTCCCTGGACGATCCGACGGACGACCGTCACAGGGCTCCGGCGTCGCGGGCCGTCCAGACGCTCGGGTAGATGGGTCGGAAGCCGAGCTCCCGGCGGATCCGCTGGGTGGACACGATCCCGAACCACGGGTCGGAGTCCGTGAGTTCGTGGAGCCCGGCGGGCACCTCGACTCCGTTGAGCTGGTACAGCTCGACCGTCGTGACGGG
The DNA here is from genome assembly GCF_014649655.1 of Streptomyces humidus. Lineage (GTDB taxonomy): Bacteria > Actinomycetota > Actinomycetes > Streptomycetales > Streptomycetaceae > Streptomyces > Streptomyces humidus. Next base: position 301,755 of record NZ_BMTL01000005.1, on the reverse strand, counting down.
GGCGTCATCGCCGATGTTGTAGATCCGGCCGGCGATACCCGGCGCGTACAGCAATCGCATCAGACCCTGGGCGACATCCGCGTGGTGGGCCATCTGCAGGCGCTGGTGCGGCGCCCAACCGGCAGCCCAGTGCAAGACGTTGGCGAGGTGCGGGTCGCCCTCACCGTAGACGAAGGGGAGCCGCCCGATGCGTACGTCCAGGCCCTTGAGCGCGAGCAGTTCACGCTCGGCCTCGGCCTTGGACTCGGGGTAGGCGCCCCACATCTCGCCGCCCGGCCGGCTGTCGTCCTCCTCAGTCAGCGGACGGCCCCGTCCGACGCCGTACACATTGTTCGTGCTGACCTGCACGAACCGCTCCACCCCGGAGGCCTGCGCGGCGCGGCCCAGGGCCACCGCGGCATCCCGGTTGACGGCCCACGCCTCCTCGTCCGGCACCCCGCGGAAGGAGGCGGCGACGTTCACGACGGCGTCCACACCGGCGAGCGCCTTGCCGAGTGTCTCCTCGTCGCGCATATCTCCTACGGCGACGTGGGCTCCCAGCTCCGCGAAGCGCTCGCCGCGGGCCGCGTCCCGCACCAGGACCCGCACCTGCTCGCCCGACTGCCGCTGGGCCAGCAGCCTCGGCACGAAGCGGCGTCCGACCTGTCCCGTCGTACCGGTCACCAAAGTCAGCATGATGTGCTCCTCACGCGCTGTGTCGCCTGTCGTTGATGACCAGCCTCGGCGGATGCGGGGACGACCGGGAGAGACCTCTTCATCAGGGGATCGCAAGTCCCTGGATAAGCCGGCCGGTCTCCCACACCCTGGAGAGGTGAACCGAGCCGAACTCGCCGACTTCCTGCGCCGCGCTCGCGCCCGCCTGGGCCCTTCCGACGTGGGCCTCACGGCCGGAGCCCGCCGCCGTACGCCGGGGCTGCGCCGCGAGGAGGTGGCCCAGCTGGCCGGCATGTCCGTGGACTACTACACGCGGCTGGAACAGTCCCGGGGCCCGCGCCCGTCCCGTCAGATGCTCACCGCGCTGGCCCGTGCCCTGCGCCTGACGGAGGACGAACGCGACCACCTCTTCCACCTCACCGGTGAACAGCCGCCGCGCTGGGAGGCGACCAGCACGCACGTGCGCCCGGGCCTGCTCCTGGTGCTGGACCGGCTGCACGACACCCCGGCGATGGTGGTGACCGACTACGGCGAGGTCCTGGCCCAGAACGCGCTGTCGCGGGTGCTGAGCGGAGACGTCCTCGCCTGTCCGCCCCGAGGACGCAACATGATCCGCAGCTTCTTCCTGGACCCGGCGGCCCGGGAGCTGTTCCCGCCCGAGGACCGCCCAAAGCGCGCCCGCGAGCAGGTCGCCGGCCTGCGAGCGGTGGTCTCGGCCCGCCCCAAGGACCCCGAACCCGCCTCCCTCGTCGCCGAACTACGCACGGCGAGCGAGGAGTTCGCCAACCTTTGGGACGAGCACGAGGTCGCCGTACGCCGCGGTGCCGCGAAACGCTTCCGGCACCCGACGATCGGCATCCTCGAACTCGACTGCGAGGTCCTGGTCAACTCCGACCACAACCAGCAACTCGTCATCCACACGGCTCGCCCAGGCACGGAGTCGTACGAGCGCTTGCAGTTGCTGCAGGTGGTGGGCTTGCAGGACCTGACGCCGACGGGCCCCTGACCGCGTGCGCGCCTTCGCGGACGCCCCCTGCCACCGCTCATCGCCCACGATCGGCGAACTCCCGCGCCGTCTGGGGGACAGCGGCACAATGCCCGCCACTGGCACAGGCAGGCAGACGACCACCCCTGCTACCGAGCACTCAAGCTCTGCTCGACACCCACGCCGAATAGCCGGCGAGGCGATCGACAGCACACCGCGGCCCCGCCAGTGAGAAGCCGTTGCCATAGCGATCATGGAGTCTGTCGATCGAACGGGAGTTTCGATCGGGTGATCGCGCGGGTCCTGCCAGGCATGAGAGCAGGGCCTGTGGATATACGGGGAAAATCCAGGGGAGCGGACGGGCGCTCGCTGCTACGGTCGGGCGCCATGAGCTGGCTTCCCGATGACTTCGTCCACCCCGTCCTGGTACCGCTCCCGGGCGGTGGTCATCACCTGCGGCCGATCCGGGAGGCGGACACCCCGCTCGACTATCCGGCTGTGATGGGTTCGCGCGAGCGGCTGTGGACCATCTTCGGCCCGGCCTGGGGCTGGCCCGCGGCCACCATGACCTACGAGGCCGACCGGGCCGACCTGTTGCGGCACGAGAAGGAGATCGCCGCGCACCAGTCCTTCAACTACGCGCTGTTCGACGCGGCGGAGACAGCTCTGCTCGGCTGCGTCTACATCGACCCACCGGAGAGGGCCGGCGCGGACGGCGAGATCTCCTGGTGGGTGGTGGACGAGCTGGTGGGCAGCAAGGTCGAGCAAGCCCTCGACCCGCTGGTGCCGCAGTGGATCGCCGACGACTGGCCGTTCGAGCAGCCTCGCTTCCTCGGTCGCGAGATCTCCTGGTCGGACTGGCTCGCCCTGCCGGAGCATCCCGACACGTAAGTGGTTGTTGCCCGTACCGATCTTGAAGGCTGTCGATCGACCGGGAGTCTCGATCGGGTGAGTGCGGCGGTCTTCCACGGTGACGAAGCCGACAACGGTGCCCTTGGTTCCGGTGATGGCGGCCAGGTGTGTGCCGTCGGCGCGCATGGCGGTCAGAGTCGTCAGTGGTGTGTCGCTCTCCACGCGGGCCACGGTGTGCAATGGCCCTCCCGGCCATACCCAGTCCGACGCCCAGCATGGCGCCTCCGATGGCGACGCAGCCGGAAGACAGCCGGCCGGCCTTGTTCTCATCGGCGCAGGCTCCCGTGCTCGCGGCGACGAGGAAGCCCAGCAGGCACGCGGCGCTGATCAGGCAAACCACCAACGAGAGAGCACCTGATCACTCCTGCACGTGACCCGAACGGCACCTTTCGGCAGAGGGCTCTGTCTGTCCGCGGTGAGTCGCCCAGCGCCGGCACACCCGGTCCCCGATTTCCCCGATGCCGACCAGCAACGCCGAGATGCGGCGCATGCCGTGAGGGCAAAGGCGTGACCAGCGGCATGGCCAAGGAGCCACAGAGCCAGGGCCGGAATGGCGTTGAGCGGCGCAGCGGCATAGAAGGCGAGACACGCCAGGCCGCGCGGACGCGTCGGATGCAGGCGAGGGCGTAGTCGCTGTGGTACACGGCCGGTGAGGCGGGCGATGCCGACAGGCAACAGCGTGACAGAGAAAACGGCGAGGCCAATCCACTGCCAGAGCATCGGCGCCAAGCTCCTGTCGGGCAGTGAAGGGATCACTTGCGGCGGAGCGCGGCGATCACGAAGAAGCCGATGATGAGGGTGGCCAGACCGAGCGCAAGAACGGGGAAGCCGGGACCGGGCAGCACGTAGAGCACAGCTCCGGCCAGGAGCAGTAGTGCTCCTACGATCACCAAGGCGACGCCGATAAACGGTTTGGTGGCAAGCGACATGACAGTGAAGTCCTCCGGGCAACGTCGACGAACGGGCACACGGCCCTGGAAAGACGCCGAGCGGACTTCCCGGCACGCCCCACGCCGAACTTGACGCGTTCTGCACAGAGTAGCTCCCACAACCGACTCTGCCCCGATCACCTTGCCCCGGCCGCACCTCACCCCGGGTTGCCCGACGCCCGCCGACTTCCGCCTTGAAGCACGGCTGGTGGGGGTGAGTCCCGTCAGTCGCGACCAGGGAACAGGGCAGCATCGGAATACTGCCTCTCCACGAGTTGAGAACTCGGTGGAGCCAGCCGAGTGTGCGGCATCCTCCTCGTGGCGGTTTCAGTCGCCTCAAGCGGAGCCGTGGGGTTGGCCGCCGAGGCCGGTGGGGGCCGCCGTGCCCGTGAGGTACCGGTCGAGCATCTCGCGGCGCTGAGCGATCTGTTGCTCTTGACGGGCGAGTTCGTCGCGGACCTGCCGGACGCGGGCCAGGAGTTGTGTGCACTCGCCTGCGGGCGGTGTCGGTGCGGTGCGGTGCAGGATGTCCCGGATGATCTGGGAGGGCAGTCCCGCGCGGTAGAGGTCCTGGATGAAGGCGACCTGGCGGACGGCTTCCTCACCGGACTCCCGGTATCCCTTGGAGCGGCGGTCGCTGGAGAGCAGCCCTTGGTCCTCGTAGTACCGGAGCGAACGGGTACTGGTCCCAGTGGCCCTGCTGAGTTCTCCGATGCGCACGCCGTCTCCTCCGCCGATCCAGGCTTGACATTCACGTTAATGTCAAAATTTACCGTTCTGCGCATGAAGACGAAGGAACAGACCAGGCCGGGAACTGCAGTCGTGACCGGCGCCGCGACAGGCATCGGGGCCGCGATCACCGAGCGGCTGGCCGGGCAGGGCATGCACCTGGTCCTGGTCGCACGGGACGGCGCACGCCTGGAGGCGGAGGCCAAGCGGCTGCACGCCGAGCACGGGGCTCAGGTGTCGACGCTCGCTCTGGACCTGTCGCACCAGGGTGCTCCTTCCCGGCTGGCCGAGCGGCTGGCGGGTGCGGGAACCGAGGTCGACGTGCTGGTCAACAATGCCGGCGTCAGCCTGTTGGGGCCGGTCGCCGACAGCGATGCCGCGCGGGTGCGGGGCCTGGTCGACCTCGATGCCGGCGCGGTGGCAGAGCTGACGGCGCTCTTGCTGCCCCCCATGGTCGCGCGGGGGAGCGATCGTCGACATCGCGAGCACCGGTGCGTACGCGCCCGCTCCGTATGTGGCCGCCTATGCGGCCTCGAAGGCGTTCGTGCTGTCCTTCACCCAGGCGGTGTGGGCCGAGACGAGGGCGACGGGGGTGCGGGTCGCGGCAGTCAGCCCCGGTCCGACCGACACGGCGATGAACACACGGCGCATGCCGGGCAAGCGGGGGCCCGGTTCCGTGCCGGACACCGTCATGTCCGCCTTGCGCGGCCGGGGCCCGGCGGTCGTGGACGGCCGTCTCAACACTTTCCAGACCTTCGTCTTCGGCCGCCTGCTGCCCGCGTCAGCGGCTGCCCGGATCGCGGAGCGAATCCTGCGCAAGGCGGCGCTCGGGAACTGAAGCCCCGCGCAAGCCCCGCATCCATCCCTCATGCCTCATGCCTCATGCCTCATCCCTCATCCCTCATCCCTCATCCCTCATCCCTCATCCGCCGGTCCGATACGTCCGAAGCGCACGCGCACGCAACTCCAGCGGGTACTTCCTCGGGGCAGGCATCGTCCGGACTCCTCTCACGAAACCCGTCTGACCCTCTGTCACCCATCAGCGCATCTCGGGGGAACCTCACAGACAGACATGCACCGAACAGATGGATGAACCCCTTCCCGCTCCGTCACCGTGTGCTTTCGGACAGCCTCGGCTCAACGGGTCTGCACGTCTGGGGTTGTGTGTACGTTGAATGAGGCTCAGCAGCTTCGGGGTGGGCGGTGCGGGCTGCCACAAGCCGGAACGGAAAGAGAGGCGTATGGTCGCGGCGCAACCCGCTCGATGGCGCAGGCTGTCGGTGCTCGTGGCTCTGATGTCGGCCGCCTTCACGTTCAACACCGCTGAGAACCTGCCGATCGGCCTCCTGGAACTGATCTCCCAGGGCTTGCACGTGTCTCCGTCGTCGGTCGGCTACCTGATCACCGGCTACGGAGTGACAGTCGCCGTGGTGTCCCTGCCCTTGGCCCACGCCACACGGGCCGTGCCCCGACGCCAGGTACTGACCGGGCTGCTGGCCGTGCTCGTCGTGTCCAGCCTGATGTCGGCGCTCGCCACCTCGTACGGGATGCTGCTCGTCGCCCGGCTGCTGACCGCACTCGCCCAGGCTCTGTTCTGGGCGGTGATGGGGCCGGTCGCGGTCGGCCTGTTTCTCCCCCAGGTCCGTGGGCGGGTGGTCGGGGCGCTGTCCGTCGCCGGCTCGCTGGCCCTGGTGATCGGTGTGCCCGCCGGGACCTGGCTGGGCCAGCAGAGCGACTGGCCGGTGCCGCTCGGGGTACTGGCGGGCCTGGGACTGCTCTCCCTCATCACGATCGCCGTACTGCTGCCGACCTCGCGCCCGGAGGAGGGACACGCCGCGTACGGCACCGCTCCGGACACTCGCCGGTTCGGAATCGTGCTGGCCGCCACCACCCTGTCCGTCACCGGGGCATTCGCGGGATACACGTACATCGTCAAGTTCCTGGTCCAGGTGAGCGGGTTCTCCCAGGGCACGGTCAGCGTGCTGCTGGCGGTCTCCGGTGTCTCGGGCGTGGCCGGGGTGAGCATCACCGGGGCGTTGCTGGACCGGCACCCGCGCGGCACCCTCACGACCGCCGTGGCCACCCAGGCGGCGGGTCTGCTCGGCCTGTACGCTTCCGGCTCCTCTCCGGTGGCGGCGGTAGCGTTCCTGGCTCTGCTGGGCGGTTCGCTCGGCCCCGTGTTCATGGCCACCCAGAACGAGATGCTGCGCTGTGCGCCGGGCCGTACGGAGATCGCCCTCGCGGCCAACTCCGGTGCCTTCAACGCCGGTATCGCGGCGGGCGCCGCACTCGGCGGCCTGGCCCTGCCGCTCACCGGAGTACGCGAAACCTTCGCCGTGGGCGGACTGCTGACCGTTGGCGCCTGCGCGGTGCTGATCGGCGAGCGGCTGCTGCCGCCTTCGTCGAGGGCAGCGCAGGAGGCCCGCCCGGAACCGTCGACGCAGGACACCGTCACCGAACGCGGCTGACGCCGACGGAGCGGTCCCGTCGGCGTCAGCCGGCCTCACCAGGCGTGCGCCTCCGGGGCGGGCCCCTTGGGCCGGGGAACAGCGCGTCCAGCTCCTTGAGCCGGTCGCCGTCGGAGGAGACCCGCAGCGCCGCGAGCCCGTTCTCGAGCTGCTCGGCCGTGCGGGGGCCCAGGATCGGCGCGGTGACGCCCGGCTCCAGCAGCCGCCGAGCCAGCTGGTTGGCCCAGGCGTCGAGCTGCGCATAGGTCAGCCGCTGGTCGCCGCAGTTCACGGCGGCGCGTCAGGGGTCCGGCGGACCCGCTCCTGGAAAGCGAGTCGTACGGGACAGCCGAGAGCGGGCGTTGCCGGGCCCTGCGCTAGAAGGTCAGGCTCCAGGCGTCGATCTTGCCTGTGTCGGATGCTGCGTTGTCGTTGACGCGCAGCTTCCAGGTGCCGTTCGCGACCTCCGAGGAGGCGTTCACGGTGTAGGTCTGGGCGATGTTGTCGGCGCTGCCGCCGGCGTGGTTGTGCAGCGTGTAGACGGTGCCGTCCGGCGCCACCAGATCGACCTTCAGGTCACCGATGTAGGTGTGCTTGATGTCCACACCCACCTTGAGGGTGGCCGGGGCGTTGCCGGTCACACCGGTCACGGCGATCGGGCTCTCCACGGTCGCGTTGTCGTTGACGGCGAAGTCCGCGAGGTTCTCGAAGTACTTGCCGGGCGGCGGGGTGGTCCCGACGGCCTTGAGTGCGTCGACCTGTCCTTCGCCGAAGAACGAGTTGTCGGCCGTCGTGCCCGTGCAGCGGCTGTCCGAGGGGCAGGCGATGTCGTTGGCCTGCTCGGCCAGCTTGGCGCGGATCTGCGCCGGGGTGATGCCCGGGTTGGCGCTGGCGATGAGTGCCGCCACGCCGACCACGTGCGGGGTGGCCATCGAGGTGCCGCTCTTGCTGCCGTAGCCGCCGCCGGGGACGGTGGAGTACACGTTGCTGCCCGGCGCCGCGACGTCGATGACGCCCTGACCGTAGTTGGAGAACGAGGCTTTGGTGACGCCCGTGCCGTTGGCCGCGACCGTGACCACGCCCGGCAGCTCGGTCGGGATGTCGATGCAGGCGTTGGTGATGGTGCGGGTGACCGGCGTCGAGTCGTTCGGGCTCGCGGAGTCGGTCGTCTTGTGGGCGAGGTCGTAGTTCTCGTTGCCCGCGGCGGCGATCTGGAGGGAGCCCTTGCCCTCGGCGTACTCCTGGGCGCGCGTGACGCCCTCGATGATGGCGGCCTGGTCGATGTTGTCCGGGCAGTTGAACTGCCACGGGTCCGTGTAATAGCTGTTGTTGGTGACCTTGAAGCCGTGGTCACCGGCCCAGACGAAGCCGCAGATGGTGTTCTCGGCGAAGAAGAAGGAGTTGCCCGGCTCGGCGACCCGGACCGCGGCGATCTTCACCCCGGGTGCCACGCCGACGACGCCCTTGCCGTTCTTGGCCGCGGCGACGGTGCCCGCTACGTGGGTGCCGTGCGTGTCGACGTCCCGCCAGGCGCCGGCACGGGTGTCGGGCTTGCCGTAGGCGCAGGAGACCGAGTCGGCCGCGTCGAAGTTGGGCGCCAGGTCCTGGTGCTGGTCGTCCACACCGGTGTCCAGGATGCCGACCGTGACGGAGGCGGACCCCGGGTTCACCGCCCAGGCCTGGTCGGCCTTGATCTGGCTCATGTCGGCCCGGACCGGTTCTCCGGCCGGGGTCGAGGCCTGGGCCGGATTGGCCGGGAGCGCCGGGTTGTAGGCGTCGGCCGGAACGTCCGAGGTACGCGTGGCGCCGACCTTCTGCACGCCGGAGACGCCGCGCATGGCAGCGGCGAAGCCGCTGGACGCCGAGTGGGCGACGATCACGCCGATGGCGTCGAAGTTCGAGAAGACGGTGCCGCCGTTGGCCGCGATCGCGGAGCGGACCGCCGAACTGTCACCGGGGGCGGTGATCACGAGGTAGGCACGCGTGCCGGCCACCCAGGTCGCACTCTGGGAAGCCGGCACGGCGGCAGGAGCGTGGGCCTTGGCGGCCGGCGCGGCGGAGGGGGCGACGGGGAGCGTGCCCGCGAGGGCTCCCGGAGCGCCGAACGCGAGGGCGGCGCCGAGCGTGGCCGCCAGCACCAGCGTGCGTCTGGGTCGGCTGGATATGTGGGGTATCAATGCGTCCTCCGGAGACGGCCCGGCCGTGCTGAGGGCACCGGCCGGACCGTACGAAACGAGTGGTGGATGCAAGATGTCAGGTGCATGCTCGTGTGCGGAAGTACCTTTCCGTGCAGGGACGCCACAGGGGTATGGCCGAAAAGAGACGCGCTCCGGGCATCGGGGCGCACCGGGCAGACGGTGCGGGCGGTGCGGGCGGTGCGGTATCTGGTGCGCGGCGGCGGGTGTGTGTCCGGCACGAGCGGTGGCTGCTGGACACGGACGCCGACCAGCCCCGACCAGCCGCTGGAGCACGACCTGCGCGGTGTGCCGGAGGCGGTGGCCGCACAGCGGCAGTGGGCGTGTCGCCCCTGGCCGATCGCTCGAGCGATCCGTCACTCGGCCGGATAGAACTGCGCGTACCAGCGGCGCAGCGCCTTGATGCCCTTCTCGTGGGGAAGCAGGACGGGCCGCGGCTGGTGGACCTTGTGGTCCCAGATTCCGACCTCCTCGCGCACCTCGCCCAATGCCTCCATGCGGAAGACGAGTTTGGCCAGGGGCGTCAGGAACGGCAGCCGGGCCGGTTTGCGGATGTAGTACAGCATCCGCAGTTCGCTGGTGCGGTCGTCGACGGGCGTACTCAGGGCGACGGCGGTCACCGACAGAACGGGGCCGTGGGTACGGACCACCATGACGCCGGGCCCGTACATGAACGCGTCGAAGGTGTTGTCGATGTCCCGGCCGAGGACGCGGCGGGAGATCCGGCCGCGGGCCTCGGCGAACGGACCGTCCGCCCGCCATTCCTGGACAGGGGGTTGGCTCTGGCCGTGGATGAAGTGGAAGTGGGACTCGTCGACGATGTTCTCGCGCATCTCCTGGATATGGACGCGTGCCCGGCAGGTGTCGTCGACGGGCGCGGCGAACTCCTTCGCTCCCGTCTCGGGGATCTCCGGCACCTCCCACGACGGCTCGCCCGGCCCGACGTACACCAGGACGAGCCCACTGTGCTCGCGGACGGGGAATCCGCCCAGGGAGACCTTGGGAGTGTGCACCGCGAACGGGGCCTCCACGCACCGGCCGTCGGCACCGAACCGCCACCCGTGGAAGGGACATTCCACCGTGCCGTCCACGACCTTCCCACCGGCGCCGAGATGCGCGCCGTAGTGCGGGCAGTGCGCGTCCCGCACGGCGGCCCGGCCGTCGGCTCCCCGGAAGGCGATGAGCGCCCGCCCGAAGTAGTGCAGGCTGACCACTTTGCCCGGCCGCAGTTCACGGCTGCGCAGCACCGCGTACCAGCCGTACGGCACGGTCGGCATCGGATACCGGTCGGCCCGGGGATCGCGCGGCAGAGCGGCCAAGTTGTCATGACTGCGACGTAAAGGCATGCGCAGATGCTAGCGGTCCGACCGTTCTTGTCGTCGTCCGGAGGGCCGCCGGGCGGACTCGGGACGTCCACAACAGGCCCAGTCACCGCCTCCGTCACCACCACCGCCCCGCCATCGCCGTCGCCGGAGTCCCCGCCGTCGCCGCTGTCCGCGCCCGGGCCGTTCCCGCCGCCGGGCTCGTTGTTCTCGCCCGCCCTGCTCAGGTTGCCGAGTCAGGGACGGTCCCGGTCGTCGTCGACGGCGACCGGCTCACCCCGGGGGAAGCCACCGAACGGCACCCGCGCGCGTGCCGCCTCGCCGGTGATCCGGAGCGCCGCCGCTGACGCACCGGGCGGCGCTGCCCCGGGAACCGCGCCAGGCCTGTGCTGTCGCCGAGCCCGAACGCGGCGGCGAAGACGTACGCCATGACGGCATACAGCGGGTCCGGGCTCTCGTACCGCACGGGGGTCGGCGGCACCAGGACCGGTGCGAGGTGGCCGCCTTGGCGGCCCGGGCACGCTCCGTGGGCGTCCCTCTTTGGATGGCACGGCAGGTCGCGCCGGGACTCGCCGGGCCTGTCACCGCCGCCGTCGACAGGCGTCCGGTTGTCCACAGGCCTGTCGGCGGTTGCCCGCGACGGGCACAATCAGCGACATGACGATCACCACGGGCTCGCCGCCCACACACGACACGCCCGCCGACCTCGCGCGCGGCCTCGTGACGGGCGGCGTGATCGGGGCATCAGTGACCGCCTTCGTCAGCGGGTGCGTCATCGAGAAGACGTCACTGATCGTCATGGGGCTGCTCATAGCCGCGGTCTACGCCCTGGCCTTCTTCCTCGCCACGCTGCCGCGACGCGCGCGTGAGGCGGCCGTCGCGCCCCGCACGGCTCTCGCGATGATCGAGAGTCTGGAAGCCGTGGGGGGCGAGTCCAGTGACGTGCCGGTGCAGTTCGACCTGACCGTCGCACCGGACGACTCGCCCGCGTACCGGGTCGAGGTCAGACAGGACGTCAATCTCGTCGAGCTCGCCGACTACCGGCCGCGCGGCATCGTCGTGGTCGAGTATCCGCCGGACCGGCCGTGGAAGGCCCGGATCGTGAGGCGGCCGACGCCCGAGTGGGAGCAACGGGCGGCCGGCGCACGCCTGGACTCGGCGCCCGGTCCGGTGATGAGGAGCGATCCCGTGCAGGGCTGGGCCGGCGGCCTCCTCACGCTGCTCGGCCTGCTGCTCGGCACGGCCGCCGTCCTGGTGCCGTACCGGGCCGACCTGTTCGGCGCCGACGCGAGCCGCGCCGCACCACGACCGTCCGTCTCCTCCTCCTCGTCCACGACGACCGTGACGTCGGCGACGGGCACGATCACTCTCGGGCCAGGCCGGTCGATGCTGGGGCAGAACGAACTTCGCTCCTCCGTCGAGTCGCTGACGCGAGGCCACAGGCGCCAGGCGCTCAGCGTGGTCGTCCAGGACCGCATGCTCACAGTCGTCTTCTCCCCCACCGGTGTGCGCAGCACCGGGTTCGACCCGCGTTCACTGCCGTTCGACCGCGTCCAGCCGCTGGTCGAAGAGGCCACGACCACCCTCGGCGTCGGCTCCCCACACAGTTGGCAGCTGACCGCGGACGGCCTCACCGGCTCCGTCACGCTCAGGATCGTGGTGACCGGCGCCGCGGGCACAGGAACACTGGAGGCGGACGGACAGGGCAAAGTGACCCGTCGCAGCAGCAGTTGACCGGCACGAAGCAGGCAGGCAGGCAGGCAGGAGAACGCGTGACGTGGGACGGGTGGGACGGCTTCGTACTGCTGTGGTGCGCGGCATGGGGCGGCGTGGCGCTGGTGGGGTACGGCAGGTCACTGGCCGGTATGACCGAGGCGCAGCGCACGGTCCGGCTGACGGGACGGATCGAGCGCGTCCGGGAGCCACGGCACGGCGGATCCCGGAAGGGCGGGATATCGGTGGTCGTCTCCTACCGCGACCCGGTGTCGGGACAGGAAGTCACTGTGACGAACGACGGGGAACGCGGTGAGATGATCACGTCGGCGTGGAAAGGCCGGGAGATCGAGGTCAGTCACCCGCGGGACAGACCGCACGCCTACCGGTTCTCCGACACCGCCGCACAACCCGATCGCGGAACGGGTCTGCCCAATGCCGCGGTCTTCCTCGCCTATGCCGCACTGGTGATCCTCGTCTCGGTCCGTCAGGGATGGCCGTGGGCGCTGATCGGTTTCTGCGGACCGTGGGCGCTCCTCGGAATCGCGTACCTCCCCGGAGCGGTACGCGAACGCACCCCCCGCCTCAGCACGTTGGCGGCAATGGACACCACACGAGGACGGATCATCGCCGTCCTGCAGGACATCACCGTCGACCAGGACGACAGCCACACCTCGACCACCATCACCCCCGTCGTGTCGTTCGCCACACGCGAGGGCACTGCCGTCACAGCCCACTGCACATCGCACCTCGCAGACCCCGCCACCGCATACGGGCGCGAGGTGACGGTCCATCACACATCCCACAATCCAGTTGAGTTCACGCTCGATCGCGTCGCCGAACACCGTTCGTCGACGTGGGACCTCGCGCTCCACGTCTTGATGATCGTCGTGCTCGCGACGGCGGCCGTGGTGGGAGTGGCGCTGTTGTGAGACCACGGTGCACCGGGGGGACACACCTCCGGTTCGCCACGTCCGCCACGCCCGCCACGTGGTCGACACGCCCGCCACGTGGTCGACAAGGCCCGATGCGGAGAGGTTCAGCCTCCAGGAAGCGCGAACCGGTCACCGGCCCAGCCGAACTCGGCGCCGAATCCGTGATCGCCCAGCGGCAGGAGCACAGCGCGCCCATCCTGCGAACCGTCAGCCGGCGAAACCCCCGTTGCTCTTCAGCAGTTGGCCGTTGATCCACTGGCCCTGCGGAGAGCACAGGAACTCCACGAGGTGAGCGGTGTCCTGCGGGCTGCCAAGACGCCCCAGCGGTGTCCGGCGCAGCAGGTGATCGCGCATGTCGTCAGACATCCAGCCGGTGTCGACGGGGCCCGGGTTGATCACGTTGGCGGTGATCCCGAGGTGGGCGAGTTCGTGGGCAGCGGCCAAGGTGATGCGGTCGAGTGCGCCCTTGCTCGCCCCGTAGGGCAGGTTGCCGACGGTGTGGTCGCTGGTGAGGGCGATGACACGTCCGGTCCCTGGAGATCCCCGGAAGCGGCGGCCGAATTCACGGATCAGCAGCCAGGAGGCACGCGCATTGACCGCGAAGTGGCGGTCGAAGCTCTCCGGAGTGGTGTCGAGCAGGCCCGAGTCCACCGACTCGCAGTGGCACATCACCAACGCGGTGATGTTGCCGAGACGGTCCTGGGCCTGGTCGAAGACCCGCCCCGGGACCTCGGGATCGGCGAGGTCCGCCTCGACCGCCATCGTGGTGGCACCCTGCTCCGCCAGCGTCCTGGCGATGGTGGTTGCGGCGTCGGCCTCGACGCCCCAAGCCATGCGCGCGTCGTACGGCGTCCAGTAGGTGAAGGCGATGTTCCAGCCCGCCTCGGCGAGTCGGCGAGCGATCCCCGCACCGATCCCGATGGACCTGCCGACGCCGGTCACCAACGCGACCGGCCTGGCGGCGTGGCGCAGCGGCCTCTCCTCCGCAGTCGTCACAAAGCACACTCCCCTGCCCCTGAGGGCTGTTGGCACACCAGGCCCCCCGCCCCTGCGGGCTGTTGGCACACTGACGAGAGCTCATTCCCGTCCGGAGTCACGCGACACCTCGCCGTAGGAGACCGTACGAGTTCACCGGTCCCGGGGCAGGGATCCTTCTGACGGGCCACGCTCCGGGCGTGGCCGCAGGCGCGCCCGAGCACTACGCGCCATGCCGTCAGCCCGTGACGCGCCTCTATCGTCTGACCGGGACGTCGCCTCGCCGGTTGCTGTTCGTGCCGGGGCCGGTCACGCCCCGGGGGGGGCGTGACCGGCCTGACTTCCGGCGGCGGGATGCCGAGTGGTTGGGGGTCAGCCCGGCAGATCACCGGTGTAGCGGTAGATGTTCCCGGCGGAGTTCACGCCCCAGACGGTGCCGTCCACTCCTGCTCCGACGTCGGTGAGTGCGCCGGGGATCTGCAGCCAGGGACTGGCGTCGTTGTTGGTGTAGTGGTAGATGTTTCCGCCGGCGTTCGCCCCCCAGACCACGGTGCGGGAGCCTGCTGAGATCGCCTTGAGTCCGCCGCTGATCTGCTTCCAGTGGTCGCTTTCCTGGTCGCCGGTGTAGCGGTAGATGTTGCCGGCGGAGTTGACGCCCCAGACGGTGCCGTCCGCGGCGGCTCCGATGTCCGTCAGCGCCCCCGGGACCTGCACCCAGGGACTGGCGTCGTCGTTGGTGTAGCGGTAGATGTTCCCGGCCGAGTTCACACCCCACACGTTCGTCCTCGACCCGGCCGAGATCCGAACGAGCGCACCGCTGATCTGCTTCCAGTGGCCGCTTTCCCGGTCGCCGGTGTAGCGGTAGATGTTGCCGGCGGAGTTGACGCCCCAGACGGTGCCGTCCGCGGCGGCTCCGATGTCCGTCAGCGCCCCCGGGACCTGCACCCAGGGACTGGCGTCGTCGTTGGTGTAGCGGTAGATGTTCCCGGCCGAGTTCACACCCCACACGTTCGTCCTCGACCCGGCCGAGATCCGAACGAGCGCACCGCTGATCTGCTTCCAGTCGGCCATTCCACCGGCTCCTTTTCGTCGGCGATGTTGCATGCAGACGCTCCCGCGACGGAACGATTCAGCATGCAAGCGCACTTACGGCATGATTCTTCTCTTGTCCGTAAAGCCACGTTTATCGGATGGGTCGCGTACTTCGAGCTGGGACGGTGCGGCCGGCGGTTGACCCAGGGGCGACCTGATCAGAGGTCCCACTTGCGGGCTACTCGCGATCATCGGGTTGACGCCTATGCCGATCCCGCACCGCGCACCGGACGTGGAAGAGAATATGGTCCCGCCGGACTGCCAGCGCATCCGCGCCGGTGTGCGGAAGGCCGCGGGACCGGTCATGGCCCGGCAGGTCGGCGAGATACTGGGCGTGGGCATCAGCATGCGGGCCGAGCTGGAACCGTTGCGCGAGAAGCCGGTCAGGCTGGTCGACCGCGGCCGGCTGCGCAAACTGCCCGACGGCCTGGTCCCACAGCCGGTTCGGCGCTCTCGCGGTGAGGTCGCGCTGCAGCAGGCCCGGTGAGAGTTCGGCATCCCCGTCGCCGCGGGTGAACCCCTCGGACTTGCGGGGGCTCATGCCGGCGATACCGGCTTCGCTCATGAGCCGCTCGGCACGCTTCCGGCCGATGTGGACGCCCTCGCGCTCGAGGACGGCGTGCACCGCGTCCCCCGGGCAGCACCCGTGGGCGGGCTCGCAGCGCGCCGAGCCCACGAGAATCGTGGCCGTGGGCCGGTCCACGGCGGCCGGGTCGGCTACGGCTGTGCGCCGGCGCCCCGCTGCCTCGGCTCACCGGCTTCCGGGTGCGCTCGGTTCCCGGAACCGTGCGGGGAAGCGCCGCGCGGTGCGTTCATGCCGGCGAGCAGGCGCAGCCGTTCCTCGGAGGCGCTGCCCGGCCGGGCGTGGTAGGTGATCATGGTCTGGGTGCCGGTGCCGGCCACGAGCAGCTTCTCGTAGTGCAGTTCCAGCGGGCCGACCTGGGGGTGGTTCAGCAAAGTCGCCCCCGTCGTCTTGTACTTGACGTCCTGCCGCGCCCAGAGGGTGCGGAAGCGTTCGCTGCGCACGGACAGCTCGCCGACGATCTCCACCAGACGCGAGTCGTCGACGGCTGCCCCGACAACGGAGCGCAGATAGGGGACCACGCGAGCCGTCATGTCCTCCCAGTCCGCGTGGAGCTCGCGCATCTCCGGCTCCAGGAAGGCGGCGAGGACGCTGTTCTGCCCCGGTGCGTTGAACGGCGAAAGGGCGATCGCCAGGGGATTGGCGGCGAGTACGTCCATGTAGTTGTCGTGGACGTACGCGGCGGTCAGCGGCCAGCTGTCGATCAGGCTCCGGATGCCGTCGCCGACCTTCTCCGGCCTTCGGAGACGCTTGCGCCCCGTGCTCCTGGGCTTGGCCAGCCGGAGCAGGTACCGCGTGGCGTCCTCATCCAGTCGCAGCGCACGGGCGATGCTCTCCAGTACCTGTTCGGAGGGGTTCCGGTCGCGGCCCTGCTCGAGGCGGACGTAGTAGTCGGAGCTGACTCCCGCGAGGAAGGCCACCTCCTCCCGGCGCAGACCCGGGACGCGGCGGTTGCCCTGATCGGGCACACCGGCTTCTTCGGGCCGGACCAGCCCCCTGCGGGCGCGCAGAAAGCCGCCCAGGCTGTCGGCGTCCTGGTTGCGTGGCACATCCCCCAACCTAACCCGCTCCCGCCGAAGCCTGGGTAGCCCTGGCAGTCCCAGTCCCGAAGGGTCCTGGCCGGTGGGCGGCCGACGCCGGATGGTGGGACGCAACCACACAGGAAGTGAAATTCTCATGCCGCAGTTCTTTCAGAGCCCGTTCGGCCGGCTTTCGACCGCGTCCGAGGTCATCGACGGGGTCGAACTCTCCGGACAGCGGGCGATCGTCACCGGGGCCACGTCCGGCATCGGGGTGGAGACCGCGCGGGCGCTGCTGGCCGCCGGCGCCGAGGTGACCCTGGCGGTCCGGCGTCCGGACGCGGGAGAGGAGGTGGCGGCCGACCTCCGGAAGAGGACGGGCAGCGACGCGGTTCGGGTCTCGCACCTGGACGTGGCGGATCTGGACTCGGTGCAGGCGTTCACCGCCGCATGGCGAGGCCCGCTCCACATCCTGGTCAACAACGCCGGGATCATGATGCCGCCCGGGCTCGAGCGGGGCATGCGTGGCCACGAGCAGCAGTTCGCGACCAACTACCTGGGCCATTTCGCCCTGACTCTCGGCCTGCACCCCGCGCTCGCCGAGGCGGGCACGGCCAGGATCGTCTCGGTGTCCTCCAGCGGTCATCTGTACTCACCCGTCGTCTTCGACGACCTCGACTTCCGCTTCCGCCCCTACGACGCTCTCGCCGCTTACGGACAGTCCAAGACGGCGGAGGTCCTCCTCGCGGTGGAGGCCGACCGTCGCTGGTCGGGCGAAGGCATCAGGGCCAACGCGCTGCATCCCGGTGCCGTCGCCACGAACCTGCAGAAGCACACCGGCGGGCTGAGAACCCCGGAGCCGTACCGGAAGACGATCGAGCAAGGCGCCGCGACGTCCGTGTTCCTGGCCGCCTCCCCACTCGCCGAAGGCGTCGGCGGCCGCTACTTCGAAGACGTCGCCGAGGCACCCGTCGTCGACGCCCGGCCCACGGCGCCCGGCGTGCCCGGGGTGGCGCCGTACGCGCTCGACCCGGCGAACGCCGAACGTCTGTGGGACACCGCGACCGGCATCCTCCGCTGACCCACACCACTGACCCACACCACGGACCCGGCCCCCGGACGCGAAGAAGGAGAACGGCACCGCCTGGACTACGACGCCGCTCCCCCGGGGGTCTCCGGGGCGGCGGTGCCGTTGTCCGCACCCGCTCGCGCCGCGCCGCGCCGCCGGCCGACGTCGATCACGATCTTGCCCTGCGCGGTGCCGTTCTCGACGGCCTTGTGGGTGCCGCCCAGAAGCCGGATCACGACGGTGCTCCCCGCTCGCCGGTCATCGGCCGGACGTGTCCTGGTCCTCGGTGAGGTTCGCGAAAAGCATGTTGAGCCCCTCGGTCATGGTGGGGTGGCTGATCACCATGTCGCGCAGGGCGGTGCAGGGCAGGCCGGCGAGCATCGCGGTCTGCACGGTGGTGAGGGTCTCCCCCGTCTCGGGGCCGAGCAGGGTGGCGCCCAGGATGCGGTGCGTCTCCGCGTCGACGACGGCCTTCCACAGCCCCTGCGTCTCCCCGGTGGTGCGGGCGCGGGGAATGGCGGCCACGGGCAGACGGGCGATCTTCACTCGGTGGCCGAGCCGGCGGGCCTGCTCCTCGGTGAGGCCGACGTGCGCGAGGTCCAGGCCGAGGAAGGTGGTGCGCGGTATCAGGCGGTCCCGGGTGGAGCGGGAGCCGCCCGCCAGGTTCTCCTTCAGGATGCGGTAGTCGTCGAGGGCCGCGTGCGTGAACTGAGGGCTGCCCGCCACGTCGCCGGCGGCCCAGGTGTGCTGCGCGGTGGTGGCCAGGTGCTCGTCGACGTCGACGAACCCCGCGGCGGTGACCGCCACGCCCGCCCGCTCCAGGTCCAGCTCCTCCGTGACCGGGACGCGCCCGACGGCGACCAGCAGGTCGTCCCCGGTGATCTCCAGGCCGTCCTCCAGCACCACGGTCACCTCGCCGCCGGCGTCGCGGCCGACGCGGGCGACCCGCCGTTCGAACAGCACGGTGACGCCGTGGCCGGACAGCAGGTCCCCGACGGCGGCCGCGATCTCGGCGTCCTCCTGCGGCAGCAGCCGGGAGTGCCGGCTCACCACGGTGACCCGGCTGCCGAAAGCGGCGAACATGTCGGCGAACTCCAGGCCGATGGGCCCGTCCCCGAGCACGGTCAGCCGGTCCGGGATCCGCTCCAGCCGCAGCAGGCTCTCGCTCGTCAGCGCGCCGGCCCGGTCCAGTCCCGGGATG
The DNA here is from genome assembly GCF_014649655.1 of Streptomyces humidus. Classification (GTDB taxonomy): domain Bacteria; phylum Actinomycetota; class Actinomycetes; order Streptomycetales; family Streptomycetaceae; genus Streptomyces; species Streptomyces humidus. The sequence goes on along the minus strand of NZ_BMTL01000005.1, from coordinate 282,995 downwards.
TCGGGGAGGCGCGGCCGGGTGCCGGTGTCGATGACGGTGTCGGCGCCGCGCAGCACGCGTCCGCCGCCGTCGGCCGTGCGGACCTCCACCGTGCGCTCGGCGACGAACCGGGCCTGCCCGATCACCAGGTCCATGCCGGAGTCGAGGAACTGCTTGTGGTTGAGCGCGACCATGGCGTCGACGACATCGCTCCTGTGCGCCCGCAGCAGGTCGACGTCGGTCCGCACGTCGCCCACGACCAGGCCGAGTTCACGGCCGCGGTCCAGTGCCCTGCGGGCGCGGGCACTGGCCACCAGGGCCTTGGTCGGGATGCACGCGACGTTGATGCACGAGCCTCCGATCATGCCCCGTTCCGCCATGGCCACGCGGGCGCCGCCGCGCGCCCGGTCCATGGCGAGTGTCTTGCCGGCTTTTCCGCCGCCCACGACGAGAAGGTCGACGTCCTCTGTCACCGGTGCCATGCGGTCTCTCCCTCGGGATGGATGTACGGGGTGCGCGGGTGCGGTGGTGCTCGGGGTGCGGTGGTGCGCGGCGCCCCGGGCACGGGACCGGGGCGCCGCGGCTTCAGCCGTCCGGGGTCCGGGCCGCGCGGAGCATCCCGGCCGGGGCGAGGGCCGCCCGGGTGGCATGGGCGGCACTGAGCGGGTCGAGCGCCATGACGTCGTGGCTGATGCCGTCGTGGCGGCCGGTGGTCACGGGGACGTCCGCGACGCTTGGCCTCGCAGCGTACGCCTCGCCCTCGTCCGCGGCCCGTCGGCCTCGTCCACGATCACGAAGGCGGGCGGCAGTCCCCGAAGCTGCTCCGCGCCCGCCCGCAGCGGGGGGGGGACGGTGATCGCCGAGCGGCGGGGGACGTCGGGCAGGCAGGCCTCCCGGAACAGGATCGTCGGCTTGGCCGAGGTGGTCGTGGTGATGCTCATGGCCGGCTCCTCTTCGTCTGCGCGGGCATGCCGCGAGCCTGCTCCGGCGCCGGGCCGGCCGCTCGCATCGGTGGGCCCGGCGGGCGCCCCGGTGTTCGGGTCCGGCCACGGGACCAGGCGCCGAACACTATTCTAGACATCTTGTTGGACAGTGTGTCCAAACTTGCTTAGGCTCCGATGACAGCGCGGTTCAGCGCCTTCTTCATCCGAACTCGAGAGTGGAATCGCAGTGAGTGCTGGTGGAACAACCCGTCCGACCCTCCTCCTGGTGCACGGGGCGTGGCACGGCTCGTGGTGCTGGGAGAGACTGACGAGGGTGCTCGACGCCGACGGCTGGACGACCCGGACCGTGGACCTCCCCAGCGCCGGGTCGGGGGCCGGCGTGCGGGACGACGCGCGTGTGGTGCTGGAGGCACTGGCCCGGATCGACGGCCCGGTGGTCGTGGTCGCCCACTCCTACGGCGGCGTCCCGGCCACCCAGGCCGTCGCCGAGGCCGCGAACGTCTCGCACGTCGTCTACCTGGCCGCCTACCAGCTCGACGCCGGCGAGAGCCTGCTCGGCCACCACGGTGCGCCCGCCCCGGCGGATCCCGGCGGATTCCAGGCCGTGCCGGACCATCCGGTCCCGCTGTTCTACGCGGACGCCCCGGCGGCCGACGCGCAGGCCGCCGCCGGGCGCTTGGTGCCGCAGAGCACGAAGTCCTTCAGCGACACGCTGACCGCGGCCGGGTGGCACACCGTCCCCTCGACGTACGTCGTCTGCGAGCAGGACCGGGCACTCCCGGCGGGCGACCAGGAGCAGCTCGCCGTCCGGTCCGGCTCCGTCCACCGCATCGCGAGCGGTCACTCGCCGTTCCTGTCGATGCCCGGGGAGCTCGCCAGCCTTCTCGCGAAGATCGCGTCCGGGTCGGCCGGCTGAGCCGTCTCCTGCGCGCCGACCGGGGGTGCGGTGTGACCTCTGGGGCCCGACCGGCGACGAGCCGTTCCTCCTCCCCCGCAAAGGCCGTTTCCCCAGCTCCGTAGGATGGCGGCATGGCTTCCACCACGCGACGACGTTCCACCGCGGCCGACCGGCGGGCCGCACTCGAGGAGCGCATGGTGTCCGCGCTCGAGGAACTACTGCGGGGCGGTCTGACCTACACCGAACTGAGCGTCGAGCAGATGGCGCACGCCGCGGGGATCTCGCGGTCCACCTTCTATCTGTACTTCCGCGACAAGGTCGACGTGCTGCTGCGGGTGAGCGGTTCGCTCAGGATCCGGAGCTACGAGATCGCGGAGGCGTGGGAGCCCTGCGGGCCCGACGGCGGCGCCGACGGCCTGGCCCGCACCTACGAAGAGATCATGCGGCACTACCGCGAACACGCGGCCCTGCTGTCGGCCATCCACGAGGTGGCCGCCTACGACCCCGCGGTCCGCGACTCGTGGTCGGCCCACCAGGACCGCTTCGTCGACAACACGGTGGCAGTGCTGGAGGAGGAGCAGCGGGCCGGCCGCACGCCCGCGGACATCGATCCGCGGCTCGCCGCGCGGGTGATCGTCCAGGGGGGCGGCGAGGTCATCACCCGTCAGGTGGTCGGCGGCGACGGCGGCGACGACGCCGACGTGGCCCGGGAACTCGCCCACGGCTACTGGCACGGCGTGTACCGCCGTCCGGCGATCACGAACTGACGGCGGGAGCCTGCCGCCGCCCGGCCCGAGCACCCACCCGGCAACGGGGCGCGACACGGATGTACGGCGGCAGATCTCCTCAGGGCGAATGGATTTCGAACTCCGCGCGGTGCGACGTCACGCCGTTGATCTGCAGGGCTACGGCGTGCGAGCCCGGGTGGTGGCAGCCGGTGGCGAGGAGCCGGAACGAGTGTTCCCGGGTCACCGTGACCGTCTCACCCGGCGCAAGGGTGCGGGTCGTGAGCTTGAACGTCGCCGTGCTCCGCGAGCCGTCGGCCCTGGGGTGGTGGACCACGTAGTCGATCGCGAGCCGGGCGTCCTCGGCGCCGGTGTTGCGGATGGCCGCGGTGAGGCGGACGCTCCCGCCGAACGGCACCCGGGTGCGGTCGAGCACCGGTCCGTCGACCTCGAGGGTCACGGGGGCGAAGCCGAGCAGTCCGAGGGCGCCGGGATGGCCGCGTCTGACGAGGGTGCGCAGCCCGTGACGCACCATGCGTCCCGTCGCCGGGGCCGGGTCGCCCAGCCAGCGCCGGGCGGTGGCCACGGCGAGGTCGGCGTGGTCGCGGCTGAGGTCGTCCAGGTGATCGGCGACGGATCGCCTCACGTACTCGCTGCCGTCGCGGTGGAGGGCGTCGAGGACGGGCACGGTCACGCCGGGGCGGGCGATGAGCTCCGGCACCCGGGCCGACCGGGGAAGGCGGGGCCGGGTGCCCTCCGAGGCGAGGCGGCGCACGTCGGCGTCGGGTGACGCCGTCCATCCGGCGATGATCCCGAGTGCCCGGTCGAGGTCGTGCCGCAGCAGGACCCGCAGCGCGAACTCGGATGTCAGCCTCCCGGTGAGGTCGGCCAGAAGCGCCATCGCGTCGTCGAAGGCGCCGTCGGTGCCCTCGGCCACGGCCTTCACGGCGACGGCACTCGTGACCGGCCGGATGAGCCACCCGCCGAACTCCGGTACGCCGTCCCGGGCGGCCCGCACCACGCGGGCCAGCTCGGCGTACCCGCCCGGGATGTCGGCGAGGAGGGCATCGCGCAGCAGGTCCGACCGTTCGCTCAGCGAGAGCGGGTCGAGCTGCCGTGCGGCCGCCCGCAGTGCGGCGGTCTCCCCGCCGGGCAGCGCGGTGCGGACGGCCCGGGTCAGCAGCCGCGCGGTGTGGCCGTTGACGAGTTCGTCGGCGAACGGCACGGCCGTCTCCTCCCGGCGGTCAGGGCTCGACGTGCTGGAGCACGGTCGTGAACCGCCAGTCGACGGTGGTGTGGTCGATCGCCTCGTGCACGGGCGAGCCGCCCATCTCGCCGGTGATCCCGGCGGCTCCCGAGCGGGCGTGCTCGATGCTGTCGTAGGCGACGATGTCGAGGACCATGCCGTCGTCGCGCACGACGATCCGGCGCCACCGGAAACCGGGCCGTGTCTTGAGGTATTCGTTGATGTCCGCGTTCGCCGCGACGAAGTCCTCCGCCGTGCGGCCGGGCGCGGGGCGGAGGGTGGTCACTTCCAGGATCTCGGGCATGCCGGGCTGTCCTTTCCCACGGGATGGAGGTTGCGGCTCGGCGGATGCCGTCCGCCCACGGTCCCTCCCGCAGACGTGCCGCTCAGCGGGCGGGAAAGCAGGGCCCGCATGGGGTGTACGGGCCTCAGGAGGGGGCCGCGGTCCCGGCAGGGTGACGGGCCTCAAGAAGGGGTCCGCAGTCCCCGGCGGGGTGACGGGACGGTCAGGCCGGCTCCGCCATCGAGGCCAGATACGTCAGGGCCTCCTCGCTGCGGCTACCGGGCTCGGGGGTGCCGACGAGCAGTTGCTGGCCGGGAGCGTCGACCACCTCGAACGTCTGGTAGGTCAGCTCGACGCGGCCCACCTCGGGGTGCACGAACACCTTGAACTTCCGGGTGAGGCCCGCGACGTCGTGGTCGGCCCACAGCGCCCTGAACTGCGGCGAGGCCTCTCTTAGTTCGGCGACGAGGCCGGTGATCTCCGCGTCGTCCGGGAAGCGTCCCGCGTTCAGGCGGAGCGCGTACACGCAGCTGCTCAGCTGCACCTCCCAGTCGGCGAACACCTCCTTGGCCCGAGGGTCGGTGAACAGGACACGCGGCATGTTCCGCTCGGTTCCGAACGGCGACAGCAGCGCGTCGGCGATCGGGTTCGCGGCGAGCACCTCGAGGGCCGGGCCGAGCACGTAGGCCGCCGCCTGGGCGAAGGTCTCCAGCATCCGAAGCAGCGACGGGTGCACGAGGTCCCTGGGGCTGTCCGGGCCCAGCCGGGGATTGAGCCCGGCCAGCCGGAACAGGTGCTCGCGCGCCTCGGGCGCCAGGCGCAGGGCGTGCCCGAGGGCGTTGATCACCTGGGCGGAGGGGTTGCGCTCGCGTCCCTGCTCGAGACGGGCGTAGTAGTCCGCACTGACCCCGGCGAGCACGGCGACCTCCTCGCGCCGCAAGCCGTGGACGCGTCGCCCCGAGACCCCGCCGGCCAGCCCCGCGTCGCCCGGCTCCACGCGCGAGCGGCTCGCGCGGAGGAAGGCGCCGAGCTCGTTGTCGCGTGTGGTCATGTCACCGATGCTAGCCCCACCGGCCGGGTCGGCGATCCGCAGGTTCGGGACCGTCAGCCGCCTGATCACGGACGCTCTCCCGTCCCCGCCCTCGCGGCGCCCGAGTCAGACCCCCGGAATGACATACGGCATGTCCAGCAGGATGCGGTGCCCCACGATCTTCCACTCGCCGTCGATCCGGCGCAGGTCGGTGTCGTAGTACCCGGACTCGATGGGTTGCACGGTGCCCTGGGAGCCGAAAGTGCCCTCCGCCCAGCCGCCCTCGGGCCGCGCGGCGGCCTGGACGCGGAAGACGACGAACTGGGCGTTCATGTGGGCGCGGTCACCGTCGACCTCGATGATGTGGTCGGCGGTCACGTGGTGGCTGGAGCCGCCCACGGGGTGCGGGGCCATGTAGTGGTCCACCGCGTACTCCACGGCCGCCCCGCCGATCATGGGCGGCGCGACCGGCGCATGGCTGCCGGGACCCGTCCTGGAGAAGCTCTGCACGACCGCGTCGTCGGTGAACAGCGCCCCCTGGGTCTTGCCGTCGCGCTGGTCCGTGGCCCGCACATAGCGCGCCAGAACCTCCTGGATCCTGCGCTCGTCGCTCATGGCAGCCCTTCCGTGTCGCGCTGCGGATCCCGTTCGGGGTTCCGGCCGGCGCCTCGCACCGGCACCCCCAGCTTCCGTCGGGGTCCGGCGCCGAAGAAGGGCGCGTGAGCCTGGGTGCCACACACCCAGGCTCACGCATCCTTCCCCGGCTCCGCCCGATGCGTTGAAGTCGAAGGCACGGCGGTCGCCGCCGGTACCCAGCGAAGGAGAACCCGTGAGCATGCCAGCAGAATCGAAGACCGTCCTGATCACCGGCGCCAGCAGCGGCATCGGCGAGGCCACCGCGCGCCGACTGGCGGGGCTCGGCCACCGCGTGCTCCTCGGCGCCCGCCGGACCGACCGCCTTGCCGCTCTGGCCGGAGAGCTTCGCGCGGCCGGCGCCTCGGTCGCCCACCGCGAACTCGACGTGACCAGCCTGGACTCCGTACGCGCCTTCGCCGACGCCGGCGTGGCGGAGTACGGCGGTATCGACGTGCTGATCAACAACGCCGGCGTGATGCCGTTGTCCCCGATCGAGGACCTGCGCATCACCGAGTGGGAACAGATGATCGACGTCAACCTGCGCGGAGTGCTCCACGGGATCGCCGCCGTGCTGCCCCAGATGCGGCGGCAGGCAGGCGGTCACATCGTCAACGTGTCGTCGGTGGCGGGGCATCGGGTGGACCCGACCGCCGCCGTCTACAGTGCCACCAAGTTCGCCGTGGCCGCCGTGTCGGAGGGGCTGCGGCAGGAGAGCCGGGACATCCGGGTCACCGTCGTCAGCCCCGGGTTCACACAGAGCGAGTTGACGCACCGCGGTGGCTCGCCGGAAGCCCAGGGCGCCGCTCGCACGGCGGCTGAGCAACTGGCGATCCCCGCCTCGGCCATCGCCGACGCGATCGCCTTCGCCATCGACCAGCCGGCGAACGTCGACGTCAACGAACTCGTCGTGCGCCCCACCGCACAGGGCTGACGGCCGGGGCGCCGGGGCCGCTCCGGGCCCGGCGACGAGACGGTGGACGGTGCCGGCCGTCAGCTCGCGGGCCGTTGATCAGCACGTCGAGCGGATGATGTGCAGCACCTCCGTGAAGCAGGGACCGGGGACTTCGATGTTTCGCGGCGGCGGTTCCCGCCACCGGGCAACGCCTGTCGGCACGTTGTCCGCGACGATCACGGGGTAGCGTCCCTGGCATGGACTTTCACACCACCGTTGAGCGCGCTCAACTCCTCAAGCAACTGCACGCCCAGTACAAGCCGCTCGTGCTGCCGACTGTCTGGGATGTCTGGTCCGCGCGCACGGCAGTGGCCGCCGGCTTCCCCGCACTGACGATCGGCAGCCATCCCCTCGCGGATTCCCGGGGTGCCGCCGACCACGAGGGGCAGACCTTCGAGGAGGTGCTCGCCGCCGTCAGGCCGATCATCGCGGCGGTCGACGTCCCGGTGTCCGTGGACCTGGAGGCCGGCTACGGCCGGCAGCCCGCCGAACTCATCGCCGGGCTCATCGACGCCGGCGGGGCCGGTCTCAACATCGAGGACACCGTCCACTCGGACGGCGGCCGCGTGCGCAGCACTCACGAGCACGCGAGTTACGTCGCCGGCCTGCGCACGGCGGCCGACGACGCGGGGGTCCCGGTCTGGGTGAACGGGCGCACTGACCTGTTCATGCACGCGCAGGACGCGGCCGGCGTGCTCGACGAGGCGATCGAGCGGCTGCGGGCCTTGGCGGAGGCCGGCGCCGACAGCGTGTACCCCGTGGGCATTCAGGACGACGACGAGCTGCTCGCTGCCGTGACCGGCGCCGTCACCGTTCCCGTGAACTCCACGGCCCATCCCGTCAAACATGATCTCGAGCGCTTCCGCCGTCTCGGCGTGGGCCGGATCACCTACGGTCCGCTTCTGCAATTCGCCATGACGGACGCGATGAAGGACATGATCAAGCCCTGGGCGCCCTGAGGGGTCGGCCGAGCGACGGGGCCCGGCCGCCGCCGTCCTTCACGTCACGGCGGAGGTGCGCGCACCTGCGTGATGCGGCCGCACCGAACGCGACCTCCGTATGGCCGACTTCCACCCGGAGCTGATGCGGGATCCGCGTCGTCCGGGCCTGGTCCCGCATCCAGTCAGCCACCGGCCTGTCCCGGCGGGCACTGCGTGACATCGAGGCCGGGGTGACCTCCGGCAGCTTTCCAACCGTCGAACCCGGAAGTCGCCAGTCCGCACCGGGCAGCCCCCTGCTGCCCCTGGTGGAGCTGAGGTTCGCCCGGCTCCGCCTGGACGGCGTCGAGGTTGCGCGGAACCCGGCCGAGATGGTCATGCACACGCTTTGCGGATGGGCGTCGGGCGCCGCTCACGAAGTCGCCCGACGCCCCCTCCGGGGCCCGGGCGTCGTGACGTCCGACGGCCCGCACCGCGGGCCAGGGACAGTGAGGAGGCTGCGCAGGACCGACAGCATCCGTCGGCGGACGGAAGGAATCAGCGCATGGCGCCTGCCGCCTTCGCTCCCGTCACGGAGGGTGGATACCGGGTCAGGCACGCCCGAGAGGGCCGCTCCGGCCGACGGGGGGACCCGCGCCGCGCGTCGGTGACGGTCGATGGAGGGCTCTGCAGGGCTTGGACCACTGTCCGCGCGGAGGCATCCTCTCTCTGTGTTGCCATGTGCCTGTATTGCCATGTGCCCCATGGACAGCGGCTACCCGTCATATCCGTAGGTGGGCAAGAAGCTCGTCCTCGACGGGATACGCGTGTTCCTCGGGCAGCAGTCGGGCGGCGGAGTCCAGGTCGCCGTCCCTGACGAGGGCGTGGATCTCGTGAGCGAGTGGGGTCATGTCGCGGATGGCGACCGTCCATTCGTCCGCGTAGCGTCGTACGGCCTCACCGGAGAGGCCGAGTTGCAGCGACCGATACGGCAGGGGCTGCAGTCGCAGGTCCCGCTCCGGATCCCACTGGACCCGCGCCGGCGACCGCTTCAGCTGCCGCTTCCAGTCGGCCTGGTCGGCGTACAGCTCCGGCACGTGGTGCGACAGGCACGCATGACGCAGCGCCCACTCGAAACCGTCCCGCTGGATCTCCACGGCCAGGACGGTCTCCTGCCCCTCCTTCAGACCCCACCCGCAGCGGTACATCATCCACAGGAAGCTGGGCTTGATCCATGTCATCCGGTCCCTCTTCCAGGCTGCGGGAAAGTGACCGTGCTGCGCGGCGGGCAGGCCGATCTCAGGCGCGTATGCCTGGTAAACGGTCACTGTGGAGGCCGTGTAGAGGGCGCGGATCTGACGCTCGGGTTCTGACACGGTGACCAGAGTCGACGTTCGGTTGGCTGTGCGCCATCGAATTACCGGGCCGGTTGAGGCAGGTGGCCCAGGGGACGCCGCCCTGGACGGCGTGGTCTTCGGGCGCACCCGGGTGCGTAGCCCAGGGCCTGGGCGGCGACGGTGAGTGGCACCTCCTGGACCAGGACGCGGATCACCGCGCGTCGGGGTCTTGTCGTGCGAGGCTCGGGGCGGCTCGTGCCGTCCAGGTCGATAGCCTGATGCAGCACTGGCCGGGTGACGTCCGGTCGATCGGCGGCTCGCAGGGGATCTCCGGCGCCTTCGTGACGAGCCCGCCCGCGTGCTCCGCGGCCCGTGAAGGCCTTGCGGATGACGCTCGCATCGACCGTGCGGTGGACCACTGCCCTGGCCGTCTCCGGGGAGAGCGCGGAGAGCCGGCAGCAGGACAGTAGTCGCCCGAGCCGCTCTCCGGTAGCGTACCGACCGGACGGTACAGTTGACGCCCGATGCACCGTCATGTGCTCGCTGGACACCGTCGTTTCATTCGCCACAAAACGGAGAGCCCCTGATGACGCATGACACGGACCGCGACAGTCCGGCCCTTGCGCGCGAGACCTGGAGAGCTCTCGAGCCCTACCACGGGGCCGTCTACTTCTCGCCCGAAGCCGCCGCCCTGTACGACGAGTTGGGGGTGGATGCGAGGACGGGATACTTCGCTTCCCGCTCGGCCGCGCTCGGCGCCGCTTCGGCGGACCTGGTGATCGCCACGTTCTACAACTTCAATCCGGAACTGGTGCGCCGGGCCATACCCGCGGCATGGGAGGCCGCCACGCCGCAGCAGTTCGCTGCCGCCCGGCTCACAGGGATCGATGCCACGCTCCGTCGCATCCTCGGCGCGGAGGTCTCCTCACCGGAGATGGCCCGCGCGGCAGAACTCGCCCGTACCGCGGCTGAAGCAACCGTGGGGCACCCGCAGGGCCGCCCTCTGTTCGCCGCGCACGCCGCACTGCCGTGGCCGAGCCCGCCCCACCTCGTGCTCTGGCACGCGCAGACTCTGCTGAGGGAGTTCCGTGGCGACGGCCACGTGGGAGCACTGCTGACCGCCGGACTGAGCGGGATCGAAGCCCTCGTCACGCATGGCGCCGCAGGCGACGTCGACGCGGGGGTGCTGCGCGACTCACGGGCATGGACGCCGCAGCAGTGGGACGAGGCCGTGCAGAACCTGCGTGAGCGTGGCTGGCTCGCCGACGGGCCGCACCTGACGCTGTCCGAGGACGGTGCGCGGCGCAGGGCGGAGATCGAGCACACCACCGACAGGCTGGCCGCTCTCCCCTACCTCACGCTCGGCCCTGAGGCCTGCGCCGAACTGTGCTCGCTGGTCAGGCCGTTCAGCCTTGCGGTGGCCAAGGAACTCCTGCCATGGGCAGTCGGCCGGCTGAGCGCAGGGAGCGCTTGAGGAAGTCATCACGAATGCAATGACACGCACGTGCTTCATGTGCGCCTCGATGTCAGGGGCCAGGCACGGCAGCACGAGCCCCTTGGGCGCTGCGGCCCTGCGACACATGTCGCGTCCCGCTGCCACTCGCAGGCTGCCCCGCGTTTCGCCATCATGACTCCCTACATGCGGGAAAATGGAGTTCGCTGAAGGACAGATATTCACTCACACTGGAATGACCGCACCCCGACGACAAGGGGTCGGCAAGCCGCGAGAGCCGGTCGCGGGACCGGCGCAGCGGCCGGGGCGAGTTCATGACCCGGTGGATCGGCGGAAGGTCAGGGTTCGACACGCGGCAGTGGATCCACTCGGACGCCTGACCGGTGCCGTCGTCCTCGCCCGTGGGGCGGGACAGCGAAGCCCGCGGGGCGTGAGCAACCCGCAGCGGTCCGCCTTTCGGGCGGCGTCGCCTTCGAGCTGCCGGGGCTCGACCACACCGACACTCGGGAATTCTCCTTTCCCCCCGAACTGTTGCCCCGATCAACCGCGGGACCGGATCGGATACGAGTCGAATGGGCTGACCAGCCGCTTGATTCATGCCGGCCGTTCGGCGTCACTACCCCGTTGCGTCGCACGCCGAATTCCTCACCGGCAAAGGCCGTATCAATCCGGGCCTCCCGTGATGAAGGCCGACGGCGGGAACGCCTGTCCCTGACTGCAAAGAGTTTCCCTTTACCATGCCAGGACGGTTACACAGGCAGCAGGTGAGTGCGATGGTCGTCGAAGCTGTCACGGGACAGCCGGACGCGGCTCCGTCGAGCCGTCGAACGCACCCAGGCGTGCGTCGGGGGACTCTCACTCGGTCGCCGGACCCCGGCCCCAGGGCCCGCCCCGGCCGCCTTCGACCCTGTGGCGGATTTCGTGGGGAAGTTGTGACTGCCCTGCACGTTTGCGACTCGTCGAGCGCGCGAGGACTTCCACAGTTGACCGAAAATCGACGCCTCCTCTCTTGCATGCGACGTTCTCCGGGCAACGGTCACCGGACATGCTCCGCCCTGATCGCCCGTTACGAGGAAAAGGGGCTCAGCGAAAAGGCCGTCTCGTCATTACCACGGATCCCGGCTGCATCAGTGGCTTTGCGACGAAAACCGCCTCTCGGCAAACTGGGCAAGCAGGCAGATCACCACTCCCGACGCAATGACTAGCATGTGCTGACACCTGGACCGGGACATCACGATTTTCTCGTATCCGGGCCTGCGGCCGTCGTGTCGGTCGATCCGTTCTTCCTGCTCTCGAGGACCGAGGAACCGTGGAATGCCTCTGCCTGCACCGCCCCGTCGACGTCGGTCACCAGGACTCCCCCGCATCTCCCCAGCCGTGACGGGGCTGCTGTTGAGTGCCGCGGCCGCGGGCACGGCGGTGGCGACGGCTCCCGCCGCGGCTCGCACCTGGACGATGGTCACGGCCGTGGCCGCATGGTGCTGCGTAGCGGTGACCGTCCTCGTCTTCGCCTTGCTGCTCCGGCGGACCCGCCGGTCGGCCGACTCGAAGGACGCCGAAGTCGTCCGGCTCACCGCTCGGTCGGCCCAGCAGTCGGCCGAGTCGGCGTATCTGGCGAACGTCACCGTCCCCGCTCTCGTGAGCCTGCTCCGCAAGGGGGCAGGGGCCAAGGAGGCCCAGGAGCAGGTGAACCTGCCGACCGACACGCAACTGCTCGAGATCGTCCAGGTGTTCAGCTCGGCCATGGAGCAGGTCGTGCAGCACGCGGCGTCATCGGACAGTGAGCTGCGGCGCGCACGCGAAGAACTGGCCCAGGTGAACCAAGAGGTGGAGCAGGTGACGCGGGCCCTCCTTCCCGACATGGTCACGCGGCTGCGAGAGGGCAACTCGGCCGACACCGTGCTGGCCGAGTGGGAATGGCCTCCGTCCTCCCTGCTGCGGGCCCCTGTCGAGGTGTTCGTACGGGACCTCGCCCGCAGCGAGCGGCGGGGCGCCGCGGCGCAGGTCGCCTCCGCCAGGGCCCTCAGCCGTGTTCAGGCAAAGACCGTGAGCATGCTCGCCGACCTGCGCGACATGCAGGAGCGACACGGCGAGGAGGTCTTCGGCGACCTGCTGAAACTCGATCACAGCACCTCCCAGCTGGGTCTCCTGACCGACCGACTGGCCCTCCTCATGGGCGGCCGGTCCAGCCGGGCATGGAACAAGCCGATCGTGATGGAGAGCATCCTGCGCGGTGCGGCCGGCCGGATCGCCGCCTACCAGAGGGTCAGGCTGCACTGCTCCACAAGCGCCGCGATCTCCGGATTCGCCGCGGAAGGCGTCATGCACCTGATCGCCGAGTTGATGGACAACGCGGCCAACTTCTCCCCGCCCATCGACGAGGTCCATGTGTATGTCGACGAGCACAGTGCCGGGCTCGTCGTCACCATCGAGGACAGCGGTCTGAAGATGGCGGATGCGGCGATGCGGCATGCCGAGGAGGCAGTGGCCGGGCACATGACGGACCTCGCCTCGCTGCCGGGCACACGCCTCGGCCTCGCAGTGGTCGGCGGGCTCGCCACGAAGTACGGCATCAGTGTCAACTACCGGCCCTCGTCGCGCGGCGGCACCGGCGTCGTCGTCCTGCTGCCCCGGCAACTGCTCGCCCAGCGTCGCGACACCGCGCCGAAGAAGACATCGGCCCGGCCCGCCGTGGCCGCCGCGGAATCCACGCGCGCCGCCCTCCCGGAGACCGCCCCTGCGGAGGGAGGGGACGCCCCCCTTTCTCCCCCGGCGTCGGCACCGACCTCGGCTGCGGCCCTCGCCCCGAGCTCGCCTGCGGCTACCGGGGAGACCCTCACGCCTGGCTCGTCCGCCCGTCGCGCGGCGGCCACCCCGAACGGGCTGCCCGTGCGCGCCCCCGGCCGCACCATGGCCGAAGCCGAACAGGATCGCCGGGACCGCCGAGCGGGGGCCGAACCCCCCGCGGCCGGCGACACGCCCGCGCAGGCCCCCCACGTCGCACGCGATGCCGGCTCCCGCTTCGGGGCCTTCCACGCCGGACGCACCTCCACGGGCGAGGACGGCCCGTCCGGCACCGGTGCCGGCCCCTTGCCCGAGCCGCCGTCCGCTCAGTGACTCTCCTCGTTCCCTCGTCGTTCACGGCGCCGCGACCGTGGTGTCCTCTTCCCCGCTTCAGCTCGTGAGATTGGAGAAACGGGCCGGTGACCGGGCCCCAGGCCCTACCGTCCCACCACCTACCATGCAGACCACCGACAACAGCCTCACCTGGCTTCTGCAGGGCCTTCTGGAACGCGTTCCCGGCGCCCGGCACGCCCTGGTCCTGTCCCGGGACGGCCTGAAGCTGTGCTGGACCGATCACCTGGAACTCGACCAGGCCGACCAGCTGGCAGCCATCTGCTCGGGCATGCAAGCCCTCGCCCAGGGCGCGTCCGTCGAGTTCGGCGACGGGAGCGGTGGAGTCCGCCACTCCATGACCGAGTTCCACGGAGGCCAGCTCTTCATCGTGCAGGCCGGTGACGGCGCCCATCTGGCACTCCTGTGCGAGGAGAGCGCCGACCCGGGAGTCGTGGGCCACCAGATGACCGAGCTGGTCGAGCAGATCGGTGATCACCTGCGGGCCGAACCCCGCGGGGGCACCCCGGGGAGCGCACCGTCGTGACGCGTCGGCCCGTGGACATCGGTGACCCCGACCGGCTCTACACGATCACGGGCGGGCGGAGCCGTGCGGACGACGCATTCGACCTGGTCACCTTGATAGTCAGCGAGAGCGCACCCCGCGCGGGGATGCAGTCGGAGCACGCACGGATCCTCGATCTGTGTCGACACCCCACGGCCCTCGTCGAGATCGCCGCCGAGATGAAGCTGCCGATCACGGTGATGCGCATCCTCCTGGGCGACCTGCTCGCCATGGGCCGCATCAGCGCCCGCCACCCGCCCCCGCCGCGGCCGCAAGCCGCGCTCCCCGACTCCGCTCTCCTCCTGGAGGTGCTGCATGGGCTCCGCAACCTCTGACCTGCCGTCCCTTCGTACGCCCCTGTCCGACGCCGCCGAAGCGGGCTTGAAGATCGTTATCGTGGGAGGTTTCGGGGTCGGCAAGACGACTCTGGTGCGCTCGGTCAGCGAGATCCGGCCGCTCAACACCGAAGAGCTGATGACACAGGCGGGGGTCGGTGTCGACGAGACACGGCAGGTGGCCACGAAAACCACCACGACGGTCGCCTTCGACTTCGGCCGCATCAGCCTCAACAAACGCCTGGTGCTCTACCTGTTCGGCGCACCGGGCCAGGAGCGGTTCTGGTTCCTGTGGGACCGACTCTTCTCCGGCACCCTCGGCGCCGTCGTCCTGGTCGACACGCGTCGGATGGACGAGTCCTGGTACGCGATCGACCGGCTTGAACACCACAAGACCCCGTTCGTGGTGGCCGTCAACCGGTTCGACGACGAACCCGACCGGTATTCCCTCGACGAGATACGCCAGGCGCTCTGCCTGCCCGCGCACGTGCCGCTCGTGGACTGTGACGCGCGTGTCAGGTCTTCGGGCAAGGGCGTGCTGATCACCCTCGTGGACCACCTCTACGAAATGGCCATGGCCCAGGAGATGACACTGTGACCGACACCGGATCCCGTACCTCCCGGACGCCCGGCGCGGGGTGTCCCGCCCACGCGGGGGCTGTGAGGCTGGGCGGTCTGGAATACCAGCAGACACCGGCCCGTCTGTACCGGGAACTGCGCCGGGAGCACGGCGCGGTGGCGCCCGTGCTGCTCGACGGGGACATCCCCGCCTGGCTGGTCCTCGGCTACGCCGAGGTCAGCTACGTCACCGCTCACGACGAACTGTTCGCCCGCGACTCACGGCGCTGGAACCAGTGGGCGAACATACCCGAGGACTGGCCGCTGATGCCGTTCGTCGGCTACCAGCCGTCGGTGCTGTTCACCGAGGGCGAGGAACACCGGCGGCGGGCCGGAGTCATCACCCAAGCCCTGGAGGGTGTCGACCAGTTCCAGCTGTCACGCGACTGCCGGCAGCTCGCCGACCAGCTCATCGCATCGTTCGCCGGCAGCGGCCAGGCCGAGCTGATGAACATGTACGCGCACGCCCTGCCCATGCGCGCGGCGGTTCAGATGTGCGGGATGCCGCACGCCGGCGATGCGACCCACCAGCTCGTGGAAGATTTGCGGATCTCCCTGGACGCCGGGGAGGGCGACGATCCGGTGGCCGCGTACATGCGCGTGGGTGAGCAGATCCAGCAGTTGGTCAAGGAGAAGCGACAGCGTCACGGCCCGGACATCACGTCGCGCATGCTGCAGCACCGTGCCGGCTTGACCGACGACGAGATCGTGCAGGACCTGATCACCATCATCGCCGCAGCCCAGCAGCCGACCGCCAACTGGATCTGCAACACGCTGCGGCTGCTGCTCACCGACGAGCGGTTCGCCCTGAGCGTGTCAGGGGGCAGGCTCAGTGTGGGCGAGGCGCTCAGCGAGGTCCTGTGGCTCGACACACCGACACAGAACTTCATCGGCCGCTGGGCCGTGCGCGACACCCAGCTCGGCGGACAGCTGATCCGGGCAGGCGACTGCGTGGTGCTGGGACTGGCCGCGGCCAACACCGATCCGCAGATCTGGCCCGAGTCGCACGTCGGGGCGGAGAGCTCCGCGCACCTGTCGTTCAGCAGCGGGGAGCACCGGTGCCCCTATCCGGCCCCGCTGCTGGCCGACGTCATCGCCCGTACCGCCGTCGAGACGCTACTGGAACGCCTGCCCGACATGGTGCTCGCGGTGGAACCGGAAGAGCTCTCCTGGCGCCCGTCCGTCTGGATGCGCGGCCTGCACGCCCTGCCGGTGGAGTTCACTCCGGTGATGCAGTAGAGCACCGGGGCGAGGGGGCCGGCGCCTGATGCCGGCGGCAGCAGACAGGCAGTCGGCGCCGGTGGCCGGCCGGCATCCGATCCGCACGAGGTGCGAGGTGCGTCCGCACCGGGGCTGCCTCGTGTTCGAGATCGGCAGCGAACCGGGACCACCCGGTGTCGTGCGCGGACTCGGCCAGGCGCGTGCGCGCAAGCCCCCTGGCCGCCAGGTGTTCCACCGCAGTGACCTGCTTCTCGCGGCTCGGCTCGGTGGCATCGGCGCGGCGCCGCGGCCATGGGCGGGCCGCGGCGCCCCGGGTCCACAGCCAGAGCGCGGTGACGGTGGCACACAGGACGGAGGGGCGGCGGGTGCGGGCGAAGGCTGTCGCCCTCGGCCCGTGCGCGCATGGCCAGGAACCCGACGGGCAGCCCATGCCTCATGCCCCTGGGCCACTGGTCAGCTCCGGACCGGCTCTCGTCCGCACCACCCCCGCACCCGCACCACCCGCGCACCCGCCCCGCCCCCGCACCGCACCGCACCGCCGCAGCCGGGTCGTCCCTGTCCGAGCCGTACTGTGCTCGCACGAACCGTGTCGCAGGTCGCAGGTCGCAGGTCGCAGGTCGCAGGTCGCAGGTCGCAGGGATCCTCGCCCGCCGTCTCCACGCCGTAGCCGTCCCACGCCCGCCCGCCGCGCCGGGGGTCCCGTCCTGCTCGCCACACATGCGGTGCGGCACGGCGGAGAGACGCGCTCACAGCTCGGGAGGCGCAGGCGATGCGAAGGGATCAGTCGGCGACGGGTGTGAAGCGCACCGGCAGCGACTGCGGACCTCGGGTGAAGACGCCCTGCTCCACGGGCTCGGCTCCCTCGGCGAGGCGGAGGTCCGGCATGGCGTCGAGGAGCTGGCCGACACCGATCTCGACCTCGGCCTTGGCGAGGAGAGCACCGACGCAGAAGTGCCGGCCGAGCGCGAAGGAGAGGTGGTCGGCGGCGGCCGAGAAGGCGGTGGTCGTGGTCAGGTCGTCGCGGAAGATGTCGAACCGGTCCGGGTCCCGGTAGCGGCTCTCGTCCCGGTTGGCGGCACCGATCAGGCACGTGACCGTGGCGCCGGCAGGTATGACACCGGTGCTGAGCGTGACCTCGACGGCCGACTGCCGCATGATCATGTGCACCGGGGGCGTGAAGCGCAGCGTCTCGGCGAAGGCGCGGGCGATGAGACCGCGGTCCTCTCGGACGGCCGCCAGCTGCTCCGGGTGCCGCAGCAGGTTGGCGAAGATACCGGCGATCGCCTTGTCGGTCGTCTCACCGCCCGCGGCGAGCAGCAGGCTGCAGAAGGCCTTGATGTCCTCGTCGCTCATCCGCACACCGTCGACCTCGGCGGCGCACAGGGTCGACAACAGGTCGTCGCCGAGGTGGTCACGGCGCTCCCGGATGATCGGGACCATGTACTCCGCGAACTCCACCCGGGTGCGCTCGCCGGCCGCGGCGACCTCGGAGTCGCCTGAAAGGTTGCCCAGGAAAGCGATGACCGACGTATACCAACGATGGAACCGGGCGTGGTCGGACTTGTCCAAGCCCAGCATGTCCGCGATCACATTGACGGGGAAACGGGTCGCGTAGTCGGTCACCAGGTCCGCGGAGCCGGTGAACCGGAAGGCATCGATCAGCTCACGGGAGTTGCGTTCGATGACCGGCAGGAACTTCTCCTGAAGGTCGCTGCCGCGGAAGGCGGGGGCGACGAGGGCCCGCCGGACCGCGTGCTCGCGCCCGCTGAGCTGGAGGATCGTCTTGCCGTGCACAGGCTCGATCTGCCAGCTGTAGTTGTCGGTGGTGAACTCGCCGCCCTTGTCCTTGAAGACGCGCTCCACGTCCTCGTAGCGCGAGACGACGTAGCTCTGCATGGCTTCGTGCCAGAAGAGGGGGGCGCTCTCCCGCATCGCGCGATAGGCCTGATAGGGATCCGCAGCGAACTCGGGCGACAGGATGTCGGGGACCTGCTGTGCGGTGGGCATGGAGCTCCCGGTGGTGAGTAAGTGGCTTGCAGTTGAAGGTTATTGATTATGCGTCGGCCAGGACATCCGGTCTCGGGCAGCTGTTCAACGACGGAGGACTGTTTGGCCGAAAACCCTCCCGCCCTGCTGTGCGCACGGATGCGAACCGTCAGACCGACGCCAGAGGGCACGCGTCCCCAGCCGCGACACGGCGGCGTCGTCGGCGGCCGGCACGTCGAGCCGCGGTCGCGGCGCAGCCGACGGGGTGCGCAGCTGTCCGGCGGGCCGGCACCGACGTCGGCCCGCTCGTCCAGGGCGCCCTCACCCCCGTCGCCGGGCGCGGAGGTCCAGTGCCGACAGCGGACCGCCGACCCGGCGGGCCGGACTCACGGACAGCAGCAGCGCGGACGCGGCCGGCCCGGCAGCACCGATCGCGCTCGTCGAGGGCCACCACGCGGTCGGCCTCCTCGCCCATGGAAGGTCACCGCGATGATGACGGTGGTGACGCACAGCGATGGCGCCACTCAGACCGGCATCGCCCTCTACGAACCACAATGGGTAGAAATGTTCAAAATTTCACATAAAGAGACGCTTTACAGGTTTCCTTCCATTTGCCCTCATCGAAGACTTAGCGTCGACGGCATGAGGAATTGGCAGTGGAAGGTGCCGCCATGAGCGTTCCCCCTGATGCACTGAGCGGTGTCCCCGATGCACTGAGCGTTCCCCGTGATGCGCTGAGCGGAGTCCGGCACGGGCTGCGCCAGGCAGGCAGCCCGTGGGAGATGGCCGCGTCGCTGGTCGGCTCATGCTCCCGTCTGGGGGTGGTGGGCTGGGCCCTCATGCTGGCCCAGGAAGACGGCAGCCATCTGTTTCCCTGCGGCATCAGCGGACTGCCATCCGTCTGGGAGCCTCCACTGCGCCCGCTGGAACGCTCCGCAGGCTGGCCGGTCTGCTCGGCGGCACTGGGCCGCGTCTGGACCGGCCACGGGTTCCAGCGCCCCTATCCGCTGCCTCATGCCACCGCCCCGGCGGCAGCGGCTGCCCTGCCGCTGCGCAAGTCCCAGGGCACGCTCGTAGCCCTGCGGCCGGGTCCGGAGCCCTTCACCGCCGCTGAGGGGGCGTTTCTGTCGGCGGTCGCGGAAGACGTCTCCGACGCCCTCGCCGACCTGCCCGGACCGCACCGGGCCGACGCACTGCCCCGGTTGCGCCTGGTCGAACGGGGGTCCTTCGTCCTCGACCTCACCGACCTGGACATCACCGGCGACAGCGTCTTCGCCGACCAGCACGGGCTGCCGGGGCCGGGCCGCCATCCGCTGGCCGCGGCACTGGCGGCGCTCCCGCCCGCACACCTGCCCCAGGCCGAACGGCTCCTCGCACGACTGGCCACGGACCCGGGGCCTTACGAGGTCGTCTACCGCGTCGCCGGAGCCGAGGGGGCCCGCACTCTGCAAGCCCGATGCTCCCGCAACACGGACGTCCGCGACCGGGTGGTGCTGACCGGCCACGTCACCGACATCACCGTGGACACGGACGACGCCGCCTGGCGCGACGAACGCATGCACCGGCAGATGCGGCGTGCCGAGCAGATCCGCGCCCTCGCCTCCGCCTGTGCCTCGGCCGGCAGCACCAGCGAACTGGCCGCCGCGGCATGCGACGTCCTGGCCGTCTTCGGCGCCGACGCCATCGTGCTGGCGGAAGCCACCGGCGAGCGCCTGCACGTCCTGACCAGCCACGGACAACACCACCTCGATGCCCTCCGCGGCATCCCGCTGAGCACGAGCGCCCCCCTCACCGACGCGCTGCGCGAGCACCGCACCGTGTTCATCGCCTCACACGACGAGCTCATCGCCGCCTACCCGCACTACGCGAACACCGCCCACCTCCTGGACCGGCACGCCTGGGCAGCCGTGCCGGTCCCCCTGTCCGACCCCGCCGCACGGCCGGCGGCCTGCATGCTCTCCTTCAACCGGCCCCACGCCTTCACCGCCGAGGACCACGCACTCTTCATCGCAGCCGCCGGGCTGCTGGGACGCGCCCTGGAGCGCTGCCGCGCCTGGGACGCCGAACACGCCCGCGCCGTCGAACTGCAGAAGGGTCTGCTTCCCGCCGCGCTACCGCACCTGCCGGACGCCGAGCTGACCGCCTCGTACCTGCCGGCGGCCGCGGACGCGTATGCCGGCGGTGACTGGTACGACGCCTTCACCACGGGCAAAGGCGACCTGCTGCTCGCCATCGGCGACATCGAGGGGCACGACACCCAGGCGGCGTCCCTGATGGGACGGCTGCGCACCGCCGTACGCGCCTACGCCGCGCTCACCGACGACCCCACCGAGCTCCTGCAGCACACCAACAGGCTGCTCACGGAGGACAACGACAGCGACCCCGAACGCGCCCGCACCGCCACCTGCTGCCTGATCGTCCTCACGCCCGGCACCGGCCAGCTGCGCTGTGCCACGGCCGGACACCCCGTGCCCCTCGTCCACAGCCCTGCGGGCGGTGTTCACGAGCTCGCCGTGGAGAGCGGTCCGCCCCTGGGCATCTTCAGTGACAGTGCCTATCCGTCCACGTCATACCGGCTCGCCGACGCGGCCCAGCTGCTGCTGCACACCGACGGCCTCACCGACCGGCCCGGCACCGACCTCGCCCACGCCCGCGCCCTGCTCCACGAGGCGTTCGCAGAGGCCTGCCCGATGCCCACCGCCGGGGCCCTCGACCACATCACCACCCGCTGTCTGTCAGGCTCCCGTGCCGAGGACGACTGCGCCCTGCTCCTGCTGCGTCGCCACCCGACCCGGTCGAGTGCCGGCTGAGCGGTCGGCCTCCGCGGCAGCAGGCCATGGTTCCGACGAGTCGAGGTGGGGGTGGGAACAGACCGGCAGCGGCTGCCTGACGTGCCCGGCCTCGCCGCCATGACCCGCCGCATCGAGAGGGTCAGGGGCGGCCACCGGACGCCGGACCGGGCCTCTCGCGCGGCAGACCCCGTGAACCCGCCTACGCGGACCGCAGCTCACGAACCCGAGCCCGGAAGACACGCCAGCGCCGCTCGTTGTCGTGCACCAGCATCGCCGACTCGACCATCAGGTCCGCCGACCGGTCCAGCAGTTCGGAAGCCGAATACAGGTAGGCGGGGGCCGTCCTGTCCCCTCCCAGGTCGGCCCGCAGCGCCGCCGGTGTGAAGTCGACCTCGGCCAGCAGGTCGAGGGCGCGCCGCAGCATACGCGCGATCAGGGACTGCAGTGCGGCCGACTGCCAGTCGTCGGCGATGATGCGGTGCCGTTCTCCGAGCAGGTCGGCCAACTCCCGATAGGCAGCCAGACTGCCCGCGATCTCCCAGGCCTGCTCCATCGCCTGAGCCAGCCAACTGCCCGTCTGATCGACGTCGTCCGCCACCTGCCGGAGTTCGCGCTTCAGGCGCTGCAACTCGGCCGGCTCACCCTCCCCCTCCAGGAAGAGAACTCCCGACTCCGCGACGAGCCCGGGAGCGTTCAGGTCCTCCGCGCCGGCGAACCCGACCGCCGACGCCCGCTCACCCACGGCGACCACGCTCCACCGGTCGGCCAACGCCTTCAGCACCCGGGACCGTGCCTGCAGCTCACCTGCCTGCCGCAGCGGAGCCTGCGCGTAGTACTCCTCGTGCTCGCGGTGGAACCGCGCGAGGTTGTCGATCAACTGCAGCAGTGACTCAGGCGGGCCGAACCGTGCCTCGTTCTCGGTCATGCCGGAAGTCTGGACCGATCCGTCCCGCACGGGCGTCACGGCACACGCCGCCACCGCGGACTCCAGCCGTCCGGCTCGCACGGACACCCGCACCCCGGGACCAGCCGGTGACACGGCTCGTCCCGTTCGGCTCCGGTTCAGCAGACCGGGACGCACCGTCCCCCGGAGCACCGCGGGACCCCGGCGCACCGCGAAAGCCCACCAGGCCCAGGAAATCCGGACGCTGCGACCGGGCCGCCATGTCATGATCCTGACGATGCGCCGGGACTGCCGGCACGTCAGTCGCGCGACCACATCCATGGGGGTAACACATGAGACTGCCTGCCGCCGGACGCCCGTTACCGCTCAGATCCGGCGCCGCCCTGGCCGTCACGGCCGGCCTGCTGACGGTCGGCCTCGCCGCGCCCGCCTTCGCAGGCGACGAGCCGCCGCAGACCGACCAACTGTGGATCAACAAGCCGTACGAGCAGGCGTTGCCACTCGGCAGCGACGGCGGTCAGCCGCAGTCTCGCACCCTCGGCGTCGGCCTCTACCACGACAACGCCAACTTCACGGTGACCGACGGCCGGCTCACCGTCGACGTCTCCGGCCTCGCCGGCGTGGCCGACGTGACGTGGCCCGACAACTGCACGCCCACCGGCACCCGCGCGGTCTGCGACGTTCCCGTGGTGCCCGCGATCCAGAGCGACTACAGGGACCAGGTGTTCCTCACGGTGCGTGCCGCCGACGGCGCCGAAGCAGGCGCACGCGGCCGGATCACCTACGAGGCGACGGCCACCGGCGGCCCCGACGGCACCCTCGCCGCCCCGCACGAGAGCTTCGAGACCACGCTGACCGTCGGCTCCGGCCCGGACCTCGCCATCGCCCCCATCGACGACATCGAGAACGGCCTGCCCGGCGACGAGCGCACGATCCCGTTGAAGATCACCAACAACGGCAACGTGAGCGCGAACGGCTTCATCGTCACGCTGTCCGCCTCCTACGGCCTGACGGATCTGACCCGGTACGGCGCCTGCACCCACACCACGTCGGACAGCGGCGACTATCCACCGTCGAGCACGCAGACCTGCCGCTTCGACCGGGTACTGAAGCCCGGCGACTCCTTCGAACTGCCCGAACCTCTGACGGTTCGGCTCGCCCCGCATGCGCTGAACGAACGGCTCGACATCGACGTGGAGCCGGGCGGCGACGCCCAGGACCTCGACTCGAGGAACGACTTCATGGCCCTCGGGCTCGGCGCCGACAACACGGCCGACTTCTCCGTGACCGGTGACACCATCTCCGCCGCGGCCGGCCGGACGGCCACCGCCGAGCTCACATTCAAGAACAACGGCCCCGCATGGTTCGGCAACCTCGGTTCCGGCGAACCGGTCGCCCGCGTCCAACTGGTCGTACCCCAGGGCACGACGGTCACCGGTGTGCCCTCCGGCTGCACCCCGCACACCCTCGCCGGCAGCTACTACCCGAGGCAGACGGGAGCCCCGCGCTACGACTGCGCACTGCCCTACTGGGTGCTTCAGGACACTCAGCGCACGTTCGCGTTCTCCGTGCGCGTCGACACCGTGGTACCCGGCGCCACCGGCGCCGTGAGCATCCATCCGCTGTGGGGCGAGTTCGGTGAGCACCCCTTCGACTTCGACCCGGACCTCACCGACAACACCGCCGCCCTGACCGTCAACTGACCGGTCCTCCGGGTTCGGAGCAGCCCTTCGTTCGGCTGCTCCGAACCCGCGTGTCGTGGTCGGACGACGCCGACCTGTTCCGCCGCCACCGCGACACGCGGCTGTTGTGCAGCGCGGGCGGAACGCACACCAGGCCCCTCGGCGACCTCCGGGATCGGCCTGCCCGTCTCGATCACCCGGCGCACAGCACCCTCACGAAATTCAGGCGTGTGCGTCCGTTGCCTGGACCTGATGAACCCCGACCACGAGGGGAGGGACGGGCAGAGGGGGTGCCCCGCTCGGGGTGTCGAGGGTGGTCACGAGCCGCAGCAGCCGCCGGCCGACGCCTCCTCGGCGACAGCGGCTGCGGGCGCGCCGACACCGAGTCGCACGAGCGCGGGCGCCGGGGCGCAGCAGCCGTCGGTCTGTCCGGCGGTGGGGTCGTCGAAGAGGCCGGCGCCTCCGCACACCCCGGTTTCCGGGAGGGTGAGTTCGACGCGGTCGGCGGACTCGAGGTCGCCGGCGATGGCGGCGGTGACGGAGCGGACCTGCTCGTAGCCGGTCATGGCGAGGAAGGTGGGAGCACGGCCGTAGGACTTCATGCCGACCAGGTAGACACCGGGCTCGGGGTGGGAAAGCTCGCGGTGGCCGTGCGGGTAGACGGTGCCGCAGGAGTGCTGGTTGGGGTCGATCAGCGGTGCCAGCGCGGTGGGCGCCTGGAGGCGTTCGTCCAGGCCTAGGCGGATCTCCGAGAGGAACGACAGATCCGGGCGCAGACCGGTGAGCACGACGATCTCGTCGACGGGGTCGAGACGTCGGCCGTCCTCGCCGACCAGGACCAGCCGTGCGTCGTCCGCCCGCTCGATCGCTTCGGTGCGGAAGCCGGTGACGGCGTCGGCATGGCCGTCGTCGACGGCGGCCTTCGCCGCCAGGCCCAGGGCGCCGCGGGCCGGCAGCTGGTCGGCTTCTCCGCCGCCGAACGTGGAGCCGCTGAGGCCGCGGCGCAGCACCCATACCGCGTGCGTGCCCGGCGCGTTCCGGGCGACGTCGGCGAGGGTGGCGAGAGCGGTGAAGGCGGAGGCGCCGGAGCCGATGACGGCAGTGCGCTTGCCTGCGTAACGGGCGCGCACGGCGGGGTCCTTGAGGTCAGGCACGCGGTAGGTGATCCGGTCGGCGGCGGCCTTTTCGCCGAAGGCGGGCAGACCGTCGGCTCCGGCCGGGGCGGGTGTGGTCCAGGTGCCGGAGGCGTCGATGACGGCTCGGGCGAGGAGACGCTCCTCACGGCCGTCGGCGGTCGTGAGATGCAGGACGAAGGGCTGGGTCTCACGGTCGGCGTCGACCATGCGGTCGCGTCCGGCGCGGGAGACGCCGGTGACGCGCGCGCCGTAGCGGACGCGGTCGCCCAGGGCGTCGGCCAGCGGCTGCAGGTAGAGGTCCGCCCAGTCGCCGCCCGTGGGGTAGCCGGTGGCGTCCGGCTTGGTCCAGCCGGTGGGGGCGAGCAGCTTTTCGGCGGACGGGTCGGTGAGTTCACCCCACGGGGAGAACAGACGCACGTGGCTCCACTCGCGCACCGCAGAGGCGGCGGCCGGGCCGGCTTCCAGGACGAGGGGCTCGATGCCGCGCTCGACAAGGTGGGCGGCCGCGGCCAGGCCGGCGGGGCCGGCTCCGATGACGACGACGGGAAGCTGCTGCTCGCTCATGGTGGTCGGTCTCCCTGAGTGGTCGGGGCGGAATCAGCGGGCGGAGGAGAGTGCGCACCGGGCGTGCTGCTGGTGGGCCATGGCCCGGAAGCAGGCGTCGCAGGCCTGTGCACAGCCGTCACAGAAGGTGACGTCGGCTAGGTGACGAGCCGTGCGGCGGGGCCGGGCGCGGCTGGGCCGGGCGGCGGGGGAAGCGGTGCGGATCCGAGTTGTCACGACGACTTCTTGTTTCGATGCCCGTCAATGTCTTCGATGTCTGGAGCTTGCCACCCGTATCGACGGGTGTCAACATAGGCGCATGTCGAAGTCAGAGGTCGTCGAACTGCCGGTTCTGGATGCCGGCGCTGTGGTGCCCTGCTGCCCGCCGATCACCGCCGGAGAGCTGTCGCAGGCCGACGCGGAGAGGATGGCCGCGATGTTCAAGGCGCTGTCCGACCCGGTGCGGCTGCGGCTGTTCTCTCGTGTCGCCTCGCATCCCGGTGGCGAGGCCTGCGTGTGCGACATCTCCGACGTCGGCGTCTCCCAGCCGACCGTCTCCCACCACCTGAAGAAGCTGCGCGAAGCCGGACTGCTCACCTCCGAGCGGCGCGGGACCTGGGTGTACTACCAGGTCGCCCCGTCCGTGCTCGCCGCGATGTCCGCCATGCTCGACCTGCGCACCTGACCGATCACGGTCGGCGCCGCCGGTCAGGCACGGCCCGGCGGGCAGCAGCGCGCCAGGTACGCGTACAGCGCGCCGAGCCGCTCGGCGGCCGGCCATGGGCCGCCGGCAGATCATGGCCGACGACTCCCCGATGCGCGCACCGTCGGCGCGGCAGAAGACCTGCCTGCCCTCCTCCCGGGAGAGGACAGGCCGCCGCGGCGCAGCAGACTGAGGCGTTCTGACGCGCTCGACGGCCTCAGCGCGCACCGCTCGGCGATCTCGCCGACGGCCAGTCGCAGACCGCCCGCGAACTGCTGCGTCACCTTCTGCCGGATATCGCCCGCCAGGGCCTTGCGGAAGTCGGCCGTCGCCGTATCGAGCCGAGACCGAGCACGGTGGCGACGCCGTAGCGCGGCCGGGGGCGCCCGCCCATGCGGTCGCCGTAGCCATAGCCGTAGCCGTCGCCGTCGCCGTCGAAACGCATGTCCCGGCTGCGCCGCCGGTCGCACGGGCGGGCGCCCCGGTCAGGACAGCAGATCCGCGATCTGCGCGGCGGCCTCGCGGGCCGGGCGTCCGACGCCGATCAGGGTGGCCGAGGCAGGTCCGGTCCAGTCGCCGTAGCCGAGCAGGTGCAGCCGCGGCTCGCCGACGGCGCGCGTGCCCTGGGTGGCGATGTGCCCGCGGGGCTCGCGCAGCCCCAGATGGGCCAAGTGGGACAGGGCGGGCCGAAAGCCCGTGCACCAGATCACCACGTCCGCGCGGGCCGATGCCCCGTCGGCCCACACCACCCCGTCGCGGGTGAGGCGCTCGAACATCGGCTGGGCCTTCAGCAGCCCGGCGTCCCGTGCGGCGCGGACCGGCGGCACAGCGACGATGTCGCCGAGCGAGGCCACGCCGCCGGTATCGGGCGCGCCGTCGTCCAGGGCACGGCGGCGGGCGGTCGCGGCGTCGAACAGGGCACGGCCGTCGATGTCGTCGGCCAGGTAGCGGGGCGGGCGCCGGGTGACCCAGGTCAGGTCGATATCGTCGTGAACGACGAGGTCGGCGGCGATCTGCGCGCCGGAGTTCCCGCCGCCGACCACGACGACCCGCCGGCCGGTGAAGTCGGCCGGGCGCCGGTAGCCGGCGGTGTGCAGCTGGCGGCCGCCGAACACCTCCCGGCCCGGAACCGCGGGCAGGAAGGGGCGCCACCAGGTGCCGGTCGCCGACACGACCGCTTCGGCCGTCCAGGCGCCCGCGTCGGTCTCCACGCGCAGCCGCCCGGCGTCGGGCCGTACGGCGCTCACCCGGACCGGGCGTTGCACGGGCAGGTCGTAGCGCTGCTCGTAATCGGCCAGGTACTCGACGACGTGAGCGGCCTGCGGGTACTCCTCGCCCGCCTGGGCGGGCATGAGCCGGCCGGGCAGCGAGGAGAACGCCGCCGGGGAGAACAGGCGCAGAGAGTCCCAGGTGTGCCCCCAGGCCCCGCCCGGCGCAGCCTGGGCGTCGAGGATGACGAAGCCGAGTGCGTTACGGCGCAGGTGATAGCCGGCGGCGAGTCCGGCCTGCCCGCCGCCGATCACCACCACCTGAGTGTGCCGGCCGCTCGTCACGGTGTCCGGACCGGCTGCACAGGCTGCGCGGGCAGCGCGGACGGCGGGTCCAGGCGGTTCACGTCGTTCCCTTCACCGGCTGACGGGGGTCGGTGGCGAACTTTCGGCGCCAGGCCAGCGCGACGTAGACCAGGCCGATCAGGACGGGCACCTCGATGAGCGGGCCGACCACGCCGGACAGTGCCTGACCGGAGGTCACGCCGAAGGTGGCGATGGCGACCGCGATGCCCAGCTCGAAGTTGTTGCCCGCCGCGGTGAACGCCAGCGTCGCCGTGCGGTCGTAGGCGAGGCCGAGGCCCTTGCCGAGCAGGAAGCTGCCGAAGAACATGAGTGCGAAGTACACCAGCAGTGGCAGGGCGATCCGTACGACGTCCAGCGGCTGAGAGGTGATCGTCTTTCCCTGGAGGGCGAAGAGGATGACGATCGTGAACAGCAGCCCGTACAGCGCCCACGGCCCGATCTTGGGCAGGAACTTCGTCTCGTAGGACTCGCGGCCCACCTTCTGCTCACCGATGCGGCGGGTGAGGAACCCGCCCAGGAGCGGGACGCCCAGGAAGATGACGACGTTCAGGGCGATCTCCCACATGGAGATGTCCAGGTGCTCACCGTCCCCGAGGCCCAGCCGGCCCGGCAGCAGGTCCAGGTAGAGCCAGCCCAGCAGGCCGAACGCGATCACCTGGAAGACGGAGTTCAGCGCGACCAGGACAGCAGCCGCTTCGCGGTCGCCGCACGCGAGGTCGTTCCAGATGACGACCATCGCGATACAGCGGGCGAGACCGACGATGATCAGGCCGGTGCGGTACTCGGGCAGGTCCGGAAGGAAGATCCACGCCAGCGCGAACATGACCGCGGGGCCGACGATCCAGTTGACGACCAGCGAGGAGACCATCAGCTTCTTGTCGCCGGTGACGGAATCCAGCTTGTCGTAGCGGACCTTCGCCAGCACCGGATACATCATCACGAGCAGGCCGAGCGCGATCGGCAGGGAGATCCCTGCGATCTCGATCTTCGCCAGCGCGTCGTTCAGTCCCGGGACGACCCGCCCCAGGCCCAGGCCGACGGCCATGGCGAGCAGGATCCACGCCGCGAGGTAGCGGTCGAGGGCGGAGAGCTTCTTGACGATCGAGTCGTCCCCGCCGGCCGACGAGGCGCCGTCGGCGGTAGCGGGCCCGGCGGAGGAGGTCACGGGCAGGCCCTCTTGTTCTCGGCAGCGGTACGGGCGGAGGCGGCCAGCGCGGCGAACCGCTCGGACAGCCCGGCCAGGACATCGGGCCTGAGCCTGAAGTAGGTGAACCGCCCGCACGGCTCGGTCTCCACCAGCCCGGCCTCGCGCAGCACCTTCATGTGGTTGGACAGGTTGGTCTGCTTGGCTCCGGTCTCCTCGACCAGGTGCGTCATGCAGAGCGTCTCGCGCGCCAGCAGGTTCACGATCTTCAGGCGGAGCGGATCGCCCAACACCCGGATCACATCAGGATCGACTGAAGTCAGCATGCCCTGATACTGTCACATCACCGCACGCTGATACCAGCGCGGGCTGACTCATTGGGCGCGTCGAAGGAGTCCCCGTGTCCGCCTCCTCCCTGCCCCTCCTGCCCCTCCTGCCCGTCCTGCCCGGCCGGCGCCCGGCCGCCGGAGTCTCCCGCCTCGCCACCCGGCACGGCGCCCCGCCCGCCGCCGTCCGGGGCATCCGCGACGCGATCGATGCCCACAGCAGCGAACCGCTGTGCTCCCTGCCCAGCTGAACCACCCGCCGACCCGAGGGAAGAACCCATGTCCACCGCCCCGCTCGCCTCCGTGCTCTTCGTCTGCGTCCACAACGCCGGCCGCTCCCAGATGGCCGCCGGATTCCTCGACCACCTCGCAGGCGACCGGATCGAGGTCCGCTCGGCCGGCTCCGTCCCGGGTGACCAGGTCAACCCGTCCGCCGTCGAGGCGATGAGGGAGGCCGGCGTGGACATCGCCGACGCCACGCCGAAGATCCTCACCACCGAGGCCGTCCAGGCATCCGACTACGTCATCACCATGGGCTGCGGCGACGCCTGCCCGGTCTTCCCCGGCAAGAAGTACCTCGACTGGGCGCTGGAGGACCCGGCCGGCAAGGGCGTCGAGTCGGTGCGCCCCATCCGCGACGAGATCAGGACCCGCGTCGAGGCTCTGATCGCCGAGATCGACGCCCGGCAGGAGGCGTGAGCGGCGGGAGCGCCGAGCGGCACCGACGACGAAGAGAGCGGCAGGCTCGCGGCCTGCCCCCGCGTGACACCGTCACCGGCAAGACCTCCGAACTCCCGGCAGCCGGACGGTTCCCCGCCGTCGGCCGCGGCCCGTGCCGCTCCTCCGCCCCCTGCTGGATCAGCGCCGGGCCGCCGGCGTGACGGCCAGCAGCACCAGAGCCAGCACCTGGACGCCGACCACGACCGTGATCAGCAAGGGGATCGAACGGCCGTACAGACCACCCGTCAGTGCCCCACCGGCCAGGCTCGCCGCGCCGACCACGCCGGCGAACAGCCCGTACGCGGTCGCCCGCCGTCCACTGGGCACCAGATCCGCGACCATGGCCCGCAGGGTGGACTCCTGGATCCCCATGGCCGCACCCCACACCAGGGACCCGGCCACCGCGATCGCGACCGTGTCGGTGAACGCCAGGACCGCTACGGCGGCGGTCAGCACCGGCAGCGCCATCAGCACGCGTGCGCCGTGGCGGTCGTACAGCCGGCCCGTCGCGAGCGCGGCCACCGCGTCGACGGCCATGGCGGCGGCGTAGAGCACCGGCACCCAGGCCGCCGCCACCAGATGCCGTACGACGAGGTGGTACGACAGCACGCCGAACGTGGCGAACCCGGCCGTGGTGGCGGCGGTGAACGCCGCGTACGTCCAGAACGCCGTCGGCAGACGCCCGTCCGGCGCGGGCTCGTCCGTGGCAGCGGCCGCTTCCCGCTCGTACGCCTCGGGGTCGGGCACCCGGGCCCGCAGCCACAGCAGCAGCCCCAGCACAGCGACGCCCGGGAGGGCGAGCACGGCCAGCGACGGACCGTAGTCACCGCCGGTGAGGGCGAGCATGCCGGCCACGACGAGCGGTCCGACCAGCGCGCCGACCTGGTCCATCGCCTCGTGTACGGCGAAGCCGCGCCCGCGCCCGGTCGCGGCGGTGGCGTGGGACAGCATCGTGTCCTTCGCCGGCGAGCGCACGGCCTTGCCCACCCGCTCGGCGATCACCAGCGCGCACGCCGCCCACAGCACGCCGACCACGCCCAGGAGCGGCACGGAGACCACCGTCAGCGCGTATCCGGCGATCGCCAGGCCCCAGAAGCGGCGGGTACGGTCCGCCAGCGGTCCCGACACGAGCCGCAACCCCAGGGCCGCCGCCTCACCCGCACCCGTGACGACACCGACCACCAGGGCCGACGCGCCCAGCGAGGCCAGCAGCGGGCCGGCGATCGAGCGGGCGCCCTCGTACACGAAGTCCGCGAGGAGGCTGACCGTGCCGAACCAGACGACGAACCGCCAGGGCCCCATCCGGCTCGGCCGCCGGACGGACGCCCCGGTCACGCCCACGACGCCTCCGCGAAGGCGATCCCGACGAACACCGCGCCCGGCCCGGCCACCACGCTCGCGATCACGTCGGCCGCGGCGAAGAACAACGTCCCGTCCTCGGCCGGCCGCAGCGTCTCGTACGAGAACGTCGAGTACGTCGTCAGCGCCACGCACAGCCCCGTGCCCGGAAACACGCGTCGCTCCCCCTGCCGACGAGGGAGGTGTGGATCAGCGACGGCGCGCCGGAGCCCTCGATGCCACCGCGAGCCGTACAGCGGCGAGCGCCGCGAACGCCGTCGCCACGATCGGCCCCTGCGCCCGCCAGGAGGTGCCGCCGGACGGGCACACGCAGACCGACGTCGAGGTCCGTGGGCTGTTCCACCGCCTGGGAGTTCGGGGCTGTCATGAACGTACGTCTCCTGCTCGCCGGGGCCCGCACACCGGTGGGGCACACACCATCGCTGGCAGGGACTGTCGGCGGCGCCGATGCCACGGTTCGGGTACGGCGGGCCCCACCGCCGCGACCATAGGTCCCGGCCGGCCGGCAGGTCAACGCCATGCCGAGACGGCCCCGTCGAGTGCGAGGTCGCTCAGGCCGCGCAGCAGCCGTGTTGTGGGCACACGTGTCTGCGCAGCGCCCACAGGGCGATGGGAACGCCGGTGGCCACGAGGGCGGCAGCGGCGCAGAGGCCTGTCTGGTAGCCGATCAGGAAGGCCTGCTCGGAGTCCACGCTGGTCGATGACACCGAACGCTGTACGAACGTCACGATCAGACCGACCACGGCGATGCCGAAGACTCCGGACGCCTCTCGCGTGGCGCCGAACAGTCCGGCGGCGATTCCGGAGAGGCCGTCCGGGGAGGACTCCAGGGCGCGTGTGGTCAGCGGGACAGCGAGGGCCGACCCGACGCCGATGGCCGCCAGCCCGGGAACGAGGGCCAGGGCGTCGTGGCGCCCGCTCCCCAGCGCCACGAGCAACAAGCCCATGGAGACGAGGAAGAGTCCCGACGCGGACACGCGCCCGTCCCCCCAGCGGCGAGCCAGGTGAGCGACGAAGGGAGCGGTCATCAGGAGAGTCAGCGCGACCGGCGTGAACAGGAGCCCCGCAGATGTGGGACTCAGACGCAACACGTTCTGCATGAACAGTGTGGTGAAGAAGTAGACGCCGCTGATGCCCAGACCCCAGAGCAGTTGGCTGATGATTCCACCCGTGAAAGCTCGCTGCCCGAACAGGACTCTGACAGCGGACCGTCGGCGGGATGACGGCCGCATGGCCAGTACGGGGAGAGAGAGGAGGGACAGAACGGAGATGATGCCGACAATCGCGATATGGGGGGAGCCGAATCCGTCACGGGGAGCCTGGATGAAGCAATAGGAGAGTCCACCGACGGGAAGGCAGACAAAGGCCACGACGCGGAGAGGGAGCGTGGGCACGCCAACGACCTGCGACGCCGGAGAAGACACCGGGGAAGGCACGTAGGCAGCGCAGAAGAGGAGACACACGACTCCGACCGGAATGTTGATCACGAACAGCCAGTTCCAGCCCAGGTGTTGCGTGATCAGCCCGGACAGCACGGGACCGCCGGCCAGGGCTGAGGCCAACGCGACCGTGAGCGCGGCGATGCCGCCGCTTCTGGCACGTGGAGGGAGGTCGTGCGACAGCACCGCCAGGGACGCCGGTGAGATCAATGCGGCTCCGGCTCCCTGCATTCCTCGGCCCGCGATCAAAGCACCGGCCTGGTTCGACGCGCTGCACAGCACCGACGACACCGTGAAGACGACCACGCCGAGGGTCAGGGTCAGTCGGCGTCCTTTTCTGTCCGCCAGATGGCCGCCGAACAGAAGAGAACTGGCATGCGTCAGCGGGTAAATGGCGGCTACCCACTTCAGGGCTGACTCGTCCAGGCCGAGTTCCCTCTGGATCTGCGGTAGAGCGACGTTGACGGCTGTGCTGTCAAGGGCCGTCATGAAGGAAGGCAGGATGACGGCCGCCAGTATGCCGATATTGCGCAGTCGGCTCATGAATCAGCCCCGTGAGTCGGTCCGGCCCGATGGCGTGGATCGCCGAGCTCAACCGGTGCTGTTGATCCTCGATGAGGAGAACACGGCTCTCAAAATCGACACGCCGCGCGCCACGCCTGCACCGGGCGCAAGAGGGCGCCGCCGACGATCGCCTCGGACCCGCGCCGTCTTCGGGTTCGAGGCGGACCTGGAACGGGCGACCCCGGGGCGCTCTCTCGCGGTCGTGCCGGTCCAGGGTGACGATCTGTCACTGATCGACCCGCCCTTTGTCGAAGCAGTCGCCGAGCACCTCATCGATTCCCTCTCCGACGGCGACGGCCGACGGCCGACGGCCGACGGCGATTTCACCGAACGCGGGCGAGAAGACGCCCGATCACCGTCCTCGTTCGCGGAAGATCCGCAACCGGTCCTCGCCCACCTTCGCCCGAGCCTCCGGGTCCGTCACCCCCTGCCCGGGGTTCGGCGCGAGGCAGAGCACGCCGACCTTGCCGATGTGCTGGTTGGTCTGCACGCTCCTGGCAGCCGCCCCCACGTCACGCAGGGCGTAGGTCTTCGACAGCGCCGGGACGAGATGGCCCAGGCTGAAGAGCCGGTTGACCTCGCACTGTTCGTACAGGTTGGCGCCGTGGCTTCCGATGATCCGCTTGAGACGCATCCACAGGTAGCGGTTGTCGTAGGTGTGCTCGTAACCCGTGCTGGAACCGCAGGTGATGACGGTCCCCCCGCGGCGGGCGAGGAACACCGATGCCCCGAACGTCTTCCGTCCCGCGTGCTCGAACACGATGTGCGGGTCCTCACCCACCGCCTCGCGGATGGCCGCGCCCATCTTCTTCCACCCGTCCGGCCGCTCGAGTGCTGTGGGGTCGCCGTCGTCGAGTTCCGAGCGGTTGATGACCGCCTCACAGCCCAGCGACCGCAACAGGGATGCTTTCTCAGCGGAATTGACCACGCCGACCGGAACGCCACCGCCGTTGAGCACCAGCTGGACGGCGTAGGAGCCGAGGCCGCCGGTCGCTCCCCAGACGAGGACCACATCCCCCTGCTTCATCCGCGCGCCCCGTTCGCTGACCAGCATGCGGTAGGCGGTACTGGCGCACAGGGGGTTGGCGGCGGCCTCCTCCCATGTCAGCAGAGCCGGCTTGGGCATCAGCTGGCTAGCCCGCACGACCGCGTAATGAGCCAGGCCGCCGAAATTCGTCTCGAAACCCCATGCCTTCTGTCCCTCTCCCAGCATCCCGTCCCGGTGGGTGTCGGGGTCCTGCTCGTCGACATAAGCCGGCGCGACGACCACATGGTCCCCGACCTTCCACCTGCGCACGGAAGAACCGGTGCGCACGATCACGCCCGACGCGTCCGATCCCACCACCTGATAGGGCAGGTCGTGGCGTGACTCCCACCCGCCGGCCTTCCCCATGCGTTTCAGGAACTGAAATGTCGGCAGTGGTTCGAACATGGCCGTCCACACCGTGTTGTAATTGATCGCACTCGCCATGACGGCGATCAGTGCTTCGTCCGGAGCGAGTTCCGGCATCGGCACCTCTTCGACGAACAGGGACTTGCGTACGTCCTTGTCCTCGACACCCTGAAACATGCTGACGTCGCAGGCACGCACCACGGCTGCCGTGAAGGAATCGGGGACGGGCAGGTCCTTGAGGTCCTGCCCGCCGGCCCCTGCGACGACGGCCTCCGCCAAGGTGCTGTTCATAGGCAGCTGTCCTCCTTTTCGATCACGGAAAGGCGACACCGCCCCTGAAGGCGCCGGCCGCCTGGGACGTCTGACACCTGATCTTCTGTGACGTCCGTTTCAAGCAAGCATGGTGACCTGGAGATTCGCAACCGCACGAGTGCCGCATGACGTTCAGATCGCCAAGGGCGTGCAGGTCAGACGTTTGAGCGCCAGGAATCCGGCGCCTGCCGTCGTCCGTAGGGAGTAACGGCTCCACAGCGACGGCGAAACGGGACGGGTGCCGTGTCGACGAGCTCTCCCGCCGCACTTGCGCGGGAAGGAGAAAGGCGCTCCACCAGAAAGCAGTGCGCAGCGCATGCGAAGGCCTTGGAAACAGGGAAGAAGTCCGGCTCGGAAACTGCTCGCACCCCCCGTAAGAGTGATGTTCCGCAGGTTCTCTTGTCAGCACATCCCCCGTATGGATCAATGGAAATACCGGTGGGCGGCCCATCCCACGCGGGTAGCGCGTATAACCAGCGCTCGCGACCTGTCTGTTGCACGTCAGTAGCACATTCAGCTGCGCCGCCGCCCATGGCGAGAGCTGTACGACAGGTCCCCGGTAGGCCGCCGGAGTCGACCAGAGTTCCGCGACCTCTCGCCCGGCACTGTGATCGCCCAGGCCACATCCGGGTCATCTCCCCCGCCGATGCAGTTGTGCGGTCTCGACACGAGCCACACAAGCACCTGCGGTCCACGAGGCCGACGCGCCTCACACCACAACGACCCAGTCCAGGAGGACACCCATGTCCGAAACCTCTCTGCTCCCCGTCCTGTCGCAGCCGACGCTCATCGCCGCGGTCCCCGGCTTCGGGCCGACCACCGGCGGCAACACCGTCCTGCTCATCGGCGCCAACCTCGGTGGCGCCACCTCGGTCACCTTCGGAGGTGCGCCCGCCACCATCGTCTCCCAGGACCTCTTCGGCTTCCTGATCGCCGTGGTCGCGCCGCCGCACGCCGCCGGCAACGTGCCCGTCGTGGTGACCACCGCAGCCGGCGCCAGCACGCCCGCGAACTACACCTACGTGGGACCCGTGCTGCCCCCGCCGCCCACCGTCCTCGCCTTCAGCCCGCCGACCGGCCCGACCACCGGCGGCACCCTGTTCACGATCGTGGGGACCGACCTCGCCGGCGCGAGCGTCACCTTCGGCGGCGTCCCGGCCGTCGGGGTGAACGTCATCGCGGGCGTGGTGCTGACCGGTGTCACGCCTCCGCACGCGGCCGGCAACGTGCCCGTCGTGGTGACCACCCCCTCCGGCAGCGCC
The DNA here is from genome assembly GCF_014649655.1 of Streptomyces humidus. GTDB lineage: Bacteria > Actinomycetota > Actinomycetes > Streptomycetales > Streptomycetaceae > Streptomyces > Streptomyces humidus. The sequence goes on along the minus strand of NZ_BMTL01000005.1, from coordinate 246,903 downwards.
ACGGTCGTCGGCGGATTCACCTACGTCGGCCCGCCGCCGCCCACGGCGCTCTCCATCACCCCGGCCGTCGGGCCTGCCATCGGTGGAACGCCGATCGTCATCATCGGCACCAACCTCCAGGGAGCAACCCTGACCATCGGCGGCGTCCCCGCGACCGGCGTGGTCGTCGACGTCACCGGCACGGTGCTGACAGCCGTCACCCCCGCGGGAGCGGTCGGAAACGCGGCGGTCGTCGTGACGACCCCGGCCGGCAGCGCGACCGTCACGGGCGGGTTCACCTACGTCTGATCGATGCGCGTGTGGGCCCGGACGGCAGTTCGCGTCCGGGCCCACACGCGCGCTCAAAAAAGGCGAAGTGACACACTTTCACCGCATACACCTTCACCGCCCGGCATCGACGAGGAACGGGCCGGCAGCGGCAAATGAGACGGAACTGAGCAGTACGGCCGTCGGCAGAACCGTCGTTGATGCCGACCGAAGATGCGCCCCTCGCTGCGCCCCTCCGATCGGGTGACTATGAATCAGTTTGCTTGCGGCATATGCCTCACTCCTGCCTCACTGGAGGTATCCAACCGGTGGGCAGCCCAACCTCTCGGGGGGCACGGCATTCGGTCCGGCCGCTGCCTGCCCTGCGCGTAGGGCAGGCCAGCATCGAGACCGATACCGCGATGGGCACCCCCTCAGAGGAATGGATCCCTCAGCCGGCGCCATTTTCATGGCGCCGGCTGAGCGGTTGTCGGCCCCCTGCCACACGGAACCTGTATTGCTGGACCTGTCCGTGGAAGGCCCGTTCCACCTCCTCGCTCCCCCGAGCCCGCAACCGGTGTTCAAGCCCGCCGGTGGTCGTAGGCGGCCGGTGCACACACGACCGGCCGGCCGAGCATCAACCCGGTCCCGTTCATCAGGCCCCCTTGGAGACGATCAGCCAGGGAACGGGGAGGCGCTCCGTCGGCGGACCGCCGAGATCAGTCCGCCGGGCCGCTCCTCATGCTGCGGCGGGGTGCTGATCGGGCGGCCGTACGCGGCAGCGCGCTCGCGCAGGGTGTGGCAGCAGGCCTCCCATCCATGCCCGGCCAGCCAGCCCACCGGGTCGTCGGGCATCTCCGAGATCCACATGGACGCCGCTGATCCCGGCACGGCGTCCGCGCCGAAGCGTTCGATGACGCCGCGCGAGCCCAACGTCAGTCCCATGCGACTGCCTGGTGCCGACTGCGCGCTGATCCGGGCCAGCAGCAGCTCCACCGCGTCCTCGGGCAGATAGATCAGCAGTCCTTCGGCGATCCACACGGTCGGCGCCGCCCGGTCGTGCCCGGCGGCGGCCAGCGCGCCTGGCCAGTCCTCACGCAGATCCACCGCGACGGTGATCCGCTCACAGCGTGCGACGGCCCTTTCCCGGCACAGCACCGACTCCTTGAAGTCCAGTGGCGCGGCGGTGTCGACCTCGAACAGCCGGGTGCCCTCGGGCCAGTCCATCCGGAAGGCCCGGCTGTCCATGCCGGCGCCGAGCACCACGACCTGCCGGACCCCGGACGCGGCTGCCTGCTGCAACAGGTCGTCGAGGAACTTCGTCCTGATGACGATGGAGAGAGCCACGCCCATTCGGCGTCGTCGCGCGGCTTCGTCACCGGGCAGCGGCGACGAGGAGGGCCACAGACCGCCGGCGGTGGCGAAGGCTTGTGCCAGTGGGTCGCGGAACAGCGCGTTCTCCCGCTCGGTCTCCAGTGCCCGCACCCTTGCCACGCCCACCGCCGTAGCCCACACTCCCGACGGCCGCACCCGCTCCTGCGCATCAGTCACCGCGCCAGCCTAGGGGGTCGTCCTCGCCCTGGGCAGGCAACGCCGAAGACACGCGAAGCGACGACACGCGGTACCTCGGCAACCGGCCCTCAGCTGCTGCCGCTCACGGGCCGTCAGGTTCCCCAGGGCCCTGGTGAGCGCACAGCTCGCCGGAACACCTCCACATGGCCGCCCCCTGGTCGACCGTCTCAGTGGCCGACCGGTGTGTCGCCTGGTGCTTCACCACCCCTCTCGGCATGGTCGGGGCGTGCATCTTGATCTTGCTCAGGGAGGTGTGGGGACGGGACGTCTCCGCTCGCGCGGCCCCGTACGGCCGGACAGCACCCGCCCAGCACCCGCCCCGAGCCGACCGTTCGGCCCTGTGCGGCGAGTGCCCCCGGCCCGCGCTGCTCACCCTCTGCCGCAGGCCGCTCGCGACGGGAAGTCGGCGGCGCACTCCACGCGCAGCCAGGTCGCAGAGGGCACCACCCCTTGACCCGCGATCGGCCTACCACACAACGCATGCCTGCCGGCGCATCACCCGCAGCCGGGTGCCGACACGTGACGTCCGACCGTCAGCACCACTTCGTCCTGGGCTTGTCGCTTCGCTAAGGAGTCCCGCAGCTCATGTCACCTCTCGTCACATCCACTTCCATCGGTCGTACACGGCGCGTCAGAGTCGGATCCCTTCTCGCCTGCGCCCTGCTGCTCGTCTCCGCGCTGTCCGGCGCCGAGACCGCACATGCCCGCGCGGGCCAAGTGCCCGGACAGGATGGGACCGGTGCCCGGATCACCGCCGTACGGGAAATCGACGCCCGTACCCGGGACCTGACGGTCAGTTCGCCCGCGATGCACGGCTCCGTCCCGGTCCGGGTCATCCTTCCCAGGACCTGGAAGACGCACCGGCATGCCACATTCCCCGTGCTGTACATGCTGCACGGCGGGGACGACGACTACACCTCCTGGACGCGTGAGACGGACGTCGAGGCGCTCGCCGAGAAGTCCGACGTCCTCGTGGTGATGCCCGACGGCGGCCGAGCCGGCTACTACACCGACTGGAAAGTCGGCGCCCCCCGCTGGGAGACCTTCCACACCGTCGAACTGGTCCGGCTCATGGAGAGGGCCTACCGTGCCAGCTCCTCCCGAGCGATCATGGGGCTGTCCATGGGCGGGTTCGGCGCACTCAATTACGCAGCGCATCACCGGGGGATGTTCCGGTACGTGGCGTCGATGAGCTCCTACGTCGACCTCAACGACCCCACGGTGCGTTTCACTCTGGCGCTCGGCTCGCAAAGGGACGGCACCGACCTCCGGAAGGTCTGGGGCGACCCGATCAAGGACGCCGGCATCTGGCAGGCCCACAATCCCGCGGCGATGCCGGCCGCCTTCCGCGGAACAAAGGTCCATCTCTCCGCGGGCAACGGGGTGCCCGGGCCACTGGACAGGGACCATGCGCTCGACGTCGTGCTGGTCGGCGCAGTGGCCGAATCGGCACTCCCCAAGCCGACGGAGAGGTTCGCCGCGGCACTTCGCTCGTCAGGCGTGCGGACGACGACACATCTCTACGGACCGGGGACGCATTCCTGGCCGTACTGGAACCGTGAACTGCACACCATCTGGCCGGCCGTCGAGCGGGCACTCAGGTGAGAGGCGCCACCGGAGTCGGAAGGGCCGCGGACCCGGAGAGGTAGACGCATGGGCCGAACAGTGGTGATCTTCGCGGCAGGCTCCCGGGGGGACGTCCAGCCCTGCCTGGCTCTCGGCAGAGCACTGACCCGGCAGGGCGACGCCGTGCGCCTCCTTGCCAGCACCCGCTATCAGCACTTGATCGATGCCGCGGGAGTGGACTTTCACCCCCTCGCAGCCGATCCGGCCGAGATCATGGAGTCGGCCGAAGGCCAGGAACTGCTGGCCGGCCGAAGCAACCCGGCGGCCTTCATCCGCGGCATCGGCCGAGTCCTGCGGCCGCGGGTCGCACAGATCCTCGAGGAGACCCGTGCCGCTGCCGAGGGCGCCGATCTGGTCCTGGCCCCGGCCTTCGGATTCCTCGGCGTTCATCTGAGCCAGTACCTGCGGGTACCGCACGCCATCATTCATTTCCAGCCGAGCCAGCCCACGAGCCTGTTCCCCCACCCCATGGCACCGGCCGCTCGGCTCCTGGGAGGGTTCGGCAACCGCCTCAGCTTCGACGCGGTCGACCTCGGATCCTGGCTCATGTGCCGTACGTTCATCAACGGCTGGCGACGCGAGCACCTCGGCCTGCCGCCCATGTCCGCACTCGCCCCTTTCCGCCGGATCCGCCGTGCCCCCGTACTGTGCGCGTTCAGTCCCACCGTCGTCCCGCGGCCGCCCGACTGGGGGCCGAACGTTCACGTGACCGGTTTCTGGCACCACGACCAGCCGCTCTGGAAACCACCGCAACGGCTGCTCGCCTTCCTGGCCGACGGACCCCCGCCTGTGTACGTCGGCTTCGGCAGCATGAAGACCAGCGACCCCGAAGCCACCGATCACCTCGTCCGAACAGCGCTCAGACGCGCAGGGCTCCGAGGCGTGCTGGCCGGAGACCCGGCCACGAGCGAAGACGGCTTCCTCGTGGTCAGCGACACTCCTCACGACTGGTTGTTCCCCAGGATGGCCGCGGTCGTCCACCACGGTGGGGCGGGCACCACCGCTTCCGCACTCCGCGCCGAAGTGCCCTCCCTCGTCTGCCCGTTCTTCGGCGACCAGAGCTACTGGGCCGCTCGCGTCCACCACCTCGGCGCAGGCCCCCGGCCATTGCCCTTCCGTCAGTTCACCGTCCCCGCCCTCGCCCGACGTCTGCGCGAACTCACCCGGAACCCCGGCTACACCGAAGCCTCCCGTCGACTCGGGCGCGCGGTGCGGAGCGAGAGCGGCACCGGCCGCGCTTGCGAAGTGCTGAACCGGCTGGGGTGAGGTCCCCGGCGCTCACCCGCCATGCACATCGGAAGCCGTGTCGGGGTGTGGCAGTGGCTCGGCGGACGGCGTTTCGTCCGGCTCCCGTCCCGCCGCAGGTTCTAGGCTCGGCCCGTGGGGCAACCTGACCAGCGCGCCGAGGGCGCGGGACCGTTCACCACCCGGCTCACCTGGCGCCTCAGCGACGGCGGCACCGCTGTCTGGGAGTCCCGCCTCGCGCGCCGACGTGGCATGATCTCCGTCCGCCCCTTCAGTGCGGGGCCCACGCGCCACGTCCGCGCCGACGCCGTTTCCCTCACCCGGCTGCAGCGGCTCAACTCCATCGCCGCGATCGCCTTCGTCATCGGCGGGGCCCTCTTCGCGGCGGGTGCGGCCGACGCACGGTTCGGATCCGGCGACGCCACCGAATGCGCCTCGATCTACTCCGTGGGCGGCCTGTTCTTCACCCTCGGCGGATACGTCTCGCTGCTCCAAGTGGTCAACGCACCGCGCCACACCGCCGGCGGCGCAGGACGACTGGCCACCCCCCAGTGGCGATGGTGGAGTTACGAGCCGACGCGGGTGGACTGGCTGAGCACGTTCGTTCTCTTCGCGGGCACGCTCGTCTTCGCCGTCAACCTGTTGGACTCCTTCCTGCAAGGCCTGAGCGTGCAGCAGGTCAACCGGCTGATCTGGACGCCCGACGTGATCGGCTGCACCCTCTTCCTGATCTCCGGGCACCTGGCCTTCGTGGAGATCTGCCACGGCCGGCTCCGCATCCCCACACACGACCTCGGGCTGTGGATCGTGGCCGTCAACCAACTCGGATCCGTGCTGTTCATGGTCTCGGCGCTCGCTGCCTACACCAGCCCCACCACCGGCAGCCTCGTCAACGCCGACATCGCCAACTGGGGCACTCTCACCGGCGCTCTGTGCTTCTCCCTCGCAGGCGTCCTCCAACTCGGCGAGCACCCATAGGGCTTGGGGCGAGGTTTCCTGCCACCCGTTCCGGGGCCCTCTCGCGGAGTCGACCCGGCCCTGGCGGAACCCTCGGGGAGGTTCACCCGGTGTTCGACGCAAGGGCCGACTTCGCGTGAGTATCGTGATCCACACACCGCCACAGTGCGCCCCGGAGGTGCGCCCCTCCGAAAGGGTGACGATCCCATCCACCCCTTGCGGCATATTCCGGATGCTGCGTCACTGGATGTATCCAACCGGTGGGCTGCCCATCCCTCTTGGGGGGCGTGGCTTTGGTGCGGCCGCCGACTTCTGTTACGGGTAAGGAAGTCCGGCCACACCGCGGCTGCGATGGGCACCCCTGGAGAGGGGATTGGATCCCCAGTCGGTGCCGCTTTCGCGGCACCGACTGGTCGGTTGTCCAATCGGATTCCCTGTATCGCCGGCCGCTGGGTCTGCAACCGATGCGCCGGGAACCGGGCACCGGGAGGCATCCCATCCGCCAATGCGCATACTCCGGCCGACGATCCGCCATGCGGCAAACCGGTCCCCTTGGTCGGACGGTGTCGTCTCACTCATGTGGAGTACCAGTGGCAGGTTCGAGTGTCTCCCCGGTCCAGATCTTCGTTCCCCCTACATGAGCTCCCTGCTGCCTTTGACATATGCCGCCTTTCCCGGTGACTGGCCTGAGGGCTTCTGGTACGCCTTGGCCGGGACGGCCCGCCCGGACGCTGCGGACGTGACATCAACCCGGCCACAGAGTGAGGAGTCGGCTGAGAAGCAAGGTCAAGCCCAGTCGGCCGACCTGCGTTGCACTCCCCTGTACGCCTCCCTCGTCTCGGAGTGGGAAGCTCGAGGCGCAGCACTGCCCGGTGCGACGGACTCGGATTGGCGCTTCGTCTCATGGGATGCGATGGACGCGGAAGTGTGCCGCACGTTGCAGAACCTACGACTGCAAGTGCCGGAGTAGCGGCGCTCCTTGCGGTACGCCGACGTCCCGTCGTACTGATTCTCATGTCTTGACGCCGCACGGCTACTCCATACGGGTGATGGAAGACGTACCGCCTTGCCGGGAGCAAGGCGCCCGTGGGTCACTGGAGACACAGACCGGCGGGCGCCCTTCCCGTACCGGAGGCAGATGATCCGGCGACTGACGCGGGTGCCCGTGCATGCGAGGTGTCGCCATACGAACATCGTCGATGCTTCCGGAGAGCGCACGCCATGGCAATCGTCTGCAGACGGCGTCAATTGCCACGGCGCCGGTCGAGGCAGTCTGCGGTTCAGTCGAGCCGCCGACCGGGGGCAGAGGTTCCGCAGCGTCGCATGCCGAGCCTTCCTCTTTTCAGCGTGACGAACGACGTGCGTCGTGCGTTGCGGAGCGGAATCAGCCAGCGACTCTCTCGCCTAGGAGCTACCTATGCCTCCTGCGGTCAGTTCGATCAACCCCTCACAAGGATCCGTGTCCGGTGGCACCACGGTGACCATCACCGGAACCAACCTGACGGGTGCCACCGCTGTGCGGTTCGGCGCCTCCAACGCAGCGTCCTACAGCGTCAATTCCTCGACGCAGATCACTGCCTCAACCCCGGCAGGAAGCCCTGGCTCCGTTCCGGTGACCGTCGTGTCCCCGAGCGGGACCAGCAACGCAACGGTCTCCTTCACCTATACGGCGGTCCTTCCCACGGTTACTGCTGTCTCGCCGGCCACGGGCCCCGCAAGCGGCGGAACCGCCGTCACCCTGACCGGCACCAACTTCACCGGTGCCACCGCAGTTCGCTTCGGCAGCGACAACGCCCCCTCTTTCACGGTGACTTCGTCGACACGCATCACGACAGTGTCACCTTCCGGCTCCCCTGGCGCTGTTCCCGTGACGGTGACGACGCCATCCGGAACCAGTGCGTCGGCGGCGGCAGCGTACTTCTTCTACGTACCGGCTCCCTTCCTCACGGAGATCTCCCCCAGTGCGGGCCCCACCGGTGGGAACAACAACGTCACGTTGAAGGGGGCGAACCTGTCGAACGCCACAGCGGTGCGGTTCGGGGCTGCGGTCTCGACCTTCACCAGTGTGTCGTCCACCGAGGTGACAGCGAAGGCTCCCCCGGGATCAGGGGTCGCGGACATCACGGTGAGCACTCCAGGCGGGTCGTCGAATCCACTCGCCTACGCCTACGTCGGCGGTCCCGTGCTCCTTGCCGTTTCGCCCACCAGCGGCCCCGCATCGGGTGGAGCCGTGGTGACGCTGCTGGGCACCGGCTTCACTACGACCACCTCCGTGAAGGTCGGCGCTTCGCCGGTGAGCTACGTCGTTCTCTCCGACGGCGAGTTGACCGCCGTAGTGCCGCCAGGGCCGTCCGGTGCGGTTCCGCTCGTTGTCACAACGGTCGGCGGCACGTCAGACGCACTCACCTTCGTCCGCGTCGAGGCACCGGTCGTCTGAGCGCTCAGGCGAGGAGGTGTTCCCGCACGAGGCCATGTGGGGCCCGCGGGCAACGCAGGACAGCGAAGCCGATCAGGAGAAAATCCCCATACCGTGCGGACGCTCCCACTCGACGGGGATCGGCCTGCGAGGACGCCACCCATGTCGGCTCCGGCTGCGGCATGGCTCTCGGAAACGCGAACCGGGGTGCGTTCTCAGGACCTGTTCTCACCCAGCCGTGAGAGAGCGGGCGAGATGCTTGGCGATCGTGGTGACGTGAGGCGGGTCGATGAGGGAGAGATGATCACCCTCGACGGGGATGATCTCAAGAGAGGGGCACAAGGGCGCCCAGCCGAGGTCCGCTTCCGTCCTGAGGTAACGCGGGTCAAGGGCGGTCGTGAGGGGTTGCGCTTGCTGGGCGCGGTACAGAACCACATGGCCGTTGTAGGGGCGGGGCGTGTAGCGCTCACCGACGCGGGCGTCCACATAGGAAGTCCGCTGGTGCTCCATGATTCCCGGGCTCATGTCGAGGCCGGCCTGCGCCACCATGCGCATGATCACATCGATCTGTTGTTCGTCGGGGGTGGCCGCGAGTTCGTCGTACGGAAGCCGCAGTTCATGCCCGTAGGTCTTCTGTACGTATTCGGCGAAGCGTCCGAAGCGTTCGAGCAGCACGTCCTGTGAGTGGAGGCCGGGAAGGGCCGCCGGCAAGATGGTGTCGATGAGTCCGAGGAAGCCGACGGTCTCGTCGGCGGCCTGCAGCTGCAGAGCGGTCTCGTAGGCGAGGCAACCGCCGAAGGACCAGCCGAGGAGCTGGTAGGGCCCTTCGGGCTGGATGTCCCTGATGAGGCGCAGGTAGTGAGCGGCCTTCTCCTCCATCGAGTCGACCGTGCTGAGCCGCTCCATCCCGTACACGGCCTGGTCCGCCGGCAGGAGCTGGGTGAGGGGCCGGTAGACGGAGGTGGGGCCCCCGGCCGGGTGGAAGGTGAACAGCGGCAGTCTGGAGGAGCCTGAGCCAGGTGGGCGCAGTGTGGTGAGGACGGACTCGCCCGTCGGGTTGACTGCCGGGCGGACCAGTTCGGCGAGAGCAGCGACTGTACGGTGCGTGAGTACGGCCTCGGCTGTGAGATCCAGGCGGGCATCGCCGAGCCTGCGGTTGATCGCCTCGATGAGACGCTCGGCCGTGCTGCGGTCCCCACCGCAGGAGACCAGGTCGGCTCGTACGTCCACGGGCGGACTGTGCAGGACCTCGGTCCAGGCGCCGGCCACCAGACGCTCAGCGGGGTCACGGGGTTGAATCGTCGTCGGCAGAGGTGAGGGAGCCGGGCGGACTGCTGTGGTGTCCGGTGGTGGCGGCGGTGTCTCGGTGTGGCGCGTCGCACCGCTGAGCCCGAGGCCGTCGAGGACGGCCTCTCCGATGTCGCACAGCGTCGCGCCTCGCAGCATGAGGTCCGCCGGCAGCTCGACGGCGAAGTCCTGTCGGGCGGCGTTCCGGATGCGTACGGCCATCAGGGAGTCCAGGCCGAGTGCGGGCAGGGGAACCGTTTCGCTGAGGTCGGGCACGCTGAACCCCATGATGGCGGCCGTACGCTTGACCAGGCGCTCATAGACCTTGTCGGCGGCGTTGTCGCCGAGCGTGTCGATGCGGTCGGCGCCGGGCCAGTCGTCGTGGACCCCGGCGTCGCCCTGGAGGGCATCGGCGAAGAAGGGGATGTCGGACAGGCTCGGGAAGGCCTCCGTGATCCGTTCACCGTCGAGATACACGACCCCCGTGTAGGTCCGGTTGTGGACGATGAGCGCCTGCAGGGCGTCCAGCCCCTCGGAGACGGTGATCGGCTCGAGCGCCGTGCTCCGGTCGGCGGGAGCGGCGCCGATGCCGCTCCAGGGGCCCCAGGCGATGGAGAGGGCGGGCTTGCCCTCTGCTCTGCGGCGCTGTGCCATCGCGTCCAGCCATGCGTTGGCTGCCGCATAGCCCGACTGGCCGGGCGAGCCGAGAAGTGCGGCCGCCGAACTGTAGAAGACCCACCAGTCGAGGTCGTGCGAGGTGAGGGCCTTGTCGAGGTGGAGTGCCCCCAGGACCTTGGGCCGCAGTACGGTGTCGATGTCGGTGATGTCGAGGTCGGTGAGCATCCTGTCGTGGAGGACGCCGGCGCAGTGGGCGACTCCGCGCAGGGCATGGCCCTCGCTGAGGGCGGCCCGCACGAGGTGTGTCGCCACCTCCGGATCGGTGATGTCGCCTCGGACGACCGTGGTGGAGGTTCCGCCGGCGAGCAACTCGCTGATGACCTGCTGGACTTCGGGTGTGGGGGGCCGCCTGCCGTTGAGGACCAGGCGGCCCGCTCCCTGATCGGCGAGGCGGCGGGCGGTCGCCAGGCCGAGGCCGGTCAGACCGCCGGTGATGATGTACGCGGCGTCTCGGCGGGCGAACGGCACTGTGTGCTGTCGTGCGGTGAGGTCCGCTCGGGCCAGACGGGCGACGAGGCGGGTCCCCGCTCTCCAGGCGACTTCGTCCTCGGGGCTGTCACCGAGGAGTTCCTGTGCGAGGTCCTCGATGGAGTCACGACTGGTGTCGATGTCCACGAGGCTTGCCCTCAGCCCGGGTTCTTCCAGACTCAGCACGCGCACCAGCCCGCGCAGAGACGCCAGCGGCGGCTCGCCGGCTTCGTCCGGCGACGTGGACCGGGCGCGTTCGGTGACCAGCCATAGCCGTGGGTGCTGCTGTCCCGGCGTGACGGAGGCGAGACGTCGGGCAACCCTTGTGGCGGTGTGCAGGGCCCCGGCGTCGTGAGGGTCGGCCGGGCGGCTCAGGAGCAGCACGACGGCGCCGGGGCCCTCCGAGGGGGTGTTCCCCAGCCAGTCCTCGAGCAGTTGGTCGAGGTGGTCGGGTGAGCCTGTGCCGGTCGTGGTCCGCACCTGCTTCTGCCGCAACGCCGATCCGAGAGCCGTCACGGTGCTGTCGGCCCCGGTCACGGGCTCGTCCGCCAGGAGCAGTGCGTGGTCGAGGTGACCGGGGAGCAGGGGGGGAGACTTCTGCCACTGGATGTCGTAGGTCAGCGCTTCCAGCGGTTTGGGCACGTCCTCGTGCTCAGAGGGCCGTAGTTCCACGCCTTCGGCGGTGATGCGCGTACGCGTTCCGGTGGCGACGACGTTCCATCGCAGGCCGGGGCCGTCGGGTGGTACCGCGTCGAGGGGGGCCGGAAAGGCCTCGATGGTGAAGGGGCCTTCTGCGGCGGGGTTGTGAAGGTGCAGACGCCGCACGGCGGTGGGAACCGTCTCCGAGGTCGCCCCGCGAGGCAGGTTGTCCTCCGGGCCTTCTGCGATGGTTCCGGCAGGTGCGTACAGCAGCGCGGCGAGGAGTTCTCCATGACCTGGCGTGGCGGATTCGCCGTCCGCACCGGGGTCCCATCGGCTGGTGAGGAGCGGTGATGTGCCGGAGGTGTCCTCCGCGGGCGGAGAGGGACGGGTGTGGATTCGAGCGGATGCGTAGCAGTGCCAGACGCCGTCTGTCCCACGGGCGTTGATCGTGGCCTTCGCGTGACCGCCGGAGGGCTCCCACAGGAGGGTGACGGGGGTGCTGCCGGCGATGGGCAGCCAGCGGTGGACGACAAGTTCTTCGAGGCACACGTCGGTGACGGGGTCGTGCTCGTGGTTCTCCTGAACTGCCGCGGTCATCAGGGCGGCAGCTGCGGGGAGAGTGAGGACGGGCCGGCCGTGGAGGTGACGCCGCGGGGCATCCGCATGCGCCGTGCCCAGGTCGGTCTGCCAGAGCACGGCATCCGTGCGTGGATCGTCGGTGCGCCTGCCGAGCACGGTGTGAGACGGGCTGGATGCGGCAGAGGTGGATCCCCGGTGGCCGAACCAATAGCTCTTGTGCCGCCAGGCGGGGCTGGGAAGCGCGATGCGGGCACCGGCGGGCCACAAGGATGCCTCGTCCAACTGGACCCCCGCGAAGTGCAGTTGGGCGAGAGCGGTACGCAGATCCACCGCTTCGTCACCCTCCTTGCGCAGGGTCGGAATCACAACTGCCTGTGCAGGGTCGCCGACTTCCTGGAGAGTCTCGCTCAGCGGCATGAGAGCGATCGGGTGGGGGGAGACTTCCAGGAAGAGGTCATTGCCGTCTGTCGCGGCTGCCTCTACCGCCTGGTGCAGCCGGACGGGACGGCGAAGGTTGGCACACCAGTATTCGCTGTCCGGACAGACGTTGGCGCGTGGGTCGTCGAGCACGGTGTTGTACCAGGCCGTCTTGGCCTTGCCGGGGCGCAGGCCGTTCAGGGCCTCGCGCAGTCGCGGCACCGCGGGGTCCACGGCTGGGGAGTGTCCTGCTCCCCCGACGTTCAGGAGGCGGGCGAAAGCGCCTCGGGCGGTCAGCTCGTCGACCAATTGCCGGACGCTGTCAGCCGGCCCTGCCACCGTGCATCGGCGCGGTGAGGAATGCACCGCGATCTCGACGCCGGGAAATCGCGACAGGACGCGCATGCGGTCCTCGACCGGCAGTTGGACGGCGGCCATCGCGCCGATGCCCTGGGAGTCGATGACGGTGAGTTCCGCCGACCGGCGCAGGACGACCCTGAGGCCGTCGGTCAGCTCGAGGGCCCCCGCGGTGACCGCGGCGCTGACTTCTCCCATGGAGTGGCCGATGACGGCGCCAGGGTGCACACCGTACGCTTCCAGAGTCCGGGCCAGGGCGATCTGCATGCCGAACAACAAGGGCTGGACATGATCCACGTCGCCGTCGGCCGCTTGCCGGGAGAGCATGTCGCTCAGGCGAACGCCTGCTTCGGCCAGGTAGTCAGGGTCCATGTCGTGCACGATGGCGGCGAAGCGGGAGTCGTGTCGCAGCAGGCCGGCCCCCATGCCGTGCCACTGGGAGCCGTGGCCGGAGAAGACGAAGACCGGTCTGCGGATGTCGGATGTCGGGTGGACGGTCGGGTCACCGGAGCAGGGTGATACGAGACCGGGGGCTTCTTCACCACGTGCGAGCGCCGTGAGCAGGGTGGTGGCCTGTTGATGGGTGCGCGCGACGACCGCCGCGCATGCCGGGCCCCTGCGGTGGCGGGCGAGGGTGTGCGCGATGTCCTGCAGGGCGGGTGCGTCGACCGCCGCTGTCAGCCGGGCAAGACCGGCCGCCGCATCGCTGATGCGCTCCTTGGACCGCGCGGACACGACCAGCACGTGCGGGTCCTCACCGTGCTCGTCATCGGTTCGCGGCTGGGCGGCCCGGCTGCCGTCCGGGCCGGCGGGCGCCTGCTCGAGGATGACATGCGCGTTGGTGCCGCCGAAGCCGAATGCGGAGACGCCGGCCCGGGCAGGACGGGAGCCGTGCTGAGGCCAGGCGGTGGGCGTGGTGACCACGCGCAGTCGCAGACCGGTGAAGTCGATGTGGGGATTGGGCCGGTGGAAGTGCAGACTCGGGGGGAGCTGGTGGTGATGGAGTGCCAGTACCGTCTTGATCAGGCCGACGACACCGGAGGCGCCCTCGAGGTGGGCGAGGTTGCTCTTCACCGAGCCGATGAGGAGTGGTCGCTCGGCCGGCCTGCCGCGGCCGAGGACCGTGCCCAGTGAGCCCGCCTCGATGGGGTCTCCCAGGAGAGTGCCGGTCCCGTGTGTCTCCACGTAGTCGATGCTGCCGGGCTCGACCTCGGCGTTGTCCAGCGCCCTGCGCAGAAGGCTTTCCTGTGCCGCGGGGTTGGGTGCCATCAGTCCGGCCGAGCGCCCGTCGTTGTTGACGGCGGTGCCCTTGATGACGGCGAGGATCCTGTCGCCGTCGCGCTGGGCGTCGGCCAGCCGCTTCAGGACGACGACACCGCAGCCCTCTCCCCGGGCGATACCGTCCGCCGCCGCGTCGAAGGGCTTGCAGCGTCCGTCCGCGGCCAGCGCTCCGGCTTGCTCGAAGGACGCCGTGACGGTGGGTGAGAGGAGGACGTTGACGCCGGCTGCGAGGGCGGTGTCGCAGTCACGGCTGAGCAGGCTCCGGCAGGCCTGGTGCACGGCCACCAGTGACGACGAACAGGCCGAGTCGATCGTCACGCTCGGGCCGTGCAGGTCGAAGAGGTAGGACAGCCGGTTCGCCGCGATGCTTCCGGCGGCCCCGGTGCTGGTCCATGGTGTGAGCCGGGTCGGGTCCGCCGTGGTCAGGTGACCGTATTCGAGGGCGCTCAGGCCCACGAACACTCCCGTGTCGCTGTCGCCGAGCGCGTGTGCGGGAAGTCCGGCATGGTCCAGTGCTTCGCAGGTGACCTCCAGCAGCAAACGCTGCTGGGGGTCCATGACTTCGGCCTCGCGTGGAGTGATGCCGAAGTGGTCGGCGTCGAAGGCCTCGATGTCGTCGAGGAACGCTCCCTGGTGGGCGGGCTGTTCCGGTTGCGTGTCTGTGCCGGGGACCGGGGCAAAGGCTCGCCGACGGCTGCTGGACGCGTGTCCTACGAGGTCGCTTCCCGCCAGGAGGTGTTTCCAGAAGGCTTCGGGGCCGCTGATGCCGCCGGGAAGGCGGCAGCCGACGCCGATGACGGCGACGGAGCCCGCGCCTGAGGCCGCATCGCGAGCGTCGTCTTCCTCCTCGGCGCGGGCGGTCTCGGGAAGGACGCCCGAGGGGTGGGCCTGCTGTGGCGCCTCGTCGGGTTCCTGAATGGCGACCAGGTGCTGGACGAGCCGCTCCACGGTCGGGCTCTCCCAGAGCAGCGTCGCCGGCAGCGCGATGTGCAGCAGTTGCTCCAGCTGTCCGGCCAGGCCGACCGCGGCACGTGAGGTCAGGCCGTATTCCACCAAGGGCCGGGTGTCGTCGAGTTCCTTCTCAGGGATGCCGCATGTCTGGCTGACGAGTTCCCGCAGGGTCAGCCGTAGCTGACTTGCGGAGGCCGGCCCGTACCCGGCTTCCGCGGCCGTTTCGCTGCCTGGTTCCATCCGTCTCTCCCCTGGATACGCCCTGGTGTGATGTCGCTCGCTCGAAGGTGCCTAGACGTGGGGGCGGACCGTCCATTCACCTGCCAGGTAGCGGTCGCGGCATGCGCTGCGGGCGACCTTGCCGCTCGTGGTGTGCGGAACGCTGCCGGGGGGCACGAGCACGAAGTCGTGCACGGCCAGGCCGTGTCCGGTGGCGACCGCTGCCCGTACAGCGCGCGCCACCTCGTCCTGGACGAGCCGGCCGGGGTCGAGTTCCCGGCCGTGCTCGGCTACGACGACCAGGCGTTCTCCGTCGACGGTGGGGGCGGCGAAGGCCGCGAGGCGGTGGCGGCGAACCGCCGGATGTGCGTTTTGAACCGTCTCTTCGATGTCGTGCGGGTAGTGGTTGGTTCCGTCGACGATCACCAGGTCCTTGAGGCGTCCGGTGACATAGAGCTGCTTGTCGTGCCACACCCCCAGATCGCCGGTTCGCAGCCAGGAGCCGGAGCCGTCATCGACGAGGACCGCCCCGAAGGTGGTTCCGCTCTGGTCGGGACGGCGCCAGTAGCCACGTCCGACGTTGGGTCCGCGGAGCCAGATCTCGCCGATCTGGCCCTCTTCACGACGTCGGCATGTCGTGGGATCGACGACCGCGATCTCCTGGCCGGTGGGCCGCCCGCATGCCACGAGGTCGACCGCCGCCTGCTGATCGGCTGCCTCCGCGACCTCGACGACACGGGCGCATCCCTGGCCCAGAGCCTTTCTGTCGAAGGACGTGACGGTCGGCTCCTCCCCCGCGTGAGAGGCGCACACGAATACGGTCGCCTCGGCAAGCCCGTATGAGGGGCGCATGATCCTGCGCTGCATTCCGGCATGCGAGAAGGCCGCCTGGAAGCGCTCGAGAGTGCGGGCCGCGATGGGTTCACTTCCGTTGACCATGGCACTGACGGAACCGAGCGAGAGG
Organism: Streptomyces humidus; assembly: GCF_014649655.1. Classification (GTDB taxonomy): domain Bacteria; phylum Actinomycetota; class Actinomycetes; order Streptomycetales; family Streptomycetaceae; genus Streptomyces; species Streptomyces humidus. Next base: position 230,998 of record NZ_BMTL01000005.1, on the reverse strand, counting down.
CCGGCGCGCTCTTCCTCCCCCACCCGCTGAACGGCGTAGTCGTAGGCGAAGTTGGGTGCTGCGGTGATGGCCCCCGGGTACCGGGTCAACAGTCGCAGCCAACGCCCTGGCTGCTGGATGAACGCCAGGGGATCCATGAGCACCGAGGGCAGGTGACCGATGATCGGCAGCGCCACAGCCAGCACGAGCCCCATGTCGTGGTAGAGCGGCAGCCATCCCACCGTGCAGTTGCGCCCCCGGCGGATGTCGTAGGCCTCGAGGGCCTGACGGGCGTTGGTGCACACGTTGGAGTGCGTGATCTCCACTCCGGACGGGACACGGGTGGAGCCCGAGGTGTACTGCAGGTAGGCCAGGTCAGTGGGCTTGGGGTCTTCGAATTCTGCAGAGGACTGTTTCACAGCCTTCCGCAGATCCCGTTCCGTGATGACGCGGCAGCCGGTGGGTGAGTCGTTCGGCGCGAATGATCCGGTGAGTGACTGACGCAGCTCCTCGACGGTCCACACCAACGCGGGGGAAGCGTCCTGCAATACCGCCGAGAGTTTCTCCTTGTGGCCGGGCAAGGACGGAGTGAACACGGGAACCGCAATCGCTCCCGCCCGGGCAGCCCCGAGGAAACCCACAATGTATTCGAGGCCCTGCGGCGCGACGATCGCCACTCTCCGGCCGACCGCGCCCGCACAACGCAGTCCGTCGGCTGTCGCACCTACCCGGTCATCGAGCTGTTTCCAAGTCAGTGAGGTACTCGCTCCCTGAGGGTCCTTCCCGTAGTCGACGAAGGTGAAAGCTGTTTCGTCCGGAGTGAGAGCAGCAACGTGAGCCAGATGGTGGCTCAGTGTATCTTTCACCAATGATGGCACGGGCTCACCGACCTTTTCACTCTGAAGGGAACTCTGTAGGTCACTGATGACCAGGCCTTCAGAACGCCTGAACAGGATTCTTGCGCCCGCCACACGACGACTCTGGATGCGCGCAGCAGGAAAAACAGCCAAACACGATGCCGCTGCCTCCCTCCATCGACACGCCGGTACGAGGGAGGAAGCTGATCAGCCCCTCCCGAGCAGCGGGAGAAGCTCATTCGGACCGGTGATCTCAGGTGTCGTGACCCGATACCCGAGACGGTGGTTTCTTTTTCATGAACGTGCCTCTCGGACCGCGCTGTTCCATGCGGCCGGGCCTTGGTCCGATACCGGCCGACTGCTTCGCACCGACCGTCGTGACGGCCGCTGGTTCAGCCCCGCTTCGGGCCCGGCCCCGTGTTCGCGTTCGGCCCCGTGGCGGTGTCACAAGCGGGAGCCTCCGTGCCTCTGCCGCGGCCCGGGAGCGTGCTGCCCTTGCAGATGTGGTGTCTCCGCGCCCGCTCGACGGTCTGGGATCGCAACGTTGTTGGTGATGTCCCCGACCACGAAGTTGATAATTCCGCCGCAGAGGAGCAAACAGTTGCCGGGGGTCGGAGTGGGCGGAGCCGGTGCTGCGGAAACCTGAACGGAGGTGCTGCCGCTGGAGGCGTCACAGGAGCCGTTGCCGTTGTATGCGGCGGTGATGGTGTGAGAACCGATCGTGCTGAACGAAGTGGTGTAGGCGGCCTTACCGTCAGCTGCCACGGGGACCGTGCTCAGCAAGTCACCGCTGTCGAAGAACGTCACGCCCAGACCGCCGCTCGGGTCGGATTCGCAGGTGACCGTGACATCGAATTCGACTGAGGTATTGACGGTGGTTACGGACGGTGAAGCAATGACGGTCGTACCCGACGGGACTGCGAATGCCGGTGCGGCGACGGCCGTCACGGTCGCCAGGGCCACCGACGTGAGCCCCGCCCACTTGCCACACCTATAGCCAAGCTTCACGAGTCAGCTCCTTCCATTTCCTCGCCCATGGGACTGCACACGTTAGGCCCCCCATCACGGTCACGCCGGGCGGCGACTCGGCAAAGAGCCCGCTCGGCTGAGAGTTGTGCGGCATTGGTGTGAAGTACGCAGCAATCCAGCAGCCGAACGGCCGGTGCAGCCGAGTGGTTCGCCCGGTGGCAATACCGCGGAATGCAACAGGAGCCCGGACGGCGTGGAGGTGACGCCAAGTCCGGCGATCCCCGGTCGGCGCCGCTGAACACCGCCCACGCGGATCCGGCGATGCCCTCGGCCCCGCTTGACGCGACAGAGCGCGCCTCTGTGGAGGCGAAGAGATCGCCGGCGGTGCCGCCCCCTGTCAAAGGCCCTGGACGCACCGCCCGACAAGAGCTCCCGCTACTCCATTCGAGTGAACCCCGATGGTGACCCATTGTCACCCGATTGGGTGTGTGCGTCACTAAGAGTGCGAACCGGCGGGCTGCCCATCCCTGTGCCGGGGGAGTGAGACGGGCAGGCCCACGCCGGTTTCTTCATGCCCAGGCACGGTCCGGCGCATGGAGTCGGCGGCTCTCGCTCTGCCGCTTGCCCCGCAGGGCCGACACGCCAGAGAAGGGCGCCGTGGCTGACAGCGCTTCAACCGCGGTGGTCATCTGCTCGGCCGGTTCCTCGCATGTCCCATCAATCAGCGAGTCGAGGAGTGTCCCCATGCCGATCTCTCCCAATCAGGGCTCTACCGGGGGCGGAACCCTGGTGACCATCACGGGCACGAACCTGTCCAACACCAGCGCGGTGAAGTTCGGCGACAAGCCGGCCACCAGCGTCACCAACGTCTCTCCGACCCAGGTCACCGCGGTCTCGCCGTCGGGGACGGGCACGATCGGGGTCACGGTGACCACTCCGGGCGGCACCAGCAACCCGGTGCCCTTCTTCTACGTCGGTGCACCGTTCAAGTCGTCCCTGAGCACCAGCTCCGGGCCGCTGGCCGGCGGCAACGCCATCACCCTCACCGGAACCGGCCTGTCGACCGCCACGAGCGTCTCCTTCGGCGGCGTCACCGCCGTCCCGACGGTGAACTCCGACAGCTCGCTCAGTGTCACGGTCCCTGCGGGAGCCGCGGCAGGCCCGGTGGGAGTGAGCGTCACCACCGCCGGAGGCGTCAACAACGGGCTGCACTACACCTACGTCAACGAACCCACGATCGCCACGGTCACTCCGGCCTCCGGCCCGGTCTCGGGCGGAACCGCGGTGACCATCACCGGCACCAACCTCGACAGCACCGACTCGGTCACCTTCGACGGCAACCCCGCATCGTTCATGGTGATCAACGCGGCCACGCTCTCGACGGTCACCCCGCCCGGCACCGCAGGTGCGGTCGACGTGGTCGTGACCAACCCCGCGGGGTCGGTCCCGGCCGTCGACGCCTTCACCTACCTCACCGGCCCCGGCATCTGATCCACCCGGAGGCGACGGGCCCGCGCCATCCCCCCCTCCCCCCTCCCAGGCGTCGGCGCCCGTCACGCCCGCCCATGACCGTCTCGCCGACGTCGTGGGCGGGCGCTCTCATGCCACGCATGCCGTGGGCGAACCGCTCCATGAGCTGTGCCGGGCCTCCGGCGAAAGGGCGCGTCGACCTCTCGGACGAGTAACGGGGCGCATCGACAGCGGTGTTGGGCCCCGACTGTCATCCGCCCTGCTGATCTGTCGTTCATGAGCGGCGGCGCGTACCACGATGCCGCCGCCCTCACCGATGGCTGTCGGCTCAGTCGGCCTGTCAGCCGGTCGAGGTGTCTGACACCGAACCCGGGCCGTCCATGCCGTCGCGCCGCTCGGACCGGCTGAGGGAACCCAAAGCGAGCGCGTGCAAGCGGTGTTGGGGGAAGAATGGCCGGCATGACGTACGAAGGCTCCTCCATCGACCCGACCAAGCCCAGCATCGCGCGCGTCTACGACTACCTGCTCGGCGGCAAGGACAACTACGCCGTGGACCGTGCGATCGGTGACGTGTTCAAACGCGACCTGCCCGGTTCGGTGGCCATCGCCTTCGCCAACCGCGCGGCCCTCACGCGGGCGGTCAGGGAGATCGCTAAGACCACCGGCATACGGCAGTTCATCGACCTGGGCAGTGGCCTGCCGACCGCGGACAACGTCCACCAGGTCGCGCAACGGCACGCTCCCGAGTCCCGGGTCGTCTACGTCGACACCGACCTCCAGGTGCTGGTCCACGGCCGCGCACTGCTGGAGAACAACGACCGGACCCGCGTCGTGGCGGTCGACGTGCGCGACCCCGAAGGCGTCCGCACGCATCCCGACACCCTCGACGTCATCGACTTCGCCCGTCCCGTCGCCGTCATCCTCAGCGCGATCCTCCACCACGTCAACGACGAGGAGGACCCGGCCGGCATCGTCCGCTACTGGCGCGACCACGTCCCCTCCGGAAGCTACTTCTTCATCAGCCACTTCCGCTCCGGCAACAACCCGGAAACCGAAGAGGCCGAGAGGGTCCTCCAGCAGACGTTCGGCCGCGGCCGGTGGCGTACGGACGCGGAGATCACCTCCCTGCTGGACGGCCTGGAGATTCTCGATCCCGGGATCGTCCCCGCGTCGCTGTGGCGTCCCGACGAGACCGACAACCCGTGGAACAAGGGCCCAGGGCGAGAGCTCACGGTCTGGGAACACCTCATCGCCGCCGGACTCGCCCGCAAACCGTAGCGGTGACCCCCGGTGCCGTCGGCGTCGTGGACGGCGACGGTCGACCGACGGGAGCCTGACCGGACGGGTCGGCCGGCGGGCCGTGGCGCACCCGGCCGGCCGCCGGCTGGCCGGCGGCCGCGGTGAGCGTTCGCACTGCGGTGCCTGCTCGGCCTGTTCACGCGTCAGCGGTCCCAGGTGCAGGCCGGCAGAGCACCGTCGTCAGCGCTTCCCGCAGCAGCCGGGTCGCCTCGGCGATGTCGGCGGCTCCACTCGGCCGGCGCCAGGCCACGTACCCGTCGGGGCGGACCAGCAGCACGCCCTCCTCGTCGATCTCCGCGCGGCGGCTCCACTCGCCGTACGCGTCGTGGGCGTCCCGGTCGATGACGACACCGCGCAGGTCGAGGCCGAGTTCCCGGGCCAGGATGCCGGCGGCGTCGGCCCAGGCTGTTCCGGCGAGGCCGGTGACGACCGAGAAGCTGCCCCTGGCGACCATGTCGAGCGTCGAGATCCGCCCGCCTCTGTCGTCGACGAGCCAGGCGTGCGGCAGCTTCGCGCCGGGGCGAGAGGTGGGGCGGGCGAAGAGTTCTCCGTCGCGGGAGATCGTCTCGGGGGTGCCGTCGGGGATGACGGCGGCCGACTCGTAGCGCTGGTTGTGCTCGATGCCGTGGGCGTTGAACTCGTAGTGCTTCAGCTCGATCGCCTCGCGGATGGCCAGCCGCTTCTTCGCCCCCTCTGCGTCCGGCCGGCGCGCCGCGTGCAGGGCCTTGGCGATGCCCTCCTCGTCGCCGCTCACGACGCCGAGCGCTTCGAACAGGGGCAGGAACTGGTCCCGGGAGAGGTTCGCGCGTTCCACGATCTGCTTCGCGACCGGGGCTCGTTCGTCGGAGTAGGTGTCCAGGAGCTCGGGCCCGGCGTGTCCCTTCAGGACGGCCGCGAGCTTCCACGCCAGGTTGTAGGAGTCCTGGACGGAGGTGTTGGAGCCGAGGCCGTTGGACGGCGGGTGCCGGTGGACGGCGTCCCCGGCGCAGAAGACGCGGTCGGCGTGCAGCCGGGTGGCGTAGGCGTGGTTGACCGTCCACAGGGAGGCGCTGTCGATCCGCACGTCGAGTTCGTCGTCGCCGACGAGGTCGCGGACGATCGCCGCCGCCGCCTCGTCGTCGAGGCTGGGCGGAGGGTTGTCGATGTCGTAGCCCCAGACGATGAGCCACTCGTTCCAGGGCCGGACCATCCGCAGCAGGCCCATGCCGATCCCGCCGACATCGGCGCCCGGGCGCATGATCCAGTACAGGACGCTGGGGCGGTGTTCGACGTACTGCGTGAGGTCGGCCCTGAACACGATGTTCATGCTGCCGGCCTTGCCCATCTGCCCTTCCATCGGCAGCCCGAGCTTCTCGGCGACGATGCTGCGGCCGCCGTCGGCGCCGATCATGTAACGGGCGCGGACGGTGCGTTCGACGCCGCTGGGCCGGTCGTACAGGCGGGCGGTCACGCCGTCCGCGTCCTGTTCGAAGTCGACGAGCTCGGTGTTCAGGCGAACCACGGCGCCGCGTTTGGCGGCGTTGGACAGGAGGATGGGCTCCAGGTAGGTCTGCGGGAGGTCGATCATGCCGCAGGGGCTCTGGGAGGCGTACTCGGTCAGGCTCTCGTCGCCGGTGCCCCAGGTGCGGATACGGCCGATCTCGTCGCCCAGGAGGGAGGTGGCGAACACGGTGTCGCCCATCAGGCGGCTCGGTGTGCCCTTCTCCAGGGCCTCCTGCTCGATCCCGAGGTCGCGGAAGACCTCCATGGCACGCTGGTTGGTGATGTGGGCGCGCGGGGTGTCGGCCAGCCATCCGTATTTGGTGACCAGGTGGGTGCGCACACCGTAGGTCGCCAGCAGCAGTGCCGCGGTGCCGCCGGCGGGTCCGCTGCCGATGACCAGGACGTCGGTGTCGTACTTCTCAGGCGTGCTCATGGTGTCTGTCTCCGGGAGGCTGGGTGAAACACGTCGGGGGGCGGCGTGCTGTGCGGAGCCCGAGGTGTGCTCAGTCGGCGCGGCGCGCGATGCGGAAGGTGAACTCGAGCAGGCGCCACTCACCGTCGACGGGCCGGCCGTCGGGCGTCGGGCCGGTTCGCCGGACGAAGTCGGTGATCAGGTCGTCCTTGACGCCGAAGACCGCGTCCCGCTGTCCGGGCGCACCGTCGAGGTAGGCCCCTCCCCGTACGAACAGCTGGGTGATCAGCGGCTGGTACTCGGGGGCGTTGATCAGGAAGTGCACGTGCGGGGCGCGGTAGGGGTGGCGGCCGACGGCGGCGAGCATCCTGCCGACCGGACCGTCGTCGGGGATCGGATATTCCGAGGGGAGGATCGACCAGAAGGTGAACCGGCCGTCGGCGTCGGTGGTGAACCGGGCGCGCAGCACCGGTCCGTCCAGGTCGGGGAGTTGGACGTCGTAGAAGCCGTCCTCGTTGGACTGCCAGACGTCCACGACGGCCCCGGAGACCGGCTCTCCCTGCTGGTCGGTCACCTGGATGTCCGCCCACATCGGCGTGCCCGTGAGCCCTCCGGCGATGTCGCTGCCGTGTTCGGCTGCGGGGGGCCCGGCGACGTAGAAGGGTCCGAGGATCGCGGAGGAAGTGGTGTCCGGGTTACGGGAGTTGGCGAGGGCGTCGACGACGCTGGACATGCCGAGGGTGTCGGAGAGGAGGATGAACTCCTGCCTCGTGTCGGTGGTGATGTGGCCGGCCTCGGTGAGGAAGTCGACGGCCCGCTGCCACTCCTGCGGGGTGAGGTCGTTGCGGATCGTGTAGGCGTGCAGGGTGCGGGCGAGATCGGTGAGCAGCTGCCTCAGGCGCGGGTTCGCGCAGCCGCCGAAGCTCGCCGCGACCTCGTCGGTCAGCGGGCGCAGGTCGGGTGCGGAGCCGGCCGCCGCCTGCGGGCGGCGGCCGTGCCAGGCGTCGCCGAGCAGGTCCGCGAGTCCCCTGCGGGTCAGCTCGCGCGGGTTCGGGTACGGCTGTGCGGTGGCCAGTTCCGCCGCGCGGTCCAGGTCGGCCTCCGCCATGCCGAGGCCTCGCAGCGACGTCGGACCGCCGACCCGGCAGATCAGGTCGAAGACTCCGGTGGGCGCGTCGGGCACGCCCAGGGCGCGCGCGATGCGGTCCATCGCCTCCGGTGCCGCGGGCGCGTTGTACGCCATCGCGTGCGGGAGGACCACGGTGTGGGTGTCGGCGTGCGGCAGGCCGAAGGCGCCGCCCAGCGTGTGGCAGAGCTTGTGGTGCAGTCCCATGCCCACGGCGCCGAGGCAGGTGCCTGCCAGCCACGCCGCCTGGAGCAGTTCCGCCCGTGCTTCCAGGTCGGAGGGATCGTCGTGGAGGGCGGGGAGGGCACGGGCGATGGCGGCGGCCGCCTCCAGAGCCATGGCGTCCGTGACCGGAGTCGCGTCCGGTGAGTAGAGGGCTTCCACGACATGGGCCAGTGCGTTGACGCCACTGGTCACTGACATGGCGACGGGGAGGCCGAGGGTGAGCTCGACGTCGTACACGACCGTTTCGGGCAGGATCGCGGGTGAGGACCGGGTGACCTTGCGGCCGTCCACCGTCTCGCCGAGCACGGGGGTGACCTCGGAGCCGGCGTAGGTGGTCGGCACGATGACCTGGGGCAGATCCGTGCGGACCGCCAGCGCCTTCGCGAGGCCGGTCGTCGAGCCGCCGCCGATGGCCACCAGGCAATCCGCGCGCCGGTCGCGCACGAGACTCAGGGCCTGCTCCGTCACCTCGACGGGGGTGTGCATGGCCGCGCCGTCGAACTCGGCCACCACCAGGTCGCCCAGAGCTTCGCGGAGCCGTTCGGTGTCCTTGCGCAGAGCGGGCGACCCGTCGGACAGGAGCAGTACCCGGGACCCGTCGAGACGCCCGACCTCCTCGCGGACCCGCGGAAGCGTACCCGCGCCGAAGACCACCCGGCTCGGGCCGGTGGTGTGCACAAAACTCCTCATGAAGCTGCTCTCCGTGCTGCGGGGTCAGGGGGTCTCCCGCAGTATTCGAGCCCGTGTGCCGGTCGTTCCTGCATAATCTCCGCATCGCCCTGCACAAAAGCAGCGTCGGCCGCGGCTCGCTCGGTCCGTGCCTGCCCGCCCGCGCCGGAGGGCGGGCAGGACCGTGCCCCCGAAGGAGGGCCTCATGAACGAGATGGGCCTCGGTGACACCCACGGCATCCTGGCGCGGCCCGGGGTGCGTCCCCTCCGTACGAGCGCGGGTCTCGGCTGGGAGCGGTTGTATGTGTCGACGCAGCGGGAGCTGCCGTATCGGGAGGCTTTTCAGGGAGCCGGCAGTCACCTGGTGATCCTGCATCTGGACGGCCCCGTCACGGTCCGGAGGGGACGCCGGGGGTTGACGGCGGCGCGGCAGGTGCCGCCCGGTGGGCTGTTCCTGCATCCGGCCGACACGGAGCTGGACGTGGAACTCGGCGGCTATCTGAACACGGTGCACGTCTACCTGTCGGACGCAGCCCTCCAGGCGACGGCAGAGACGGCGAAGGACGGCCGGCCGGTGCGGCTGAGGGAGGAGTTCGGCACCACGGATCCGCTGCTGGAGCAGCTCGTTCTGGCGCTCGACGGTGTGGTGCGTCACTGGGAGCCCAGCGGGAGGACCTATGCGGATCAGCTCGCGCTCATGACCGCCGCCCAGCTGGCCCGCCGCCACAGCGTGCGGCCGGGGACGCCCCCGGCCGGAGGCTGGAGGAGCGTCGCGGAGCCGGACCGGGAGCAAGCGGGGCTGAGCGACCGGCAGTTCACGGCCGTTCGGGAGCTCATGGACACGCGGCTTTCCGAGCCTCTGTCGCTGGAGGACCTCGCCTCGGCCGCGGGGCTCGGTGTCAGCCAGTTCACCCGGCGTTTCAGGGCTCGCACGGGATGCCCTCCGCACCGGTACCTCGTGCGGCTGCGCGTGGAACGGGCCACCCGCCTGCTGCGCGCCGGATCCATGCCCATCGCCCAGGTGGCGGCCGCCTGCGGGTTCTCCCACCAGGAACACCTGACCCGAGTGATCCGCTCCCGCCTCGGCACGACGCCGGCCGCGCTGCGCCGCGAGGGCTGACCCACTCCGGTGATCCGCGCGGCTATAGTTCCCCGGCACCGAACGAAGGGAGCGACGATGGTCGCCCGCCTGGCCGGATTTCTTCCCGGCGACATGAGCGAGGAACAGGCCGCGGTCTACCGGTCGATCTCCGGAGGCCCACGCGCCGCCGGTCCCCAGCTCTTCGCCCTCACCGACAGCGAGGGACGGCTTCGGGGGCCGTTCAACGCGATGCTGCTCAGTCCTCCGATCGGCGCCGCGCTGCAGGCCGTGGGTGCGGCGGTGCGCTACCGGTCCTCTCTCAGCGACCGCGTCCGTGAAATGGCCGTGCTCCTCGTCGCCGCGCACTGGGGCAGCGCGTTCGAACGAGAGGCGCACGAAGCCGTGGGGCGCGTATGCGGTCTGACCGAGGAGGAACTCGCCTCACTGCGCTCCGGTGCGCTGCCGGACGTCACCGACCCGGACGAGACGACGGCCCTGCGGGCCACGGCCTCGCTGCTGCACTCCGGCAGCCTGGGCGACGACGAGTACGACGCGGCGGTGTCGGCGATCGGTGAACGCGGCCTGTTCGAGCTGACGACCCTGGTGGGCTACTACTCCACGCTCGCCCTGCAGCTCCGCGTCTTCGCAGGTGAGGAAGGCAAGCCGAGACCGTCGGCGCCCTGAGGGCAGACCCGGTCACCCCTCCGGTGCGCGCTCTGCCATCCGTTTCGCGACGCGCGCAATGGTCTCGCGAAGCCACATGTGCGCCGCGTCGTGCGTGTGTACGGGGTGCCACCACAGGGCTTCGTGGAGGGGCACCATGCCGTGCGGCGGTTCCATGACGCGGATGCCGGCCGTTTCGCGCAGTCGCTCGGCGAGCCGGGCCTGGACGAGGGCGATTCTGCGGGTTCCGGCGACGAGGAAGCACAGTGCCTGGAAGGTGTCGGCGGAGACCTCCGAGCGGGGCTCGACGCCGAGCATGCTCAGCTGCCTCGTGGACGTTGTGTCGTACAGCCGCCGATACGTCACCCAGGGCAGCCGGCTCAGGTCGTCCAGCGTGAGCGCGTCCCCCACCTCGGCATTGTCCCGTGAGACCACGAAGACCCAGCGGTCCTGGAAGACCTCGACCGCCGGGTACCCGCTGATGAAGCCGTGCGGCAGGAGCATCCCGTCGGTGGTGCTCAGCAGTGCGGCTGTCTCCTCGGTGACCGTGGCGGGAGTCAGCTCGAAATGGAGCCGGACGCCGGGCGCCTCCGCGTGGAGGATGCGGGTCAGTTCGGTGCCGAAGACCGTCACGGCATAGTCCGAAGCGATGATCTTGAATTCGTGGCCGTCCTGGACGGGGTCGAACTCGGCCTGGCTGCTGAAGACCCGTTCCGCCATGTCGCAGGCCCTGGCCGTCCGGTCCAGCAGCGCCTGGCCGAGGGCGGTCAGCTCGTAGTTGTTGCCGGTCCTGGAGAGGAGCTCGTCGTCGAAATGCCGGCGCAGTCGCGCGAGGGCGCCGCTCATCGCGGGCTGGCTGAGCCCGACGCGCTGCCCGGCCCTGGTGACACTGCGTTCCTCCAGCAGAGCGCGCAGAGCCACCAGGAGATTCAGGTCAAGGCTGGCCAGATGCATGACACTCCCGAGCGCTGGTCGCCGTCGGAGACGAGACCTGAAGGTCATCGGTGAAACCGATGACCTTCATCCGGCGAATCGATTTCCCCAATCGGATGCGGGACGGCCAGAGTAGTCGCACCGCCGCCGAGAGGACACGTCCGTGAAACGTGATGTCGATTCACCGCTCTTCTCCGGCCCCTTCGCCCTCTGCACCGTCGGCCCACCGGGCCGGACGCGTCGAGGAGGCCCGGGCGGAGTTCGCGGAGGTCTTGGACCGGCGGGCACGCGAGGACCTGCCCTACGTGTTCATCGGCCTGCCGAGCGCGATCACCGGCCCCTACGACGACGTCGTCCTCCCCTCCTGGGCCGCACAGCCGGACTGGGAACCGGAGCCGGCGGCGGTGATCGCCGAACCCGCTCACCGAGTCTCCATGGAGGAGGCGCTGGAGTACGTCGCCGGTTGCACGATCGCCAGCGACCTCACCGACCGCGCCACCGTCTTCCGCCAGGACATGCCCGGAATCGGCACCGACTGGCTGCACAGCACGAACGCCCCCGGCTTCACCCCGCTCGGCCCGTGGATTCCGACGGCACGACGCTGCTCGGCCTGATCCACTCCGGTCCCCCGACTGTGGGGCGCCCGAGCGAACAGGTTCCGCCTCCGCTCAAGCCCGGCGACACCGTCACCCTCACCGCGGACATCCTCGGCTCCGTCCGCAGCACCGTCGTTCCGGGCACCGAGCCGGTACCCCTGCCGACCGGCCGCCGACGGCCGCTCCTGAGCGGATCCGGAAAAGGGGGGCACGGACGCGTCCGTCCCCCCCTGTCCTGCTGAGGTCGCGTCAGTGGACGCTGCCCGTCCAGTTCCTGACCGGCGCCTGGAGGGTGGCTCCGGTGCTGCGGAAGGTGAAGAGGCTGTTGAGGCGGCGGCCGTCGGGGGTCTGGCCGGCGTCGTAGAGGACTCCGACGTCGCTCTTCTTGTCGCCGTTGTAGTCGCCGGACGTCACCTGGCTCTTGTTCCAGCTGAAGGCGCCCGTACTGGTCCACATCCTCACCGGGGCACCGAACACGGTGCCGGTGCTGGTGAAGGTGTAGAGCGAGGTGGTGGGCACCCCGTCGGTCGAGGCGCCGGTGTCGTAGAGGACGCCGACGTCGTCCTTGCCGTCGCCGTTGTAGTCGCCCGAAGTGACCTGGCCGGCCGCCCAGGTGAACCCACCGGGGGTGCTCCAGGTCTTGGCCGCCGTCATGTCGGCGCCGTTGCTGGTGAAGGTGTAGAGCGCCGACATGGCCTTGCCGTCGGCGGAGGTGCCGCTGTTGTAGAAGACGCCGATGTCGTCCTTGCCGTCACCGTTGTAGTCACCCGAAGTGACCTTGGAAGCATCCCAGGTGAAGCCGCCGGTGGTGGTCCAGGCCTTGTGGGCGGTCATGCCGGCGCCGTTGCTGGTGAAGGTGTAGACGGAGGACATGGCTCCGGTGGGCGAGGAGCCGCTGTCGTAGAAGACGCCGATGTCGTCCTTGCCGTCACCGTTGTAGTCACCCGAAGTGACCTTGGAAGCATCCCAGGTGAAGCCGCCGGTGGTGGTCCACACCTTCTTGGGGGCGCTGAAGACGGCGGTCGTGGCGGTGGCGGCGCTGGTGAAGGTGTAGACGGAGGAGACGGCCCCCGTGTCGGAGGACCCGCCGTCGTAGAAGACGCCGATGTCGTCCTTGCCGTCACCGTTGTAGTCGCCCGAGGTCAGCTTGGAGGACCTCCAGGTGAAGCCGCCGGGAGTGCTCCATGCGAGCTGGGGTGCGGCGAAACCGGTTCCGTTGCTGAGGAAGGCGTAGATCGAGGAGCGGTTCTTGCCTTCGGGTGAGGTCCCGTTGTCGTAGAAGGCGGCGACGTCCTGCCTGCCGTCGCCGTTGAAGTCACCCGAGGCGGTCTGGAAGTTCTGCGGCAGCGCGCGGATCTGCTGGATCCAGGAGGCGACGTTGTCCAGGCGGGTCTCGACGGCGCCGGTACGGGTCTCGTCGGAGGCGAAGCAGCCGCCCTGCCAGGACTGGCTGTGCAGCGCGACGAGCTCGGTCGTGCCGCCGGTCTCCCGCAGGGCCGGGCCTCCGCTGTCGCCCTTGCAGAGCGCCGAGCCCTCACCGGCGGTGACCGACACCGTGCCCTGCTCCACCGTGCCGACGCCGAAGATGCCGGTGTGGAGCTTGTCGGGCACCCACTCGTCCCTGGTGCGGCCGTACCCGGCCACGCGCAGCTGCTCGCCCGCGACGGGCGCGGTGGTGGCGACGAGAGCCGGGGCGATGTCGGTGACCCGTGCGGAGAGCTTGGCCATCACCAGGTCGCGGTCGGTGCGTGGGACCAGTTCGGTGACCGCCAGGACATGGCCGGCGGCGGAGCCGAGGTCGCCGCCGATCGTCGCGGTGGTCGCGACGTCCGGCGGACCCGGAGTGATCGGGGAGCCCATGTGGGAGGGGTCGTCCGCGAAACACGAGGCCGCCGTCAGCAGCCACTGCGGGTCGACGAGCACAGCCGTGCATCCGGCCCTGTCCCCGACGGTGATCTTCGCTGTGAAGGCGTACGCGCCGTCCGCGGCCGCTCCGCCGGTGACGGCCCCCGCCGGTGCGGCGAGCGCGCATACTGCGGCGAGGCCCGCCAGCAGCCCCGTGGTCCGTACTGCGCGGGTTCTCTTCCCGGGCATGTCATTCCCTTACGAGTAGTTCGGCTGACGCTCCGGCGAGAGGTCTCGCCGGAGCAGTGCGGCACAGGGTCGCCGGACGCGTCGTCGCCGGGGGCGACGTGCGCGTACATGTGCCGGCGGCGATGCGCGTGGCGCTCTTCCCGTCGGTGCGGTGCACGATCGGGCCCGCACAGCCGGCTGCGATCGATGCCGGCCACGTGCAGGCGACCCCGGCCTGCCCGGCCCGGGTGGGCGGACCGGTCGGCGCTCCCGCCGACTGCCGGCGAAGTGCGGTGTCCGGCGTGGCGCGGCGGCTCCGGCGCGGGACGCCGGAGCCGGATCACTTGGAGGTTCGGATCTCCATGAGCATGAACTCGCGACCCTGCTCGTCCGCGCTCTCGCCGACGGCCGTCCACGTGTTCTTGGCGACGTCGAAGGACTTCTGCTCGCTGCCGACGGTCATGTCCACCTGGGTCGTGTAGTCGTTGCCCTTCATGACGTAGACGGCGGGGATCTCCAGCGTCAGCCAGCCGGAGTTGCCGACGGTCCTGAAGCAGATCGTCTCCGACTTCCGCCGGGCCATGACCTGCAGGAGGCCGGGGCCGTCGGCGCAGTCGGCCAGGGTGATGTGACCGTCCCCGCGCTTGAGGACGATGCCCTGCTCCTGAAGGATCTTGTCGGCCCGCGGATAGGCGAAGTTCTCGACCGCGTAGCCCGGGGCCTCGTCCGCCACAGGCACCGCGGCATCGCCGCTCTCCGTCCGGAGGCCGGACGCCGGCGTGGCCCATGCCAGGCCCCCGGCGACCAGCACGCCCAGCGCGCCGGCCACGAGCCTCTTCCGCTGCGGCTTCACCGCAGGGGTGATCCATACCTTCATCGCAGTCCTAAATTCGCTTTCCTTCGGCCGGACGTCCGTAATCCGGCCCCGTGTCAGGCGTGAAGGCTCCGCAATTCGACAAAGGGCCCCCAACCCCGGCGGGAATAAGGGAGAACAATCCTTCATCGTGCGGACCCCCCGCTTGAGCCTGTCCATGCCACCTCCCTCGACGGGACTCTGTCCAGGGTGTGAAACGGGCGAAAAGAGACGGCAGTTGAAGATCCTTCGTGACTTGCGACACCCCCGGGAGAGGTTGTGCGTCCACATGTGGAGAACACGTGAAAACAAGCGGGGCCATGCATTCCGAGACAACTGGCGTGCCGTCAATTCCCTTGTCTGTCAAATGATTTATGGGCCGATGCGCATTGATATGGTCCCCTTCGGAGTCCAGCCCTTTGCTCTTCCATCGACCAGACCGCGAGGAGAACGCCCTTATGCAGACGATGTTCTGGAGTCGCAGACGGCTCCTCGGCGCGGTCGCCGCCGTGACGGCCGCCGCTGCCACTCCCCTGTCGTTGACTCACCCGGCACGCGCCGCCGGCCAGGACACGCCGCCCGGCCCGGTTCCGTTGCCGGACACCGAGCGGGCCAAGGTGGTCGAAGCGTGGACCACGGGAGGCAGAGCCACCAAGGCCGCCGCGGCCTACGCCCTCTACGGCAGCGACACGGAGGTCAGGACGTTCCTCGCGGAAACCCTGCCGAAGGTCAGAGCCGAGGACAATCGTGTCGCCGTCCTCAGGTACCTCGTCCGGGCCGGCAAGGGCACACGCCGGGAGGCCGTGGCCGCCCTCGACGGCGGCGACGACGCCATAGCCGCGTTCCTCGCGCAGGGGTACCGGCCCGCCCTGCTGGAGGATCTGCGCGTGGCGACCCTCATCGTGTCGTCCACCGGTAACAAGGCCGTGCAGCGGAAGGCCTCCGCCGCCCTGGACGCCGGAACCCCGCAGGCGCTGGAGACGTTCCTCACCGACGGCCAGTACGACGGCGCCCTGGAGGACGCGCGGGTGCAGGTGTCGGCGATGCTGGTCGGCGCCGGGCCCGAGGTCCGCAAGTACGCGGACCGCGCGCTGAGCGGCGCCGCGTCGGACATCCAGTGGTTCCTCGACACCGGCCAGCACATCGCCCGGGCCCGGGACCAGGAGTCGGCGACCATCGCCGAACTCGTCGCGGTGGTCGAGCGGGAGGGCAAGCGCGCCCAGGCCGAGACCGACCTGGCCACCGAGGCGTCCGCGCGCGCCCAGACCGCCGCCCAGAAGGCCAAGGAAGCGGCCGAGAAGGCCGCCGCCGAGGCGGCCGCGGCGCAGCAGGACGTGCAGAAGTCCGCCGCGGCCGCCCGCAAGGCCGCGAACGCCGCGAAGGGCGCGGCGAACGCCGCCCGCGACGCCATCAGCGCCTCCAACGCGGCCGTGACCGCCTCCCGCCGCGCCTCCTACGCGGCCACGGCGGCCTCCCACGCCGCCGCCGCGGCCGGCAACGCCGCCTCCCGCGCCTACAACGCCGCCATCGCCGCCTCCAAGGACGCGGCCAAGACGCAGGCGGCCAAGAACGCCGCGGTCGCCGCCCGTGACGCCGCCGCCAAGGCCCAGTCCGCGGCCAAGGCCGCCGACTACGCCGCGGCCGCCACCGCCCAGTCCGTCAACGCCGGCGTCGCGGCCGCGGGCGCGGCCCGCGACTCGGCCGCCGCCGCACGGGCTGCCGCGCAGGCCGCCGAGTCCGCCGGCGCGGCCCAGTCCGAGGCGGCCGAGGCCAAGCGCCAGGCGGCCGTCGCGACGGCCGCCGCCAACCGCGCGACCAACTCCGCGTCCACCGCCCAGGCGCTCGCCAACACGGCCGCCTCCGCGGCGCGCGCGGCGCGTGACGCCGCCAACTCCGCGGCCGCGCACGCCCTGAAGTCCGCCGACGCCGCCGACGAGGCGGTGAAGAACGCGGGCAAGGCCATCGACTACGCCAACAAGTCCACCGCGCACGCCGCCGAGGCCGTGAAGGCCGCCGACGTCGCCACCAAGGCCGTGACGGACGCCATGGCGGTGGAGCAGGCGGCCCGGGACGCTGAGCTGGCCCGCCTCGAGCAGGACAAGCTGCAGGGCATCGACGAGGCCCGCCTGCTGGCCCGGATCGAGGCCGACGAAGAGGCCGCGTACGAGAACAAGCGCACCCAGGACGCCCAGACCGAGCAGGCCCTCAAGGACGTCATCGCCGCGGCGGAGAAGGCCCTGTGGGAGACCGGCGACCTGGCGCTCGCCGCCACCCTGGGCCGCAAGGCCGCAACCGGGCTGCTGGACGCGAAGGGCGCGTGGACGCGACAGGCGGCGCAGTTCGCCCTGTCCGGCAGCGACGAGGACGTGCTCTCCTGGGTGGACCTCGACCGGTCCATCGCCAAGAACCAGGACGACCGGGAGACCGTCCTCTACCTCGCGCAGATATCCAGCCCCGCCATCGCGGAGGCCGCCCAGGCCGCCCTGCAGAGCACCAGCTCGACGGCGGTGGGCGACTTCCTCACCTCCGGGGTGATCCGGGCGTCCCAGGACGACAACAAGGTCCAGATCGGCCGCATCCTCAACGACAAGCCGGGCAAGGCCGTCGTCAAGGCCGCCAACGACGCGCTCGACGAGAACACGCCCGAGGGGTACCAGGACTTCTTCAACCGCACCTACCCGGCCGCGATGCGGGAGGACGACGCGGTGGCCACGGCGACGTCGACGACCACCGGCGGCGAGTACGTGAAGGCGTACGCGGAGGTGGCCCTGGAGGGGCCCACCTGGATGCGCCGGAACTTCGTCCAGCAGGTGCAGTACACGGCGGCGCAGCTCGACCACGACTCCGCCACCCACGTCGCCGCGATCCGCGGGTCGATCGCGGCCGCGGCCAAGATCGCCTACCAGGCACAGAAGGACGCGGCGGACGCGTCGAAGGCCGCCGCCGACGCCCGCAACGCCGCGGACAAGGCCAAGGAATGGGCCGACAAGGCGATCGCCGCGGCGAGCAAGGCGAACGGCTACTCCCAGCAGGCCAAGGACAACGCCGACGCCGCCGACCGTTCCGCGGCGGCCGCACAGGCTTCGGCCGACCAGGCCAAGGCGGCGGCCTCGACCGCGCGCCAGGCGTCCCGGTCGGCGAACTACTCCGCGAACACGGCCATCGACGCGGCCCGTTCGGCGCTCCAGTCCTCCTACAACGCCCAGGCGTCCGCCGCAGCGGCCCGGCAGTCCGAGATCCAGGCGGGCCGGGACGCGGCCACCGCCGCCGCGGCGGCCAGCCAGGCGCACCGGATCGCCGCGCAGAAGCGGCAGGACGAGATCGCCGAGGCGGCCCGCAAGGCCGCCGAGAAGGCGAGGCAGCAGCGGCAGCAGGGCCAGAACCCGGCCGACAGCGACACCCACGACGACGTCCACCCCAACGGCACCGGCTCCGGGCAGGACGAGGACTGGTGGTCGGACGCCGGCTGGTGGGCCGACGCCGCCAACAAGGTCAGCGTCGCCGCGGGCCTGATCGCCGTCGGTCTCGGTGCGGCCAGCCTGGTCTTCCCGCCGCTCGCGGCGGGCGCCGCGTTCTTCGGTTACGTGTCGCTGGGCGCCGGTGCGCTGGGAGCCCTCTTCACCGGCATCGAACACGGCTTCACCAGCGGTGAGTTCGTCAGCTCCGCCGGGGAGGCCGCACTCAACCTGGCCACCTTCGGCCGGGGCAAGCTGGCGAAGCCGCTCGTGAAGAAGGCCGCGCCCGTGGTCAACAAGGTCGCGGAAGAAGGCAAGGAACTGGTGTCCTCGATCACCGGCGGTCTCTCGAACCTCTGGTGACCAGCACCGTCCGCTCCTCACCCGACGGATGACGCCCCCGCCCCGCCGGTGACCGGCGGGGCGGTCCCATGACGACGTCCCACCGCCGCGCCGAGGCCGACGCGGATCCGCGGCGCGGGCGGGCCCCGCCGTCCCCTCGCCCCGAACTCCCCTTCCGGGACACGTTCCTCACCCCTCCCGACCGGCAGCACGTCACACCCGAAAGGTAAGTACGACAATGCGACCATCATCCCTCTTTGCGCGGTATCGACGCGCAGCCGTTCCGTTGCTGGCCGTCCTGGCCCTGGGCGCCACCACCGCGATGACTCCGGCGCCCCCGGCGCCGCAGACGTCTGCGCACAAGGTGAGCAGGGTCGACCTGACCGGCCGGGGCGTCCTGCCCGCGCCGACCGAGACGCGGCCCGTCCCGGTGGAGCCCGGGGAGCACTGCGCGCCCACGCGCGCCGGCTCCCGCGAGCGCAGGGCGGGCGCCGTGGAGGCCTGTGTCACCACGAGCACCGCACCGGTGAAGCCGGCCGGGCGCAAGACCCCCGGTGCCGCGCAGCCGAGGGCTTCCGCCGCCGACGACGCCGAGTGCGTGATCACCGTCCCCGGGAGGTGGAACTACCACCGCTTCGGCTACTGCGTGAGCGGCCTGACCGTGCTGTACGTGCTCAGGGACGGCAACGGCAAGGAGATAGGCACCGGCACGCTGGGCGTCGCGACCAGTGCCCTCCTGCCCGCCGACATCACGAACCCGAAGTGGAACGAGTACGTCACGGTGACCATGACCGGCGCGACCGGGGCTGTCACGTCCCTGACCGCGAAGCTCAGGTCCGCGTGCTCGGCCGGCTGCAAGGCCACCAAGACGGCGCCGTGGTACGGGGGCGATCTGGTCAAGGGCGCTTCCGTCAACGGCTTCGTGACCTACTCCTCCTCCCCGGCCGCCGGCGCGAAGGTCGACTTCACCACGTCGTACCAGCTGTACGTCACCTCTCCCGGCGCCCAGATCACCGACCCGAACGCCTCCTGGAGCAACCCGGAGAAGATCCGCTGCGACGACGACGTACGGGACACGACCAGTTCCACCGGCACGCCCGCCCGCGGCTGCGTGGTGCCCTCCGTCATGCCGGTCGTGAAGATGAGCGCGGCGTCGGGCTCGGGCGCAGCGGCGGCCGGCTATCTGTGGGCCCAGGAGAACCTCGCCGAGGGATGGGGGCGCGACAAGCCGCTGACGCGGGCGAAGGACGGCGTCGCCGACCGCACGAGCCGCACCTGTGGAAGTGGGGGCTCAGAGCCGTTCCAGGCGCGGACGGACCTCGTCGCGGACGACAGCTGTGGCGAGTTCCCCTTCGCGGCCACTCACGAAGGAGGAACCGACGGCGCCCGGTGCGCCGAGGTCGTCCCCAATTACAGCAGCGGGGGATGGGACGTCTACCGACTGAACGGCGAGAACTCCAGCAGGCCCTGCGCACGCGTGCACGCCCCGCTCGCGGCCGTCCGGTCCGCCGAGACGGAGCTTTCCGAAGGCTTCGCGAGCCAGCGCGTGGTGGAGGCCGAGCAGTTCAAGGTGGAGATCGCCGGCTCGACCCCCGAGCCGCAGGGCGCCTGTCTGCAGAGCGCGCCGACCGGGGCGCTTCCCTCCGGCGACGGGTGGATCAGGAACACCACCGAACCGGTCGCGCACGTCAACAAGACCACCAGCCCGCCCGGTCCGGCGGGTACCCGGGCGTCCATGGCCCAGGCCTGCATCGGGAAGAACCTCGGCGAGGGCAGCGATGCCGAGGGTGACATCACCGGCTGGCAGGACGCCCAGGAGTTCGCCCGCGTCAACTCGCCCGGAACCGGGCTCGCCCGGTGTCACCTGATCGCCAACATCCTCGGCGGAAAGGGCGGGCGCCGGGACGGCGGACCGGACAATCTCGTCCCCTGCTGGCAGTCGGGCATGAACACCGGGACACCCAGCATGCGGACCTACGAGTTCGCGGCACAGACGGCGGTGGCGAACGCGGCCTTCGGACCGAACGACGCGATCTTCTACCAGGTCACGCCCGACTACCGGGACGACACCAGCACGATCCCGCAGGGGGTCACCATGAGCGCCACGATCGAGCGGGCGGACGGATCCTCGCAGCCGTTGTTCCCCGACGTGTACATCACCAACACCCAACGCAACACCGGTAAGTTGAACCTCGGAAATTGATCCAGGACGATGCATGCCACCGGGAGCCGGAATGAGTCGTACCACCCCGCCGCGGCCGCTCGACGTCACGGCGCTCTTCCCTCGACTGGCCCCGCTGGCACGCACGGCGACCCGGCTGCACCCTCGCGCCGGGTCTCCGTCGCGGCACGACAGTTCGGTCGGCGGGCCGCTGATGTGGCCCGCCGGCGAACCGTGGCCGCAGTGCGACGAGCCGCACACGCAGGACCAGGTGGAGGCGGGCTTCTCCCTGGAGGAGGAACGGGCGGACCGGGGCATCCCGGCACGCGGGGAGAGCCGGTCGCAGCACGACGCCGACGCGTACGAGGCCGGGGAGCGGGCGGTCGACGACCTGGGCGACGCCGAACTGCCGTGGGCCGGCGGCCCGATCGCCATGCTGCCCGTCGCCCAGCTCTACACGCGGGACGTCCCCCTGCTGCGCCCGCCCGGGCAGTCGGAGGCCGATCTGCTCCAGGTGCTGTGGTGCCCCTTCGACCACCCGGACCATCCCAGGACCGCTCTCTTCTGGCGGTCCGCCGCCACGGTCACCGACCCCTTGGACACACCGCCCGAACCTCCCGCGGTCGAGTTCCCCGGCTACCTGCCCCAGCCGTGCCTCCTCTCGCCGGAGGAGGTCGTCGAACACCCCCACTTCATGGAGCTGAGCAAGGAGTTGCAGGAGGAGTTGGCGGACTGGGGCAGGTGGCAGTCCGCCGGTGCCATGGTGGACAGTTCCTACTCCGTGGCCCCGGAGGACTTCTACACGAACAAGCTGTCCGTTTCCCCCGGCTGGAAGGTGGGCGGCTGGTCCCGTTGGGGTCTCACCGATCCCGTGCCCCGGATCTGCTCCGTGTGCGGCGCCGAGATGGACCCGCTGCTGACCATCGCCACCACTGAATGGAACGCCGGCACCAAGAGCTGGGCCCCCGAGGGGGACCAGGCCCGCGATCCGCTCCCGCCCGGCATCCCGCCGGCGAACTACACCCGGGTCGACCTCGCCCGGGGCTACGGCCTGCAACTCCACGTCTGCCCGGTCTCCGCGGATCATCCACACCTCGAGCTGATCCAGTAGGAACGCGTCGGCCCGGTGAACGCTGCTGCCGTGTCGCCGGTTCTCGGCGGGTCGTCCGGCAGCGTCCGCAGGCCGTGAGGGCGGCCGAAGCGGGTGAGCGGCGCGAGGTGCGGTGCGGGCGCGACAGCAGCCGCAACCGGTGCCGACGAACGGCGAAAGCCGGGCGGGACCGCTTCCGCCCGGCTTCGCTGTCCGCCTGCACCGTGATCAGACCGCGGTGAACCGCTCCCACACGCGGTGCGAGCCCGGCAGCGCGGTCACCTGCTCCAGAACGGCGGGACCGGAGTCGCCCAGGACGACGCCGGGAGCGGGTACGGGCACGCCGGCCGCCTCCAGCACGTCCTGGCCCAGCGCCGAGGCGCCGATGGCCTTGCCGGGCCGGAAGGCCTCCGACAGCAGCAGCGCCACGCGCGGATCGACGCCCGGCCGCGGTGCGCCGAGGGCGGCCTTCGCGTCGCGGACGCCGAAGGCGTCGGCACCGACCGGGGGTGGTCCGGCGAGCAGGACGGCGTCGAACTCGACGGAGCGCGCGGTCGCGTACGTCCGCTGGACCGTCGGACCGGCGTCCCCTCACCGAGCGTGCCGCCGGCCGGGGCGACGATCAGGGGCACCATGCCGCCGGCGAGGACCGTCTCCCGCAGGGCGCGGACCTCGTCGAGGTCGCCGTCCGGGGCGGCGACGATCCCGATGACGCGCCCGTCGGTGGGCCAGGTGCCGCCGAGCTGGGACAGCGCCGGGCTCAAGGCGACGTCGGCCAGGGAAACCGTGGGTGCGGGGACCGGCAGGCCGAGACCCGAGGCGACCTGAGCGCACAGCTCCGGGTCGATGTCGGCCAGAACCCGGAGCGCGCGCTCCTTGACGGCGCGTTCACAGCACTTGCCCAGTTCGCACTCCGGCGCTCCGGCTCCCGCTCGTGTCTGTCCGGCGCCCGACCGGCCCCCGGGTCAGTGGACCGGCTCGGCCTCGGCCGGCTCGGCCGCGGCGGGGCTGCCGCCGGGCTCGGCGGTCGGCGCACCGCGCAGGGGGTTCAGGCGGTCCTCACCGATCCGGTCGCGCAGAGCGCGGTCCGTGACGCCCAGCCCGGGGCGGGGGGCCAGGCACAGCACACCGACCTTCCCCTGATGGCGGTTGGTCTGGACCAGGCGGGCGGCTTCGGCGACGTCGGCGAGGGGGTGCACGGCCGAGAGAGTGGGGACCAGGTGGCCGAGGCGGAACAGCCGGTTGCACTCCGCCTGCTCCTGGAGGTTGGCGGCGTGGCTGCCCACGATCCGTTTGAGGTTCATCCACAGGTAACGGTTGTCGAAGCGGTGCTGGTAACCGGTGCTGGAGCCGCAGGTGACGACGGTCCCGCCGCGCCGGACGACGAAGACGGACAGGCCGAAGGTGGCCTTGCCGATGTAGTCGAAGACGACGTGGGGGTCCTCGCCGAAGCGGCCCCGGATGATGCGGCCGAGTCGTTTGCCGGCCTCGACGGTCGCTTTCGGATCGTCGGAGATGTCCCGGTCCAGTCCGATCTCGGCCCGGTTGACGACGAGATCACAGCCGAACGCGCGCAGCCGTTCCGCCTTCTCCTCGGAGCTCACGACCCCGACGGCGATGCCGCCGCCGTTGCGGACCAGTTGGACGGCGTACGAGCCCAGTCCTCCGGTCGCACCCCAGATGAGCACGATGTCGCCCTGTTTGATGCGCGCGCCCCGGTCGCTGACCAGCATGCGGTACGAGGTCGCCGCGCAGAGCATCGTCGAGGCGGCCTCCTCCCAGGTCAGGTGCGGCGGCTTGGGCAGCAACTGGCTGGCCCGGACGACGGCGTAGTGCGCCAGACCGCCGAAGTTGGTCTCGAACCCCCAGATCCGCTGCTCCGCGCCGAGCATGCCGTCCGCGTGCGTGGCGGGTTCCTGGTCGTCGACCTGGACACAGCTGACGACGACGTGGTCACCGGCCTGCCAGCGCCGTACGCCCGCTCCCACCCGTACGACCACTCCGGCGGCGTCGGAGCCGACCACGTGCCAGGGCAGGTCGTGCCGGGCGGCCGGGCCGCCCTGGCGGCCGAGACGCTCCAGGAAGGCGAAGGTCGAGACCGGTTCGAAGGTCGCCGACCAGACCGTGTTGTAGTTGATGGAGCTGGCCATGACGGCGACGAGGACCTCGTCGACGGCCAGTTCAGGCATGGGCACCGGGCCGACCCGCAGGGTCCTGCGGACGTCCCGGTCGCCGGCGCCGTCGAAGATCCGCTGGTCCTCGGCGCGCAGATGGGCCGCGGTGTAGGCCGACGGCAGCGGACTGCGCAGGAGTTCCTCCGCGGGCGCCTCGGCGAGCACGGCTTCGGTCAAGGAGTCCATGAACCTCTCCAATGGGATGGGAAGGAGCCGGGAGGCGCGCGGCGGGCGCGGCCCCGTCGGCCGGTGCGCGGCCGGGCGGGCGCGCGGTGTGCCGTCGGCCGCTATCGGGAGCCTCCGGCGTGGGCCGCGACCCGGGTCCCGGCGCCGGGACCGACGGCGGGCAGGACGCGGGGCCCGCTCCCGGTCCGCGCCGTGCCGGCGGCCGGGCCCTCGACGCGGGTCCGCTCACGGGCGTAGGTCCGGGCCAGCCGGTCCATGAGGTAGCGCCCGTGGTCGCGTTCGCGCAGGAGGTTGGCGTCCACCAGCGCGTCCAGGACGTCCTGCGCGCCGTCCGGCGAGCACCCGAGCAGCGCGGCCGCCGTCTCCCGGCCGAAGGAGGCGTCGGCCTCCGCCCCCAGGACGCGGAAGGCCGCGCCGAGGCCGACTCCGGCCACGGTGCGCTCACGGGTGGCTGCGTACGCGGACTCCAGCACCGGTCGCACCGCCAGGTCGCCGACCTCCAGCTCGTCCAGCAGCCGCCGTTCGTCGGCGAGGCGCCGGGCCACGTCGGCCAGTTCACGACGGGGCCTGGCACTGATCCGGGAGCCGATGATCCGCACCGCCAGAGGCAGCCCCGCGCACTCGGCGGCGACCTGCCGGGCGGCCCCGGGTTCGCGTTCGGTCCGGCGACGCCCGACGATCCGGCCGAGCAGCTCCAGGGCGCCCGCCTCGGAGAGCGGCTCCAGCGCCGTGGTGTGCGCGCCCTCCAGGTCGGTCAGCCGGTCGCGGCTCGTGACCAGCACCCGGCTGCCTCCGGCGCCGGGGACGAAGGGGCGGACCTGCGCGGCGTTCGCGGCGTCGTCGAGCACGATCAGCATGCGGCGGCCGTCCGTCAGGGACCGGAACAGCGCGATGCGCCCCGCGTGCGAGGCGGGCACCGCCGTGTCCGGCACGCCGAGTCCCGCCAGCAGCCTGGCCAGGATCTCCCCGGAGTCGACGGGCCGTCCCGAACTGCCCTCCAGCTCCACGAATAGCTGACCGTCGGGGAACCGGTCGCGGACCTGGTGTGCCGCCTGCACGGCGAGGGCGGTCTTGCCCAGGCCACCGCCGCCCGTCAACGCCACCGTCGTCCGCGTCTCCGCGGCCGGTGCGCAGTCCAGCAGCCCTTCCAGCCGGGCCAGTTCTCGCCCGCGTGCGGTGAACCCGGCGGCCACCGCCGGCAGTTGAGCGGGGACGGGCCAGCGCGGTCTGCCGTCGCTCCAGAGCGCGGGTGGGTCCTGCCGTCGCGCGGAGGGCTGTTCGGGCTCGTCCTCGACGCGCAGGATCCGCTGCTGGACCGCGCGCAGTTCGCCGCCCGGCTCGGCGCCCAGCTGGTCGACGAGGGCGGACCGGGTGCGCCGGAAGAGGTCGAGGGCCTCGGTCTGCTGCCCGGAGCGGGACAGGGCCAGCATCAGCCTGCCGATCAGCCCCTCGTGCAGGGGGTGCTCACGGCCCAGCCGCCACAGTTCGGGGAGGATCTCGGCGTGCCGCCCGAGCGCCAGGTCCAGGTCCACGCGCCAGGTGAGGGTCTGGAGGTAGAGCTTCTCCAGGTGACAGCCCTCCAGCTCCTGCAGAGTATGGGAGGGGACGTCCATCAGCGGTTCGTGGCGCCACAGGTCGAGTGCCGCGCGCAGGTGTTCCGCCGCCTGCGGGAGGGCGCCGCCCTCGACCAGCGACTGGGCCGTCCTGCGGTGGGCCTGGAGCCGGCCGAGATCGGTCTCGTCCTCCTCCATCTCGATGAGGTATCCCGGTGCGCGCGTGACGATCCGGCTTCCGCCGTGCGGGCCCAGACACTGGCGCAGACGCATGACGTAGGTGCGGATCGTGGCGGTCGCGCTCGGCGGCGGGGTGCCGTCCCAGACGAAGCGGGCCAGTGTCCGGACCGGCACCAGCCTGTTCGCGTTCAGTACGAGGGCGGCGAGCACGACGCGCTGACGGGGCGCCGACACTCTCAGCTCGTGGCCGCCGGAGCGGACGACCAGGGGGCCAAGCAACGATATTTCCATGACTGCTCCACCCTTTGAGACGGCAGTGAGCGGCGGCGTCCGACCGGACGGCGAACCGGTGGCGGAAGTCGGTGAGGGGTGCCCAGTGGGGTGTCTTGACGCGGTGCGCAGGAACAGTGCGGGTGGGGAGTGGCACGCTCAGCTGTGGGAAGCCGCGTCCCGGCGCCAGGCCGTTCTCTGCGGACGAGCACGCCGGGCGGATCCGTTCGGACGAGCGTGCCGGGGGAATCCGGGAGCGAGACCGGGAGAGAGACCGGCGGGCGTGATCGGCGGCGGTGGACGGTGTTCGCGTGCCTGGCACAACACGTTCATGGTCACTTTCTAGCTGCTTTGCCGGACCGCCCGGGAGGAAGCTGGGGTGAGCGGCGCAAAGACAGGGGGCGCTCCGGGGCCAGTAGGGGTAGCCCCCCGTGGACGGGGGTGTCTAGCCTGCGGAGCGGCGTCATGTGTCCGTGATCGACTTCTCTCGAAGGACAGCAGCCGATGGATCATCATGTCGACGAGCGGGACCTGTGGTTCCGGCGCTTCGACCCCGCTCCCGACTCCCCCACCCGACTCGTCTGCTTCCCCCACGCCGGCGGCTCGGCCAGCGCCTACCACACGTGGTCGGCCGCGCTCGCGCCGACGGCCGAGGTGTTCGCCGTGCAGTATCCGGGCCGGCAGGACCGGCGCAACGAACCCTGCGTCGACAGCGTTCCCGGGCTGGTCGACCGGCTGGTCCCGTTGCTCTCGGCGCCGGGCGACGACCGGCCGCTGGCGCTGTTCGGCCACAGCATGGGCGCGTCCCTGGCCTACGAGGTCGCGCGCCGGCTTCAGGAGCTGGGCGGGGCGGCGGAGCCCGTGATCGTCTTCCTCTCCGGGCGCCGCGCACCCCACTTCGAGCGCGGCGAGACCGTCCATCTGCGCGACGACGAGGGGATCCTGCGCGAGCTGGACCTGCTGGGCGGTTCCGTCGGCGACGCGCTCAGGGACCCCGAGATCCTCCAGATGGTGATGCCCGCCCTGCGCAGCGACTACCGGGCGGCGGAGACCTATGTGCACGTGCCCGGGCCCCCGCTGCGGTCCCCGGTGGTCGCCCTCACCGGCGACCGCGACCCCAGGGCCTCGGTGCGCGAGGTCGAGGGATGGCGCAAGTACGCCGACGGTCCGTTCTTCCTGCATGTCTTCGAGGGCGGCCACTTCTACCTCAACGACCGGGCGGAGGCCGTGCAGGAGACCCTGCGACGGCATCTGGGCGCACTGCCCGTGCCCGGCACGGGCGCCTGACGCCCGGGGGGCCTCGCCGTCGGACCGGCCGCTCCCCCGCTCTTCCCCGTTCGCCCCGTTCGGGGAGACGCGGAGGGCGTGGCCGGACCTCCTGTGCCCTTCTGCCCTTCTGCCACGGCGCCACGCGGGCGCCGACGACGCGGACGTGAGCGGGCGCCCCGCCCTGCCCCGCGGCGGCCGTGCCGCCGGCTGCCCGTGCCGCGCCGGACCACTCGCACCGGATGGAGAGAGCACCGCATGGCCGACCAGTTGACCGTGAGCCCGCAACTCCTGGACTACGTACGCGACTTCTCGCTGCGGGAGGACGACGTTCTGCGCGAGCTGCGGGAGGAGACGGCCGAACTGCCGGGCGGCACCGCCCTGCAGATACACCCGGAGGAGGGGCAGTTCCTCGCCCTGCTCATACGGCTCACGGGGGCGGCCACCGTCCTGGAGCTGGGCACCTACACGGGATACAGCGCCCTGTGCATGGCGCGGGCCCTGCCGGCCGGCGGACGCCTGGTGACCTGTGACATCACCGACCGCTGGCCGTCGATCGGCGTGCCCTACTGGAAGCGGGCGGGGGTGGCCGACCGTATCGAGCAGCGCGTCGGGGACGCGGCCGCCGTCCTCGGGGAGCTGCTCGCCGAGCAGGGGCCGGGCGGCTTCGACCTGGTGTTCGTCGACGCGGACAAGGTCAACTACCCCCGCTACTACGAGCGGTCGCTGGAGCTGGTGCGGGCCGGCGGTCTGATCGTCGTGGACAACACGCTGTTCTTCGGCCGGGTCGTCGATCCGGACGTCTCGGACGCCGACACCGAGGGGGTCCGGGAGCTCAACGCGCTGCTGCGGGACGACGACCGGGTGGAGGTGAGCATGCTCACCATCGCCGACGGGGTCACGCTCGCCCGTCGCAAGGAGGCCTGACCGGCAGCGCTTCGGGGCTGTGACGACCGGTGTCGTCACAGCCCCGAAGCCGTGGGCGCCGTGGGGTCACGCGCCGGTGGGCGCGAGCTCGGACGTCTCGAGGCGCACCGTGGTGGACGCCGGTCTCGGGCCGGCCACGAGGTGGAGCCGCTCCACGTCGTCCCGTTCCGTCCCGCCCAGGGCCCGTACGCAGGCGCAGGAGGACTCCTCGAAGCCGGCGAAGCGGTAGGCGACCTCCATCATGCGGTTGCGGTCGGTGCGGCGGAAGTCGGCCACCAGGTGGGCCCCGGCGGCCGCCGCCCGGTCCACCAGCCAGTTCAGGATGACCGACCCGGCGCCGAAGGAGACCACCCGGCACGAGGTGGCCAGCAGTTTCAGATGCCACAGGCCCGGGTGTCTCTCCAGCAGGATCACCCCGACCGCTCCGTGCGGCCCGAACCGGTCGGTGAGCGTGGTGACCAGCACCTCGTGGGCGGGGTCGGCCGTCAGCGCGCGCAGGGCGGCGTCCGGGTAGTGGACGCCGGTGGCGTTCATCTGGCTGGTCCGCAGCGTCAGTTCCTCGACCCGGGTGAGTTCCTCCGGAGTGGCCCGGCCGATCCGCATGACCAGTTCCAGGCTGCGCAGGAAGTCCTCGTCGGGGCCCTCGAAGGCCTCCCGTTCGGCGTCCCTGCGGAAGCCTGCCTGGTACATCGCCCGGCGGCGCCGGGAGTCCACGGTGTCGGCGGCGGGACGGAACTCGGGCAGGCCGGTGAGCGTGCGGGCGGCCTCGGCGGGATAGCAGCGGACGTCGGGCAGGTGGTAGGCGACCTCGGCGCGTTCGGCGGGCTGGTCGTCGATGAAGGCGATGGCGCGGTGGGCGAAGTTCAGGCGCCGCGCGATCCGTTCCACCGCCTTCGACTTGGGACCCCAGCCGATCTCCGGCAGGACGAAGTACTCGGCGATGCCGAGCTGTTCCAGCCGGGCCCAGGCCTGGCCGTGGTCGTTGCGGCTGCACACCGACTGCAGGATGCCGCGCGAGTCGAGCTCGGTGACCACGGCACGGATCCCGGCGTCCAGCAGCACCTGCTCGTCCTCCAGGAGCGTGCCGTTCCACAGGGTGTTGTCGAGGTCCCACACCAGGCACTTCACGATCGTCGAGGTGTCGGTCACGACCCCTCCAGGGTGGCCAGCGCGTGCTGGGCGAGCATGAGTTCGCACATCTCGTTGCTGCCTTCGATGATCTCCATGAGTTTGGCGTCCCGGTGGGCGCGGGCCACCACATGGCCGTCCTGGGCGCCCGCCGAGGCCATGACCTGGACGGCGGTGGCGGCTCCCCGGGCGGCCTGCACCGCGCCGACGTGTTTGGCGAGCACGGTGGCGCCGACCATGTCGGGTGTCCCTTCGTCCCAGCAGCGGCTCGCATGCTCGCACGCGCGCGTGGCGGTCTGCTCGGCGACGTAGAGCTCGGCGACGTGCCGGGCGACGAGCTGGTGGGAGGCGAGCGGTTCGCCGAACTGGCGCCGTGAGACGACGTGCGAGGCGACCGCCGCCAGGCAGCCGCGCAGGATGCCGACACAGCCCCAGGCGACCGAGATGCGGCCGTACGCGAGGGCGGTGGTCACCAGCAGCGGCAGGGAGAGTCCGTCGCCGCCGAGCAGGTGGTCCGCGGGGAGCCTGACTCCCTCCAGGATCACTTCGGCATGGCCGGCGGCGCGGCAGCCCATCGGGTCGGCGACCCTTCGGACGCGGACGCCGGGCGCGTCGGCGGGGATCACCACGGCGGCGGCCCCCTCGCCGTAGCGTCCGAAGACGACGAGCAGATCGGCGTAGTGGGCGGCGGTCACCCAGACCTTGTGGCCGTCGACGACCAGCATGCCGCCCTCGCTGCGGATGGTGGTGCCGATGGCGGACAGGTCACTGCCGGCCAGGGGTTCGCTGAAGCCCACGGCGGCCAGCTCGCCGGAGGTCAGGCGGGGCAGATAGGCGCGGCGCTGGGCCGCCGTGCCGAGGCGTTCGACGGTCCAGGCGGCCATGCCCTGGGAGGTCATGACGCTCCGCAGGGAGCTGCACAGGCTGCCCACGTGGGCGGTGAACTGCCCGCCGGCCAGGCTGCTCCAGCCGGGGCCGCCGTACTCGGCGGGCACGGTGGCGCACAGCCGGCCCGTCGCTCCGAGTTCGCGCAGCAGCGGCTCGGGGATCAGGCCGGCCAGGTCCCAGTCGCCGGCGCGTCCGGCGACCAGGGCGGTGACGGCGGCCGCGGCGTCGGCGTACTCGTCACTCACCGGCGTCTCCGGCGCCCTGGAGCCGGCGGACCAGGGTCGCCATGCTCGTGACGGTGCGGAAGTTGTCCAGCCGCAGGTCCTTGCCGCGCACGGAGACGTCGTACGTCTTCTCCAGGTGGACGACGATCTCCATGGCGAAGAGGGAGGACAGGCCGCCGGAGGCGAACAGGTCGGTGTCCTCCTCCCACACCTTCTTGGTCCTGCTGTGGAGGAAGTCGACGAGCTCCTGCTGGATCGTGCTCTGCGGTGACACGGTCATGACGTTTCTCCCTGGTAGACGTAGAAGCCACGGCCGGACTTGCGGCCGGTGTCGCCGGCCCGCGCCTTCTCCAGGAGAAGGTCGCAGGGCAGGCAGCCGGGGTCGCCGGTGCGCTCGTGGAGGACCCGGAGCGAGTCGACGAGGTTGTCGATGCCGATGAGGTCGGCGGTGCGCAGCGGACCGGTGGGATGGCCGAGGCAGCCCTCCATGAGGGCGTCGACGTCCTCGACGGTCGCGGTGCCCTCCTGCACCACGCGGGCGGCGTCGTTGATCATCGGGTGGAGCACCCTGCTGGTGACGAACCCCGGCGCGTCACGCACGACGACCGGCTGCCGGCGCAGCGCGTCGAGCAGGGAGCGGATGGAGGCCATCGCCCGCTCTCCGGTGCGCGCGCCGCGGATGACCTCCACGGTGCGGATCAGGTAGGGCGGGTTCATGAAGTGGGTGCCGACGACGTCCGCGGGACGGCAGGCCGCCGAGGCTAGCTCGTCGATGGGGATGGAGGAGGTGTTGGACACCAGGACAGTGCCGGGTTCGACGAGGGCGGAGACTTCGGAGAGGACCTTCGCCTTGATGTCGGCGTCCTCCGTGACGGCCTCGACGACGGCGGTGGCACCGGCCGCGTCGGCGAGGCGGCCGCCGGGGGTGACCGTCGCTTCGACGACGTCGTCGGGCAGCGCCCCCATGAGTTGGGCCAGGCGGATCTCTCCGGCGATCCTGGATTCGGCGGCGGCGAGTTTGGCGTCGTCCACGTCGATGAGGGTGACGGGGACGCCGTGCCCGGCCGCCAGGGTCGCGATGCTCGCGCCCATGACGCCCGCGCCGAGGACGGCGAGGTGGTGCCGGCGGGGCTCGCGGGCTGTCTGTTCGCTCGGTTGCTGCACGTCGGCCGCCTATTCGCTTCGGGGTTCGGGGGTGGTGTCGGCAAGGACGGTGTCCAGCCATGCGCGGACGGCGCCGGCCGTGGTGGGCAGGTGCTGTTCGAGCATCGACCAGTGGTTTCCGGGGACGTCGACGACGTGGTGCGCCCGCGGCCAGGAGGCCCGCCAGTCGACGGCGCCGTCCGCCGCCGGTTCGGCGATCGGTTCCGAGGCGCGGACCAGCAGGACGGGCGCCCGGACCGGGGGCGGCGTCCAGCCGTCGAGGAGCTGGAAGTACCGGCCCATCGCGGTCAGCCGTGCGCCGTCCATGGGGGCCGCACGGTCCTCGCGTGCGAACATGCCGCGCACCAGCACGTCGTCGAACTGGGTCATCGCCGTGTCGCCGGAGAGGTAGGTGTCCAGCAGTACGACGGCCGCCGGTCCGGCGCCCGTCTCCTCCATCCGGGCGGCGGCCGCATAGGCGAGGGTGCCGCCGGAGGAGGAGCCGAGCAGCACCTTGGGCCGGTCGCCCAGACCGCGTGCGACGAGCCCGCTCTGGAACTCCAGCAGCGCGTCCAGGTCCGCGGGCAGCGGCTCGTCGGCGGCGAAGCCGGGCGCGTCCAGGGCGCTGACTCCGTAGCGGCCCTCGAAGGCGGCGGCGAACCTGCTGTACTGGTGGGCTCCGCCGAGGGCCACGACGGAGGCGAAGCAGACCAGTTCGGGCGCCTGCGCACGCAGGTGCAGCCGCAGCAGTTCGGGCCGTCGCTCGCCGGAGTCCAGCAGGCCGGTTCCGGAGCGGAACTCGGGGCGCAGCCGCGCGGCCTGCTGCAGCAGCTGGATGCCGTCGTGGGTGCGGCCGAGGTCGCAGGCCTGCCGGAACAGGGCGCTGACCGGGTCCGGTCCGGGTCCGGCCGGGGCCGGTCCGGCCGTGGTGGCGGCGAGTTCGGCGGCGAGGCGCTGGGCCAGCCGGGCCGGGGTGCGGCTGTCCAGAACGACGGTGGGGCGCAGGCGCAGGTCGAGCGCCGCCGCGAGCCTGTTGCGCAGTTCGACCGCGGTGAGCGAGTCGAAGCCCCGCTCGAGGAAGGCGTCCCGGGGGTCCAGGGCCTCGGGGTCGGTGTGCCCGAGCACCTCGGCCGCCTGGGCGCGCACCAGGCGCAGCAGGACGGCGTCGCGCTCCGCCTCCGGTGCGGCGGCCAGCCGCGGGCGCAGGTCGGGCTCGGTCGCCGCGGACGCGGCACGCCGGGCGGCGGGACGCACCAGCGCACGCAGCAACGGCGGTACGGGGCCGTGACGGTGGGCCGCCGGCTCGAGGCCGACGGGCACGACCAGCGGGCGCCCGGCCGTGGGCGCGGCGTCGAAGAGGGCGAGGCCCTCCTCGGTGGTCAGGGGGCGGATGCCGGCCCGGGCCATGCGCTGCCGGTCAGTGTCGGAGAGTCCGCCGGTCAGAGCGGTGCGCTGTTCCCACAGCCCCCAGGCCAGGGAGACGGCGGGCAGTCCCGCGCGCCGGCGCAGGGCGGCGAGGGCGTCGGTGAAGCCGTTGGCCGCGGCATAGGCGGCCTGGCCGGGGCTGCCGAAGACCCCGGCGGACGAGGAGAACAGCACGAAGGCGGACAGATTCTGACTGCGTGTCAGCTCGTGCAGGTTCCACGCGCCGTCGGCCTTGGGCCGCAGCACGGTGTCGAGCCGGTCGTCGGTCAGGTCCGTGAGCACTCCGTCCGCCAGCACTCCGGCCGTGTGGACGACCGCGGTCAGCGGGTGCTCCGGCGGCACCGCGTCGAGCACGGCGGCCAGCGCGGCGCGATCGGCCACGTCGCAGGCGCGCACGGTGACCTGGCAGCCGGCGGCGCGCAGTTCGTCGGCGAGCCCGGTCATGGCGGGTGTGACGCTCCTGCCGAGGAGCAGCAGGCGCCGGGCTCCGTGCGCGGCGGCCAGGTGCCGGGCGACGAGTCCGCCGAGGGTCCCGCCGGCTCCGGTGACGAGGACGGTCCCCTCGGCGTCCAGGGCGAGCGGCTCGCCCGCGGGCACGGTGGGGCGCGCCAGGCGGGGTGCGTGCAGGGCGTCGCCGCGCAGGGCGAGCTGCGGCTCGTCCCCGTTCAGGGCGGCCGCCAGTGCCGTCTTGAGGTTCTCGCCCCCGTCGGTGTCCAGGAGGACGAACCGGCCGGGGTGCTCCAGTTGGGCGGTGCGCAGCAGCCCCCACACGGCGGCGCCGGCGACGTCCACCGGGACCTCGCCCAGATCGACCGCGCCCCGGGTGAGCACGACGAGGGGGGTGTCCGTGCGGCGGGGGTCGGCCAGCCATGCCTTGAGCTGCCGCAGGACGCCCGTGAGCGCGGCGCGTGCGGCGTGCGGGTCGCCGCCGGCCGGCGGGCACGGCAGCAGGACGACGTCCGTGGCATCGTCGGCCGAGCCGAGGACGGCGGTGCGCAGCTCGGTCGTGGGCGGGGCGGGTGCAAGCGCCGTCCAGTCGAGGGCGAACAGCGAACGCGCCGCGGCGGCGGGCGGGCCCGCCGTGCCGGAGCGCAGCGTCAGCCGGCCGACCGTCAGCACCGGACGCCCGCTGCCGTCGGCGACCAGCACGGAGACGGCGCCGCCGTCACCGCCGCCGTCACCGTCATCGTGTTCGTCCTCGCCGAGGGGCCGCAGGACCACGGTGAGCGCCGACTCGTCGCTCTCGCGCAGGGTCACGTCATGCCAGGAGAACGGCAGGGGCAGGCCCGGGGAGCCGTCCCGGGCGCCCGGACGCAGGCCGACGGTCTGCAGCGCGGCGTCCAGCAGCGCGGGGTGCACGGCGAACCCGCCACGGCCCGGCTCGGGCAGGACGATCTCGGCGTGGATCTCGGAGCCGACGCGCCGGGCGGCGCGCAGGCCCCTGAACAGCGGGCCGTAGTGGACGCCGACGGCCTCGAAGTCGTCGTAGAGCCCGTCGACGGCGAGTTCCTCCGCGTCCTCGCCGGGTCCTCGGTGGCGGCCCGGGCCGGGTGCGGGTGCGGGCCGCGGGGCGAGGACGCCCGTGGCGTGGCGCTCCCACGGTCCGTCGTCGGGGGCCGAGTGGACGCTGATCCCGCGGCGGCCGTCCGGGCCGGGGCCGCCGACGGTGAGGCGCAGCCGCCGGGCGTCGTCGGTCAGGACCAGCGGTGCGGCCAGCGTGAGTTCCTCCACCGCGGCGCACCCGACGTGGGCCGCCGCGTGGGCGGCCATCTCCAGGAAGGCCACGCCGGGCAGCAGCGCGGCCGCGGCGACGGCGTGGTCGGCCGACCACGGGTGGGTGCGCAGCGAGAGGCGGCCGGTGAACACCGTGCCCTCGCCGTCGGGCAGGTCGACGATCGCGGGGAGCAGGGGGTGGCCGGTGGCTGTCTGGCCGGCCGACGCCGGGTCGCCCACGGGGGCCGGGACGTCGAGCCAGTAGTGGGTGCGCTGGAAGGCGTACGTCGGCAGGTCGGTGCGGCGGGCGCCGGCGAACACCCCGCCCCAGTCGACGGGCAGGCCCTGGACGTGGGCCTCGCCGAGCGCCAGCAGCATGCGGTGCGGACCGCCGTCGTCGCGCTGGAGGGTGGTGAGGACGGCCGTGTCGTCGGCGCCGGCGTCCGCGGCGGTGTCGGCGATGCCGTAGGTGAGCAGGGGGTGCGGGCTGACCTCGACGAAGGTGTGGTGACCGGCGTCCAGCAGCTTGCGCACGGCCTCGTGGAAGCGGACGGTGTGGCGCAGGTTGCGGTACCAGTAGTCGTGGGTGAGTGCGCCGGGGCCCGTCCAGTCGGCGTCCACCGTGGACATCAGGGGGATGTCGGGGGCGCGGGACGTCAGCCCGGACAGGTCCTCGCGCAGCCGGTCGCGCACCGCCTCGACGTCGTCGGAGTGGGAGGCGTAGTCCACCGGCATGCTCCAGGCCATCACGCCGTCGCCGGTGAGATCGTCGACGAGGCCCGCGACCTCGTCGCCGGGGCCCGCGACCACCAGCACCCGGGGGCCGTTGACGGCGGCGACGGTCACCTTGCCCGACCGGCGCTCCAGGTGGGGCGCGAGCTCGTCGGCCGACATCAGGACCGTGGCCATGCCGCCCGTGCCGGTGAGACCGGCCAGGGCCCGGCTGCGCAGGGCGACCACGCGGGCGGCGTCCCGCAGACCGAGGGCGCCGGCCACACAGGCCGCGGCCACCTCGCCCTGGCTGTGGCCGACGACCGCGACGGGCTCGACGCCGTGGGAGCGCCATACGGCGGCCAGGGACACCATCACGGAGAACAGGACGGGCTGGACCACCTCCACGTGGTCCAGCTCCGGCGCGCCGGGCACGCGGCGCAGGACGTCGGCCACGGACCAGTCGATGTACGGGGCGAGGGCCTGTTCGCATTCGGCGAGGCGGGCGGTGAACACCGGTGAGGCGTCGAGGAGTCCGGCTGCCATCCCGGGCCACTGGGAGCCCAGGCCGGGGAAGACGAAGACGGCCCCTCGGCCGGGCAGCGCGCGGCCGGTGGCGACCGCCGGGTGCGGCCGTCCGGCGGCGAGGGCGGCGAGCCCGGCGAGGAGTTCGGTGCGGTCGGCGCCGGCCACGACCGCGCGGTCGGCGAACAGGGCACGGCCGGCGGCGAGGGAGTGGCCGACGTCCACGGGGCGGATGCCGGGGTCGGCCTCCAGGTGGGCGTGGAGGGCGGCGGCCTGGGCGCGCAGGGCGGCCGGGCCCTTGGCGGACAGGGGCCAGACGAGCGGCACGGCCTCACCGGACGCGGCGGGTTCGGCGGGCGCGTCGGGCGCGGTGGGGGCGTCGGGCGCGGTGGGGGCGTCGGGCGCGGTGGGGGCGTCGGGCTCCGGGGCCGGCGCCTCCTCCAGCACCGCGTGCGCGTTGGTGCCGCTCGCCCCGAAGGAGGACACGGCGGCCCGGCGCGGCCGTCCGGTGTCGGGCCAGGCGCGGGCTTCGGTGAGGAGGGCGATGTCGCCCTCGCTCCAGTCGACCTGGGGGGACGGCTCGTCGACGTGCAGGGTGCGGGGCAGCAGGCCGTGGCGCATGGCCAGCACCATCTTCATGATGCCCCCGACCCCGGCGGCGGCCTGGGTGTGGGTGAGGTTGGACTTGAGGGAGCCGAGCAGCAGGGGCCGGCCGGCGGGCCGGTCCTGGCCGTAGGTGGCGAGCAGGGCCTGTGCCTCGATCGGGTCGCCCAGCCTGGTGCCGGTGCCGTGCGCCTCCACCGCGTCGACGTCGGCGCCGGTCAGTCCGGCCGCGGCGAGGGCGCTGCGGATGACGCGCTGCTGGGAGGGGCCGTTGGGGGCCGTCATGCCGTTGCTCGCGCCGTCCTGGTTGACGGCCGAGCCCCTGACGAGGGCCAGGACCGGGTGCCCGTTGCGGCGGGCGTCCGACAGGCGTTCCAGGAGCAGGACGCCGACGCCCTCGCCGAAGCCCGCGCCGTCGGCGGCCGCCGCGAAGGACTTGCAGCGGCCGTCCGGGGCCAGCCCCCGCTGGCGGCTGAAGCCGACGTAGAGGCTGGGCGTGGACATCACGGTGACGCCGCCGGCGAGCGCGAGGGAGATCTCCCCGCCGCGCAGCGCCTGGCAGGCGAGGTGGACGGCGACGAGCGAGGAGGAGCAGGCCGTGTCGAGGGTGACCGCGGGCCCCTCCAGACCGAGGGTGTAGGCGATGCGTCCGGTGACCACGCTCGGCACGGTCCCGGTGCCGATGAACGCCTCCACGTCGGGCGGCATGCTGGGCAGCCGCGCCCCGTACTCGTTGTACATGACGCCCGCGTAGACGCCGGTGCGGCTGCCGCGCAGCGACAGGGGGTCGATGCCGCCGCGTTCGACCGCCTCCCAGCAGGTCTCCAGCAGCAGCCGCTGCTGGGGGTCCATGGCGAGGGCCTCCCGCGGGGAGATGCCGAAGAAGTCGGCGTCGAAGGCGCAGGCGTCGTGCAGGAAGCCGCCCTCCCGGGTGCTGCTGGTGCCGGGGTTGTCGGGGTCGGGGTCGAAGAGCCCGGCGAGGTCCCAGCCCCGGTCCACGGGGAACCCGGTGACGGCGTCCCGTTCGTCGGCGAGGAGCTGCCACAGCTGCTCCGGGGTGGTGACACCGCCGGGGAAGCGGCAGCTCATGGCGACGACGGCGACTGGCTCGGCGGCCCGCTCGCGCTGCCGGCGCAGCCGCTGGTTCTCGCCCCGCAGCCGGTCGCTCTCCAGGAGCGAACTGCGCAGTGCCGCCACGACCTTGTCGTCGGTCATCCTGGTCCCCCTTGCGTCCGGGTGCGGTCGGGGCTCAGGCACGGTCGCCTCCCATCGCGAGGCGTACGAGGTCGTCGACGCCCATGTCCTGGATCTCCTCGGCGCGGTCGGCGTCCGTGGCCTCCCCGGCGGCGCCGTTCTCGTGGGGCGCGGGTCCGGCGAGCCGCAGGAGGGCCTCCAGCAGGCCCGAGCGGCGCAGTTCGGCGACCGGGATGGCCGACACCGTGCGGGCGATGTCGTCGTCGGCCGGTCCGGCGGCCTCTGCTGCGTCCGTGGCGTCGGCGGCGTCGGCGGCCGTGGGGGCGGCCGGGACGAGGCGCTCGGCGCAGTACCCGGCGACCGCGGTCGGGCTGGGGTAGTCGAAGACGAGGGTCGCCGGCAGGCGCAGTCCGGTCGCGGCGCGCAGCCGGTTGCGCAGTTCGACGGCCGTGAGCGAGTCGAAGCCGAGCTGCCGGAAGGCGCGTTCGGGGTCGATCGCCGCGGCGCCGGTGTGTCCGAGCACGTCGGCGACGTGGGCGCGTACCAGGTCGGTGAGGACGCGCCGGGCCTCGTCGGCGGACCGGCCCGCCAGCCGGCGGCGCAGCAGGTCCGCTTCCTCGGCCATGCCGCCGCCGGTGGCGGCGGCGCGGCGGGCGGGCCCGCGGACCAGGTCGCGGAAGAGCGGCGGCACGCCGGCCGTGCCCGCCTGGGCCGCCAGTCGGGCCAGGTCGAGCCGGACGGGCACCAGCGCCGCCTCGTCCAGGCCTAGCGCGGTGTCGAACAGGGCCAGGCCCTCCTCGTTGGAAAGGGCGGCCACGCCGCCGCGGGCCAGCCGTCGCAGGTCGACCTCGTCGAGCGTGCCGGTCAGCGCGCTGCGCTCGGCCCACATGCCCCAGGCCAGCGACCGGGCGGGCAGTCCGCGGGCGCGGCGACGCCGGGCGAGCGCGTCGAGGAAGGCGTTGGCGGCCGCGTAGTTGCCCTGCCCGGAGCTGCCGACGGTGCCGGAGGCGGACGAGAACAGCACGAACGCGGTCAGCGGCAGGTGCTCGGTGAGGTCGTGCAGGTTCAGGGCCGCGTCGGCCTTGGGGCGCAGGACGCGGTCGACGCGCTCCGGGGTGAGGGAGGCGATGACTCCGTCGTCGAGGACGCCGGCCGCGTGGACGACGGCGGTGAGCGGGTGCTCCCCGGGAATGTCGGCGAGAAGTGCGGCGAGGGCCTCGCGGTCGGCGGCGTCGCAGGCTCGCGCGTCGACGTGCGCGCCCAGGGCGGTGAGTTCGCCGACCAGCTCCCGTGCCCCGGGGGTGTCCGCGCCGCGGCGTCCGGTCAGCAGCAGCCTGCGGACGCCGTGCTCGGTGACCAGGTGCCGGGCGACCAGCCCGCCGAGGACGCCGAAGGCGCCGGTGACGAGCACCGTGCCGTCCGGGTCCCATCGGGTGCTCCCGCCGTCGTCAGGGGTTTCGCCCCCGGTCTCGGCGGCAGCGACCCGGGTGAGCCGTGCGGCGAGCAACCGGCCCTTTCGCGCGGCGAGTTGTGTCTCCCCCGCGGCCATGGCGGCGGCGAGCGGCGGGAGGTCGAGACCCTGGTCTCCGTCGTCGCCGTCGTCGCCGTCACCGCCGGTGGTGTCAGTGGCGGTGGTGTCGGTGTCGAGGAGCACGATCCGGTCGGGGTGTTCGGACTGCGCGGAGCGCACGAGTCCCCACACGGCCGCCGCCGTCAGGTCGCCGACGTCGTCCCCGGGGTCGGTGGCGACGGCCCCCCGGGTGACGAGGAGGAGCCGGGTGTCTGCCCAGCGGTCGTCGGCCAGCCAGTCCTGCAGCAGGCGGAGCACGGCGGTGAGTCCGCCGCGGGCCGCGTCGGCGCTGTCGCCGCCCGCGGGGAGCGCGGTGACGACGGTTTCGGGCACGGGGGCGCCGGCCTCCACGGCGGCGGTGAGCGCCGCGAGGTCGGCGTGGGTCTCGGGCAGCAGCGGCGCGGTCCCGAGGGCGGCCCAACGGCCCCTCGGCGGCCGGTCCGTGGCGGGCAGGACGGTCCAGCCGAGCCGGAACAGCGAGTCCTGGCGGCTGTCCCGGGTGCGCCGGAGGGCGTCGAGGGAGACGGTCCGCACGGCCAGCGCGCCCACGTCGGCGACGGGCTGTCCGGTGGGGTCGGCCGCGGACAGGGCGATGGCGCCGGTGTCGTCGTAGCTGAGCCGGACGCGCAGTTCGGTGGCGCCCGAGGCGTGCAGCCGCACGGCGCCCCAGGAGAAGGGCAGCCGGGCGGTGCCGGGTTCGTCGGCCTGGGAGGCGCCGCCCGGGGTGGTGAGCCACAGGCCGTGCAGGGCGGCGTCGAGCAGCGCCGGGTGGAGCCCGAACGCGGCGGCCCGGTCCTGCTGGTCCTCGGGCAGCCCGACCTCGGCGTAGACGTCGTCGCCCAGTCGCCAGGCGGCGCGCAGGCCGTGGAAGGCGGGGCCGTAGCCGTAACCGGAGCCGGCGAAGCGCTCGTAGAGGTCGTCGACCGGGACCGGCTCCGCGCCGGCGGGGGGCCAGGCGGAGGCGGCGAACGCGGCCGGGCCGTCGAGGGGCCGGGGGGCGAGGACTCCGTCGGCGTGGGCGGTCCAGGCACCCGTGCCCTCGGCGACACGCGAGAAGACGCCGAGGCCGCGGCGGCCTTCGTC
Source organism: Streptomyces humidus (assembly GCF_014649655.1). GTDB lineage: Bacteria > Actinomycetota > Actinomycetes > Streptomycetales > Streptomycetaceae > Streptomyces > Streptomyces humidus. The sequence continues at coordinate 190,500 of NZ_BMTL01000005.1, read as the reverse complement.
GTCGGGGGCGCCGACCCGGACCTGGACGTGCACCGTCTCGTCGCGGTCGAGGACCAGCGGCGCCTGCAGGGTGAGCTCCTCGACCTGCGGGCACCCCGCCTCGTCCGCGGCGCGCACGGCCATCTCGACGAAGCCGGTGCCCGGCAGCAGGGTCACCCCTGAGACGGTGTGGTCGGCCAGCCAGGGGTGGGTCCGCGTCGACAGGCTGCCGGTGAGGACGATCTCGCCGGTGCCGGCCATCTCGACGGCGTGGGTGAGGAAGGGATGGCCGGAGGCGCCGGGGCCCGCGGGCAGCGCGGCCGGGGGCTTGATCCAGAAGTGGCGGCGCTGGAAGGCGTAGGTCGGCAGCGGCACCGGTGCCGCGCCGTCGGCGCACGCGGCGGCCCAGTCGACGGCGCCGCCGCGCACCCACAGTTCGGCCGCGGAGCGCAGCATGCGGTGCGTTCCGCCCTCGTCCCGGCGGAGCGATCCGACGGCCACGGCGTGGCGGCCGGTCGCCTCGACGGTCTCCTCGACCGAGATGGTGAGCACCGGGTGGGGGCTGACCTCGACGAAGGAGGTGAACCCCTCGGCGGCGAGGGCGCGTACGGCGGGTTCAAAGCCGACGGTCTCGCGCAGGTTGCGGTACCAGTAGTCGGCGTGCATCCGCGTGGTGTCGAGCCAGCGGCCGTCGACGGTGGAGTACAGGGGCACCTCGGCCTCGGTGGGCGAGAGCCCGGCCAGCGCGTCCATGAGCACGCCGTGGATCTCCTCGACGTGGTCGCAGTGGGAGGCGTAGTCGACGTCGACGCGCCGGGCGCGGATGTCCTCGGCCTCGCAGTGCGCGAGCAGTGCGGTCACGGCGTCCGCGTCTCCGGCGACGACGGTCGCTGCGGGGCCGTTGAGCGCGGCCACGGACAGGACGTCGGCCCAGGGGGCGATGGCGGCGCGGGCCTCGGTCTCCGGCAGGACGAGGGAGACCATGCCGCCGCGTCCGGCCAGGGAGTCCAGGACACGGCTGCGCAGGGCGACGACCCGGGCCCCGTCCTCCAGCGACAACGCACCCGCCACCACCGCCGCCGCGATCTCCCCCTGACTGTGACCCACCACCGCGTCCGGCACCACCCCGAACGACCGCCACACCTGCGCCAACGACACCATCACCGCGAACAGGGCCGGCTGCACCACATCCACCCCCTCCCACGCCCGACCCGACCGCACCGCCTCCGTCAGCGACCAGTCCACGAACGGCGCCAACGCCGCCTCACACTCCGCCATCCGCGCCGCGAACACCGCCGACGAATCCAGCAGTCCGGCCGCCATCCCCGCCCACTGCGACCCCTGACCCGGGAACACGAACACCGTCCGGCCCTCGGTGTCGGCGAGGCCGCGCACCAGGTCGGGGGCGCTCGCGCCGTCGGCGAGCGCGGCGAGGACGCCGGGCAGGGCGCCGGGGTCGCCGACGAGGACGGCGCGATGCTCGAAAGCGGTCCGGCCGGCGAGGGCGGCGGCGACGCCGTGGGCGGGAGCGCCGGGCTCCTGGAGCAGGTGCTCGGCGAGCCGCCGCGCCTGGGCGCTCAGGGCGTCCGTCGACTTGGCGGACAGCGGCCAGGCCAGTGGGCCGCGGGATGCGGAGGGCACGGACGCCGTGGGGTCCGGTGCGGGGGCCTCCTCGATGACGGCGTGGACGTTGGTGCCGCTCATGCCGAAGGCGGACACGCCCGCGCGGCTCGGCCGGCCGGTGCGCGGCCACGGCGTCGGCTCGGTGACCACCTCGACGGCTCCTGCCGTCCAGTCGACCTCGGTGGAGCGCCGCTGCGCGTGCAGGGTGGGCGGCACCTGGCCGTGCCGGAGGGCGAGGACGGTCTTGATGACTCCGGCCACGCCGGCGGCGGCCTGGGTGTGGCCGATGTTCGACTTCAGGGAGCCGATCAGCAGCGGGCGGCCGCCGTCGCGCTCCCTGCCGTAGGTCGCGAGCAGCGCCTGGGCCTCGATCGGGTCGCCGAGCTTGGTGCCGGTGCCGTGGGTCTCGACGACGTCGACGTCGGCCGGGGTGAGCCGGGCGTTGGCCAGGGCCGCCCGGATGACCCGCTGCTGGGAGGGGCCGTTGGGGGCGGTGAGGCCGTTGCTGGCGCCGTCCTGGTTGACGGCGGAGCCGCGCAGGACGGCCAGCACGGGGTGGCCGTTGCGTTGCGCGTCGGAGAGGCGCTCCAGCAGGATCACGCCGACGCCCTCGGCCATGCCCATGCCGTCGGCGGCGTCGGAGAACGCCTTGCAGCGGCCGTCGGCGGCGAGGCCGCGCTGCCGGGCGAAGCTGACGATGGCGCCCGGTGTCGACATCACCGCGACGCCTCCGGCCAGCGCGAGCGAGCAGTCCCCGGAGCGCAGGGACTGCGCGGCGATGTGGAGGGCGACCAGGGAGGCGGAGCACGCGGTGTCGACGGTGACGGCGGGTCCCTCCAGGCCGAGGGTGTAGGAGATGCGGCCGGAGATCACGCTGGCGGCGCTGCCGGTGAGGAGATGGCCCTCGTTCTCCTGGGTCTGGGCGACGGAGGCGCCGTAGTCCTGGTAGTTGACGCCGGTGAAGACGCCGGTGTCGCTGCCGCGCAGGCGTTCGGGGTCGAGGCCGGCCCGTTCGAGGGTCTCCCAGGTGGTCTCCAGGAGCAGCCGCTGCTGGGGGTCCATGGCGAGGGCCTCGCGCGGGGAGATCCCGAAGAAGTCGGCGTCGAACTCGCCCGCGTCGTGCAGGAATCCGCCGTGCCGGACGTAGCAGGTGCCGGGCCGGTCCGGGTCGGGGTCGAAAAGGGTGTCCAGCGGCCAGTTGCGGTCGTCGGGGAACTCGGTGACGACGTCGGCGCCCGATGCCAGGACCTCCCACAGCTCTTCCGGGGTGTGGACCTGTCCGGGGAGGCGGCAGCCCATGGCGACGATCGCGACGAGGTCGTCGGCGGCCGCCGGCCCGGTCGAGGGGGCGGCGGAGGCCGCCTGTTCGCCCAGTGTCTCGGCGCGGATGTGGTCGGCCAGGACGGCGGCGGAGGGGTAGTCGAAGACAAGGGTGGCGGGCAGCGGGAGGCCGGTGGCGGTGCGCAGGCGGTTGCGCAGTTCGACGGCGGTGAGCGAGTCGAAGCCGAGTTCCTGGAAGGCCCGGCCGGGCCGCAGTTCCTCGGGCGAGTCGTGGCCGAGGACGGCTGCCGCGTGGCCGCGCACCAGGTCGAGGGCGACCCGGCGCTGCTCGGTCTCGGGCAGCCCGGTCAGGCGCTCGCGGAAGGCGGACGCGGCGGGGGCCGTGGAGTCCGTCGCCGGGCTCTGTGCCTCCTCCAGCTGGCGCCTGACCTCGGGGACGCCGGTGAGCAGCCGGCTGGGGCGTACGGAGGTGAAGACGGCGGCGAACTGCTCCCAGTCGACGTCGGCGAGGGCGATGACGCTCTCGTCGTCGTCGAGGGCCTGTTGCAGCCCCGTCAGCGCGCGGTCGGGTTCGATGAGCGGCAGTCCCTGCTTCTGCACGCGGTAGAAGTCGGAGTCGTCGACGGTGTCGCGGACGGCCCACGGGTTGGCGGCGGCCCAGACGCCCCAGTCGACGCTGGTCGCCGTCAGGCCGCGGGCCCGGCGGTGTGCGGCCAGGGCGTCGAGGTAGGCGTTGCCGGCGGTGTACGCGGCGTGGTTGCTGCTGCCCCACACACCGGCGACGGAGGAGAACAGCACGAAGGCGTCGAGTTCGCGGTCGAGGAGTTCGTCGAGGTGCCGTGCGCCGTCCGCCTTGGCGGCGACGACCTCGGCGAAGGCGTCGAGCGGGGTGTCGTCCAGGGAGGCCAGCTGGATGTAGGCGGCGGCGTGGAAGACGGCGGTGACCGGGGTGCCCTGGGCGTCGAGGGAGTCCAGCAGCCGGGCCACCTGGTCGCGGTCGGCGACGTCGCAGGCGGGCAGGGTGAGGCGGGCGCCGAGGTCGGCGAGTTCGGCGCGCAGTTCGTCGGCGCCGGGGACGTCGCCGCCGCGCCGGCCGGGCAGGACGAGGTGTTCGGCGCCGCCGTGGGCGAGCCAGCGGGCGAGGTGGGGGCCGAGGGCCCCGGTGCCGCCGGTGACCAGGACGGTGCCCCGGGGACGCCAGGCCGGCCGGGACCCGGCTCCGGGCAGGCGCGGGGCGCGTACCAGGCGGCGGGCGAGGAGGCCGGAGGCGCGCAGGGCGAGCTGGTCCTCGCCGGTCGCACCGGCCAGGACCGCGCGCAGCCGTTCGCGGGCCGGGGTGTTGAGGGCGGGCGGCAGGTCGACGAGGCCGCCCCAGCGGTGGGCGTGTTCCAGTCCCGCGACCATGCCGGTGCCCCAGGTCAGTGCCTGGTCGGGGGCGGTGAGCGGGTCGGTGGGGCCGGTGGAGACGCCGCCGCGGGTGGCGCACCACAGCGGGGCGTCGACGCCGAGGTCGCCGAGGGCCTGCACCAGGACGAGGGTCAGCGCGGCGCCGGTGGAGACGGCGGGGTGGCGGGCGTGGGGGCGTCCGGCGAGGGCGGCCAGGGAGAGGACGCCCTGCGGGCCGTGTCCGTCGAGGGCGTCGGCGAGTTTCGCGGCGAGGGCCCGGCGGTCGGCGTCGTCGTCGCCGAGCCGCACGGTGACCGCCCGCGCGCCGGCCTCGTCGAGGGCCCGGAGCGTGTCCCGGACCACGGGGTCCTCCTCGGGTCCCTCGGGTCCCTCGGGCACGGCGACCAGCCAGACGCCGGACAGGCGGGCGGCCGGCGGTTCGGGGACCGGCTGCCAGTCGACGCGGTAGCGCCAGCCCTCGACGGTGGCGTTCTCGCGCCTGCGGCGGCGCCAGTCGCCCAGCGCGGGCAGCACCCGGCCGAGCGCGTCGGCGTCGACGTCCAGGCCGGAGAAGGCGGCGACGGGGTCGGCGCCCTCGACGAGGTCCCAGAAGCCGGTGTCGTCGTCCGTCTGCGTGGCGGCGGCCGCCGGTTCGGCCGGTCGGAGCCAGTAGCGCCGGTGCTCGAACGGATAGGTGGGCAGATCGGCGCGGCGGGCGCCGGAGTTCTCGAACAGGACCGGCCAGGCGACGGGCGCTCCGCGGACCCACAGTCCGGCGGCCGAGGCGACCGCGCGGGCGAGGCCTCCCTCGCCGCGCCGGAGTGTTCCGGTCACCACGGCCTGTGCGACGCCGGCGGCGTCGAGGGAGTCCTGGACGGACATGGTGAGCACGGGGTGCGGCGAGACCTCGACGAAGGTCTCGTGGCCCTGGGCGGCGAGGGCGGTGACGGCGGCGTCGAACTCGACGGTCTCGCGCAGGTTGCGGTACCAGTAGCCGGCGTCCATGGCCGTCGTGTCGAGCCAGTCGCCGGTGAGGGTGGAGAACAGGGGCACGTCGCCGGTGACGGGGCGGATGCCGTCGAGCGCGGTGAGCAGGTCCTCGCGGATCCGCTCGACCTGGGCGGAGTGGGAGGCGTAGTCGACCGCCACCGTGCGGGTGCGGACGCCGTCGGCCTCGCAGTCGGCCCGGAGCGCGGCCAGGGCCTCGGGGGCGCCCGAGACGACCACGGCCGAGGGGCCGTTGACAGCGGCCAGGGACAGGTCCGCCCGGCCCTCGACGAGTTCGGCGGCCCGCCCGCGCGAGGCGGCGAGGGACAGCATGCCGCCGTGTCCGGCGAGGGCGAGTATCGCGCGGCTGCGCAGCGCCACCACCTTGGCGCCGTCGTCCAGGGACAGCGCCCCGGCGACGACGGCCGCGGCGATCTCGCCCTGGCTGTGCCCGAGCACCGCGTCGGGCTCGACGCCCCAGGAGCGCCACAGTGCGGCGAGGGACACCATCACGGCCCACAGTGCGGGCTGGACGACGTCCACCCGCTCGAAGGGGGGCGTGCCCTCCTCGCCGCGCAGGACGGCTTCCAGCGACCAGTCGGCGTGCGGGGCGAGAGCGCGTTCGCAGTCGGCGAGGGCGGTGGCGAACACCGGGCAGGCGTCGAGGAGTTCGACGGCCATGCCGGCCCACTGGGCGCCCTGGCCGGGGAAGACGAAGACGCGGCGGCCGTCGGTGTCGGCGGTGCCGCGGACCAGCCCGGGGGCCTCTCCGTCCGCGGCGAGGGCGTCGAGGGCGGCCAGCGGGTCGGCGCCGACGAGCACGGCGCGGTGCTCGAAGGGGGTGCGGCCGGTGGCCAGGGACCAGGCCGCGTCGAGGGGTTCGGGTGCGTCGGGGCCGGTGAGGCGCTCGCGCAGCCGCTCCGCCTGGCGGGCGAGGGCGCGCGGCGACCGGGCCGACAGGATCCAGGCGGGGGCGTCGGTGACGTCCCGCGGTTCGCTCTGCTCGGTCTCGGGCGGGGCCTCCTCCAGGACGGCGTGGACGTTGGTGCCGCTGAAGCCGAAGGAGGAGACGCCGGCCCGGCGGGGCTGCCCCGTCTCGGGCCACGGGCGGGCCTCGGTGAGCAGGGCGACGTCTCCGGAGTCCCAGTCGACGTGCGGGGAGGGCTCGTCGGCGTGCAGGGTGCGGGGCAGGACGCCGTGGTTCAGGGCGAGGACGGTCTTGATGACGCCGGCGACGCCGGACGCGGCCTGGGTGTGGCCGATGTTCGACTTGAGCGCGCCGATCCACAGGGGCCGTCCGTGCGGGCGTTCCTGGCCGTAGGTGGCGAGCAGGGCGTCCGCCTCGATGGGGTCGCCGAGTGTGGTGCCGGTGCCGTGGGTCTCGACGACGTCGACGTCGGCCGCCGTGACCCGGGCGTTGGCCAGGGCCTGGCGGATGACGCGTTGCTGGGCGAGGCCGTTGGGGGCGGACAGGCCGTTGCTGGCGCCGTCCTGGTTGACGGCCGAGCCGCGCAGCACCGCGAGGACGGGGTGGCCGTTGCGGCGGGCGTCCGAGAGGCGTTCGAGGAGGACCACTCCGGCGCCCTCGGCGAGGCCCATGCCGTCCGCTCCGGCGCCGAAGGCCTTGCAGCGGCCGTCGGCGGCGAGGCCGCGCTGCCGGGAGAAGCCGACGAAGACGCCCGGGGTGGCCATCACGGCCACGCCGCCGGCCAGCGCGAGCGAGCAGTCGCCGCCGCGCAGTCCCTGGGCCGCGAGGTGGATGGCGACGAGGGAGGAGGAGCAGGCGGTGTCGACGGTGACCGCCGGGCCCTCCAGGCCGAGGGTGTAGGCGACGCGGCCGGAGACGACGCTCGCCGCTCCCCCGGCGACCAGGTGGCCCTCGCCGCCCTCCGGGGAGGCGCCCGCGAGGGAGGTGTAGTCCTGGTAGTTGAGGCCGACGAAGACGCCGGTGCGGGTGGTGCGCAGGGTGCCCGGTTCGATGCCGGCGCGCTCCACAGCCTCCCAGGAGGTCTCCAGCAGCAGCCGCTGCTGGGGGTCCATGGCGACGGCCTCGCGCGGGGAGATCCCGAAGAAGGCGGGGTCGAAGTCGCCCGCGTCGTGCAGGAAGCTGCCGTCGCGCACGTAGGAGGTGCCCTGGTGGTCGGGGTCGGGGTGGTAGAGGCGCTCCAGGGGCCAGCCGCGGTCGGCGGGCATGCCCGACAGCACCTCGCCGCCGTCCTGGAGCAGCTGCCACAGCCGTTCGGGGGTGTCGATGCCGCCGGGGAAGCGGCAGCTCATGGCGACGACGGCGATGGGCTCGTCGGGTGCGGCGCCGGCCCCGGCGCCGGGTTCGGCCGCCGGAGGCGGGGCTCCGCCGAGGAGTTCGGTCCGCAGGTGCTCGGCGAGCAGCGCGGCGGTGGAGTAGTCGAAGACGACCGTGGCGCGCAGCCGCAGGCCGGTGGCCGTGTTGAGCCGGTTGCGCATCTCGACGGCGATGAGGGAGTCGAAGCCCAGCTCGCGGAAGGCCCGGTCGGGCAGGACCGCGTCGACGCTGTCGTGGCCGAGGACGGCGCTCGCGTGGGTGCGGACGAGTTCCAGCAGGGTGCGCCGGACCTCGGGCTCGGGCAGGCCGGCCAGGCTGCGGCGCAGGCCGGACGCGCCGTCGGCGGGGTCGTCGGCGGCGGGTTCCTCGGCGGCGGCGAGCGCGCGGACGTCGGGCAGGGAGGCGATGAGGGGGCTGGGGCGCACGGAGGTGAAGACGGGCACGAAGCGCGCCCAGTCGACGTCGGCGACCACGACCACGGTCTCGTCGTCGTCCAGGGCCCGCTGGAGTCCGGCGACGGCGAGGCGCGGGTCCATGAACGGGATGCCCCGCTGGAGCAGTTGCCGTTCCAGGTCGCCGGTGGCCAGGCCGCCGCCCTCGGCGCTCCAGATGCCCCACACGATCGAGGTGGCCTTCAGGCCACGTCCGCGGCGGTGGCCGGCGAGGGCGTCGAGGTAGGCGTTGCCCGCGGCGTAGGCGGCGTGGTCGGCGCTCCCCCAGGTGCCCGAGACGGAGGAGTACAGGACGAACGCGTCCAGGTCGGCGTCGGCGAACACCGCGTCGAGGTTGGCCGCGCCCTGGACCTTGGCGGCCAGGGTGGCGTTCATCGTCTCCGGGCTCTCCTCGCGCAGCGACAGCAGCTGGGCGGCCGCGGCGGTGTGCAGGACGGCGTCGACGCGGTGGTTCTCGGCGGCGAGCCGGTCGGCCAGGTCGGACAGGGCCCGGCGGTCGGTGATGTCACAGGCCGCGAGGGTGACGCCGACGCCGAGTGCGGTGAGTTCGGCGGCCAGTTCCCCGGCGCCGGGCGCGTCGGCGCCGCGTCGGCCGACGAGGACGAGGTGCTCGGCGCCGCCGTCGGCGAGCCGGCGTGCGGCGTGTGCGCCGAGGCCGCCGGTGCCGCCGGTGACGAGCACGGTGCCCCGGGGCTGCCAGGGCTGCGGCGTGTCGCCGCCGGCGGGTGCGCGTTCGAGCCGCCGGACGTGGACGCCGGAGGGGCGCACGGCCAGCTGGTCCTCCTCGTCGGCGCCGGCGAGGACGTCGGCGAGGCGCAGGGCCGCGGGTTCGTCGCAGGTGTCCGGCAGGTCGACCAACCCGCCCCACAGGCCGGGGTGTTCGAGGGCGGCGGTGCGGCCGAGGCCCCATACCAGGGCCTGTGCGGGGTGGGGCACGGGCTCGCCCGTGCGGACCGCGACGGCGCCGGTCGTGGCGCACCACAGGCGGGCCGCGGTCGCGGCCTCGTCCAGCACCTGGAGCAGGGCGGTGGTCAGGGCCAGGCCCGTGGGCAGGGCGGGCAGACCGGGGTGGGGGCGCTCGTCGAGGGCCAGCAGGGAGAGGAATCCGGCCGGTGCGTCGGCCAGGAGGGGGCGCAGTTCCCCGGCGAGCCGGCTCCGGTCGGTGTGGGAGGCGTCCAGGGTCACGAGGCGGGGTTCGGCGCCCCGCCGGCGCAGCGCGTCCACGGCCCGGGTCACGACGGCGTCGTCGGCGCGGCCCTCGGGGACGAGCACCGGCCAGACGCCGTGCAGGGGTGCGGCGGGCGGCACGGTGTGCCGCTGCCAGGTGACGTGGTAGCGCCAGCGGTCCAGCACGGAGCGGTCGCGGCGGCGTCGGCGCCAGTCGGCGAGGGCGGGCGCGACGTCGCTCCAGGTGTCGGCCGCGACGCCGAGGGTGGCGGCGACGGCGGGGACGTCCTCACGCTCGACCGCGGCCCAGAAGGCGGCGTCGGCGGGGTCCTCCGCGACGGCGCCGGCGGCTGCGCCGGTTTCCGGTTCGAGCCAGAAGCGCCGGTTCTGGAAGGCGTAGGTGGGCAGGTCGACCCGTCGGGGCCGGTGGCCCTCGTACACGGCCCGCCAGTCCACCCGGACGCCCGCCGTGTGCAGTTCGGCGAGAGCGGTGAGCATCCGGCGCAGTCCGCCCTCGTCGCGGCGCAGGGTGCCGGTGACGAGGGCGGGCGGGGCGGGGACGGCGGCGTCGGGGTCCGTGAGGTCGTCGACGATGTCCTGGGTCGGGACGGTGAGGACCGGGTGCGGGCTGATCTCCAGGAAGACCGTGTGCTCCTGCCCGGCCAGGGTCCGCACGGCGGTGTCGAAGTCGACCGTCTGCCGCATGTTGGCGAACCAGTAGGCGGCGTCCAGGGCGGCGGTGTCGAGCAGCGTGCCGGTGACCGTGGAGCAGAACGGGACGCGTGCGGCGCGCGGCCGCACCGGGGCGAGGGCGGCGAGGACGCCCTCGCGCAGCGGGTCCATGTGGGCGGAGTGGCCGGCGACGTCGGCGGCGACGCGCCGCACCCGTGTCCCGTCGCTCTCGCAGCCCGTCAGGAACTCCTCCAGGGCCGCGGGATCGCCCGCGACGACGGCGGAGGCGGGGCCGTTGACGGCGGCGACGGACAGGCCGTCGAAGGGGCGCAGCCGCTCGCGCAGGGCGTCGGCGGGCAGCGCGACGGAGGCCATGCCCCCGGTGCCGGACAGCTCGCGCTGGGCGCGGCTTCGGACGGCGACGATCCGGGCGGCGTCCTCCAGGGACAGGGCGCCCGCCACGTAGGCGGCCGCGATCTCGCCCTGGGAGTGGCCGACGACGGCGTCCGGTTCGACGCCGTACGCCTGCCACAGCGCGGCCAGGGAGACCATCACGGCGAACAGGACTGGCTGGACGACGTCGATGCGCCGCAGGCTCGGGGCGTCGGGCTCGCCGCGGACGACGGCCGACAGCGACCAGTCCAGGTGGGGGGCGAGGGCCTGCTCGCACTCGGCCATGCGGGCGGCGAACACCGGTGACTCGGTCAGGAGGGCGCGGGCCATGCCCTCCCACTGGCCGCCCTGGCCCGGGAAGACGAACACCGTCTTGCCGTCGCCCGCGCCGGTGCGGCCCACGACGGCCTCGGGGGCGCTGCCGCCGGCGGCCACGGCGGCGAGGCCGCGGCGGAACCCCTCCGTGTCGTCGGCGACGATCACGGCCCGGTGTTCGAAGGCGGAGCGGGTGGTGGCCAGGGAGTGGCCGATGTCGGCGGGGCGGGCCGTGTCCGTCTCGGGGCCGCTGATCCGGGCGGCGAGGCGGACGGCCTGGTCGCGCAGCGCGTCGGGGGTGCGGGCGGCCAGCGGCCAGGCGACGGGGACGCCGCTCGCGTCCGGGGCGGCTTCGGCGTCGGTGTCGATGTCGGCGTCCGGCGCCTGCTCGACGATGACGTGGGCGTTGGTGCCGCTCATGCCGAACGAGGACACGCCCGCGCGGCGCGGCGCCCCGGCGCCCGTCCAGTCGCGGGCCTCGGTGAGCAGCCGGACGGCGCCGGAGCTCCAGTCGACGTGCGGGGTGGGGGCGTCCACGTGCAGGGTGGGGGGCAGGACGCCGTGCCGGATCGCCATGACCATCTTGATGACGCCGGCCAGACCTGCGGCGGCCTGGGTGTGGCCGATGTTCGACTTGACGGAGCCGAGCCACAGCGGCCGCTCCCGGGGGCGTTCCCGCCCGTAGGCGGCGAGCAGGGCGTCTGCCTCGATGGGGTCGCCGAGCCGGGTGCCGGTGCCGTGGGCCTCGACGACGTCGACGTCGGCCGGGGTCAGGCCCGCGTCCTTGAGGGCGGCCCGTATGACCCGTTGCTGGGAGGGCCCGTTGGGGGCGGTGAGGCCGTTGCTGGCGCCGTCCTGGTTGATGGCGCTGCCGCGCAGCACGGCGAGGACGGGCCGGCCGGCGGCCCGGGCGTCACGGAGGCGTTCGACGAGGAGGACGGCGACGCCCTCGCCCCAGCCGGTGCCGTCGGCGGCCGCGGCGAAGGGCTTGCTGCGGCCGTCGGCGGCGAGGCCGCCCTGCCGGGCGATCTCGACGAACGCCCCGGGCAGGGCCATGACGTTGACGCCGCCGACGAGCGCCATCGCGCACTCGTCGTTGCGCAGGGAGTGGGCCGCGAGGTGCAGGGCGACGAGGGAGGCGGAGCAGGCGGTGTCGACGGTGACCGAGGGGCCCTCCAGGCCCATGACGTACGACACCCGGCCGGACATGACGCTGACGGCGTTGCCGGTCATCAGGAAGCCCCGGACCGCCTCGGGCGCGCCGTCGGCCAGCGACATGTAGCCCTGGTCGATGGAGGCGGCGAACACGCCGGTGCGGCTGCCGCGCAGTGTCACGGGGTCGATGCCGGCCCGCTCGACCGCCTCCCAGCAGGACTGCAGCATCAGCCGCTGCTGCGGGTCCATGGCGAGGGCCTCGCGCGGCGATATGCCGAAGAAGCCCGGGTCGAAGCCGGCCGGGTCGTCGAGGAAGGCGCCCTGCACGGGCACTCCGGAGGAGGACAGCGCGCCGACCTCCCAGCCCCGGTCGGCCGGCATCGCGCCGATGGTGTCCCGGCCGGCGGCGACCAGCGCCCACAGGTCCTCGGGGCTGCGCACCCCGCCGGGGAAGTGGCAGCTCATCGCGGTGATCGCGATGGGCTCATGGCGTTGTTCCTCGGCCTCGCGCAGCCGCTTGCGGGTCTGCTGGAGGTCGATGGTGACGCGGTTGAGGTAGTCGCGCAGACGCTGCTCGTTGTGCTCGCTCACTGGGCATCCTCGCCTTCTGGAAGCAGTGGTACGTGGATCCGGGGCGTCACGAGATGCCCAGCTGGTGGTCGATGAGGTGGAAGATCTCGTCGTCGGTGGCGGACTCGATGCCCGCGGCGGTGACCTCGCCGTCGGTCCCCGGGTCCGGGGCGGAGGCCTCCAGGGCGGTCAGGGCCTCGCGCAGGCGCCGGGTCAGCAGATCGCGTCCGGGGGCCTCGGGCGGCAGCGCCGCGATCCGTTCCAGGAACCCGTCGAGTTCGGCCGGCGACGCGGCCGGGCGGGCCGGGCGGGCGCGCTCGCCGACGGCCGTGCCGAGGTGCCGGGCCAGTGCCTCGGGCGTGGGATGGTCGAAGACCAGTCCGGCGGGCAGCCGCACGCCGGTCGCGGCGGAGAGCCGGTTGCGCAGTTCGACGCCGGTGAGGGAGTCGAAGCCGAGGTCCTTGAACGGGCGGCCCTGCTGCACGCGTTCGGCCGAGGTGTGGCCGAGGACGGCGGCGGCGTGGCTGCGCACCAGGTCGAGGAGGGCCCGGTGGGCGTCCGCCTCGGACAGCCCGCTCAGCCGTGTCGTCAGGTCGTCGGCGGCGCGGCCGGAGGCGGCCTCGGCGGCGGCGCGCCGGCGCGGTGCGCGGACCAGGCCGGCCAGCAGCGGCGGGATCTCCTGGCCGCCCGTGCGCAGCGCGGCCGTGTCGAGCCGGGCGGCCAGCAGATGGCCGTGGTCCGAGGCGAGGGCGCGGTCGAACAGGGCGAGGCCCTCGGCGGAGGTCAGCGGGGTGACGCCGCCGCGGCTCATCCTGCGCAGGTCGGCCTCGTCCAGGTGCCGGGTCATGCCGGTGCGCTCCTCCCACATGCCCCAGGCGATCGACAGCCCCGGCAGGCCCTCGGCGCGGCGCCTCAGGGCGAGTGCGTCCAGGGCGGCGTTGGCGGCGGCGTAGTTGGCCTGTCCGGCCCCGCCGAGGAGGGCGGCGCCGGAGGAGAAGAACACGAAGGCGGCAAGGTCGTCGTCGCGGGTCAGTTCGTGCAGGACGAGCGCCGCGTCGGTCTTGGGGCGCAGCACCCGGTCCAGGTGTGCGGGGGTGAGCGAGTCGACCAGGGCGTCGTCGAGGACGCCGGCGGCGTGCACGACTGCGGTGAGCGGAGCGTCGGCGCCGGCGAGGACGGCGGCGAGGCCGTCGCGGTCGGCGGCGTCGCAGGCGACGATCCGCGTCTCGGCGCCCAGGGCGGCGAGTTCGTCGCGCAGTTCGGCCGCGCCGGGCGCGTCGGGGCCGCTGCGGCCGGCGAGGAGCAGGCGCCGGATGCCGTGCTCGGTGACGAGGTGCCGGGCGACGAGGCGGCCGAGGGTGCCGGTGCCGCCGGTGATCAGGACGGTGCCGTCGGGGTCGAGCGCGCGGGGCGGCAGCAGGACGTTCTTGCCGGTGTGCCGGGCCCGGCCGACGTGGCGGAACGCCTCGGGGGCCCGGCGTACGTCCCAGCAGGTGAGCGGCAGCGGGGTGAGGGCCCCCTCGTCGAACAGGGCGACGAGGCGCCGCAGCAGCTCGCCGATCCGTTCCGGTCCTGCTTCGGCGAGGTCGTACGCCCGGTAGCGGACGCCGGGATGGACGGCGGCGACGGCGTCCGCGTCGCGGACGTCGGCCTTGCCCATCTCGAGGAACCGTCCGCCGCGGGGCAGCAGGCGCAGCGAGGCGTCCACGAACTCCCGGGCCAGGCAGTCCAGGACGAGGTCGGCGCCCCGCCCGTCGGTGGCGGCGAGGAAGCGGGGCTCGAAGTCGAGGGTGCGGGAGGAGGCGAGGTGCGCGTCGTCGAGGCCGAGCGCGCGCAGGGCGTCCCATTTCGCGGGGCTCGCCGTGCCGTACACCTCGGCTCCGGCGTGCCGGGCGAGCTGTACGGCCGCCATGCCGACGCCCCCGGCGGCGGAGTGCACCACGACCGTCTCCCCCGCCCGCAGACCGCCGAGGTCGAAGAGGCCGTAGTGGGCGGTGAGGAAAGCGACGGGCACGGCGGCCGCCTGGGCGAAGGACCAGCCTGCGGGCATCGGGACGACGGCACGGCGGTCCGCTACGGCGACCGGGCCGAAGGCTGCGCCGAAGACGCCGAACACGCGGTCGCCGACGGCCAGGCCGCTCACCCCGGGTCCGGTCTCCAGGACCACCCCGGCGCCTTCGCTGCCGAGGACGCTCTGGCCGGGGACGAGGCCGAGGCTGACGGCGACGTCCCGGAAGTTGAGTCCGGCGGCGCGCACGGCGATGCGGACCTCGCCCGCGGCCAGCGGGGCGTGGGCGTGCGGGGCGGGCAGCAGGACGAGGCCGTCGGGGCCCCCGTCCCCGGTGACGGCCAGGTGCCAGGCGGTCTCGCCGGCCGGGGGTCGCAGGCCCGGGTCCCGGAAGGCACGGGCGAGCCTCGGCGCGAGCACCGCCCCCTCGCGCAGGGCGAACTGGGGCTCGCGTACAGCGAGCGCCCGGGGCAGCGCGTCGGCGGAGGAGGGGGCGCCGTCAGAGTCCACCAGCACGAAACGGCCGGGGTGTTCGCTCTGGGCGGCGCGCAGGAGTCCCCACACCGCGGCCTGCGCCGGGTCGGGCGCGGGGGCGCCGGGGGCGGTGGAGACGGCGTGGCGGGTGACGACCGCGAGGCGGGCCTCGGCGAGGGCGGGCTCGGTGACCCAGCGGCGGACCAGGTCCAGCGCGTGGCCGGTGAGGGTGCGGACGGCGTCGTCGCCGGTCTCGGCGGGGCAGGGCCACACGAGCAGGGCGGGCGCCTCGTCGGCCCGGTCGGCGAGGCCCGCGAGGAAGGCGTCGTCCAGGACGGCCGGGTGCCCGGCCTCGGGCCCGTCGGCGGGGACCGGCGTCCACTCCACCCGGTAGAGCCCGTCCCGGCCGGCGGCGGGCGTCAGCGCGCCGGGGGTCAGCGGGCGCAGGAGCAGCGACTCGGCGGACAGGACGGGCTCTCCGGCCAGGTCCCAGGCGTCGAGGGCGACCGCGTCGGGTCCGGCGGCGCGGATGCGCACGCGCAGCGCGGCGGCGCCCGCGGCGTGCAGCGCGACGCCGGTCCAGGAGAAGGGCAGCCGGGCCTGTCCGTCCTGTCCGGCGAGCAGGGCGCAGGCCTGGAGGGCGCCGTCGAGGAGGGCGGGGTGCACCAGGTAGCGGGCCGCGTCGGACGGCTGGTCGAGGGCGATCTCGGCGTGGACGTCGGCGCCGTGCCGCCAGGCGGCGCGCAGTCCGCGGAATGCGGGGCCGTAGGCGTAGCCGGCGTCGGCGAAGCGGTCGTGGACGCCGGTCAGGTCGACGGGCTCGGCTCCCGGCGGCGGCCAGGCCGCGGGCGCGGCGGGAGCGGTGGCGCGGTCGTCGCGGCCGAGGACGCCGGTGGCGTGCGGGGTCCATTCGGCGCCCGGGTCGTCTTCGGGGCGGGCGTACAGGCCGAGGATCCGGCTGCCGTCGTCCTCGGCGGGCCCGACCCGCAGTTGCAGGTGGACGCCGTCGCGTTCGGGCAGCACCAGCGGTGTGTGGAGGGTGAGTTCGTCGACGACGGCGCTGCCGGCCTCGTCGGCGGCGCGCAGGGCGAGTTCCAGGAACGCGGTGCCGGGCAGCAGATTCGTCCCGAGGACGACGTGGTCGGCGAGCCAGGGCTGGCTGCGGGCCGAGAGCCGTCCGGTGAGCAGGTGTTCGCCGGAGCGGGCGAGGTCGACGGACGCGCCCAGCAGCGGGTGGCCGGTGGCGCCGAGTCCGGCGGTGGCCACGTCTCCGGTGCGGACGGGGGCGTCCAGCCAGTAGCGGGTGCGCTGGAAGGCGTAGGCGGGCAGGTCGGCGGCCGGGGAGCCGCTGCCGGGGAGGGCGGCGGACCAGTCGACGGGCAGGCCCTGGACATGGGCCTCGCCGAGCGACAGCAGCAGCCTGCCGAGGCCGCCCTCGGCGCGGCGCAGGGAACCGACGACGAGGCCGCCCTCGGCGTCGTCCAGCGCTTCCTGGACGGCGGCGGTGAGCACGGGGTGCGGGCTGGTCTCCACGAACGCGGTGAACCCGGCCTCGGCGAGCGCCTGGACGGCCGGTGCGAAGCGGACGGTGCCGCGCAGGTTGCGGAACCAGTAGTCAGCGTCGAGTTCGGGGCCGTCGAGCCAGTCGGCCTCGAGGGTGGAGTACATGCGCAGATGCGCGCGGGCAGGGCGCAACCCGTCCAGTGCGTCGAGGAGTTGTTCGCGCAAGGGGTCCATCTCGGCGGAGTGGGAGGCGTAGTCGACCTCGATCCGGCGGGCCCGGACACCGTCGGCCTCGCACGCGGCGAGGAGTTCGGCCAGGGCGGCGGCCTCGCCCGCGACCACCGTGGAGCGGGGGCCGTTGACGGCGGCGACGGACAGCCGCTCGCCCCAGGCGGCGAGCAGTGCGGCCGTGCGGTCGGCGGGCAGGGCCACGGACGCCATGCCGCCGCGGCCGGCGACGGCCCGCAGCAGCCCGCTGCGCAGGGCGACGACCTTGGCGCCGTCCTCCAGGCTGAGCGCCCCGGCGACGACGGCCGCGGCGATCTCGCCCTGGCTGTGCCCGAGGACGGCGTCCGGTTCGACGCCGTAGGCCCGCCAGGCCGCGGCGAGGGAGACCATGACGGCGAAGAGGGCGGGCTGGACGACGTCCACGCGCTCCATCTCGACGGCGGAGCCCAGGACTTCGGTCAGGGACCAGTCGACATGGGGCGCGAGGGCCGTCTGGCAGTCGGCGAGGGCCGAGGCGAACGCCGGGCAGGTATCGAGGAGTTCGAGGGCCATGCCGGTCCACTGGGCGCCCTGGCCGGGGAAGACGAAGACGGTGCGGCCCACCGGTCCCGCGACGCCCCGGGCCGTGCGGGGCCAGGGGCTGTC
The DNA here is from genome assembly GCF_014649655.1 of Streptomyces humidus. Taxonomy (GTDB): domain Bacteria; phylum Actinomycetota; class Actinomycetes; order Streptomycetales; family Streptomycetaceae; genus Streptomyces; species Streptomyces humidus. The sequence continues at coordinate 173,360 of NZ_BMTL01000005.1, read as the reverse complement.
GTCGGCCAGGGCCCGCAGGCCGGCGGTCAGTTGCCCACGGTCGCCGACGAGGACGGCCCGGTGCTCGTGGCGGGCACGGCCGGTGGCGAGGGCGCGGCCGACGGCCGCGAGGCCGGCCTCCGGGTGGCTCTCGGCGAAGGCGGCGAGAAGGCCGGCCTGGGCGCGCAGCGCTTCGGGGGTGTGGCCCGAGAGGGTCCAGGGGACGGGCGGGCCGCCGGCGGCCTCCCCGGCGGGGGCCGGGGGCTCCGGGAACTGTTCCAGCACGAGGTGGGCGTTGGTGCCGCTCATGCCGAACGAGGAGACGGCGGCCCGTCGCGGCCGGCCGTCGTCGGCGGGCCACTCGCGTGCCTCGGTCAGCAGCTCCACCGCGCCCGCCGACCAGTCGACCTGTGTCGAGGGGGCGTCCACGTGCAGGGTCTTCGGGAGCGTCCCGTGCCGCAGCGCCTGGACCATCTTGATGACGCCGCCCACTCCGGCGGCCGCCGAGGTGTGTCCGATGTTGGACTTCAGCGACCCGAGGTACAGGGGCTGCCGGCGGTCGTGTCCGTAGGCGGCCAGCAGCGCCTGGGCCTCGATGGGGTCGCCCAGCCGGGTTCCGGTGCCGTGTCCCTCGACGGCGTCCACGTCCTGCGGTGCGAGCCGGGCGTCGGCCAGCGCGGCCCGGATGACGCGCTGCTGGGCCGGGCCGCTGGGCGCCGTCAGCCCGTTGCTCGCCCCGTCCTGGTTGACCGCCGAGCCCCGCACCACCGCCAGCACGCGGCGCCCGCCCGCCCGCGCGTCCGACAGCCGCTCCAGGACGACGACGCCGACGCCCTCGCCGAAGCCCGTGCCGTCGGCGGCGTCGGCGAAGGCCTTGCAGCGGCCGTCGGAGGCCAGGCCGCGCTGCCGGCTGAACTCCACGAACAGCTCGGGGCTGGACATGACGGTGACGCCGCCGGCCAGCGCGAGGGTGCACTCGCCGGACCTGAGGGCCCGTACCGCCAGGTGCAGGGCGACCAGCGAGGACGAGCACGCCGTGTCGACCGTCACCGCGGGCCCCTCCAGACCGAGGGTGTAGCTGATCCGGCCGGACAGGACGCTGCCGGAGTTCCCGGCGCCGAGGAAGCCCTCGACCTCCTCGGGGATGTGCGGCAGCAGCCTGGCGGCGTAGTCCTGGTGCATGACGCCGACGAACACGCCGGTCGGGGTGGCGCGCAGGGTGGCGGGGTCGATGCCCGCGCGCTCCAGCGCCTCCCAGGACGTCTCCAGCATCAGCCGCTGCTGGGGGTCCATGGCCAGCGCCTCGCGCGGCGAGATCCCGAAGAAGCCCGCGTCGAACTCGCCCGCCGCGTCGAGGAATCCGCCCTCGCGCACGTACGACGTGCCGTGGCGTTCGCCGTCGGGGTCGTACAGGGCGTCGAGGTCCCAGCCGCGGTCGGCGGGGAAGGCGGCGACGCCGTCGGCGCCGGCGGCGACGAGGTCCCACAGGTCCTGGGGGGAGCGGACGCCCCCCGGGTAGCGGCAGCCCATGCCGACGACGGCGACGAGGTCGTCGTCGCGCGTCGCGGCCCGGGATGCCGGGGCGGCGGGCGCCTCGCCCGTGCCCGTCAGCTCCTCGTCGAGGTGGGCGGCGAGGGCCTCGGGGTTGGGGTGGTCGAAGACCAGGGTGGCGGGCAGCCGCAGCCCCGTCGCAGTGCCGAGGCGGTTGCGCAGCTGGACGGCGGCCAGCGAGTCGAAGCCGAGGTCGCGGAAGGCGCGGCCGGTCTCCACGGCCTGCCCGGAGGCGTGGCCGAGGACCGCGGCGACCTGTTCGCGGACGAGGTCCAGCAGTTCGCGCCGGCGGCCGGGGCCGTCCAGGGCGGCGAGCCGCAGGATCAGCGCCGGCCGCTCGTCGCCGCCGGGGCCGTTGGTCGCGGCCTGCGGGCGCAGCGGGGCGCGGACCAGGCCGTGCAGCAGCCGGGGCACGGGGTCGGCGGCGGTCCGGCCGCGCAGGGCCGCGGTGTCCAGTCGCAGCGCGACCAGGTGCGGCGCGTCGACGGTGAGGGCGCTGTCGAGCAGGGCCAGGCCCTGCTCGACCGTGAGGGGGCGCATGCCGGAACGCGCGATGCGGCGGACCTCCTCGTCGCCGAGGTGGCCGGTCATGGCGCTGCGCTGTTCCCACAGGGTCCAGGCGATCGACCGGCCGGGCAGGCCGCGGGCGCGCCGGTGGTGGGCGAGGGCGTCGAGGTAGGCGTTGGCGGCGGCGTAGTTGCCCTGGCCCGGGCCGCCGAACGTACCGGCCGCGGAAGAGAAGAGCACGAAGGCGGTGAGGTCGAGTCCCTCGGTGAGGCGGTGGAGGGTGAGCGCCGCGTCGGTCTTCGGCCGCAGCACGGTGTCGACGCGGTCGGGCGTCAGGGATTCGATCACGCCGTCGTCGAGGACTCCGGCCGCGTGGATCACGGCGGTCAGGGGGTGGCCGGCGGGCACGCCGGCCAGCAGTTCGGCCAGTCGTCCGGGGTCGGCCGCGTCGCAGGCCTCGATCCGCGCGTCGGCCCCGAGGGCGGCGAGTTCGTCGCGCAGTTCCGCCGCGCCGGGGGCGTCGGGGCCGCTGCGGCCGGCGAGCAGCAGGTGCCGTACTCCGTGGTGGCGTACCAGGTGGCGGGCGACGTGCCCGCCGATGAGGCCGGTGCCGCCGGTGATCAGCACGGTGCCCTCGGGGTCCAGGGCGGGCGCCGGGTCGTCGTCCCGTGCCGGGGTCCGGGCCAGGCGTGGTGCGAGCCAGCGGCCGTCCCGCAGGGCCAACTGCGGTTCGTCGTGGGTCTCCAGCACGGCGGCCAGGGCGGCGGGCCCGGTGTCGTCCCGGTCGGTGTCGACGAGGTGGAAGCGCCCGGGGTGTTCCGACTGGGCGGAGCGGACGAGTCCCCAGACGGCGCTCAGCGGCAGATCGGCGACGTCGTCGCCGGGGTGCGCGGCCACGGCGCCCCGGGTGAGCAGCACCAGCCGGGAGCCGGCGCGGCGGTCGTCGGCGAGCCAGTCCTGGAGCAGGGCGAGCGCGTGGTGGACGGCGGTGCGGGCGTCGTCGGCGGGGGCGAGTTCGGCGAGCACGAAGTCGGCGTCCGTGTGCCCGTCCGTGTCCGTGTGCGTCGACCCGGCGAGGCGGGCCCACCGGGCGCGCGCCGGGCCTGCCGCCGGGGCGAGGGGCGTCCAGTCGAGGTGGAAGAGGGAGTCGTGGTGGCGTGCCGGGCTCCGGAGGGCGTCGGGATCGGCCGGGCGCAGGCCGAGGGAGGCCACCGACAGGACTGGCTGTCCTGCCGGGTCCCAGGCGCGCAGGGCCATGCCGTCCCGGCCGGTCGGGGTGATCCGCAGGCGCAGGCGGGTCGCGCCCTGGGCGTGCAGGACGGCCCCGGTCCAGGTGAACGGCATCCGGCCGCCGCCCTCGCCCATCAGTCCGGTGGTGTGCAGGGCGCTGTCCAGCAGCGCGGGGTGCAGTCCGAAGCGGGCGGCTTCGCCCTGCCGGTCGTCCGGCAGGTGCGCCTCGGCGAGGTACTCCTCCCCCAGGCGCCAGACGGCGCGCAGGCCCTGGAAGGCGGGTCCGTAGGCGAACCCGCCCGCGGCGAACCGCTCGTGGATCCCGGTGATGTCGACCGGCTCGGCGCCGGGCGGCGGCCACGCTGCGAGCGGCTCGGCCGCGGCGGCGGGAACGGCGGACAGGACGCCGGTGGCATGCGCGGTCCACTCTGCGCCGTCGCCGTCGTCGCCGCCGTCGTCGTCCGTGTCGTCGGGCCGGGAGTGCACGGTCAGGGGGCGGCGGCCCTCGCCGTCGGGCGCGCCGACGGTCAGCTGGACGGCGACGCCGCCCGCCGGGGGCAGGCGCAGCGGCGCGTGCAGGGTGAGTTCCTCGACCTGGCCGCAGCCCACCTGGTCCGCGGCGGCCACCGCGAGTTCCAGGAACGCGGTGCCGGGCAGCAGGGCCGCTTCCCCCACCCGGTGGTCGGCGAGCCAGGGGTGGGTGCGGGTGGACAGCCGCCCGGTGAGGACCTGGCCCGTGCCGTCGGCGAGGGAGACGACGGCGCCGAGCAGCGGGTGGCCTGCGGCGGCGAGGCCGGCGGCGGACAGGTCGCCCTGGGGCGCCGAGGCGTCCTCCAGCCAGAACCTGCTGCGCTGGAAGGCGTAGGTGGGCAGGTCGACCCGCTCGGGGGCCGGGCCGGGGTGGGCCGCGGTCCAGTCGACGGCCGTGCCGGCCGCGTAGAGCTCGCCGGCCGCGGCGAGGAACCGGTCCCGGCCGCCGTCGTCCCGGCGCAGGGTGCCGGCGACGACGGTGTCCTCGGCGCCGGCCGCGCGGGCCGTCTCCTCCATGGGGAGCGTGAGCACCGGGTGGGGGCTGACCTCCAGCAGGACGCGGTGGCCCGCGGCGAGCAGTCCGCGGGTGACGCGTTCGAACTCCACCGTGTGGCGCAGGCTGCGGTACCAGTGGTCGGCGGTCAGCAGCGTCCCGTCGATCGGCTCGCCGGTGACGGTGGAGTGGAGGGGGATGTCGGCGGTGCGGGGGCGGATGCCGTCCAGCACGCGGAGCACCTCGTCGCGGATGCGTTCCACGTGGGGGCCGTGCGAGGCGTAGTCGACGGGGATGCGCCGCACACGCAGGTCGCGTGCGGCGAGGTCGGCGAGGAAGGCGTCCAGGGCGGCCATGTCGCCGCAGACGACCGCCGAGGCGGGCCCGTTGACGGCGGCGAGGGACAGTCCGTCGCCGCGGTCCGCGAGCAGCGCGCGCACCTCGTCCGCGGGAAGCGGGACGGAGGCCATGCCGCCCTGTCCGGCGAGGGCGCGCAGCGCGCGGCTGCGCAGCGCGACCACGGCTGCGCCGTCCTGGAGGGACAGGGCCCCGGCGACGACGGCGGCGGCGATCTCGCCCTGGCTGTGCCCGGCGACGGCGGCCGGCTCGACGCCGTAGGAGCGCCAAAGTGCGGCGAGGGACACCATCACGGCGAACAGGGCGGGCTGGACGACGTCCACGCGGTCGAGCGCGGGCGCGCCCGGCGTGCCGCGGACCACCTCGTCCAGCGAGAAGTCGACGTGCGGTGCGAGGGCGTCGGCGCAGGCGGCCATGCGGTCGCGGAAGACGGGTTCGGTGTCGAGGAGGGCCCCGGCCATGCCGGTCCACTGGGAGCCCTGGCCGGGGAAGACGAAGGCGACGTCGCCGCCGGTGCCGGGGTGCGAGCGGTGGTCCTCGGCGAGGGCGTCGAGGGCGGCGACGGCGGCGTCACGGTCGGCGGCGACGACGAGGGCCCGGTGCTCCAGAGCGGCCCGCCCGGCGGCCAGGGCGTGGCTCACGGCGGTGAGGGGCTGCTCGGGGTGTGCCGCCAGGTGCGCGGCGAGCCGCCGGGCCTGGGCGCGCAGACCGTCGCCGCTGCGGGCGGAGACGGGCAGGGGCACCGGGAGTCCGGTGCCGGGAACGGCCGTGGCCGGTTCCTCCGGGTCGCCCTGTTCGAGGACGACGTGCCCGTTGGTGCCGCTGATGCCGAAGGAGGAGACGGCGGCGCGGCGCGGGGCTCCGGTCCGTGGCCAGGGCACGGCCTCGGTGACCAGTTGGACGGCGCCGGAGGACCAGTCGACGGCCTGGGTGGGCCGCTCGGCGTGCAGGGTGGGCGGTACGGTGCCGTGCCGCATGGCCATGACCATCTTGATGACCCCGCCGACGCCGGCTGCGGCCTGGGTGTGGCCCATGTTGGACTTCAACGAGCCCAGCAGAAGAGGTCGTTCGCGCTTCTGCCCGTAGGCGGCGAGCAGGGCCTGGGCCTCGATGGGGTCGCCGAGCGGGGTGCCGGTGCCGTGCGCCTCGACGACGTCGACCTCGGCCGCGGCCAGCTGCGCGTCGGCCAGGGCGCGCCGGATGACGCGCTGCTGGGCGGGTCCGTTGGGGGCGGTCAGGCGGCTGCTGGCACCGTCCTGGTTGACGGCGGTGCCGCGCACGACGGCCAGCACCCGGTGGCCGTTGCGCCGGGCGTCCGAGAGGCGTTCGAGGAGGAGCATGCCGACGCCCTCGCCCCAGCCGGTGCCGTCGGCCTCGGCGGCGAAGGACTTGCAGCGCCCGTCGGCGGCGAGTCCCCCCTGTCGGCTCATCTCCACGAACGGCACCGGCGTCGACATCACCATCGCTCCGCCCGCCAGGGCCATGGCGCACTCCTCGCGGCGCAGCGCCTGGCAGGCGAGGTGGAGGGCGACCAGCGAGGACGAGCAGGCGGTGTCGACCGAGACGGCGGGGCCCTCCAGGCCGAAGGCGTAGGCGAGGCGGCCGGAGGCGACGCTGTCGGAGGTGCCGTTGCCGAGGTATCCCTGGATGTCGTCCGGCACCTGGCGCAGGCGCAGCGCGTAGTCCTGGTACATGACGCCGACGAACACCCCGGTGTCGCTGCCGCGCAGCCGGCCCGGGTCGACGCCGGCCCGCTCGAACGCCTCCCAGGTGGTCTCCAGCAGCAGTCGCTGCTGGGGGTCCATCGCCAGGGCCTCGCGCGGGGAGATGCCGAAGAAGGCGGGGTCGAAGTCGGCGGCGCCGGTGAGGAAGCCGCCCTCGGCGGCGTAGGTGGTACCGGGTCGCTCGCGGGTGGGGTCGTGCAGCGCCGGCACGTCCCAGCCGCGGTCCTCGGGGAACCCGGTGACGGCGTCGGCGCCGGCGGCCACCAGGTCCCACAGGTCCTCGGGCGAGGCGACCCGGCCCGGGTAGCGGCAGCCCATGCCGACCACGGCCACGGGTTCGTGCCGGGCGGCCTCGACCTCTTCCAGCCGCCGCCGGGTGCTGTGCAGGTCGGCGGCGACCCGCTTGAGGTACGAGCGGAGCTTGTCGTCGTTCACCGGGCCGTCCGTCACTGGGCACCGTCCTTCGCGCAGGGGGCGGGGGGTCGCGGGGTCGCGGATGCGGGTCGGCCGGTCACGACGTGCCCAGCTCGTTGTCGATGAAGTCGAAGAGGTCGTCGTCGGTGGCCGCTTCGAGGCGGTCCTCGGCGGTCTCCCCCGCTGCCGGGCGCACGGCGGTGAGCAGGCTCTGGAGCCGGGCGAGCAGTTCGGGGCCCGGCTCCGCGTCGGCGAGCGCCGCCTCCAGCAGACCCAGTTCGGCCAGTCCCGCGGTGCCCGCGACGGCCTCGGAGGTCTCGGGGAGGAGTTCGCCGGCCAGGTGGGCGGCGATGGCCGCCGAGGTGGGGTGGTCGAAGAGCAGGGTGGCGGGCAGCCGCAGCCCGCAGGCCGCGCCGAGCCGGTTGCGCAGTTCGACGGCGGTGAGGGAGTCGAAGCCCAGGTCCAGCAGGCCCCGTTCGGCGTCCACGGAGCCGGGGCCGGAGTGCCCGAGGACGGTGGCGGCGTGGGTGCGCACCAGGTCGAGCAGGGTCCGGGACCGCTGGGCGGCGGTCTGCCCGGCGAGGGTGCGGCGCAGCGCGTCGGCCGTGTCGGGCGCGGACGTCTCGCCGCCGGCGGCGGTGCGGCGGGCGGGGGCGCGGACCAGCCCGCTCAGCAGGGCAGGTACGCCGCCGGGACCGTACTGGGCGGCGAGCGCCGCGGTGTCCAGGCGCAGCGGCAGCAGCGCGGGCTCCCCGGTGGCGAGCGCCGCGTCGAACAGGCGGGCGCCCTCGTCGGGCGGGAAGGCGAGGATGCCGCCGCGGGCGATGCGCCGGAAGTCCGCCTCGTCCAGGCCGCCGCTCATGCCGCCCTTGTTGGCCCACAGGCCCCAGGCCAGCGAGGCGGCGGGCAGTCCGAGCGAGCGCCGGTGCTGGGCGAGGGCGTCCAGGTAGGCGTTGGCGGCGGCGTAGTTGCCCTGCCCCATGCCGCCGAAGACGCCCGCGATGGAGGAGAACAGCACGAAGGCCGACAGGTCGGCGTCCGCGGTCAGTTCGTGCAGGTTCCAGGCGGCGTCCGCCTTGGGCCGCAGCACGGTGTCGAGCTGCTCCTGGGTCATCGCGTCGACGACGCCGTCCGCGATCACGCCCGCCGCGTGGACGACCGCCGTCAGGGGCCGGTCGCCGGGGATGCGGGCCAGCAGCGCCGCGAGCGCGTCCCGGTCGGCGGCGTCGCAGGCCACGACCTCGGCCTCGGCTCCCCGTTCCGCCAGGTCGGCGACCAGTGCGGCGGCGCCCGCCGCCGCCGGTCCGCGTCGGCTGGTCAGCAGCAGGCGCCGTACGCCGTGCTCGGTGGCGAGGTGCCGGGCGATCACGGCGCCGATCGCTCCGGTGCCGCCGGTGATCAGGACCGTGCCGGGCCGGCCGAGGTCCGGGGAATCGGCGGCGCCCGTGTCGGGGACGTGCGCGAGCCGGGCCAGGTGGACCTGACCGTCGCGCAGCGCCAGCTGGGGTTCGCCCGTGGCGACCGCGGCGACCAGTGCCGTGTCGGAGGCTTCGGAGCCGTCGAGGTCGACGAGGACGAACCGGCCGGGGTTCTCGGTCTGGGCCGAGCGCACCAGACCCCAGACGGCGGCCTGCACGGGGTCCGGCGCCCCGTCCGCGGGGCCGGTGACGACCGCGCGCCGGGTGAGCAGGACGAGGGCGGAGCCGGTCAGCTCCTCCGAGGCGAGCCATTCCTGGACCAGGGCGAGGGTGCGCCCGGTGACCTGGCGAAGGGCCTCGGCCTCGGCCACCCCTGCCGCCGGGGCGGGGGCGGTCACGAGCACGAAGCCTGGCCGTGCGGCCCCGTCGGCGACCTCGCGGGCGAGCCCGGCCGGGCCGGCGGCGGTGCGGGCGATGCCGTGGACGGGCTCGTGCGCGACGACCGCCCAGCCGTCGTCCGGGGCGGACGGCGTGACCGGCGACGGCGCGATCGGCCACTCGACCCGGTAGAGGTCGTCGTGGTGGCCGGTGCGGGCGGCGGCCACCACGTCGGGGGCGACCGGGCGCAGCAGCAGGGAGCCGATGTCGGCGACCGGGCGGCCGGTGGGGTCGGCGGCCTGGACGGCCATCGCGTCGCGGCCCGCGGGGCGCAGCCGGATGCGCAGCGCGGTGGCGCCGGTGGCGTGCAGCCGCGCCGCGTTGAAGGAGAAGGGCAGCCAGCCCTGGTCGGTGCCGTCCAGGACGCCGAAGGCGAGCGCGTGCAGGGCGCTGTCCAGCAGGGCGGGGTGCAGTCCGAAGCGGGCCGCGTCGGTCCGGGCGCCGGAGGGGAGTTCCGCCTCGGCGTACACGTCGTCGCCCGCCCGCCACACGGACCGCAGCCCCTGGAAGGCGGGGCCGTAGCCGAAGCCGTCCTGGGCGGACTGCTCGTAGAGCCCGTCCAGGGCGACCGGGACGGCGTCCGGCGGCGGCCACTCGGTGAGGGGCTCGGCGAGGGCGGCGGCGGAGGCGTCCGCGGAGGAGGTGACGAGCAGGCCGCCGGCGTGCCGGACCCAGGGGCCGTCGGCCGGCCGGGAGTGCACCGAGAACGGGCGGGCGTCGGAGGCGTCGGGCGCGCCGACGGTGATCTGGAGGGTCACCGCGCCCCGCTCGGGCAGCACCAGCGGGGCCTCCAGGACGAGTTCGTCCACCTGGTCGCAGCCGGCCTCGTCGCCGGCCCGCAGGGCGAGTTCGAGCAGGGCGGTGGCGGGGACGAGGACGGTGCCGTAGACCCGGTGGTCGCCCAGCCAGGGGTGGGTGTGCAGCGAGATCCGGCTGGTGAACAGGTACCCGTCCGAGTCGGCGAGCGGGACGGCCGCGCCCAGCAGCGGGTGGTCGGCGGGCCGCAGGCCGAGGGCGGTCGCACCGCCGGCCGGGGCGGTGGCCTCCAGCCAGTAGCGCTCGCGCTGGAAGGCGTACGTGGGCAGGTCGGCCCGGCGCGCGCCGGTGTCGCGGAACACGGCCGTCCAGTCCACCGCGGCGCCCCGCACGCTGAGGTGGCCGAGCGCGGTGGCGACGGCGTGGTCGTCCGGGCGGTCCTTGCGCAGCAGGGGAACCAGCGCGCCGGCCGCCGCCGGGTCCGCCGGGTCGGGGAGGCAGTCGCGGCCCAGCGCGCTGAGCGATCCGTCCGGGCCGAGTTCGAGGTACGTCACGACGCCCTCGGCGTCCAGGGTGCGCACCCCGTCGTGGAAGCGGACGGTCTCCCGCACGTGCCGTACCCAGTACTCGGGCGAGGTCAGCTGCTCGACGGTGGCCAGGACGCCGGTGACGTCGGAGACGATCGGCACGGTGGGCGCCCGCAGGTCGAGCGTCTCCACGACCCGGCGGAAGTCGTCGAGCATGTCGTCCATCAGCGGGGAGTGGAAGGCGTGGCTCACGGTCAGGCGCCGCGCCCTGCCGCCCTGGGCCCGCCAGTGCTCGGCGATGCCGGTGACGGCGTCCTCGGCGCCGGAGACGACGACGGAGGCGGGGCCGTTGACGGCGGCCAGGGACGCCCGGCCTGCGTGGTCGGCGAGCAGCGGTCGCACGTCCGCCTCGGAGGCGGTGAGCGCGATCATGGCGCCGCCCTCGGGGAGGGCCTGCATCAGGCGTCCCCGGGCCACGACCAGAGCGGCCGCGTCGGCCGCCGAAAGGACGCCCGCGACGTGCGCGGCCGAGATCTCGCCGATGGAGTGACCGAACAGCAGGCCGGGCTCGACGCCCCAGTGGGCGGCCAGCCGGAACAGGGCGACGTGCACGGCGAACAGGGCGGGCTGGGTGTACTCCGTGCGGTCCAGCAGCGCGGCGTCCGGGGATCCGGCCGGCGCGAACACGACGTCCCGCAGGGGCTTCTCGAGCAGCGGGTCGAGCACGGCGCACATCTCGTCGAAGGCGTCGGCGAACACGGGCCGGGCGGCGTGGAGTCCGGCGGCCATGCCGGGCCGCTGGCTGCCCTGGCCGGAGAACAGGAACGCGGTCTTCCCGGTGACGGCCGTGCCGCGCAGGACGCCGGGTCCGTCCGTGCCGTCGGCGAGGGCGCGCAGCGCGAGGGTGAGCGCGGTGCGGTCCTCCCCCACGAGCGCGGCCCGGTGTTCGAACGCGCCGCGGGCGGTGGCCAGGGTGCGGGCGACGTCCGCCGCGGCGAGGCAGGGGTGGGCGTCGAGGTGGTCGAGGAGCCGCTCGGCCTGGGCGCGCAGCGCTCCGGGGCCGCGGGCCGACAGCAGCCAGGGCGGGACGGCGCCGCCGTCCCGCCCGGCGTCCCCGGTCTCCCCGGCGGGCGCGGTCTCCCCGGCGGGCGCGGTCTCCCCGGCGGGCGCGGTCTCCCCGGCGGGCGCGGTCTCCCCGGCGGGCGCGGTCTCCTCGGCGGGCGCGGGGACGTGCTCCAGGATGGTGTGGGCGTTGGTGCCGCTGACGCCGAACGAGGAGACGGCGGCCCGGCGGGGACGGCCGTGGTCCGGCCAGGGGGTGTCCTCGGTCAGCAGGGAGACCGCGCCCGCCGACCAGTCGACGAACGGGGTCGGCGCGTCGACGTGGAGGGTGCGCGGCAGGACGCCGTGCCGCATGGCGAGGACCATCTTCTGCAGGCCCGCGATGCCGGCGGCGGCCTGGCTGTGGCCGATGTTGGACTTGAGGGAGCCGAGCAGCAGCGGCCGGCCGGCGGGCCGGTCCTGGCCGTAGGTGGCGAGCAGGGCCTGCGCCTCGATCGGGTCGCCCAGCCTGGTGCCGGTGCCGTGCGCCTCCACCGCGTCGACCTCGGCGCCGGTGAGCCCGGCCGAGGCGAGCGCCTGCCGGATCACCCGCTGCTGGGCGGGTCCGTTGGGGGCGGTGAGGCCGTTGCTCGCGCCGTCCTGGTTGACGGCCGAGCCCCGGACGAGGGCCAGGACCGGGTGCCCGTTGCGGCGGGCGTCCGACAGCCGCTCCAGCAGGACGAGGCCCGCGCCCTCGGCCCACGCGGTGCCGTCGGCGGCGGCCGCGAACGGCTTGCAGCGGCCGTCGGCCGCGAGGCCGCGCTGCCTGCTGAACTCGATGAACGCGTCGGGTCTGGCCATCACCGTGACGCCGCCCGCGAGGGCGAGGGAGCATTCGCCGCCGCGCAGCGCCTGGGCGGCGAGGTGCACCGCGACCAGGGAGGAGGAGCAGGCGGTGTCGACGGTGACCGCCGGCCCCTCCAGGCCGAGGGTGTAGGAGACGCGTCCGGAGGCGACGCTGCCCGCGCTGCCGATGCCGAGATAGCCCTCGGTCTCCTCGGTGGGCTGCTGGACCCGGGAGCCGTAGTCGCGGTAGCTGGAGCCGACGTAGACCCCGGAGCGGCTGCCCTTCAGGGACGTCGGGTCGATGCCGGCCCGTTCGAAGGTCTCCCAGGCCAGCTCCAGCAGCAGACGCTGCTGGGGGTCGATGGCGAGGGCCTCGCGCGGCGAGATGCCGAAGAACGCGGGGTCGAACCGGTCGGCGTCGTACAGGAAGCCGCCCTCGCGGACGTAGGTGCGGCCGACGGCGTCGGGGTCGGGGTCGTAGAGCTCCTCCAGGTCCCAGCCCCGGTCGGTGGGGAAGGCGGAGATCGCGTCGTCGCCGAGGGAGACCAGCCGCCACAGGTCCTCGGGGGTGGTGACGCCGCCCGGGAAGCGGCAGCTCATGGCGACGACGGCGATGGGGTCGTCGTCGGCGGGGAGCGCGGCGGGGACGCCGGAGGTGTCCGGCGCGGGCTCCGCGCCCCACAGTTCGGAGCGGATGTGCCCGACGAGGGCCGTGACGGTCGGATGGTCGAAGACCAGGGTCACCGACAGCCTGAGGCCGGTCGCCTCGGCGAGCCGGTTGCGCAGGTCGACGGCGGTCAGGGAGTCGAACCCCAGGTCCTTGAAGACACGGTCGGCCTCGATCGCGCCGGGGTCCGGGTAGCCGAGCACGGCGGCCACCTCGGTGCGCACGACGCGTTCGAGGGCGGTGAGCCGCTCGCCCGCGGGAAGCCCGGCCAGGGGGTTCGCGTCCGCGGCCGGCGCGGCGACGGCCGCGGCGCGGGCGGCGGGCAGGTCGCGCAGCAGGGCGCTGGGGCGCAGTGCGGTGTAGGCGGGCAGGAACCGTTCCCAGGCGAAGGCGCACAGCACCGGCCGGGGCTCGCCGTCGGCCACGGCCCGGCCGAGGGCGGTGAGCGCCGGCTCGGGCGGCATGGGCGGCAGCCCGTTGCGGACGAGCCGCTCGCCGGCGGCGCTCGCCGCGCTGTCCCCGGCCCACAGGCCCCAGGCGACGGAGGTGGCGGGCAGGCCCTGGGCGCGCCGCTGCTCGGCCAGGGCGTCGAGGAAGGCGTTGGCGGCCGCGTAGCTGCCCTGTCCGGTGCCGCCGAGGGTGCCGGCGAGCGAGGAGAACAGCACGAAGGCGGTGAGATCCAGGTTCCGGGTGAGCGCGTCGAGGTGGAGGGCGGCGTCGAGCTTGGGCCGCAGGACGGTGGCCGTCCGCTCGGGGGTGAGGGTGTCGAGGACGCCGTCGTCGAGGACGCCTGCGGTGTGGACGACGGCGGTGAGCGGGCGGTCGGCCGGGATGTCGGCGATCAGCGCGGCGAGGGCGTCGCGGTCGGCGGCGTCGCAGGCCACGACGCGGACCTCGGCGCCCAGGCCGGCGAGGTCCCGGACCAGGGTCTCGGCGCCGGGCGCGTCGGGGCCGCGCCGGCTGGTGAGCAGCAGGTGCCGGGCGCCGTCGGAGGCGAGCCGGCGGGCGACGTGGGCGCCGAGGGCGCCGGTGCCGCCGGTGATGAGGACGGTGCCGGCCGGAGCCCAGGGAGTCGTGTCCGTCTCCGGGGCGGGGGGCGCCTGTTCGAGCCTGCGGGCGAAGACGCCGGAGGGGCGGACGGCGACCTGGTCCTCGCCGGCGCCGTCGGCGCTCGCGGCGCCGGCGAGGACGGCGGCGAGGCGGGCTCCGGCGCGGTCGTCGGGTTCGGCCGGCAGGTCGATCAGGCCGCCCCAGCGTTCGGGGTACTCCACCGCGGCGACGGTGCCCAGGCCCCAGACGGTCGCCTGGAGCGGGCTGGTGAGGGCGTCGGAGCGGCCGACGGAGACCGCTCCGCTGGTCGCGCACCACAGCGGCGCGGTGATCGAGGCGTCGCCGAGTGCCTGGAGCAGGGCGGTGGTCAGGGCGAGTCCGGCGGGCAGCGCCGCGCCGTCGGCGTACGGCTCCTGGGCGAGGGCGGTCAGGGACAGCAGCCCGTCGGGGGCGCCGGACGCGTGCAGGCCGCGCAGCCGGTCGGCGAGCGCGGCGCGGTCGGTCCCGGCGTCCGTGAGTTCCACGGTGACGGTGGTGGCGCCGTGCCGGGCCAGGGCCCGCAGGACGCCCGCGGTCACGGGACGGCCCGCGGCCGCGGCGGGGACGAGGACCCACCAGGTTCCGGTGAGGTCCGGTGGGCCGGCCGCCAGGGATAGGGGCTTCCAGGCGACGCGGTGTCGCCAGCCGTCGATGGTGGTGCGGTCGGTGCGCGCGCGCCACCAGTCGGCCAGTGCCGGCAGCACCGACGTCAGGCCGGCGCGGGCCGCGTCGTCGGCCTCGGGCAGCCGCAGCGCGCCGGCGAGGGCGGGCAGGTCCCGGCGTTCGACGGCGTCCCAGAAGGAGGCGTCGGCGGGTGCCGCGGTGTGCGCGGCGGCCGGGCCGGCGGTGGCGTCGAGCCAGTAGCGCTGCTGCTGGAAGGCGTAGGTGGGCAGGTCGGCGTGGCGGGCGCCGGTGTCCTCGAAGGCGGGCCGCCAGTCGACGGGGAGGCCCCGGACGTACGGTTCGGCGAGGGAGGCGAGGAAGCGGTCGGGTCCGCCGGTGCCGGTCTGCAGGGTGCCGGTGACGCAGCCCGTCCCGCCCGCGTCGTCCACGCTCTGCTGGAGCCAGACGGTGAGCATGGGGTGCGGGCTCGCCTCGACGAAGGTGTCGTACCCGGCGGCGGTCAGCGAGGTGACGGCCCGGTGGAATTCGACCGGCTCGCGAAGGTTTCGGTACCAGTACCCGGCATCGAGGGTCAGCGGGTCCAGCGGGCCACCGGTGACGGTGGAGCAGAAGGCGATGTCCGTGGCGCGCGGGGCGATGTCGGCGAGGGCGTCGAGGATCTCGGTGCGCAGGGCGTCCACCTGGGGCGAGTGGCCCGCGAAGGTGACGCCCGGGATGCTCCAGCTGAGCACGCCCTGCTCGGCCAGCCGCTCGCCGATCTCCTCCAGGGCCCGGGGTTCGCCCGAGAGGGTCACGGAGGCGGGCGCGTTGACGGCGGCGACGGCGACGCGGTCGCTGAAGTCGCCGATGAGATCGCTCAGTTCGTCGACCGCCCGGGCGGCGAAGAGCATCGTGCCGTGCCCGACGAGCGGGATCAGCGCCCGGCTGCGCAGGGCCACGACCTTGGCCGCGTCCTGAAGGGTCAGTGCCCCGGCGACGCAGGCGGCGGCGATCTCGCCCTGGCTGTGTCCGACGACCGCGGCGGGTTCCACGCCGTACGAGCGCCAGAGCGCGGCCAGCGACACCATCACGGAGAACAGCACCGGCTGGACCACGTCCACGCGGTCCAGCGGCGGGCTGCCGGGCTCCTCGCACAGGACGTCGGTCAGGGACCAGTCGACGTACGGGGCCAGGGCGCGTTCGCAGTCGGCGATGCTCTGTGCGAAGACGGGCGCGCAGTCGAGGAGTTCGGTGGCCATGGCGGACCACTGGGAGCCCTGGCCGGGGAAGACGAACACGGTGCGGCCGGAGGCGGTGGCGGTGCCCCGGACGACGGCGGGGTGCGCCTGACCGGCGGCGAGCGCGGCCAGGCCGTCGAGGAGTCCGTCGCGTTCGGTGCCGACGACGACGGCCCGGTGCTCGAACGCGGAGCGTCCGGTCGCCAGGGTGAGGCCGATGTCGGCCGGGTGCAGGGCCGGCTCCCGGGTGACGTGGGCGTGCAGGTGCTCCGCCTGTTCGCGCAGGGCCTGTTCGGTGCGGCCGGACAGGGTCCAGGCGAGCGCGGCGGGCGGCTGGTGGCCGGTGGGCCCGGCGGGTTCCCCGGCCTGCTCGACGATGACGTGCGCGTTGGTGCCGCTGAGGCCGAAGGAGGAGATCCCGGCGCGGCGCGGGTGTCCGTCCGTCTCCCAGGGCCTGGCCCGGGTCAGGAGTTCCACGGCGCCGGACGACCAGTCGACGTCCGGGGTGGGCTCGTCGGCGTGCAGGGTGCGGGGCAGGACGCCGTGGCGCATCGCCTGGACCATCTTGATGATGCCGGCGACGCCCGCGGCGGCCTGGCTGTGGCCGATGTTGGACTTGAGGGAGCCGAGCAGCAGCGGCCGGCCGGCGGGCCGGCCCTTGCCGTAGGTGGCGAGCAGGGCCTGCGCCTCGATCGGGTCGCCCAGTCTGGTGCCGGTGCCGTGCGCCTCCACCGCGTCGACCTCGGCGCCGGTCAGTCCGGCCGAGGCGAGGGCGCTGCGGATGACGCGCTGCTGGGCGAGTCCGCTGGGGGCGGTGAGGCCGTTGCTCGCGCCGTCCTGGTTGACGGCCGAGCCCCGGACGAGGGCCAGGACGGGATGCCCGTTGCGGCGGGCGTCCGAGAGGCGTTCGAGGAGGAGCAGTCCGGCTCCTTCGGCGATGCCGAAGCCGTCCGCGCCGGCGCCGAAGGACTTGCAGCGGCCGTCGGCCGCGAGGCCGCGCTGGCGGCTGAAGCCGGTGAAGGACAGGGGTGTCCCCAGCACGGTGGCGCCGCCCGCGAGGGCCAGCGTGCACTCGCCGGACCTGAGCGCCTGCGCGGCGAGGTGGAGGGCGACCAGGGAGGAGGAGCAGGCGGTGTCGACGGTGACCGCCGGGCCCTCCCAGCCGAACGTGTAGGCGATGCGGCCGGACAGGACGCTGGTGGAGATGCCGGCGATGAGGTGGCCCTCGACCTCGTCGGGGACGGGGCCCTGTCCGCCGTAGCCCTGGTAGGCGGCGCCGGTGAAGACGCCGACCTGGGTGCCGCGCAGGGTGGCGGGGTCGATGCGGGCGCGTTCGAGGGTCTCCCAGGCGATCTCCAGGAGGAGTCGCTGCTGGGGGTCCATGGCCAGGGCCTCGCGGGGTGAGATGCCGAAGAAGGCGGGGTCGAAGCGGCCCGCGTCGTGCAGGAATCCGCCGTCGGTGCTGTAGGTGGTGCCGGCCCGGTCCGGATCGGTGTCGTAGAGCCGGTCGAGGTCCCAGCCGCGGTCGGCGGGCGGCCCGGAGACGGCGTCGCGGCCCTCCTCGACCAGCCGCCACAGGTCCTCGGGGGTCCGTACGTCACCGGGGTAGCGGCAGCCCATGGCGACGACGGCGATCGGGTCGTCGGGGTCGGCGGCCACATGGGCGGGGAGGGCTGCCGCCGGGGCGTCGGGGCCGAGGAGCTCCTCGCGCACGTGGCGGGCGAGGGCGGTGGAGCTCGCGTAGTCGAACAGGACGGTGACGGGCAGCCGCAGACCGGTGGCGGTGTTGAGCCGGTTGCGCATCTCGACGGCGGTGAGGGAGTCGAAGCCGAGTTCGCGGAAGGCACGGTCCGGCTGGACGGCGTCGGCGGTGTCGTGGCCGAGGACGGCTGCGGCGTGCTCACGGACGAGGTCGGTCAGCAGCCGGTCGCGCTCGGCGGGGGCGAGCGGGGTCAGCCGGTCGCGCAGGGGGGAGGCGCCGTTCGCGGTGTCGGAACGGGGCGCGGTCTCCTCGGCGAGGACGCGGCGCACGTCGGGCAGGTCGCCGATGAGAGGGCTGGGGCGGGCGGAGGTGAAGACCGGGGCGAAGCGGTCCCAGTCGACGGCGGTGACCAGTTCGACGGCCGGGGCGTCGGCGAGGACCTGTCCGAGCGCGGTGAGCGCGGTCGCGGGCCGCATGAACGGGATTCCCCGGCCGCGCAGTTGCTCCTCGACCAGGTTGGCGGCCATGCCCGCGCCGCCCTCGGGGTCCCAGATGCCCCAGACGACGGACGTGGCCGTGCGTCCCCTGGCCCGGCGCTGTTCGGCGAGCGCGTCGAGGTAGGCGTTGGCGCAGGCGTACGCGCCGTGGTCGCCGCTGCCCCAGACGCCGGAGATGGAGGAGAACAGCACGAACGCGTCGAGCCCGTCGCGGTCGAAGAGGGCGTCGAGGTGGGCAGCTCCGGCGACCTTGGCGTACAGGGTCTCGGCGAACTCCTCGGGGTCGGTGTCGGCGAGCGGGACGAGCAGGCCGGTCCCGGCCGCGTGGACGACCGTGGTGATCGGTCCGGCGTCCTGTTCGACCTCCCGTACGAAGGCGGCCAGCCGGCCGCGGTCGGCGACGTCGCAGGCGGCGACCGTGACGCGGACGCCGTCGGCCCCGAGGGAGTCCGCGAGTGAGGCCGCGCCGGGGGCCTCGATGCCCCGGCGGCCGACCAGCACCAGGTGCTCGGCACCGCGATCGGCCAGCCACCGGGCCAGGTGCGCGCCGACGCCGCCGGTGCCGCCGGTGACCAGGACGGTGCCGCGGGCCCGCCAGCCGTCGCGGTCCGCGCGGTCGGTGGTGCGGCTGCGTACCAGGCGCCGTCCGTAGGCGCCGCCGGCGCGCAGTGCGATCTGGTCCTCGCCGGACCGGCCGGACAGGGCGTGGCACAGGCGGGCCGCGCCGCGTGCGTCGAGCGTCTCGGGGAGGTCGACGAGTCCGCCCCAGCGCTGCGGGTGCTCCAGCGCGGCCACCCGGCCCAGGCCCCACACCAGGTACTGGGCCGCGCTGGTGACGTCGTCGCCGCGGCCGGTGGCGACAGCGCCCCGGGTGGCGCACCACAGGGGGGCGTCCAGGCCGGCGTCGCCGAGGGCCTGGATCAGGCTCAGGGTGAGCGCCGTGCCGAGCGGGAGGTGGGGGCGGTCCGGGCAGGGCCGCTCGTCCAGGACGATCAGGGACAGCACGCCCTGTACCGGGCCCGCCTCCTCGACGGCCCGGCGCAGCCGGTCCGCGAGGTCCGCGCGGTCGGCCCGGGTACCGGTGCCGCCGAGCACCACGGGCACGGGGGCGGCGCCCGCCTCGCGCAGCGCCTTCAGACAGGGGTGCGCGTCGACGGCCTCCGTGGTGGCGACGAGCCAGGTGCCGTCGAGGGCGGCCGGGCGGCCTGCCGGGGCGTCGGCGAGCGGGCGCCACTCGACGCGGTAGCGCCAGGAGTCGACGGTGGCCTGCTCGTCGCCCCGGGTGCGCCAGTCGGCCAGGGCGGGCAGGACGGCGGAGAGCGGGGCCTGCGGGGCGACGCCCAGGGTGGTGGCGAGCGCCGTCAGGTCCTGGGCCCGCACGCTCTCCCAGAAGGCGTCCTGCAGCGGGTCCCCCGCCGTGCCGACGCCACGCGCGGCGTCGGCCGGGGTGCGCTGCAGCCAGTAGCGGTCCCTCCGGAAGGCGTAGGTGGGCAGGCCCACCGGCCGCCGCGGGTGACCGGCGAAGAGGGTGTTCCAGTCGGGGGCGAGACCGCCGGTGTGGGCCTCGGCCAGGGAGAGCAGGAAGCGCTCGGTCCCGCCCTGGTCGCGGCGCAGGGTGCCGACCGCGACGGCGTCCGTCCCGGCGGCCTCGGCGGTCTGGTCGATCGCCACGGTGAGCACGGGGTGCGGGCTGGACTCGACGAAGAACCGGAAGCCCTCGGCGAGCAGGGCGCGGGTGGCCTCCTCCAGCCGTACGGGCCGGCGCAGGTTGCGGTACCAGTAGCCGGCGTCCAGGTCGCCGGTCTCCTGCCAGCACAGGTCGACGGTGGAGTAGAAGGGGATCCGCCCGGCGGTGGGCCGGATCCCGGCCAGGCTCTCGAGGAGCCGTTCGCGGATCTCCTCGACGTGGGCGCTGTGGGAGGCGTAGTCGACGGGGATCCGGCGGGCGCGGACGCCGGCGGCCCGGAGGCCGGCGACGAGTCCGTCGACGGCCTCGGGGTCGCCGGACACCACCACCGAGGCGGGGCCGTTGACGGCGGCGACCGACAGCCGGCCCTCCCAGCGGGCCAGACGGTCCGTCAGCTCGTCCGCCGGGAGCGGTATCGCGGCCATGCCGCCGCGCCCGGCCAGCTCGACGAGGGCGCGGCTGCGCAGGGCGACGACCTTGGCGCCGTCCTCCAGCGTGAGCGCCCCGGCCACCACGGCGGCGGCGATCTCGCCCTGGCTGTGCCCGAGGACGGCGTCCGGCTCGACGCCGTGCGAGCGCCACAGCTCGGCCAGGGACACCATGACGGCGAAGAGGGCGGGCTGGACGACGTCGACGCGCTCCAACTCGCTTTCGGAGTCGAGGACTTCGGTCAGCGACCAGTCGACGTGCGGGGCGATGGCGGCCTCGCAGGCCGCCATCCGCTCGGCGAACACCGGTGAGACGGCCAGGAGTTCGAGGGCCATGCCGGCCCACTGGGCGCCCTGGCCGGGGAAGACGAAGGCGACCCGGCCCGAGGCGCGCACCGTGCCCCGCACCAGTCCGGCGAAGGCGCCCGCGCCGGCCAGGGCGGTGAGCCCGGACCGGAAGCCGTCGGCCGAGTCGGCGACCACGACGGCACGGTGCTCGAAGGCCGAGCGGGTGGTCGCCAGGGCCCGTGCGACGGCCCCCGTGTCGACGGTGTCGTCCAGCATCTCCAGCAGGCGCTCGGCCTGGGCCGTCAGCGCTTCTTCGGTACGGGCGGAGACGACCCAGGGCACCACGGTGCGCGGTGCGTCCGGCGCGCCGGGCGCGGCCTCCGCCTCCCGGGGAGCCTCCTCGATGATCACGTGGGCGTTGGTGCCGCTGACACCGAAGCCGGAGACGGCGGCGCGGCGGGGCCGGCCGGGGTCGGCCGGCCATTCCCGTGCCTCGGTCAGCAGCTCCACCGCGCCCGCCGACCAGTCGACCTGTGTCGACGGCGCGTCCACGTGCAGGGTCTTGGGAAGCACCCCGTGCCGCAGCGCCTCCACCATCTTGATCACGCCGCCCGCGCCGGCCGCCGCCGAGGAGTGACCGATGTTGGACTTCAACGACCCCAGCCACAGAGGCCGTTCACGCCGCTTCCCATAGGTGGCGAGCAGGGCCTGCGCCTCGATCGGGTCGCCGAGGCGGGTCCCGGTGCCGTGCGCCTCGACGACGTCGACGTCGCCCGCCGACAGCCGGGCGTCCGCGAGCGCCGCCCGGATGACGCGCTGCTGGGCCGGGCCGCTGGGCGCCGTCAGCCCGTTGCTCGCCCCGTCCTGGTTGACCGCCGTCCCGCGCACCACCGCCAGCACCCGGCGCCCGCCCGCCCGCGCGTCCGACAGCCGCTCCAGCACGAGCACGCCCAGGCCCTCGGACCAGGAGGTGCCGTCGGCTCCGTCGGCGAAGGCCTTGCAGCGGCCGTCGGGCGCCAGGGCGCGCTGCCGGCTGAAGGCGACGAAGGGGTCGGGGTGCGGCATGACGGTGACGCCGCCGGCGAGCGCGAGGGTGCACTCGCCGGACCTGAGGGCCCGAACCGCCAGGTGCAGGGCGACCAGCGAGGACGAGCAGGCCGTGTCGACCGTCACCGCGGGCCCCTCGAGACCGAGGGTGTAGGAGACGCGGCCGGAGATCACGCTGCCGGCGGTGCCGGCGTGCAGGAGTCCCTGGACGTCGGGCCGGTCGCGGGAGTCGTCGCCGTAGTCGTTGGTCATGGCGCCGATGAACACGCCGGTGGGGCTGGAGCGCAGGGCGGCCGGGTCGATGCCCGCACGCTCCACCGCCTCCCAGGACGCCTCCAGCAGCATGCGCTGCTGCGGGTCCATGGCCAGCGCCTCGCGCGGCGAGATCCCGAAGAAGCCCGCGTCGAACTCCCCCGCGTCGTGCAGGAATCCGCCGTGCCGGGTGCAGGAGGTGCCGGGATGGTCCGGGTCGGGGTGGTAGAGGACGGAGGCGTCCCAGCCGCGGTCGGCGGGCCACTCGGAGATGGCGTCCCGGCCCTCGGCGACCAGTTCCCACAGCCGCTCGGGGGTGTCGGCGCCGCCGGGATAGCGGCAGCTCGTGGCCACGATGGCGATGGGCTCGTGCCGGGCGTCCTCGGCCTCGCGCAGTTCGCGGCGCGCCTCGCCGAGGTCCGCGGTGGCCCGCCTGAGGTAGTCGAGGAGTTTCTGTTCGTCAGACATGGTCACTCTGCTCCTCAGGCCATTCCGAAGTTGTTGTCGAGAAGTTCGAAGAGCTCGTCGGCGCTGGCCGAGCCGATGTCCTCGGCGTCGGACGGCCGGTCCTCGGGCGCGGTGCGCCGGGCCCAGACACGCATCAGGTTCTGCAGGCGGGCTCCGATGCCGTCGGCGCCGGGGGCGCCCGGGTCGGCCGCGGTCAGGGCGGCCTCCAGCGCGTCGAGTTCGGCGAGCGCGGGTGCGGGCGCGTCGGGCAGGCCGCACAGTCCCTCGTGGAGGTGGCCGGCCAGGGCCAGCGGGGTGGGGTGGTCGAAGACGGCGGTCGCCGCCAGGGGCAGGCCGGTCGCCGCGCGCAGCCGGTTGCGGAACTGCACGGCGAGCATCGAGTCGAAGCCGACCGCGGAGAACGCCTGGTCCGGGGGGACCGACCGGCGGTCGGGGTGGCCGAGGACGGCGGCCGCGTGGTCGGCGACCAGATCCAGCAGCAGCCGTCGGCGGGCCGGTTCGTCCAGCGGCGCGAGCCGCGCGGCGAGTTCGCCCGCGCCGGTCTCCTGTTCGCCGGACCGGGCGTCGACGGCGGCTTCGGGCAGTCCGGCGAGCAGGCGCAGCGCCCGGTCCGTCGGCACGGCGGCGACGATCCGGTCCCAGCGCACGTCGGCGAGGACGGGATCGGGTCCGGCGCCCCGCAGGGCCCGGCCCAGCGCCCGTGCGACCGCGGCGGCGGGTAGGGGGCGCTCGGTCTGCTCCGAGCGCGGGTCGAGTCCGCCGACGGCCATCAGGAAGCGGCGTCCGCCCGCGGCCCGCAGCAGCGCGCGCAGGCCGGCGTAGGCGCTGGTGGCCGCGGCTTCGCGGGCCGCGCCCCAGACCCCGCTCAGTGGGCACAGGACGGCGACGGCGGTCTCGGGGGCGAGCAGTCGGACGAGGTCCGGCACCGGGCCGAGGGTCTGGCGGACGTTCTCCTCCAGCGCTTCGGGGGTGAGGTCGGCGAGGGCCGTGCCGGGCGCCGCGGGGGCGTCGGCGTGGTGGACGACGGCCTTCAGCGGCGCCTCGGCGGGCAGCGTGGACAGCAGCCGGGGCAGGTCGGCGGGTGTCGGAGCGACGGTCAGCGCGGCCCCCAGGGCCGCGAGTTCCTCGCGCAGCCCGGACGGCGGCTCGCCGCCGGTGGCGAGGACGACGTGCCGGGCGCCGTCGGCGGCGAACCGGCGGGCGAGGTCCGCGTCCAGCGCTCCCGTGCCGCCGGTCACCAGGACGGCGCCGCCCGCCGGGCTCCAGCCGTCGGACGCGGGCGCCGCGGCGGGCGAGGGACGGACCAGACGTCGTACGTGAGCGCCGTCGGCGCGGACGGCGAGGTGGTCGTCCTCGTGGCCGCCGCCCAGCAGCCCGGCGAGCAGGCGCACCTCGTCTGGTCCGGGGTCGGCCGGGAGGTCGGCGAT
This sequence comes from Streptomyces humidus, assembly GCF_014649655.1. Taxonomy (GTDB): domain Bacteria; phylum Actinomycetota; class Actinomycetes; order Streptomycetales; family Streptomycetaceae; genus Streptomyces; species Streptomyces humidus. The sequence goes on along the minus strand of NZ_BMTL01000005.1, from coordinate 150,155 downwards.
GCCGCCCCAGCGCTGCGGCTGTTCCAGGCCCAGGACCTGGCCGAGGCCCCACAGCGGGGCCTGGCCCGGACGGGTGAGGGGCTCGTCGGGGTGTACCGCGACGGCTCCGCAGGTCACACACCACAGCGGGGCCGGAGCGCCCGTCGCGTCCAGTGCCCGCAGGAGTTCCAGGGTGGCGGTGAGCGCCGCCGCGGAGCCGGGCGCGGGGCGTCCGTCCAGGGCGAGCAGGGACAGCACACCGGTGTCGGAGGCCGTCACGGTCTCGCTCACGGCGCGGAAGACGTCGCCGGGGGCCGCCGGATCCGCGGTGACGGTGCGCACCCGGGCCCCGCCGAGCCGCAGCGCGTCCAGGCAGGCGCCGGCCGGCGGCAGGTCCGCGTGGCCTTCGGGCACGACCACCAGCCAGTCGCCGGCGGGTGCGGCGGGGGCCGGCTCCGGCAGCGGCTGCCAGCTCAGTCGGTAGCCGAAGGCGTCGAGGGCCCGCTGTTCCTCGCGGGCGCGGCGCCAGCCGGAGAGGACGGGCAGCACCTCGCGCAGCGCGGGGCCGAAGCTCTCGGGCGCCTGGCCGGGGTCCGCGCCGAGGGCGGCGGCCAGCCGGGCCGGGTCGCCCTCGGTCACCGCCGCCCAGAAGGCGCCGTCCGCCGGCCCGTCCGCCCGCGCGGCCCGGCCCGGGCTGGGCAGCCAGTAGCGGGTCCGCTGGAAGGCGTACGTGGGCAGGTCGACCCGCTGAGCGCCGGGGGCGCTGTGGAGCAGCAGCCGCGGCCAGGCCACCTCGGCGCCTGCGCTCCAGGCCTCGGCGAGCGAGGTGAGCAGCCGGCCGGGGCCGCCGTCGTCGCGCCGCAGGGTGCCGACGGCGGTGGCCGGGCGGCCGGCCCGGTCGGCCGTGCCGTCGACGCCGGCGATGAGCACGGGGTGCGGGCTGGTCTCGACGAACAGGTCGTGTCCGTCGGCGAGCAGCCGGTCGGTGGCGCGGTCGAAGGCGACGGGTTCCCGCAGGTTGCGGTACCAGTAGTCGGCGGTCAGCTCCGTCGCGTCGATCCGTTCGCCGGTGACGGTGGAGTACAGCGGCACGTCTCCCGGCCGGGGCCGTACCCCGGCCAGGGCGGTGAGCAGGTCGTCGCGCACCTGTTCCACCTGGGCCGAGTGGGCGGCGTAGTCGACGGGGATGAGCCGGGCGCGGACGGCGTCGGCCCGGCAGGCGGCGACCAGGCCGTCCAGGGCGTCCGGCTCACCGGCGGCCACGACGGCGTCGGGGCCGTTGACCGCGGCCACGCAGACCCGCTCCCCGAAGGGGGCCATCAGGGCGCGGGCGCGTTCCTCGCCGATGGCCAGGGAGGCCATGCCGCCCGTTCCGGAGAGCCGGCGCAGCGCCCGGCTGCGCAGGGCCACGATCATCGCCGCGTCCTCGAGGGTCAGGACGCCGGCCACGCAGGCGGCGGCGATCTCGCCCTGGCTGTGTCCCACGACGGCGTCGGGCCGCACCCCGGCCGCCCGCCACTGCGCGGCGAGCGCGACCATGACGGCGAACAGGGCGGGCTGGACGACGTCCACCCGCTCCAACTCGGTGACGGAGCCGAGGACTTCCCTGAGCGACCAGTCGACGTGCGGGGCGAGGGCCCGCTCGCACGCGGCGATCTGCGCGGCGAACTCCGGTGCGCTGTCGAGCAGTTCGACGGCCATGCCGGCCCACTGCGAGCCCTGGCCGGGGAAGACGAACACGGTCCTGGCGCCGCCGCGGGCGCTGCCCTGCACGGGAGCGGCCGGGCCGGCGGCCACTGCGGCGAGACCGGCCAGGAGCCCGGCGCGGTCCGCGCCGATCACCGCGGCGCGGTGGGGCAGGGCGGAGCGGCCGGTGGCGAGGGTGCGGGCGATGTCGGCGGGTGCGAGGTCCGGGTGCGCGGTCAGGTGGTCGTGCAGACGGCGGGCCTGATCGTGCAGGGCGGCCGGGGTGCGGGCGGACAGCAGCCACGGCAGCGGGACGGCGGGCGCCTCGGCCGGGTCGGCGGCCCGCGGCTCGGGGGCGCCGGTGGGGAGGGCGCTGGACGCAACCTCCGCCGGGTCCGAGGCCTCCTGCTCCGCGGGCGCGGGGTCCGGCTCCGCGGGGGCCGCGGGCATGGCTTCGTCCGCCGCCGGCACCGCACGCACGGGGTCCGCCGACTCCAGGACGACGTGCGCGTTGGTGCCGCTCATGCCGAACGCGGAGACGCCGGCACGCCGGGGCCGGCCGGTCTCCGGCCAGGGGCGGGCGCGGTCCAGCAGCCGGACGGCCCCCGTGGACCATTCCACCTGCGGGGTGGGCGTGTCGGCGTGCAGCGTCCGGGGCAGCACGCCCTGCCGCATGGCCAGCACGGTCTTGATCACGCCGGCCACGCCGGCGGCGGCCTGGGTGTGGCCGATGTTCGACTTCAACGACCCGAGCCACAGGGGGCGTTCACGTCCCTGCCCATACGTGGCGAGCAGCGCCTGGGCCTCGACGGGGTCGCCCAGGGCGGTGCCGGTGCCGTGCGCCTCGACGGCGTCCACGTCCTCGGCGTGCAGACCCGCGCTGCTCAGCGCCTGGCGGACGACCCGCTGCTGGGCCAGCCCGTTGGGGGCCGTCAGTCCGTTGCTGGCGCCGTCCTGGTTGACGGCGGTGCCGCGTACGACGGCCAGCACGGGGTGGCCGTTCCGGCGGGCCTCGGAGAGCCGCTCGACCAGGAGGACGCCGGCTCCCTCGCCCCAGCCGGTGCCGTCGGCGCCGTCCGCGAACGAGCGGCAGCGGCCGTCGGCGGAGAGGCCGCCCTGCTTGGCGAACTCCAGGAAGACGTCCGGGGCGGCCATCACGGCGGCGCCGCCGACGAGCGCGAAGGAGCAGTCGCCGGAGCGCAGCGCCTGCCCGGCCAGGTGCAGGGCCACCAGCGAGGAGGAGCAGGCGGTGTCCACGGTCACCGCCGGGCCCTCCAGGCCCAGCGTGTAGGCGATCCGGCCGGACGCCACGCTGGTGACGTTGCCGCTGAGCAGATGTCCCTCCACCTCGTCGGAGGCGGCGCCGGGCCCGGCGCCGTTGCCGTAGCCCTGGGAGGCGACCCCGACGAACACGCCGCCCCGGCTGCCGCGCACGGTGAGGGGGTCGATGCCGGCGCGTTCCAGCACCTCCCAGGAGACCTCCAGGAGCAGCCGCTGCTGCGGGTCCATCGCCAGCGCCTCACGCGGGGATATCCCGAAGAAGGCGGCGTCGAAGTCGCCGGCCTCGTCGAGGAAGCCGCCTCCCGAGGTGGGGAAGGTCTCGTTCGTGTCCCAGCCGCGGTCGGCGGGCAGGGGGCCGATCGCGTCCACCTCGTCGGCCAGGAGCCGCCACAGATCCTCGGGGGTGCACACGCCGCCCGGGAAGCGGCAGGCCATCGCGACGACGGCGAGGGGATCTCCCGCACGGTCGAGGTCGCCCTCTCGCACGTCCACGGGAGGCCGGGCGGCGGTGTCGGCGTCGGTGCTGCCGGTGCCGGTCAGGTCGGCGTGGATGCGGTGGGCCAGGTCGGTGCCGGTGGGGTGGTCGAAGAGGGCGGTGACCGGCAGGTTCAGGCCGGTGGCCCGTACGAGACGGTTGCGCAGCTCGACGGCGGTGATGGAGTCGAACCCGATCTCGCGCAGCGGGCGGTCGGGGTCGACGCCGTCCGCCGAGGCGTGGCCCAGGATCCGTGCCGCCTCCTGGCTGACGAGGCCGACGAGGAGTCGGCGGCCCTCCGCCCCGGGCAGGGCGGTCAGCCGCTCCAGCCAGGTCTCCGCGTCTTCCCGCCGTCCGCTCGTCTCCCGCGGATCGGCCGTCACCGGCTCCAGGAGCGGGCTGGGCCGTACGGAGGTGAACACCGGGACGAACCGCGCCCAGTCCACGTCTGCGACCACGGCGTGGGTCTCCCCCGCGCCGAGGATCCGGCCGAGCGCGCCGAGCGCGACGGCGGGCGCCAAGCCGGTCAGTCCGTGGCGGCTCAGTGCGCGGCCGGCCTCGCCCGCGGCCATTCCGGTGTCCTGCCAGGGGCCCCAGGCGACGGAGGTCGCGGTCAGTCCGGCGGCCGCGCGGCGGGCGGCGAGCGCGTCGAGGTGCGCGTTGGCGGCGGCGTACGCGCCCTGACCGCCGCTGCCCCAGACCCCGGCGATGGAGGAGAACAGCACGAACGCGTCGAGCGGTGTGCCGGCGAGGAGGTCGTGCAGGTGGTCGGCGCCGTCGGCCTTGGCGGCGAGTTCGGCGCGCAGCCGTTCGGGGGTGCAGTGCTCGATGCGGGTGTCGGTGACGGTTCCGGCGGCGTGGAACACCGCACGCGGGGTGTCGCCGTCCGCCTCGAGCCGGTCGAGGAGCGCGCCGAGGCGGGAGCGGTCGGCGACGTCGCAGGCCTCGATCGTCACGCGGGTTCCGGCCGCCTCCAGTTCCGCGCGGAGTTCGGCCGCTCCCGGAGCCCGCGGGCCGCGCCGCCCGGTCAGCACGAGGTGCTCGGCGCCCCGTGCGGCCAGCCAGCGGGCCGCGTGGGCGCCGATCCCGCCGGTGCCGCCGGTGACGAGCACGGTGCCCCGCGGCGTCCAGGCGGGGGCGGCGGCCGGGGCCGCGGGGACGATCCGGCGGCCGAGCGGCCCGGACCGCCGTACGGCGATCTGGTCCTCGGGACCGGCCTCGCCGCCGAGGCAGGCGCACAGCGCGGCCAGGGCGGCGGCGTCGGGATGTGCGGGAAGGTCGACGAGCCCGCCCCAGCGGTCGGGGTGCTCGAGGGCGGCGACCCGGCCGAGGCCCCACACCTGTGCCTGCTCGGGGTCGGGCGCCTCGTCCGGGGCGGTCGCCACCGCGCCGGACGTGACGCACCACAGCCGGGCGCGGCTGCCGTGGTCGCCGAGGGCCTGCAGCAGACGCACGGTCAGCGGGAGCCGCCCGGTGAGGGACAGGACGCCGGTGACGTCGTCCGCGAGGCGCCGGGCGAGTTCCGGCGCGGCGGGTTCGGGGGCGGTGCGCAGGACGCTCACCCGGGCGCCGTGCTCGCCGAGGGCGCGGCCGCAGGCGGCCACGAGCTCCTCGACGGCGTCGCCGGCGTCGTCGGCGTCGTCGGGTGCGACCAGCAGCCAGGCGCCGCCGAGCCGGGCCGCGCCGAGGGCGGGCAGCGGCCGCCAGTCGACGCGGTGGTGGTGGCGGGCGGCTTCGGCCTCCTCCTCGTGCCGGGAGCGCCAGGCGGTCAGTGCGGGCAGGACGTCGCGCAGCGGCGCGTGCTCGGCGAGGCCCAGCGTCTCGGCGACGGCCGGGGCGTCGGCGCGGCCGATCAGGTCCCACAGGGGGTCGGCGCCGCCGGGTGACGTGGGCTGCGGCCAGAACCGTTCGTGCTGGAAGGGGTACGTGGGGAGATCGACGTGCCCGACGGACGGCGCGTCGTCGGCTCCGGCCGTCCAGTCCACGGCCACGCCCCGGACGTGGAGTCGGGCCAGGGCGTCCAGGACGGCGGGTCCCTCGGGACGGTCCTTGGGCAGCAGCGGGATCGCCTCGCCGCCGGGAAGGCACTCGGCCAGCAGGGCGCAGAGCGCGCCGCCCGGCCCGGCCTCCAGGAAGGTCGTGGCGCCCGCGTCCGCCAGCGCCCGCACGCCGTCGAGGAAGCGCACGGTGCTCCGCACGTGCCGGACCCAGAAGTCCGGGGAGGAGAGCTCCTGCGCGGTGGCGGCCCTGCCGGTCAGGTTGGAGACCACGGGGATGCGGGGTTCGGCGTACGACAGTCCGGCGGCGACCTCGCGGAAGGCGTCGAGCATGCCGTCCATGCGGGGCGAGTGGAAGGCGTGGCTGACGGGCAGGCGCCGGGTGCGGCGGCCGCGGGCGCGGAAGGCCGCGGCGACGGCGAGGACGGCGTCTTCGTCGCCGCTGAGCACCACGGACCGCGGCCCGTTGACGGCGGCGACGGCCACCGCGCCGTCCGGTCGCCCCGCGACCTCGTCCTCGGTGGCCTCGACGGCCACCATGGCGCCCCCGTCGGGGAGTTGCTCCATCAGCGCGCCGCGCGCGGCGACCAGGGCGCAGGCGTCGGGCAGGTCGAGGACTCCGGCGACGTGCGCGGCGGTCAGTTCGCCCACCGAGTGCCCGAGCAGCAGGTCCGGTACGACGCCCCGGTGGCCGAGCAGCCGGGACAGGGCGACCTCCAGGGCGAACAGGGCGGGCTGGGTGTAGCGGGTGCGGTCCAGCAGGCGTGCCTCGGGGCTGCCGTCGGCCGCGAAGAGGAGCTCGCGCAGGGGTGCGTCCAGGTGCGGGGTGAAGTGGGTGAGCACATCGTCCAGGGCCCTGGCGAACACCGGTTCCTCGCGGTACAGGCGGGCGCCCGCGGCGGGACGCTGGCTGCCCTGGCCGGGGAAGAGGAACGCGGTGCGGCCGGGCGCGGCCGTGCCGGTGAGGACTGCGGCGGCCGGTTCCCCGGCGGCCAGCACGTCGAGCGCGGCGCGGGCCGCGGTCCGGTCGTCGGTGGTCAGGGCGGCGCGGTGGCCGTGGGCCGAGCGGCCGGCGAGGGCGCGGGCCACGTCGGGCAGCTGGAGGCCGGGGTGGGCGTCCAGGTGGGCGGAGAGCCGGGCCGCCTGGGCGCGCAGGGCGGCCGGGGTGCGGGCGGACAGCAGCAGCGGCAGGGGGCGTGCGGGCCGGGGTCGCAGGGGCCGGGGCGGCGGGCCGGCCGGGACGGCGGGCGCCTGCTCGACGATCACGTGGGCGTTGGTGCCGCTGATGCCGAACGAGGACACGCCTGCGCGACGCGGCCGGTCGGTCCGCGGCCAGGGCGTCGGCTCGGTGAGCAGCCGCAGCCCCGCGGTGGCCCAGTCGACGTGGGGGCTGGGCTCGTCGGCGTGCAGGGTGGCGGGCAGGACGCCGTGGCGCAGGGCGAGGGTCATCTTGATGACGCCGGCGACGCCCGCGGCGGCCTGGGTGTGACCGATGTTGGACTTCACCGAGCCGAGCCGGACCGGCCGTTCGGCGCTCCTGCCCTCGCCGTACACGCTCTGCAGGGCCTGCGCCTCGATGGGGTCGCCGAGCCGCGTTCCGGTGCCGTGCGCCTCCACCGCGTCGACGTCGTCGGGCGTGAGACGGGCGTCGGCGAGCGCGGCGCGGATCACGCGCTGCTGCGCCGGTCCGTTCGGCGCGGTGAGGCCGTTGCTGGCGCCGTCCTGGTTGACGGCGGTGCCGCGCAGCACGGCGAGGACGCGGTGGCCGTGGCGTTCGGCGTCGGAGAGCCGCTCCAGGAGGAGCATGCCGACGCCCTCGGCCCAGCCCGTCCCGTCGGCGCCCGCGCCGAAGGCCTTGCAGCGGCCGTCGGGGGCGAGTCCGCGCTGCCGGCTGAACTCGACGAACAGCTTGGGTGTGCTCATCACGGTGACCCCGCCGGCCAGGGCCTGGGCGCACTCGCCGCGGCGCAGGGCCTGGGCGGCCAGGTGCAGGGTGACCAGGGAGGAGGAGCACGCGGTGTCGACGGTGAGGGCGGGGCCGTCCAGGCCCAGCGCGTAGGACACCCGGCCGGACAGCACGCTGGCGGTGTTGCCGGTCAGGGCGTGGCCCTCGGACACGTCGGGGGCGCCGTCCAGGCGCAGCGCGTAGTCCTGGCCGTTGGTGCCGACGTACACGCCGACCGGTCGGCCGCGCAGCGAGGCCGGGTCGATGCCCGCGTGCTCGACCGTCTCCCAGCAGGTCTCCAGCAGCAGCCGCTGCTGGGGGTCCATGGCCAGGGCCTCGCGCGGGGAGATGCCGAAGAAGGCCGCGTCGAATCCCGCGACGTCGGTGAGGAAGCCGCCGCTGCGGCTGTAGGCGGTGCCCGGCCGGTCGGGGTCGGGGTGGTAGAGCCGGGCGGTGTCCCAGCCGCGGTCGGCCGGCCAGTCGGCGATGACGTCGCGTCCCTCGCGCAGCAGCTCCCAGAAGGCTTCGGGGCCGTGGGCGCCGGGGAAGCGGCAGCCGATGCCGATGACGGCGACGGGTTCGTCGTGGGCGTCCGCGTGCGTCGCGCCGGTCGCGGCGGCGGGGTCCGCGGTGTCCGGTCCGGCGTCGCCGGGAGCCAGTTCGGTGAGCAGGTGGGCGGCCAGGGCCCGGGGCGTGGGGTGGTCGAACAGCACGGTCGCCGGCAGGCGCAGTCCGGTCGCGGCGCCGATCCGGTTGCGCAGTTCCACGGCGGTGAGCGAGTCGAAGCCGAGTTCGGCGAAGGCGCGGGCGGCCGGGATGTCGGAGCCGGTCCGGTGCCGCAACACGGCCGCCGCATGGGTGCGGACGAGTTCGGTGACGTGGCGGACGCGCTCGGCGGCCGGCAGGGCGGCGAGTTCGCCGCGCACCGGGCGCTCCCGCGAGTCCTGGGCCGCCGGCGCCGTGCGGGAGGGCAGGGCGCTCAGCAGTGCGCCGCCGGGCAGTCCGACGGCCTGCCGGAAGCGCTCCCAGTCGACGTCGGCGACGACGGCGAGCTCGTCGTCGTCCGCCAGTGCGGCGCGGTAGGCCCGGACGGCGTCGCCGGGATCCATCGCGGCGATGCCGAGGGACTTCAGTCGCTCCGCCGTGCCGGCCTCGACCAGACCGCCGCCGGCCCAGGCGCCCCAGGCGACGGCCGTGCCGGGCAGTCCGGCCGCCCGGCGCTGTGCGACCAGCGCGTCGAGTGCGGCGTTGGCGGCGGCGTAGTTGCCCTGGCCCGCGCTTCCCAGGACGCCCATGAAGGAGGTGAAGACCACGAAGGCGGTGGGCTCCAGCTCGGCGGTGGCCTCGTGCAGGGCGCGGGCGGCGGTGACCTTGACCCTCATCAGCGAGGCGAGGCGGCCGGGGTCGAGGGTGTCGAGGGTGCCGTCGTCGAGGACGCCGGCGGCGTGGATCACGGTGGTGAGGGGCGCGTCGGCGGGGACGGTTTCGAGCAGCTCCCGCAGGGCGGCGCCGTCGGCCGCGTCGCAGGCGGCGATGGTCACCCGGGCGCCCAGCCCGGTGAGTTCGGCGCGCAGCGCGTCGGCTCCGGGGGCGGCCGGGCCGCGCCGGCCGACGAGCAGCAGGTGCTCGGCGCCGCGTGCGGCCAGGTCCCGGGCCACGTGGGCGCCGACGCCGCCGGTTCCGCCGGTGAGGAGCACGGTGCCGTGCGGGGCCGGGCTCTGCGCGACCTCGCGGCGCCCGGTGACGGGCAGGATCCGCCGCCCGAAGACACCGGAGGACCGCACGGCGACCTGGTCCTCGTCCGTCACCTGAGCCAGCACCGCGCAGAGCCGGCCGCCGGCGCGCTCGTCCACCTCGGCGGGCAGGTCCACCAGGCCGCCCCACTGGTCGGGGCGTTCCAGGGCGACGGTCCGTCCGAGACCGGCGACGGCGGCCTGTGTCCACGCGCCGGGCCGTTCGCCGCCGCCGACGGCGACCAGGCCGCGCGTCGCGACCCACAGGGGCGCCGTGCTGCCCGCGTCGCCGAGTGCCTGGACCAGGGCGAGGGTGAGCGCGAGTCCGCCCGGCACGTCGGCGTGGGCCGGGTGCGGGCGTTCCTCGTCGGCCAGCAGCGAGAGCACCCCGGCGGCCGGGCCGTCGGCGAGGGCGGCGCGCAGCGCTTCGGCGAGGGCGGCGCGGTCGTCGTCCGGACCGCCCGCGGTGACGACGACCGGTTCGGCGCCGGCGGCGGCCAGGGCTACGACGCCGTCCTGGCCGCCGGCCTGCCGGGGACGGACCACGATCCAGCGTCCGGGGAGGACGGCCGACGCGGCGAGGGACACCGGCCGCCAGGCGACGCGGTGGCGCAGTGCGCCGGCCCGGCGCTCGCCCAGCCGCCGCTCCCGCCAGGCGGACAGCGCGGGCAGGACCTCACCGGCGGCGTCGGGGGCCACGCCGAGAGAGCGGGCGACGGTCCCGGTGTCCTCGCTCTCGATCTCCTGCCACAGCCCGGCGTCGGCCGCGTCGGCGGCGGGGCCGGGGTCCGCGGCGGTGGGCGGGTTCAGCCAGTAACGGCTGCGCTGGAAGGGGTAGGTGGGTAGGTCGGCGGTGCGGGCTCCGGTGCCGTCGAAGAAGGGGCTCCAGTCGACGGGGACGCCGTGGGCGAAGGCCTCCGCCAGGGACCGCAGGACGCGCTGCATGCCGCCCTCGCCGCGCCGCAGGGTGCCGAGCGCGACGGCGCCGGTGTCCTGGACGGTCTCCGACACTCCCATGGTGAGCACCGGGTGGGGGCTGACCTCGACGAAGGCGGTGAATCCCGCGGCGGCCAGGGCGCGTACGGCGGGTTCGAAGGCGACGGTCTCGCGCAGGTTGCGGTACCAGTAGTCGGCGTCCATGCGCTCGGTGTCGAGCCATCCGCCGTCGGCGACCGTGGAGTACACGGGGACAGGGCTGCGGACGGGGCGCAGTCCGGCGAGGGCGTCGAGCAGTTCCTCGCGGATCTCCTCGACGTGGTCGCAGTGGGAGGCGTAGTCGACGTCGACGCGCCGGGCGCGTACGCCCCGGGCCTCGCAGTCGGCGAGCAGGCCGTCGAGGGCGGCGGGGTCGCCGGACACGACGGCGGCCGTCGGGGCGTTGAGGGCGGCGAGCGACAGTCCGGGGCGTTCCGCGACGAGTTCGCGCACCCGGTCGGGCGGCAGGGCGAGGGAGACCATGCCGCCGCGTCCGGCCAGGGAGTCCAGGACACGGCTGCGCAGGGCGACGACCCGGGCCCCGTCCTCCAGCGACAACGCACCCGCCACCACCGCCGCCGCGATCTCCCCCTGACTGTGACCCACCACCGCGTCCGGCACCACCCCGAACGACCGCCACACCTGCGCCAACGACACCATCACCGCGAACAGGGCCGGCTGCACCACATCCACCCCCTCCCACGCCCGACCCGACCGCACCGCCTCCGTCAGCGACCAGTCCACGAACGGCGCCAACGCCGCCTCGCACTCCGCCATCCGCGCCGCGAACACCGCCGACGAATCCAGCAGTCCGGCCGCCATCCCCGCCCACTGCGACCCCTGACCCGGGAACACGAAGGCGACCGAGCCGTCCAGCGCGGCCTCGCCCTCGGCGACGTCCGGGCTGGGCGAGCCCGCGGCCAGGGCGGTGACCGCGTCGACGACGGTCTGCCGGTCGGCGCCGCACACCACGGCGCGGTGGTCGAAGAGGGAGCGCGCGGTCAGCAGGGAGAAGCCCAGGTCACGCAGCGGGGTCCCCGGTCCGCGCAGGAACGGGAGCAGTCGGCCCGCCTGCTCGCGCAGCGCCTGCGGTGTGCGGGCGGAGAGAAGCAGCGGCACGGGCAGATCGTGGGGGACGGCCGGGTCGGGGAGGCCGGCAGGGAGGTCGACGGGCGGGGCTTCTTCGAGGATGACGTGGGCGTTGGTGCCGCTGATCCCGAACGACGACACCCCCGCACGACGCGGCCGCCCCTCCCCGCCCGGCCACTCCCGCGCCTCGACCAGCAACTCCACCCGCCCCGCCGACCAGTCCACATGCGGCGTCGGCTCCTCCACATGCAACGTCCGCGGCAACACACCGTGCCGCATCGCCAACACCATCTTGATCACACCCGACACACCCGCAGCCGCCTGCGTATGCCCCACATTCGACTTCAACGACCCCAACCACAACGGCCGCTCACGCCCCTGCCCATACACCGCCAACAACGCCCGCGCCTCGATCGGATCCCCCAACCGCGTCCCCGTCCCATGCGCCTCCACCACATCCACCTCCCCCGCACCCAACCCCGCCCCCGCCAACGCCTCCCGCATCACCCGCTCCTGCGCCCGACCACTGGGCGCCGTCAACCCGTTCGACGCACCGTCCTGATTCACCGCCGAACCCCGCACCACCGCCGACACCCCACGCCCCCCCCGCCGCGCATCCGACAACCGCTCCAACACCAGCACACCCACACCCTCCGACCAGCCCGTACCGTCCGCCGACGCCGAGAACGACCGACACCGCCCATCCACCGACAACCCCCGCTGCCGCGAGAACTCCACGAACGTCCCCGGCGACGACATCACCGTCACCCCACCCACCACCGCCAGCGAACACTCCCCCGACCGCAACGACTGCACCGCCAGATGCAACGCCACCAACGACGACGAACACGCCGTGTCCACCGTCACCGCCGGACCCTCCAACCCCAACGCATAACTCACCCGACCCGACAACACACTCGCCGCACCACCCGTCAGACGGCGTCCCTCGGAGCTGTCGGACGGCGTGCCGAGGTGGGGGTCGCGGAACCCGAAGACCCCGGCGAAGACGCCGGTGCGGCTGCCCCGCAACGACGACGGATCGATCCCGGCCCGCTCCACCGCCTCCCACACCGACTCCAGCAACACCCGCTGCTGCGGATCCATCGCCAACGCCTCACGCGGCGAGATACCGAAGAACTCCGCATCGAACTCACCCGCATCGTGCAGAAACCCGCCGAACCGCGTGTACGACGTCCCCGGCCGCTCCGGATCCGCGTCGAACAACGCCTCCAGATCCCACCCCCGGTCCACCGGAAACCCCGACACACCCTCACCACCCGACGACACCAGATCCCACAACCCCTCCGGCGACACCACCCCACCCGGCAACCGGCACGCCATCCCCACCACCGCGATCCCCTCACCGGCACGGGCCTGGAGGCTCTGGTTCTCCCGGCGCAGACGGCTGGTCTCCTTCAGGGCGTCGCGCAGGGCCGCGACCACTTCCTGGTTCGCTGGTGCGTCGGTCATGGCTTCCCTCTCCCGGTCCTGGTCAGGGCTCGATGCCGTGGCGTGCCATGCGGACGAGGTCCGCCACGTCCATGGCGTCGATCAGGTCGTCGTCGGTGTCGCCCGTGACGGGCGGCGGCGACGGCTCGTCGTCCTGTGGCGGGCACAGCTCCGCCTCGAGCCAGGCGGCCAGGGCGGCCGGGCTGGGGTGGTCGAAGACGACGGTCGGCGACAGGCGCAGGCCGACCGCGCTGCCGAGCCGGTTGCGCAGTTCGAGCGCGCTGAGCGAGTCGGCGCCGAGTTCCTTGAACGAACGGCGGACGTCCACCGCGCGGGCGTCTTCGTGGTTCAGCACGGCTGCCGTCCCGGCGCGCACGACGCTGAGCAGTTCCTTCCTGCGGGCTTCGGGGTCGAGGCCGGCCAGCCGGGCCGCGAAGCTCCCGGAATCCTGGGCGGCCTCTCCGGCGGCCGGTTGCGTCGTGGCCGGAGGGCGGACGAGGCCGCGCAGCAGCGGCGGGGCCGCGGCGCCCGCCGCCCGCAGGGCGGCCGTGTCCAGGGCGAGCGGGACCAGGACCGGTTCGGGGCGGGCGAGCGCCTCGTCGAGGAACCGCAGTCCCTGTTCGGGGTCGAGGGGCCGGATGCCGGCCCGGGTGAACCGGCGCAGGTCGGCCGGGCCGAGCTGGTCCGCCATACCGCCCTGCGCCCAGGGCCCCCAGGCCAGGGAGGTGGCCGGCAGGCCCAGTGCCCGGCGGTGGTGGGCCAGGGCGTCGAGGAAGGTGTTGGCCGCGGCGTAGTTGGCCTGTCCGGCGCCGCCGAGCAGCCCCTGGACCGAGGAGAAGACCACGAAGGCGTTCAGGTCCAAGGCGCGGGTGAGTTCGTGGAGGTGCCAGGCCGCGTCGGCCTTGGGTCGCAGGACGGCGTCCAGCCGCACGTCGTCCAGGACCTCGACGACACGGTCGTCCAGGACGCCGGCCGTGTGGACGACGGCGGTGAGCGGGTGGTCGGCCGGAACGGTCGCGAGCAGGCCGGCGAGCGCGGCGCGGTCCGCGAGGTCGCAGGCGGCGATCGTCACCCGGGCGCCCCGTTCCGTGAGGTCCGTGCGCAGCGCGGCGGCGCCGGGGGCGGCCTCGCCCCGGCGGCTGACCAGCAGCAGGTGACGTGCTCCGTGTGCGGTGACGAGGTGGCGGGCGACCCGGGCGCCCAGCGCGCCGGTCGCGCCCGTGATCAGTACGGTGCCGTCCGCGCGCCAGGGCGCGGGCGAGGGCGCGGCGGCGGCACGCGTCACCCTCGGGGCGAACAGCACGCCTTCTCTGACGGCGAGCTGGGACTCGTCGGACGGCGCTGCGAGCACCGCGGTGAGGGTCTGGCGGGTGAGGGGGCCGGCGTCGAGGTCGAGCAGGGCGAAACGCTCGGGGTGCTCGGTGCACGCCGACCGCAGCAGGCCCCACACCGGGGCGTGCGCCAGGTCGGTCACGTCCTCGTCGGGCCGGGCCGCGACCGCGTTCCGGGTGACGACGACCAGCCGAGAGTCCGCGAACCGCTCCTGCGCGAGCCACTGCTGAACCACCGTCAGGGCGTGGGAGGCCGCGGCCCGGGTCCGGTCGGGCAGGTCGCTCCCGGACGTTCCGGGCTCGGCGGCGAGGTACGTGAGGACCACCGCGGGCGGTTCGGCGGCCAGGGCGTCCAGGTGCTCGTGGACGGGCAGGTCCACGTCGGCCCAGTCGGCCCCGCCGACGATCGCGCACGAGGGGCGCACCGTTTCTTCGCGTTCTCCGTGTTCTTCACGTTCTTCGCCGTTCGCGGGGGCCGGGGCGGAGGCGGAGGCGGGCAGCGGCGACCACGCGGTCCGCAGCAGCGGTTCGCGCCGCCCGGCCGTGAGCTGCCCGGCGTCGACCGGGCGCCGGGACAGGGCGCCGACCGAGGCGACGCGCCGTCCGGTGGCGTCGGCGAGGTCCAGCGTGACCGTGTCGGGACCTGCCGGGGCCAGCCGGACCCGGGCGGCCCGTGCCCCCGGGAGGGCCAGCCGCACACCGGTCCAGGCGAAGGGCAGGCGCGTGGCGCCGTCCCCGGGCAGCGCCCCCAGTTCGACGGCGTGCAGGGCGGCGTCGAGGAGCGCGGGGTGCAGCCCGTAGCCGTCGGCGTCGGCTTGTTCCGGCACCTCCAGTTCGGCGAAGACCTCCGTGCCGCGCCGCCACGCGGTGCGCAGTCCGCGGAACGCGGGACCGTATCCGAAGCCCTGCCCGGCCAGCGTCTCGTAACGGCCGGTCAGGTCCACGGGTTCGGCGCCGGGCGGCGGCCAGTGCCCGGCGAGGGCCGCGTCCGCCGACGGGGCGGGTCCGGCCGGGGCGACGACCCCCGCGGCGTGCAGGGTCCATACGGCGCCCGGGTCCGGCCCGGCGGGACGGCTGTGCACGGTGACCGGGCGCCGCCCTTCGGCGTCCTCGTCCGCCACCTGTATCTGCAGGTCCACGGCGCCGTCGTCGGGCAGGGCGAGGGGCGTGCGCAGGGTCAGCTCCTCCAGCTGCGGACAGCCGGTCTCCCGGCCGGCGTGCAGGGCCAGTTCGACGAGCCCCGCGCCGGGGAACAGCACGCCGCCGAGCACGGTGTGGTCGGCGAGCCAGGGGTGGGTGAGCAAGGACAGCCGGGCGGTGAGGACGAGCGTGTCGGAGCCGGCGGGGCGTACGGCGGCGCCCAGCAGGGGGTGGCCGCCCGCTGCCAGGCCCAGGCCCGTGGCGTCCGCCGGGCGGGCCGTGCCGGCGTGCTCCCAGTAGCGCCTGCGCTGGAACGCGTAGGTGGGCAGCTCGGTCCGCCGGGGCCGGTGGACGGCGTACACGCTGGGCCAGTCGGGGACGACACCCCGCACATGGAGCCGTGCGAGCGCCTCGGACACGGTCCGATCCTCGGAGTGTCCCCGCCGCACCAGCGGGACGAACTCCGCCGTTTCGCCGTCCTCGGCCAGGCAGTCGCGGCCCATGACGGTCAGCACGGCGTCGGGGCCGATCTCCAGGAAGGCGGTCACCCCGTCCTCGCGCAGCCTGCGCACCGCGTCCGCGAACCGCACGGTCCGGCGGGCGTGCCGAGCCCAGTATTCGGGGGCCGGCGCCACCGCCGGGTCGAGGGGAGCCCCCGTCACGGTGGAGACGATCGGCAGGGCGGGCGCCGTGACGTCCAGCCGGGCGGCGGCCCGGGCGAACTCGTCGAGCATGGGGTCCATCCGGTGCGAGTGGAAGGCGTGGCTCACCCGCAGTCGTCGGGTCCGGCGTCCGCGGGCCGCGAGCGTGTCGGCGAGGTGCGTGACCGCGTCCTCGTCGCCGGACAGCACGCAGGAGAGGGGACCGTTGACGGCGGCGATCCCGGCACGCCCGTCCGTCGCGGCCAGCAGTTCGGCGACCTCCTCCTCGGCCGCCTGGACGGACACCATGGCGCCGCCCCCGGGCAGGGCGTCCATCAACCGTCCGCGCTCCGCGACGAGTTCGGCCGCGTCGGCGAGGGTCAGCGCCCCGGCCGCGTGGGCCGCGGCGATCTCGCCGACGGAGTGTCCGGCGAGCCGGTCCGGCCGGATGCCGAAGGTCTCCACCAGCCGGAACAGTGCGACCTCGAAGGCGAACAGGCCGGCCTGGGTGAAGACGGTCCGGTCCAGCAGCGCGGCCTCGGCCGAGTCCGGCGCGGCGAGGACGACGTCCCGCAGCGGGCGGCCCAGACGATCGCCGAAGGCGTCGAACGCCTCGTCGAGGGCGTGGGCGAACGCCGGGAAACGCGTGTGCAGTTCGCGGCCCATACCGGCGTGCTGGCTGCCCTGCCCGGTGAAGAGGAAGGCGAGGCGTCCCGGCACGGGAGTGCCCCGCACCGTGCGCGGGGACTCGCTGCCGTCCGCGAGCGCCTCCAGGTCGGCGAGCATCCGGTCCCGGTCGTCTCCGACGACGACCGCGCGGTGCTCGAAGGAGGCGCGGGTGGTGGCGAGCGCATGGCCGACGTCGGCCGGCCGCGTCGGGGGTCCGGCCTTCAGGTGGGCCAGCAGCTTGCGCGCCTGAGCGCGCAGCGCTTCGTCGGACCGGGCGGAGAGCGGCCACAGGGCGGCGCCGTCGGGCCCGGCGTCCGCAGGCCGCTCCGCGGCTTCGTCCTCCTGGGCGAACTCTTCGAGGATGACGTGGGCGTTGGTGCCGCTGATCCCGAACGACGACACCCCCGCACGACGCGGCCGCCCCTCCCCGCCCGGCCACTCCCGCGCCTCGACCAGCAACTCCACCCGCCCGGCCGACCAGTCCACATGCGGCGTCGGCTCCTCCACATGCAACGTCCGCGGCAACACCCCATGCCGCATCGCCAACACCATCTTGATCACACCCGACACACCCGCAGCCGCCTGCGTATGCCCCACATTCGACTTCAACGACCCCAACCACAACGGCCGCTCACGCCCCTGCCCATACACCGCCAACAACGCCCGCGCCTCGATCGGATCCCCCAACCGCGTCCCCGTCCCATGCGCCTCCACCACATCCACCTCCCCCGCACCCAACCCCGCCCCCGCCAACGCCTCCCGCATCACCCGCTCCTGCGCCCGACCACTGGGCGCCGTCAACCCGTTCGACGCACCGTCCTGATTCACCGCCGAACCCCGCACCACCGCCGACACCCCACGCCCCCCCCGCCGCGCATCCGACAACCGCTCCAACACCAGCACACCCACACCCTCCGACCAGCCCGTACCGTCCGCCGACGCCGAGAACGACCGACACCGCCCATCCACCGACAACCCCCGCTGCCGCGAGAACTCCACGAACGTCCCCGGCGACGACATCACCGTCACCCCACCCACCACCGCCAGCGAACACTCCCCCGACCGCAACGACTGCACCGCCAGATGCAACGCCACCAACGACGACGAACACGCCGTGTCCACCGTCACCGCCGGACCCTCCAACCCCAACGCATAACTCACCCGACCCGACAACACACTCGCCGCACCACCCGTCAGACGGCGTCCCTCGGAGCTGTCGGACGGCGTGCCGAGGTGGGGGTCGCGGAACCCGAAGACCCCGGCGAAGACGCCGGTGCGGCTGCCCCGCAACGACGACGGATCGATCCCGGCCCGCTCCACCGCCTCCCACACCGACTCCAGCAACACCCGCTGCTGCGGATCCATCGCCAACGCCTCACGCGGCGAGATACCGAAGAACTCCGCATCGAACTCACCCGCATCGTGCAGAAACCCGCCGAACCGCGTGTACGACGTCCCCGGCCGCTCCGGATCCGCGTCGAACAACGCCTCCAGATCCCACCCCCGGTCCACCGGAAACCCCGACACACCCTCACCACCCGACGACACCAGATCCCACAACCCCTCCGGCGACACCACCCCACCCGGCAACCGGCACGCCATCCCCACCACCGCGATCCCCTCACCGGCACGGACGGGGGACGCGGGCTCGGCTTCGAAGCGGGTGGACGCCGCGTCGCCGCTCAGGTGGCGGATCAGGGCGTCGGGGGTGGGATGGTCGTAGACGAGGGTGTCCGGGAGCCGCTCCCCCAGGGCGGCGCCGATGAGTTCGCAGAGTTCGACGCCCATGAGAGAGCTGAACCCGAGTTCCCTGAACGTGCTGTCGCCCGGGATCCGGTCGGCGGAGTCATGTCCGAGGACGACCGCGACGCTGCGACGGACGAGTTCGTCCGGGTCGAGGGCGCGGTCGGCCCGGGAGGCCGGGGCGGCCGGGGCGGCGAGGGGGGTCTGCGGAACCGGAAGCGGCGCTCTGTCGCCCCGCAGCCAGTACCGCTCGCGCTGGAAGGGATAGGTGGGCAGATCGAGGCGCGGGGCCAGGCGGCCGTCCGTCAGCCGTCCCCAGTCGACGGGGACGCCATGGACGTGCAGTTCGGCCAGTGCCGTGGCGAAGGCCTCCGTCTCCCCGCGGTCGGCCCGGGTCGCGGCCACGTGGACGGCGGCGGTGTCCCCGCCGGCGCAGTCGCGGGCCATCGGCGTGAGCACGGCGTCGGGGCCGATCTCCAGATGGACGGTGACGCCGTGCGCGGGCAGCGCCCGTACTCCGTCGAGGAACCGCACGGCGTCGCGGGCGTGGCGTACCCAGTGGTCCGGCGTGCGCAGTTCGTCGGCGGTGGCGGTGGCGCCGGTCAGGTTGGAGACGACGGGGGTCCGCGGCGCGTGGTAGGCGAGGCTCTCCGCGACCTGACGGAAGTCGTCGAGCATGGCGTCCATGTGCGGTGAGTGGAAGGCGTGGCTCACCTTGAGCCGCCGCGTCCTGCGTCCGCGCTCACGCCAGCTCGCGGCGACCGCGAGGACGTGCTCCTCGTCGCCCGACAGGACCGTCGCACGGGGGCCGTTGACCGCGGCGATCGAGACGTGGGCGGTCAAAGCGACGAGATCGGGGAGCAGTTCGGCCTCCGACGCCTCCACGGCGACCATGGCCCCGCCCTCGGGAAGGGCCTGCATGAGCCGCCCCCGGGCCGCCACGAGGGCGCAGGCGTCGGGCAGGCTCAGCACTCCGGCCGCGTGCGCCGCCGCGAGTTCGCCGACGGAGTGGCCGGTCACGACGTCCGGGCGTACCCCCCAGTGCCGGAACAGCCGTTGCAGGGCGGTCTCGAAGGCGAAGAGGGCGGGCTGGGTGTACTGCGTCCGGTGCAGCTCGTCGGTGTCGCCGAGCACCAGCTCCCGAAGGGGGCGGTCCAGCAACGGGTCCAGGTGGGCGCACACCTCGTCGAAGGCCTCGGCGAAGGCGGGGTGAGCGGCGTACAACGCCGCGCCCATGCGGGGCCGTTGGCTGCCCTGCCCGGTGAACAGGAAGGCCACCGAGCCGCCTCGGGCCGTACCTCGCACGACACGCGGTGCGGGCGTGGCACCGGCGAGCGCGTCCAGCCCGGCGAGGAGGTCCGCGCGGTCGGCGGCGACGACCGCGGCACGGGTGCCGAAGTGGGTGCGGGTCGTGGCCAGGGCGGGCGCGAGGTCGGCGGGTCCGGACCCGGGGTGCTCGGTGAGGAACCGGCCCATCCGCTCGGCCTGTTGGCGCAGCGCCGCTTCGTCGCGCCCGGAGAGGACCACGGGCACGGGCACGGGCGTGGAGGCGGGGTCAGGCCCGGACTCGGGGTCAGGTGCGGGCACGGGTGGGTGAACCGCGGTGGGCCGGGCGTGGACGTCGGACGCGGGCGGGTGCGTTTCCGGCAGGGACGCAGCCGGCGTCCGCGTCGCGGGGCGCTCCGCCGGCGTGCCGGGTTCGTGCCGGTCCGCCACCACCAGGTGGCAGTTCGTGCCCCCCATGCCGAAGGAGCTCACCCCGGCGACGCGGGGCGAGTCGCCCGCCGGCCAGGCGGTGAGGCGTCGCTGGACGGCGAGGCCCAGGTCGTCCAGCCGCGCCGAGGGAGTGTGGTGGTGCAGGCTCGGGGGGAGGGCCTGGTGCGCGAGGGACAGGATCACCTTGAGCAGGCCGACCACGCCCGCGGCGGCCTCCAGGTGACCGACGTTGGTCTTGGCGGAGCCCACGGCGAGCGGCTGCCCGGACGTGCGCGGGACGCCCAGTGCGGCGCCCAGCGCCGCGGCCTCCACGGGGTCGCCGACCTTGGTGCCGGTGCCGTGGAGTTCGACGTACTGCACGTCGTCGGGCCGGGTGCCCGCGCGCCGGTGGGCGAGGGTGATCACCTCACGCTGGGCGCCCGCGTCGGGCACGGCGAGCCCGGAGCCCGCGCCGCCCGCGTTGTTGACCGCGCCGCCGAGGATCACGCAGCGCACAGGGTCGCCGTCGGCGAGGGCCTGTTCGAGGGTCTTGAGCAGGACCAGGGCCCCGCCCTCGCCTCGTACGTAGCCGTTGGCGCGGGCGTCGAAGGTGTGCGACCGGCCGTCCGGGGAGAGCGCTCCGCTGCCCGCGACGACGAGCGCGCTGTCCGGGGCGAGGTTGAGGTGGACCCCGCCGGCCAGGGCCGTCGTGCACTCTCCGGTGCGCAGGCTCTGGCAGGCGAGGTGGACGGCGACCAGCGACGAGGACTGCCCGGAGTCGACGGTCTGGCTCGGTCCGCGCAGGCCCAGGACGTACGACAGCCGGTTGGCGATCATGCTGCGCTGGGCGCCGGCCGACGAGTGCCGGGTGATGCCGCCGGCGCCGAGCCGCGCGCGCAGGAGGGCGTAGTCGTCCGCGTCCGCTCCGACGAACACGCCGGTGTCGGTGCCCGCCAGGGTCCCGGGGACGGTCCCGGCGTGTTCCAGGGCCTCCCAGCCGAGTTCGAGGACGAGCCGCTGCTGGGGGTCGACGGCGCTCGCCTCGCGCGGGGAGATGCCGAAGAACGCGGCGTCGAAGAGGTCGACCCGGTCCAGGAAGGCGCCCCAGCGGGCGCGTTCCGCGTCGGGCACGGACGAGGTGCGGACCGCCTCGGCGTCCCAGCGGTCGGCGGGCGTCTCGGTCACGGCGTGGCGGCCCTCGGCGAGCAGTCGCCAGAACGCCTCGGGGCCCTCCGCGCCGGGGAGGCGGCACGCGTAGCCGGTGACCGCGATCGCGGTGCGCGGGTCGGTCCCGTCCCGGAAACCGTCTTCGACGGGCATTACTTCCGCTTCCGGCTTTCGCGTGCGAGGGACGCGGCTTCCCCCGGGCGCCGGAGGACTTCCCCGCCTGTGCGGAGGACTTCCCCGGCGGTCCGGGCGAGGGAATTGCGAGAGGCCATGAGAGGACTCTGACACTCGCGGATATCGTCTCCATAGCGCCTCACGCGACAGCTGAACGACCGTCATGGCACGCCCCGAGAGCCCCCTTTCAAGAATGCCAGGACATGGGTAACGTGGCCGACAAGAGCACGTGTCGGCCCGCCGCTTCAGGGCAGTCCGACCGAGTCCACCACGGCTTTTCAGCCATTCTCGGCTTGGAGTTAACGGTGTCTTTGGGTTTTCTTTTCGGCGGCGGTGTCGGCACCGAAGTGCGTGGCACGGAGATGTACCGCTCCTATCCCGTGATGCGTGATCTGTACGAGCAGGTCTCGGAGTGGACCGGCCTGACGGTGGGCCAGATCCTGGAGGAGGAGCTGCCGACCGCGCAGGAGGAGCGGCAGAGCGCGGGAACGATCCGGGAGACCGCGCTGGCGCTGGGCATCCACGACGTGCTGGTGGAGCACGGACTGCGGCCCTCCGCGCTCGGCGGCCTGAGTCTGGGCGCGATGACGGCGAGCTGTCTGGCCGGCGCCATCGGGCGCAGGGAACTCTTCGAGATGCTGGCGCACACCCGGCACACGCCCGAACTGCCGCCGGAGTCGCCCGAGCAGGGACTCGCCCTGGCCTTCGCGCCCGTCGAGGGCGACCTGGTGGCCGCCTACCGGGGCGAGGGCCGGGCGGGGGTGCATCTGTCCGGGGTCTTCGGGGTGACGGCGGACGGAGCGATGCAGATCCTGATGCTCTCCGGTGAGCGGTCGGCGCTGGAGGAAGTGGCGGCCGACCTGCCGCCGGGCACGATAGCCCCGCTGCCGGACCGGCCGATCGCCGTCCACTCGCCGCTGCGCGGTCACCATCGCGAGTTCATGGCTCCGTACGTCGGGGCGATGCCCTTCACGGCGCCCGAACTGCCGTTGTTCTCCTGCCTGGAGCAGAAGAAGCTGACGACCGCGGAGGGCGTGCGGGATCTGTTCGACCGCAACTCCACGGACGCCATCAGCCTGCCGGACGTGTGCGCCGGCATGAAGGAGGAG
Source organism: Streptomyces humidus (assembly GCF_014649655.1). Classification (GTDB taxonomy): domain Bacteria; phylum Actinomycetota; class Actinomycetes; order Streptomycetales; family Streptomycetaceae; genus Streptomyces; species Streptomyces humidus. Next base: position 127,877 of record NZ_BMTL01000005.1, on the reverse strand, counting down.
GGTGTCCGGCTCGCGCTGATCATGGGCGGTTCGATCCCCGACGGAATTCTGCGCTTCCCGTTCCCGGTGGTGCACGTCGACCAGCCCGAGCACGTCCAGCAGGTGCTGACCAGCGCCTTCGACCTGGGCATCGACCTGGCGCCCGCGCAGACGGGGCGATGACGTCGACGACACGCACGCCGGCCGGGTCCCGGGCCGCGGAGTGCGACAGACTCGTCCGGGACTGGCTCGACACCGACCTGGACGCATGGACCCGCCGGGTGGTCGCCCGGCATTTCGATCCGCTGACCGGCAGCCCCTACTGGCTGCGGCGGGCGGCCGGCCTGGACTTCGACCCACGCGACCTCACCCGCTACGACCAGCTCACGGCCTTCGGCCCGTTCCCCGTGGAGGTCCTGCGCGACATGGACCCGGCGGACCTGGTGCCGCTGGCCGTGCCCCGGCCGCTGACCGGTCGGATCTGGGACACCGGGGGCACCACGGGCCCGCCGTGCCGGCTCTTCTACACCCCCGACATGCTGCTGCACCGTGGTGCGTGGCGCCGCTGGTCCTTCGTCTCCGAGGGCTTCCTGCCGCACCGTACATGGCTGCAGGCGACGCCCACCGGGCCGCATCTGATCGGCAACGGGGTGTGGGAGACGACCGAGTTGTTCGAAGGCCGGACCTACGCGATCGACATGGATCCGCGGTGGGTGAAGCGGCTGATCCGGGCCGGACGGCCGGCGGACGCCCAGGAGTACACCACGCACCTCCTGGAGCAGATCGCCGACGTGCTCCGCCCGGGCCGGGTCGACTACGTGAACACCACTCCGGCCGTTTTCCAGGCACTGACGCGGCGTTTCCCCGAACTGGTCGCTCCGCTGAAGGGCGTACGGCTGAGCGGGACCCAGCTCAGCGCGGACATGTACCGCGACTTCACCGCGGCCATGTCCGACGGTGTCTGCGGGCGCAGCTACGGCAACACTTTCGGAAATGCGGCGGGTCTACCCGTGGAACAGAACGCAGAATTGATGCCGTATGTCCCGAATTTCCCTCAGGTGACGATGACGGTTGTCGACAAGCAAGAATGGTCCGAAGCCGTGGCCTACGGAAAGACGGGCCAGGTCCGATTGACCGTCCTCCATGATGACCTGCTCCTGCCGAACATCCTCGAACGCGACCAGGCCCTGCGCTATGATCCAAAAGGAAAGTGGCCGTCCGACGGAGTCGCCAACGTCACCCCTCTCCAAACCACTTCATCCGCCCCCGAAGGACTTTATTGACGGTTTATTTACGCCGTCTCGATCACTACCGAACAGAAACTTACCGACGAGTTCTGAGGCAAGGTCGGTTGTGTTGCAGCAAGGTGCCGGCACACGGTTGGTCGAGCGCGAGAAACCCCTCTCCGACTTGGGAAACTCGCTCATCGCCTCACGCGGGCGCGCCGGCCGGATCGTGCTCCTGAGCGGCGCGGTGGGCACGGGCAAGTCGGAACTTCTCTACGCCTTCGCCGAGCAGGCCTCGGATTCCTGCCTCTGTCTCGGGGCCGTCGGCCACGAGCACGAACGCGACGTCCCCCTCGGCGTGGTCCGCCAGCTCGTCCGCGATCTGCCGCTCCCCTCCTCCCTGCTCTCCCGGATGGCGCTGCTGGAGAGTCTGCTGGCGGCGGGGCCGGCCTCCTCCCGCCACGCCGTCCTGCTCCAGGCCCGGGTGGCGCACGGGCTGTGCGACGCCCTGTTACAGCTCGCGGGCGCCCACCGGTTACTCATCGGCGTGGACGACATCCAGCATGCCGACGAGGCGTCGCTGGCGTGTCTGCTCCATCTCCTGCCCCATGTCCGGTCCGCACCGGTGATGCTGGTGATCGTGCAACCGGACCGCACCGGCAGACACCCCCTGCTGGACGCGGAACTACGACGCCATCCGCACTGCCGGCGCGTACGCATCACCGGGCTGTCCCGCGACGCGACCGTGCTCCTGGCCGAGCAGCGGCTGGGCACGGAGGAGGGCCGCCGGCTCGGCCCCGTCTACCACGCGCTCAGCGGTGGCAGCCCTTTACTGCTGCGAGCCCTGCTGGAGGACCGGCTCAGCCGGCGCACGGACGGCTCGGGAGGCGCTGCGGACGGGGCGTACGCGGACGAGGAGTTCCGGCATGCCGTCCTCGCCTGTCTGCGCCGCCACGAGGAGTCGGTGTCGGGCGTCGCCCGCCTGCTCGCCGTCCTGGAGGACACGGCGACACCGGAGCGCCTCGTCCGCCTGCTCGGGACGAGCACAGCCGGGGTGCGGCGCGCGCTGACGCAGCTGGAGGCCTCGGGGCTCACCTCGGGAACGGATTTCCGCCACCCCGCGACGAGGGAGGTGATTCTGGAGGACATGTCCCCCGACGCCGTCTTCGAGGCGCACCGCCGCGCGGCACGACTCCTGCACGACGAAGGGGCCCCGTCCCTGGTGGTGGCCCGCCGGCTGGCAGCCGCGGGACGCGCCCACGACGGCTGGGCCCGCTCGGTCCTGGCGGAAGCGGCCGAGGCGGCGTGTCTGCGCGAGGAGCTGCCGTTCGCCGTCACCTGCCTGGAGCTCGCCCTCGGCAGCACCGAGGACCCCGACGCCCGCGCGGTCACCGAGGCGCAGTTGATCCGGCTGGAGTGGCGGATGAACCCCGCGACCGCCGAACGGCGACTCGGCTCGCTGGTCAGGGCGGCGCTCGACGGCCGGCTGCCGCAGGCTTCGGCGATGTCCCTGGTCAAGTCGCTGCTCTGGTTCGGCCGCCGCAGGGAGGCGGTGTCCCTGCTCGGCCTTCTCGGCGCCTCCGAAGCGACGTGCCCGCTGCGGCTCGGACGTCTGCACGCCTGGCTGCGCGTCCGCCATCCGTCGGTCCTTCCGCACGCGTCCGCCGGGGCCGGGCCCGACGCTGCGGTCCAGTCGGGCGCCGCGGACGCCGCCGCCGTCTCCGCCGACGGCCTGCTGTCCCTCACGCTGCGGAGCGGGGGCGGGGAAACCACCGCCCGCACCGCGGAGATGATGCTCAGCACGTGCCGTCCGGAGAGCACGGCAGACGTCGACAGCGCGGAGTCGGCGCTCCTCGCTCTGCTCTACACCGGCCGGCGGGACCGCGCCGCCCACTGGTCCGCCAGGTGCGCGGCGGCCGTGGCCGGCCGTCGCGCGCCGACCTGGCAGGCCAGACTCTCCGCCGTGCAGGCGGAGGTCGCCCTGCGCCAGGGCGACCTGACGACGGCTCTGCAGCACGCCCGGACCGCCATGACCCTCCTCCCGCCGCGCGGTTGGGGACTCGCCGTGGGCCTGCCGGTGAGCGTGCTCGTCCTGGCCGCGACCGCGACGGGAGCGTACGAGGTCGCCGAGGAGCAGTTGCAGTTGCCCGTGCCGGAGGAGATCCACGGATCCTGGTACGGGATTCCCTATCTGTACGCCCGCGGTCATCACCACCTCGCGTCGAGGCGACCGGACGCCGCACTGGGCGACTTCCTCGCCTGCGGGGAGAAGGCGAGCGCCTGGAACATGGATCTGCCCACGTTCGTGGCGTGGCGCAGCGCCGCCGCCACCGCCCATCTGTGGCTGGGGCGGCGCGAGGAGGCCCGCAGGCTCGTCGAGGAGGAACTGGCCCGGCCCGGCCCGGCGAAGTCCAGCCCTCGGGGTGTCGCGCTGCGTCTGCTCGCCGAACTCGCCGAGCCGCGGCGCAGGGTGGCGATCCTCAACAACGCCGTGACGCTGCAGAGGCTGACCGGAGACCGGCTCGAACTCGCCCGGTCGCTCGCCGCTCTCGGTTCCGCCCAGCGGGCCGTCGGCGCGGCCGGCCCCGCCCGGCAGGCGCTGCACCAGGCGCTGCGGCTGGCGGAGCAGTGCGGCGCCGCGCCCCTGCGCCGCGCCCTGCTGAGCAACGACGCGGACGCGGCCCCGGAGCCGTCCGGTGAGGACGCGGAGGACCCGTTGAGCGCGGCGGAACGCCGGGTCGCGTCGCTGGCTTCCTGGGGGCACTCCAACCGGGAGATCGCCGACCAGCTGTGCGTCACCGTCAGCACGGTCGAACAGCACCTGACCCGTATCTATCGCAAGCTCAACGTGACGGGCCGGGCCGAACTGCCCGTCACCTACCAGGACTGCGCGGAGAACCGCCCGGGCGCGCAGCCGCACCGGTCCGTCTGACGCCCCGTCCCGCTTCGCGTACGGGACCCGGTCGGCAAGGAGCGGTGGAGGCTGCCGGCGCGGCTGGTGCGCGGTGCGAGCCGCCCGCGGTGGCTCAGCGCGGCACCGGCTGTTCGGCCCAGATCGTCTTGCCGGTGGCGGTGTGGCGGCTGCCCCAGCGTTCGGCCACCTGGGCGACGAGCATCAGTCCGCGCCCGCCCTCGTCGAAGACGCGGGCCCGCCGCAGGTGCGGGGCGGTACTGGTGCCGTCGGAGACCTCGCAGATCAGCACGTCGGCGTGGATGAGCCGCAGCTCGATGGGGGCGGTGCCGTACCGGATGGCGTTGGTGACCAGCTCGCTGACGATCAGTTCGGTGGAGAACTCGAGCTCGGCCAGGCCCCAGGCGGCCAGCTGCTCGCACGCCATCCGGCGCGCCCCGGCGACGGCCGCGGGGTCGACGGGCAGCTGCCAGGTGCGCACCTGGTCCGTCCCGAGGCCGGACGCGCGAGCCAGCAGCAGGACGATGTCGTCGCCGGGCGGGTCGGCCCGCACCTTGCGCATCACCTCGTCGCAGGTCTCCTCCAGGCCGGCGGCCGGGTGGCGCAGCGCCTCGGTCAGCAGGTCCAGTCCGACGTCGATGTCACGGCCGGGGGTCTCGATCAGGCCGTCGGTGTAGAGGGCCAGCAGGCTTCCCTCGGCCATGGTGATCCGGGCCGACTCGAAGGGCAGTCCGCCCAGGCCGAGCGGTGGCCCGGCGGGCAGGTCCAGGACCTGCACGGCGCCGTCCGACGTCACCAGCACGGGCGGCGGGTGACCGGCCCGGGCCAGGTCGCACAGGCCGGCCACGGGGTCGTAGACGGCGTAGAGGCAGGTGGCTCCGACCTCTCCCGAGGCCTCCTCCGCCTGCCTGCGCGCATCCGGGCCCTCCTCCCGGTCGAGGCGGATGACCAGGTCGTCCAGCCGGGTGAGCAGCTCGTCGGGCGCGAAGTCGGCGTCCGCGAGGGTCCGCACCGCGGTGCGCAGCCGGCCCATCGTCGCCGAGGCGTGCACGCCGTGGCCCACGACGTCGCCGACCACCAGCGCGACCCGTCCTCCGGACAGCGCGATGACGTCGAACCAGTCTCCGCCGATCTCGTCCCCGGAACCGGCGGGAAGGTACCGGTAGGCCAGGTCGACCGCCTGCCCCTCCGGCAGCCGTTCGGGCAGCAGGCTGCGCTGGAGGGCGAGCGCGGTCCGGCGCTCGCGGGTGTAGCGGCGGGCGTTGTCGATGCTCACCGCCGCCCTGGCGCCGATCTCCTCGGCGAGCACGAGATCGTCCTTGCCGAAGGGGTCCGCCGTACGGTGCCGCAGGAGATGCATCACTCCCAGGGTGATGCCCCGGGCGCGCAGCGGCACCATCATCACCGCATGGATCCTGAACCGCCTGACGCTCTCGGCGCGCGCCGGGGAGGCCGTCGACCAGTCCACGAGCCGCGGATCGCCCACACGGTAGTGGCTGCCCCGGCCGGTGATGAGCGCCTGGGCCGGAGGCGAGCCGGGCGGGTAGACGTCGGTGTCGCCCGTCCGGACCACCGATTCCGGGCATCCCGACAGGACCGACCGTTGCGCGGTACGGCGGCACTGCACCGGCGTGCCGGGCGGTACCGGCTGTGGCTCGTGCCCCTGGGCGACGGACTCCAGCAGGTCCACGGTGACGAAGTCGGCGAACCCCCCGGCCACCGCCACCTCGGCCAGTTCCTCGGCCGTCCGGGACACGTCCAGCGAGCTGCCGATGCGTGCGCCGGCGTCGTTCAGCACCGCCAGCCGGCGCCGGGCCCAGTACTGCTCGGTGATGTCGATGACCACCGCCGAGACGCCGAGCACGTCGCCCGCCCGGTCCTTCAACGGGGACAGATAGACCGACCACGCGTGATCGCGGACCTCGCCGGAGGCACGGAACGGCTGCTCCTCACGGAAGATCATCTCGCCGGTGCGCACCACCTGCCGCTGCAGGCGGTCGATCTCGCCCAGGGGCGGGGCGGGGTAGATCTCCCACAGGGTGAGTCCCCTCATCTCCTCCTGGGTGAGTCCCATGGCCCGGCTCATCACCTGGTTGCAGGCCACGAACCGGGCCTCGCGGTCGTAGACGGCCACGGGGAGCGGGAGCTGCGCGAGCGTGAGGTCCCACAGCTCCGCCGCCTCCGCGTCGGTCGGCGCCGCGGGGTACGTCGTCGCCGCCGGGGCGAGGACCCACGGGGTCGAGCCGTCCGAGTCCGTCAGCGGGGTGCCCCGCAGGTGCACCTTGACATGGTCCCCGTTCCGTTTCCGCAGCGCCAGATCGCTGGTCCACGGCTCTCCGGCGGCGAGGTGGCGGCGCATCGCGGTGGGCAGCTTCGCGGCGAGCAGCTGGGCGGCCGGCAGCCCGACCACCTCCTCGGACCGGTATCCGAGCAGCCGCCTCGCTCCGGCGCTCCATGCCATGACGGCTCCGCGGGCGTCGACGACGACCGCGAAGTCCTCGGGAGCCCCGGCGGGCTTCCCTTCTCTGGTCGTATCGGATTCGTGGTCCATGGGAGGCATCCCGACGTCGTTCCTCTCGCACCCGGCCCGGTGCCGCGTCGACCGTCACCGGCGCTGCCTCCAGCATCCTGCCACCGCACAGCCCGCTCAACCGGCCGAACGGCGAGACAGCGGGCAAGGCCGGGTGATCGCGGGTCCCGCGCACCGGGCCCGCGTCCCCGGCCCCTCCCGGCCCCCGGGCCCCTCCCGCCCCTTGAAGGGCGGGCGAGGACGGGCCGGCGGCCGCCCTCACCTGCGTGTGGGCGTCCCGAAGGGGAGGGGCGCGCCTGAGCGCAGGTGTTCTCTCAGCCACTGCTCGGTGTTGCTCACGTGCAGCAGTGCGGCGGCCTGGCTGAGGGCGGAGTCGCGGGCAGCCAGCGCGTCGAAGATCGCCTGGTGCTCGGCGAGGGTGCGCCCCGCGGCCTGGGAGTCGACCAGACCGCGCCAGATGCGGGCGCGCAGGGTGCGGCCGGAGATGCCTTCGAGCAGGGTCAGGAGGCTCTCGTTGCCCGTGGCCGAGATGACGGCGCGATGGAACGCGGCATCGTGGGCGTTGAGCTGCTCGACGTCCTCGCGGGCCTCGCGCATGGCGTCCAGGTGGCTCTTCACCTCGGCCAGCTGGTCGTCGGAGATGCGGGTGGCGGCCAGTGCGGTGGCGATCGGCTCGAGGAGCCGCCGTACCTCCATGAGGTCCTGCAGGGCGACCGAGTCGCCCTGCAGCAGCTCGACCGCCCCGCCGAGCCCCGCCAGGAGCAGGCTGGGCTGCAGGCTGGTGACGTAGGTGCCGTCGCCCCGGCGGACCTCCAGGACCCGGGCGACGGCCAGCGCCTTGACCGCCTCGCGGGCGAGGTTGCGGGACAGGCCCAGCTGGGCGGCCAGGTCCGGCTCCGGTGGGAGCTTCGACCCCGGAGGCAGCACACCGGTCCGGATCAGCTCGCGGAGCTGTTCGATGGCCTTGTCCGTCAGAGACACCGCGCGTCCCGCCCGCCCTGGCGCCCCTCGAACACGGCCGGCCTGATCAGCCCCTGAGCGCCGGGATCGTCCCGGAGGCCCGCCGGGACGCGCTGACCATGGAGTTCCACGTTTCGTACGACCTGTTCCGGAGTCCGCATGCCGAGGGTGACGTCGATGATACCGGGGTGGTTGCGGGCGAAGGCGATCGTGGCCGTCGGCAGCGGGGTCCCATGCGCCGCGCAGACGTCGGCGACGGCCCGGGGGCGGGCGCGGCGAGCCGGCGGGGCGTCCCGGCAGTCGTCCTTCACGCCCTCGGCGGGCCGGTCCGCGCGGAGCGGTCCGGGGCCGGTGCCGGGGCGCGGCGCGGTGTCGAAGTGCCGAAGACCGGCTTGCCGGGCCCCGCCCGCGGCCGCTGCCGCGGGCGGGGTGACGCGGTGGAGGCTGCCGGTCCCGGACGCCCGGAAACCGGGTGCGGTGAGCGCCGCGGACGTGTTCCGGATCTTCCGCTGGTGCAAGACGTGCTCCTGGAGTACGGGCGACGCGGGCGCCGGTCAGCGCCTGACGTGGGGCGACCCGCCCGCGATGAGCGCCTCGACCTCGGCGAGCGAGGCCATGGAGACGTCTCCGGGCGTGGTCATGGTGAGCGCGCCGTGGGCGGTGCCGTAGGCCAGGGCGCGCTCCAGGTCTGCGCCGCCGAGCAGTCCGTACAGCAGGCCGGCGGCGAATCCGTCCCCGGAGCCGATGCGGTCCAGGACCTGCAGGGCGGGCATCCTGGGGCCGGCGACGAAGCCCGTCGCGGCGGACCAGGCGGCGGAGGACCAGTCGTTGACCCCGGCCGAGGGCGCCTCGCGCAGGGTCGTCGCCACAACGGCCGCCCCGGGCAGCAGCGCCACCACCTGGGCGAGCGCGTCCGCCACCTCGTCGGCCCTCACACGCGCCTGTCCCGGGCGGGCGCCGGCCAGGCCCAGGGCGCCCACCACGACGTCGGCCTTCCGGGCGAGCCTCAGGTCGACCTCGCGCGCGGCGTCGGCGCCGCCCCGGCCGGCCCAGAGGCTGGGGCGGTGGTTGGGGTCGTAGGAGACCGTGACGCCGTGGCGGCGCGCCGCGGCCATGGCCTCGTCCGCGACGTCCGGCGTGGTGTCGGACAGGCCGGCGAAGATGCCGCCGGTGTGGAACCAGCGCACGCCGGCCGAGAACACGGCGTCCCAGTCGACGTCGCCCTTGCGCAGCTGTGACACGGCGGTGTGCGCGCGGTCGCTGACGCCCAGCGCCCCGCGGATGCCGTAGCCGCGTTCGACGAAGTTGAGGCCGTTGCGGGCGGTGCGGCCGATGCCGTCGTCAAAAGCCCAGCGGATCAGTGAGGTGTCGACGCCGCCCTGGAGGACCAGGTCCTCCACCAGCCGGCCCACCGCGTTGTCGGCGAGGGCGGTCACGACGGCCGTGCGCAGGCCGAAGCAGCGCCGCAGCCCCCGGACGACGTTGTACTCGCCGCCTCCCTCCCAGACCTGGAAGGTGCGGGCCGTGCGGATGCGCCCCTCTCCCGGGTCGAAGCGCAGCATCACCTCGCCGAGGGCCACCACGTCGATCACGGCATGCTCCTGTCCACCGCGTCGGCCGTCAGCCGGCGGATCTCGTCGTGGTCGCCGCGTTCCAGGAGGGCGGGGGCGGCCATCCAGCTGCCGCCGACGGCGAGGACCGCCGGTTCGGCGAGGTAGGCGGCCATCCGGGAGGCGTCGATCCCGCCGGTGGGCACGAAGCGCACCCCGGGGAAGGGGGCCGCGAGCGCGCGCAGGGTCCGCGGGCCGCCGAGCGGCTCGGCGGGGAAGAGCTTGACGGTGTGGAGACCGGCGCGCAGGGCGCGCATCAGCTCGGTGGCGGTGGCGACGCCGGGCACGACCGGCACGCCCAGCTCGCGGCACTTCGCGACGACCTCCTCGTCGAAGCCCGGCGAGACGACGAAGCGGGCCCCGGCGGCCACGGCCCGCTCCGCCTGCTCGGGCGTGAGCACCGTGCCGGCGCCGACGATGAGGCCGCCGTGGGCGGCCATCTCCCTGAGCACGCGTTCGGCCCCCGGGGTGCGCAAGGTGACCTCGGCGCACCGGGCGCCGCCCGCGGCGAGCGCGTCGGCCAGCGGGCCGCCGGCCTGCGTGGACGGCACGGTCAGCACGGGCAGGAGACGGGCGCCGGCGAGCACGGCGGCCGGGTCGGTGCTGATCACCGGCCGAGCCATCCACCGTCGACGGGCAGGACGACGCCATGGACGTAGGCGGCGGCGTCCGAGGCGAGGAACACCGTGGCGCCCGCCAGGTCGTCCGCGCTGCCCCACCGTCCGGCCGGGATGCGGTCCAGGATCGCCCTGCTGCGTGCCGGGTCGTCCTGGAGTGCCTGGGTGTTGTCGGTGGCGATGTAGCCGGGGGCGACGGCGTTGACGTTCACACCGTGCGGGGCCCACTCGTTGGCCAGCGCCTTGGTGAGTCCGGCGATGCCGTGCTTGGCGGCGGTGTAGCCGGGGACGGTGATGCCGCCCTGGAAGCTGAGCAGCGACGCCGTGAAGACGATCTTTCCCTGGCCGCGGGCCACCATCGTCGCGCCGACCGCCCGGGTCAGCGCGAACTGCGCGGTGAGGTTGACCTGGAGCACCGACTCCCAGTCCGCGTCGGTGTGTTCGGCCGCCGGGGCGCGGCGGATGGTGCCCGCGTTGTTGACCAGGATGTCCACCGGACGGTCCCGCCCGGCGAGGTCCGCTCCCAGAGCCCGGACGGCCGCGGGGTCGGCGAAGTCGGTGCGGATCGCCTCGAAGCTGCGGCCGGCGGCGAGGACGTCCTTCTCCACCGCGCTTGCCGAGGTCTCCAGGTGGGCGCTGACGCCGATGACGTCCGCGCCGGCCTCGGCGAGGGCGCGGGCCACGGCCCGGCCGATGCCGCGCCGGGCTCCGGTCACGACGGCGAGCCTGCCGGTGAGGTCGAAGGCGTTCATACGGCCGCCTCCCGGGCGTCGTCGGTGCAGTCCACGAGGATCTTCATGACGTCGCCGCCGCCCTCCAGGGCCTCGAACGCGGCGGGCGCCTGTCCGAGCGGCACGACCTTGCTGATCAGCCGTGCGGCCGGGATCGTCCCGTCCGCCACCAGGGCCACCGCGCGCCCGAAGTCGGAGCGGTCGTACAACCGCGCCCCGACCAGGGTGAGTTCACGCCAGAAGAAGCGGTGCAGGTTCACCTCCCGGGGACGCGGGTGGATCGCGACCAGGCAGAGGCGGCCGCGCACCCCGAGGACGTCCACGGCCGTGTCCACGCCGCCCGCCGCGCCGGAGACCTCGAAGGCGACCTCCGCACCGGCCTCCCCGGTCCACGCCCGCACCAGCGCCGGCACGTCGTCGTCGGCCGGGTCCCACGCCGTCAGCCCCAGTTCCCCGGCCAGCAGGCGCCGATGGGGGCTGAGCTCCACCACTCGGACCTCGGCGCCCGCGGCCCGCGCGACCAGCGCGATGAGGATGCCGACCGGACCCCCGCCGACCACGACGACCTTCTCGCCCTCGGCGACCTCGGCCCGGCCCACGTCGTGCACGGCGACCGCCGTCGGCTCGACGAGCGCGGCCCGGTCCAGGGCGAGCGCCTCCGGCAGCCTGATCAGCGTCGAGGCGGGCACCGTCCAGCGCTGCTGCATCGCGCCCGGGGAGTCGATGCCGATGAAGTCCAGGTGCTGGCAGATGTGCCGATGCCCGGCGAGGCAGGCGGGGCAGGTGTCGTCCCAGCGCAGCGGCATGACCGTGACCGCGTCCCCGGGCCGCCAGTCCTCGACGCCGGGGCCGACGCGTGTGACGCGGCCGGACATCTCGTGGCCCAGGACGGCGGGGGCGGCGACCCGCGCGTCCATGTCGCCGTGGAAGATGTGCAGATCGGTGCCGCAGATGCCGACGTAGGCGGGGGCCAGCTCCACCTCGCCCGGACCGGGAGCGCGGGGCTCGACGACCGCGGTGTCCAGGGTGCGGGCGGCCTTGTAACGGACGGCGAGTGTCATCGTTTCGTCAGGGTCCCTTCAGCGCGGACGCCGATGGTCAGCAGCAGGTTGGCGTAGGTGCGGGTGTCGGCGGTGACGACGGCCAGCGCCAGGTCGGGCGAGCGGGCGGCGTCGTAGAACTCGAAGCGCCCGAGCGTGTCGACCGGGAGCGGCGCGAGCATCGAGCGGTACTCGGCGATGGCGGGCGGCTCCGGTTCGCCCTCGGGGGGCACCATCACGTGGGCCGCCTCCAGGGGCAGGGCGCGCAGCAGGACGTCGAGCACGGTCCGGACGTCCAGCAGGCCGGGGGCCAGGTTGAGGTGGACGGTGCGGGCGCGCACGCCGGTGGCGGTGCTCGCCGGGTAGTGGCCGTCGGCCAGCAGCACGCGGGCGCCGTGACCGGCGCCGGCCAGGGATTCGAGGATCCCGGGGTGCAGCAGTTCCGTCAGGAGCACGGTGTCCTCTCCTTCGTCGTCGGCTCGGGGGTCAGGCGGTAGAAGGCGGTCGCGGTGCCGGCGAGCACCGCGTGGATCTCGGCGCCGGAACAGCCGTCCAGGAGTTCCTCGACGGTGGCGGCCCAGCGGTTCCAGCCGCCCGCGAGGTCGGCGACCGGCCAGTCGGAGCCGAACATCAGCCGGTCGGGGCCGAAGGCGGAGAGCAGGACGTCCCACACGGGGCGGAGGTCGTCGACGGTCCACTTCTCGTGGTCCGCCTCGGTGATCAGCCCCGACACCTTGCAGCGCACCTGGGGGCGCCCGGCCAGTGCGCGCACCAGCCGGCTCCAGTCGGTCAGGTCCCCCGCGGCGAGCGGCGGCTTGCCGGCGTGGTCCAGGACGAGCGGCAGTTCCGGGAGCCGCTGCGCGAGCCGGATCGCCTGGGGCAGCTGGTGGCTGCGGACCAGTACGTCGTAACCGAGTCCGCGCTCGCCTGTCGTTCTCAACCCCCTTTCGACTTCCGGCCGTTGGAGCCAGTTCGGGTCCGTCTCGCCCTGCACGACATGGCGCACCGCCCGCAGGTACGAGCCGCCGGGCCCGCTGCGCAGTTCGTCGATGACGTCGCCGACCGCGGGGGACGTCAGGTCCGCCCAGCCGACGACGGCGCCGATGAGCGGGTCGTCGGCGGCCAGGGCGAGCAGGTCGCGTGTCTCGGGCACGGAGGCGACGCACTGGACGACGACCGTGCTCGTCAGCCGCCGTCCGGCGATCGGCCTGGTCGCCGCCGACAGCAGGTCGCGCGGGCTGAAGGTGCGGCGGATCGGTTCGTGGCCGGGCTCGTCCAGCCAGGGCTGTGGCCGGACGTCCAGGTCCCACACATGGTGGTGGGCGTCGACGAGGGCCCGGGCGTCACACACGGGCGGCCCAGACGGGGCCGTCGGGGTACGTGTACTCCTTGAGGGACTCGGGATGCATCTGGGCGCTCAGGCCCGGGAGCGTGGGCGCCAGGTAGTGTCCCTCGACGATGCGGACCGGGTCGACGAAGTGCTCGTGCAGGTGGTCGACGTACTCGATGACCCGGTCCTCGGTGGTGCCGGAGACGGCGACGTAGTCGAACATCGACAGGTGCTGCACCATCTCGCACAGGCCCACGCCGCCCGCGTGCGGACAGACCGGCACGCCGAACTTCGCGGCGAGCAGCAGGATCGCGATGTTCTCGTTGACACCGCCGACCCGTGCGGAGTCGATCTGCACGATGTCCACCGCTCCGGCCTGGAGGAGCTGCTTGAAGACGACCCGGTTGGCGACGTGCTCGCCGGTGGCGACCTTGACGGGGCCGACGGCCTTGCGCACGGCGGCGTGGCCGAGGATGTCGTCGGGCGAGGTGGGTTCCTCGATCCAGTACGGCCGGTAGGGGGCCAGGGCGCTCATCCAGTCGATCGCGGCCTGGACGTCCCATCTCTGGTTGGCGTCCACGGCGATGCGTACGCCGTCGCCGACGGTCTCGCGGGCGGTGCGCAGGCGCCGTACGTCGTCCTCCAGATCCGCGCCGACCTTCAGCTTGATCTGGGTGAAGCCGTCGGCGACGGCCTCACGGGCGAGGCGGGCCAGCTTCTCGTCGGAGTAGCCGAGCCAGCCGGGGGTGGTGGTGTAGGCGGGGTAGCCCTCGTCGAGCAGGCGGCCGATGCGCTGTGCGCGGCCCGGCTCGGCGCGGCGCAGGATCTGAAGGGCGTCCTCGGGGGTGAGGGCGTCGCTGAGCCAGCGGAAGTCGACCTGGGCGACCAGGTCCTCGGGCGACATCTCGCCGAGGAAGCGCCACACGGGTTTGCCCGCGCGCTTGGCGGCCAGGTCCCAGGCGGCGTTGACGACGGCGCCGACGGCCATGTGGATGGCGCCCTTCTCCGGTCCCAGCCATCGCAGTTGGGGGTCGTGGACGAGGGAGCGGGAGAACCCGCCGAGGTCGGCGCAGACCTCGTCGACGGACCGGCCCACCACGTGCGGGGCCAGGGCCGCGATGGCGGCCGCCTGGACGTCGTTGCCGCGGCCGGTGGTGAAGGCCAGGGCGTGGCCCTCGAGTCCGTCGCCCGCGTCGGTGCGCAGGACGACGTAGGCGGCGGAGTAGTCGGGTTCGGGGTTCATCGCGTCCGACCCGTCCAGGTGCTCGGACGTCGGGAAGCGCACGTCCAGCACGTCCAGGGAGGTGATGAGGGCAAAAGCCGGGGAAGCCGGGGAAGGGGACGGGGCGGATGGCATGGCGGCGACTCCTGTGAGGTGCTGGGGCGATACGGCCCTGTGCGACGAGAGAGGGGTGGCGCAGGGCGCCGGGCGGACCCGGACGGCTGCTCGCGGTTCAGTCCTGGACCTTGCCGCCCGTGATGCGCGAGATGGTCAGCGCGACCAGGATGATCAGGCCGTTGAGGGCGCCGATCCACTGGGCGGGGACGCCGCCGAGCGTGAGCACGTTCTGGATCATGAACAGCAGGAGGATGCCGCTGAAGGCCCCGAACATGGTGCCCTTGCCGCCGTTGAGGCTGATCCCGCCGATGACGGCGGCGGCGAAGACGGTGAAGATGTAGCCGTTGCCCTGAGCCGAGGCGACGGAGGCCAGGCGCCCGGAGAGCAGCAGGCCGGCGAGGGCGGCGAGGACGCTGCCGGTGACGATGACGATCCACAGCACCCGGTCGGTGCGGATGCCCGCCGCCTTCGCCGCGTCGACGTTGCCGCCGATGGCGTACAGCGAGCGCCCGAAGCTGGTCCAGCCGAGCACCACGATGGCGACGGCGAACAGGGCCAGGCAGATCCAGATGGAGGCGGGCATCCCGAACCATTCGGCGGTGCCGAGGTAGAGCATCGACTCCGGCAGCTGGAAGAAGGTCTGGCCGCCGGAGATGCCGGTGAGCACACCCCGCAGCACGATCAGCATGCCGAGGGTGACGATGAAACCGTTGAGGCCGAAGCGGATGATCAGCAGGGCGTTGACCACGCCGACGAGCGCGCCCACGGCGAGGGTGACGAGGACGGCCAACGCGCCGGGGAGCAGGCCGAGTCCGTGGCCCGCGCCGACCGGCACCACCAGCCAGGCCGCCACGCCGGGTGCGAGGCCCATGGTGGACTCCAGCGACAGGTCCATCTTCTTGACGATCAGGATCATCGTCTGCGCGAGGACCAGCAGGGCCATCTCGGACATGGTCTGCAGGACGTTGATGAGGTTGTCGGTCTGCAGGAAGACCGGGTTGACGATCTGTCCGACGATCGCGATGACCACGATGGCCGGCACGAGCGCGAGATCGCGCAGCCGGGCCAGGGGTATCCGGCCGCCGAACAGGGCGGTCCGCTTCACCCGGGGCTCCGGGGCCTTGGCTGCGGCGGTGTCCGCGAGGACGGTTTCAGGCATCGAGGTCCACTCCTTCCATCGCGGCCACGAGGTCGTGGTCGTGCCAGCCGCGGGCGATCTCCGAGGTCACACGGCCCTGGAACATCACCAGGACCCGGTCGCACATACGCAGGTCGTCGAGTTCGTCGGAGGCGATGAGCACTCCGGTGCCGGTCCGCGCGGTCTCCTCGACCTTGCCGAGGAGGAACTCCTTGGAGCGCACGTCCACGCCCGCGGTCGGGTTGATCAGGACCAGCAGTCTGGGGTCGTCGGCCAGGGCGCGGGCCATGACGACCTTCTGCTGGTTGCCCCCGGACAGGGCGGAGACGGGCAGTTCGGGACCGGGAGTCTTGATCGCGAGGTTCTCGATCATGGCCTGGGCGAGCCGGTCGCGCCGGCCGGGGCTCAGGAACCCGTGGGGGCCCAGCCGCCCGGGCACGGACAGTGTGGCGTTGTCCGCGATCGACATGTCGGGGACGAAGCCCTGGTGGTGCCGGTCCTGCGGGACGAATCCGGCGCCGGCGGCGAGGGCCGCGGGCACGCTGCCCGGCCGGGGGCGGTTCCCGGCGATCTCCACGTCGCCCGCGGCCGGCGCCCGCAGGCCCACGACGGTCTCGGCGACCTCGGTGCGCCCGCTGCCGGCGGAGCCCGCGAGGCCGACGATCTCGCCGGCCCCCACCTGGAAGCTGACGTCGTCGTACCCGTCGCCCCGCAGGGTGCGGACACTCAGCGCGGCGGCGGCGCCGGGGTCGAGGGCGCCGGCCCGTTCCTCGCGTCGGCCGGCCGCCGCCTCGCCCGTCATGGTGGCGACGAGGTCGGCGCGGGCGAGTTCCGCGACCGGCGCGGTGACGATGTGCCGGGCGTCGCGGAACACCGTGACCATGTCGCAGATGTCATAGACCTCTTGGAGGTGGTGACTGATGAACAGGAAGGTCACGCCCTGGCGTTGCAGGTCGCGGATGCGGTCGAAGAGGCGGTTGATGGCAGCCCCGTCGAGCTGGGCGGTCGGCTCGTCGAGGATGATGAACCGGGCCCCGAAGGACAGTGCGCGGGCGATCTCGACGAACTGCCGCTGCTCGACGCTCAGATCGGCCGCCGGGGTCTGCGGGTCGACGTCCACCGACCAGGTCGACAGCAGGTCCTGTGCGCGACGACGGGTGGCCTGCCAGCTGATGAGGCGGCCGGCTCCGCGGTCGTGCCGGTTGAGGAAGAGGTTCTCGGCGACGGTCAGGGTGGGGATGATCGTCGACTTCTGGTAGACGCAGGCCACGCGTCGCCGCCAGGCGTCGCGGTCGCTGAGCCGGGGGGCCGGCTCGCCGCCGAAGGTCACCGTTCCCTCGTCGGCGGCCTGGAGGCCGGTGAGGACCGACACCAGTGTCGACTTGCCGGCTCCGTTGCGGCCGACAAGGGCATGGGTCTCTCCGGACCTGATGGTGATCCGGGCGCCGTTCAGGGCCACCGTCGGACCGAATCGTTTGACTATGCCCGTCGCCTCGACGACGGGCGGGTCCGCGGGCACCCGTCCGCCGTCCGCCGGAGCGGGCCCGGGGGTGACTGCTCGCTCCCCTTCGCTCATCTCGACCGCCTTGTTCTCGTGAGCCGTTGCCGTTGGGGTGAGAAGGCCGCAGGGATCAGCCGAGGTTGTTGCCCCACAGCGACTTGTCGTCGCTCTTGAGGCTGGGCACACCGCCGTAGGTGCCGCCGTCGGCGGTGACGAGCGGGGCGGACAGCTGGTCCTCGAGGACGCCGTCGCGGACCTGGATGATGGTGCTGTCGTGGTCGGTCTTGCCGGGCTTGAACGTCTTCCCGTCGATCGCGGCCTTGAGGTAGTAGAGCGCGTACTTGGCGTAGAGGTCGGCCGGCTGGGAGACCGTGGCGTCGATCTTGCCCTCGGCGATGGACTTGAGTTCCTGGGGGATGCCGTCGTTGGACACGACGAAGACGTGCTTCTCGTCCTTCGGGTCCACCAACAGGCCCTTCTGCTTGAGGACTTGGAGCGTGCCGGAGAGCGCGAAGCTGGCCTCCATGTAGACGCCCCTGATGTCCGGGTGGGCCGTCAGGTCCGTCTGCAGCTTCTGGGCGGCGACGGCGCCGTCCCAGTTGGTGGCCTCGCCGAACACCTTGATGCCCGGGTAGTCCTTCTTCATGCAGTCGTTGAACGCCTGGGTGCGGTCACGGCCGTTGATGGAGTCCAGGCCGCCCTCCAGCATGACGACCTTGCCCTTGCCGCCGAGCTTGGTGCCCAGGTACTGGCACGCCTTCTCGCCGTAGGCGCGGTTGTCGGCGCGCACGACCATGTAGACGTTGCCGGTGTCGGGGCGGGTGTCGACGGTGACGACCGGGATCTTCTTCGCCTCCAGCTGCGCGAGGGTGGGCGCGACGGCGGCGGTGTCCTGCGGGGCCATCGCGAGGCCCTTGATGCCCTGGCTGATCAGCGTCTGCGCGTTGGCCGTGAGCTTGGCGACGTCGTTCTGCGAGTTGGTGGTCTTCAGGTCCAGGCCCAGCTCCTTGCCGTACTGCGGCGTGTACTTGATGTAGGAGTTCCAGAAGTCGGTGTCGGAGCGGGGGTAGTCGACCCCGACGAGCGGCTCGCCGCCCGACGATCCCGACGCGGCGGAACCGCTGTTGCAGGCACTGAGCAGAGCCAGCGCGGAGAGGGCGGAAACGGCTGAACACAGGGTGGTTCTGAGTCTCATCGGTGATTCCTCGCGCCGGTCCCGTAGCGGGAGATGTTTCGCCTCGACGGCATCTGCGTATCGCCGCGGACTAGAGATGGGATGTTTATAGAGGCGCTCTCGCCGTGTTGTCCAGACCCCCACCACAACGACAAGGAAATGCCTGCTCACGGATGCCTCGCGAGCGGAGGGCGGCGTCCGCGCAGGAAGAGGCCCATCCCATGAGCCAACATCATCCGATGACTCGCCCTGCCTGGAGTCTCCCGAGACATGCGATGTCTACCCGGTCGCAATAAGCTTCATATCGTCACATTCAAGACAAATCCTCTCTCCGTGTGGCCGCTTTCATCCCTGCACCGAGGTTGACATGCCCAGGGGACTCGGGGGACCTTCATCCGTGAAAAGCGGCACCCTGTGCACCACAGCCACGCCGACCCGTGTCCCCCCGCACACTCCGTACCAGGGAATGTCTCGATGCCGAGTCCGATCAACAGACGCCACCTCCCGGCCGGCGCCGCCTCCGTGGCACCGGCAGCCGTCGCAGGAGACGCGTCCGGCGCCGACGGCGCACCGGCGGCGACCAGCACGTACACGCCCGACTGGGACTCGGTCGACCGGCATCCGCCGGCCCCGGAGTGGTTCCAGGACGCGAAGTTCGGGATCTACTTCCACTGGGGGGTCTTCAGCGTCCCCGCCTTCGGCAACGAGTGGTACCCGCGCACCATGTACCAGGAGGACGACAGCGTCCATCAGCACCATGTCGCGACCTACGGCCGGCCATCGGCATGGCAGTACCACCACTTCATCGACGGGGCCCGGGACATCGCGGGCGCCTTCGTGGAGTTCGCGCCCAAGCTGAAGTCGGCCGGCGGGAAGTTCGACCCCGACGAGTGGGCGCAGCTGTTCGTCGACGCCGGCGCCAGGTTCGCCGGCCCGGTGGCCGAGCACCACGACGGCTTCTCCATGTGGGACAGCCAGGTCAACGAGTGGAATTCGGTGGACAGGGGCCCGGGGCTGGACCTGCTGCGGCTCTTCTGCACGGCCATCCGCGCCAGGGGCCTGAAACTGCTGGTGGCCATGCACCACGCGTACCACTTCACCGG
Source organism: Streptomyces humidus (assembly GCF_014649655.1). Classification (GTDB taxonomy): domain Bacteria; phylum Actinomycetota; class Actinomycetes; order Streptomycetales; family Streptomycetaceae; genus Streptomyces; species Streptomyces humidus. The sequence continues at coordinate 108,688 of NZ_BMTL01000005.1, read as the reverse complement.
CTTCTACGAGTTCGCCCCCGCCCAGACGGACCCCAGCCTCAAGAAGCTCTACGGACAGCTGGGTCCGGCCGCGGAGAACCAGCTCTGGTTCGACAAGCTGAAGGAGGTCATCGACCGCGCCCGGCCCGACATCCTGTGGCAGGACTTCGAGCTGCAGGCCGTGGACGAGACCCAGCGCCTGAACTTCCTGGCGTACTACTACAACCAGGCGGACAGCTGGGGCCGTGAGGTCGTCGCGACCTACAAGGACGGCATGAACAGCAAGGGCGAGGTCTTCGACTACGAGCGCGGCGGCCCGGCCGGCCTCACCAGCCCGTACTGGCTGACCGACGACAGCATCTCCAGCAGCAGCTGGTGCCACACCCAGGGGATCGGCTACTACACCACGCAGGAGATGCTGCACTCGCTCATCGACCGGGTCAGCAAGAACGGCAACATGCTGCTGAACATCGCGCCGATGGCCGACGGCAGCATCCCCCAGGCGCAGAAGGACATCCTGCTCGGCATCGGCGACCACCTGAAGCGCTTCGGCGAGTCGCTGTACGGAACCCGCGCCTGGACGGCGTACGGCGAGGGCCCGACGAAGATGGGCGGCGGCTCCTTCACCACCCCTCGCGCCGGCACCGCGCAGGACATCCGTTTCACCCGCGACAAGGCCGGAACCGTCCTGTACGCCACCGTCCTGGGCTGGCCCGGCGACTCGCTGACGGTCCGGACCCTCGCCCCCGACCGGATCGACCTCTCGTCGCTGGCCTCGGTCGAGCTCCTCGGCGCGACCGCCGGCGCCTGCATCGACCTGCCCACTCCGGCCCAGAGCGCCTCCGGCCTCACCGTCGCCCTGCCCGCCTGCGCGCCGTACAGTGCCGACGCCTACGTTCTCAAGCTCACCTTCTCCGGCGCGATTCCGGCGCTGCGGCCGCTCGCCGGCGCCACCGCCTTCACGGACGTCGACTACTCCGGCACCGCCGCCGTGCTCTCTCTCGGCGACTACACGGCGGCCGACCTGACCGCGGCCGGACTCGGCGCACGCACGCTGTCCTCGCTCCGGACGGCCCCCGGCTACCAGGTGGTCGGCTATGCCGGGGACGACTGCACAGGCGCCTCCTGGACCTTCACCGCCGACACCCCCGACCTCAGGACCACCGGCGACAACGACCAGGTGGCCTCGCTGAGGGTCCGGTTCGACCCGGCGACGTACTTCCGGATCACCAACGTCGCCGACGGGCTCGCCCTGGACAGCGGCGGCGACGTCGCCTCCGGGTCCGACCTCAAGCAGTGCGCCTGGGACGGCAGCGCCGACCTGCAGTGGCGCGCGGAGCCCGTCGCGGGCGGCTACTACCGGCTGGTCAACCGCGCCAACGGCATGGTCGCCGACGGCCGGGGCGGCGGCGACGGTTCCGCCGCCCGGCAGGCTCCCTGGAGCGGCAGCGCCGACCAGCAGTGGACGATCACCCACCGGGGCGGCGACAGCTGCTCGATCGCCAACCGCACCACGGGCCTGGTCCTCGACGGCGGCGGCGACGTGGCCCCGGGCTCCGTCACCAGGCAGGGGACGTACGGCAGCGGCTCCAACCTGCTGTGGACCTTCACCGCCGTCTGACCCCGGGACGTGCGAGCGGCCGCGGCGGCCCGTCTCTGCCACGCGGCCGCGGCGGTGCAGTCGGGTCCGGCGGTCGGCCGGCGGGCCCGCCGTTGGCTGTCAGCACCTTCTCCGGAGGCTGGCCCCGCAGGTACCTGATAGGTACCCTGCTCGTATGCCATCCCTGAATGTGAGCTTCACCGAAGAGGAAATGGAAGGCGTGCGCACGGCTGCCGCGGCCGAGGGCAAGAGCCTGAAGCAGTACATGCACGACCTCGGTGTCCGCGAGATGCACCGCAAGCAGTTCGTCGCCGGCGCCGCCTCCTGGGCCGACAGGCTCCGTGCCGAGTTCGACGAGGCGTTCCCCGACGAGGTCCCGCCGTCGCAGCGCGGCCGGGGAGCTGCTGCCGCCTGATGAGCGAGATCCTCTACATCGACGTCCCCTGGCTCCTGGACGTCCAGGAGGCCGCCCTCGGCGACGACGACGTGTCCGTCACCGACTACTCGGCGCTGGTGGCGGCCGTCGCACGGCACAAGACGCGCATGCCGACGCTCGCGGCCTCCAACCCCCACGTCGCGTGGCGGGCGGCCGCCCTTCTGCACACCGTCGTGCGCCTCGAGCCGTTGCCGCACCACAACAGCCTCTTCGCCGCGTTCGTCGCCGGTCAGTACATGGATCAGTCGGGAGAAGGGATCGATCCTCCTTACGGGGGCTTCGCGGACCTGGTCAGGAAGATCCGCGAGACCCGCCTGACGATCTACGCCGTCGCCGACGTCCTGCGCTCCTGGAGGATCTGACGCCGTCGGCAGGTCCCGGACCCCGACGCGTCAGGAGGGGGCGGGGCGGCTCCGCAGCGCGCGGCGGGCCACGCCCGTGCGCAGTCCCGCTCCGGCAGCGATCACGACGGCCGCGCTGCCGTAGGCCCATGCCTGGAGGGGGAAGCCGGGCAGCAGACGGCCGCCGAGGTACAGGGCGGTGCCGGCGAGGGTGACGGTCAGCCATTCCCAGCGTCCGTCCATCGCCACGAGCGCGACCACCAGCAGGGAGTACCAGGGATAGCTCGGTGAGAAGAGGACCAGCGCGGTGCCGGTGACTACCAGGGCGCCGCGCCAGGGCCGGGCCGGGTCCCCCCGCCACCACACGTACAGCGCGGCCAGGGCGAGCAGCAGCGCCGCGGCCACACCCGCGGCCACGTCGGGCAGCAGGAGCCTCAGCAGGGCGAAGCGGCGTACGTGACCTGGTTCGTAGCCCTCCTCGTGGAGGTAGCCGGGGAGGTAGCCGAGGACGCCCGCTCCGGAGCTCACGACAAAGGGCAGGTAGGCGAGCGCCACCGCCGCGACGGCCGCCGCGACCACCCGGAGGACGCGCAGCGGGCCGCGCTGCCCGGACAGTGCGCCGGGCAGGACGAGTACGGGCAGGAGCTTGACGGCGATCGCGGCGCCGAGCAGCGCGCCCCGGCGGGTTCCGGCGGTGGCGGTGCCGAGGGCGAGCACGACGAACAGGACGCCCAGGGTGTCGATGTGGGCGTTGTCGACCGCCTCCAGTGCGACAGCGGGGCACCAGGCCCACAGCGCTGCCCGGGCCGGGGCCAGCCGCGGATCGCCGCGGCGGCGCAGGACGGCCAGCAGGGCGAGGGTCGTGCCGAAGGCGAGGACCGCGCCGCCGACCTGGAGCGGCTTGTGGCGGCTGTCGGGAGGGGAGAGGGTGTGCACCGCGAAGAACCAGCCCTCGGCCACCGGCGGGTAGATCGTGGGGACGGTAGGCCGGTTGATGCGTACGCAGAGGCCCTTGGCCGTCCGAGTGAGCCCCCATCCCTCGCAGGCGGCCCGGTCGGGGAACAGCCAGTCGTCGCGCAGGGGAGCGAGCTCATCAGCGGCCGGCGGGTGGGCGTAGGGGGAGATCCCGGCGGCCTGCACCCGGCCGTCCCAGGCGTAGCGGTACATGTCGTTGCTGGTGCGGGGCTGCGCGGTGAGCCCGGCGAGGGCGACCGCGGCCGCGCCGGCGAGGACGAGGACGGTCGCGGCGCGGGCCGGGACCTTGCGCACGGTCCACACCGCGGCGGCGAACAGCGTCCAGGCGAGGCCGTATCCGGCGAGCAGACGGCCGGGGGCGCTCTCGTTGTCGCCCTCGTGGAGGGTGCCCGCGACGACGAGGGCGACGGCGAGGACGAGGATCGCGGTCACCGCGACGCGGGTCCGGGCGCCGCCCGGCGCAGCCGGTTCGGCGGGGCCCGGGGACTGCGGCGTGGCGTGCCCGGGATCCCGCAGGAGCGGGTCGGCGGTGGTCATGGACGGCTCGATCCCCCGCGGCGCATGGGAGGGACGACGTCCGTGGTCCTCGCGGTCGGGCGGTGCAGTTCGAGGAAGACGCGGTCCTCGCTCGTCCACCGGCCGGTGAGGATCCAGCCGGTCGCGTCGGCGGCGTGCAGCAGGGCGGTGGCGCCGACCCGGGCCCAGGGAAAGGGGCGCCCGTGGCGGCCTTCGGCGTCCTCGACACGGACGGTGAGGCGTTCGTCCACGTCGTGCGGGGCCGCTTCGGCCAGCAGGCGCCCGCCGGGACGGAGCAGCCGGCGCAGACGGGCCAGCAGGGCCGTCGGGTCGCCGCCGATGCCGATGTTGCCGTCCATCAGCAGCACCGTGCCCCAGCGGCCCTCTCGGGGCAGCCGGTCGAAGACGGACCGCCGCAGGGCGTTCGCGCCCTGTCGCCGGGTGAGGGCGACGGCGGCGGGGCTCACGTCCACGCCGAGCGCGGTCATGCCGCGGGCCGACAGGGCGGCCACCAGACGTCCCGGGCCGCAGCCCACGTCCAGGACGGGCCCGGTGCAGCGGTGCAGCACGTCGGTGTCGGCGGCGTCGGGCGCGGCGCAGTAGCGCTCCACGTCCAGGGGCAGCAGGTCGGGCTCTCCTGCGGGGGGCGTCGTCATGCGTCGCAGGTACAGGGGGCCGCGGCCGAGCCGCACCGCGCGCCCGTAGGGGTCGTCCGTCCAGGGCTCGCCCGGCTCGGCGGGCGGGAACCGGTCGGCCCGTGGCGCGGTCGCCGGGAGCGGGGAGGAGAGCGTCACGTGGAGGTGGTCCTCCTGGGGCGGTGCGAACGCGCCGGTCTCGTCCGGGGCGGTGACGGCGGTGCGCGCGTCCTGCGCGACGCCGCTCAACGGACGGCCTGCGCGAGCGCGGCCATGGCGGTGGCGAAGCGGGAGCGCGGCGGGCAGCAGGCGGCCACCGAGGCGGCGTCGGCCGCGGTGTCCACGTCGCGCAGGGTCGGCAGCAGGCCGACGCTCAGGCCCGCCTCCTCGAGCCTGCGCCGCTGGACGGCTCCGGTGCGGTCGGTGGACATCGGAACGCCGCGCACGAGGGTCCCGGCGCGGGACGGGTCGGCGAAGCCCAGGGCCCAGAAGCCGCCGTCGGCGGCGGGGCCGAACCAGGCGTCGTGCCCGTCGCGGCCGGCCTCGGCCAGCAGGTCCGGGGTGAGCTGCGGGGTGTCCATGCCGACCAGCAGCGCCGGACCGCCGTCGCAGAGGTCGAAGGCGGCGGCGATGCGCTCGTCGAGGCCACCGGATCCCTGGGGGGCGACCTCGTAACCGGGGGGCAGCCAGCGGCCGGGGGTCCCGTCGAGGACGAGCACCCTGCGCCGGGCGGGCGCCTGGAGCACGGCGTGCAGCGTGTCGGTCAGAGCGGCCTGGGCCAGCGCGGCGGCCTCCTGTGGCGTGTAGGACGGCGTGAGGCGGGTCTTGACCCGTCCGGGCACCGGCTCCTTCGCTATGACCAGCAAGGTGGGCGGGTTCGCGGTCGCGGAGCGGGGGTTCATCGGACGCCTCCCAGGACGCTCGCGCCGAGGGCCGGCGCGGCGGCCGGCGGCTCGGCGAGGACGGCACGCATGTCGCGCACGGCCTGCCAGGTGCCGCGCCAGGTGCCGGTGACCTTGGAACGGCCGGCGCGCGGGCGGTAGGGCGTCTCGGTCTCCGTCACCCGCCAGCCGGCGTCGGCGGCGCGGACGACCATCTGCAGGGGATAGCCGGAGCGCCGGTCGGTCAGGCGCAGGGCCAGCAGCGCCTCCCGGCGGGCGGCGCGCATGGGCCCCAGGTCGTGCAGGCGCAGCCCGGTGCGGCGGCGCACGAGGCGGGCCAGTTCGAGGTTGGCGAGGCGGGCGTGCAGCGGCCAGGCGCCGCGGGTGGTGGGCCGGCGTCGGCCCAGGACGAGATCCGCGGTGCCGGCGAGGACGGGGCCGGCGACGGTCGGCAGCAGTCCGGGATCGAGGGAGGCGTCGCAGTCGCAGAAGCAGACCACGTCGGCCGTCGCCGCGGTGAGACCCGCGTGGCAGGCGGCGCCGAAGCCGCGGCGGGGCTCGTGGACCACCCGGGCGCCCAGGTCGCGGGCGATGTCCGGGGAACCGTCGGTGGAACCGTTGTCGACGACGATCGCGCGCCAGCCGGGCGGAATCCGCTCCAGCACCCACGGCAGGGCCTCGGCCTCGTCGAGGCAGGGCAGCACGACGTCCACGGAAGGGGGGGAAGTGTTGATCACCTCATTCACTGTACGGACGCAAAAGCGGCATAAGGGATTTCGTGTTCTTACGGAACGCTGACGTCGCCCACCTCGTCCGTCGGGGGCGGGCCCCTGATGTGAGACTCGGTGATGTGAAACGCGTACTCGTCGTCGATGACGACCCCACCGTCTCCGAGGTCGTCGCCGGATATCTCGACCGGGCCGGCTTCGCCGTGGACGTGGCCGCCGACGGTCCCACCGCCGTCGCGCAGGCCGCCCGCCGCACACCCGACCTGGTGGTGCTGGACCTGATGCTGCCCGGCATGGACGGGCTGGAGGTCTGCCGCCGGATCCGCGCGACCGGGCCGCTCCCGGTGATCATGCTGACCGCGCGCGGCGACGAGGAGGACCGCATCCTCGGCCTGGAGGTCGGCGCGGACGACTACGTCACCAAGCCCTTCAGTCCCAGGGAACTGGTCCTGCGGGTGGAGTCCGTGCTGCGCAGGTCCGGCGCGTCGACGGCCGCCCGGGCCGGGACGGCGCGTACATGGCTGCGCTCCGGACCGCTCGCCCTGGATCCCACCGCCCGGCGCGCCACCCGCAGCGGTGTCGAACTGGCCCTCACCATCCGGGAGTTCGACCTGCTGGAGTTCTTCATCCGGCACCCGGGCCGGGCGACGAGCCGGGAGCAGCTGATGCAGCAGGTCTGGGGCTGGGAGTTCGGCGATCTGTCGACGGTCACCGTGCACGTGCGGCGACTGCGCGAGAAGGTCGAGAACGACCCGGCCCGCCCCCGTCTGATCAGCACGGTGTGGGGCGTCGGCTACCGCTTCGACCCTCCCGGGGACCAGGAAGCCGAGGCCGGCGATGATCGGTGACACGCTCCTCATAGCGTTCTACGCGGCGATCGGCGCGGCCGGCGCCGGACTGGTGGGCGCGGCGGCCCTGCGGGGGCTGCGCAACCGGTCCGTCTCCGTGTCCCTGGCCGTGGTGGCCGCCGTCACCGTGGCGGCGATGCTGGCCGGGACCATGCTGGTCTCGCGCGCGATGTTCCTCTCCGAGCACGACCTCTGGGTGGTGACGATGGTGTGCTCGATGGCCGCGGCCGTCTCACTCGTCGTGGCACTGCTTCTGGGCCGCAGCGTCGTCCGGGGCAGCCGGGAGCTGGCCGAGGCCACGCGCGCCCTGGGAGAGGACGGGAGCTTCACTCCCCCGGCCACCGCTCCCACCGCCGAACTCGCTCAGCTGAGCCGCCAGTTGGCCGCCACCAGCACCAAGCTCGCCGCCTCCCGGGAACGGGAGCGGGCGCTCGAGACGTCCCGGCGCGAACTGGTCGCCTGGATCTCCCACGACCTGCGCACCCCGCTGGCCGGTCTGCAGGCCATGACCGAAGCCCTCGAGGACGGCATGGTCGACGATCCCCGCGTCTACCTCACCCGGATCCGCGCGGAGGTCGGCCGGATGAGCGGCATGGTCGGCGACCTGTTCGAACTGTCCCGTATCCAGGCCGGGGTGCTCGCCCTCTCACCGACCCGGATGTCCGTGTACGACCTCGTCGGCGACGCCATCGCCGGAGTCGACGCCCTGGCCAGGGAACACGGGGTGCGGCTCGTGGGCCGCGGGGTCGACGCCGTGCCGGTGGAGGTCGACGGCCGAGAGATGTCCCGCGTCCTGGCCAACCTGCTCGTCAACGCGATCCGCCGCACGCCCGCGGACGGCACCGTCGCCGTCTCGGCGCACCGTGAGGCGGACCGCGTCGTGCTGTCGGTGACCGACGGCTGCGGCGGGATCGCCCCGGAGGATCTGCCCCGCGTCTTCGACACCGGCTGGCGCGGCACCGACGCCCGTACACCGCCGGCCGGCGCGGGGCTCGGCCTGGCCATCGTGCGGGGCATCGTGGAGGCCCACCGGGGACGCGCGGAGGTGTGCAACGTGCCGGGCGGCTGCCGGTTCGAGGTACACCTGCCGGCCGTGGTCTGAGAACGGCGACCACGGCAGGGCCGGCCCGGTGGGAGGACGGGGCCGGCCCTGCCGTGGTCGTGGAGCGAGTGGAGTTCAGAGGGCGCAAGGCGAGCAGAGGGCTCAGCGGGCGCGTGGGGCGCCCCGCGGGCTCACCCCGCCCGCAGGGGCGCCGAGGCGAACTCCGTCATCCCCTCTGTGAAGGGGACCTGCGGCTTCCATCCCGACTCGTCGCGCAGCCGCCGGGAGGAAGCGGTGATGTGGCGGACGTCGCCGAGCCGGTACTCGCCCGTGACGACGGGCGCCGGCCCGCCGTACGCCTCGGCCAGCGCGGCGGCCATCTCCCCGACCGTGTGCGGGTCTCCGCTGCCGACGTTGTACGCGCGCAGGCCGCCGTCCGGGGAGCCGTCCAGGCCGTCCAGGGCCGCGAGATTGGCGCCCGCGACATCACGGACGTGGACGAAGTCGCGGCGTTGGCCGCCGTCCTCGAAGACGCGCGGGGCCTCGCCGCGCGAGAGCGCGGACCGGAACAGGGAGGCGACGCCCGCGTAGGGGGTGTCCCTGGGCATGCCCGGGCCGTACACGTTGTGGTAGCGCAGGGCGGCGACGCGTCCTCCGGTCGCCCGCGCCCAGGCGGCGGCCAGGTGCTCCTGGGCCAGCTTGGTGGCCGCGTACACGTTGCGCGGATCGGCCGGGGCGTCCTCGTCCACCAGGCCGGCGTCGAGCGGCTCCCCGCAGCGCGGACACGGGGGCTCGAAGCCACCCGCGTCGAGATCGGCCACCTTGCGCGGTCCCGGCCGGACGACGCCGTGCCGGAGGCACTCGTAGCGCCCCTCGCCGTAGACCACCATCGAACTCGCCAGCACCAGGCGCCGCACGCCCGCCGCGGCCGTCGCGGCCAGGAGCACGGCGGTGCCGAGGTCGTTGCAGCCGACGTAGTCCGGGGCGTCGGCGAAGTCCTTGCCGAGTCCGACCATCGCGGCCTGGTGGCAGACGGCGTCCACCCCTCGCAGGGCGTCGGTCACCGCCTCCTTGTCACGGACGTCGGCGTGCCGCCAGTCCGTCCCGGCGGGGATCTCAGGCGCCGTGCGGTGTGCGGCGGGCAGCAGCGCGTCGAGGACGCGCACCTCGTGGCCGGCGCCGGCGAGAGCGGTGACGATGTGCGAGCCGATGAAGCCCGCACCTCCAGTGACCAGGATCAACATGCCACCGACCGTAGGGGCCCCGGGCCGCCAGTGGGCCGTTCGGATCGAGGACGTCAGGGGTTCGTAAGCCTTTCCGGCTCCCGCACCCGGCCGGCCGGCCGGGCCGCCGCCAGCGTCAGCAGGGCGAAGGCCACCGCGAAGGCCACCATGGTGAACACGCCCTTCGGCCAGAAGATATGGCTGTCCGCGAAGGACCAGCAGGCGGCGAGCAGGACGACCGCACCGGGCAGCACCCGCACCCCGTGCCGTCGCCACAGCACCGCGCAGCAGGCGAGCGAGGCGACGGCCAGCCCGTACACCCCGGTCCGGCCCAACTCGTCGCCGGTGGCGAAGAGCCGCCCGGCCGCTCCGTGGACGCCGTGCTCGACCACCGTCCCGGCCGAGATGCCCGCCACCGCGTCCAGGCCGGAGTAGTACGCGGCGAAGCAGGCGCATCCGGCCCAGGCGAGCACCGTCAGGGCCCCGTCCGTGTCCTGGCGCGGCCTCCCCCACAGCGGGACCACCAGGCCGAGGACGAGGAGGGGGAAGACGGGCAGCAGGACGATGTGCAGCCCGGCCCAGTCGCCCGCCGTCGCCGACGTCAGATGCCGGGGGTGCACCAGGCCCGCGGCGGCCAGCAGCAGCGGAGGAGCGGTGACCAGCGCCATGACGCGCGCAGTACGCAAAGATCGCATCCGCTCACGCTAGGGGGGCCGCAGGTGCTCGGTGCCGGTCGCCCGGCATGCGTAAGACACCCGTAAGACGTCACGTCTCACGGTGCGTCACGCGGCGCGCCCGACGGCCGGATCCGGCGCGTCACCGATCGGTCCGCCCGCGGGCGCGCACGAACTCCCGCACGGCCGCCCACAGCGCCGCCACCGCGGCCACGGCCACCAGCGCGATCAGCCAGTTGCGCGGGTAGTCCAGCGGCAGCACGGACGGGTTGGCCGTCCTGCCCGGCCGCAGCAGCACGGGCAGTGCCACCGCCGTCAACGCGCCGGCGACGAGGAGGGCCCCGCGCACGGGACCACGGATGCCGCCTCGCACCAGCACCAGCCCGATCAGCAGCACTGCCGGAGCGATCACCACGTCGTGCAGGAGGACCGCACCTCCGAGCCATACGAGCACGCCGGCCGGGTCACGGACATCCGTCAGCAGGAACGCCCCGACGCCCATGAGCGCCACACCGGCCGTGCCCGCCAGCACCCGCAGCGCCTTCACGACGTCACCTCCAGTCGGCCCACCCATTTGGTCTGCAGCACACCGGGCCGGTCTGGGGCGATGAGCCGCGCCGGGTATCCGTGGTCGGGGTGGAGTTCCTCGCCGTTCAGACGCAGGGCGAGCAGGGTCAGTGGGTCCCGGGCGTGCCGATGACCCATCTCCGACACCCGGTAACCGCCCCTCAGCTGCAAGGACACCACCCTCACCCGGGCATGGGCCGGGGCACTCGCGCGCTCCAGGAGATCCACGACGCGGACGCCGCTCCAGCGCGCCGACTTGCTCCATCCCTCCACACACGCGATCGGCAGCTCCACCTCGTGCTGGGGCAGGGCGCGCAGATCGTCCAGAGTGAGGGTGTAGCTCCGCGGACCGGCGACCACCAGCCGGTACGCCTCGTCGGCGATCCGGCCGACACCGGCGGCCGCGGCGGTCCGGTTCACCGGCAGCGACTGCGGCCCCTTGTCCGGGTCCCGGGGCGCGAACAGCAGGAGGTCCTTGAGCGGCGTGAACGACTGGCCCACGGTGGTGAGCGTGACGGCTGCGACGGCCGCGCCCACCGAGGCCAGCAGCGAGCGCCGGTCCGGTCCGTCCTGCGCGGGCAGGGCGAGCGTTCCGGACGACCGGCGGGTCCAGTGCGCCCTGATCTCCGGCGCCTTGACCGCCACGTGCAGCACCAGCGCCCCGACGACGAGCCAGGCCACCGCGTAGTGCACCGGCACGAACGAGAAGGGCCACGGATACCACTGGGCGGTGTTCAGCAGCCCGGTCGACAGCTCGAACAGGGCTCCGGCGACCAGCACCGCCACCGACAGCCGCTCCAGGGCGTGCTTGACCGACCTCAGCGGCGGCCTGGCGAACAGGTGCGGATACACCGTCCACAGCTTGGCCAGCAGCAACGGGACGGCCGCGATGCCGGAGGCGACGTGCAGGCCCTGCGAGAGCCGGTACCCCCAGACCGGACGGCTGGGGATGTCGTCGGCCAGCGAGCCGGGCGGATGCTGCATGAAGTGGCTGATCAGTCCGGTGACGAAGCACACCGCGAACGCCGCCCCCAGCCAGCGGCCGATCGAGGTCGCCGTGCGGGGATCGTGCAGCCTGCCCCGGAACGCCGGTGGAGACACGTGCAGTTTCATGTCCCCATCCCACCTGTCGGCGTGCCCGCTCCGGAACCATGAAACCCTTACGGAACAGGGACGTTCCGAGGGACCGGCGCCCCGTCGGGACGCACCTCCGTGGGCCCAAGTGACGTGCCACACCTGGCACTTGCGCCCGCGCGGGTGCGGGAAGGCACCCCCTGTTACGGTGATCCGATGACGTCGATCAAGCAGTTCCAGGTCACCTTCGACTGTGCGGAACCCGAGCGTGTGGCCCGCTTCTGGTGCGAGGTGCTGGGGTATGTCGTACCGCCGCCACCGCAGGGGTTCGACTCGTGGGACGATTTCAACCGCTCGCTGCCGCCCGAGGAACGCGGGGCATGGTTCGCATGCAGCGATCCCTCGGGAGTGGGCCCGCGACTGTTCTTCCAGCGGGTGCCCGAAGGCAAGACCGCCAAGAACCGCCTGCACCTCGACGTGCGGGCGGGCACCGGACTCGTGGGTGACGAGCGACTGGCCACGCTCCAGGCCGAGTGCGCACGGCTGGTCGCGCTCGGCGCGACATGCGTACGAGTCCTCCTCGCCGACGAGGAGAACGAGTCCTGCATCGTGATGCAGGACGTCGAAGGCAACGAATTCTGCCTCGACTGAGCAATCGGCGTCAGCCCGCGAGGGCTGTGGCAGGCCTGCTCCCAGAACAGGTCGGGTGCGGGCGCGAAGCAGACGGCGGAGCCCGGCGACATGCACCGGGGCCCCGTGCCCGACGCGGTACGGTCGCCCCGGCCCACCACGGCCCCCGGCCCACCGCGGCCCCCGGTCCGGCGACCGCACCCGCACCCGCACCCGCACCCGCACCCGCACGAGCTTCTTCCTCGACGGCCTCCCCCCGGGACTCGCGGAACGCCGACGGTCACGGCCGGAGCCCCTGCCGCCATACCCACCGGCGCCGACACACCCTCCGCCCGCCTTTTCGGTTGCGTCCCAACTCGGCCTAATGCGAGGTGAGTTGTGGCGCAAAACAGCAGCGATCGCGGCACAACCATCCGAACGGCTCGCCGGTCACATAAGGCAGGAGCAACCGACTCCTACACGCACAAGGGGGAAATATGCGCTTCACTCACTCCATGTTGGGCGTCGCCACGCTGGCCACTGTGACGCTCGGGGCCACGACCGCCCTGGCGGCACCCGCCTCCGCCACACCCAACACCACCCCGCAGAAGGTCTGCGGAAGCGGCTACAAGACCGTGAACTCCGCCGCCGTCGGCTCGCTGGGCACCGTCTACCTCACCTACAACGCCGGCAACGGGAACAACTGCGTCGTCACCATCCGCAACAACCCCGGCACCGCCGTGTACATGTCCGCCTGGATCTACGTGCCCGACACCAACGAAGGCGACGACGACTACGGGCGCTACACCTCGTACGCGGGTCCTTCCTACGTCATCGGCAAGGGCCACTGCGTCGACTGGGGCGGCGGCATCGCCAACACCACGGTCCAGGTGACAGGCTCCAACTGCGCCTCGCTCACGGAGCACCGGAAGACCTTCACGCGCTGATCTCCGCAGCCTCCCGCCCACCGTCGGCCCGGGCGGACGCCCGGGCCGGCCTGCGGGCGCCGTGGCGCGGGAGGCGCCGGAGGCCGTAACGGTCCACCCCGCCCCGGCGGAGCCGTCCGGCTCCGCCGGGGCGACCCCGCGACGCACCTCCCGCACGTAGCCGTCTCCGGGGGCGTACGGGACTCAGCCCCCGCTCTTCCGACGGAACGACCGCTGGCTCGCCGCCGGACCGTGCGCGCCGTGGATCTTCGAGGTGCCGGTGTTCGCGGCGACGTCGGCGGCGTCCGCCTGCACACCGCGCTTGCGCGCCAGAGCCTCGCGGAACTTGCGCTTCAAGTCGTACTGGCCGTCTTCGTCGGGCGAGAGAGAAGGGTTCTCCCCGTCGACCGGCTCCGAGCCCTCGGGCGTTGCAGACTCTGCAGCCATGGTGACCTCCTGGCACTGGGCAGTGGAAAGCACAGCTTGTCATGGCGGGCACCGCGCGAAGTGCCACGTCCCAGCCGCATCGATCACGAGCGCGGTCGGCGCCGGCGGGCCCGGGACCCGGCGAGGCCTCCGACGCGAGGAGCCATCCAGGCGGCCGGCTCGCACATGAGACGGGCGGATCCAGGGCAGCCGCGGGAGATGCAGGGAAACCAGACGTACGCCACGAGCAACGCACACGGTCGGCCTGTACGCGAGAGCGGCTCACAGGGGCGGCGGGAGGGAAGGCATCGGCGCACCACACGACGAGCGGGCCGGTGGCACCGGCGGCTTCTGGCCTACCGGGACGTCGAGCTGCTCCCCTCGCCCGCTCCGGCGGGCGCGGGCGAGGAGTGCCTGCTGCTCGTGCACATCCGCAAGGTGGTCGGGCGGGTGACCTACCGAGCGTGCGACGAGTGCGCCGAGGGCGTGATCACCGACGTCGTCCTCGACGAACCGTTCCGCGACTGCGGGCTGGGCACCAGGGCGCTCTCGCACCTGCGTTCCCGGCACCCCGGTGTAGCCTGGCGCACCACGCTCGAAACCCGTCTCACCCGCGGGCTGCTGCGCCGCATGCGCGTCCCCAGGGCACCCGTGGAGGGGAACTGCTCGCACATGCGACCCGCCTCGGCCGGCTCGGACTCCGCCCCCGCCCCCGCCCCCGCGTCCGCTCCCGGGAGTCGGTGACCGGCTCGGGGTCCGGCTCGGGGCCGGTCGCCAGGGCGGGCTGACGGAGCACGACGGGCCGTGCGCCGCCGCGGGGACGACCGGGCAGGTCCGGCAGAGGACCCCGCGCCGCCCTCGAAGCTCACGCCGTGACCGGGACGCGGCACGCATCGTCCCGCTCGGCCGCACGCGCCCCGCTCCGTGTGACCGACGCCCTCGACACCACAGGGCGTGACACCACCGGGCGTACGGGCTCGACCGGGCGCACCGCACCACGCCGGAGACAGTCGTTACCCACGGCAGGTCTGCGCGGGGACATCAGGGGCACACGGTGGATCGGCCTCGACATCTGTGGCCGACAACGCCGTACCGCGCCGACCCGTGGGAGACATGATGCCGACCGCCGCACCGGAAAGACCGGCCGAACTGCCCGGCGGGAGACCGGGAACCGCCCGGACCGGCCGCTCCTTCGCACTGCCCCGGGGCATGGGGCGAACCGCCGCGCGCATCGGGGCGTTGACGGTCTGCCAGGGCGCACTGATGGTGGGCCTCGGGCTGTTGATCACCGGGCCCGCCCGCGGACTGTGGCCGATGACGGTCGAGGACGACGTCAACGAGGGCTTCGAACAGGCCAGGACCCGCACCCTCACCACGCTGTCGTACCTCGGATCGCAGGCCGGCGACACCCTCACGGTGATCACCGTCACCGTCCTGGCGTGTACGGGCCTGATCCTGATCCCCCGTCTGCCGATGTGGCGTCAGGCGTCGTTCCTCGCCGTCGCCGTGTCGCTCCAGTCGCTGGTGTTCCTGGTCATCACCGAGTCGGTGGACCGCCATCGCCCCGAGGTGGACCGCCTCGACGCCTCACCGCCCACCTCCAGCTACACGTCCGGTCACACCGGGGCGGCCACCGCGCTCTACGGCGGGCTGGCGGTGCTCGCGCTGTCCCGGCTCCGCGGGCCGTGGCGGCGGATCGTGGGCGGTCTGCTGCTCCTCGTGCCGGTGCTGGTGGCCGTCGCCCGTCTCTACCGGGGCATGCACCATCCCACGGACGTCGTGGGCGGCCTGGCCAACGGCAGCCTGTCCCTGCTGATCGTCGGTCGTGCCCTGTTCACCGACGGGACCGTGACCGCTCCGGTCGAGGCGCGCCCCGCTCCGGCCGCCGCGGGCACCGGGACCGGACGGGCAGCACCGGGCCCGGGCCGCACCGCGGTGATCTTCAACCCGACGGTGACCGGCGAAGCCGACCGCGAGGCGCTGCGGGAGGTTCTGGAACGCCACGGTCACCGCGCACCGGTGTTCATCGAGACCACCGCCGAGGACCCGGGCACGGGCCAGACGGCCGCCGCGGTCCGCGACGGCGCACGACTGGTCGTGGTCTGCGGCGGCGACGGCACCCTGCGGGCGTCCGCGGACGCGCTGGCCGGGAGCGGCGTGCCGTTGGCCCTGGTGCCCTGCGGCACGGGCAATCTGCTGGCCCGCAACCTCGGTCTGCCCCTGTCCCCCACCGCCGCGCTCGACGCCGCGCTTCGGGGCGCCCCACGCCGCATCGACCTCGGCCGCATCGAGGGCGACGGCCTCGCCGCCACCCATTTCGCCGCCATGTCCGGGGCCGGACTCGACGCCGCGATCATGGAGCACACCGACGACCGCGCCAAGTCCGTCCTGGGCTGGCCCGCCTATGTGCTGGCCGGCGTCGGTGCGCTGCGCACACCGCGGATGCGTCTGACGGTCCGGCTCGACGAGGCGCTCGTTCTGCACCGCACGGCCCGCATGGTGCTCATCGGCAATGTCGGCACCGTCCAGGGCGGGACGACGCTGCTGCCGGCCGCCCGCCCCGACGACGGTCGGCTCGATCTGCTGATCCTCGACCCGCGCGGCGTCGGCGGCTGGGTGCGCGCGCTGTGGACGCTGCTGCGCGGTGGTGCGAAGGCGTCCCGGCGGCCGGCCGTGGACACCGTCACGACCGGCCGCGGGGGCGACCAGGCGAAAAGCGTGCCGGTGGAGTTCCTCACGTTCCGGCGGGCCGAACTGACCTTCGGCTCCCCGCAGTCCCGGGAGCTCGACGGAGATCCGGTGACGCCCGGCCGTCTGCTGACCGCCGAGGTCAGGCCGGGTGCGCTGACCGTGCTGCTGCCGGCCGGGGGTGCGTGACATGGGTACGGCGACCAAGGTCCCCGAGACGCGTGACATGACCGGCGACGAACTGTCCGCCGACGAGGCGCTGGCATCGCTGCGCCGCTACGGCGGCTGGGCCCTGCTGCGCGACTCCTTCGTCCGTTTCCGGTACGCCGACGGTTTCACCCATTCGCGTGCGCTCGCCCTGCAGACGGTCCTCTCCGTGATCCCGCTGGCCATCGCGTTCGTCGGGCTGTCCACCACGCTGCACACCGAGAACATAGGCCGGATCGCCGAGCTGACGATCCATCGGATGGCCGAGGGACCCAGCGCCGACGTGGTCGACGACGCGCTCGACCGCAGCCGCCGCACGGCGGGCGACGGCGCGCAGGTCGCTCTCTGGTTCGGTCTGCTCTTCTCCCTGGTCAACACCACCACCGCGATGTGCCAGGTGGAGCGCGGCGCCAACCGGATCTACGGCAACGAGCGGGACCGTCCCTTCCGGCAGAAGTACCTGCGCGGTCTGGTGATGTCCGTCGGCGCCGGACTGCCGCTCGGGCTCGGGTTCGTCGTCATGGTGGCCGGCGGGGATCTGGCGTCCGCGGCCGTGAGCGTCTATCAGCTCGACGGCGGCGCCCGGACAGCCTGGGAGATACTGCGCTGGCCCTCCGGGTTGCTGCTCGCGCTCATCTCGGCCAGCGTGATCTTCCGCAGCTCTCCCCGTCGCAGACAGCCCGGATACACCTGGCTGGCCTTCGGCGCGGCCGTGTACCTGGTGCTGTGGACGGCGCTGACCTGGCTGCTGAGCCTCTACCTCGGGATCAGCGGCTCCTTCGACACGGTCTACGGCCCGCTCAGCGCCTTCATGTCGCTGC
Organism: Streptomyces humidus; assembly: GCF_014649655.1. Lineage (GTDB taxonomy): Bacteria > Actinomycetota > Actinomycetes > Streptomycetales > Streptomycetaceae > Streptomyces > Streptomyces humidus. The sequence goes on along the minus strand of NZ_BMTL01000005.1, from coordinate 91,492 downwards.
TGCTCTGGGCCTATCTGACCTCCATCGCCCTCTTCCTCGGGCTGGCGTTCGCCGCGCAGCTGGAAGCCGCGCGGGCCCAGCGGTCCGAGCCGATCGAACCCGATCCCGGAGTCTGAATGGTTGTGCGAGCCGCGGTCCGGCACCTTCGAGACCATCGCCGCCGGGCGGCCGACCGCAGATTCGGCGCCCGGCTGATCGGAGCGGCTGTCGTCGCCGCCGTCGCCGCCGTGCCCTTCGCACTGCTGCTCGTCCTCGTCGAGGGGCAGTGGCGGCCCCTGCGCCGCCTGGACGCGGGCGCCGCCGAGCGACTGCACCACACGGCCGTGACGCATCCGGCATGGACCGGTGTCCTGCGCTTCCTGTCCGACTGGGTCTGGGACCCGGCCGTCCTGCGCACGGCCGTCGCGCTGGTCACCGTCTGGCTGCTGTACCGCAGGGCCTGGCGGCTGGCCGCCTGGTCCGCGGTGACGGCCGTCGCCGGCGGGCTGATCGGCCTGCTGGTCAAGACGGTCGTCGAGCGGGCCAGACCGTCCCTGGAGGACCCGGTGGCGCACGCGCCGGGATTCTCCTTCCCGTCGGGTCACGCGATGACGGCCACCACGTCGTTCGCCGTCCTGTTGCTGGTTCTGCTGCCCTTGGCGCCGCGCGCCTGGCGGCCTCTGTGCTGGGGCGTCGCGGTGGTGTCGGTGCTCGGGGTCGGTTTCACCCGGGTCGCGCTCGGCGTGCACTGGTTCAGCGACGTGGTGGGCGGCTGGCTGCTCGGCCTCGCCGTGGTCACCCTCACCGCCTGGGCCTTCGAGGCCTGGCGCGCCGAGGCCGGCCGGGGCCACGCCGAGGTGAGCGACGGCCTGGAGCCCGAACTCGTCGGCGCCCACCCCGAACCGTGACCGGCGGGAGGCCCCGGCCCGGGAACCTCGCGACCGCGCCCGGGACCTGCCGGGGCCGCGCCCCGGGACCACGGCCCGGCGTCCCGGTCATCCCTAGGAGGAGGGCGCGGTGATGGGCGGACGGCTTCCGGTTCTCGTCGTCATCGCGATCGTCCCGCCGACGGCCTTTCCGCCTGTGGGCCCGGTCGGCCGGCGCACGTGACGTCGGGCGACGACGCCGGGGTCGGCAGCAGGCGGCCGAGGCGACAGCGACCATGCCCTCGACGGTCACCCGGCCGGCGAGGCCCGCGCCGGACCCGCCGTACCACCGGGGCCGCCGCCGGGCCACCGCGGGCCTGGTGCACCGCCGTCCCCGTCCGCGCACGGGTTTGTCAGACCTTGTTCACCGGTTCTTGGAGCTCGGTGACCCACTCGTCGTGGCTGTCGGGGCATTCCAGGTTGATCTCTCGGGGGTAGCCGACCGAGCGGTAGCCGTTGGCGTCGATCCAGAGACCGAGGGTCTGAACGGTGGGCAGGACGGTCTCCATGGAGCCGCGGTGCATGACGGTCGCCGCCTGCTCGACGGGCGGCAGGTCCACGATCTGCAGCCCGTCGCCCTCGCTGAGGGGTGCGCAGACCTCGACGCCCGCATGGATGAGGATCCCGCCGCCCGGCGCGTCCTCGTAGTAGGCGACCCCGGGCCCGGAGGGGGCGATGCCCGCCGCCTCCAGACGCCGGAACAGCTCGTCGTACAGCGGCTGGATGACCGGGCCGATGGTGTCGAAGTCTGGTGCCACTCCGGTCAGTTCTGCCACCCGCACGCTCGGCAGGCTCTTCAGTACGACGTCGTTGCCGGGCATCTGCCCCTCGCTCTCGATCGAGCAGAGCCTCGCCTCGACCTGGGCCAGCCGGGCCGCAGCGGCAGTGATCGCCGCCTCCAGTTCGGCACGCCGCAGCCGGAGCATGGCGCGCAGTTCCTCGGTGGTCACCTTCTCGTCCAGGATCGCCCGGACCTGCTGGAGGGTGAAGCCAAGGTCCTTGAGCGCGATGACGCGGTTGAGGCGGGCCAACTGGGCGGCCGTGTAGTAGCGGTAGCCGGTGGCCGGGTCGACGTGGGCCGGACGCAGCAGGCCGGTGGCGTCGTAATGGCGCAGCATCCGGACCGACACGCGGCCGTGCCGGGCGAAGTCTCCGATGGTGAACATGATGTCTCCGAGTTGACCGCCTGACACGGTGTGAGGGTCAAGAACACTGGTCGGACGGCCGGAAGAGACGAGCAGGATCGGTGACGGCGCTCCGCCTGATGCCACACCTCACTCTTGCAGACAGCGGTGCAGGGAGGACGCGAGCCCACCGGTCTCACACCCGGAGACCCGTCGAAGCCCCCGGGAGAGTCAGGCGAGTCGTGCGAGTCCGCGCAGTACCGCGCTGCGTCCGCGGTCGGGGACCGTCCACAGGGTCTGGCCGCTGACTCCCCAGCGTTCCAGCAGCGCGTTGGCCGCGAGGAAACCGCTCGTGGCCGCACGTTCCATCAGGGCCACGGGCAGGTCCGTGCGCACGAGGTCGCCGGCCACCACGAGCCCGGGATCGGAGGTGCGCACGGTCGGGCGGTCGCGGTGTCCGCCGACCGGGAAGAGCGGGCAGTCGGCACGCCACTCGTGCCGCTCGTCGATCACCGTCGCCGCGCGCGTCTCCGGATAGACCCGGTGCAGTTGCTCCACCAGGCGCTTCTGTTCGACGTCGCGCACCGCGCGCTCGGGCAGGGCGTAGGCGTGCAGTTCGACGACCGACCCTCCGGTGCGCGCGGCCCAGCGCGCCGCCTCCCCCTCCCAGCGCTCCAGCACGCTGACGTTGTCGAGGGTTCCGTAACCGCTGGTGCCCAGGAAGCCGGGACGGTCGGCGGCGACCGGGCGGTCCAGCCACAGGCGGGAGACGAGGAACGGCGGCGCGGCGCGCAGCCGGGTGATCCGCTGCCGCCAAGCGCTGTCCGCCAGGCGCGGGGAGCAGGCGACGAGGGAGCCGAGGCCCGGGGTGTCCAAGGCGAGGACGACGGCGTCGTGGCGGCGCTGCGTCGTGTCCGTGGCGACGACGAAGCCACCGTCCGCGGTGGGTTCGACGGTCTCGACGCGGGCTCCGGTGCGCACCTCGGCGCCGTGGCCGCGCAGATAGTCGGCCAGCGGCTCCCACAGGGCGCTCGGGAAGGGCTCGTCGGGCACGTCGAAGAGCAGGCCCTCCGCGGAGCCGAGGAAGTAGATGTGGAACATCAACACCATCTCGGCCGCGGACAGGTGGCGCGGGTCGGCGAAGAAGCTCCGGGAGAACACCTCGAACGCGAGATGGTGTGCGGCCTGCGGGAAGCGGATCGAGTGGAGGAAGTCGTGTGCACTGACGTCGTCGAGCCGTTCGTAGACCTCGGGGACGCGGACGTCCAGCAGGGGCAGTGCGGCGACCGGGTCCATACGGACGAGGTCGCGCAGTCCGAAGGTGGGGCTCAGGGCCACGAAGCCGAGGGCGCTCCACGGCGGGGTGCGCGGGACGTGCCGGAAGCTGTCGTGCACGCCGCTGCCGTGCCGGAGCGGGTAGTCGGGAAGTCCGCGCAGTCGGGTGAGCCCCGGATCGGTGCGCCGCAGCAGGCCGCGCAGGTTGTAGTACTGGCGGAAGAACGCGTGGAAGCCGCGGCTCATGGTGACGGTGCTGCCGTCGGAGAGGACGGTCGGGTGGCCGGAGAGCCGTCCGCCCAGGGCGGCCTCGCGTTCGTGGAGCGTGACCCGCACGCCCTTCTCGGCCAGGCCCGTGGCGGCCGCGAGACCGGCGATGCCGCCTCCCACGACCGCCACGGTCGGGGGACGGTCGCCGACGAAGCGCGGTGTGCCCGGGGCGGGCAGGACGGTGCGGGCGCGCCGGTCCCGGCCGCGGCGGGCGGCGGCGTGGGGTCGCCGGGGGCGGGTCATCGGCCGCCCTCCCCGGTCGGTCCGGGGCGGCGGGCGACGAGGGTGTGGGTGATGCCGGTCTGCCATCCCGGCAGGGGCAGCGTCCTGACGTCCTGGAAACCGGCGGCGCGGACCCGGGCGGCGAAGCCATCCGCCGTGTCGAATTCCACGACGCTGCGCCACAGGTGGCGGTACAGGTCGCCGTCGCCGAGGAGGGTGGCGACGGGCAGGACGAGTCCGCGGCACACCCCCGTCCACACCGCGCGGTGGGCGCCCCGGCCGCTGAGGATGTACTCGTGCACGGCGAGCCGGCCGCGCGGGGCGAGGACGTCGCGCACCGCGCGGAGCACCGCGTCGGGGTCGGTGACGTTGCGGAAGAGGTAGGCGGCGAAGACCGCGTCGAAGGGGCCTCGCACGCCTGCCTCGGCCAGCCCTTCGGCGGGGGCCCGTACGAACGTCACCCCGGCCCGCCACGGTTTGCGCGCGGCGCGCTCGAGCATGCCGTCGGAGGCGTCCACCGCGGTGATCTCGGCTTCGGGGAGGGCGGCGGCGAGGGCGGCCGTCGAGGCGCCCGTGCCGCACCCGAGGTCCAGCACGCGCAGTCCGGCGCCGCCGTCGGGCAGGCCGAGGCGGCGGGCGGAGCGGCGCAGTTGGCCGTGGTAGCCGGGGTTGGCGGCGACCAGGGTGTCGTAGCTGCGAGAAGCTTGGTCGAACGCGGCGGCCAGCTCATCGTCGCGCAGCAGGGTCATGCGGTCTCCTCAGGGGGGCGTGCGGGCGGCCGGGACGCGGCCGGGCAGCCGGAGTGGGGCGGTCGGCGGCGGAGGTCCCCCGCCGCGGGATCGGGTGTCCGGACTCCTTTCGCGTCGCTCACGGGCCGGCAGACGGCGTGCGGGCGAGCCAGGGCAGCTCCGCCACGGTGCGCAGCATCGGCAGGACGGGGGTGCGGACGCCGACGGACAGGTCCTCGCGCAGGCGGGTGCCGCCGTCGAGGAAGCGCAGCAGCCGCTCCATCGGCACGCGCGCGAAGAGCCCCGCGAAGAAGGCGGCGCCGTCGACGCGGCCGCTGTCCAGTGCCCGCAGCATCACCGCGTCCATCGCGCGCGAGCGGGCCGGATGAGCGGGCGGCGGCGCCGGGTCGCGGCCCGCGTGCAGGGCGTCCGCGACGGCCCGCGTCTGACGCTGGACGGCGGAGAAGGTGTAGCCGGTGGACGGCCGGGTGGCGCCTCCCGCGGCGCCGATGCGGAAGACGGACGGCGCCGGACGGCGGGTGAACCGGGCGTCGGTCATGGGGATGACGCCGGTCTCCGTCGCGGTGACCTCGAAGGCGCCCAGGCGCAGCACGTCCTGGGTGTAGCGCCGCAGTTCGTCCTCGTAGGCCTCGCGGGGCAGGACGGCGTCGGAGAACCGGGTGTACTCCACGAGCGCCTCGTGACGTCCGGTGGGCAGGAGGTAGCCGAAGGCGAGGCCCCGGGGCGGCTGGGGCACCCTGAAGTCCATGAGGTCCACCGTGGCGGGGTCGAAGACCGGCCGCTCGGTGCGGACGAACCAGCCGCGGAAGTGCTGCAACAGGGTGGTCCGGGCCGCGGGCAGGCGGGCGAGGGGCCGGGAGTCGAAGACCCAGCGGGCGTGCACCGTCACCGGGCGGCCGTCGGCGGCACGGGCCCGGATCTCGGCTCCGCGGGCGTCGCCGTGCACCGTCTCGACGGTCGCCTCCAGTCGCCGGACGTCGTCGCTGTGCGCCAGACCGCGGGCGACGAGGCGCTCGAAGTCGTCGGAGCGCAGCATCTTGTAGCGGAGGGGGGCGATGTCGTCCTGGATGGGCCGTCCGGCGGGGGTGTGCACGCGCAGGCTGCGCCACTCGGCGGTCAGCGCGGCGTCGAACGGGCCGGCGTCCTGCTCCCAGAAGCACCAGGTACGGCTCGGGGGCCGGAGCGGACCGGGCGGCGCGTCCACCAGGACGGCAGACACCCGACGGGCCCCGGGGGCGGCCTGTGCGAGCCGGTGGGCGAGGGACAGTCCCGCCGCTCCCGCGCCCAGGACGGCCACCTCTGCGTGCACCACGAGCCGCTCCCTCTGCGTGCGCCTTCCACCGGCGGTGTGCGGACATCCGGCGGTCTGTCGGAAGCATTCACCCTGAACGGGCCTCACGGATGCAGGCTGCGCCGGGTTGTCGGCCGTGTGGGCGGACCGGTGTCAGCGGCTCGACCCGCGGGGCGGTCCCGGCCGGAGGCGGGCGAGCAGGCGGACCACGGCCCGTGCCACGGCTTTCCGGCCTCGCCGTGCGCAGGCGAGGGCCCGCCGCACGGCGCGGGGAGCCGCCGGGGGCGGGGACGGCGGCGTCCGGGGACGGTCGGCGGCGAGCTGGGCGCGGATCGCGGTCCACACCCGGGTGGGGGGCGTGTGCAGCGTTTCGCCCGCACGGCTCAGGCGGCCCGCGGCCACGGCGCGTTCGTAGAGGGCCAGCCGTTCGCGGCACGCGCGGCACAGGCCGAGATGCCGGGCGGCGGCAGCACCCCACGGGGCCCCGGCGCCGTCGAGTGCGCGGGAGACCAGCTCCGCGTGAGGGATGTGGCGCAGTGCAGGGCGCTCGGCCACGCCGTCCTCCTGACGTCCTCACGGTCCGCCGCGCGAGCCCCGCGTGTGTCGGCGCGGTCCTCGGGGGCGGTCCTCGGGGCGGGCAGAGCTCCCTGTGGCGGCTCCACGGGCAGAACTACGGTCGCAGGGGCCGCGGCGGATGCACCGGTCGTGTGACTCGCGGCTCACCAGGACCGGGCCGGGACAGAAAAGGACCGGATCCGGACCGGACGGGAGGGTCGGTGCGCAGCGCGCCGATCGACTCGAGACCGGATCTGAGCAGATTCGCATCGCTTCTGCATCGAATCACTTTCCGTGATCGCCGACGCCCTGCCCCTGGAGGCAGCGGCCGAGCCGGTGCAGACCGCGTCGGGCATGGCTCTTGACCGTGCCCAGGGGCCAGCCGGTGAGGTCGGCGATCTGCGGCTGCGTCAGATCGTCGTAGAAGGCGAGGGTGAGCACGCGCCGCTGGGCTGCGGGCAGCCTGGCGAGCTCGCGGCCGATCAGGACGCGGTCGAGGACGGCGTCCGGCCGAGGGCCGCCGTCGACGTTCCCGGCGGCCATCCGCGCGCCGGCCGCGGCCACGAGTTCGGCCCGCCGGGTACGCGCCGCCAGGGCGTCGGCGATCTTGCGTCGGGTGATGCCGACCAGCCACGCGCTCAGCGTGCCGCGTGCCTGGTCGAACCCGTTGCGTCCGCGCCACGCGGCCAGGAACACCGTCTGGGTGACGTCCTCCGCCTCCCGCGCGTCCCCCAGCGAGCGCTGCCCGAGGGTGTACACCAGAGCGCCCCACCGGTGATAGGCGGCGACGAGGCAGGATTCGTCGCCCGCCGCGAACCCGGCGGCGAGTTCCTCGTCGGCCAGGGAGTCCTCCGTCGGAGCCCACAGCGGGGCGCTGTCGACGGTCTGCTCGGTGACTTGGCGTGCAGTCATGCTGCTGCTCCTCGTGCGGGCGGCGACCGTGCCGTCTCTCGGGGCGGGCGGGGCGGGTCCCCCGAAGACGGCCCCGCATGCCGTGATCACGGTCGCCGACGGCGACCGCCACTCCCCCACCATGCGAAGCGCAGCAGCAGTACGACAACTTGCATCGACCTTGCGTCGTTTCTCGGTCACGCCTGTCGCGTTCAGCCGGCATTCGTCGCCTCCGCCGCCCGGATCGACCGCACGTTCTCCCCGAATGGCGCATCCGTGGAGACCCCTGGCGCGGAATGCATCACGTCAGACACCCAGGCGACCGCGCGAGAGGAACAGGGATGCGCCCCACCGAGGCGAAGGATCTTCCTGTGGCCAAGAAAGCACCCGACCCTCACACCGTGCGGCCCGCGGGCGGGTCCCCCCTGCTCGGAGACGGTCTCCCCGCCCCGGGCGCGCCCGCACAGGCGCCCCCGGCCCCGCGGCTGCGGCTGGACGGCGCCGCCCTGGAGGAGGTCGACGGTGACGTGTCCGCCGCCGTGGGCCGCCTTCTGGACGACCTTCTGAGCGATCGGGTCGAGCGCGCCGCCGCCCTCGACCCGGTGTTCGGACACGACCTCGCCGAACGCGTCGCCGCCTTCACCCTGGAGGGGGGCAAGCGCATGCGCTCGCAGTTCGTGTGGTGGGCGCTGCGGGCCTGCGGCGGCGGCCTCGTCGAGGCGGAGGCCGCGCTGCGGGTCGGCGCCGCCCTCGAACTGATCCAGACCTGCGCCCTCGTCCACGACGACGTCATGGACGGCTCCCGGCTGCGTCGCGGCCGGCCCGTCCTGCACGCCGACGTCGCCGCCCAGTACGCCGGCGCCGTGTCGCCCGAGGCCGGCCGGCGGTTCGGCGAAGCCGCGGCGATCCTCGCCGGCGACCTCGCGCTGGCCTGGGCGGACGACATGGTCGCGGCCGTCGAGGTGGAGCCGGACACCGCCCGCAGGGTGCGCGACCTGTGGAGCACGATGCGCACCGAGATGGTGGCGGGTCAGTACCTGGACCTCCAGGGCCAGATCACGTCCTCGGTCTCCCTGGCCCGCGCCGTGCGCGCCGCCTGTCTCAAGAGCGCGCTGTACTCGGTGGAGCGTCCGCTGGCACTCGGAGCCGCCCTGGCGGGCGCGGACATCGCGCGCACCGCCGCCCTGTGCTCGGCCGGCCGCTGCGTCGGCATCGCCTTCCAGCTGCGCGACGACCTCACCGACGTGTTCGGCGACCCCACGCTCACCGGCAAGCCCAAGGGCGGCGACATCCGGGCGGGCAAGCCCACCTATCTGGCGGCGGTGGCCCGGGCCCGGGCGGAGGCCACGGGAGACCGGCGCGCACTGGCCGTGCTCCGGCGGTCGCTCGGCCGCGCCGATCTTTCCGACAGCGGTCTCGCCGAAGTCCGTGACGTGCTGGTGGCCACCGGCGCGCGTGACGTCGTCGAGGCGAAGATCGGCCGGCTGGTCGCCCAGGGGATGCGCCATCTGGACTCCGCCGCGCTGGAGCCGCCGGGCCGCGGCCGCCTGCGGGAACTGCTGCACGCGGCGGCCGGCACGGCCCCCGTCCCCTCCCCCGGCCCCTGCGCAGCGGACCACGGCATGCCCGTCTCCGCACTGCTGGCCGTCGGCGCCGAGGGGGGCGTCCGATGACCCGGACCGTCTCCGGGCGCACGGATCACGTGGTCGTGGTCGGCGCCGGCCTCTCCGGTCTCGCGGCCGCACTGCACCTGCTCGGCGCGGGCCGCCGGGTCACCCTCGTGGAGCGTGACGCGCTGCCCGGGGGCCGGGCCGGACGACTGGAGCGCGGCGGCTACCGCATCGACACCGGACCCACCGTGCTGACCATGCCGGACCTCGCCGACGAGGCGTTCGCCGCGGTCGGCGAGAGCCTGCGCGACCGCGTCGACCTCGTCCCGCTGCACCCCGCCTACCAGGCCCGGTTCGCGGACGGCAGCAGCCTCGACGTGCAAACCGACGCGGCGGCGATGGAGGCGGAGGTCGAGCGCTTCGCGGGCGCCGAGGAGGCGGCGGGCTACCGGCGGCTGCGCCGATGGCTGGAGCGCCTGTACCGCGCCCAGATGCGCCGCTTCATCGACGCCAACTTCGACTCGCCCCTGCAACTGCTCACTCCGGACCTGGCACGGCTCGCCGCGCTCGGCGGATTCGGACGGCTGGACGCGGGGATCGGCCGTCACCTGCGCGACGAACGGCTGCGCCGCGTCTTCTCCTTCCAGGCGCTCTACGCCGGAGTCGCCCCGGCGCGGGCCCTCGCCGCGTACGCCGTGATCGCCTACATGGACACCGTCGCCGGCGTGTACTTCCCGCGCGGCGGAATGCACGCCCTGCCGCAGGCCATGGCGGACGCCGCCGCGCGGGCGGGCGCCGACCTGCGCTTCGGGCAGTCCGTCACGCGGCTGGAACGTTCCGCCGGCCGTGTCACCGCCGTCGTCACCGACCAGGACCGCATCCCGTGCGACGCCGTGGTCCTGACTCCGGACCTGCCGGTCTCCTACGGCCTGCTCGGTCGCACCCCGCGCCGCCCGCTGCGCATCCGGCACGCTCCGTCGGCCGTCGTCCTGCACGTCGGCACCGACCGCACATGGCCGGGCCTCGGCCACCACACGCTGTCCTTCGGCCACGCGTGGCGCCGCACCTTCGACGAACTCACCCGCGAGGGCCGCCTGATGAGCGACCCGTCGCTGCTCATCACCCGTCCCACCGCCACCGACCCGACGCTCGCGCCGCCCGGTCACCACCTCCACTACGTCCTCGCCCCCTGCCCGAACACCGACATCGGGCCGGACGCGGCCGCCTGGGGCGATCTCGGCCCGCGCTACCGCGACAGCGTCCTGCGGGAGCTCGACCGGCGCGGCTTCGAGGGCATCGCGGAGGCCGTCGAGGAAGAGGTCCTGGTCACCCCCGCCGACTGGACGGCCCAGGGACACGCGGCCGGCACCCCCTTCTCGGCCGCCCACACCTTCGCCCAGACCGGCCCGTTCCGGCCCCGCAACCTGGTCCGCGACCTCGACAACGCCGTACTCGCCGGGTGCGGCACCACACCGGGCGTCGGCGTCCCCACCGTCCTGCTGTCCGGCAAGCTCGCCGCGGCCCGCATCACCGGGCGGCACACGGCCGCCGTCCCCCGGCGCGCGCGCCCGACGCCGACCGCGCCGACCGCGCCGAAAGGAGCACGTTCATGACGGTCCGTGAACTCGACGCCGCGGGCATCACCGAGCCGGCGCTGCGCGACGCCTACACGCGGTGCCGACAGCTCAACGCCCGGCACGGCAAGACGTACTTCCTCGCCACCCGGCTGCTGCCCGTGGAGCGGCGGCCGGCGGTCCACGCCCTGTACGGCTTCGCGCGCTGGGCCGACGACATCGTCGACTCCCTGGACGCCGGCGTCCCCGCCCATCGCCGCGCGGCCGACCTCGCCCGCCTCCACGAGCGCCTCCAGCGGGGGCTGCGGGACGGGAACAGCACCGAGCCGGTGGTCCTCGCGCTCGCCGACACGGCCCGGCGCCACGCCATCGACCACGACCACTTCGGCGACTTCATGGCGTCCATGCGAAGCGACCTGGAGGTCACCGACTACGCGACCTACGACGACCTGCGCGCGTACATGCACGGTTCCGCGGCGGTGATCGGGCTGCAGATGCTGCCCGTCCTGGGCTCCGTGGTCCCGCGCGAGGAGGCGGCCCCGCACGCGGCGGCCCTCGGCGTCGCCTTCCAGCTGACCAACTTCCTGCGCGACGTGGGCGAGGACCTCGACCGCGGCCGCGTCTATCTGCCCGCCGACCTGCTGTCCGCGCACGGCGTCGACCGCGAGCTGCTGCTCTGGAGCCGCGGCACCGGCCGCGGTGATGCGCGCATCACCGCGGCCTTCAGGGCCTTCGAGGACCTCACCCGTGGCGTCTACCGCGAGGCGGCGCCCGGCATCGCGATGCTCGAACCCGTGTCACGTCCCTGTATCCGCACCGCGTCGGTGCTCTACGGCGGCATCCTCGACGCGGTGGCCGCCGACGGCTACGCCGTCCTGCACCGGCGTGCCGTGGTGCCCCGCCGACGGCGGGCCGCGGTGGCCGCCGACGGGCTGATGCGCCTGGCGGCGGCCCGGACGCGGGCGCGCACGACCCGCAGGACGGCGGTCTCCACCGCGCCCACCACCGGGTCCGTCACGCCCGGACGGCGCGTGGGCACGCAGGTGGCGCCCCGGACCGCCGCCCCGCAACCCCTGCACGAGGAGGTCACGTGAACCCCCGTCGACCCGTCCGCCGCGGACGCCTCCCCCTGTCGCTGCGCGCGAACCCCGTCGCCTGGGACCGACAGCGTCCGACGTGGCGCGAGGCCCGCCCGGCGGCCATCGCCCAGGCGCTGAAACGCGCTCAGGCACGCCCCTCGGGCAACTGGTTCGTCGTGGGCGCGACGCGGGACGTCCGCGACGACCGGCCCCTCGCCCGGACGGTCGCCGGGCAGGAGGTCGTCGTCTGGCGCGACGCCGCGGGCCGCCTCGTCGCCGGACCGGGCGTCTGTCCGCACCTGGGCGCACCGCTGCGCGAGAGTCCGGTCAGGTGCGGCACACTCGTCTGCCACTGGCACGGGCTCGCCCTGCGGGGCGCCCCGTTCGCGGGCTGGGAGCCCCTGCCCGCGTACGACGACGGCGTACTGGTGTGGGTGCGCCTGGACGACGTGGGCGGCGAGCCGCCCCTGGACGCGCCGGTGCTGCCGGCCAGGCCCGCGCTGTCCCGCGCGGTGACGGCCGTCTACGTGGGCGTCGGCGCGTGCGAGCCGGAGGACGTCGTGGCCAACCGGCTGGACCCCTGGCACGGCGCCTGGTTCCACCCGTACTCCTTCGTCGACCTGACCGTCGTCGACGCCCCCGCGACGACGGGGAAGGCCCGGGCGGCGGCGGAGAGCGGGAAGGGCGCGGAAGCGAGAACGGACGGCGAGGCCCAGGAGGAGCAGGAGGAGCAGGAGGACGGTTTCGTCGTCGACGTCTCCTTCAGACTCACCGGACGCCTGGTCGTGCCGGTCCGCGCCGTGTTCACCGCGCCCGATCCGCGCACGGTCGTCATGCACATCACGGAGGGCGAAGGCCGCAGCTCGGTGGTCGAGACCCACGCGACCCCCCTCGGCGCCGACGACCGGGGCAGGCCCCGCACGGCGGTGGTGGAGGCGGTCGTCGCGGCATCGGACCGTCCCGGCTTCGCTGTGGCGCGCAGGATGTCGCCGCTGCTGCGCCCCCTCGTGCGGGCCGCCGCCGGACGGCTGTGGCGCGACGACCTGGCCTACGCGGAGCGGCGCTGGCAGCTGCGCTCGACGGGACGCTTCCCCGGTTGACCCGCCGCGCGCCCACCGCCGCGCGCCCACCGCCGGGCTCCGTGCCGTTGCGCGGGCCGCCCGGACCGGCCGCCACCGGACCGGCGTCCTTCCGCGTACGCGCCGCGGTGCATCCGTGCCCGTGGCCGGCGGCGAAGAGAGGTCGACGGAGCTCCGCCGCACGGCGGAGCACGCCCCCCGTACACGAGGGCGGGCGCGGCGACGGAAGGAATCGACGTGAGCGCAGAGCGGTGTTCCCCCGACGTCGTGGTGATCGGAGCAGGCGTCGCCGGTCTCGCCTGTGCGCAGGACCTCCTCGCGGCCGGCCTCGCGGTACAGGTTCTGGAGGCGTCGGACGGGGTCGGCGGCCGGATGCGCTCCGACCGGGTGGACGGCTTCGTGATCGACCGGGGCTTCCAGGTCTTCAACACGTCGTATCCGCAGGTAAGACGCCGTCTGGAGCTGCCCGGGCCGGACCTGCGCCCGTTCACCCGGGGCGTCCTCGTCCACACCGAGGCCGGCAGGCGGCGTCTGACCGCCCCCGGCTCCCACCCGTCCGCGCTCGTCGGCCTCCTCTCGGGTCGGGTGGCGGGACCGCGCGATCTGGCGGCCCTCGGCGCTCTCGCGCTCTCGGACGCGCTGCTTCCGCCACGCCGGATCAAACGGCGCTCCGATCTCAGCACGAGGGCGGCGCTCGACCGGGCCGGGTTCAGCGACGCCTTCGTCGAGCGCTTCTTCCGTCCCTTCCTGTCCGGAGTGTTCCTGGAGGACCGGCTGGAGACGTCCGCCCGGGTATTCCACCTGGTGTGGCGCAGTATGCTGCGCGGCGCCCTGTGCCTGCCCGCGGACGGCATCGGAGCCGTGCCGCGCGCCCTGGCGGCCGCGCTGCCGGAGGGCGTCGTGCGGCTGGGGACTCCGGTGGAGAGGCTGACCGACGACGGTGTCGAGACCGCCGCCCGCGAGATCGTCCCGGCGCGCGCCGTGGTGGTGGCCGCCGGCCCCGGACCGGCCGTCACCCTGCTGCCGCAGGTGACCGTGCCCGTCTACCGCACGGTGACGACCTACTACCACGCTCCCGCAGAGTCTCCCCTGCGTGAGCCCACCTTGCTGGTCGACACCCGGCGGCGCTTCCTCAACACGTGTGTGCTGAGCGAGGTCGCAGCCTCCTACGCGCCGCCCGGCCGGGCCCTCGTCGCCACCTCGGTGCCGGGGGCCGACGCGGAGGGCCGCGAGCACGGTCTGCGCGGGGTGCTGAGCGAGGTCTACGAGACCGACGCCGCCCGCTGGGATCTGCTGGCCGTCCGCACGGTCCCCGAGGCGCTGCCCGCGATGGCGGCGCCCCAGGAACTCACGCGCACGACGCGGGTGACGCCGGGCCGGTACGTGTGCGGGGACCACCGGGCCACGGGCTCGGTCCAGGGAGCCATGGCCTCGGGCGCCCGCGCCGCCCGGGAGGTACTGCGCGACCTGCGGCGCCGATGACGTGACCTGTGACGCCGTCCACCCACGGCATGGTCCGCCCGCGAGGCCGACGCCCGCTGCCGGGTCCGTGCGGGTCGCCGCGCCACGCGCACCAGCTCAGGACCGGCCAGGTCCGGCCAGGCCGCAAGGGCCGGACGCGCCGCCGCGGCGGGTCCGTCCCGAAGGCGTCGGCTCGGCTCAGTGGGCGACGTCGACGTGCAGGCGGATGGTGGTGCCCCGGTCGCGGGTGGAGCGGATCTCGACGAGGTCGCAGAGCTGGTGGGCGAGCCACAGACCACGGCCGCCGATCTGGTCGACGGTGGGACGGCTGCGGCCGGCCATCACGTCCGCGATGTAACCGGCGTCGCGGAACTCGCACAGGAACGTCGAGTCCTGGGTCCAGGTGCGCAGGGTGCCGTGGCCTCCGCCGTGCCGGATGCTGTTCGTGGCGATCTCCGTGACGGCGACGGCCAGTTTTCGCTGCTGGTCCTCAGAAACACCCGCGTCCGCCGCGCACCGGGCGACCTTGGAGCGCACCGCGGCCAGGTCACCGTGGGCGTAGCTCAGTTCCTGGAACGGATCGCACGGAGGGTTCAGGGCGTCGAAGGGGTACTCCTCGGCGGTGAGGAATCCCTCGTTGCGCACGTAGTGGCCGTCCTGACGGATCAACGGGTGACATCGGGACAGGGACTGCAGGGCGCTCCGGTCGTCGTCGGCGTCGTCGTAGGGGCACAGCATGGACCAGGCGGAGCTGCGGGCGAAGGCGCGGTTCAACAGCCACTCGTGATATCGCAGCTCGGAGAGGTGCGCGGCGCTGCGGGCCTCGCGCCAGGCCGTCTCCCCGATGCCGCGCACCGGCCTGTCCTGCGCCCCTCGCTCCTTCATCCAGGCAACCCAGGCACCGACGAGCCGGCCGGGGTTGGGTCCGAGCGTGGTGGTGTCGACGAAGGTGACGGCGGGCTCGTCGCCGAGTTCGCCGCGCAGGAGCGACGCCCTGCCCTCGGGGACGGCGACGACCACGGCTTCGCCGCCCTCCAGCGCCTCGTGGATGTACCCCAGTGTCCCGGACAGGTACTGCTCGTCCCCGCGATAGGGGTAGAGCTCGTGCCGGAACGCGGACGTGGCCGCGTCGTCGGACGGGTGCGCGGGCGGGATCGTGGTCATGCCGCCATCACCACCGGCATGCCGTCGGTCACATAGCCCGCGAGCTCCCAGCACAGGCGCACGATGTCGTTGGCGCCTTCCACGACGATGCGACGGTCCGGCAGATGACGGGCTGCGTCGACGAGTGCGCGCATGCCGGCGGCGTCGATCATCTCCAGGGTGTCGAAGCGCAGACTCACCTTGGGCGCGAAGCGCACCGCCGCGCGCACCGCGGTGTTGAACGCGTCCGCGCACTCCGAGTCGATCACTCCGTCCACGCTCCAGACGTCGGCACCCGTGCTGTACATCCGGAAGGCCGGACGCTCAGCGCGTATGCCCATCTCGTGCGGGTGCACACCTGTCACATGTTCCAGCGTAGGCCTGTCCCACTGCGACGGCCGGAACGCGCACACCACGATGGCATTGCTCTCCGAAGCGAACTCGTCGAGCTTCAGCTCCTGGGCCAGCAGTTCCTCGGCCCCGCCGGGCGCTGCGGCGGGCGCCCGCTCGGTCAGCACGCGCACCGACCGGTAGCCCTCCCGGGCCGCGGTCCGCGCTTCCCTGCGCACCGCGGCGAGGACGGAGTCGGGGTCCGCGATACGTGGGGAGTCGAGGATCACCGAGGCGGAGGGCACCGCGTCGCGAGGAAGGCCGGAGACGGCGCCGGTGGACCCCACGACCACGATCTTGTCGCCGTACAGAGCGCCGTCAGCCACATAGGCGAGCACATCGGCGGGGAACGCGTCGGCCGAGTCGGGGTGCCAGCAGACGTGGTCACCGAGCTCGACGTCGTCGAACGTGGCCAACGTCCGCGCCGCTCTCACCTGGTCCCCTTCCGGCTTTCCCACCCGTTCCCGCGATACAAGAGAGTACCGGTCCGGTCGGGTGGGCGTTGAGCCGAACGGAGATCCACCACGAGTTCGCGGCGCCACCGGCGGCATCGTTCCGGCCCGGCGCATCGGCGACACGCAGGAATTCGCGGGCCGGCCGGGTTCACCGGCGCTGTCCGATGCGTCGTCGGTGAAGGTGACGGAATCGGGTCCGGTTCCCGCGGGAACAGTGAAGAAACCAGCTGATTCGACCGTATGTTCTTCGATGCGCCGGGCACGAGGAGCGACGGAGGTCGATAACTATGGTTCCCCTGCTTCTCGTTCTGCTTCTGGCCCTGATCCTCTTCGGCGCGGGCTTCGCGCTGAAGGCACTGTGGTGGATCGCCGTCATCGTGCTGGTCGTCTGGCTGCTCGGCTTCGTCATGCGCAGTGCGGGCGCCGGCGGCCGCAGGGGCCGCTGGTACCGCTGGTGACCCAGCGCACGACGGCCGTCCTGTGGGCCCCGGGAATTTCCCGGGGCCCACAGCCGTCTCCCGCCCCGGGACGTCGCTTCGGGGGTCGTCCCTCGTCACTTCGGGGGTCGTCCCTCGTCGACGGGCTTGGTCAGCTCCGCGTTGAACTGGGCGCCGACCAGCAGGGACAGGTTGGACAGCCACAGCCAGACCAGGAAGACCACGACGCCCGCCAGTGAACCGTACAGACGGTCATAGGTGCTGACGTGGGAGGTGTAGAGGGCAAACGCGAACGAGACCGTCAGCAGGAGCCCGACGGCGAGTGTCCCGCCGGGTGCCATCCTCCTCACGGGGCGGGAGCGTGCCGGTCCTGACCGGTACAGGACGAGCACCAGGGCGACGGCGACCACGGCCACGACCGGCCACCGCAAGGCGTCCCAGGTGTCCTGCGGCGCGGTGCCCAGGTCCAGAACGCGGCCCAGACGCCGGGCCAGGCCGCCGCTGAGCAGCAGCGCGAGGGTGGACGTGAGCAGCAGCGAGCTCAGGCCCAGGGCCGTGAACACGATGCGCGGGGCCGTGCGCCAGACCGGCCGGTCGGCGCTGGTCCGGTGCATGGCGTACAACGCCCGGCGGAAGACGGCCAGATAGCTGCATGACGACCACAGGGCTCCCGTCCCTCCGACGAAGATCAGCGTCCACGCCGTCGACGACTGTTCGGACATCTGCCGCAGGGTGCTGCGCAGCAGAGCGCGGGATTCGGCCGGGGCGGCCTGTGCCATGCGGTCGATGACCTCGGGTCTGGCCCTGGGCATGGTCAGGCCCAGGATCGAGAGGATGACCAGCAGCAAGGGGAACAGGGCGAGGACCGCGTAGTAGGTCAGCGCGGCCGCCCAGTCCGTGACGTCGTCGTTCCAGATGGTCACCGGCGTCCGGCGCAGTGCCGCCGCCCACCGAACCGTGCGACCGTCCGCTTCGTCCATGACGGGGATGTTCTCACCCTCCGTGCTCAACCGTTCCCCCAGCCCTGTGGTGCGACACCGTGCGGTGCATGTGTCCCGGATACCCCGCCAGATCCGTGGTAGCCGGACGATCGTGCGGCCACGCCGAGGCCACGCCCGAAGCTCTTCGGCTCACGGCGGGCGGGGCGGCCCGTCCGGGTGCATGCCGCCGCACCGGTGGGGCAGAATCGTGCGAGCACGCCCTGAGCGGGCAGGCCCAGGCGCAGCCGAGGAGACGTGAACGACATCCCCAGGGAAGACCGGCCGAATCATCTTTCCGTCCAGCCCCGAGTGGTCGACGGCGTCCTCGTGGTGACCGTGGAGGGGGAGATCGACCACGACGTCAAGGATCTACTGAACCAGGCGCTGCTGTCCGACGACGGTGCGCCGCCCCCGCGCATCGTGGCGGACCTCAGCGGCGTGACCTTCATGGACTCCAGCGGCATCAACGTGTTCGTCACGACCCACCGGCGGGTGAGCGGCGCACAGGGGTGGCTGCGCATCGCCGGCGCCCAGGAGTCCGTCGTGCGTCTGCTGCAGCTCGTGGGCATCGACGAGATCATTCCCTGCCATCGCACCGTGGAGGAGGCCCTGAACGCCTGACCCCTGCCCCCCTGACGCCACGCGCCTCACGCCTCACGCCTCACGCCTCACGCCTCACGCCGTTGGAGGGTCTGCCGTCCGCGAGGACGGGGCTCCGGCGGGCCTCGGGTTCAGCCCGGGAAGAAGGCAGGGAAGGCAGGTCCGCCGAGAGGGGCGCCGTTCCGGCTCGGGGTCAGGGACAGATGGGCGCTGACCAGCTTCCCCGTGGCGCGAAGGGCGACGACGACTTTGTCGCTGACGGTGTGCACCAGGTGCATTCCATGGCCGCCGACGCGGCGCGGGTCGACTCTCTTCGGCGCCGGTTTCTCGGTGGAACTGTCCCAGACCGTGATCGTCAATTCGTCGTCGGTCAGCTCCAGGGTCATTCCGCAGGGGCCCGGGGCGTGCAGGATGGCGTTGGTGACCATTTCGCTCGTGGCGAGTTCGGCGTCGACGGCGAAGGTGCTCGGCACCACGGCGCGGCCTATGCGCCGGGCGTGGCCGAGGAAAGCCCGCAGGGCCTGCCGGGCGTCCGCGGCGCGCGCGGCGCCGTCCTCCCATATCGCGCCGTAGCGGAGCGGGGCGCCGTCGTCCCCGCTCTGTCCGTCTGCCGTCTGCTTCCTCAGCGGGGTGACCATAAATGACTCTTTCGTCGCGTTCACCGCTCTTCGGCGCTTCGGTCTGTTCTGCTCCTCCGTCTACCCGGGCGCCCGCGCCCCACACCGTGGGCGCTCCCGACGCGCCGCCGCTCTCCGAGGAGTCGGGTCGTGACCTGTCAGGGCCGGGCGGCCGCGTCGCTCCCGGCCCGATGGACGAAGGCGCCGACCTCGCGGGGGGGGCGATGACGTCCTGGGTGCATTCGAGCACCAGGGTCGGCACCTGGACGTTTTTCAGTTCGTCCCTGGTGTCGGAGAGGAACGTGGTCCGGGCGAAGACACGTGCCATGTCGGGGTCGGTGGCGCAGAAGGCGGCGGCCAGCTCCTCGCCGAGCCCGGGCCGGTCCGCGTTCCCCATGATCACCGGCGCCATGGCCGCCGACCAGCCCAGGTAGTTGGATTCCAGGGACGCCAGCAGCTCGTCGATGTCCTCGGCGCCGAACCCGCCCCGGTACCCCTCGTCGTCGATGTGGCGGGGGGACGGGGCGACCATCACCAGCGCCCCGATACGCCGCGGGGCCAGGCCGGCGGCCAGGACCCCGATCATCGCGCTGACCGAGTGCCCCACGAACACCGCGTCGTGCAGGTCCAGCGCTTCGCACACCTCCACCGCGTCGCGGGCATAGCCGTCGAGGGAGGAGTAGCGGTCTTCCGAGAAGGCCGACGGATCCGAGCGGCCCGAACCCACGTAGTCGAACATCACCACCCGGTAGTCACCGGTCAGGGCCGGTACGGTCAGCCGCCATGTTCTGGTCGCAGCCGAACCCGTGCGCCAGCACCACCGTCCGCCCGTGCGGGTTGCCGGTGACGGTGACGTTGTTCCTGCGATCGATGTCCATCCGTTCACCCTCTCGGACCCCGCTCACCGCTCCCCCGCAGCCGCGCCTCACCACCCCGGCGCGCCCCCGTCCTGCACACGGTGCGCAGATGAGTCCCTCCTGCGGCGCTACGGAGGCCCTCCGGCGGCCCGCACGCGCGCGTGGGGACCGGCCCGATGCGGGCCGGTCCCCTTCGTGGCTGAGGGTGAGGGTGAGGGTACGGAGTTCAGGTCACCATCGATACCAGCGGCCGCGGCCGCCGCCCGTGGTGGTGGAACGCATGACGAAGCCGAGCAGCCACAGCACCAGAACGACGAGGGCCACCCACCACAGGACCTTGACGGCGAAACCGATGCCGAAAAGAATGACGGCGAGAAGCAGCACGAGAAGCAGGGGAACCATACTTATCGACCTCCTTTTCTTCCGTCTTCCCGGCGCCTTCCCCGTTATTCACTGTCACGCGCCTGCTCTTTTCCCGCAGGATGCCGAAAACAGCAGCTGCATTCCGGCGGGCCGCCTTCGCCGTGGGGCGGGTCGTCTCAGTTCTGGGTGAGCAGGCCTTCCCGCAGCCGGGTGAGCGTGCGCGACAGCAGCCGCGAGACATGCATCTGCGAGACGCCCAGACGTTCGCCGATCTGGGCCTGGGTGAGTTCCTCCACGAACCGCATGTGGATGATCTGCCGGTCCCTGTCGTCGAGTTCGCAGAGCAGGGGGGCCAAGGCGTGGAAATCTTCCACCAGCCCCAGTGCGGCGTCCTCGGAACCGATGAAGTCCTGCAGTGCCGATTCGCCCTCCTCGCTGCCGCTTATCGTGGCGTCCAGGGAGGAGGAGTTGTAGCCGTTCGCGGCGAGACGGGCCTCGCGCACCTCTTCCTCGGGAAGACTCATCAGCTCCGACAGTTCCCTGACCGTCGGGGTACGTCCGAGGCGGCTGCGCAGTTCCTCCGTGGCGCGCGCCAGATGGACGCGGGCTTCCTGCAGGCGGCGGGGGACGTGCACGGCCCAGGTGGTGTCGCGGAAGAAGCGCTTGATCTCACCCACGATGTAGGGGATCGCGAAGGAGGTGAACTCCGCCTCCCGGGACAGGTCGAACCGGTCGATCGCCTTGATCAGGCCGATCATGCCGACCTGGACGATGTCCTCCATCTCCTCCGGACCGCGGCCGCGGAACCGGCCGGCCGCGAAGCGGACCAGGGACATGTTCATCTCGATCAGCGTGTTCCGTGCGTAGCTGTACTCCGGAGTGCCCTCCTCCAGTACCGCCAACTGGTCGAAGAACAGCCTCGACAGCGCGCGGGCGTCCTTGGGCGCCACCCGGGAGGGGTCGGCTATCTCCGGCAACTCGTGCACCTGCGTGCCCGTCGCCTCCGTGCTCATCAGCGTCATGACATACCCCTCCCGCCGTCGAAGCCCCGTCGTGGCCGGCCGCACGCGTCCGGCACAGCCCCGCGACTACCCCCTCGTCCCGCCTCCATGCCCGCACGAACGCCCCGATCGACGGCGGAAGACCGACGAGCCCTGCGAGAAAGCCCGTAGTCCTCGGATCGCCGACCCGGGGAAACACCCGCGACTCGGCTGACGGTGGGCCGGCCGCACAGCCGATGCGGGAAAAGAGCGCCCCGGCCGCCACGGCCCGGCCGGGACCTGGTCTGAATGGACCGAGTCTTGGGACACCCTTTACGCGGCCTGCGCAACTGCGCCCCGCTCGTTCGCCGTCTCACAGCAGGTCGGGCCCGCCAGGGCCGAAGTGCGAAAGAGCGGGGACCGGTCGTGGGACGGCGCAAGGGCGGCATAGGGATCGCACTCGTCACGGGTGTGATGCTGGTGGGCGCGACGGCCTGCGGCGGGTCCGGGGGCAGCAGCGACAAAGCGGGCGGCAGCGACGCGAAGGCGACGGGCGCAGCCCGTACGAGTTCCTCGCCGTCGCCCTCCAAGCCCGCCGGTCCGCCGATGCTGCTGGAGACGATCACGCCGCAGACGGGAACCACGGTCGGCGTGGCCATGCCGATCTCGGTGATCTTCACCGACCCCGTGGCGTCCAAGGCTCGGGCCACGGTCGAGAAGCACATGAAGGTGAGCACCTCGCAACCGGTGGCCGGCGCCTGGCACTGGTTCGGCGACAGGCGCGCCGACTGGCGTCCCAAGAACTACTGGCCCTCCGGCACCACGGTGAAGGTCGACGCCGAGATGAACGGCGTCAGCAACGGCAACGGGCGCTTCGGCGTACGCACGTACACCCACACCTTCAAGGTCGGTGAGGACGTGCGCGCCGATGTCTCGGTGACCGGCCACACCATGAAGGTGACCCGCAACGGGAACACCGTGCGCACCCTGTCGATCAACGCGGGCAGCGCCGAGTACCCGACGTGGAACGGCACGATGGCCGTCATCGACAAGGAGAAGGAGGTCCACATGACCTCCTGCAGCGTCGGTATCAGCTGCGACAAGGGCAGCCCCAACTTCTACGACCTGACGCTGCCCTGGGACGTCCATCTGACCCAGTCCGGCACCTACGTGCACTACTCGACCGGCGACCCCAACCCGGGGAGCGGCAGCGCGCGCGGCTCGCACGGCTGCGTCCACCTGTCCATCTCGGACGCCAAGTGGTTCTACGACCAGGTCAAGCAGGGCGACCCCGTCACCATCACCGGCTCGCCCCGGGCCAAGGCCTCGGCCGACAACGGTTACGCCGCCTTCAACCTGGGCTGGGACGAGTGGCTCGCGGGCAGTTCCTCCGGGGAGCAGACGACCTCGACGCTGTGACGTCCGGAGCGGGCGGCGCCGTTCGCCACGCTGCCGCTCGTCCTTCGGTCGCTCCCCGACGTCCGACGGCGAGGCCCTGTCGTGCTCGTGCTCGTCCCCTGGGCCGGGGGCTGCCGTCGGGGCCGTCGTCGGACATCGGCGGACACCGCACTACCCGGCCGTCACGGTCAGGAGCGTCTTGCGCGTCTCCTCCGCGCGGGGAGAGCCCAGCGCGGTGTACAGGGACAGCGCCAGGCGAAGGTGATCGACGGCGTCCGTCCGCTCCCCCCGGGCCTGCCGGACGTGGGCCGAGCCGATGTGGGCGCGGGCCTGTTCCTCCTGCTCCCCGATGCTGCGGGCCAGTTCCAGCGCCGACGCATGAGCCTCCAGCGCCTCGGCGTGCCGTCCGGCGCCGTGGAATGCCTCGCCCAGGCCGTTGAGGGCGCCCGTCTCGCCGTACGGTTCCCCGGTCCGCCGGAAGTGGGCCAGAGCCTGCCGCTGATGTTCCGCAGCCTCCTCGTGTCTGCCCTGACGGCACAGGGCGTCCCCCAGGTTGGACAGCGCGTGGGCCTCTCCCCCGGTGTGCCCGAGCCGCCGGAACAGGGCGAGCGCCTGCTCGAAACGCCCGGCCGCGGCGGCGTGGTCGCCCAGCCGCGCCAGGACGATCCCCGTGTTCCCGAGGGCGCTGGCCTCCCCGAAGGTGTGACCCGTCCGCCGGTACAGCGCCAACGCCTGCTGGTACCGCTCGATCGAGGCCCGGTAGTCCTCCAGCAGTTCCTGGACGATGCCGAGGTTGTTGAGCACGTCGGCTTCGCCGTGGTCGTCCCCGGCCGCGCGAAACAGCTCGACGGCCCGCTCGTGGTGTTCGGCGGCCTCCCGGTAGCCGCCCTGCAGCTCGTGCAGCACGCCAACGTTGGTGAGATGCCGGGCCTCGCCGGCGCGGTAGTCGATCCGACGGCACAGCTCCAGCGCGTCCGCGTGCTGCCGCCGGGCGCTCTCGTAGTCGCCGAGCCGCCGGTGGACCGCGCCGAGACAGGCCAGGACGTCGACCTCGCCGCGGATGTCTCCCACCGCGCGGGCGGCCCGCACGGCGTGCGTGTGCACGGTCAGCGCGTCGGCGAAGTGTCCCGTGCGCTCATAGTGGCGGTGGAGCGTGGTGGCGATCCGTACGGTGTGCCGGGACGGTCCGGGCTCCTCGGTCCTGGAGCACAGGGCCACCAGGGTGGGCTGCGCGGCGCTCAGCCATGCGCGGCACTCGTCGGCCGTGCGCAGCGGCGGCAGACCCGTGCCGGGCTCCTCGACGGCGGGGCGCAGATGCCGTTCGGCGGGGTACAGCACGTCCATGGCCGCGGCCGACGCCGCGAGACAGTGGTCCAGCAGACGGGTCATGGCGGCGTCGCGCTCCGCCGCCCCGTCGTGCCGGCTCGCGAGTTCCGCGGCGTAGGCGCGCAGCAGATCGTGCATGCCGTGGCGGCCGGGCCCGCTCCGGTGCACCAGGTGCGCACGGGAGAGCACGTCCAGGGAGCGTCGCGTCCGCTCCACGCTCTCGCCGGCCAGGGCGGCGGCGGAGTGCACGTCCGCTTCGGGCCCCGGGTGCAGGCCCAGCAGCCGGAACAGACGCGCCTCCTGGTCCGGGAGACGGTCGTAGGACCAGGAGAACACGGCCCGAACGGCGGCCCGGGGGTCCCCGTCCCCGGAGTCCAGGAGATCCAGCCTCCGCCGGCGGTCCCGCAGTTCGTCCACCAGTCGGGCCAGGGGTTCCTGACGGCGTGACAGCACCAGTTCAGCCGCCACGCGCAGGGCCAGGGGCAGCCACCCGCACTGTTCCGCGAGGGCGGCGGCCGCCGCGGGGTCGGCCTCGACGCGCGACCCGATCAGAGCGCGCAGCAGGGCCAGCGCCTCCTGCGGGGAGAGGACGTCGAGGACCATGCGGTGCGCTCCGTGCACCGAGACCAGGGACGACAGCGAGTCCCGGCTCGTGATCACCACTTTGCACGTCGGGCTCCCGGGCAGCAGCGGGCGCACCTGCGCGGCGGAGGCGGCGTTGTCGAGGAGGACCAGCAGCCGCCGTCCGTCGACGGCGGTGCGGTAGCGCGCCGCCCGGTCGGTGAGCCGCAGCGGTATCTCCTGGCCGGGCACGCCCAGCGCGGTGAGGAACCCGGCGAGGGCCTGGGCGGCGGAGACCGGCTCGTCCGGATCGTAGCCGCGCAGGTCGACGTAGAGCTGTCCGTCGGGGAAGGCCCCGCGCATCCGGTGCGCCCAGCGCACGGCCAGCGCGGTCTTGCCGACGCCCGCGGTCCCGGAGACGGCGGAGACGACCACGGCCGCTCCGGATTCCCCGCTGTCGGCACCGTCGGTGGCGACCAGACGCCTGGTCAGTTCAGCCAGTTGCTCCTCCCGCCCGCTGAAGTGACTGATCGCCATGGGCAGTTGGGCGGGAACCGGCACGGTGGACGGTGCGGCCGCGCGGACGGCGCCGGGCGCGGAGCCCGCGCCCGGCGGCTCCTCCCGTCCGGTGCCGCGCAGCATCTCCTCGTACACAGCCTGCAGTTCACGGCCGGGGGCCACGTCCAGCTCGGATGTGAGCCTTCGGCGGATCGCGGTGTACGCGTCCAGTGCCTCGGCCGTCCTTCCGGTCTCGGCCAGGCTCCGGATCACCGCCACGGCCAGCGGCTCGCACAGCGGGTGCTCCGCCAGCAACGGCCGTAGCACCGTGGGCACTTCCTCAGGCCGTTCCTGTCGCAGCAGGACGCGGGCCCAGGCGAGCGCCGCCTCGACCCGCTCCTGCGTCCAGGCCGTCCGCGCCCGCTCCGCCCACGCCCCCGGCATCCCCGCCAGCGGCACGCCGCGCCACAACCGAAGGGCCTCCTGGAGTACTTGGGCCCGGCGTGCGTCGGACAGGTGCGCCGCGCGCCCCTGTCCGACGAGCGAGCGGAACCGGAGCAGGTCGACGGCGTTCTCGTCCGCCTCCAGGACGTAGCCCCCGGCGGTGCGGCTGATGCGCAGCGGTGCCGGGGACGCCTGCGCCCGATCGCCGTCCGTCGCTGCCACCGTGGTCCCGGTGGTCGCCGCGGCCGCCGTGGTCGCCGTTGTCGCCGTTGTCGCTGCTTCGTCGAGGAGCCGCCTCAGACGGCTGATGTGCGCATAGAGAACCGACCGGGCCCCGTCGGGCGCGGCGGTGTCCCAGACACGTTCCACCAACGTGCTCATGGGGACCGGCCGCCCGGCGTCGGCCGCCAGCGCCGCGAGGACCGCTCGTCGACGCGGCTGCCCGGCGTCGACCGGGCTTCCCGCGACGCGCAGTTCCAAAGGTCCGAGCAGGTACAGGTTCATCGTGCCTCACGTGGGACGGACGGTGGAACGGCAGACCGGCGGCGGGGTTCTCCGCCCGCCGGGCAGGTCGGGCTTCCCCGCAGCCCTCCGTCTTGCGTTCCGGGGCCGTCGCCTGACGGCCGCCACAAGGTTTTCGCAAGGTTCACGGTAGATCCTCGGCTCACGTGCCGTCAGGTGGATCGCGGCAGACGCCGTGTGCCGCCGGGAACGCCCCACTCCGCCCCCACGTCGGCTCGCGCGGGCTTCCGCGGAGCGAGGTCGCCACCCGCCCTGCCGTGGTCGTGCGAGGCATGGGCCGAGCCGACGCAACGAGAGAATGGATCTGTCATGCGCAAGATGATGCCCTGGGCGAACCGGACGGCCGTCGCCGTCGTCGCCACCGCGTTCATGGCCTCCGGAGTGGTCGTCGCGGGGGCGACGACCGCCTCGGCGGACGGGTGTGTGGGCCCCCTGTGCGGCGCGGTGAAGAACAGGACCGGCGAGACGATGCACTACACGATGAGTCTCGGCGAGGGTCCGCACTACTGCGACGTGTGGAACTGGGGCGGCGGCACCGGGAGCGAGTTCAAGCACGCCAAGTGCAAGCAGGAGTCGTTCGGCAACGGCACCCGCGGCGGCAACGGCACCGGCAACGACGTCGACGCCTTCACCTTCGCCGGCCACGGCTATCACGAGCGGTTCTCGCGGGTGGGCACCTGGCACTGGCGCGCGAAGGGCGTCTGGACGAAGATCCGGAGCGGGGAGATCGCCGACTGCGGCATCGGCGACAACAACGAGGTCTGGTGCACCGTGCTCGTGCAGGCCTGAGACGCCCCGAAGGGGGCTGCCCGCACGTGCCGCGGTGTGCCCCACGCCCCCCGGCCCCGTCCCGGCGAACCTCGACCAGGCGGGGGCCGGCGCCCACAGGGGAGGCGCCGGCCCCCGCGGCCTCCGACCCCACCGAGGCCGGCGAGACTTTCCCGGAACACCGGGGGCGTGCGGCGTCGGCCGTTCGCCGTGCGAGCCGCCGCCTTCCTCCCGGATCGGCGCGCGTCAGGTGCGCGCGTCAGGTGGACGGGGGGGGGCCGTCGGCGTGACGTGGACGGGGGCCCTCGGCGTGCGGCGGCCGTCGGGGCCTGTCCGTCAGAACGAGCGTTTCCGAAGGGCCGCACCAGGGAATGCGGGGGCCCGGCCGCACGCACCACGCACCACGCACCACGCACCACGCACCACGCACCACGCCGCACGCCGCACGCCGCACGCCGTATACGGCTCCTGAGGTCCGCGCCCTGACGTTCCGACCGGTGCGGGTTACACGACGCCCTGAGCGGTCATCGCCTGAGCGACGCGCAGGAAGCCCGCGACGTTGGCTCCCAGGACGTAGTCGTCGGGGGCGCCTCCGTATGCGTCCGCGGTGGCACGGCACTGGGCGTGGACACCCTGCATCACCGCGGCCAGCCGCTTCTCCGTCTCCTCGAAGGTCCAGACGTCACGGGAGGCGTTCTGCTGCATCTCCAGCGCGGAGGTGGCGACACCGCCCGCGTTGGCGGCCTTGCCGGGCCCGAACAGGATGCCCGCCTCGCGGAAGATTTCGATCGCCTCCGGGGTGCAGGGCATGTTGGCGCCCTCGGCGACCGCCCGGACACCGTTCTTCACCAGGGTCGCCGCGTCCGGTGCATGCAACTCGTTCTGCGTGGCGCACGGCAGCGCGACGTCGCAGGGCACGTCGTAGACGGAGCCCCGCTCGGAGAACCGTGCCGTGGGCCTGGCCTCCGCGTACGCCGACAGACGCGCCCGCCGGGCCTCCTTGACCGTCTTCAGCAGCTCCAGGTCGATCCCGTCCGCGTCGACGAGGTATCCGGAGGAGTCCGAGCACGCCACCACCGACCCGCCCAGCGCGTGCACCTTCTCGATCGCGTAGACCGCCACGTTCCCAGAGCCGGACACCACGACCTTGCGGCCGTCGAAGCCGTCTCCGCGCGTGGCCAGCATTTCCTGCGCGAAGTAGACCGCGCCGTAACCGGTGGCCTCGGTCCGGGCGTGGGAGCCGCCCCACGAGACGCCCTTGCCGGTCAGCACCCCCGCCTCGAAGCGGTTGGTGATCCGCTTGTACTGGCCGAACAGGTAGCCGATCTCGCGCCCGCCGACCCCGATGTCGCCCGCGGGGACGTCCGTGTGCTCGCCCAGGTGCCGGTACAGCTCGGTCATGAACGCCTGGCAGAAGCGCATGATCTCGCCGTCGCTGCGGCCCTTGGGGTCGAAGTCCGAGCCGCCCTTGCCGCCGCCGATCGCCAGTCCGGTCAGGGCGTTCTTGAAGATCTGCTCGAAGCCCAGGAACTTGACGATGCCGAGGTTGACGCTCGGGTGGAACCGCAGACCGCCCTTGTAGGGGCCGAGCGCGCTGCTGAACTCCACCCGGAATCCACGGTTGACCTGGACCCGGCCCGTGTCGTCCACCCACGGCACCCGGAAGATCAGCTGCCGCTCCGGCTCGCACAGCCGGTCGGCGATGAACGCGTCGACGTACTCCGGATGCGCCTGCAGCGCCGGAGCCAGCGTGTGCAGCACCTCGCCCACAGCCTGGTGGAACTCGTTCTCCCCGGGGTTGCGCCGGCGGACTGCCGCGTAGACGGCCTCGATGTGAGCACTGGGATTCATACGCGTCTGCTCTCCTGTTCGTCCGCCAGGCACTCTCGCCTCGTCCGGCACGCCTGGCCGCTGTGCTGTCCATGAATACGCATGACAGGGGCCACCGTGTCAGGGAGGAAGCGCCGAGGACGGGACACCAGGCCGTCGCCGGCCCCCGACTCCCCCGGATTCACCTGCCTCTCCCGAACACATCTGCTTCCCTCGATGTGACGACCCTCCGATCCCTCGACGCGTTGATTCCTGGGGTCAGTCGCCCTGTCATCCTGTCGCCCCGACCCGTCGTGCCGTCGTCCCGTCAACACATGGACCCGTCAACACATGAACTTGTTCATCACGGCGCCCCGTCGAAATGTGGACCCGTTCAACACGTCGGACCGTCGATGCATACGACGGCAGGGGAGTTCACCCGTGACAGAGGCGGGCGTGGCGGCGTGCGCGCCCTTACCCGAGAGGTCATCGACCTCAGCGTGTCGCGGTGTCAGGCTCGTCGGCATCAAGGAGTCGACGAGTCGGAGGACGCCATGACCGCCTATGCGATAGCGCACCTGCAGGAAGCCGCACCGCACCCGGAGATCGCCGAGTACATGGAGCGCATCATCGGCACGATGACGCCGTACGGGGGCCGCTTCCTGGTGCACGGCGCACAGCACGAGGTGAGGGAGGGTCACTGGCCTGGGCACGTCGTGGTGATCGGTTTCCCCTCACTCGACCACGCGCGGGCCTGGTGGGACTCGGCCGCGTACCAGGAGATCGCGCCGCTGCGTTCGCGGCACATCGAGGGCGACATCATCCTCGTCCCGGGGGTCCCCGACGGATACGACCCCACGAGCACCGCCCGGGCGATACGGGACGCAGCGCCTGCCCGGTAGCCCTGCGGCAGACCGCGGGCCGACCGGCCTCAGCGCGGGACCAGAACGGGACCAGACCGGGATCGGACCGGGATCGGACCGGGATCGGACCGGGATCGGACCGGGATCGGACCGGGATCGGAAGGATCCTGGACAGATAGTCTGCGCAGAGATAATCTTTGGGCACATTGTTTGACCGAAGGAGACCGGCCCCTATGTGGAAGTACGAGCACAGCATCGAGACCGGCGCGCGCCCCGAGGCGATCTGGCGGCTCTGGGCGGACGTCGAGAACTGGGGCGCGTGGAACGCGGAGATCGAGAAGACCGAGATCGACGGCCCGTTCACGACGGGCGCCCACATCACGATGACGCCGCCCGGGGACGACCCGGTACTGCTCCGTATCGCCGAGGTCACCGAAGGCGAACTGTTCGTCGACGAGGCCCGCTTCGGGGATCTGCTGCTGCGGACCGTCCACCGGATCGACCGGATCGATCACGGCCGCGTCCGGGTGGTGTACCGGATGGAGATCAGCGGCGCGGGCGCCGACGAGGCCGGGGCCCACATCGGTCCGGGCATCACGGCCGACTGGCCCGACACGATGGCCGCACTGGTCGAACGGGCTGCGCGCTGATGCCCCTCAGCCCCGGCGAAAGCCCCGGTCTGCTGCTCTGGCACGCCACACTGCGCTGGCAGCGTGACCTCGCGGCAGTCCTGACACCCCTCGGCCTCACCCACGTTCAGTTCGTGCTGCTCGCCTGCACCTGGTGGCTCAACTCCCAGGGCGAGCATCCCAACCAGCTGACCCTCGCCCGCCAGGCGGGCACCGACGTCAAGATGACCTCACAGGTCCTGCGCACCCTGGAGCAGAAGGGGCTCATCGAGCGGGACGTCGACCCGGCCGACACCCGCGCCAAGCGACTGCGCGTCACCGACGCCGGCGCGGACCTGGCCCCCCGCGCGGTCGCCGCCGTCGAACTCGCCGACGCACGCTTCTTCCAGCCGGTGCCCCTCGCCGAAGCCGTGCCCCTGCTTCGCCGCCTGGCCCACCCCGAAGCGGGAACATCCCCGTCGACCCCTCGGTCGTGACGGCGGGGCGCCCTTCCGTCCTTCGTCAGGACGCCCGACGCCACGCTTGAGGCGGCTCGCCGTCCGCGACACAGGCGGGCGGCGGGTTCGCTCACGTCCCGGTCGGCCGCGGCAAACGACCGTCGAGCCCCTGGGCGCGGCCGCCCGACGCGGCGCCCGAAGGCTCCACCGGGGCGGCCGCATCGGTTGACGCTGCTTTCCCGGACCGCGAATCTGTACCGAACGCGAAAATAGTCCTATATTTTTGCCTACCTCTGCCGGGTGATGCGGTGTACCGAGCACCGCTACGACGAGCTGCCCGTAAGCGGGTGGCCGAACTCCCACGCGGAGGTTGTGGTGATGTCTTCTCGCTCTGCCGGTCGCTGCTTCCCGCGCCCGCATGCCAGTGACGTCGATCATGCGGCGGGCTTCCCGGGAGGCAGCGCGTGAACTGGCGTGACTCGGCGGCATGCCGTTCCGAAGACCCCGAACTGTTCTTTCCGATCGGCGAGGACGGTCCATCGCAACTGCAGATCGAGCGGGCCCGTGCCGTCTGCCACCGGTGCCCTGTCGTGACGGCCTGCGGCAGCTGGGCGTTGCGCAGCGGTGAGTACGACGGCATCTGGGGCGCGATGACGGCGGGCGAACGCCGGGCACTGCGCCTCTGGCGCAAGACCTGAACCGGAGCCTGCCCAGGCCGTGATCACCGCCGGACCTGCTCAGGCCGTGATCACCGCCGGACCTGCTCAGGCCGTCGAGAGGGCCGGTCCTCGGGACATGGGCAGGCGCCGCCCGACGCTCAGGGGCGGCGCCTGCCGTCGTCGGGCTACTCGACCTCGGCCCAGTCGAGGGTGCGCTCCACCGCCTTCTTCCAGCCCGCGTATCCTTCCGCGCGCTGGTCGTCGGACCACTGGGGCTCCCAGCGCTTCGACTCCTGCCAGTGGGTGCGCAGTTCGTCGGTGTCGCGCCAGAATCCGGTGGCCAGGCCGGCCGCGTAGGCCGCGCCGAGCGCGGTGGTCTCGGCGACCACCGGACGGCTGACCGGCACGCCGAGGACGTCGGCCTGGATCTGCATGCACAGGTCGTTGGCCGTGACGCCGCCGTCGACCTTGAGCACGTCGAGGTGGACTCCGGAGTCCTGCTCCATGGCCTCGACCACGTCGCGGCTCTGGTAGCAGATGGACTCCAGGGTCGCCCGGGCCAGGTGACCGTTGTCGTTGTACCGGGCCAGGCCGACGATCGCGCCGCGGGCGTCGGAGCGCCAGTACGGTGCGAACAGGCCCGAGAAGGCGGGAACGAAGTACATACCGCCGTTGTCCTCGACGGTGCGCGCGAGGGTCTCGCTCTCCGCCGCGTGATTGATGATCTTCATCTGGTCACGCAGCCACTGCACCGCGGACCCGGTGACGGCGATGGAGCCCTCCAGTGCGTAGACCACCGGGCTGTCGCCGAACTGGTAGGCCACGGTGGTGAGCAGTCCGTGCTGCGAACGGACCAGCTCAGTACCGGTGTTGAGGACCAGGAAGTTGCCGGTGCCGTAGGTGTTCTTGGCCTCGCCCGGCGCATAGCAGACCTGTCCCACGGTGGCCGCCTGCTGGTCGCCGAGCACCCCGGTGATGGGGATGGCGGCACGCAACGGCCGGGAGGTGCGGGTCACCCCGTACGCCTCGCGGTGGGAGGACGGGCTGATGGTGGGCAGCATCTGCCGGGGGATGCCGAAGAAGCCCAGCAGCTCGTCGTCCCAGTCGAGGGTCTCCAGGTCCATCAGCATGGTGCGACTGGCGTTGGTCACGTCGGTGGCGTGGACACCGCCGTCGGGGCCGCCGGTCAGGTTCCACAGGACCCAGGCGTCCGTGTTGCCGAAGAGGGCGTGGCCCTGCTCGGCCGCCTCACGGACGCCGTCGACGTTCTCCAGGATCCACTGGATCTTGCCGCCGGAGAAGTAGGTCGCCGGCGGCAGCCCCGCCTTGCGGCGGATGACGTCACCCTTGCCCGAGCGTTCCAGGGCCGCGGCGATGGAGTCGGTGCGGGTGTCCTGCCAGACGATGGCGTTGTAGTAGGGACGTCCGTTGCGTGGATCCCACACGACGGTGGTCTCCCGCTGGTTGGTGATTCCGATCGCGGCCAGGTCCTCGGGGGCGAGGTTGCCGTGGCGCAGCGCGTTCTGCATCACCGAGTTGGTGCGCTCCCAGATCTCCACCGGGTCGTGCTCGACCCATCCTGAGCGCGGCAGGATCTGGGCGTGTTCCAGCTGGTGCTTCGCCACTTCGTTGCCGGAGTGGTCGAAGATCATGAATCGCGTGCTGGTGGTGCCTTGGTCCACCGCGCCGACGAAGTCAGCCATGGGTTGCCGCCTCTGCTGTGGGGGTCATTCCTCGGGGGCCGGAACGCGGCCGGGAGGCTCCGGCTCGGCCGTCGGCAGGAACCGACCGACGAAGATCTTGTAGAGGCCGGCGCCGAGCAGGCCGCCGAGCAGGGGGCCGACGATCGGCACCCAGAAGTAGAGGTTCCCGTACTGATCTCGCCATGCCGTTCCGTAGCCCGTGATGAAGCTGGCCAGTCGAGGGCCGAAGTCACGCGCCGGGTTGATCGCGTATCCCGCGTTGGTGCCCCACGCCATACCGATGGCCACGACGATCAGACCGACGATGAACGGGGCGAGGTTGGCGCCGGGTGGCGTGTTCAGGAGGTCCGTGACGGCGAGGATCAGCAGGAGCAGGATGGCGGTGCCGATGATCTGGTCACGGAACGCGCCCCACTCGTGGACCGGCAGGTTCGGATTGCCGTTGGCGGGGAGCGTGGAGAACACGAACTGCGTCTTGATGGTGTGACCGGGGTCGGCCTTGGCCAGAGCCTCGGTGTAGTTCCACCGCACGATGAGAGCCGCCACGAAGGCGCCTACGGTCTGGGCCACCACGTAGGGCGCCACCTTCTTCCAGGAGAACCCCTTGAAGGTGGCCAGGGCGACCGTCACCGCCGGATTGAGGTGGGCGCCGCTCAGCCGCGCGGCGACGTAGACGCCCAGGGTGACGCCCAGACCCCAGGCCCAGGCGATGCTGTCGTGGTTTCCGAGTCCTCCTGGCGGCGTCGTGAGCGCTCCACCGGCGACCACCTGGGCCACCACGCCACAGCCGAAGAGGATGAGAATCATGGTCCCGGTGAACTCGGCCGACAGTTCGCCGACCAACCCGGACCTCTTGAATCGCTCAGCCATGGAAGCCCGCTTCCCGCCGGCGCGGAGCCGGCACGTCGTCTGCTCGAGGTCTTCCGTAGAACAGCATAGGGCGATCATGAACGAAGCGCGCAAATCGGAAATATCCACAGTCCGGCAATGACGATCAGAGAGTGGGCGCCCCGCCGAGCAGCCTGATGAGGAGCGCCACCGGCGCGGTGTGCGACGCGTGAACAGGACGACGGTCGCGCGTGAGTAGGACGGTCGCGCGTGAGTAGGACGGTCGCGCGTGAGGCAGTGCTCGCGGCCCCTCCCCGGCCGCGAGGACCGGGGCCCGCTTCGCCCCCCGAGCCCCGCGGCCGAAGCCCTCGGCGACCGGCTCGGCTGTCTGGCCCTCGCCGCAGCCGGCCCGGGGGCGCGGCCCTCCGGTCACCTGAGGGCGTCCCAGAACGCACAGTGGTGACGCCGCTGCGCCGTACGGGTGGGGACGATGTGGTCCGGCTCCAGGGAGAGCACCGTCCGGCGGGACCAGTGCGGCGTGGACGGGCCGTCGGGGTCACCGGTGCGGGCGAAGCGGGTCCAGTAGTCGATCATGGCGTCGGCGAGCCGGTACTGTGCCGCGGTCAGGTCGCGCGGACGGCCGCCCAGGTCGAACAGGTAGGGCAGTTCGCTCGCGTGCGGCGCGCCGAGCGGGAAGGGCGGCGTGCCCGGGGTGAGCGGCGGAGCGTGCTCGTCGGCGAACTCATAACGCCAGACGGGTACCCGGACGGCGAGCAGGCCTGCCGCGCCCGCCGTCGGGCAGGCGAAGTCGGCGTCGCCGATGACCGCGCCGAACACCGGGCCCCCGTCGGTGTCGTGGACGGGATACTCACGGACGATCGCCTCGGCCTGTCCCGGCGAGGGGAAGAAGGCGGCCGCGACGTCGGGCCAGGTGCCGGGATCGACCGGGTTGCCCGCCCTGACGATCCCGGCGGCCCACCCGTTGCCCTCGTCATGGTTGCTGCCGATGAGCACGGGGACGCGGTGGAAACGGCCTGCGGCGACAGCCGCCGCGGGGTCGTCGGGCAGCAACGGGGTTGTGTAGGCGGGCTGTTGATCGGTCTCCTGGGCGGCGAGCAGACGCGTGACGTCCACGCTGCGCAGGCAGGCCATGACGTCGTGGGCGGAGCCGCAGCCGACCTTCGCCGCGAGGTCCGAGCCCGTGGCGCGTGCCGCGGACAGCAGGACGGAGGACGGAGCGAAGGGCCGGTCGGGGCGGCCTGTGCACGGCCCGCTCTCGATGACCGCCCGGTCGAAGAGGCCAGCGGCGGCGGGTGAGGCGAGCTGGGCGCAGACGCTGTAGCCGCCTGCCGACTCGCCGGCCAGCGTCACGTTGCGCGCGTCGCCTCCGAAGGCGCCGATCTCGGCGCGGACCCAGCGCAGCGCCGCCTGCTGGTCGGCCAGCCCGAAGGTGCCGGAGCCGGGCAGCCCGCCGTGCGCGAGGAATCCGAGCGCACCGAGCCGGTAGTCGACGGTGACGACCACGACGTCGCCGCGGGTGGCCATGCGGTGGGCGTCGTACGAACTGCCCGCACCAGTGGTGAAGCCGCCGCCGTGCAGCCAGACGACCACCGGCCGGGGATGCGCCGTTCGGGTGTCGTCGGGCGTCGTGACGTTCAGGCGGAGGCAGTCCTCGTCGGTGCTGCCGCCGGGCACCTCGCCGGCCGGCTGTGGGCAGGCGCTCGCCGGGCGCGTCGCGTCCCGGACGCCGCGCCACGGGACCGCGGGGCGGGGCGCCGCCCAGCGCAGCCTGCCCACCGGGGGCGCCGCGTAGGGGATTCCCTCGTAGGTGCGGTAGCCGTCGTGGGCGGCGCCCCGCACCAGGCCGTCCTGGGTGCGTACGGTGGTGGCGGGCCGGGCAGGCCCGGTGGGAGCCGCCTGCGTCGGCGCGGGGGCCGCGGCCGACGCGAGTACGGCGGTCAAGGCGCAGCCCAGGGCGGTCAGGACGCGGTGCATGCTCATCTTCTCCCCCATCAGCGTGGAAGGTCCTCAGGTCCTGCCGTGCCACGGCTGCACGCACCAGCGGCTCCGTCCGGCGACGGTCGTACAGGCTGTCGGCCCCGTCGTCGTGGCGAGCAGGTACATGAGGCAGGCCAGGTCGTCGCTCACACCTCGACGCTAGGGCCGACCGCCCCGGCGCCGCATCGGCCGTAGGAAGGGACCGACGCCGGGAGTGCAGGAGGAGCAGCGTTCGGCCTCCTCCCTGAGGAGGAGTCGGCGCCCTCCCCATGACGCCCGCTCGTCCGCGGTGAGCCCCCGCGCCACCGGCACGAAGGCCGCCGGGGCGGCTGTTCCGTACCCTGGCCCCATGCGCATGCGCCCCACTCTGAGCTGGACCCCGGCCGGGGACCCGCTGCCGGGCACCACGGATCTTCGACAGGTCACCGAAGCTCTGAGCAGCGGCGGCGTGCTGGTGCTCAGCGGGGCCGGCATCTCCACGGAATCGGGCATCCCCGACTACCGAGGCGCGGGCGGCAGCCTGAGCCGGCACACCCCGATGACCTACCAGGACTTCACAGCCGCCCCGCAGGCCCGCCGCCGGTACTGGGCGCGAAGCCATCTCGGCTGGCGCACCTTCGGCCAGGCCCGGCCCAATGCCGGACACCGGGCCGTGGCGGCGTTCGGCAGGCACGGACTGGTGTCGGGCGTCATCACCCAGAACGTCGACGGTCTGCACCAGGCCGCCGGCAGTCAGGACGTCGTGGAACTGCACGGCAGCCTGGCGCGGGTCGTCTGTCTCTCCTGCGGTGCGGGCTGCTCACGACAGGAGCTCGCCCGGCGGCTGACGCAGGCGAACACGGGCTTCGACCCGGTGGCGGCGGGAATGAATCCGGACGGCGACGCCGACCTCACCGACGAACAGGTCGGCGACTTCGTCGTGGCGCCCTGCACGGTCTGCGGCGGCGTCCTGAAACCGGACGTGGTGTTCTTCGGCGAAGCCGTCCCGCCGGCGCGCGTCGCAGCCTGTCGCGAACTGGTCGAGCGGGCGACCTCCCTCCTGGTCCTGGGCTCCTCGCTGACGGTGATGTCCGGACTGCGGTTCGTCCGCCAGGCGGCCCTGGCCGGGAAGCCGGTGCTGATCGTCAACCGGGACCCGACCCGCGGCGACCGGCACGCCCTCACCCGCGTCGAGCTGCCGCTGGGAGCGGCCCTCGGGGCCGTGGCCGACCGGCTGGGCGTCCCCCTCGACGGACGGCCTCAGCCACCCCTGTAAGACGTCGGCTGCGCCCGGCGAGCACTCAGGGGGTCGGAGGTCGTCCCGACCAGGCCGCGTGCAGGAGCGGGAGGAGGCCTTCCGCGGTCACCTCGCGGGGGTTGGCGTAGGGGTCGGCCGGCGTGACCTCGACGATCCGGTCGATGTCGTCCTCCGCCATGCCCAGCTCCCGCAGGGACCGCGGGGCGCCGAGCCGTCCGGCGTTCAGGGCGCGGCAGAGGGCCGCGACGGCCTTGGGCGCCGCGCTCTGGTTGTAGGCGAGGGCGTGCGGAAGGACCACGGTGTGGGTGGGTGCATGCGGAAGACCGAGGGTGCCGCCGAGGTCATGACAGAGCTTGTGGTGCAGTGACATGGTGGTGGCCCCGAGGCAGGCGCCGCACAGCCAGGCGCCGTACTGGGCACGGGACCGGGCGTCGAGGTTCGCGCCGTCGGCGACCACGTCCGGGAGCGCGGCGGCCAGCGCCCTCACGCCTTCCTCGGCCATCAGGTCGATGATCGGCGAGGCGTCGGGCGCGTACAGGGCCTCGACCGCGTGCGCGATCGCGTTCGTGCCGCTGGTCACGGAGACGTCCGCGGGCAGGCTCAGGGTGAGCGCCGGGTCTACAGCACCGACACCGGTGCGCGGCGGTGAGGGCCTTGGCGGCTTCGTCGGTGCCGGGCATGACGTACCTCCAGTGGGACGGGCGTTCTCCGGCCGGGGTTGTGCGGCGGCCCGTCGGACGTCCGTGTCCGACCGCTCGGGGCGACCCTACGAATGTCCGGCCGGGCACGGTACCGCGGAGCCCGGACGGCAACCGGATCACGCGAAGCACGCCACCGCTCACCTGGTGCCGTGGCCTGCGGCGCGCAGGGACGGTCTGCTCCCTCCCCGCGCCCAGCTCTCTCCCCGGCCCGAGGCCTCTCAGAGCCCCTCGGCGTCGGTCACCGCCTCGGGCTCGTCGGGTTCCGTCTCCGAGAGCGTGGGGGGCCGTCTCACGACGAGGCCCTGGACCTCGTACGACATCTCCTTGACGTGGGGGGCCGGCGGCGGGTGGTAACGGCCCGCGCAGACCGACAGGTTGACGATGAGGTAGGCGTGCCAGGAACGTCCGACGCCCCGTCGGTCGGCGAACACCTTGCTGCCGTTCACCCACCAGACCACGGACCGTGAGCCGAACTGGACGCGCAGATCCACCCATCCGCCCGGGCGGACGGCAGGGTCGCGATAGTAGAAGTTGCTGTCGCGGACGTGGTTGGTCAGTTCCAGCAGGTCGGGGTTGTCGGGGTGGTACTCGAAGACGTCGATCTCCTGATCGCCGTCCCGCCAGGTCCAGATGGCCGGCCAGGCTCCGGCCTCGTGGGGCAGTCTCACCCGCGCCTCGAGCACGTCTCCCGTGCGGACGGTGAAGTCCTCCTCGCTCCCTTCCGTGGTGAGCAGACCCGTGTCCCAACGGCCGTCCTTGCGCAGGGTGGCGCGGAAGGTGCCCGAGCGGCTGTAGGCGGGATTCGCGGTCAGGTGATCCAGTTTGTTGTCGCCGGGATTGACGGGACCGCCGTTCGGATACGCCCACGACCGCCCCGCCACCCACTGACGGGTGGAGGTGAAGTCAGCTGTGAAAACGACCTCGGGACCGGTCCCGACCCCTTCTGCCGACGGTGTTCCGTCGCATGCAGGATTCTCCATGCGCGGATGCTGCTCCGCATATGACCTCGGCATGCGGATGAGGAGAAAACGGGGGAAAAGACAACCCTGACGAGTGAACTCGCGCCGGAAAACAGCCCGTCGCCTCTGGACCGCGCACGTCCCCGAGCAGACGCCGCCCTCGAACTGTTGCACCTCACGCACGAGTTGGGCGGACGGGCCGGAGAGAAGTCACAGGGCGGCGAAGAGGTCGTCCAGCGGGGCAGGGACCCGGTCGGGGGCGAGAGCTTCGGCCAGGACCCGTCCGTAACGGATCTTGCGCCCCTTCTTGGTGCCCATGAACCGCCGCAACTGCTGTTCCCGCGGCCGGCCGTGCTGGGCCGGCTGCCGTACGAAGGTCCGCCAGGCGCGCAGTTCGTCCTCGGCCTCGACGATCTGCTCGACCCGCGCGGGGCCCAGCGCACGGATGAGTTCGTCCTCCAGGTCCACCGTGCACACGTGGACCTCCGGCCGCGGCGTCCAGGACGGGTCGAGGCCCCGGTCGAAGAAAGGTTTCTCGCGCTCGTCGCACAGACCCACCAGCCGCAGGCCGAGACCGGCCGGCCCCAGGAGCGCGGCATAACGTCCGACACTCATCGCCCCGCCCATCGGCATCACGCACACCCCCTCGGACGCCAGGTCACGACCCCGGCCCGCGGCCAGCGCCTCGACGGCCGCGAGGTCGCTCAGCCCTTCCACCAGGACCGCCGTGTGCACTCCCGACAGTCCGGCCGGTGCACCGGCCGGCCCATCGGGGTCACCGCCCACCCAGCCCGCGACCTCGTCCCGGAGCGTCCGCATGTCGGCCATACAGGGAAGTCTGCTACGTCCACCGACGACGACGCACGCGATATTCGACGGCACACGCCGGTGCCGCCACGTCGCGGGGCGCTCCGCGGGTCGTTCAGGCGGCATGGCAGAGCGACCTCGGGTCGGTCGGTGGCGCGGTGCGCGCGGTGCGGGTCGTGGGCACGGGAGGGTGGGCGTGAACGGCGTCCGCGCCCTGGGATCCACCGCGCGCGAAGACGATCAGGCGCAGGACCGCGAACCGTGCCACGCCCGCGAACGCGGAGGCGGACAGGTACACGGCCTGTTCGCACACCGCGCCGGGCGACTCCACCGACGCACGCAGGGCGATCATCGCCATGCAGGTCATGGCATACGCGGCCGCCGCGGACCCTGCCGACTGAGCATGCTGACGCCATGTCGCCCGTCCGCCCACGCCGAAGGTGAAGCGCGCGTGGAGTTCGGTGGCGACAAGGGTCGAGCCGACGGTGACCAGGGCGTTGGCCAGGGCCCAGGGAACCCGGGAGGCCAGAGCCGCCACGGCGAAGCTGGAGGCCACGCCCACTCCCCCGCCGCACAGCAGGAAGCGGGCGAACGCCATGACCCCGCCGGGCGCCGCGCGTTGCCCACTCCGCACTGCCTTCATGCCCCGCCCCTGTGAACGCCCCCGTCTGCGGATCGAGGCCTTCCTCTCGGCGAGGCCCGCGGCCCGCAGATCCCGCAGTTTCTGACTGGGGAAACGCTACGTTGCCTTGACGCCTTCAGCGACCGGTTTATTGGGCCGTTTCTCCAACTCGCAGATGAAGAAGTGGAATTCGTTGCAACGACTCCACGGATAACGCAACGCTGCGATCCTCAAGATCCTCCAACGTTGCAATGATGCAGGAGGTCACACACCTGTCGGCAGGGGGGAGCGGAAGGCCGGGGGCAGGAGACGACACGTGGCGGCGGCCGCCGCCTCCCACGCCACCGCCTTGCGGTTCGTCAGCCACCACGACCTCGTCGTGGCGGTCCCCCGGCTCATCAGCCGACCGCCCCCGCCTGGACGAACTCGACCTCTGCGGCGCGCCGTTGCCGTTGCCCATGCCGCCGACACCCTTCCACCTGACAGAGCATCAGCGCTACGGCAACGACCCCGGTGACGTCGGCGACGAAGACTCGAGAGCATCGGTTCCTTGCGGAGAAGGTTGCGGTGACGCGTCAACGTCCCTACGCGGCGTCGCAGTTCGGCCTGCTCGAATCGGGCGACTGCGGTCACGCCGGGATCCTGCCGAGGGCTCTTCCTGCCCGGGCCGGTCCGCGTCAGGGGCCGTGCATGCGTCAGGCCCCGGAGCGGGAAGCGCTCCGGGGCCTGACGGTGTCCGAGATCAGGCAGGCGTGATGTTCTCGGCCTGCGGGCCCTTCTGGCCCTGGGTGATGTCGAAGGTGACCGCCTGGCCTTCCTGGAGCTCACGGAAGCCGGAGGCGTTGATGTTGGAGTAGTGGGCGAAGACGTCCGGTCCGCCGCCGTCCTGAGCGATGAAGCCGAAGCCCTTTTCGGCGTTGAACCACTTCACAGTTCCGCTGGCCATGCTGGTGCCTCCCAGTTGTTGTCGGGAACCGCACCGCGCGGCCCCGGAGGTGATCGCCCTGGTCCGGCACTGCACAGCAAAACGCCCACGCGACGGCGCGGGCAGGTACTGCGAACCACGACAGCTGACGACGACGCTACACGGCGAAAGCGGCCCCCACCAGAGAGCAACGGCCATGATCCGCCGCCTGTGCGACACCGGAGGTCCGGTCGGGGCAGAATCGACCGTGTATCAGGCGTCGGGTGGGAGCGGCTGTCACCCCGCCCGGCCCGACCGGACCGGGCCCGGGCGAGGCGGGTTCGGGCCCCTTCCGCACGCCTCGCGAGCCGGTCCGCCCCGAAGACGTCCCGCACGCCCGGCTGCAAGGGCGGACCGACCGATCCCGTCTCACGGAATAGTCGGCGGTCACCCGATCGGTCGGTGACCGACCGTTCCGAGCGTGAGCGATCGGCCGTTCCGGGCTCGAGTGGTCCAGCATTCCGGGCACGCGCGATCCGGCATTGCGCGAAGGTCGGGCGGACGGGGACTCTTCGCTTCCCGTGCGACGGATCGCAGCTCTGCTTCCATCGGCGGGAACCCATGGGCGTGATCAGGCGGCTCGAGCGCGCCGAGCGCGCCGAGCGCCTTTGGCGCGATGCACCGGAAGGCGCCGAACGTGTGCCACACGGTCGTGGTCTGCCGGGCGCGGGGTCCGACACAGTCGGTCTCGGACCCGGACCCGGACATCGCGAGCACCGCCGGTCCGGCACTCCGACCCGGGCTAGGGAGCGGCGGCGCTCGTCCGGGGCGCGGCAGCCAGCCGGAGACCGACCTCCACGAGGGTCCAACCGAGACGGGTGCGGAGATTCCCGAGGCCGTGAGGGCCGCCGGCGGGACGGGCGGTGACGGCGAGACGGTGGGCGTCGGCTTCGGCCCGAAGCTCGAGGGCGCGGACGCGGTGCAGGGCGAGGTGGGTCTCGGGGTGCATCGGGCGACGGCCTCTCATTCCGAGGACAAGGGGAACGTGCGGGTGTGGACGCGTACTCGAGCGGCGTCGGCGTCGCCTTCGTCCACCGCACGGTCGCGGTAGGACTCGACGAGCGCGTGCATCTTCTCGACCAGTTCCCGGGTGAGTTCGGGTGTCAGCCTCAGCGTGTCGCTGCTCATGTCCCAGGCGCTGTTCCACTCTTCCGGCCAGGTGTGCCGGTTGCCGAGCCAGGTCGAAAGATCGCGGGTCTGGGTGGTCGCGACCTCATGGAGGTACGTGTCGGCGGCCCCGCGTACATCCGGACTGGCGTCCGTGAGCAGGGCGTCGTCGAAGCGCAGGCCCTGATGGGCGGCCTTCCACCAGCGCTCCCTCCCCTTGCCCCGCTCGGGGGCGTCCTCGATGAAGCCGTGCGCGGCGAGCTGTCGCAGGTGGTAGCTGGTGGCACCGCTCGACTCACCCAGTTTCTCGGCCAGTCGGGACGCGGTGGCCGGGCCGCCGAAGCGCAGGGCGTCCAGCAGCTGCATACGCAGCGGGTGGGCGAGCCCGCGCAGCGAGCGGGCGTCGAGGCTGCGGACCCGTGGGTCCTGGGGCTCGTTCATGAGGACGACGATACTCATGCAAAGAACCCCTTGCAACGGTTTCTTTGCAAGGGGTTCTTTGCAAGTAGGGGATCAAGCAGGGTCGAGGAAGCGCAGCAGAACGGCGGCCTCGGCGCGGAGTCGTGCGGCTCGGTCTGCGTGCGCCGGAGCGGTCAAGTGCGCTGCGGCTTCCAGCCGTTCGGCGGCCTCGGCGCGCACGATGTCCGCCGCTTCACCCTCGCTGAGCTCACGTCGGGCCGCCTCGGTGGCCCCGACGCCCACCGGTGACCGTTCGAGGGCCGCGCCGCGCAGCCGGGCGTCGTCCACGGGCACCGCCTCCGCGTTGTCCAGCGCGGCGAGCGTCGCGCGCAGCGCGCTCACCGCGGTCCTGTCGCGAGCGCGCATCGCTTCCGGAAGGGCTTGACGCATGAGAACACGTAGAGACATGCCGGGACCCTACGGTCGCACTCCTGGCCCCACAAAGGGATATCTCCGCGAGGGCAGGGCGTGCGTCGACCGCCGAGTGAGGCGCCGCACGACCCCACGCCCCCGGTCCCGCCGGGCGGCTTCGGGATGCGGGGTGCGCGGTACGCGTGGACGGGGCGTCACGAGTGCGTGGTCAGCGGGTTCAGGAACGTCAGCACGGAGGCATCCTCTTCGATCAGCGGGACGAGCGCGGCGTTGAAAGGACTGCCGTACGGGGCGTGCAGGTGCGCCTTGAAGGCCTCCTCGTCCCGGTAGACCTCGAAGATCCAGAAGGCGCGGGGTGCGGCTTCCTTGGTGTACACGTCGAAGAGGATGTTGCCCTCTTCCTGGCGCACCTTCCGTGCGTACTCGCCGATCAGGCGGGCGACCTCGTCCTGTGCTCCCTCGCGGGCGGTGAACTCGGCGAGCAGGGTCTTCTTCATG
The DNA here is from genome assembly GCF_014649655.1 of Streptomyces humidus. Lineage (GTDB taxonomy): Bacteria > Actinomycetota > Actinomycetes > Streptomycetales > Streptomycetaceae > Streptomyces > Streptomyces humidus. The sequence continues at coordinate 48,416 of NZ_BMTL01000005.1, read as the reverse complement.
GTGTCGTGTCCTTGATCGTTCGAGAATGGGTCGAGAAGGGGCCGGCAGGGGCGCGCACCGGACCGGGACCGGCGCTGATCGTGACGCGGGGCGCCCTGGCCGACCTATGTCATCGATGACATCGCGCGGCCCGATCATGGATGCGGCGCCGCGCGGGCGTCAACGGCGCGGGCGACTTCGTCGGCGCGGGCACTCTCGTCGGCGCGGGCGCTCTCGTCGGTGCGGACGACTTCGTCGGTGCGGGCCCTTCGCCGGTGCGGCCGCCCGGGCGGTCAGGCGCCGCCAGTCGCCGTGAGCTCTTCCAGCTGGTCCCGCCACGGCGGATTGGGACCGGCGACCGAGCAGGTCAGGGCTGCGACCCGGGCGCCGAACGCGCAGGCTTCCGCGACCTCGCCGAGAGTGAGGTCGTCCAGCCGGCCGCCGAGGAGGCCGTGGGCGCCGAGGTGGTGCAGCAGGCCGGCGGTGAAGGAATCTCCCGCCCCGACCGTGTCGACGACCTGTGCGGTCACCGCGGGCACCCGCACCCGTTCGCCGTCGAGCGAGGCCAGTGCGCCGTCGGAGCCGAGGGTGATCACGACGAGCCGGACCCCCGCCGCATGCCAGAGGTCGCACGCCTGCTCGGGTGCGACGCCGGGCAGGAGGAGTTCCAGGTCGTCCGCGCTCAGGCGCAGGATGTCGGCGAGGGCGCACCAGCGGGCCAGCCGGGCGCGGTACGTCTCGGGGCGTACCAGCAGCGGCCGGACGTTGGGGTCGATGCTGATGGTGGCCCGTGGAGCCGCTGCCGCCAGGAACTCCTCCACCACCGCCCCGCCGGGCTCACGGATCAGTGCCAGCGAGCCGGTGTGCACACAGGCCGTGCCGGACAGATCCGTCCGTGCCAGTTCCGCCGGCGTCCACTGCCAGTCGGCCGTGTTCTGCGCGTGGAAGGAGAACGCGGCCTGCCCGGCGGGATCCAGCTCGGCCACGGCCAGCGTGCTGGGCTCGGCGGCGTCGACGGCGTACGACAGGTCGACGCCGGACGCCTCCAGGTGGACCCGGAACAGGCGGCCGAAGACATCGCCGGACAGCCGCGCGAGGAATCGGGCCTGCGTGCCGAGCCGGGCCAGGGCCACTGCCGTGTTCGCGGGTCCGCCGCCGGGCAGCACCCGCAGGGCGAGTTCGTTCGCGGCGGGCGCCGCTTCGGTGAAGGCGTCCGCGACGCACTCTCCCACCACGGTGATCTGACGCGGGTTCATGGGCTGCTCTCTCTCGAAAGGGCTGGAAAGACCGGGCGAGGACGCGGCGCGGTGACACGGCCCCTGGCCGGCTGCGCGGGGGCGGCGGCTACGGACGTTGCCGATTTGTGACGAGTGGAAGGCATTGACGTTGCCGGGATCCGGAGTCCATCATCCTCGCCAGGCAGTGTCAACGATGACATAAGTCAACGATGACACCCCGGGCGGCACGCTCTCATCCCAACCCCCGTGCCGCCCGCTATCTCACAGGAGTCGATCATGTCTCGCACCACTCGCCTGTCCTCCTCCCTCCTCAGAGCAGCCGCGGTCACGGGCGTCGCGGCCCTCACCCTGACGGCCTGCGGGTCCGGCTCCGGCTCGGGCTCGGGCTCCTCCGGTTCCGGCTCGGGCAGCGTGAAGGTCGGTCTGATCACCAAGACCGACACCAACCCGTTCTTCGTGAAGATGAAGGAGGGCGCGGAGAAGGCCGCCAAGGAGAACGGCGCTGAACTGTCCACCGCCGCAGGCAAGTTCGACGGGGACAACGCCGGGCAGGTCACGGCCATCGAGAACATGGTCGCCGCCGGGGTCAAGGGCATCCTGATCACCCCGAGCGACTCCAAGGCGATCGTGCCGGCGATCCAGAAGGCCCGCGCCAAGGGCGTCCTGGTCATCGCGCTGGACACGCCGACCGAGCCGGAGAGCGCCGTCGACGCCCTCTTCGCCACCGACAACCTCAAGGCCGGTCAGCTGATCGGCGAGTACGCCAAGGCCGCCATGAAGGGCAAGACGGCGAAGATAGCCGCCCTCGACCTGGCTCCCGGCGTCTCGGTGGGTGTCCAGCGGCACAACGGTTTCCTCAAGGGCTTCGGCGCCACCGACAAGGACGTCGTGTGCGCCCAGGACACCGCCGGCGACCAGGCCAAGGGGCAGACCGCGATGGAGAACTGCCTGCAGAAGTCGCCCGACATCAACGTCGTCTACACCATCAACGAGCCGGCCGCCCTGGGCGCGTACACCGCTCTGAAGGCCAAGGGCCGGGAGAAGGACGTGCTGATCGTCTCCGTGGACGGCGGCTGCACCGGCACCCAGGCCGTCAAGGACGGCAAGATCGCCGCGACGTCGCAGCAGTACCCGCTGAAGATGGCCGCCGAGGGCGTCAAGGCCGTCGTCACGTACGCCAAGGACGGCAAGAAGGCGTCCGGTTACACCGACACCGGCGTCACCCTGATCACCGACAAGGCACAGGCCGGGGTCACGTCGAAGGACACCGGATACGGCCTGGAGAACTGCTGGGGCTGATCCCCCACCGGACCGTACGACACCGTCACTCCCCTCGGCGGGGCGGTCGGCCCGCCTCCCCGACCGGGGACGACCGCCCCCCCTCGTCCCGGCGGCGGGGGTTTCGGCCCTCGTCCTCCGCCAAGGACATCTGTCTTCCGACAAGGACTTCGCATGACAGCCACGACCACGCCGTACTCGGAGCTCAAGGCGCCGACCGCGGCCCGCAGACTGCTCACGGCGCCGACCACCGGACCCCTGGCCGCCCTGCTGCTGGCCTGCGCCTTCTTCTCCTTCTCGTCCGACCAGTTCCTGACCGGCGGGAACTTCTCACTGATCGTGCAGCAGGTCATGGTCGTGGGCACCCTCGCCATCGGGCAGACCCTGATCATCCTCACGGCCGGGATCGACCTGTCGTGCGGGGCGGTGATGGCCTTCGGCAGCATCGTGATCGCCAAGACGGCCGCGGAGGGCTCGGTCCCGCCGCTCGTGGCGATCGCGCTCGGCCTCGCCGTCTGCGGCGGCTTCGGACTGCTCAACGGGTTCCTCGTGCAGAAGATCCCGCTGCCGCCGTTCATCGTGACCCTCGGCATGCTCAACGTGGCGTTCGCGCTGACCCACATCTACTCCGCGGAACAGACGGTCACCAGCCTGCCCGGCCCGCTGACCGCGCTCGGGGAGACCTTCCCGATGGGGCACACGGACATCACCTACGGCTCCCTGGTCACCATCGCCCTCTTCCTCCTCCTCGCCTATGCCCTGAGCAGCACCGGCTGGGGCCGGCACGTCTACGCCCTGGGCAACAGCGCCGAGGCTGCCCGGCTGAACGGCATCCGCACCTCCCGCCTCACCATCGGCATCTACACGGTGGCCGGCCTCCTCTACGGCGTCGCCGCCCTCCTGCTGATCTCCCGCACCGGGGTCGGCGACCCGCAGGCCGGGCAGACCGACAACCTGGACAGCATCACCGCCGTGGTCCTCGGCGGCACCAGCCTCTTCGGCGGCCGGGGCTCGGTCCTGGGCACCTTCATCGGCGTCCTCATCGTGGGCGTGTTCCGCAACGGCCTGCAGCTGATGGGCGTCGCCTCCATCTACCAGACCCTGATCACCGGCGTCCTGGTGATCCTCGCGGTGACCGTCGACCAGATCTCCCGGAAGAAGGCCCGATGAGCGCCCCCTCCTCCCCCACGCCCGTGCTGCAGGCCCGCGGTCTGGTCAAGCGGTACGGACACGTCACCGCCATCGACGGCGCCGACTTCGACCTGATGCCCGGTGAGGTCCTCGCCGTCATCGGGGACAACGGCGCCGGCAAGACCAGCCTCATCAAGGCCCTCACGGGCGCTGTGGCCCCCGACGCGGGCGAGATACGCCTCAACGGCGAGCCCATCACCTTCTCGGGCCCGCAGAGCGCACGCGCGCACGGAATCGAGACGGTCTATCAGGACCTGGCCGTGGCCGCCTCCATGGACATCGCCTCGAACATGTTCCTCGGCCGCGAACTGCGCCGGCCGGGCGTCCTCGGCAACGTCTTCCGCATGCTCGACAAGAAGCGCATGCGTCAGGAGGCGGCGGAGCACATGGCCGACCTGAAGATCGGTCTGCGCTCGCTGACGCAGTCGGTGGAGACGCTCTCCGGCGGACAGCGCCAGGCCGTCGCCGTCGCCCGTTCCGTCGCCTGGGCGCGTTCCGTCGTCGTGATGGACGAGCCCACCGCCGCCCTCGGCGTCAAGGAGTCCGGCCAGGTCCTGGACCTCATCCGCCGGGTCCGCGACAAGGGCATGCCGGTCGTGCTGATCAGCCACAACATGCCGCATGTCTTCGAGATCGCCGACCGGATCCACGTGCACCGGCTGGGCCGGCGCGCCGCCGTGATCAAGCCGGCCGACTACTCCATGGCCGAGGTCGTCGCCATCATGACCGGCGCTCTCACCGTCGACGCGGCCGGAGATACTGTCATAGCGGATTCCGAGGCCGCCAAGGCCGCCGGAGTCCAGGCCACCTGACAGCTCGACCCGCTCTCACCGTTTCCGGCCGAGGCCGAGGCCGGAACCGAGAGCCCTCAGGAGACGGTTTCCTCCATGGCAGCGAACCGCCGCCCCACCCTGGCCGACGTCGCCCGCGAAGTGGGCGTCAGCGCCAAGACGGTCTCCCGGGTCCTCAACGAGGACGGACCCGCCTCCGCTCAGACCAGGGAACAGGTACTGGCCGCCGTGGCCAAGCTCGGCTTCCAGCCGAACCTCATGGCCCGCAACATCCGCGTCGGCGGACCCGACACCACCATCGGCCTGGTCATTCCCGACCTCGCCAACCCCTTCTTCGGAGCCGTCGCGCGTTCCATCGAGGACACCGTCCGCGAGCGCGGGCTGACCCTTCTCATGGGCTCCTCCGCGGACGAGCCCGACCGTGAACGCGCCCTGACGGACAAGTTCCTGGCCCGCCGTGTCAGCATCCTCATCGTCGTGCCGTCCGTCGGCGCCGACCACTCCCACCTCAAGTCCCACCGCGCGGCGGGCCTGCCGGTCGTCTTCCTCGACCGGCCCGGAGTCGGACTCGTCACCGACAGCATCGTCAGCTCCAACCGTGCCGGAGCCCACGACGGCGTCGCGCACCTCGTCGCCCACGGGCACCGGCGCATCGGCTTCGTCGGCGACCTGCCCCCGAAGCTGTACACCCGTCGGGAACGTCTGGCCGGCTATCGCTCGGCGCTGCAGGAGGCCGGCATCCCCCACGACAGGACGCTCGTCACCAACGCCCACGACCAGCCGGGCGCCGAAGCCGCGACGGCCCGGCTCCTCGCCCTGCCCGATCCGCCCACCGCCCTCTTCGCCGGCAACAACATCATGGCGCTGGGCATCGTGGCCGAACTGGCCCGCAGCGGACGCAAGGAGGTCGCCGTCGTCGCCTTCGACGACGTCTCGCTCGCCGAGGCGCTCGAACCGGCGCTGACCGTCGTCGCGCAGGACCCGGAAGAACTCGGCAGAACGGCGGCGATCACCGCACTGAGCCGACTCGACGGCGACCGCTCCCGGGCGCGCACCATCACCGTCCCCACCCGGCTCATCGTCCGGGGCTCGGGCGAACTCCCGGTCGGCGTGCTGCTGGAGGCCTGACGGACACCCCGCAGCACTCTGCGGCAACGCCCTCCCCCTGCACCGCATGTGACGGCCATTCATCTTCGAAACCCCCGGCCCTCCGAGGCGTCAGCGAACGAACGGGAAGCCCGCTCCTTGATCCACCGTGGCTGGCAACATCATCGGTGCCGAGCACGTCCTCGACGGCGAAGCGGTCCATTCGCGCCGGCTCGGCGCCGACAGTGAAGGAGACAGGACATGACGGACGCCCCCGAGACAGCCGCCGCGTTCGCGGAGATCCCGGTCACCACTCTCGCCGACGCCGTGGGCCGCGACCAGGTCATGGACATCGGGATACGCCCGCTGTGGTCGCCGGTGCCGCGCGTGGCCGGGCCGGCGTTCACCGTGCGGTGCCCTCCCGGTGACAACCTCATGCTGCACGCGGCCGTCCACCGCGCGGAACCGGGCGCCGTCATCGTCGTGGAATCGGGCGACCTCGACCACGCGCTGGCCGGCGGCAACGTGTGCGCCGTGGCACAGCGCCGGGGCGTCGCGGCCTTCGTCGCCGACGGGGTCATCCGCGACCTGGCCGAGGTGCGGGACCTGGGTTTCCCCGTGTTCGCCCGAGGGGTGATCCCCATTCCCGGAAGCAAGAAGGCGGTCGAGCCGCTCAACGCGCCGGTGCGGTGCGCCGGGGTCACCGTGAACGCCGGTGACATGGTCGTCGCCGACGAGGAGGGCGTCGTCGTGGTCCCCGCCGCCCGCGCCGGGGACGCCCTGACCGCCGCCCGGGCCAAGCTGGCCGAGGAGGCCGGTGAAACCCTCGACGACTGGGAGAAGGCCCACCGCACGCGCATCGACGAGATCCTGCACGCCCGGGGCTTCGAGGGCTGAGACCTGCCATCGCCGGCTGTCGCGCGGCCCCGACGATGCCCAACGGCCGGGGCGTGGGGGCGGGTCGGCCGCCGCCGGCCGCGCCGTGACCTCCTCGCCGTCCCCTCAACGTCCCCCGCAGTCCCCGTCCCTGTCCGCTGCGACGGACCGAGCGGATCGACGGGACAGACGGGATCGACGGGATCGGCTTCCGTCAGCCGATCGCGTCGTCCCGTGATCATCTCCGCGTGGGGTTCCGCCGGCACTCCTCCGGACGGATCGGGAGGAGTCCGGTCGGGACGGCGTCGCCGAGGCCGCCGGTCACGGGCTCGCGTGCCTGCCGTCCCGAGCCTGCGGCGGAGCGGCTCAGCCCTCCGAGCGGCTGGGCAGTCGCCATCCCGGGCGCGGGAAGTGGCAGGTGTAGCCGTCGGGGTAGCGCTCCAGGTAGTCCTGGTGCTCGGGCTCGGCCTCCCAGAAGGGGCCGACCGGCTCGACCTCGGTGACGACCTTGCCCGGCCACAGTCCGGAGGCGTCCACGTCCGCGATGGTGTCCTCGGCGATCCGCTTCTGCTCGTCGTCCACGTAGTAGATCGCGGAGCGGTAGCTGAGGCCGATGTCGTTGCCCTGGCGGTTCTTGGTGCTCGGGTCGTGGATCTGGAAGAAGAACTCCAGGATCGCGCGGTAGTCGGTCTGCCGGGGATCGAAGTGGATCTCGATGGCCTCGGCGTGGGTGCCGTGGTTACGGTACGTCGCGTTCGGCACGTCGCCCCCGGAGTATCCGACCCGGGTCGCCGTGACGCCCGGGAGCCGGCGGATCAAGTCCTGCATCCCCCAGAAGCATCCCCCCGCAAGCACGGCCCTCTGCGTCTGCGCTGCCATGTCGGCTCCTTCCCTTCCGTGGCCGCGGCCACCGTGTGCCGGTGGCCCGGGCCATCCTGCGCTCTCGCGCACGCCCTCGGCCTCTCGGCCTCTGTCGCTACAGCGCGTACAACCGGCACGGCCCCTCAGCAATTCCGCACCCTCGGCCTCGGTCCGCCACCGCCGGCCCGAGCCGGTGACCGACCGCGCCCCTTCCGCCGGTCGGAGGCCCCCCGGCACCGGTGACCGACCGCGGCCCGCGCCGCGACAGGCGGCTCGGGATGCTCTCACGGCTCCGCCGGGCGCCCGGGGTGCGGCGCGCCTCCGCGACGCCGCGCCGTGTGGCCGCCGGGACGGCGGGGGGGGGAAGAGTGGGAGGGTGGGACGGCGGTACGCCCGGCGTGGGACACGAGCGGCGCCGGGCAGGCGTGGTGCCGCCCGGCGTCGTACGGCAGCCGTCTTCGGTCCCGATGCCTCCGGTCTCGCCTACCGGATTCCCGTGACGGCACAGGTCGTGCCGTTGAGGGTGTACGCGTCCGGCGCTGCGGTGTCGCCGGTGTGAGTGGCCTGGTAGCCGATGGTCACGGACGCGCCGGGGGCGATGGCCGCGTCGTGGGACAGGTTACGGGCCGTCACCCGGCCGGACGCGGGTGCATAGGCGGCGTTCCAGCCGGAGGTGATGGTCTGCCCGCCGGGCAGGGTGAAGACCAGCGACCAGCCGTCGATCGTCGTGGCGCCCGTGTTGGTGACGGTGATGTTCGCTGTCAGACCGGAGTTCCACGCGCTGACGACTCCGCTGACCCGGCAGGTCGCGTCGTCCGGTGGCGGGGTGGAGGTCTGGAACTGCGAGAAGAACTTCCACACCTCGGCCGGCAGCCAGGTCCGGGAGCCGCTGTCCCCGGGGGCCCCGTCCTGCGGGGCGGCGATGTGCCCCTCGTCGAACGCGGCCCAGACGACCGGATGCCCGGCCGAGCATCCCGAGTAGGCGGTGACCCGATGCGTCAGGCTTCCCTGCGCCGGCTCGGGCGGGTTCTGGGCGGCGCAGCCGTTGTTCCTGACGAACCGGTCGCGCAGCGCCCGGCCGCCGGCGATGCCGAGGACGCTGTCCCGGATGCCGTGCACGCCGAGGTAGGCGATGGGCTGTGTGCCGCCGCTGCAGCCGCTGAGCTGCCCGCCGCTCTGGACGGCGACCGCCCGGAAGACCGTCGCCCGGGTGCAGGCGAGCGCGTAGGACATGGCGGCGCCGTAGCTGAAGCCCACGGCGAACCGCTGTGTCGTGTCGACGCAGAGGTCGGACTCGACCCGCTTGATGATGTCGTCGACGAGGGTGACGTCCTCTCCGCCGGCGTTGGCCCAGCCGTTGTCGAAGCCCTGGGGAGCGACGAAGACGGCACTCTCGTCCGCCAGTCGCTGGAGTCCGTAGTAGGCCCAGGCCCCCGTCTCCACCGTCCGGCCCGTCGCGACGTCGGTTGCGGTGCCGCCCAGCCAGTGGAACCCGAAGACCAGTCGGTACGGGTGGTTGCGGTCGTAACGGTCCGGGACCTTCAGGATGAAGGTCCGGTTCTTGCCGTTGCTCTGGATCGTGTACGTGCCGCTGGTCAGGGTGGGAGCCTTGCCGCATCCGGAGGTCGGGGCGACGGCGCCGGCGTCGTCGTGCGCGGCCACGGCGCCGGAGGCCGTGTGCGCGGCGGCCGGGCCCGGGCCGGCGCCCATGGCGGTGCCTGCCGCGGTCGGGACGAGCAGCGCCGCGATCACGGCGGCCCATAAGCGGAACCTCGGCCTCGGTGTCATGCGACTCCCCTGGTCGCGCCGGACAGGGGATGTCCGGCGTACGGATCGATGGACGTCACGTATATGCCAGTCGGCGAATGTTCGAAATTTCGATACGATTTCGGATCGTCGGCCCTACGGAGGCTAGAGAGACTCCGCAGGTTGTCAACCCTGCGCGACCGGCTGAGCGCGCCGACGCATACGAGCCGATGCCACAGGGCACATTCAAGCCCCTTTCGTCGCTGGTCGAAGCACGCCGAGCACCGAAACATTTCGAGTAGGTGACCGAATCATGCGAGGCGTATTGACGGGAGCTGTCGACCTCCTATCATCCTGATTGCTCGGTAAACCGATTGGCGTTCGCAATATCGAACAGCGAAGCATCATCTCCGAAGCGTCACCCCCACACCCCCACACCCCCGAAGCATCTCTCCCGACGCAGCCCCCCTTCGCAGAGAGATCCACACATGCCTATGTCATGCCCTGATCAACCTCTGGGCCGTCGCCGGGTACTGGCCACCGCCGCCGGTCTCGCCGCCGGCGCCATGCTTCCGCTCACCCCGGCCCGCGCGGCCGCGTCGTCCTTCACCAATCCCGTGATCTGGCAGGACTTCGCGGACATCGACGTCATCCGCGTCGGAGACACCTACTACGCCTCCGCGTCGACGATGCACTACTCGCCCGGCGCCCCCGTTCTGCGCTCGTACGACCTGGTGAACTGGGAGATCGCCGGACACTCGGTGCCCACCCTGGACTTCGGCGCCAAGTACGACCTCAACGGCGCCCGTGGCTACGTCCGGGGTGTCTGGGCGTCGTCGCTGGCCTACCGGCCGAGCAACAGGACCTTCTACTGGCTCGGCCAGATCGACTTCGCCAGGACGTACGTCTACACGGCCACCGCCGCCGAAGGGCCCTGGAGCCGGCTCACGACGATCGGCACGCCGTACTACGACGCGGGACTCCTCGTCGACACCGACGACACCCTGTACGTGGCGTACGGCAACACCACCATCAGCGTGGCCCAGCTCTCGCCCGACGGGCGCGGACAGGTGCGCACCCAGCAGGTGTTCAGCACACCGTCGAGCGTCGGCACCCTCGAGGGCTCCCGCTTCTACAAGATCAACGGGCAGTACTACATCTTCCTGACACGCCCCGCCAACGGCCAGTACGTCCTGAAGTCGTCGGGCGGTCCGTTCGGTCCGTACACGATGCGCCAGGTCCTTCTCGACCTGCGTGGCCCGATCTCCGGCGGCGGCGTCCCGCACCAGGGCGGACTGGTGCAGACGCAGACCGGCGCCTGGTACTACATGGCCTTCGTCGACGCCTACCCCGGCGGCCGGGTGCCGGTCCTGGCCCCGGTCACCTGGACCTCGGACGGCTGGCCCGTCGTCCAGACGGTGAACGGCGCGTGGGGCGCCTCGTACCCCTCGCCGGCGCTGCCCGCGCCGCCCCGCCAGGTCACCCCCATGACCGGCGTCGACACCTTCGACGGGACGAAGCTCAAGCCGAGGTGGGAGTGGAACCACAACCCGGACACCACCAAGTACACGGTGGCCGACGGGCTGACCCTGCGCACCGCGACCGTCACCAACGACCTCTACTGGGCCCGCAACACGCTCACCCACCGCATCCAGGGCCCCACCTCCACCGCCACGGTGGACCTCGACGTCTCCGCGATGCGGGACGGCGACCGGGCCGGACTCGCCCTGCTGCGCGACTCCTCCGCCTGGATCGGCGTCAAGCGCGACGGCGGCGTGACGCGGCTGGTGATGGTCAACAACCTGACGATGGACGGCAGTTGGAACACCACCGGCACCGGGGTCGAGGTCGCCGCGGCGTCCCTGGCCGGCACCCGCGTCCGGCTGCGCGCCACCGCTGACATCCGTCCCGGCGCGGCGCGCACCGCGACCTTCTCCTACAGCACCGACGGCTCCACCTTCGCCCGCCTGGGCCCCGCCTTCTCCATGGGCAACGACTGGCGCTTCTTCATGGGCTACCGGTTCGCCCTGTTCAACCACGCCACGCAGGCGCTCGGCGGAGCGGTCCGCGTCACGCGATTCGAGCTGTCCGTCCCCTGAATCGACCCGTCCCCCCACCGTCCCACCCGCACCGTCCAACCCGCACCCGACCGTACTAGGAGAGACATGAACCCGCTGAAAAGGCTCGGCCGACGCCGCGCCGCGGTGTTACCGCTGCTCGCCGTGACCGCCCTGGTCACACCGGCGGCCGCGAACGCCGCACCCGACGCCTCCGGCGCCGTCCGGGCCTCCACACTCGGCGCGCAGGCCGCCCAGTCCGGACGCTACTTCGGAGCCGCGGTCGCCGCCGGCCGGCTCGGCGACGGCACCTACAGCGGTATCCTGGACCGCGAGTTCAACTCGGTCACCCCCGAGAACGAGATGAAGTGGGAGACGACCGAACGCTCCCGCGGCTCGTTCAACTTCGGCCCCGGCGACCAGATCGTCAGCCACGCGTCGTCCCACGGCCAGCGCGTGCGCGGCCACACGCTGGTGTGGCACTCCCAGCTGCCCAGCTGGGTCGGCTCCATCCGGGACGCGAACACCCTGCGCAGCGTGATGAACAACCACATCACCACCGTGGCGAACCACTACAAGGGCCGCATCTACGCCTGGGACGTGGTCAACGAGGCCTTCGCCGACAACGGCAGCGGCCAGCACCGCAGTTCGGTGTTCCAGGACGTGCTCGGCAACGGCTTCATCGAGGAGGCCTTCCGCACCGCCCGCTCGGCCGACCCGGGGGCCAAGCTCTGCTACAACGACTACAGCATCGAGGACTGGAACTCCGCGAAGACCCAGGGCGTCTACCGCATGGTCCGCGACTTCAAGTCGCGCGGCGTGCCCATCGACTGCGTCGGCTTCCAGTCCCACTTCGGCGCCGGCGGACCTCCCGGAAACTTCCAGACGACACTGTCGAACTTCGCCGCCCTCGGCGTGGACGTGCAGCTCACGGAGCTGGACATCGCGCAGGCTCCGGCCGGCGCGTACACGAACACGGTGCGCGCCTGTATGAACGTCTCGCGCTGCACCGGCATCACCGTCTGGGGCATCCGGGACAGCGACTCCTGGCGCTCGGGGGAGAACCCGCTGCTGTTCGACCGCAACGGCAACAAGAAGGCGGCCTACGGGGCGGCGCTGACCGCACTGGGCGGCACGCCCACGGCGTAGAAGCCCACGGCCCTCGCGACCAGGTCCGCCGCGGCACTGCCGTCCGGCTCCTCCTGGGTTCCAACGGCCCGCTGATCGAGCCGAAACCGGACTCGACGCACGACATCGCGGGCATCAGGGACCGGACGGTGGTGGACTCCAGCACGACCTGCTGACAGGCCTCGGCCTGACGCTCGGAGCGGGCCCCCGTCACACACGGGGGCCCGCAGCCGTCAGCAGGGCCGCGGGCGAGGCGCCGTCACGTCCGCCGTCACCGTCGGACGGTCCGCCCGCCGCAGCGCCCGAGGACCTCCATGCCACCCCGTGACACCGGGCGCCGCGTGACACCCGCGGAGAGGGATTCACCGGCGGCCGGACACCTCGCGGCCGGCCCGGTACAACTCCTCCGAGGCGACGATCAGTTCACGTCGTTCCTTCTTGGATCCCACCATCGGCCGCGAGCCCTTCAGGGAGACCTGGGCGCTCTCCGGCAGGAAGCGGACGGTGATCAGCCCGACGACGCCGGCCGCCATGAGGTAGAACGCGGGCACCATGTCGTTTCCGGTGACGCTCACCAGCGCCTCCGTGAACAGCGGGGTGGTGCCGCCGAACGCGGCCACCGCGAAGTTGAAGCCGATGCCCATCGCGGCGTACCGCACGGCGGTCGGGAACAGCGCGGGCAGGGTCGCGGCGCTCGGCGCGGCGAAGCACGCCAGCAGGGTGGACAGGATCAGCACGCCCAGGATCGGCGGCCAGGTCCCGTCCGCCTTGATCAGCAGGAAGGAGGGGACGGCGAGCAGGATCATGCCCGCCGCCGCGTAGCCGTAGAGAGGACGTCGGCCGACGTGGTCGCTGAGGCGGCCCAGGAAGGTGATCAGCAGCACGATCCACACCATGCCCACCAGCACGAGCACGTCCGCGGAGCTGCTGGAGCGACCGAGGGTCTCGGTCTGATAGGTGGGCAGGAAGCCCGTGACCATGTAGTTGGTGACGTTGTAGAGCAGCACCAGTCCCATGCAGATGAGCAGGGCGCGCCAGTGGTCCTTGACGATGGTCCTGAACTCGGTGCCCGCCGACTCCTCGGCGAGGCTCTGCTCGTGCTCGTCGAGCTGCTGCTGGAACGCGGGCGACTCCTCCAGCTTGAGACGCATGTAGAGGCCGATCACGCCGAGCGGGCCCGCGATCAGGAACGGGATCCGCCAGCCCCAGGACAGCATCTGCGCGTCGCTGAGGGCGAGGTTCAGCGTGGTGACGAGGGCGGAGCCCAGCGCGTAGCCGACGAACGTGCCGAAGTCGAGCCAGCTGGAGAGGAACCCGCGACGCCGGTCGGGTGAGTACTCGGCGACGAACGTCGTGGCGCCCCCGTACTCGCCGCCGGTGGAGAAGCCCTGCACCATACGGGCGAGCAGCAGCAGGATCGGTGCGGCGATGCCGATGGTGGCGTAAGTGGGGATGAGGCCGATGGCGAAGGTGCCGACGGCCATCATGATCATGGTGGTGGCGAGCACTTTCTGCCGGCCGAGGCGGTCCCCGAGGGGCCCGAAGACCAGTCCGCCGAGCGGGCGCACGACGAAGGCGGCCGCGAAGGTGGCGAAGGACGAGATCACCTGCGCGGCGGGAGACGCCCCGGGGAAGAAGACCTTGCCCAGGGTGGCGGCGAGGTAGCTGTAGACGCCGAAGTCGAACCACTCCATGCAGTTGCCGAGGGCCGAGGCGCCGACCGCCCGCCGGAGCAGTGGCGACTCGACGACCTGTACGTCCTCGTCGCGGAAGGGACGTCTGTTCCGCCTCAGCCTGCGCGTCAGATCCTGGCGGACCTGGGTGGGCAGTCCGGTGGTCTCGACCGGCCCGGACCGAGGTGGTTCGGGCTGCCCGTCGGTCAGTACGTCAGCCACTGCAGTTCCTAACTCGTCTTGCGTGAGATGCCTTGTGCGCACAGTGAGGCGCCAGGTGCCTTCCGTGCGTGAAGACTCTGCTGCCCGCTTCGGCGGGACTCACGCAGTGACGGGGGACACGCCGCCGCTCCCGCGATCCGCTCGGCGGCGCGACCGGCGTCCGCCGCCGTCGGGAGCCTCCGTTCGCGGGCGTGTGCGGTGACCTCGGCCGACGTCCCGTCGCCAGGGCCGTCCACGCGCGTGCCGCCTGCGCGAGTCGGCCGGGTGACGTCGGCTCAGGGGCCGGTGACGACGGCGCCGTTCGTCCTCCCGGCACACCGGTCGGCGCCGCGGACCGACCGTCTCAGCCTGCCGCGGGCTGCGGATCCCACGGTCGCGGTCCCACGCCGTCCTGCCAGCGCAGCAGTTCCCCGCCGTCCACGCAGACGATGCCGCACTGCTCTGCGTACTCGACCGCGGGGGCGGTGAAGTCGCTGGTGGTGACCACGACGGCGACGTCGGCCCCGTGCACGGTGAAACAGGTGCCGCCGAACCGCTGCATGTCCTGGGACCCCACCCGGTTGGTGTCGCAGTACCGCTTGCACTGGACGACGAGCAGCCGGCCGTCAGGTGTCCTCGCCACGACGTCGGCGCCCAGGTCGCCGGCTCCGCCGACCACGTCCACGTCGAGGCAGCCGTCGCGTCGGCACAGCTCGGCTATCGCCTCTTCGAACTCGTAGGGGTCCAGCGCCTCGTAGTCGGCCTCCCCGGTCTCCGCGCAGGCGTCGTCCCGGGGATCGACGAGGGCGACCGTGCGCTCCACGTCGAGGTCTCCGCCGCACGGCCGCGCTCCGGCCGCCCCGGGAACGGCGGCAGGGGCGAATGCCATGGCAGGGGCAGCGGCCGGGGCGGGGGCGTCGAGGGCGTCGACCGCCGTCCTCGTGGCCTCGTCCAGGGCTCTGGCGGCGCGGCGCGCAAGTCTCGCCGCCGATATCCGGCGCCTTCCGCGCCGGCCGGCCGCCACGCTGCCGGCGCCGACGAGGACGAGCGCGGCGGCCCAGGCGGGACAGTGCCCGGCGGCGGCCGCCGCGGTACGCGCGACCGTGCCCACCAGCGTCAGGAGGACGGCGAGAAGGGTGAAGTACAGGGCTGTCGCCCGCAGTTCGAACCGACGGGAGCGGCGCGCGGAGCGCGGAGCACGGACGGGAACGGCCATGGTGATGCTTCCTCCCGAGGACGCCAACGAAGATCGACAAGCGTCTTCCCAGGTACGGGAGGTTCTATCGAACCGGTGTGATCATCTCTGTCACCGGCCGACGGCGGGCAGGAGGCGGCATGCCCGCGACGGACAGGGCCATGAGCGCGGTTCACGGCCGGGCGTCACCGTCTCCTGGGACCGCGTGCCGCGCCGAGGCCCCGGGTGGGGAATCTGTTCCGGGCTCCGGCACAATCCGGGCGACTTCGCTCGGCGGCTTCGTTTCCGGGCTGCTGGGCAGTCGGGAAAGCGGACATCGCCCACCGGGGATGCCTCCAGTCGAGCAGGGAGATCATGGGCATGGCAGCATCGGAGCATTCGGAGAACCGCGGCAAGCGGCGTCCGGGGGCGCCTGCCATCCCGCTCACGGAAGCGCTGGAGGTCATCGGGACCGGGGCCTACGTGGTGGACGAGCAGGGCCGCGTCATCGCGGTGAACTCCCGGACGGAAGACCTCCTGGGCTGGACCCGCGGCGATCTCCTCGGCCACGACGCGCACGACCTGCTGCACCGGGACGCCCACGGTCAGCCCCTGCCGAGGACCCAGTGCCGCATGCGGCAGGCCTTCCACGCCGGGCGTCCCGCTCAGGCCGAGGAGGACCATTTCGCGCACAGGGACGGCTCCGTACTGCCCATCGCATGGCTGATCACGCCCTTCGAGCTCGCCGGCCTGGAACGCTGCACGCTCGTCATCTTCCACACCCGGCGCGTGGCGGGGACGGACACGCCGCCGGAGCCCGCCGGCGCCCTGCTGCCGGAACTCGAACGGCTCGCCCTGCTGGCCGCGACCACCACGCAGCTGACCGCCACCCTGGACGTCGACGAGGCACTGCGACGCCTGGTGACCCTGGTCGTGCCACGGCTGGCGGACTGGATCGTCATCGACCTCATCACCGAGCGGGACGAAGTGTGGCGCACCGTCGTCGTCGAGGCGGACGGCGACTTCCTGGTACGCCACGACGAGCTGCAGGGCCCGATGCCGGCGGTCCCCGAGGAGTCGCCCATGCCCTTGTCCAGGGCTCTGCGTGGGGTCGCCGCGACCCTGGCCGGTCCGCAGACCTACCAGGGGGCGCCGGACTCCGGCATCGCGGTCGAGCAGCGTCGTCTGTTCGACGCCAGCGGAATCCACTCCGCGGCCATCGCCCCCATCCGCAGCACCCGCGCGGTCCTGGGCGCCCTGACCCTGGGCCGCGCGGAACAGCCCGGGGACTACCATCCCGCCGACCTCCCCCTGATCGAGGACGTCGCCCGCCGTGCCGGTCTCGCCCTGGACAACGCCCGGCTCTACCAGCGTCAGCGCAAGGTCGCCGAGACCATGCAGAATCATCTGCTGCCCCAGATGCCGCGCGTGCCCGGGCTGCAGATGACGGTGCGCTACCTGCCCGCGCCCGACGCCTCGCAGGTGGGGGGCGACTGGTACGACGCCTTCTCCCTGTCCGACGGGTCCACCGCGCTGGCCGTGGGCGACGTCGTCGGCCACGACCTGGAGGCGGCGGCCGGCATGGCGCAGGTGCGCAACATGCTGCGCGCCTACGCCTGGGCCCTTCGCGAGCCCCCGAGCCGGATCGTCGACCGCCTCGACGAGGCGGTCATGCACGTCACCGACGTCGACATGGCCACCCTGGTCCTCGGCAAGCTCGAGGAGGCCGACCAGGGCAGATGGAAACTCACCTGGACCAACGCCGGCCACCCGCCGCCCCTGCTGATCAGACGAGACGGCCTGGCCGAGTACCTCACCGACGGTCATGGCATCCTGCTGGGCACCGGCTCTCGCAGACCTCGCATCGACGCCACGGTCCTGCTTCCGCCCGGATCCACTCTCCTGCTGTACACCGACGGTCTGATCGAGGAACCCGGCCACACCCTCGACGAGGGTCTGCACCGCCTGCGCCGGCACGCGGCCGCCCTCGCGCACCGGCCCCTGGCCTTCTTCACCGACCAGTTGCTGCGACGGGTCCGCCCCGCCGCCAACGACGACGACGTCGCCCTCCTCGCCCTGCGTGCGCCCACCCGGGACTGACCCGCGCGCTCCGGTGACCACGCGTCCGGCGTGGCGGAATCCCGCCCCACGAAGGGTGGGACGGGCTTCCGCCACGCGGGACGCCGCCCTGCCGGTTCTCCCGTGCGGCGCGGGCGGTCCGCGCCGCACGAGGACAACGCCGTCGCCGTCGCCGGTCAGGAGTGGACGATGCGGCGCACGCTGTCCACCGCGCCGCAGCCTTCCCTCAGCCGGCGCTCCCGTTCCTCCAGGAACTCCCCGCCCAGTTCCTCGCGTCGTTCCATGGGCACGTTCTCGCGTGCCCCGTTGAGGATGGTGCGCTCCTCCTCGTCGGCGTGGTGCGCCACGGCCTCGACGAGCTCCTCCAGCTTCTCGTCCCACTCCTCGGAGCCGACCTCGTCGACCTCCAGGAGTTCGAGGAGCGCCTTGTTGCCCTCCTCGTGCTCCTCCTCGCCGTGCTCGACCTCTTCGTCCTCGATCTTCTTGTAGCGCTTGAGCGCGGGGTACACCTTCGCCTCTTCGGCCAGCGCGTGTGCGATCAGCAGGTCGGCGAACTCCTTCAGGGCGGCGGCCCGGTCGGCTTCCACGCTGCGCATCAGGCGAAAGAGATCTTCCATTCTCCGGTGGTCCTGAAGAATGAGTTCGACGACGTCTCGTGTCTCGGCCATGGAACCGGCATCACTTTCGTACGAGGGGACCTTGCCGGATCCGTCTACCCCGCCCTGCCGCGTTCAGTGGTCAGGCATGCGTCGGGCCCGTCCTCTTCGCCCGTCCGGGCGCAGCGGGCGCACCGGGCGCACCGGACAACCATGGCGTACTCGACGACCCGTGTCGGTGCCGGGGCCCGGCAGGAACCGGGTTCCACCGCCCTGCCGCATCGTCTTTCCCCGCCTCGGGGCCGGCCCGCCGGCCGAGCCCTTACCCGACCCGGACCGCTGTCCGGCAGGCGTGCGGTATCACCCGCCGCCGCGCCGGGCGCCGATCGGCCTCGGAGCGGGACACTGAGAGGGAGCGCCCGCCCTCGCCTCCCCTTCCCAGGAGGAGACATGCCCTCGACCAGCCGCCCTGTGCCCGCCCCCGCGCCGACCCGTTCCGGCCGGGACGGGGAGCGGCCGGGCCTGCGTCTCCTCGAGCGTCTGGGCCTGCGCAGCCGCCCGCTGTCTGCTCCTCCCGCCCCGGTCCGCGCGCCGCGCGCCGCCCAGGTGCGGGCGTTGCTCTCGGTGCTGGAGGAGGCGGTGGCCGCCCAGCGCCCCACCGACGCGGCGGTGGCCGCGTGCGGCGAGCCCGGCCCGGTCCCGGACCGGGCCGCGCGGGCCTGCGGCGACGCCGCCTCGGCTCTTCTCCGGCTGCGAGCCCGGCTGATCGAGCTGCCGCTCACCGACGTCGACCTCGTCCGGGCGCAGGCGTACGCCGGACGGCTGCTCTCCTACGGCCAGTGGATGGTGCGCCAGTCGGCGGACCTCGCCTACCGGGTGCACACGGACGCCCGCACCGAGGCGGCCCGGTTGCAGCTGAACGGCCTGGGCAGGCCCGCGGACGAGCTGCGACGTCTGCGGGACGCCCTCAAGGACGAGGAGGAGGACGAGGGAGCCGAGGACGGGTCCTGAGGATCGGTGGGGTGCTGCGCGCCGGAGACTCGTCCTGCCCTCCCTTCGGTCAGGTGCGGGAGGGGACTGGGGGTCAGGTGTGGGAGAGGGCGAAGGAGACGAGGAAACCGCACACGGTGATGAGCCCGATGGCCAGATGGGCGTCGTTGAACGCCTCGGGGATCATCGTGTCGGCGATCATGGCGAGGATCGCCCCGGCCGCCACCGCGGTGACCGCGGCGATCACGGCGGGCGAGAAGGACCCGACGACGGTGTAGCCGAGGACGGCCGACACGGTACTGGCCACCGCGATGGCCGCCCAGACGCCGAAGACGTACTTCCTGGTGCGGCCGGCCTTCTTCATACCCGCCGAACTGGACAGTCCCTCGGGGATGTTGCTGATGAAGACCGCGGCCACCGTCACCAGGCTCACCGCGCCCCCGTCCAGGAGGCTGACGCCGATCACCGCGGACTCCGGCACCCCGTCGAGCAGGGCGCCGAGCGCGAGCGCCGTCCCGGACCCGCTCTGCTCGGTCTCCGAGGGCTGCGCCTCCGCCCGTGCGTGACCCGAGCGCTTGCGATAGCGCGCGCCCCGGCGGGCCAGCCACATGTTGCCCCCGGTGTAGGCCAGCGCCCCCGCGAGGGTGCCGACGGCCGCGGGAGCGAGCCCCGCCTCGTCGTACGCCTCCCCCACCAGCTCGAAGGAGACCGCCGACAGCAGCACGCCTGCGCCGAAGGCCATCACCGTGGCGATCACCTTCTGCGGCACCCGCAGCCCGTACCCCAGCGCAGCGCCGATCAGCAGGGCCGAGCCCGCCACCGAACCCCACAGTCCCGCCTGTACGACTTCAGCCATGCCGACCCGTCTACCCCGTTCTGGATGTGGATCAACGGGCGTCCGGGATGCGCCGGGGCGGCCGGCCGCGGACGACATGCCGGGGCCGACTGCTCCAGTCGGGTGTGACAACCGCCCGATCGGGCGCGTGTCGGCCTCCGCCGGGCTCCGCCCGCCGCCGCGCATCGCGAGGATGACCCTGACTCACGCACGGGCCGAGACGGACCGCGGACACCTGGAGAAACTGGCTGTGACGATTCTGAACGACCCGGACCGCTCGGCTGCCGCCGCCTACGACACCGAGGTGCCGGTCAGGGGCAGACAGCCCGGCAACGTCGTGGTGAAGTGGCTGACGACCACCGACCACAAGACCATCGGCACGATGTACCTGATCACGTCGTTCGTGTTTTTCATCGTCGGCGGCGTCATGGCGCTTCTCATGCGCGCCGAGCTGGCCCGTCCGGGCCTGCAGATCGTGTCGAACGAGCAGTACAACCAGGCGTTCACGATGCACGGCACGATCATGCTGCTGATGTTCGCGACACCTCTGTTCGCCGGCTTCACGAACTGGATCATGCCGCTGCAGATCGGCGCGCCCGACGTGGCGTTCCCGCGGCTGAACATGTTCGCCTACTGGCTCTACCTGTTCGGATCCTCGATCGCGGTGGGCGGCTTCCTCACCCCGCAGGGCGCCGCCGACTTCGGCTGGTTCGCCTACAGCCCGCTCTCGGACGCGGTCCGCTCCCCGGGGCTCGGCGCCGACCTGTGGATCATGGGTCTGGCCTTCTCCGGCTTCGGCACCATCCTCGGCGCGGTCAACTTCATCACCACGATCATCTGCATGCGCGCTCCGGGCATGACGATGTTCCGCATGCCGATCTTCACCTGGAACGTGCTGCTGACGGCCGTCCTGGTCCTGCTGGCCTTCCCCGTCCTCGCCGCCGCGCTGTTCGCGCTGGAGGCGGACCGCAAGTTCGGCGCCCACGTCTTCGACGCGGCCAACGGCGGCCCGCTTCTGTGGCAGCACCTCTTCTGGTTCTTCGGCCATCCGGAGGTGTACATCATCGCCCTGCCGTTCTTCGGCATCGTCACAGAGATCATCCCGGTCTTCTCCCGCAAGCCGATCTTCGGCTACATGGGCCTCGTGGCCGCGACGATCTCGATCGCGGGTCTGTCCGTGACGGTGTGGGCGCACCACATGTTCGTCACCGGAGGCGTGCTGCTGCCGTTCTTCTCCTTCATGACGTTCCTCATCGCCGTTCCGACCGGCGTGAAGTTCTTCAACTGGATCGGCACGATGTGGAAGGGGTCGTTGTCCTTCGAGACGCCGATGCTGTGGGCGGCGGGGTTCCTGGTCACCTTCCTCTTCGGCGGTCTGACCGGCGTCATCCTGGCCTCGCCGCCGATGGACTTCCATGTGTCGGACTCGTACTTCGTGGTGGCGCACTTCCACTACGTCGTCTTCGGCACCGTCGTCTTCGCGATGTTCGCCGGCTTCCACTACTGGTGGCCGAAGTTCACCGGCAGGATGCTCGACGAGCGCCTCGGCAAGGTCACCTTCTGGACGCTGTTCGTCGGCTTCCACGGCACCTTCCTGGTCCAGCACTGGCTGGGCGCCGAGGGCATGCCGCGCCGTTACGCGGACTACCTGGCCGCGGACGGGTTCACGGCCCTGAACACCATCTCGACGATCAGCTCCTTCCTCCTCGGTCTCTCCATGCTGCCGTTCTTCTACAACGTGTGGAGGACGGCCCGGTACGGCAAGCCGGTGACCGTCGACGACCCGTGGGGCTACGGCCGTTCCCTGGAGTGGGCCACCTCCTGCCCGCCGCCGCGCCACAACTTCACCACCCTGCCGCGCATCCGCAGCGAGTCTCCCGCCTTCGACCTGCACCACCCCGACATCGCCCTGGCCGAGGCCCAGGGAATTCGTTGACGACCGGCCGGAGGCGGCGATGAGCGAGACGGCGAGGCAGGGGGCCGCGCGGGCCGGCGGGCTCGGGGACGAAGTGGAGGGGTACCTGCTGTGGCAGGCCACGATCGCGGTGGCCCAGGAGAGGGCGCAGGCGTTCGTGGAGCCCATGGAGTGGCTGACCACCTCGCAGCGCGCCGACGTCGAACAGCGGTACGTCGCCGACAGCCTCCACCACGCTCGAGGGGATCTGGAACGGATCGCGGCCCGCTGCCGTTCGCTGCGCGGCGAGTACGAGCGGCGCTACCGGGAACTGCGGCTGCGCTGTGTGGGCTGGGCCGTGGCCGTCAGCACGTGCCTCGCCTCGGTGGCCGCCGCACTGTCGTTGATCCGGTGACAGTGACGGTGGCAGTGACGCTGGCGGCCGGCGCGTTCCGTCCGGTCGTCAGCGGCGTGTTCGAGGGCGTACGCCCGACCGGGTCCTCGCTCGTCGGGTCGCCCGGTGGGGCGCCCGGTGGGTCGCCGGGTGGGTCGCCCGTCGGGCGGGCGCGCCGTGCGGCATCCCGCCGTGGACAGCGCGGGCCCCGGCCTCCCGCTACACGGCGGCCGTCGCGAGGTGGTCCGCGACCAGTGCGGCGAACTCGTCGGGGTCGGCCAGCCTGATGCCGAGCGCCTCGGCCTTGGCCCGCTTGGCTCCGGAGCCCTCTCCGGCGACGACCAGCGTCGTCCTCTTCGACACGCTGGAGGACGCGCGGCCGCCGGCGCGTTCGATGAGCTCGTTCATCTCGTTGCGGCTGAGCTTCTCCAGCGCGCCTGTCATCGCACCGGTGACGACCACGGTCATCCCCGCCAGCGGGCCGCCGCCCACTGCGCTCATGGCCTCCGCGCCGTCGTCGGCGCTCCGGGCGTCGTCGTCCGCCGCGGCTGTCGTCGGGGCGGGAGGCAGAGCTCCGGGCTCGGTCATGTTCACCCCGGCCGCGGCCAGTTTGTCGATCAGCGGGGCGAGTTCGGCCAGTTCGGCGACGATCGAGGGGGCCTTCTCGGCGCCGATGCCGTCGACCTGCCGGATCGCCTCGGCGTCGGCGGCGCGCAGGTGGTGCATGGTGGCGAAGTGCCGGGCGATCCGGCGGGACATGGAGCGGCCCGTGCCGCGGACGCCGAGGGCGCACAGCACTCTCGACAGCGGCTGCTCCTTCGCCGCGGCGAGCGCCGCGAGCAGTTTGTCGCTGCTCGTCTCCCCCATGCGCTCCAGGCCGAGCAGCTGGTCGCGGGTGAGGGTGAACAGGTCGGCGAGGTCCTGGACCAGGCCGGCTTCGACGAGCTGGACGACGCGGGTGTGGCCGAGGCCTTCGATGTCGAGCTGGTCGCGGCCGGCGGCGTAGGAGAGGGAGGCGACGAGGTGGCAGTTGCGGCCGCTCTCGCAGCGCCAGCGCTGTTCGCCGGTGTCGATGCCCGATCCACAGCGCGGACACGCCTCGGGGAAGACGATCGGCTGTTCGTCGCCGGTGCGCAGGTGGGCCACGGGGGCTTCGATGCGGGGGATGACGTCACCGGCCCGGTGGACCATGACCCGGTCGCCGAGCCGCAGGTCGCGGCGGGTGATGTCGGCCGGGTTGTGAAGCGTCGCGTAGGTGATGGTGGAGCCGTCGATCTCCACCGGTTCGAGGACGGCCCGGGGGGCGATGATGCCGGTGCGGCCCACGTTCCACTCGACCGCCAGCAGCCGGGTGATCTTCTCCACGGCGCGCAGCTTGAAGGCGATCGCCCAGCGCGGGGCGCGTGACCCGGATCCCGCGGCGCGCTGGTCCGCGGCCAGGTCCGCTTTGACGACGATCCCGTCGATCCCGAAGGGCAGCGACGGCCGCAGGGCGGCGATCTCCGACACGCGGTCCAGGACCTCCTCCACGGTGCTCGCGGTGACGCCGGGCACGGCGGTGGCGGCCGTGGTGTTCACCCCGTATGCGGCGGCCCGGGCCATCAGGTCGCTGTGCGCGCACTCCCCCAGCGTCTCGGCCTGCGCGGGCTCGGTGTCGGCCAGCGGCAGCAGACCGTAGGCGAAGAACGTCATGGGCACCGTGTAGGCGCGTTCCTTCGCGCGCAAGGTGCCGGCCGCGGCGTTGCGCGGGTTCGCGAACGGCGCTCCGCCGTGCGCGGTGCGCACCTCGTTGGCGTGCTCGAACTGACCGGTCGTCATCAGGACTTCGCCGCGCACCTCCACCGTGACGGGCTCCGCCAGTTCGGCCGGCAGGCCCTCGATCGTCCCGATCGCGTGCGAGACGTCCTCCCCGGCCGTCCCGTCGCCCCGGGTGATCAGCCGAGTCAGGCGGCCGTGGCTGTAGCGTGCCGCGATCGCCACGCCGTCCAGCTTCGGCTCCACGCTGTAGCGCGCGGTGTCCCGGCCCAGACGGCGGGCGAGCGAGACCGTCCAGGCCGTGAACTCCTCCGGTGAGAACACGTTGTCCAGACTCAGCATCGCCGCCGTGTGCGGGACGTCGCCCTGCACGGCGCCGCCGGCCACCTTCCCGGTCGGCGAGCCGGCCAGCACTCCGTCCGGGTGCTCGGCCTCCCATGTCGCGATGGCGCGCACCAGCCGGTCGTAGGAGTCGTCGTCCAGCGCCGACGTGCCGGCCTCGTAGTAGGCGGCCGAAGCCTTCACCGCGTCCTCGACCGCCTGCGCGTAGGCGAGGGCGTCCGCGATCACTGCACCTGGTGTCGTCATGACCGACATCCTGCCTGCCACCACTGACAACGCCCCGTGCGGCGAGTGACGCCGCCCCGTGCGGACAGGGAAGCCGCCGCGGGCCGTCCGGGGGCGCTCCCGCGTCGATCGCCTATCTTGGCGCCTATGCAGTCCTACACGATCGGCCAGGCCGCACGGCTCCTCGGCGTGAGTCCCGACACCGCGCGACGGTGGGCCGACGCGGGCCGGGTGGCCACCCACCGCGACGAGAGCGGACGTCGCCTCATCGACGGCAGGGACCTGGCCGCCTTCTCCGTGGAACTGGCCGCGGGCGGCGGCGCCGTCGGGGAGGACGCCTCGTACACCTCCGTGCGCAACGCCTTCCCCGGCATCGTGACGGCCGTGAAGCTCGGTGACGTCGCGGCCCAGGTGGAGATCCAGGCCGGGCCGCACCGGCTGGTGTCGCTGCTGACGCGGGAGGCCGTGGAGGAGTTGGGGCTGGAGGTCGGGGTGGAGGCCACCGCGCGGGTGAAGTCGACGAACGTGCACATCGACCGCGCCTGACCTCGCCCCGCGCCGCATCGACGACCCGGGCCGTTCTCCTGCGGCCGGAGGGCGAGCAGTTGCAAGGGGCCGCGACGCTCCGGCGTCCTGACTCGCCGCGCCGGCGCCATGCCGTGCCGTGCCGCGCAGTGCCGTGACTTGGCGCCGGAGCTCGGCCCCGTGGCTCGGCGCCGGGGCTCGGCGTGCCCTCTCCCACGGCTCGGCCGATGGTCGGCGGGAACGCACATGCCAAGCAACGGGTTCGGTTCCCCGGCTTGTGCCAAGCGACTTGTTTCTTTCACCTCGCATCTGCGGCAGTATCATCAGCGCACGCACACCTGTCTGCCGACCAGGTCGGTGTCAGCGCCGACACCGCGGACGGCCTGGTCAGGGTGTCGTGTCCGTGAGGACCGAAAGGGAGTGGCCCCGTGATGACCCTTACCGCGCGCCGGATGCAGCGGACCCTTCAGGCAGCCGGCGCAGGGGCCGCCGCGCTGCTGGTCCTGAGCGCCTGCTCGTCGTCCGGCGACTCCTCGGCGGCGGAGTCGCCGACCTCGGCGTCCGCGTCTTCGGCGGACCAGCTGTCCGGCACGGTGACCGTGTTCGCCGCGGCCTCCCTGAAGGAGAGCTTCACGACCCTGGGCGAGACGTTCGAGAAGGCCCACCCGGGCACGAAGGTCACCTTCAGTTTCGGCGGCAGCGACTCCCTCGCCGCGAGCATCACCGGCGGTGCGCCGGCGGACGTGTTCGCCTCGGCCAGCCCCGGGACGATGAAGATCGTCACCGACGCCGGGGACGCCGCCGGAACGCCCGCCGCCTTCGTCCGCAACCAGCTGGAGATCGCCACCCTGCCGGGCAACCCCGACAGGATCGCCTCGCTCGCCGACCTGACCAGGTCCGGCCTGAAGGTCGTCCTGTGCGACAGGACGGTGCCCTGCGGGGCCGCCGCGCAGAAGGCGCTCGCCGCGGGCGGGCTCGAGCTCGAGCCCGTCTCCTACGAGCAGGACGTCAAGGCGGCGCTGACGAAGGTCGAGCTGAAGGAGGCCGACGCGGCCGTCGTCTACCGGACCGATGTGCACGCGGCAGGTGGCAAGGTGAAGGGTGTGGAGTTCCCCGAGTCCGCCCAGGCGGTCAACGCGTACCCGATCGTCCGGCTCAAGGGCGCCGACAACGCCGGTGCGGCCGACGCGTTCATCGCGCTGGTGCGGTCCGCCGAGGGCCGGCAGGTCCTGACGGAGGCGGGGTTCCTCGAGCCGTGACCCTCTTCGACGAACCCGAGCCCGAGACGGCGTCCGAGGCCACGACCGGCTCGCTGCGCGGGGGTACGCCCGGTCGGCGGTTCCGCGGGGGCGGCGGGGCGCCGCTTCCCCTGCTGGTGCCCGCGCTGATCGGCCTGGCGTTCCTGATCGTGCCGCTCGTCGCCCTGCTCGTACGGGCCCCGTGGCGCAGCCTGCCCGGACAGCTGACCAGCGCCGAGGTGTGGCAGGCGCTGCGGCTGTCGCTGCTCTGCGCCACGGCGGCGACCGCGGTGAGCCTGCTCCTCGGCGTGCCGCTGGCCTGGCTGCTGGCCCGCGTGAGGTTCCCCGGACGCGGGCTCGTGCGCGCCCTTGTCACCCTGCCGCTCGTGCTGCCGCCGGTGGTGGGCGGTGTGGCCCTTCTGACGGCGCTCGGCCGCAACGGCGTCGTGGGCCGGTGGCTGGACTCCTGGTTCGGGATCACGCTTCCCTTCACCACCGGCGGGGTCGTGATCGCCGAGGCGTTCGTGGCGATGCCGTTCCTCGTCATCAGCGTCGAGGGCACGCTGCGCGCCGCCGACCCGCGCTACGAGGAGGCCGCCGCCACGCTCGGCGCGTCCCGCTTCACCGCGTTCCGCCGGGTCACCCTCCCGCTCATCATGCCGGGCATCGCGGCCGGCGCGGTCCTGGCGTGGGCCCGGGCGCTCGGCGAGTTCGGCGCCACGATCACGTTCGCGGGCAACTTCCCGGGCCGGACCCAGACGATGCCGCTGGCCGTGTACCTGGCGCTGCAGAGCGATCCGGAGGCGGCCATGGCGCTCAGCCTGGTCCTGCTGGCCGTGTCCGTGGCGGTGCTGGCCGGCCTGCGCGACCGGTGGATGACGACCGGTGGATGACGGCGGGGGGATGACGACCGGTGGATGACGACGAGGGGATGAGCGCAGGTGGATGACCGCAGGACGGCCGCGGGCCGGAAGTCCGCTCCCGCCGTCCGTTCCGAGGCCTCCCATGCCTACCAGGCCCTCGGGTCCTCCGAGGCTCGCGAAGCCCCCGCGGCAGTCGAGGCCTTCAAGGAGGGCCTGGACGCCCGTCTCGTCGTCGAGCGCGGGGCCTTCCGCCTCGACGTGGCGCTTCGTGTCGCCCCCGGCGAGGTCGCCGCCCTGCTCGGCCCCAACGGCGCCGGGAAGACCACGGCCCTGCGGGCGCTCGCCGGACTGACCACGCTCACCGGCGGACGTCTGCGGCTGGACGGCGCCGCGCTGGAGGATGTGCCGCCGGAGTCCCGTCCGGTCGGCGTGGTCTTCCAGGACTACCTGCTCTTCCCGCATCTGAGCGCTCTGGACAACGTGGCCTTCGGGCCGCGCTGCCAGGGCGCGACCAGGGCGCAGGCCCGGGCCCGGGCCGCCGAGTGGCTGCGCCGGCTGGGTCTCGCGGACCATGCCGACGCCAAGCCGCGCAGGCTGTCCGGCGGGCAGGCCCAGCGCGTCGCCCTGGCCCGCGCGCTGGCGACCCGGCCCCGGCTGCTTCTGCTGGACGAGCCTCTGGCGGCACTGGACGCCCGCACCCGGCTGGAGGTGCGGGCCCAACTCCGCCGTCACCTGGCCGAGTTCGAGGCCGTCGCCGTCCTGGTCACCCACGATCCGCTGGACGCGATGGTGCTGGCCGACCGTCTGGTCGTCGTCGAGGACGGCCGGGTGGTCCAGGAGGGCGCTCCCTCCGACATCGCCCGCCATCCGCGCTCGGACTACATCGCCCGGCTGGTCGGGCTGAACCTCTACCGGGGCGACTCCGACGGCCATGTAGTCCGTCTCGGCGCCGGTCCGTCCAT
The DNA here is from genome assembly GCF_014649655.1 of Streptomyces humidus. Classification (GTDB taxonomy): domain Bacteria; phylum Actinomycetota; class Actinomycetes; order Streptomycetales; family Streptomycetaceae; genus Streptomyces; species Streptomyces humidus. Next base: position 20,439 of record NZ_BMTL01000005.1, on the reverse strand, counting down.
CACCACCACCGAGGTGCTGTCCGGCCCGGTGTTCGTGGCGTTCCCGCCGAGCGCGGTGACGCTGTACCGGGAGCGTCCGGCCGGTGCCAGCGCCCGCAACCTGTGGCGCTGCGAGGTCGCGGGGCTGGAGACCCATCGCGACCTGGTGCGCGCCGACCTCTCGGGGGAGCTTCCGCTCGCCGCGGATCTGACGACGGTCGCCGCCGCCGAACTCGATCTGCGTCCGGGCGCCGAGGTCTGGGCGACGGTCAAGGCCACGCAGACGCACGCCTACCCGGTCTGATCGGGCGAGAGGCTCCGACGTATCCGCCCGCCCCGACCGCACCCCTCGCGCCCACGCACCCCACGCGCCGAAGCCGATCCGTCCTCACATGGCGGCCAGTTCGGCGTCGGCCCGCTGGGTGACGAGGGTCAGCACACGGCCCGCGACGGCCAGGTCCGCGGCGGGGACGCCGGCGTACAGCCGGGCGGAGATCTCTGCGGTCTCGGCGGCGGTGCTCTCGTACAACCGCCGCCCGGCGTCCGTCAGTCGTAGCTGTGACGGTTGCGCCGGGTCCTCCTCCAGAAGCCGCTGCGCCGTCAACTTCCCGATCACGTCGCGCACGAGCGAAGGGCCGGCCTTCAGCGATCCGGTGACGTCGGCGACGAGTTCGTCGCGGCCCGTGGACTCTCCCGCGAGCACGACGGCCCGCAGCACCACGTTCTGATGGAACGTCACGTCGTGGCGGGTCAGCACACCCTCCAGAAGGGCGCGCGCCGCGTAGTGCGCCAGAGCGATGATCCGGCCGTCGACCGCGGGCGTGTACGTCGTCATGACTGCTCCTTCTCGTCACAGGTCGTTCAGGGACTCACTGCATTTACTGTACATGGCGACTATGTACATGGCTATTGTTTTGAGATTGAGACATTGTTCTACTGAAAGGCAAACAACTCGACGACGGGAGTCCCCATGAAGCGCTCCGGTCGCGGCCCGGCCCTCGCCGCGCTCCCCTGCCTCGTCGCCCTGGCCGCCGACGCCGCCCTCTTCGTCATGACGCGCCGTCAGCTGCCCGACCGGATGGCGACCCATTTCCGACTCGACGGCACAGCCGACGGGTTCACCGGGCGCGGCGTCTTCATGGCGACGAGCGGGCTGCTGCTCGCGGGGGTCGCCGCGATCATGGCCGTCCTCGTCAGCCGGGCGGCCCACCGGAGCGGGTGGATCCTCGTGACCGCGTACGCCGTCGCCGGGCTGATGGGCTCGCTCTTCGTCTCGGTGCAGCTCGTCAACCACGACGCGCACGGCGACGCCTCCACCGTCCGCCTCTCCCCATGGCACCTGGCCTTCGCGGTCGTGGTGGCGGCGGTGTGCGCCGGGGCGGGGCTGCTGCTCGCCCGCACCCTTCCCTCCCGAGGTCCGCACTCCCCTGCCGCGGACCACGCGCGCCTCGGTCTCGCCGACGGCGAACTCGCAGCCTGGGCGCGCGCCACCGGCTCCCGGCCGCTCGGCGCCCTGGGTCTGGCGCTGACGGCCGCGGCCCTGGCACTGCTCCCGTTCACCGGTCCGGCCGCCGCCACCCCGCTCCTGGTGGGCGGTCTGCCCTGCCTCTGCTTCGCCCGCCTGTACGTCACCGTGGGCCGTCAGGGGCTGACCGTGACCCCGGGCCGGCTGCCCTGGCCCCGGATCCGACTGCCGCTGGAGTCGATGACCGGCGCCTCGCACCGGCATGTCGACGCCCTCGGCGACTTCGGGGGCTGGGGTTACCGGATCCGCCCCGGCGCTTCGGGGGTGATCCTGCGCTCCGGACCGACGCTCGTCGTACGCCGCGCGGGCGGGCGGGAGTTCGCCGTCACGGTCGACGACCCGGCTACCGCGGCCGCGCTGCTCAACACCCTGATCGCCCGGCGAGAGGCGCACTGAGGTGCTGATCCGCGTCGACCCCGGCTCGAACGTGCCTCTCGGCGCCCAGATCGCCGCGCGCGTACGGCGGGCCGTCGCCGACGGCGAGATCTCCCCGGGCGAGCGACTTCCGCCCGCCCGCGCACTCGCCGAATCGCTCGGCGTCAACCTCCACACCGTGCTGCGCGGCTACCAGGCGCTGCGCGACGAAGGGCTGATCGAGCTGCGCCGCGGGCGCGGGGCGATGGTGCTCGAGGGCACCCCGGCCCGCGCCCGCCTTCTGGAACAGGTGCGTTCCCTCGTGTCCGAGGCGCACGCCCTCGGACTCTCCGAGGACGAGGTGGTCGACCTGGTGCGCGACGGCCTCAGGGGCAGCGGAGCCTGACACGCCGTTGGCCGGCCCTTGGGGTCCTCGGCATGGCCGGCGCCTGTCGTGCGTCGTGCCGAGGTGTCCGGATCTCCACGTCGGCCCGGCGGGCACGGACGCCGGTCCGCTCGCCCGGCACGGAGAGGTCCGGCGCACGGAAGGGCTTGGAGGGGCGGCCGAGCGGGCGGTGGCCGGGCGGGAGCCCCGTGCGCCCTCACCCGTATTCCGCCGCCGCGTCCAGCAGTCGGTCCGTCAGGCAGCCGGCGAAGGACGAGCGGACCAGCACCCGGAAGCCGGGGTCGTCCGGGCGACCTGGACGACAAGGGTGCGGGCCGGCGTCTTCCGGACGCAGCGTCCCGCGCCGAAGGCGTACGGGTGGAGATCCAGCGCGCAGCCGTGGGCCGGCAGGTCGCGGGCGCGCGGGCCGTCCATGACGAAGTCGTACTGCAGGGGAGCCATGGCGCCTCGTCCCGCTCGCGCCATAGGATTCGCCCGCGTTACTTGCCTCGGCGTTTTTTACTACGCGTATAGTTTCGCTGTGAGCAACCACAGCGCAGACACCGAGACAACCAGTTCGCAGGCCGGCGGGGTGCAGTCGGTAGACCGTGCCATCAGCGTCCTGGAGATACTGGCCCAGCGGGGCGAGGCAGGCGTCAGCGAGGTCGCCGCCGAGATCGACGTTCACAAGTCCACCGCGTTCCGGCTGCTCGGCGCCCTGGAGGCGCGCGGCCTGGTGGAACAGGCGGGCGAGCGCGGCAAGTACCGGCTCGGGTTCGGCATCGTCCGCCTGGCCGGCGCGGTCACCGGGCGCATCGACATCACGCAGCAGGGCCGCCCCGTCTGCGAGCGGCTCGCCGAGGAGATCGGCGAGACGGTCAACATCGCCGTCATGCAGGAGCACTACGCGATCAACCTCTACGAGGTCCGCGGCCCGGGGGCTGTCACCGCGCACAACTGGGTCGGCGAGCTGACCCCGCTGCACGCCACGTCGAGCGGCAAGATCCTGCTGGCTCATCTGCCCGCCCAGGAACGCGCCGCGCTGCTGGCCGAGGCCGGCCTGAAGAAGGTCACCCCGCACACCATCACCGCGAAGGCGAAGCTGGAGAAGGACCTCGCCGAAGCCCGTGAGCGCGGTTACGCCTGGACACTGGAGGAGTTGGAGATCGGCCTGCACGCCATGGCCGCGCCGGTCCGCGACCGGGACGGCCGGGTCATCGCCGCGCTGAGCGCCTCCGGTCCCTCCTACCGGCTCACCGAGGAACGTCTGCACGAGCTCTCGCCGGTCCTGTTGAAGGGCGCGGAGGACATCAGCCACCGGATGGGCTTCCTGGGCTGAGCGCCCCGGCCGCTACCGCGACGACTGCCGGGTGCCCAGGCGCCCGTTCACCCAGTCGCGGAAGGCGCCGATGCGGTGCTCGCTGGACACCAGCACCCCTCCCCCCGGTGCACATCCGGGAGCTCATGCCGGGCTGGGTGCGCGCCCAGGCCTCGAAGTCCTGGCGGTCCGACCCGGTCGAAGGGCTCGACCGACCGGCTGACGTCCCTTCCGCTCTCCACGAGGTGCGGGGAGTAGAGCCGGTCGCACTCGACGATCTCGACGATCGTGCGGTCGTCCGCCGAACAGACCCGCACATGGCCGGGCCATTCACGTACGGCCACGCTCACCAGGCCGTACCCGGTACGGCCGACGTCGGGCATCTCGGTGAGGTCGGGCGCGGCGACCCGCTTGCCGGGCAGTGGGGTTCGTCGCCGACGACGGCCGGCCGTCCGCCGTGGCCCTGCCTGCGCAGGGAGCGTGCCGCCGACAGGCCGGGCAGCGAGGCGCCGACCGCGGCGACGGTCCTCACGCGGGGCCTCCGGCGAGTCTGGCCGTGACACAGGGCGGCAGGTTGGGCGTCGACGTGGACACCCGGACGTAGATCATGCCGTCCTCGACGAGGACCCCGTGCGTGCGGACCGGGAGCTTCGCGGGCGGCGCGTCGACGACCCCCGTCCGCAGGTCGAACTTGGAGGCATGCAGGGGGCATTCCACCTCGCAGCCCTCCAGCCAGCCGTCGGCGAGCGAGGCGTCCTGGTGGGTGCAGGTGTCGTCGATGGCGAAGACCTCGCCGTCGTCGGTGTGGAACACCGAGACCGGCGGGTCGACGTCGAGCCGGAAGGCCTCGCCTCGCGGGAGATCCGCGAGACGGCACGCGGGAATCATCATGACACCTCGGTGCATATAGCGAAACGGATTGCGGTAAGCGCAACATCAGTCTGGAGGCGGCCCAGAACCCTGTCAAGGCGTCCAAGGCCTTGCATCGCCGGCCGTCGCAGACCTGGCGGAACACAGTTCGAAACGCCCGCACCACCTGCGGAATGACCTTCGCCGCGCCCGACAGCGCCGGTGTTGACCGCGTCCCGATGCCCGCCGTCACGCCGCAGCCCAGCAGGCCGGCGGCGGCCGACGCGGCGGGGCCGACCTTGGTGCACTGACCGGCCACCAGGGCCTTCTCGGCGAAGGCCCCGATGCCGAGGGCCGGGGTGAGTTCGGCGCCGTCGGGCAGGGTCATCTTCCGCCCGGCGCTGTGCGTGGCAAAGCATTACCAGGGACGGCCGCGACGACACGCCCGGCACCGCCCGCAGACGGCACGCCAGTCGAGGATGACGAAGTCACCGGGCGCGACGTCGGCGACACCCTCCCCCACCGCCTCCACGACGCCCGCCGCCTCATGGCCGAGCAGGAAGGGGAAGTCGTCGCCGAGGCCGCCCTCGCGGTAGTGCGGATCGGTGTGCCAGACCCCGCACGCCACCCTTCACCGACGCCTCGCCGGACCCGGGGTCGGGCACGACGATCGTCTCCACACCGACGGGGGCGCCCTTGCCCCGCGCGACGACAGCACAGGCCTGACGAGCCACGGCCACTCCTCGACTGACACCAAAATCGGAGAGATGGCGTTGCTCATAGCGGTACGTATTCCATTTGCCGCAACACGACACCGGGGAGCGCCGGGCCCGGTCAAGGATTCGGCGCGCACCCGCCGGAGCCGGTGACGTCAGGGCGAACCGCCGCGCGCGCCACCCCGGACGGAACGAGAGCGGCGGCTTGGCTACCCTTGGCAGCGGAATACTCATTTATGAAGGAACCGGACAATTCCTAAGGAACCGAAGATGGGTCTCGGTCTCGGCCTCCGAGCCGTGAAACGCAGGTCCCCCGCCCGTGCGTGCACGGCCGTCGCGATCGCCGCTGCCCTGACCCTGGCCACGGCCTGCACCGCAGGCGGCGACAACGGCGGCGGGAGCGGGAGCGGGAGCGGCAACGGAAACCCCACCGTCGGCCTGCTGCTCCCCGGCGGCGGCGCCTCCCGCTTCGGACAGTTCGACAAGCCCCTCATCGAGAAGAAGCTCGGGGAACTGTGCCCGGGCTGCCCGAGGGCCTTCGCCGCCACCCCCGACCCGGCGGTACAGCGCCAGCAGCTCGAATCCATGATCACCAGAGGGGTGGACGTCCTGATCATCGCCGCCGTCGACCCGCAACTGCTCCGCCCCTCGGTGGCGGCCGCCCACCGGGCCGGCATCCCGGTCGTCGCCTACGACCGGCTCGCAGAGGGCCCGATCTCCGGATACGTCACCTTCGACGGCGCGAAGGTCGGCAAGCTGCAGGGAGAGGCGCTGCTCAAGGCGATGGGCGCGAAGGCCGACGGCGGCCAGATCGTCATGATGAACGGCGCCACCACCGACCCCAACGCCGACTGGTTCAAGCGGGGGGCCCTCTCCGTCCTCGCCGGCAAGGTGAAGATCGGCAAGTCCTACGACACCGTCGGCTGGCGGCCGGAGAACGCCTTCGCCGACATGCGGGCCGCCATCGCCGCCCTGGGCACGGACCGCATCGACGGGGTCCTGGCCGCCAACGACAGTCTCGCCGGCGCCGTGATCTCCGCCCTCAACGCCACCAGGGTCAGGCCGCTGCCCCCGGTCACCGGGCAGGACGCCGACCTCGCGGCCGTGCGGCGCATCGTCGCGGGCGACCAGTACATGACCGTCTACAAGCCCTACAGGTCGGCCGCCGACGCCGCCGTGGAGATGGCCGTCGCCCTGGGGCGCGGCAAGTCGGTGTCGTCCATCGCCACCGGGACCGTCGACAACGCCACCACCAAGAACATCCCCACCGTCCTGCTCCCGTCGGTCCCGGTGACGGTCGGTGACATCAAGAAGACCCTGGTGAAGGACGGTGTGTACACCATCGGTCAGATCTGCCCCCCGAACCTGCGGTCCGCCTGCGCCAAGGCAGGGCTCACGCCGTGAGCGCCACGGCCGGAGCCGAGAAGGAGGTGGTCCCGTGCCGGTTCAGCCCCTGCTGACGCTGCGCGGCGTGTCCAAGCGGTTCGCCGCCGTCCAGGCACTGATGGACGTCGAACTGGAGATCAGCGGCGGTGAGGTGGTCGCCCTGATGGGCGACAACGCCGCGGGCAAGTCCACCCTGGTCAAGGTGATCTCGGGGGTCGGCCCCGCCGACAAGGGCGTCATGGAATGGCAGGGCAGGGCCATCCAGATCAGACGACCCCAGGACGCCCACGTCCTGGGCATCGCGACCGTCTACCAGGACCTCGCGATGTGCGACAACCTCGACGTCGTCGGCAACCTGTTCCTCGGCCGGGAGATCCACCGGCTCGGCGTTCTGGACGAGGTCGAGATGGAGCGCCGCACCCGCGAGCTGCTGCACACCCTGTCCATCCGGATCCCCGACGTGCGGGTTCCGGTCGCCTCCCTGTCCGGCGGCCAGCGCCAGGTCGTCGCGATCACCCGCTCGCTGCTCGGCGAGCCCAGGCTGCTCCTGCTCGACGAACCCACCGCATCCCTGGGCGTCGAGCAGACCGGCCAGCTCCTCGACCTCATCGAGGAGCTGCGCGACCGCGGCCTCGGAGTCCTTCTCATCAGCCACAACATGGGCGACATCAAGGCCGTCGCCGACCGGGTCGCCGTGCTGCGCCTGGGACGCAACAACGGCCTCTTCGACGTGAACACGGCCTCGCAGGAACAGATCATCTCCTCCATCACCGGCGCGGCGGACAACTCCGTGGCCCAGCGCACCACCCACCCCGAAGAGACCTGGCCGTGAGGGGCCGAGGGTGGGGGCGGCCGACCCGGACCCGCGCCGCCGACACACCGCCCACCGACTCGCCACGGTCCGACTCGCGACAGTCCGACTCGTCCGACCCGCCGGACTCCGGCCGGTCCGACTCCCGGGAGTCCGCCGGCCGCCGAAGCCTCACCGAGCAGCTGGGGGCACACGCCCGGGCGGTGCGCCGCAGACTGGGCGAAGGCGATCTCGGCCCGGTCCCCGTCCTCCTCGCCCTCGCGGTGACCTGGGCGGTCTTCCAGGGCCTCAACCCCCGCTTCCTCTCGCCGCGCAACCTCTCCGTCCTCAGCGTGGACATCGTCGGGACCGGCATCATCGCCGTCGGCATCGTCTTCGTGCTGCTGATCGGCGAGATCGACCTGTCGGTGGGCTCGCTCGCCGGTCTGGCGGGCGCGGTGTTCGCGTCGCTGAACGTGAATCTCGGGATGCCCGAGTGGCTCGCCGTGCTGGTCGCGGTGGCCTGCGGCGCGGCCGCCGGGTGCCTGCACGGGTTCTCGTTCGCCAAGATCGGCGTGCCGGCGTTCGTCGTCACCCTCGCGGGCCTGCTGGCCTGGAACGGTGTGATGCTCTACCTGCTGGGGACGGAGACCTCCATCAACTTCAGCGAGACCGGGCTGGTGGCCACGCTGACCAGCCGCTACTTCGACACCGTCGTCGCCACCTACGGTGTGGCCGCGCTCGCCACGGCCGCGTACCTCCTCGTCTCCTGCCGCGACCGCAGACGGCGCGCCGCGGCCGGGATGCCGTACGGGCCGATGACCCGGATCTGGGTGCGCACCGCGCTCCTGGCGGTGGCCGCGTTCACCGCCGTCCACGTCCTGCGGCGGTTCGCAGGCGTGCCGCTGGCGCTTCTGATCTTCCTCGCGGTCATCGTCGCCTCGGACCTCTTTCTGCGCCGCACGCCCTACGGCCGGCGGGTCCTCGCGCTGGGCGGCGGCCCGGAGGCGGCCCGGCGGGCGGGCGTGGACGTGACGCGGGTGCGGATCGCGGTGTTCATGGCGTCAGGAACACTGGCGGCGGTCGGCGGTCTGTTCGTCGCCTCACGGCTCACCTCGGCGAGCCAGGTTCCGGGCTCCGGCATGCTGCTGATCAACGCCATCGCGGCCGCCGTCATCGGCGGCACCAGCCTGTTCGGCGGGCGGGGCTCGCCCTGGTCCGCGTTGCTGGGAGTGCTCATCATCCAGTCGATCGCCTCGGGCATGGCGCTGCTGGGCGTCGAGCCTCCGATCCAGTTCATCGTGACCGGCGGGGTGCTGTACGTCGCGGTCGTCCTCGACTCGCTGGCACGGCGGGCGGCGGTCGCGCGCGGGCGCCCCTGACCCGAACGCCGGAGCGAGATGCGGGCGTCCGGCCCGGCACGCTTTCTTTCCCAGCGAACTACCATGGGAATCAAGGGAGTTACCGCTCAGCCCAGGGCGTCCGACCGTAGGACGCCGCACCCCTCGTGCGCCCGCAGCGGAGCTACCCACCCGTACGGGTATCCTCTCGACTGTTGTCATTCGACAACATCGTTGAGAACTGCGGCGCGTTCGGGCGGGAAGGTCGGGACCATGATGTCGTCGCACGCCGGGGATGCGGCACCACCGTCGGATGCGCCGTCGGACGCGCCGTGGGACGGCGTCGCCGAGTGGGAGTGGTGGGAACCGTCCGTCCTCCTGGTCGAGGACGACCCGGGCGACGCCCTGCTGGTGGAGGAGCTGGTCGCCGACAGCGCGCTGAAGATGCGCCTGCGGTGGGTGCGCTCGATGGCGGAGGCCGCCGAGGTGCTCGGGACCGAGATACCCGACTGCGTGCTGCTCGACCTGCACCTGCCGGACGCCCAGGGCCTCGAGGCGGTTTCCCGGATCAAGGCCCATGCCGACCAGGTGGCGATCGTGGTGCTCACCGGACTGGCCGAGGAGCTGACCGGGCTGGCGGCGGTCGCCGGGGGCGCGCAGGACTACCTGGTCAAGGGGCGGGTCGAGCCCGAGCTGTTCGGGCGGGCGGTGCGCTACGCGATCCAGCGCAAGCAGGGCGAGCAGGCCGCCGTGGCCCTCCAGGCGAGCCAGATGCAGGCACAGGAGAACGCCCGCCTGGAACGCGGGCTGCTGCCGCGCCCCCTCCTGCGCGGCGACGACGTCGAGGTCGTGGCCCGCTATCTTCCCGGGCGGGCGCAGGCTCTGCTCGGCGGCGACTTCTACGACATCGTGCAGAGCCGCGACGGCACGGTGCACGCGCTGGTCGGGGACGTCTCCGGGCACGGTCCGGACGAGGCCGCCCTCGGCGTCGCGCTGCGGATCGCCTGGCGCACCCTGGTGTTCTGCGACGTCACCGGCGCCGAGCAGGTGGAGCGGCTGGAGGAGATCCTGCTGGCGGAGCGCGCCCGGAGCGACGTCTTCGCGACGCTCGTCAGTCTCACCGCAGTGCCGGGAGAGGAACGCGCCCGGCTCGTCCGGGCGGGCCACCACGGGCTGCTGCTGCGCACCGGCCGCGGGATCGAGTGGGCGGAGCCGCCCGGCGGCCCCGCGCTGGGCGTCGTGCCCGGCGGTGCGCGCCGGCCGGTGGCGGAGTTGGAGGTGCCCGCGGGAGCAGGCGTGGTGCTCTTCACCGACGGCCTGTTCGAGGGGCACGTCGGCCGCGGCGCCGAGCGACTCGGCGAGGCCGGACTGCTGGCCCTGGCCCGGGAGGGAGCCGGTCTGGCGCCGGAGCCGTTCGTCGACCGGCTGATCGAGCGGGTCGGGGGCCTGGCCGAGTCGCAGGGCGGCCTGGCCGACGACGTGGCCCTGGTCCACCTGAGCTGGAACTGAACGAGCGGGGCGAGCGGTGTCGGAACGAAGGATGACGGACGTGACGCGCAGGACCTGGACGGGCCGCCGGCTCACGGTGCAGAGCTGGTTCTACCTGGTCCTGGCGCTGATGATGCTGGTGGTGGTGGTCGGCACCGTGGTCGGGGCGAACATGCTGGACCGGACGGCGCAGGTGAGCGACCAGCTCCTCCGGCGGATGCAGCCGGCGCAGACCGAGGCGTACCGCCTGCAGGCGGCCCTGGTGAACCAGGAGACCGGGGTCCGGGGGTACGCGAGCGCCGCGGACCGGCAGTTCCTGGAGCCGTACACCAGGGGCAAGCACGACGAGGCGGTGGCGGCCGGCCGGCTGCGCGCCCTCGTCGCCGACCGTCCCGCGCTCCTCGCCGACCTGGAGGCGGTCGAGCAGAGCGCCGCGGACTGGCGGAGCGCCTACGCCGAACCGCTCGCCGCCTCGGTCACCCCGGGCCGTCCTCAGCCGGTCGACCAGCGCACCGCGGACCGCGGCAAGGAGTCCTTCGACCACCTCCGCGCCCTGTGGACGCACCAGAACACGGACCTGGCGGAGGCCGTCCGCGACGGCCGGGCCAAGTTGTCGCACGAGCGCAAGCTGCGCAACGCGGTCCTGAGCGGCATGGTCGCCGTCTTCCTGGTGACGGGCCTCGTCCTCGCGGTACTCGTCCGCATGCTCGTGACCCGCCCGCTGGAAGCGCTGCGCAGGGCGTCCCGGCAGGTGGCCGGCGGCGACTTCGGCCATGTCATCAGCGCCGACGGCCCGACGGACCTGGCCGCGGTGGCCGCGGACGTCGAGGGCATGCGCCAGCAGATCGTCGCCGAGCTGGACGCCTCCCGCCGCCAGCGGGACGCCCTCACCCGGCAGGCCGCCGACCTGGACGCCCAGGCCGTCGAACTGCGGCGCTCCAACGCCGAGTTGGAGCAGTTCGCCTACGTCGCCTCGCACGACCTGCAGGAGCCGCTGCGCAAGGTCGCCTCCTTCTGCCAGCTCCTGGAGAAGCGGTACGGGGACAAGCTCGACGAACGGGGCCTGCAGTACGTCGACTTCGCCGTCGACGGCGCCAAACGCATGCAGGTCCTCATCAACGACCTGCTCACCTTCTCCCGGGTGGGGCGCGTCAACGACGCCCAGCTGCCCGTCGCCCTCGAGCAGACGCTCGACAAGGCGCTGACCAACCTCACGACGGCCGTCGAGGAGTCCGGCGCTCGCGTCGACCGGCCGGAACACCTGCCCGAGGTCGTCGGCGACCCGACGCTGCTCACCATGCTGTGGCAGAACCTGGCCGGCAACGCGCTCAAGTTCCGCCACCCGGACCGCGCCCCGCACGTGCGTGTCACCTGCGAACCCGACCCCGGGAACCCGGACGCCTGGCGGCTGTCCGTCACCGACAACGGCATCGGCGTCCCGGCACAGTTCGCGGAGAAGGTCTTCGTCATCTTCCAGCGGCTGCACAGCCGGGACGCGTACGGAGGCACCGGCATCGGCCTGGCCCTGTGCAAGAAGATCGTCGAGTACCACGGCGGCCGGATCTGGCTCGACACCGATCACACCGAGGGCGCCCGGTTCTGCTTCACCCTCCCGTCCACCATCGCCACCACCGTCACCACGACCGCCACCGCGACCACCGCCACCACGGCCGCGTCATCCACCACGGCCGCCGGCACGACGGCCCCTTCCGTCACGGCCGCCGTCGCGACGGCCGCCACCCGCACGCACAACGAGAAGAAGGCCTGACATGTCCCTCCCCTCCGCCACCCCCATCGACGTGCTCCTCGTCGAGGACGACCCCGGCGACGAGCTGATGACCCGCGAGGCGTTCGAGGACAACAAGATCGGCAACACCCTGCATGTGGTGCGGGACGGCGAGGAGGCGCTCGACTTCCTCTACCGGCGCGCCGGCCACCCGGACGCGCCTCGGCCCGACCTCATCCTCCTCGACCTCAACCTGCCCAAGTACGACGGCCGTCAGGTGCTGGAGAAGATCAAGTCGGACCCGGACCTCTCGCACATCCCCGTGGTCGTCCTCACCACCTCGGCGGCCGAGGAGGACATCCTGCGCAGCTACCGGCTGCACGCCAACGCCTACGTGACCAAGCCCGTCGACCTCGACCAGTTCATCGCCGCGGTCCGCCAGATCGACGACTTCTTCGTCCAGGTCGTACGCCTCCCGCGCAGCGGGGCCTGAGTTCAGCACTGCCGCGCCACGCCGTCGGGGCGGACATGCCCGCGCACGGCGCGGGCAGGAGACGTTCGTCCCGCCCCCGACGTCGAAGGACCGCCGGCCATGACCACCGAGCACGATCCCCTTCACCAGCCCGCCGCCCCGGTCGTGACCGAACCGGCGCCGGACGTCCAACTCCAGATGCTGGTACGGCTGATCGGGCAGGACCCGGAGGCCGCCCTGCCGATCACGCTGACCGTCGGAGGCGGCTTCCTCCACGGAGAACTGATCTCGCACGAGGCCTGGACGGCGGAGTGGGCGCACAGCCTGCGCGGCTTCGACGGGCCCGGCGCACAGCTCCTGAAGCACTTCCCCGAAGAGGTGGACCAGGCCGTCGCCGACAGGCAGGGGCGCCCCGGCCCGCAGCGGCTTCCCCAGTGGATCCATCTGCGCGACGCCACCGTCGCCGGCCCGGGCAGGCCCGTCGTCATGCCTCTGTGGCGCGGCCGGCTCGCGGACGTGACGGGCTGGTCGCTGGGCAGGCCGGCCTGAGTGACGCGGCGGCCGTCGGAGCGAGCGTCACAGCGGCACGCTCGAGGAACCATTTACTCCAGTTGTCCGTACTATCTCTCCAGCAGTGCCGTACTCGGGGAACTGTCGCCGCCCGACCGGTGGGCAACGGCTCGCCGGGGCGACGGCATGCCGCCGGCGGCAACTGGGGCAGGCCCGTTCGTCTGCCGCCTCCCATCGAGGAAAGGTCGTGTGCTTCATGTCCGAGAACGCTTCCACCGAACTCACCTCCCACTACACCGCTCAGGTGACCGCCGATCTCGAACGCAACGCCAAGGAACAGGACCGCGTGAGCGCCGAAATCGCCGCCCTGCAAGAGCAGTTGGCGGCACTCGAACGGGACCACGGCGTGCTCGTCAGCATTCGGCAGGCCATCGGCTCGGCGCCGACGCCGGTCAGGACGGCCGAGCCCCTCGAAGCGGTCGAGCCCCTCGAGGCGGCCGGGCCCGCCGGGAGCGTCGCGGTGCCCGCCCCCCGCAAGAAGTCCTCTGCCGCGTCGGGCAGCCGTAAGCGGGCGCAGCCGAAGAAGTCCGCCTCGCAGCCGCCCGCCCGTTCGGCGCAGAAGCCCGCCGCCCGCAAGCGCGCCGCCGTGAAGAACGACACCGCCCCGAAGAAGGACACCGCCGCCACCGACACGGCGCGCAGGGAAACGGCACACGAGGAAGCGGCGGCGACCGCGCAGCCGACCCTGGTCGGCCTGGTCCGCGACCATCTCGCCCAGCAGAGCGAACCCCGTTCGGCCGCCGAGATCGCCACCGCCCTCGGCGAGACGCACCCCGAGCGCACCGTCAAGACCACCGTGGTCCGCACCACCCTGGAAGGCCTCGTCGCCAAAGCCCTGGTGCAGCGCACCAAGCAGGGCTCTTCCGTCTTCTACACGGCAGCCGACGCATCGGAGGCGACGGCGCCCGCGCAGGCCGAGAAGGAGCCCGCCACCGCCGACGCATGACGTCCGCCGGTCGATGACAGCGGCACGCCCTTGGGTCTCCGGCCGCCCGGACGGCGTCCACGGCGACGCTCAGGCCCGGTGTGGCGGGCGCGGTCCGGTCGTCCGTGACGAGGCTGATCCGGACCGCCGGCCCGCCGGAGCCGAGGGCGGGGCGAGCGTCGTGATCCAGCCGTCGTTCATCACCGCCTCGAAGCCCGGCAGGCCGTGGAACTCCCGGCTCTCCGGCACCGCGTCCGACCGCAGGACGGGCACGACACGGCGGGCGTTCATCGAGGACTCCAGGGAGCGCGCGGTGTCCACGGGACTCTCCATGGATGCCGCGCCGGGCCCGTTTTCCGGCCAGGACGGCGCGGCGAGGGGCAGGTCACAATGTCCGGGAGGGAAAGGTCACAGCCATGCCCTCTCCTGTTCCTCTCCGTATCTGCCCTAGCATCCGAGCATGACGGTCCTGCCTGACGACGGGCTTGAGCTGGCCGGCGAGTTCCCTGACGCCACCCACGAGCAGTGGCAGCGCCTCATCGCGGGCGTGCTGCGCAAGTCGGGCAAGGACGTCGAGGGAGCTCAGGCCGAGGAAGCCCTGTCCACCGCGCTGGAGGACGGGCTGCGCACCCGTCCCCTCTACACCGCGCACGACAGCGCGCCCGAGCCGGGCTACCCCGGGTTCGCTCCGTACGTGCGGGGCGGCAGGCCGGAGGGCAACACCGCCGGAGGGTGGGACGTACGGCAGCGGCACGCGGCGGCCGACGGCGGCGCCGTGCTCGCCGACCTGGAGAACGGCGTCACCTCCCTCTGGCTGGTCGTCGGCCGGGGCGGCGTCCCCGCGGCCTCACTCGAACAGGTCCTCGACGGCGTCCTTCTCGACCTGGCGCCCGTCGTGCTGGACGCGGGCGCCGAAGTAGAGGAAGCCGCACGGGAGTTGCTGCGGCTGTACGCGCAGCGGGGCGTCGCCGCGGATGCGGCGCGCGGCAACCTGGGCGCGGATCCGCTCGGTCACGAGGCCCGCACGGGCCGGGCGGGCGACTTCGCTCCGGCGGCCGGTCTCGCCCGGCGATGCGCCGAGGAGTATCCGGGGCTGCGGGCGCTGACGGTGGACGCGCTGCCCTACCACGAGGCGGGCGGCTCGGCGGCGCAGGAGCTGGGCGCCTCGCTGGCGACCGGTGTGGCGTATCTGCGGGAGCTGACCGCGGCCGGACTGAGCGTCGAACAGGCCTGTCAGCAACTGGAGTTCCGTTACGCCGCGACCGCGGACCAGTTCCTGACGATCGCCAAGCTGCGGGCCGCGCGCCGGCTGTGGTCCCGGGTCGCCGAGGTGTGCGGGGCGCCGAGCGCCGGCGCGCAGCTCCAGCACGCGGTGACCTCTGCGGTGATGATGTCGCGCCGCGACCCCTGGGTGAACATGCTGCGCACCACCATCGCCACGCTGGCGGCGGGGGCGGGCGGGGCGGACGCGGTCACCGTGCTGCCCTTCGACGACGCGCTCGGGCTGCCGGACGCGTTCGCGCGGCGCATCGCCCGCAACACCTCCACGATCCTCATCGAGGAGTCCCACCTGGCCCGGGTGATCGACCCGGCCGGCGGCTCCTGGTACGTGGAACGGCTGACGGACGAACTGGCCCGTGCGGGCTGGGAGTTCTTCCAGTGGATCGAGCGCGACGGCGGACAGGCGGCCGTCCTGCGTTCGGGCCGTCTGCGGCAGGCCCTGGCCGACACCTGGCAGACCCGCAGCGCCAGGCTCGCCAAGAGGCGCGAACCCGTCACCGGCGTCAGCGAGTTCCCGTTCCTCGCCGAGAAGCCGGTGGTGCGCGAGAGCAAGCCCGAGCCGCCGTCCGGCGGTCTGCCGAGAGTGCGTCGGGACGAGGCCTACGAGGCGCTGCGGGCACGCTCCGACGCGCATCTCGCGGCGACCGGTTCCCGCCCGCGGATCTATCTGGCGACGATCGGCCCGGCCGCCGCGCACACCGCGCGGCTGACGTTCGCCGCCAACCTGTTCCAGGCGGGCGGTGTCGAGCCCGTCACCGAGGGCGCCTTCGAGGACAGCGGCGCCACCGAGGTGTGCCTGTGCTCCAGCGACGCGCTGTACGAGGAGCAGGCCGAGGCGGAGGCCGCGCGGTTGCGGGCCGCCGGCGCCGCGCACGTGTTCCTCGCCGGGCGTCCGGCGTCGTACTCGGGCGTCGACGCGTACGTGTTCGCGGGCTGTGACGCCGTCGCCGTGCTGTCCGCCACCCTCGACCGCATGGGAGTTGAGTCCTGATGGGTATCCCCGACTTCTCCGGGATCGAGCTGGGGACCCCGGTCGCCGAGGGCGGCGCCGACGCATGGCGCACGGCCGTGAAGAAGGCGGCGGGCGGGGACGACCTGCTCTGGGAGACCCCGGAGGGCATCCGGGTCAAGCCGCTGTACACGGGACAGGACCTGGAGGGCCTGGACTTCCTGGGCACCTACCCGGGCGTCGCGCCGTATCTGCGCGGCCCTTACCCGACGATGTACGTCAACCAGCCCTGGACGATCCGCCAGTACGCCGGATTCTCCACCGCCGAGGAGTCCAACGCCTTCTACCGGCGCAACCTCGCGGCCGGACAGAAGGGCCTGTCGGTCGCCTTCGACCTGCCGACGCACCGCGGCTACGACAGCGACCACCCCCGGGTGACCGGTGACGTCGGCATGGCGGGCGTGGCGATCGACTCGATCTACGACATGCGGCAGCTGTTCGACGGGATCCCGCTCGACCGGATGACCGTGTCGATGACGATGAACGGCGCCGTGCTGCCGGTGCTGGCGCTCTACATCGTCGCCGCCGAGGAACAGGGTGTGCCGCCCGAGAAGCTGGCCGGGACCATCCAGAACGACATCCTCAAGGAGTTCATGGTCCGCAACACCTACATCTATCCGCCGAAGCCGTCGATGCGGATCATCTCCGACATCTTCGCCTTCACCTCGCAGCGGATGCCGCGCTACAACTCCATCTCCATCTCCGGCTATCACATCCAGGAGGCGGGTGCGACGGCCGACCTGGAGCTGGCGTACACCCTCGCCGACGGTGTGGAGTACATCCGCGCGGGCCGTGAGGCGGGCCTGGACGTGGACGCGTTCGCGCCGCGGCTGTCGTTCTTCTGGGCGATCGGCATGAACTTCTTCATGGAGGTCGCCAAGCTGCGCGCGGCGCGGCTGCTGTGGGCCAAGCTGGTGCGGCAGTTCGACCCGCAGAACGCCAAGTCCCTTTCTCTGCGCACCCATTCACAGACCTCTGGCTGGTCGCTGACCGCGCAGGACGTCTTCAACAACGTCACGCGCACCTGTGTCGAGGCGATGGCGGCGACCCAGGGGCACACCCAGTCGCTGCACACCAACGCCCTCGACGAGGCCCTGGCGCTGCCGACCGACTTCTCGGCGCGCATCGCCCGCAACACCCAGCTGCTGATCCAGCAGGAGTCCGGCACCACCCGGGCCATCGACCCCTGGGGCGGCAGCGCCTACGTGGAGAAGCTGACGTACGACCTGGCCCGCCGGGCCTGGCAGCACATCCAGGAGGTCGAGCAGGCGGGCGGCATGGCCAAGGCCATCGACGCGGGCATCCCCAAGCTGCGCATCGAGGAGGCCGCGGCCCGTACGCAGGCCCGTATCGACTCGGGCCGTCAGCCGGTGATCGGCGTCAACAAGTACCGGGTGGACAGCGACGAGCAGATCGACGTCCTCAAGGTCGACAACTCCTCGGTGCGCACGCAGCAGATCGAGAAGCTGCGGCGGCTGCGCGAGGAGCGGGACGACGCCGCGTGCCGGGACGCGCTCGAGGCGCTGACCCGGGCCGCCGGGGGCGAGGGCAACCTGCTGGAGCTGGCCGTGAACGCGGCCCGGGCGAAGGCCACCGTCGGCGAGATCTCGGACGCCCTGGAGAAGGTGTACGGGCGCCACGCGAGCCAGATCCGTACCATCTCCGGCGTGTACCGCAACGAAGCAGGCGAGTCCCCGTCCGTGGACCGCACCCGCGAGCTGGTCTCCGCCTTCGAGGAGGCCGAGGGCCGGCGCCCGCGCATCCTGGTCGCCAAGATGGGCCAGGACGGACACGACCGCGGCCAGAAGGTGATCGCGACCGCCTTCGCCGACCTCGGCTTCGACGTGGACGTCGGCCCGCTGTTCCAGACCCCGGGCGAGGTGGCCCGGCAGGCCGTCGAGGCCGACGTGCACATCGTCGGGGTGTCCTCGCTGGCCGCCGGACACCTCACCCTCGTACCGGCGCTGCGCGAGCAGCTGGCCGAGGAGGGCCGCGAGGACATCATGATCGTCGTCGGGGGCGTCATCCCGCCGCAGGACGTGCCCACGCTCCTGGAGATGGGTGCGGCGGCCGTCTTCCCGCCGGGCACGGTCATCCCGGACGCGGCCTACGACCTCGTGAAGCGGCTGTCGGACGACCTCGGGCACGACCGCTGAAGCCCATGGCGATCGACCTCGACACCTATGTGAAGGGCGTGCTCGACGGCAAGCGGGCGACGGTCGCCCGCGCGATCACCCTCGTGGAGTCCACCCGCCCCCAGCACCGGGCGCTGGCGCAGGAGTTGCTGACCGCACTGCTGCCGCACAGCGGCCGGGCCAGGCGGATCGGTGTGAGCGGGGTGCCGGGCGTGGGCAAGTCGACGTTCATCGACGCGTTCGGCACGATGCTGACCTCGCTCGGGCATCGCGTGGCGGTGCTCGCGGTGGACCCGTCGTCGAGCCGCACGGGCGGTTCGATCCTCGGCGACAAGACGCGGATGGAGCGCCTCGCCGTCGATCCGGCGGCCTTCGTACGGCCCTCCCCCACCGCCGGCACCCTCGGCGGGGTCGCCAAGGCGACACGGGAGTCGATCGTGGTGATGGAGGCGGCCGGCTACGACGTCGTCCTCGTCGAGACGGTCGGCGTCGGCCAGTCCGAGACGGCGGTGGCCGACATGGTCGACTCCTTCCTGCTGCTCACCCTCGCCCGCACCGGCGACCAGCTTCAGGGCATCAAGAAGGGCGTCCTGGAACTGGCCGACGTCATCGCCGTCAACAAGGCGGACGGCCCGCACGAGCGGGACGCGCGCGCCGCCGCGCGGGAACTGGCGGGCGCGCTGCGCCTGATGCACGGCAGGGACGCGGCGTGGTCGCCGCCGGTGCTGAGCTGCAGCGCCCGGGAGTCCGCGGGCCTGGACACCGTGTGGGAGCGTCTGGAGCAGCACCGCACGCTGCTGGACTCCAGCGGCCGCCTCGCCGCCAAGCGGCGCGAGCAGCAGGTCGACTGGACGTGGTCCATGGTCCGCGACGAACTCCTCGGCCGTCTGCACGCCGATCCGTCGGTGCGGGCTCTCGCCCCGGACCTCGAACAGCGGGTGCGGGACGGGGAGCTCACGGCGACGCTGGCCGCCGAGCGCATCCTGGAGGCCTTCAGCACGCCCGGCGACGACCGGCGCGCCGACCGGGACCGGCGGTGAAGGCGGCGACGCCGTAAGGGTGTTCGTCGCCTGCCGGCCCGGGCGGGCGGGGGTCGCGGCGTCGCCCCACCCGGCCGCCCGGACGTGTCAGTGCTTGCCGACGAGATCCGCCGGAAAGGCCCCGGCGGCCGCGGCGGCTGCGGCGAACTCCGAGGCGAGGGCCGTCAGACGTGCCACGCCCTCCGCGCCGAGGTGCTCGTAGGGGGCCAGGTCGAGGCGGTCGGTCTCGTGCTCTACGTCCTCGCGGAGCGCGACGCCCCGCCCGGTGAGCTCGCCCTCGGCGTCCAGCAGTCCGCGCTCCCGCAGGCGACCGGCCGCCGCGTTCCAGTCGTCCTCGGTCCAACCGCGCGTGGCCAGCACCCACTTCGGCGTCATGCCCCGGCCGGTGGAGGTGTGGGTGACCACCGCCTCCAGCCCGTCGAGGCCCGCGGACGTCAGCACGGCCAGGTGCCCGTCGCCCCGGTGCTCGCGCAGCAGGGTCGCGGCGTGCCAGTACGCGAGGTGCGGCTCCTCGGGGACGGGAAGATCGGCGTGCGCCGAGTACAGCGGCCGGGCGCCGCGCCCGCAGGCCTCGGCGGCGCGCAACGCCAGCTGTGCCGCCTCCGCCATCTCCGCGGACGCCACGGCCTCCTCCCCCAGCAGCCGTCGCAGCGTCGCGTCGACGGCGCGCAGCCGGGCGGCGAGCACGTCGGCGGGGCCGGCGATCGACCACACCGCGGGCACGTGCCGGGCCACGAGCTCGTGCTTGTAGTTGAAGAAGGTCGCCGTCACGGCGCCCGCCCCGACCGGCCCCAGCGCGGCCGCCCGCACGGCGAGGTTGACGGCCCGCGGACGGGTGATCCCCAGCACGCCCAGCTCGCGCCCCAGGTCGGGTGAGAAGTAGTGCGCTGCGTGCAGGGAGTTGAGCGGGTTGTGACAGCGTCGACCGGCGCGCGGTCCGAGGGCGGAAGTAGTCATGCCCGGCAGATTACCGACCGGTCGTTATGTCTGTGTTCCCGGGGCTCGCCTGTCCGACGGCGGGCGCTGATGTCAGTCGCCGGCCGCGGACGCGGAGGCGGGGCCGGTGCTGGCGCGCAGGGAGACGGGTGGGGTGAGGAGGTGGTGCCGGGGCGGGGCGTCGGGGTGCTCGAGCCGCTCGACGAGGAGGTCGA
>NZ_BMTL01000004.1:80339-351998 GCF_014649655.1 Streptomyces humidus | reverse complement strand
CCAACCTGCGGGGCCCCTGAGGCTTCCGCTCATCCCGAATCTCGAAGTCCATCGCATCCCCTGAGCTGGGGTGTTGCGACGACCACTAGAACGGAAGTTCGCGGTGGGGCCCTTCGTCGTGCGTGGTTGCACTTTTGGTTGCGCTTACGCCCGGCATTCAGAACATTTCACCGAACAGTCAGGCGCGCGCTTCCACACACAAGCCGCCAACGCCTGCTGGGAGGAACCTCTCTGATGCGGCACTCGCCGGCCATGGAGGTACGCCATTCTGGAAACCCGGCGCCGAGCCTCCCGCCCGACTGCGACTCCCCGGCCTGACGAGGTGCACCCCCATGAAATCCCGATCAACGCTGGCGACATGGCTGAGCAGCCTCGACGGCTCTCGTCTGGCACGCGTGCTCGAAGCACGGAAGGACGCCATGTCCCCTCCGGGGCCGCGCTCGGTGGGGGAACTGGCGGACCGTCTTCAGCGCCCCGGATCGGTGGCACTGGCCCTGCCACGGCTCGTGCTGCCACACCTCCAGGTGGCCGAGGCGCTGGCGGCGCTGGGTGCGCCCACGTCGCGCGATGCCCTGGCAGAGCTGCTGGGGGCGACGGACGACGAAACCACCCGCGAACTGGACGTCGTACTGGAAGTGCTGGCCGATCAGGCTCTGGTCTGGCCGGACGGCGCGGGGAAACTCCGCATGGCCGGACCACTGCGCCAGGCATGGGACGCGCCCTTGGGACTGGATGCGCCGCTGGAGCGGCTGCTCGCGGGCGCGACCTCCGAGGACCTGCGCGGCATGCTGGCTGCCCTGGGCATCAAGCCGCCGGGCACCAAGCCGCAGCGTCTGGCCGCACTGGTGGCACATCACAGCAACCCGGAACAGGTCGTCCGACTGGTCTCGAAAGCTCCTGCGGCAGTTCGGAAGCTGCTCGAACGCCGCGCGGAGGGCACGCCAGGGCAGCCGCAGTCCATCGTGTTCGGCGCTCCCGGCCCCGGCCTCGAACCGGGCGCCCGGTGGGCACTGGAGCGGGGACTCCTGATCCAGGATCGTCACGCCTACGGTCCGGCCCGTATGCCGGCCGAGGTGACGCTCTCGCTGCGCGGACCCGGCTGGCACGCTCCGTTCGCACCACTCCCGCCTTCCGTGCGATCGGCGTCCGTCACCCCGGCCGAGGTGGACCACGAGGCGTCGGCCGCGGCCACGGCGTTCGCGTCCCGTGCCGTCTCGGTCCTGTCGGCCTGCTCGGGCACCGCGCCGACCCGACTGAAGTCCGGCGGGATCGGGGCGCGTGAACTGGCCCGCATCGGCAAGGCCGCGCAGGCCGACGACGCCGTCGTACGCCTTGTCCTTGAGACGGCGTACGCCGCCGGACTCCTGGGCCGGGACGGCGATCGCGTGGCGCCCACCGAGGCGTACGACGCCTGGGCGGAGCTGGAACCCCCGGAGCAGTTCGCGGTACTGCTCCAGGCATGGCGGAACCTGCCGCTCACCCCGACCGAGTCGCGCGATGAGGACAACAAGGCGCTACCCGCTCTCGCGGGAGCACCACCCTGCAATGGCTGCGTGCAGTCTCGCCACGGGCTCTTGGACGCAGCCGGACAGCTTCCGGCAGGGCAGGGCGCAACGGTCACCTCGGGTCTGGGGCCCCTGGTCACCTGGCACCGCCCGCTCGCCCACTCATCGCCCCTGGACGGGACACCGTTCGCCACCGTGATCCGTGAGGCCGAAATTCTCGGCGTACTCGCTCGCGGCGCTCTGTCCGCCTTCGGTATCCATCTGCGGACCGGCGACACGGAGGCGCTGGGCATGGAGTGCCGACGGCTGCTGCCCTCGGCCACCGCGACGGCACGGATCGGCGCCGATCTCACCGCCGTCGTCACCGGCACGCCGTCCGCGCGACTGGCCTCGCTCCTGAACTCCGTCGCCGACCGTGAGACCAGCGGCACGGCATCGGTGTGGCGGTTCAGCGCCGGCAGCATCCGCCGGGCACTGGACGCCGGCCGTGTCTGCGACGACATCACGGCCGACCTGGCCGCTGTCGCCGCCGGGCCGCTGCCGCAGCCGCTGTCCTACCTGATCGCCGACACCGCACGCGGCCACGGCCGCGTGCGCGTCGCCCCCGCCGCCTGCGTCATCCACGGCGACGAACCCGCTCTCCTGGCCGAACTCGCCGCCCACCGCAAGCTCGCCAAGCTCGGGCTCCAGCAGTTGGCGCCCACGGTGCTGATCAGCCGCAGCCCGCTCGACACGACCCTCGCCACGCTCCGGGCCGAGGGATACGCCCCCGTCGCCGAGACGGCCGAGGGCACGGTACGGGTCGAGAAGCCCCGACCTCAGCGGGCCGCCGCGCCGGTGCCGGCTCCGCGCGGCGCCGGCGCGAGGGACAGTGGCCGGATCGCTGCCACAGGCACGGCGAAGAAACCCGCCCCAGTCGACCCGAACACCTTGGCGGCCCAGTTGCTGGCCGCACCACCGACGACTCCGGAACCCGCGCCGTTCGACGGAGGACCGCCCTTCGCCACGGACACCGAGGAGATCGTCGCAGGGTGGGCGAAACACCTGCCGTACAGCGACGTCCGCCAGCTCGCCCACGCCATCGACGCCGACGCACCCATCATCGTCGACTACGTCGCCACCTCGGGGAACCGGACAGTACGCACCCTCAGCCGCCTCGAGCTCGACCCGCCCTACCTCGAAGCCTGGTGCCACCTGCGAGAGGACAAACGCGTTTTCACCCTGTCCCGCATCCACGGCGTCATGAGCCCCGTGCCCGAATAGAGAGAGTCGGCAACCAGGATCGGTATCAATAGGGATAGTATCTCTGGCGATACTATCCCTACCGGGAGGCTTGCCATGCGTCGTTTCATCGGACGGGATCGCGAGCTGAACGTGCTCGGCACCGCCTTGCAGGCGGTCCGCGATGCCGTCGGGTCGGCGAAACCGGGGCAATGCGTCCTCATGCGGGGAAGACGGCGGGTCGGCAAGTCCAGCCTCGTCGAGGAGTTCCTCCGGCGTACCGAGACGCCGTACCTCTTCTTCACCGCTGCGGGCGGCACGGCACAGGACGAACTGACGGAGCTGCTCGACGCCGTCGCCAGATGCAACCTGCCGGAGCGGGAACTGTTCTCCGAGGAGACCCCGGCGCAGTGGAACGCGGCCTTGAGGCTGCTCGCGGAGATGCTTCCCGACGACCGCCCGAGCGTGGTGGTCATCGATGAGGTTCCGTATCTCATGGACCGCATCGACGCCTTCGAGGGCATGCTCCAGCGGGCATGGGACCGGCTGCTCAGCCGAAAGCCGGTACTTCTCCTCCTCGTCGGGTCCGATCTGTCGATGATGGAGGCGCTGAACAGCTACGACCGCCCCTTTCACCAGCGGGGGCGGGAAATGATCGTCGGGCCCCTCAACCCCGCCGACATCGGCGAGATGCTCGCCCTGTCGCCGGCGGCCGCGTTCGACGCCGCGCTGGTCACGGGGGGTCTTCCCCTGATCTGCGCGGAGTGGCGGGCCGGGGCCGACGTCTGGGAGTTCCTCCGCGACTCGCTGGACAACCCCATCTCGGCCCTGCTGGTCTCCGCCGAACGCTCCTTGGCCGCGGAGTTTCCACCACAGGCGATGAGCAGGGAGGTACTGCGGGCCATCGGATCCGGGGAGCGGACCTTCACCAACATCGCGCGCGCGGCCGGCGGTATCGCCCACACCACTCTCACCCGAGCCACAGACGTGCTGACCGAGAAACGGGTCGTGGCCGCCGAACTCCCCCTCTCCCTGAGGCCGTCGAAGGAACGCCGCTACCGGGTGGCAGACCCCTACCTGCGTTTCTGGCTCGCGTTTCTGGATCCGCACATGGCGGAGATCGAACGGATGCGGGGGGATCTCACGCTGAGCCGCATCCAGGAGCAGTGGACGAGCTGGCGGGGCCGCGCTGTCGAGCCCCTGGTGCGGGAATCCCTCGCCCGTCTCCTGCCGGACGGGCCCCTGCCTGCCGCCCCGGCGATCGGCGGGTACTGGACCCGCAGCAACGACATCGAAATCGACTTGGTGGGCGCCGACCGGCAGCCGGTGGCCAAGCAGTTGCTCTTCCTCGGCTCGGTCAAGTGGCTGGAGAACTCCGCGTTCGACAGCCACGACCTGGCCGCACTGCAGAAGCACCGGGCAGCGATCACCGACGAGCCGGTACCGCTCGTCGCGGTCTCCCGCAACGGAGTCGGTTGTTCCGGCCTCCAGGCCGTGTACGGTCCCCAAGAACTGCTCGGCGCCTGGCTCAGGACGTGAGCGGGAACTGGACCCGGCGGGCCCGGCGCTCGTCATCGAGGCCGCACGGCTGGGGAGCGAGCCGACCGAGTGGAGCGGCTGCTCGTCCCGCGCGCCGAGACCGAGACCCTGCTCGCCTGTGCCGCGGCGCCTGCGCCTGGCTCCCGCTGCGGAGGCTGCGTCCAACTGCGCCTGGGCCTCGACATCCGCTGGTACCCCTGCCTCCGAGAGGACGACGGCGCATGGTGGCCCGCGGCACCAGCCAACAGTGACCCGGTCACCGCGCTCACCGCGGCCCGGTCGCAGAACGGCGGTTGAAGAGGCGATTCCCCACCGACCGGAGGCCACGGGCAGAAGCTGGACACACACACTGCCCCGCTTCCCTGGTTGCACTTCTGGCTGGGTCACCGGCGTACAGCGCCGTTCAGAAGCTCCGCCCGCACCCGCTGCACCGCAGGTCAGCACGTTCGTCCGGTGTCGTCCGGCGTCTGCGCCCGCGCCTGCTCCGCGCACCGCTCCGCCAGCGAGGCGAGTTCGGCCAGGAAGGCCTCAGCCAGGAGGGCCGCGTCCTGGCTGCCCGAGTTGGTGGCGACGCTCAGGGTGTGGCCCTGGGCGCAGCCGCCCAGGGCGAAGGTGGCCGTGCCGGCCGGGGGCACCATGGGGACGATGTTCAGGCTGCGCAGCGGTCGTCCGGCCAGGGTGGGCGCCTGTTCGCGCAGGTGGACGTAGGAGCAGGCGGCCGGCGCGTAGGCGGGGGCGAAGATCTTGCCGCCGGCCAGCGCCATGGTCGCGCCGGGAAGTGCCGCGAGCGTGCCCTCGACGAGTCTCTCCGAGGTGCTCCGGGTCCGGGTGACGGTCGTCAGCAGGCCGGTGCAGGCGGTCAGCCGCGCCGCCGGGTCGGCCAGCGTCACCGGCGCGGGGACCCGCACGTTGGCGAACGCGTTGCCCAGGAACTCCCCGCAGTCGTCGGGGCGTTCGTCGACCGGAACCGACAGCCAGACCGGCCGGGGGGCGGATCCGGGGGCGGCGTCGGAGTCGGTGTCGCGGTCGCGGAGCCGGGAGCGCAGGACTCCGGAGACCGCCGCCAGGAACACCTCGTTGGTGGTCGCCTTGCGCGCCGGCGCGGCTTCCCGCGCCGCCCGCAGAACGTCGGCGCGCAGCGCGACGAGCGCGTAGGCCGGCTCCCGTGCGCCCTGGTGCGGCAGGGGCACGGCGCGTCCCGCGGTCAGCAGCCCGGGCGGGCCGCCCGCCGCCGCGGCGGGGCGCGCCGTCCGCCGCCGGGGGCCGGGCACCGCCAGGGAGGCGGCGCCGTCCAGTGGGCGGCCGTCGTCGAAGAGAGCGCGCAGCAGGGTCGTCAGGGAGCGACCGTCGAGCAGGCTGTGGTGCATCCGGAACAGCAGGGAGAACTCGCCCCGCGTCGAGCCCCGCAGGAGGTGCAGTCCCCACGGCGGACGGCCCGCGGGGAAGGGGGTGTGAAACCACTGCCGCACCGCGTCCCGGAGAGTGCCGTCGACGCCGTCGACCTGTCCCGCCGGCTCGTGGCCGTCCGCGCGGGCCCAGCGGTGCCGGCCGGTCCACCAGGCCAGGCCCGGCCGGGCGCCCGGGGCGACCAGGGTCTGGGTGAGACGCGGCACCGCCTTCCACCGCTCCTCCACCAGCGCCCGCAGCTCGTCCAGCGCGGGCGGCGCGCCCGTGAAGTCCAGCGCGATACCGGCGTGGGGCGGGCCGAACGGCCAGCGGGCCATCCCCTCTTCCAGCAAGGGCAGATGCGATCCGGGCATGAGACTGCTCCTGTCGTGGGCCGTCCTTGTCATGGGCCGGTCCTGTCATGGGCCGTCCCTGTCATGGCCCGGTCCTTTCGTGGACCGGCCGCCGGCGGACGACGTCCTGTACCCCCAACGGCCGATCGGACCGGCGGTCACGTGGCACGCCTCCCGCGGGGTGTCAACGCGCGGGCGCGCAGGCTCCCTGATGGGGTGACACTGCAGCAGGTTTGCGGTCGGGAGCGGTGTCGGAGCGCCTTTAATCGGGACTCCGCGTCCGCGTTCGCGTTCGCGTCGGAACGCCCCGTCACCCGTCCTCGGTCCCCGCCCGTCCTCGCCCCCATCCCCCCCCGGCCCCCATCCCCATCCGCCCCCGGTCCCCGCCCGTCCTCGGTCCCCGCACCGGCTCCGCGCCGGACAGGAGTTACGTGTCGTGCCTGGTACCCGTGCGCATCCCGCGCACATCGCCGTGTTCAACGTCCCGATGCACGGACACGTGAATCCCACGCTGGGGGTCGTCGAGGAGCTCGTACGACGGGGGCATCGGGTCACCTACGCCATCACCGAGGACTTCGTGCACCAGGTGAAGGCGGCCGGCGCCGAGCCGGTGTTCTACCCGGACACGGGGGACGGTTCGGAGGCGCCGGAGGAGATGGGCGAGGGCTTCGCCCGGGTCGTCCGGCTGGCGCTGGCCGGCCTGCCCGCGCTGACCAGGGCGTACGACGGGGACCGGCCCGATCTGGTGCTGTGCGACGTGTACGGCTTGGCGGGTCTGCTGCTGGCGGCCCGCTGGCAGGCGCCCACGGTGGTGGCGTCTCCCACCCACCTCGCCTACGACGGCATCGTCCCCGAGTTCTTCGGCGTGCCCGGGCTCCCCCAGGTGCCGGGCTTCGCGGAACTCGTGGCCGGTTTCGCCGAACACGGGGTGGACAGCGCGCGGATCCAGGATCTCGTGCGGCCGGAGCACGCCGTCGCGTTCTTCCCCCGCGCCTTCCAGCGCAGGTCGGACACGGTCATGGCGCGGCACGTCGCCTATGCCGGGCCGGCCCTCGGGGACCGTTCCTACCAGGGCTCCTGGCAGCCCCCGCGGCAGGACCGGCCGGTGCTGCTGGTGTCGCTGGGCTCCCAGTTCAACCGGCGGCCCCAGTTCTACCGGGCCTGCGTCGAGGCCTTCGCCGAGCTGCCCTGGCATGTGGTGATGTCCGTCGGTTCCGCCGTCCCTCCGGACGGGCTGGGGTCGCTTCCCGACAGCGTCGAGGTGCATCCGCACGTGCCCCAGCTGGCCGTGCTCGCGCAGGCGGACGCCTTCGTCACGCACGCCGGGATGGGCGGCACGATGGAGGCGCTGCACCACGGCGTTCCGCTGGTGGCGGTCCCGCAGATGGCCGAGCAGCGGATCAACGCCGCGCAGATCGAGCGCCTGCGGCTCGGCGTCCATCTGCCGCGCGAGACCGTCACTCCGGAGGCGCTGCGCGAGGCCGTGCTGCGGGTCTCGTCCGACCGGGGCATCCGCGCCGCCGTGGCGGACATGCGCCGGGAGATCGCGGCGGCGGGAGGGGCGGGCGCCGCCGCGGACCTGATCGAGCGGGCCCTGTCGGCCCGCAGCCCTTCTCTAGGAGTCACGTCTTGACCCACGCCCTGGCGGCCGACGTCCGCCGCACGACCACCGCGGCGGACTGCCGGCCGCACCTGTATCTGCGCCAGGTCCGCATGAGCGACCTGGACTCCATGAACCATGTGAACAACGTCCGGCTGCTGGAGATGATCCAGGACGCCCACATCGACATGTTCTATCTGCGCCCCGGGCTGCCCGGCCAGGAGATCCGGCCCCGGTTCGTCTACGCACGCCACGAACTCGACTACTCGGAGCCTCTGACGCTGCAGCCGGAGCCCGTCACCGTCACCACCACGATCGGCGACCTGCGCCGCTCGTCCTTCCGCGTCACCAGCCGGGTCACCCGCGACGCCCGGGTGTTCTGCACCTGTGTGAGCACGGCCGTCGCCTACGACCCGGACGCACGCTGCTCCCGCCGTCTGGAGGAGGCGGAACTCGCGCTGGCCGCCCGGCACGCGACGCCCGAGGCGGGACGCTGAGTTCGGACGGGACGCTGAGCCCCGGCCGCCCCCTGTCCTTCCCGGCCGGCGCGTGTGTGCGGGCGGGTCGGCGGGTCGGCACGCCGCCGGGTCGGCTCAGCGTTCGATCCGGACCGGCTTCGACTCGCTCACCTGGTCGATGTCCGACACCCGGATCGTCACCTTCATCTCCCACTCGCCCGGCATGGGCAGGTTCACTGCGTCGGCGCCCCAGTAGCCGCCGCGGTTGGCGATCCTGGAGTCGAGAGGGCCGAGGTCCCGGTCGGGAAGGCTGAAGGAGATGCGCAGTTCGGGGACGCTGACGAAGCCGCCGTCGGGGCCGTAGACCACGGCCTGGAGCTTGTTGCCGCCGACCCGGCCCGGGTCCAGGGTGACCTGCACCTTGCCGCGCAGTTCGCCGGTCTCCGGGGAGCCGAGGGAGAAGGGGACGTCGGTCACGGAGGCCACGGGCAGCCCGGCCGACTGCTCGGACGCCGCCGCCTCGGCCGCCGCCCGGCCCGGGAGAGTGCCGCTCAGCACGGTCGTCAGGACGAGGACGACGACCGAGACCGCGACCTCGGCCAGCACGGAGCGGCGCAACGACCGACGCCTGTCCTCACCGGCCGGGGCGAGCGGCCGGGGCTCGTGGTGAG
The DNA here is from genome assembly GCF_014649655.1 of Streptomyces humidus. Lineage (GTDB taxonomy): Bacteria > Actinomycetota > Actinomycetes > Streptomycetales > Streptomycetaceae > Streptomyces > Streptomyces humidus. The sequence continues at coordinate 343,265 of NZ_BMTL01000004.1, read as the reverse complement.
ACCGCTCGGGAGCGGCGGGCTCCTCGGTCCGGGGGTCCTCGGCCTGCGGGACACCGGACGACGGTGAGTCGTCCGACGGCCGGTGCGACGACGAGCCGCCCACCGGCTCCGGCACCCGGACCTCCTTCCTGAGCGCCACGGTCGCCCCCGCCGCCACGGTCGCCCCTGCCGCAACGCCGGTCTCGGCCGCCCCGGCCGCCACCCCGGCCTCGGTCTCCCCCGCCGTCGTGGCCGTGGCGCCCGTGGTCTTCGCCGTCGTCGTCCGCGCGGCGCCGTGCACCGTCCGGCGTGACCACGCCCCCGCCAGCAGCAGCAGCGCCACGGCGGCGAGCTTGGCCAGCAGCACCCGCCCGTACGTGGTGTCCGTCAGGGCGGACACCGAGCCGAGGCCGCGCCAGGACTGGTAGACGCCGGTCACCACCAGGACCGTCACCGACAGGGCCGCGAGCCGCGAGAAGCGGTTGACCACGTGCGAGGGGACCGACGCGCGGTGGAGCAGGGTGAGCAGGGCCGTCAGGCCGCCCAGCCAGGCGGCCATCGCGAGCAGGTGCAGCACCGAGGAGGTCATCGCCGCAGGGACCTGGATGCCGGCCGACGCGTGCTCGGCGGCCGCCCAGGTCAGGGTCAGGCCGACCGCCAGCGCGGCGCCGGTCAGCAGGGCCGGACGGGACGGCCGCCCGCCGTCGCGTTCCCTCAGCAGCCCCCGCTGCCGCCGGAGGAGGACCGCGACCGCCGCCAGCAGGGCGAGGCGTGTGACCAGGGCCAGGCCCGGGCGGGTGCCCAGGGTGCGGGTGAGACCCGAGGGGTCGAGGGCTTCGGCCGGGCCGGCGCCGGTCTCGTAGGGGGCGCGCAGCAGGAGCAGGAACACCGTCGATCCGACGAGCGCCCACCAGCCGGCGGACAGAAGCCGGCGCAGCGGCCGGATGTCGGGCGGACCGCAGACGGCGACGAAGACGGCCGTTCCCACGAGGAGGGCCGCGGCGAGGTAGGCGACGTAGCGGCCGATGTTGAACAGGCCGCTGGTGGCCGGGTCCTCGACGGAGGCGCTGGGCAGGGTGGGCGGGACGGCGGAGGGCCTGCCGACGGAGAAGGTGAACGCGCCGGCGATCGGGTGGCTGTCCGCCGACACGACCCGCCAGGCCACCGTGTACGTGCCGGTGCCGAGGTTGCCGGGCAGGGTCACCCGCGCGGTGTCGGCGCGGCCGTCCACGTGCTCGGGCCTGCCCGTGCGCACCCGCTGGTTGTCGGGGTCGAAGACGCGGAAGGAGTCGTCCAGCAGGGCCACGGACTCGGTGAAGGCGAGGGTCATGGAGCGGGGGGCCGTCTTGACGACGCTTCCGTCGACGGGGTCGGCGCCGCGCAGGGCCGCGTGCGCGGAGGCCGGTCCGCCGCCGAGGAGGAGCAGGACCAGCACGGAGCCCAGCAGCACCAGTCCCCGAAGCCGCCGTCGGCCGTCGCCTCGGCGGCCACCGCCATGACGGCCGTCGCCGTGGCCCTCACCGTGGCGGTCACCGCCATGACGGCCGTCGCCGTGGCGGTCATGGCGGTGGCCGCCGTCACCCTCGCGACCGTCGCCTTGGGACCCGCCGCACTGTCGTCCGTCCTCGTGGCTTTCGCTCACGTCACCGCTCCGCCTTGCTCGAGGCCTGCTCGGAACTCGTGATCCGAGACTCGCGTGCTCGCCGGTACGTACGCATGCACAGGGCATCCGGTTCACCGGGCCGGCCTCCTCCCGGCCGATGCCGGACCCACGGCGCTGTCCGCGCCGACGCCGAGCGGCCCCCGGCCCGTGGCCGCGCCGGGGGCCGCTCGGGGGCCGTGTCGGGGGCTGCACCGGGAGCCGTCACGCGGGGGCCGTCGCCGTGGAGCCGTCACGCGGGGAAGACGGTCTCCCGGCGCAGGAAAGCGAGTTGGGCCCTCTTCTCCGGCAGGTACACGTCGGGCAGGTCGACCTCGGGGAGCGTGGCGACCGGGCCCGCCTCGAAGCCCTGCCGCAGGAAGCGGGCGACCGCCTTGGTGTTGCGCACGTCGGGGTCCACCACGACGCGCCGCCGGTCCAGGCCGAGCAGCACATAGGAGGCGAACACGCCCATCAGCGCCGCCGACCAGCCGGGCCGCGCGCCCCCCTCGTCGGCCGGTGCGAGGAGCACGTGGACGCCGATGTCGCCGGTCTCCACGTCGTAGACCTCGCCGACCCGGTCCGCGGTGGGCTCGTAGGTCTGCAGCAGGGCGACCGGGACGCCGTCCAGCTCGGCCAGGAAGGCATGGTGGGTGTCCAGTGCGTCCAGGTGGGCGTACGTCTCGGCGACCTGGTCGCGCGTCAGTCCCGTCATGCCCCAGAACGCGGCCCGCTCCTCGCTCACCCACGCGTGGACGGTCGCCGCGTCCTCCTCGGGGTCGAGGGGGCGCAGACCTACGGCGCCGAACCCCTCGACGGTCTGCTCGTGGACGTACGCGTGTGCGGGCGCATGACGGTCATCCATGGTCGCTCTCCTTCGTCAGCAGTGCCCAGTCGGTGACGACCGGGGCCAGCTCGCCCTCGAGCCACAGAGGGAGCTGGTCGTGGTGGTGGGGGTGGCCGGGGAGGCCGGACGCGCCGAAGGGGACGACCCACAGGCTGTCCTCGCGGCGGGCCAGGTCCCACACGTAGCGGGCGGCGGGGCCGCGCGCGGCGAGGTCGGTCCAGCCGGGCACGGCCGACGTGCACAGCACGCAGTCGTGGTCGCCGTCGAGAGCCGGGGCCTCGGGGACCGGGGCGTCGGGGGCCTCGCCCGAGGGGTCGGGCAGGGCCCGCCAGGGGGCGAGGCGGTGGGTGTCGCCCCAGCGGGCGTCCGGCTGTGCGGCGAACGTCTCGGCGGTCTCCTCCACGGCCTCGCGCAGGAGCCGCTGCCGGTCGATTCCGTACAACTCCCTTGCGCGCAGCAGGTGTTCCAGGGCGAAGCCGACGCGCGGAAGCAGGGCCAGCCAGGGCAGGAAGACCTCCGGGTAGGCGGGCGGGGTGGTCAGGCCCGCGAAGGCCGGGTGGGCGGCGAGGCGGCGGACGAGGGCGCTGCGCAGGGTCGCGAAGCGGGCCGCGTCCCGGCTGTCGGCGTCCATGCGGCGGTCCCAGCGCAGGAGCCGTTCGCGCAGGTCGGCGGCCGGTCCGGTCAGCCCTTCGAGGGCGGAGAGACGGTCCAACAGGGGTGCGGCGGAGGCGAGATACGTGTCCGTGTGGAGCGCCGGCATGTCGGACGCGGACCATCGCCGGCGCTGCGCCAGCAGGGCGCGGATGCGGTCGGCGCGGTGCGGCGCGGCGAACTCGACGCCCAACTCAGTTGCGACGCCTCGCTGGTTGGCCATCACGGCGACGCCGTCGGTCAGTCCCGCGCGGGGCATCTCGTGCCAGCCGGTCCACTCGTGACCGGGCTCCCAGGCGGGGGCGAGCCGCGCGCCGTTGGACTCCGCGCGCAGCGGCACCCGGCCCGCGACCCGGTGCAGCAGGCCGCCCTCGACGTCGGCCGCCTGGACGACGTCGACCGGCTCGGCCCAGAGGTCGAAGGCGCGGTCCACGTCGGCGACCCGGCGGGCCCGGAGCAGGGGCAGCAGCGCCTGGAAACCCAGGTCGGCGGTGACGCGGGGCGGATAACGCAGGGCGAGGGCGAGCGGGGCGCCGTCGACGAGGCCCTCGCTGTCACCGAGAGACTCGCCGTCACCGAGAACCTCACCATCGACCAGGCGCTCGCCGTCGCCGAGGCCCTCGGGGCCGCCCGCGATCACCGGCCCCCGCTCGGTCTCCAGCACCTCCACCTCGACGGTGTCCCCGCCCGCGACGCGCACCGGCTCGGTGTGGCGGGCGACCCGCCGCCAGACGCCGTCCGGGCCGAGCGCCTCGACGCCCGTTCCCGTGCGGCGCAGCCGTTCGCGGTAGAGGTCCTGGTAGTCGGCCATGGCGTTGGTGATGGCCCAGGCGACCGTGCCGGTGTGGCCGAAGTGCGCGATGCCCGGGACGCCGGGGACGGCGAGGCCGACGACGTCGAACTCGTCGCAGGCCAGGCGGATCTGCTGGTAGACGCCGGGATCCTCGACGAAGCGGTGCGGGTCGCCGGCGATGACGGCCTGGCCGGTGACCGTGCGGTCCCCGCTCACCAGCCAGCCGTTGCTGCCGGCGGAGCCGGGGCCGTCGGCGGCGAACAGGCCGACCGCCCCGGGGCCGAGCCGGCGGGCGGCCTCCTCGCGCCACAGTTTGGCGGGGAACCCGGCGAACAGGATGTGCGTGGCCAGCCAGACGGCGAGCGGGGTCCAGGGCTCCCAGCGGCCCGGCGCGAGGCCTACGGCCGCGAACTCGGGGGCGTCGGCGGCGGCCAGGCCCTCGTTGACGCCGTCGACGTACGCCCGGACCCAGTCCGCCGTCTCCGGGTCCTGCCTCTCCAGCGCGGAGAAGCAGCGTCTCGCCGTGTCGTCGAGGCGGGCGCGGCGCACGAACACGTCCCAGGACAGGGCGTCGGGGCCGAGGAAGGCGGCCGAGGCGCCACGCGCGCGGTGCCGCTCGACCTCCAGTTGCCAGGCGCGGTCGCGTGCCGTGACCAGCCCCTGGAGACGGGCGAGTGCGAGGGCGCTGTCGGCGCGCAGATGCGGGACGCCCCAGGCGTCGCGGTAGATCTCGGTGGTCACCCTGTGGCCCCTTTGCGCTTTAGGTTAGGCTGCCCTAAGTATTCTGCGGAATCGTACGCGAGGGGCGGGCAGGTCATGGCGCAGGGGCGGGGCTGGGAGGGCGCGGTCCTCCGCATGATGCGGGCGAAGGACTTCACCCTCACCGTCACGGGCACGCAGGACGTCACAGACCGCTACCGCCGGCTGCGCCTCTCCGACGGCGGGCTGCTCGCCGCCACCGGCGTCCATCCGACGATGTGGGTGCGGCTCTGGTTCAAGAACGCGGGCCGGCCGCACCAGCGGGCCTACACCCTGGTCGACCCCGACCCGGCGGCCGGCGCCTTCGGCCTGGAGTTCGCCCTGCACGACGGCGTCGCCAGCGACTGGGCACGGGCGGCGAAGCCCGGCGACACCATCGAAGCGACCGTCCAGGGCACCGGTTTCACGTCCCCCTCCCCGGCCCCCTCCCACGTCCTCGTGATCGGCGACCCGGCCTCGCTGCCCGCCGTCAACTCCCTGCTCGGCGACGGCGAGAGCGCGCTGGGATCCGCCCCGGCGACCGTCTGGTTCGAGAATTCCGCCGAGGACTCGGCCGGTCTGCCCTTCCTGACCGACCCCGCGCGCCACGAGATCCGGCACGTGCCCCGGCGGGACTCCGGCGGCCATCTCGTCGAGCGGGTGAAGGCGGAGCTGCCCGGCCTGCTGCGGGCCACCCCCGACCCGTACGTCTGGATCGCCTGCGACACCGGCACCACCCGGACGCTCTCGGCGTACGTGCGCAAGGAGCTCGGCGTCCCCAAGGAGCGGCTGCACGCGCTCGGGTACTGGCGCGCGAGCTGAGGTCCCAGGCGGGATCATCGACGCATGGACGCCACCCTTCACCTCTCCCAGGACCCCGAGGCGGACGAGCTTCTCGGCCGCTCCCCGCTCGCCGCGCTGGTCGGGATGCTGCTGGACCAGCAGGTTCCGATGGAGTGGGCGTTCAAGGGGCCCCGCACGATCGCCGACCGGCTCGGCGCCGACGACCTGGACGCGCACGACATCGCCGCCCGGGACCCGGACTCCTTCGCCGCGCTCCTCTCCGAGAAGCCGGCCGTGCACCGCTACCCCGGCTCCATGGCCAAGCGCGTCCAGCAGCTGTGCCAGTACCTCGTCGAGCACTACGACGGTGACGCCGGGGCCGTCTGGAAGGACGTCGCCGACGGCAGGGAACTCCTGGGACGCCTGGAGGGGCTGCCCGGCTTCGGCAAGCAGAAGGCGCAGATCTTCCTCGCCCTGCTGGGCAAGCAGCTCGGCGTGCGCCCCACGGGCTGGCGTGAGGCGGCCGGCGCCTACGGCGAACCGGAGTCCTTCCGCTCCGTCGCCGACATCACCGGGCCGGAGTCCCTGACGAAGGTACGGGCCCACAAACAGGAGATGAAGGCAGCGGCGAAGGCCGCGAAACCGGCCAAGGCCAAGAAGAACTGAAGAACTGAAGAACCAGCGAACACCCGAGCGCGGCCCGCCGGCCCGGGGCACTGTCTGAGCGGGGGCCCGCCCGGTTCGGAGTCCGGCGGCCTGGAGCACCGCCCCCGACGGGTGGCCTCCGGCAACCGGACGCTCCCGCCCTCCTCCCCGCGCGCCCGCCCGCGGGTCGCGTGTGCGCCGAACGGGCGTATCCGGGCCCGTCGTGCTGAACCCCGTGCGGGTCGCGGGGAAATGCCTTCCATGGGCACCGCACGCAGTCACTCCCGCAGCCACGGCTGGCTGCGCGTGCTCGTGCTGCTGCTCGCGCTGCTGGCGCCGAGCGCGCCCTCCGAGCTCTCCGCACCGCCGGTCGCCGCCGCCGAGATCGGGGAGTACGACGTCCTCGGCGCGGCGCTGCGGCCCGCCCCCCGCGCCCACCGTCCCGCCGCGCCCCTGGGCTCCACGCCCCGTCCGGCTCCGGCCCCCGCGGCCGCGACGGTCCGGCCGCTCCCCGCCTCGCCGGCCACCTCTCCGTACACCGTGCGCTGCCTGCGCACCGTGGTCCTGCGCTGCTGACGGGCACCGCGCCGAGTCCAGTCAGTACGACGCGAGGAGCACCGTCATGCCCACCGACCCGTACGCGGTCCTGCGCGCCCTGCTGCGCGCGGAGGCCGTCCGCAGCACACCCCCACCGGCACCGCAGACGAAACGGCAGCCCCGTCCCGAACAGCCGCAGGCGAAGCGGGACCGCTGACCGGTCGGCGGGGGCGGGGCCCCGCAGCCGCCGCCTCCGCCGGGCCGATGCCGTCGATGCCGTCGATGCCCTCGATGAATGCCGTCGATGCACTTGATGCCCTCGGCTGCCCCAATTCCCCGGGTCCGGTCGGATCCGTCCGGCGTGGCGCTCGGCGGGGGAAGCCGGTCGCCGACCATTTCTGGCCGACTTCCGCCGCCCTGGCCCGCGCGCCCGGCCGTGCACCGTCCCGGGGGCCGGTCCCGGACAGGTCGCCCTCGACGTCGGCGTGGCCGAACGGCATGCCCTGCGCCGAGAGCTGCCCGGCCGTCAGCCGCAGCGTTCCTGTCCCGCAACTCCCGGTGGCGTCCGCACCCGGCCCGTTCCTGTTCAGTGCCGGAGCCCGCTCCTGTTCAGTGCCGGAAGGGGGGCGCGCGCGGCACACGGACGCCGGGCAGACGCCGCCCCCAGCACAGCGCCCCAGGCGAGGGCAGGGCCCGTGACGCGCGCCCCACGACGAGGTCAGCGGCGCTCGTCGACTCGCCCGCCGACGGGCCGTCGATCCGTTTTACCCCTGTTCATCATGTCTTTTCCAGCGTCGCACTCCGTCTCCATGGCTGCGCCCGGAACGTCTGGACCGGTAGGCTTTCCGTGTGATCTTCAAGCGCATCGGAAACGGCCGGCCGTACCCCGACCACGGCCGGGAAAGCACCCGGCAGTGGGCGGACGTCGCGCCGCGCCCGGTCCGCCTCGATCAGCTGGTGACCACCAAGCAGCAGCTCGACCTGGAAACCCTGCTCGCGGAGGACTCCACCTTCTACGGCGACCTGTTCGCGCACGTCGTGAAATGGCAGGGCGACCTGTATCTGGAGGACGGGCTGCACCGGGCCGTGCGGGCGGCGCTCCAGCAGCGCCAGGTGCTGCACGCGCGCGTGCTGGAGCTGGACTGACGCAGGAGCGGCCCCGCCGTGCCGTCGCACGACCGGATCGACATGGCCTCGTCGGCCGCCCCGTTCGCCCCGCAGCGACCTCGGACTGATCCTTTCGGGTTCTTTCCCCTGCCCCCACCCGGTGTCGGATGATCGTTTATTAGTCACGGCCGCCCGGGCGCACTACGCTGCGCCCATGAGCATGCTGACGCCCCCGGGCATGGGCGGTAAGTACCGGATCACGGGGGACAAGTACCCCCGCATGCGCCCCCACCGGCGACGCGGCAGGCTGGCCGTCGTGGTCGTCGCGTGCGGCGCCGTGCTCGGCGTGGCCGGCTGGGGCGCCCTGCAGCTCATCGACGTCTTCACAGGCGGCGGAGGGACGGCCACGGCCGCCGACGCCTCCTGTTCCCGGAAGACGGCCGGGACGAACAGGACCAAGGCCGGGGCGGTCCCCTCCGCGGCCGCCTCGCCGTCCGCCTCCGCAGCGGGCGTCGGTGCGGGCTCGGTGCCCAAGCCCGCGCAGATCACCGTGAACGTCTTCAACGCCACGACCCGCAGCGGCCTGGCCAAGACCACCGCGGACGAGCTGAAGAAGCGCGGCTTCCGGATCGGCGAGGTGGGCAACGCCGCCAAGCAGTACGACAAGAAGGTCACCGGCGCCGGACTGCTCCTCGGCCCCGCCTCCTCGCTCAACACCTCACTGCCGGTTCTCGCCACCCAGCTGACCGCCGCCGAGCGCCGCACCGACGCGGCCCGTGCGGGCACGGCCGTCGACCTGATCATCGGCAACGGTTTCAAGTCGCTGACCAGCCGTCCGGACGCCGCCAGGGCGCTGACGGCCCTGACCGCGCCGAAGCCGACGCCGTCCACGAAGAAGGGCTGCTGAAGCCCCGCCGAGGAGCCGGGAGCGGGAGCCAGAGCCCCGCCCGAGGGGCCCCGCAGGGCGCGAGGCCTCCAGACGGGCCGGCGGACGGACCCGCGGGACGGCCTACTCGGCCGCTCCGTACAGCCGGTCGCCGGCGTCTCCCAGACCCGGGACGATGTAGCCGAGCTCGTTGAGGTGGTCGTCGACGGCCGCCGTGACGACGGTGACCGGCGCGCCCGCGAGCTCACGCTCCATGATCGCGACGCCCTCCGGGGCGGCGAGCAGCACGACGGCCGTCACATCGTCGGCGCCACGCCGGATCAGCTCGCGGATCGCGGCGACCAGCGTGCCGCCGGTGGCCAGCATCGGGTCCAGGACGTACACCTGCCGGCCGGAGAGGTCCTCCGGCATGCGCGTGGCGTAGGTGGACGCCTCCAGGGTCTCCTCGTTGCGGATCATGCCGAGGAAGCCCACCTCGGCGCTCGGCAGCAGCCGGACCATGCCGTCCAGCATGCCGAGCCCCGCGCGCAGGATCGGCACGACGAGCGGCCGCGGGTAGGAGAGCTTGACGCCGGTGGTCGAGGCGACCGGCGTCGTGATGTCGACCTGTTCGGTGCGCACGTCACGCGTGGCCTCGTAGGCGAGCAGGGTGACCAGCTCGTCGGCCAGCCGGCGGAAGGTCGCGGAGTCCGTGCGCCGGTCGCGCAGCGTGGTGAGCTTGTGGGCGACCAGAGGGTGGTCGACGACGTGGAGACGCATGTCCACAACAGTAACGGTGCCCACCCCGCCCGGCGTCCCCACACACAGTGAACCTTTCCCCCCGACTTGAGCCGTTCGTCGGCATCAAACCGCCCGTCGGAGGGAAAGCGAGGGGCAGGTATGACGACGAACCGGGGTACCCGGGGTGGTGTGCTGATGCCTGACCTGCCCGACGAATCGCCCGAGGCGGCCGGCCGCGCCGACCGCGCCGAGAGTGACGCCGAGCGCCGCCGACGGCGCGCCCGGTTCCTGCGCGAGCTGGCCGAGGCCCGCGAGCTGCGCGACCGCGTCCAGCCGCGCCGCGCCAAGACCGCCCGGCTGCGCCACGCGATGCGCATGCGCACCTTCCGCTGGTAGCGGCGGCCGTGCAGGACTTGGGGCATTCGGGGAAGATCGCCACCGTCACGGGGGCCGCGTGGGGGTGGGGGTGCGTGGCCGCACGGCAAACCCGCGTACGATCCGCTCGTGGCCGCAACTGGTGCGCTGGTGAGTCGCTCACGGACGTCACCGCGGACGTGCGATCAAAACCACCGGACACAGGGAGCCGAAGACGTCCCCTGAACGCCTTGTTTCTGCCACGATTCCGAGTGGGTGGGGCTCGGAGCCTGAGCTCTCTCTCCGCCCGCAACCTCCGCCGGGGGGACCCCCAACCGGCACGCCTATGACCAGTGGGAGAGTCACGGTGTACTTCGCCGCACTGCTCGCGCGCACCGAAGACGGGTGGGAAGCGAGCGACACGGAGCTCGACGATGTGGAGACCCTGTCGGATCTGGCCGACCTGGCCCGGGAAGCCTCTCCCGACGAGGACACGGTGCTCGTGCTGATCGAACAGGAGGGCTCCTGGTTCGGGGTCGTCCGCATCGACGGCGAGGAGGACCCTCGCATCTACGTTTCCGACGCCGCCGCGGCCGCCCGCAGCTCGTACGGCGAGATCCTGCTCACCGACGAACTGCTCGGCCGGGACCCGGGTGACGAGGACGTCCTGGACGCCCTCGACCTCGACGGCACCGAGGACGGTGAGGCCGACGACGAGATCCAGGACGACGACGAGGAAGCCCAGGTCGTCGTGGGCGGCGGCTCCGCCGAGGCCGTGCCGCACGGCCCGGTCGGCGACGTCCGCATCCTCGACGACCTCGGCGTCGGCGAGAAGGAACTGAGGGCGCTGTCCGAGGACGCCGTCAACGAGATCGCCGAGGCCCTGGGCGCCTCGGAGGTCCTGGAGACCGTCCGCTGACCGCACCGCAGACGCCGTCGGACCCCGTACGCGACCGCTGGCGGGCCGCGATGCGGCTCGCCCTGGACCAGGCCCGGCTCGCCGCCCGGGACGGAGACGTCCCGGTCGGCGCCGTCGTGCTGGCCGCCGACGGCACGACGGTCCTCGCGACGGGCCACAACGAACGCGAGGCCGGTGGCGACCCGACGGCGCACGCCGAGGTGCTCGCCGTCCGGCGGGCGGCCGAGGCGCTCGGGGAGTGGCGGCTGTCCGGCTGCACGCTCGTCGTGACGCTCGAACCGTGCACGATGTGCGCGGGCGCGATCACCCAGTCCCGGCTGGACCGGGTCGTCTACGGCGCGCGGGACGACAAGGCGGGTGCGGTCGGCTCCCTCTGGGACGTCGTCCGCGACCGCCGGCTCAACCACCGCCCCGAGGTCGTCCAGGGAGTCCTCGCCGAGGAGTGCTCCGCACTGCTCACGGAGTTCTTCCGGGAGCGCTGAGACGGCCGCCCGATACCGATTTCAAACCGGGGCTCACCTTGCTGTAAGGTCTCCCTCGGTAGCGTGTCCGAGCGGCCGAAGGAGCTCGCCTCGAAAGCGAGTGTGGCGCAAGTCACCGAGGGTTCAAATCCCTCCGCTACCGCTGGTGGACGAAGGGTCCGGCTCATCGAGCCGGGCCTTTCGCGCGTCTCCACGCCCCTTTTTCCCGCGCCCCGCTCTCCCGGGCGCCGTTCCCGCCGGCTTGCGTCCGGAGAGCGGGAACCTGTTCACGAACGCGCCGTGGCGTTCAAAAGCGGTGTGTAAATAGCACTTCCAGATACACTCGCGGCCGTCAACACGGGCCCGAGCGGGCACTACAGGGGAGGCCAGGTGGCGGTGAACGCCAAGAAGATCGCCGTCTACATGCTCGTGGTCTTCGTGCTCTACGTGATCATCACCGACCCCGCGAAGGCGGCGGACTACGTCCAGATAGGCTTCCAGGGCATATCGGACGCCGCCAAGGCCATCGGCGACTTCTTCACCTGGCTCGCCGACGGGGCCAAGTAGCCCGGGCTCGCAGGAGACCGTCGTACGCACAAGGAGTTCCCATGATCCGCCACCTGGTCCTCTTCAAGCTCAACGAGGGCGTCGAGCGCGACGACCCCCGGGTCGTGCGGGGCGAGGCGGCCTTCCGCGCACTGGACGGGAAGATCGAGGAACTTCGCTTCTGGGAGCTGGGCTGGAACGTCAGCGACCGCCCCATCGCCTACGACTTCGCGATCAACTCGGCGGTCGAGGACGCGGACGCCCTGAAGCGCTACCTGGAGCACCCGGACCACCGGTCGGGCGTCGCTCTGTGGCGCGAGTTCGCCACCTGGGTGGTCGCCGACTACGAGTTCTGAGCCGCCCCGCCCGGCACGCCGCGCCCGCGGCACGGAGCCCTCCGCCCTGACGGCGGAGGGCTTTCGCACGTCCGAGGAGACGAGAAAGCCCCAACTTGACCCCCAACACGGCATTATGAGGTGCTTGCACACAGTGCACATGTCTTGTGATGCTATGACCGCTTTTGACGGATGAGTTGACCGATGTTGACCTGACGAAGAGGTGGCGTTGACCGTGTCGGCCAGTACTGCGCCGCCTCAGGAAGAGGCACCCCCGGCACCCGCACCGGCCCCCGCCCTGGAAACCGTGCCGGAGGCCGCCACGGAAGCCGCGCCGGCCCCGGAGCGGCGCCGCGGCGCGGACACCCGGGCGCTGACCCAGGTGCTCTTCGGCGAACTCAAGGAACTCCAGCCGGGCACGCCGGAGCACAACCGGGTGCGCGGCGCGCTCATCGAGGCCAACCTCCCCCTCGTGCGCTACGCGGCGGCCCGCTTCCGCTCGCGCAACGAGCCGATGGAGGACGTCGTCCAGGTCGGCACCATCGGTCTGATCAACGCCATCGACCGCTTCGACCCGGACCGGGGCGTGCAGTTCCCCACGTTCGCCATGCCCACGGTCATCGGCGAGATCAAGCGGTACTTCCGCGACAACGTCCGCACGGTCCACGTGCCGCGCCGGCTCCACGAGTTGTGGGTGCAGGTCAACAGCGCCACCGAGGACCTCACCACCGCCTTCGGCCGTACCCCGACGACGGCCGAGATCGCCGAGCGGCTGCGGATCGCCGAGGACGAGGTGCTGTCCTGCATCGAGGCGGGCCGCTCGTACCACGCGACCTCGCTGGAGGCCGCCCAGGAGGGCGACGGCCTGCCCGGACTGCTGGACCGCCTCGGCTACGAGGACCCGGCGCTGGACGGCGTGGAGCACCGCGACCTCGTCCGACACCTCCTGGTCCAACTGCCGGAGCGGGAACAGCGCATCCTCCTCCTGCGGTACTACAGCAACCTCACGCAGTCCCAGATCAGCGCCGAACTCGGCGTCTCCCAGATGCACGTGTCCCGGCTGCTCGCCCGTTCCTTCCAGCGGCTTCGCTCCGCGAACCGCATCGAGGCCTGACGGGGCGGGACACGTCACTCGATAAGGGATCGCACGCCCGACCGAGTCGTCACCGTTGGGAGCGAATCACCCACCTCGGCCTTTCCCGACGGATTCGCGCTGAAAAGCCGTCAGACCCCCTGTTTCCAGGGCTGATTCGTCACTCACATGTCGACATGTCACTACAGCGTGTTGCCGACATGTGACATTCTGCCGGAAGAGCGTTTGCCGGGGCTTCGGCTCCGGTATTCAGGTGAAGGCTGACGTTCCTCAAGCGGGGGCGTTGCGCCGCGACCGTCCCGCGACCCAAAGGGGGTGGCATGTCCGCAGAACAGGGCAGCTCGAAGGTGCTCACGCTCACGCTCACGCCGAGCGAGTCCGCGCCCGTCGCGCCTGTCGCGCCGGTCGAGCCCGATGTGCTCGACGTGCTCGACGACGTCACAGCCCCCGAGGCCCCCGAGGCCCCGGCTCTCACGGCCACGGGGGCCATCGACACCCGCACCCTGTCCCGCTCCCTGTTCCTGCGACTGGCCACGCTCGCCGAGGACAGCCCCGAGCGCGTCTACGTCCGGGACACGCTGATCGAGCTCAACCTCCCCCTCGTGCGCTACGCGGCGGCCCGCTTCCGCTCGCGCAACGAGCCCATGGAGGACATCGTCCAGGTCGGCACCATCGGCCTGATCAAGGCGATCGACCGCTTCGACTGCGAACGCGGCGTGGAGTTCCCGACGTTCGCGATGCCGACGGTCGTGGGCGAGATCAAGCGCTTCTTCCGCGACACGTCGTGGTCGGTGCGCGTCCCGCGCCGGCTGCAGGAGCTGCGCCTGGCCCTCACCAAGGCCAGCGACGAGCTCTCCCAGAAGCTGGACCGCTCGCCGACGGTCGCCGAACTCGCCGTGGTGCTGGGCGTGTCCGAGGAGGACGTCGTCGACGGCCTCGCGGTCGGCAACGCCTACACGGCCTCCTCGCTGGACTCCCCGGCCCCGGAGGACGACGGCGGCGAGGGCTCCCTGGCGGACCGCCTCGGTTACGAGGACACCGCGCTGGAGGGCGTGGAGTACCGGGAGTCCCTCAAGCCCCTCCTGGCCAAGCTTCCGCCCCGCGAGCGCCGCATCATCATGCTGCGCTTCTTCGCCAACATGACCCAGTCGCAGATCGGCGAAGAGGTCGGCATCTCCCAGATGCACGTCTCCCGCCTCCTCACCCGGACCCTGGCGCAACTGCGCGAGGGCCTGATCTCCGACTAGAGCCCGTCGTCCGGCCGTCCGGAGCGGGGTGGGACCCTCCCAGGGAGCGCGTCCCGCCCCGCGTCCGTCGCCTGCCCCAACGCCCCTTCTCGTGAGTCGAGTTCGCTCCCGCTCGTCCGTCAGGACGGGTGGAGGCGGCGACCGACCGGGACCGGGGGCTGCCTTCTGGCGAGTCGGAGGCTGTTTCTTCCTGACGAGCCCACAGCTCTTTTTCCTGACGAGCCGAGAGCTGTTTTCCCGACGAGCCGAGGCTGTTTTCCTGACGCCACGTCAGGCAGACTGCCGGGATGCGAAGTCCGACACGGGCACGTGGCCGGCGACGCGCCGCATGGGGTGCGTCGGCGGCTGCCGCCGTCGTCGTGGGAGCGGCGGGACTGGCCGTCGGCTGCGGAGGCGGCGGCCACGGCGGCGACTACGTCGCCATCGGCGCGGCAGGGGGCCCGGCGACGCCGGGCCCGGGCGGCACGGCGGGCCCCACGGGCGGGGTGCGTCTCGTCCCGTTGGACGGGCAGGCCGACGCCCCCGGCGGCACACCCGGTCCGAGCGTTCCGGCGACGAGCGCGGCGGGGGCGGCGACCAGCGCTGCCGAACCGCGAGGCCGGACGCCCGGCTCCGCGCCCGCTTCCGGCGCCGGAGGGGCTCCGGCGCGGGGCGCGCCCGACGAGGCCGGCGCCGCCGGTCGCACGTCCCCCGGCCCGCCCGCACCGCCACCACCACCTCAGCCCTCGTCACCGGCGTCTTCGCCGACGTCGCCGGGTTCGTCCGGCGCTCCGCCCGCCGGACCGGCCTCCCTCGCCGTGAGCGAGCCCGTCCGTGTGAAGACGGATCAGCGATGGTGCGAGGACGTGACCCTGACCTTCGTCAACTCCGGTGGCACCGCAGTCGGTTCGGGGACGATCACCTTCGGCTCCCATGTCGTGGATGTGCTCGGCACGGACTGGGCCACCCGCGAGTCGACGGCCCCGCTGCCCACCCCGATCCCCGCCGGGACGCGCATGAAGCGGACCTGGACGGTGTGCGTCGACGCGTGGCGCGTACCCCTGGGGATGCACATCGAGACACGTGACGTGTCGGTGCGGTGGGAGTGAGGACCAGAGCCGGAGCCAGAGCCAGAGCCGGAGTGCGGGTGTGAGTAGACGTCTGAGTGGGATACGGGCCGGTGCGGCAGGCAAGAAGAAGCCGTGAAGCAGAGGACCCCGTGCGGCAGAGGACTCTGAAACAGAGTCAGTAAGGCATGGCCCGCGAGGCCGGGCCCGTGTGGGAGAGCCGAGGGAGCACCCGGGCGCGGCGACGGTGAGGCGCGGGCCCTGAGACGGGAGGGCGCAGGCGCGACGACGGTAGGGGCGCGGGCGCGACGACCGGCACGGGCGCGGCGACGTCGTCGGGACGACGTCCCGTGCCGGTCGTCGCGTCCGTGCTCGCCCGGGCGCCCGCGCCCACCCGCGCTGCTTCGTAGGGAAGTTACTTCAGCGCGAGCCAGGCGACTGCCGCGACGATCACGACAGCGGCGACGATGCCGACGATCAGGCCGATGCGGGAGCCGGCCGGCGCGGGGGCCGGCTGAGCGGCCCGAGGGGCGCCCTCGTCGACGAACGCGCGGAACATCTGGGTGCTGCCGGCGGGGTCGTGGTTGCCCTGGGGGCCCTGGGTGTTAGCCATGGGCCGAGACACTAGCGAAAACGGGTGGGCGAGCCCAAGCGGGGGTCCTCGCGGAGTTCCTGGCACCCGCCCCGAGGGAGTCCCGGCCGGGCGGCGGCCCCGGCCCGAGACAGTCAGGCCGCGGCGGTGGCGTGCGCCCGCAAGAGTCCGGCCCGGGACGTTGGTGTGCTGCTGCCAGAGTCCGGCCGGGGCGGTGGCGTGCTGCCGCGTGAGTCCGGCCGGGGCGGTGGCGTGCTGCCGCGTGAGTCCGGCCGGGGCGGTGGCGTGCTGCCGCGAGTGGGCTTTCCACCTGCGCATTTACCGCAGCGATACTTGCCTTTGCCAACTTTTTGTGGCCCTGGAGCCCACTTTATTTGCCTGCAGCAACCAATCGCTTCTATGGTTGCCCTAAGCAACGATACCGGGAGGTGTGATGGCAGGGCAGGCGCAGTACGAGGAGCTGGCGCGTCAGCTCAGTGCCGTCGGGGCGGTGAAGCGGGATCTCGGGCGGATCCTGCCGCAGGACTGCCCCGCCGGCTCGGCCGCCGTGCTGGCCCTGCTGGGCAGTCACGGCGACATGCGCCTGAGCAACCTCTCCGAGCTGCTCGCCGTGGACATGTCCGTGACCAGCCGACACGCCGCGCACCTCGCCGACCGGGGCTGGATCGAACGCTCCCCCGACCCGGCGGACAAACGCTCACGCATCCTGCACCTCACCCCCGAGGGGCACGCGATGCTCGTCGAACTGTCCCGCCGCAGCGCCGGCTTCCTGGCCGAGCGGCTGAGCGACTGGTCCGACGCCGAGGTCGGCCAGCTCATCGGACTGCTGACCCGGCTGCGCGCCAGCTTCGGCGACTGCCGCACGGTTCCGCACCGGCCGCCGCCTCCCCCCGAGTCCCCGCCTCCCGCGGCTCACCCGCCTGCCGTTCCCGCCGTCCCGGTGAGCGAACCCACCGTCCCGGTCAGCGGACGGACACCGACCACCCGTACACCCGCACAAGCGACGTAAGAGAAGGAAGCCCATGGCAACGACCACACCAGCCGGTGTGCGGGCTCACGCGAAGCACGGCGGAGGGTCCCACGGCTCCGCCGGTGACGCTCCGATGACCCACCGGCAGATCATGGAGGCGCTCTCCGGGCTGCTGCTCGGCATGTTCGTGGCGATCCTGTCCTCCACGATCGTCTCGAACGCCCTCCCGGAGATCATCGGCGACCTCGGCGGCGGCCAGTCCGCCTACACCTGGGTCGTCACCGCCGCGCTGCTGTCCATGACCGCGGCCACGCCCCTGTGGGGCAAGCTCTCCGACCTGTACAGCAAGAAGGCGCTCGTCCAGATCGCACTCGTCATCTACGTGCTGGGCTCGGCCGCCGCCGGTCTCTCCCAGAACGCCGGCATGCTGATCGCGTGCCGCGTCGTCCAGGGCATCGGCGTCGGCGGTCTGTCCGCCCTCGCGCAGATCGTGATGGCCGCGATGATCTCCCCGCGTGAGCGCGGGCGTTACTCCGGCTACCTCGGCGCGACCTTCGCCGTGGCCACCGTCGGCGGCCCGCTGCTCGGCGGCGTCATCACGGACACCAGCTGGCTGGGCTGGCGCTGGTGCTTCTACGTCGGCGTGCCCTTCGCCGTCATCGCGCTCATCGTGCTGCAGAAGACCCTGCACCTGCCCGTCGTGAAGCGGGACGTCAAGGTCGACTGGAGCGGCGCCTTCTTCATCTCCGCGGCGGTCTCGCTGCTGCTGGTCTGGGTCACCTTCGCCGGTGACAAGTACGACTGGCTGTCCTGGCAGACGGCCGCGATGGTGGGCGGCTCGATCGTGCTCGGCCTGATCTTCGTGCTCGTCGAGTCGAAGGCCGCCGAGCCGATCATCCCGCTGCGGCTGTTCCGCAACCGCACCATCACGCTGTCGTCGCTGGCCTCGCTCTTCGTGGGCGTCGCGATGTTCACCGGCACCGTGTTCTTCAGCCAGTTCTTCCAGCTGGCCCGGGACAAGTCGCCGACGATGTCGGGTGTCATGACGATCCCGATGATCGGCGGTCTGTTCATCTCCTCCACGGTCTCCGGCCAGTTCATCACCCGGACCGGCAAGTGGAAGGTCTGGCTGGTCAGCGGCGGCGTCCTGGTGACGGCCGGCCTCGGCCTGCTCGGCACCATCCGGTACGACACGGACTACTGGAAGATGGCCGTCTTCATGGCCCTGCTGGGTCTCGGCATCGGCATGATGATGCAGAACCTGGTGCTCTCCACGCAGAACCAGGTGGCGCCGTCCGACCTCGGCTCGGCCAGCTCCACGGTCACGTTCTTCCGCTCCCTCGGCGGTGCGGTCGGCGTCTCCGCGCTGGGCGCCGTGATGGCCCACCGCATCACCGACTACGCCCAGGACGGCATCGCCGGCCTCGGCCCCGAGTACGCCTCCCTCGCCGGCGGTTCGAGCTCGTCGAGCGAGATCCCGGACATGGACAAGCTGCCCGCGCCGCTGCGCACGGTCATGGAGAGCGCCTACGGCCACGGCATCGCGGACGTCTTCCTGATCGCGGGCGGCCTCGCCCTGCTGGCCTTCCTCATCACCCTGTTCATCAAGGAGGTCCCGCTGCGGACCAGGGGCGCGCTGGCGCAGGCCGCCGACGCGGACGCGGACACGGCGCCCCTCGCGGACGCCACCCGCGCCACGGAGGCGACCCCGGCTCCGGTTTCGGCTTCGACCGCGGCTTCGACCGCCGGTTCGGCTCCCGCTGCCTCCGCTTCGGCCGCTTCCGCGGTTCCCGCGGTTCCCTCCGTCGACACGGCTTTCGCCGGTGAGAAGGCCCCGAGCCGGGCCGTCGCCACCGTCGAGGCCCCCCACTCGCCCTCGGGCGGCATCCCCGTGCACGGCTTCGTCCGCGGTGCGGAGAGCGCGCCCGTCCCGCAGGCCGCCGTCACGCTCATCTCGCTCGCCGGACGGCAGCTCGGCCGCTCGGTCGCGCAGGGCGACGGTACCTACGCGCTGGACGCGCCGGGCACGGGTTCGTACGTGCTGATCGCCTCCGCCGACGGCTTCCAGCCGCAGGCGTCCACGATCGTGGTGAACGGCGAGCCGGTCGCGTACGACATTCTGCTCAGCGGGACCAGCGGGCTCAGCGGCGTCGTGCGCGCCGCCGAGTCGGGCGAGGCCGTCAAGGACGCGATGGTGATCGTCACCGATGTGCGCGGCGATCTGCTGGCCACCGCCGCCACCGGTGAGCAGGGGGAGTTCTCCTTCACGGAGCTGGTCCCGGGCGCGGTGACCGTCGCGGTCAACGCCGTCGGTTTCCGGCCGCGCGCCCTGCCCGTCGAGATCGGCGCGACGGGCGTGACCCGCGCGGACGTCGTCCTCGACGCGGGCGCCCAGCTCCAGGGCATCGTCCGGGCGCCGCACGGTCCGCTGGCCGACGCGCGGGTGACGCTCGTGGACGCGGCGGGCAACGTCGTCGGCACGGCCACGACCGGTGTGGACGGGGCGTACGCCTTCGCCGACCTCGACGGCGGCGACTACACCGTCATCGCGACCGGCTACCCGCCGGTGGCCACCGCGCTGACCGTGTCGGGCGCCGGCGTCGACGGCCACGACATCGAACTCGCCCACCCCGGCGAGTAGTCCGGACGGACATCGGCTCCGGCCCGGTGCGGGGCGACCCCCCGCACCGGGCCGGTCCGGTTTTCGCAGTGTGGCCGGTGTGATCGGCCTGAGCAGTGTTGAGGAGTACATGAGATGGGACTGACCGCGAAGATCCGCACGCGGGACGGGTGGGCCGTGTCGCACGCGGTCGTCACGGTGACCGACATGACGGGCGGCCAGGTGCTGCGCGCCGAGGCCGACGCGGAAGGCGCCGTGCGCGACACGACCGAACTCGCCCCGGGCGCCTACACGGTGATCGTCACGGCCGTCGGGTACGCGCCCGCGGCCTCCAGCGCGATCGTGACGGCGAGGGGGCGCGCCGAGGTGGGGACCGTGACCCTGGCCCGGCAGGGCGGCACGGAGCTGCCCCCGCCCGGTCCCTGGACCGTCGACCCCGCGCACTCGACCGTCGGCGCGGTCGCCCAGCACCTGGGCATCTCCAGCGTCCGCGGCCGGTTCACGGAGTTCACGGCGGCGATCGAGGTCGCTCCGGACGACGTCGCCCGCTCCCGTGTGGAGGCGGTGATCCGGGCGGCCTCCATCGACACGGGCAACGCCATGCGCGACACGCATCTGCGCTCGTCGGACTTCCTCGACGTCGAGACGTACCCGGAGATCACCTACCGTTCGACGGGTCTGACGCCCGCCGGCCCCGACCGCTGGACCGTCCACGGCGAGCTCTCCCTGCACGGCGTCGCCCGTCCGGTGAACCTGGAGCTTGCCTACCTGGGCACCGGCGCGGACCCGTGGGGCGGCACGCGGGCGGCCTTCCGGGCCACGACCGAGCTGCGGCGCGAGGACTTCGCGATGAACTACAACCAGGTCGTCCAGGCTGGCATCGCGGCCATCGGCACGACCCTGAAGGTGGAACTGGACGTCCAGGCGGTACAGGGCGACGCCCTGCCCGGGGTGTAGGAAGCTCCCCCGACCCGCCGACGGGCAGGCAGGTCCGCGGTTGAGTCTTCGGCGGGCGGGTCGGCCGGGTCGGCGGGGCGGTCGGCGGGGCGGACGCGGTCGTGAACCCGGCAGGGTCAGCCGGAACCCGCGGTCCGCCGCCTAGGCTGACCCCATGGCACCGAACATCGCGACGAACACCAAGGTCTCCCTGGACGAGTTGCTGGACTTCGTCCGCCCCCGTCACCGCGCGATCCTGCTGACCCGGCGCACCGACGGCGGCCCCCAGGCCTCGCCGCTGACCTGCGGGGTCGACGACTCGGGGCGGATCGTCGTCTCCACTTATCCCGAGCGGGCCAAGACGCGCAACGCCAAGCGCGACGACCGGGTCGGCATCCTCGTGCTGAGCGACGACTGGGACGGCCCCTGGGTCCAGATCGACGGCACCGCGGAGGTCATCGACGCGCCGGAGTCCGTCGAGCCGCTGGTGGAGTACTACCGCAACATCGCAGGCGAGCACCCCGACTGGGACGAGTACCGGCAGGCCATGCTGAAGCAGGGCAAGTCGATCATCCGGATCACCCCGCAGCGCTGGGGCCCGGTGGCCACCGGCGGCTTCCCGGCCCGGCTCGTCCCACAGGACTGAACCACGGCCGGCCCCGCGCCGGGCACCGGCTCAGCCGCGTCGCACCATCGCCTCGATGCCCGCCACCAGCAGGTCCAGGGCGAAGGTGAAGTCGCGGTCCATCATCTCGGCGACCGTGTCGCCGCCGCGGGCCGCCATGAGGTTCCGGGACTGCTCGACGACGTCCGCGGTGTCCGGGGCCTCGGCCGTGGCGGTCATGGCGTCGCGGAAGTACTCGTCCGGGGTCAGGCCGGTGTCCGCGACCCGCGCGAAGAAGTGGCCCTCGATCGTCCCGTAGCCGTACACGAACTGGAAGACGGCCGAGATCGCGCCGGTGACGCCGTACGCGGGCAGACCCGTGCGCAGCACCACCTGCTGGACCGCGCGGGAGAAGCGCAGGGAGTTCGGGCCGATGTTGAGGTAGCG
This sequence comes from Streptomyces humidus, assembly GCF_014649655.1. Lineage (GTDB taxonomy): Bacteria > Actinomycetota > Actinomycetes > Streptomycetales > Streptomycetaceae > Streptomyces > Streptomyces humidus. The sequence goes on along the minus strand of NZ_BMTL01000004.1, from coordinate 321,770 downwards.
GCCGGCGAGCGGCGACAGCCAGGGGTGCCGGACCAGCAGCCCGCGATAGGACGTGGCCAGTGCCCGGATCTGCTCGCGCCAGTCGGCGTCCTCGTCGTGCGGGTCGGGCAGGTCCTCCAGCTCGCCGAAGGCCGTGTCCAGGGCGAGTTCGAGAAGGTCGTCCTTGGTGTCGACGTACCAGTACACCGACATCGCCGTCACGTTCAGCTCTGCCGCCAGCCTCCGCATGGAGAACTTGGCCAACCCCTCGGCGTCCAGCAGCCGTACGGTGACCTCGGTGATCCGGTCCCGGTCGAGCCCGGAGGGCTGCCCCCCGCCACGCCCACGCCGACGCGCCCTGCCTTGCAGCCACACACTGTGCCGCGCGGCATCCTTGGCGGTCTCGGCCATGGCTGGGCACCTTCCTGGACTTCCGGTCACTGGTGAAGATGCTAAGCGGAGGCGACGACGGGCACGGCGGCCCGCCACGGCAACGGGTGCGCTGCCGGCACGGACACGCTTCGGGCGGCGCGGAGACGACTGACGGTGGAGCCTCCCGAGGGGGCGGCCCCGGGGGGTCACCTGGCCTGAATCGGTGGCTTTCCCCCGCGGTCCTCCCGCCTCCCGCCGTCGTCCCGCCTCTCGCCGTCGTCCCGCTCGTCCCGCTCGTCCCGCTCCTCGCGCTCCGCCCTGCGCAGCAGGCCCGCGGCCAGCACCCCGCCCAGCAGGACCGCCGAGGCTCCGAGCAGCTGACTGGTCTCCAGGCCGGCGGAGAACGAGCCGACGATGCGTGACCTCTCCCGCGCCGACCCGGCGCCGGCCAGCGCCGTCGGGAGCGACTCCGCGGCGAACCGCGCGGTCAGCACCGCCCCGAGGACGGCGACGCCCAGCCCGTTCCCGAACTCCGCCACCGTGCCGTTGAGGCCGGCCCCCACCCCCGCCTTCGCCGGCGGTATCGAGCTCATGATCGCGTGGGCCATCGCCGGACCGGCGAGCGCCGTTCCCACCCCGATGAGCACCAGTCCCGCCGCCAACCCGGCGTACCCGTCGGCGGCCAGGGCGATGGACACCAGCCCCGCCGACACCGACACCATCCCCGCCAGCACCGACAGCGGCCCGCCCAGCCCGGCCATCACCTTGGCCGACAGCCCGGTGAAGTTGAGGGCCACGACGGTCAGCGCCAGCGGCGCGGTCCGCAGGCCCGCCTCCAGAGGGCCGTATCCGAGGACGAACTGCAGCTGCAGAGTGAGCAGGAACAGCGCTCCGGCCATCCCGAAGGTGACCAGCACCGCGCCGGCCACCGCGCCCGTGAACCGCCGGTTGCGGAAGAAGGCCAGGTCGAGCATGGGATACGGGATCCTGCTCTCCCAGCAGGCGAACAACGCGAGGACGACGGCCGCCACCGCCGCACTCGCCAGCACTCTGGAGGACGTCCAGCCGTGCGACGGGCCGGAGATGATCGCGAAGACCAGTGAGGTCATGCCGATCGTGGACAGGAAAGCGCCGAGCAGGTCGGGACGCTCGCCCTGCGGATTCTTCGACTCGGGAACCATCGAGACGACGGCGACCAGACCGAGCGCCGCCACCGGCAGGTTGATCAGGAAGATCGCACCCCACCAGAAGTGGTTCAGCATGACGCCGCCGATGAGGGGGCCGGTCGCGAAGCCCAGCGAGTTCACCGCCGCCCAGACGCCGATCGCCTTGGGCTGCTGTTCGGGCGTGAAGATCTGCATCACCACGGCGAGCGTGGTCGTCAGCAGCAGCGCGCCGCCGACCCCCATCCCCGCCCGCGCTGCGATCAACTGGGCGGTGGAGTCCGCGAGACCGGCCACCAGGGAGCCCACGCCGAACAGCGCCAGGCCCGCGGCCAGCAGCTTCTTCCGGCCGTACCGGTCTGCGGCACTGCCCGCGGTGAGCAGCAGACCGGACTGCACCAGCGCGTACGCGTTGATCATCCACTGGATGTCGGAGGTGGCCGCTCCCAGCTCGCGGGTGAGCGACGGGATCGCGACGTTCAGGACGGTGTTGTCGAGCACCACCGTGAGCTGCGCGAGGCAGATGACGCCCAGGATCAGCCAGCGTCGGGGGTGCCCCTGCGGGGACGGGGACGGGAGCGGGGGCGGGGACGCGGAGGGTGAGGGAGGCGGGGGCGGGGAGGTGGGAGGGGGCGAGGACGGCGTCATGCCGTACACCGTAGAAGGATTCCCATACGACGTACAAGGAATTTACCCGGGGGCGTCGTCCAGGCGCCGTCTCGCCCCGCGACATGAAGAAGGGCGGTGGCATTCAGCCACCGCCCTTGCCCCGGCCGTTCGGTGAACGGTCAGCCGCTCGTCTTCTGCGTCAGGTCGTAGAAGGTGGCCGAACCGACCGTCACCTTCTTGAAGTTGGCCTCGACCCAGGTGGTGATCTGCGAGGACGCACCGGTGCTGTTGCCTGCCGGGCCACCGCCGCCCGAGCCACTGCTGATGAAGTAGTGGATCCTTCCGTCGGCCACGTACTGCTCGAACTGTGCCGGCGTCGGGGACGGGTCGGTCCCGTTGAAGCCGCCGATCGCCATCACGGCCTCGCCCGTGGCGAGTTGGTAGCTCGCGGCGTTCTGAGCGCCGACCGCGGCCGCCGCCCAGGTGTACTTCCCGGAGTCGGCCTCCAGCAGCCTCTTGGCCTCGTCGGTGACCGATGCGCCGTTCAGCAGCCCGCCGGCACCGCCACGGCCGCCCATACCGCCGCCGTCGCCGGTCCCGCCGCCCGGCATGCCGTTCTGCTGGTTCTGGCCGGGCGCGCCCCCACCGGGGAAGCCGCCCGTGCCACCGCCCTGCTGGTTCTGACCCTGCCCCTGACCCTGGCTCGGGCCCTGGCCCTGGCTCGGGCCCTGTGTGGTGCCGTTGCCGTTTCCGGTGCCGTTCTGCTGGTTCTGGGCGCCGGGGCCGCCGCCGAACCCGCCTCGGCCGCCGCGTCCGCCGCCGCCCGGACCGCCGCCCATCATGCTCGTGCCGGCCGGACCGGCCGTCACGATGGAACCGGTGTGGCCCTCCCGCAGCGTGCTGACGGTGTACGCCGTCGGGCCGGCCAGCGCGGCCACCAGGCCCACGGAGGCCGCAGCGACGGCGAGCCGACGGCTGATCCGGCCCGCGAAGATCAGGCCGAGCGCGGCGGCCAGACCGCCGACCAGGACCAGCCACTTCAGCCAGGGCAGGTAGTCGGGGGTGCGGTTGAGCAGGACATAGCTCCAGCCCGCGGCCGCCACGACCGAGGCCGCCAGGGTGATCGAGGCCCGGAACCCGGCCCGCCTCTCCCACAGGGTGGCGGCGCCCATGCCGGTCACGGCGGCGATGTAAGGGGCGAGCGCCACCGTGTAGTACTGGTGGAAGATGCCCGCCATGTAGCTGAAGACGACCACGGTGATCAGCAGCGAGCCGCCCCAGACCAGGAACAGGCCCCGGGTCGCGGACGTCCGCCTCAGCTTCCGTGTCGCCACCAGGCCGCCGGCAAGCAGGATCAGCGCGGCCGGCAGCAGCCAGGAGATCTGCCCGCCGATCTCGGAGTTGAACATCCGGTCCCAGCCGGTCTCGCCCCACTGGCCCGTGTTGCCGCCGCCACCGCCGCCGCCGCCGACGCTGCCCGTCTCCTCGCCGTTGAGGCGGCCGAGACCGTTGTAGCCGAAGGTCAGCTCCAGGAAGGAGTTGTTCTGCGAGCCGCCGACGTACGGACGGGACGACGCCGGCCAGAGCTCGACGATCGCCACCCACCAGCCGCCGGACACGACCAGCGCACCCGTGGCGACGGCCAGCTGGCCGAACCGCTTCTTCAGGCCCACCGGGGCGCACACCGCGTACACGATCGCCAGCGGCGGCAGGATCAGGAAGGCCTGGAGGGTCTTGGCGAGGAACGCGAAGCCGATCGCGACCCCGGCCCACACCAGCCACCTGGTCCGGCCGTCCTCCACCGCGCGGGCGGTGAAGTAGCAGGCCACGGCCATCAACAGGGCCAGCATCGCGTCCGGGTTGTTGAACCGGAACATCAGCGCGGCGACGGGCGTCAGCGCGAGCACGGCGCCCGCGATCAGACCGGCCACGGGACTGAACCGACGGCGCACGGAGGCGTACACGACGGCGACCGTGCCGACGCCCATCAGCACCTCGGGCGCGAGGATCGCCCAGGAACTCAGGCCGAAGATCCGGACCGACAGCGCCATCGGCCACAGCGAGGCCGGGGGCTTGTCGACGGTGATGGCGTTGCCCGCGTCCAGCGAGCCGAAGAAGAAGGCCTTCCAGGACTGGCTGCCGGCCTGGACGGCCGCGGAGTAGAACGAGTTCGCGTACCCGGAGGCGCTCAGGTCGTAGAGGTAGAGCAGGAGCGTGGCCGCCAGAAGGCCGAGGAAGGCCGGGCGGGCCCAGCGCGGGTCCTCGGGCCGGCCGCGCCAGAGCCTGTGCGGAAGGGGCTGCCTGGGCTCGCCCGCGTCAGGGGCGGGGACGGCCGGTTCCTGCGGGGCCGCGGTGGAGGGCGGGCCCCAGGCGGTCGGCTGGTCGAGATGGGTGGTCATCGGGCGTCCCCCGGCTCGATGTCATGGGGGCGCACCGGCTGCATCCGCATGGTGGCGTCCCTCCAGGTGTCGTCCGCGGTTTCGCCGGCACGGAAGCGGTGCGTGGTCGGAGCGCTGCCGTGCGGGTCGGCGACCGGGCCCTGCGGCAACGGCGATGGCAACGGCGATGTCAGCGGCAGCGGTCCGAAGGGGCCGCCGGCCTGCGCGGACGCAGTCGTCGGACGCGCCGTCGGGGACGTGCCCGCGGTCGGGTACGCCGAGGAGGACGGACCCGCAGCCCGGTGAGCCGAGGAGGACGGGTGCGCGGGAGAACCGGAGGAGCCGGAGCCGGGCATGGTGGGGGCGGCCGTGGTGCGGTCGGGCGTGGTGGGGGCGGCCGTTGAGAGGGTGGGGGCCGCGGGCGTCGCCGTCGCCGGGTCCGCGCCGTCGCGCCGGTCGGAGAAGACCCACACCCGCAGGAGCAGGAAGCGCAGCACCGTGGCGGCGAGGTTGGCGGCGACGAGCACCGCCAGCTCGGTGGAGTGCGCGGGGTCGGAGCTCGCGGCGTTCAGCGCGGCGAGCGAGCCGCTGGTCAGCGCGAGGCCGATACCGAAGACGACCAGGCCCTGTGCCTGGTGCTTGACGGCTCCGCCGCGGCCGCGCACCCCGAAGGTCAGACGCCGGTTGGCGGCCGTGTTGGCGACCGCGGAGACCAGCAGGGCCAGCGCGTTGGCGATCTGCGAGCCGCTGAACTGCCGGAAACCGCTGTAGAGCAGGAGGTAGAAGAGGGTGGACAGACCTCCGACGACGCAGAACCCGACCAGCTGACGGGCCAGGCCCACGGGCACGTCCTGGAGGTCGCGGTCACGCGGGTCGTCGCCGAACGGGCGGCGGAGCCGGTCGAGGGACAGCGAACCGGTGGCCAGGGCCTTGCCCACGCGCCACACCCCTTTCAGGTCGTCGGTCGCCGTCTTCACGATGTGCACCGTGGAGTCCGGGTCGTCGACCCAGTCGACCGGCACCTCGTGGATACGGAGACCGGCGCGCTCGGCGAGTACCAGCATCTCAGTGTCGAAGAACCAGCCGGTGTCCTCCACCAGGGGGAGCAGAACTCGGGCGACGTCACGCCGGATCGCCTTGAACCCGCACTGTGCGTCCGAGAAGCGGGCCTGCAGCGAGCCGCGCAGGATCAGGTTGTAGGCGCGGCTGATGAACTCCCGCTTCGGGCCCCGCACCACACGGGACTCACGGGCCAGCCGGGAGCCGATCGCCAGGTCGGAGTGACCGGAGATCAGCGGCGCGACCAGCGGCAGCAGCGCGTTGAGGTCGGTGGACAGGTCGACGTCCATGTAGGCGAGGATCGGGGCGTCCGAGGCCGACCAGACGGTCCGCAGCGCACGGCCGCGGCCCTTCTGCTCCAGCCGGACGTTCCGCACCTCCGGGATCCACGCCTCCAGCCGCCGCGCCACCGAGGGCGTCGTGTCGGTCGACGCGTTGTCCGCGACCGTGATGCGGAAGGAGTACGGGAACGTGCGCGTCAGGTGGTCGTGCAGTCTCCGGACACAGGGCTCGAGGTCTCTCTCCTCGTTGTAGACGGGGATCACTACGTCCAGGACAGGTGTACCGGCTGTGGCGGCCGGGAGGTGCTCCCGCGCCGGCAGGGTGCCGGGAGAAGAGTCGGTTCGCATGTCGTCGACTTTCGTCAGACGCCCTGTCGCACCCATGTGGTGGCGCTGTGCTCCACCTGTGAGTAGTCGGCCTGTGCCTGCGCGGCCTGCGAGTGCGCGGCCTGCGAGTGCTCGGCTCCTGGGTCGAGTTGCCGGTCCGTCTCGGGGGAGGGCTGGGGCACGGCCGGGCCGAGCGCGGGCAGGTGCACGGTGAACACGGTCTGCCCGGGCACGCTGTCGACGGTCACCGCGCCGCCGTGCGCCGTCGCCACGGCCTGCACGATGGCGAGGCCGAGGCCGGTCGAGCCGGCGTTGCGGGAGCGCGAGGAGTCGCCGCGCGCGAACCGTTCGAAGACGTGCGGGAGGAGGGCCGGGGGAATGCCCTGGCCGTCGTCCTGGACGTCCACGCACAGCCACGGTCCGCGACGCCGCACGCGTGCGGTGACCGTGGTGCCGGGCGGGGTGTGCGTCCGGGCGTTGGCCAGCAGGTTGACGAGCACCTGTTGCAGTCGCGCCGGGTCGGCCGGCGCCAGGGCGGGCTCGTCGGGGAGTTCGAGGCGCCAGACGTGTTCGCGTCCGGCGGCGCGGGCGTCGCTGACGGTGTCGATGACCAGCGGGACGAGGTCGGTCTGCTCGAACTGCAGCGGGCGGCCCGCGTCGAGCCGGGCCAGCAGCAACAGGTCCTCGACGAGCAGGGTCATCCGGCCGGCCTCGGACTCGATGCGGCCGAGCGCGTGCCTGGTGTCGGGCCCGACCTCCTCGCGTCCGCGCCGGGTCAGCTCGGCGTACCCGCGGATGGAGGCGAGCGGCGTGCGGAGCTCGTGACTGGCGTCCGCGACGAACTGCCGGACCCGCGTCTCGCTCTCCTGGCGGGCGTGCAGCGCGCCGTGCACGTGGTTCAGCATCCGGTTCAGCGCCGCGCCGACCTGCCCGACCTCGGTGTGCGGATCGGTCTCCGTCTCCGGCACCCGCTCGCTGAGGTTGACCTCACCGGTGTGCAGGGGGAGTTCGGAGACCCGCGTGGCGGTGGCGGCGACCTTGCGCAGGGGGCGGGTGGCGACGCCGACCATCACGGTGCCCGCGAGGGTGGCGGCCACGAGTCCGGCGACGGTGAGGCTGACCTCGACGAGGATCAGGGTGTTGATGGTGCCGTCGGCCTCGGACGTCGGGATGCCCACATAGAAATCACCGTTGTTTCCGTGGATGTACTGGACCCGGTACGTGCCGAGGCCGGGGATCTCGACGGTGTGCCGCTCGCCGTCCTGCGCGACCGAGCCGAGTTTCCGCGTCTGGGCCCCGGTGAGGTCCTCGGCGCTCATCTGCGGGATGTCGTTGTCGTCGGTCCGCTTGTCGCCGACCTTGCCGCCGGTGATCGACCCGTCGACCACCGTGGCGGCGAGGGCCTTCCGCGGGCCCGGCCCCTGGCTGACGAACTTGCCGATGTCGGTGACCCGCTGCCTCTGCACGTCGACCCCGCTGCCTGCGCCGCCGTCGCTCTTGGCGCCGCCCTTGCCGCCCGGTCCCCCGACGGGCCCGCCGGAGACAAGCATCGCGGCCTCCCTCAGGGAGCCGTCCAGCTGTCCGTAGAGATGATCGCGCAGCACCAGGGTGGTCACGGTGCCGATCAACGCGCAGACCACGGCGATCAGGGTCACGGACACGACGACGAGCCGGGTCCGCAGGGTGCGCGGCTTACCCGCTCGTCGCTTCTGCGGACGCGGTCGTCGTCGCCCGCTCATGACACGGCGGGCTTGATCAGGTAACCGGCTCCGCGGCGCGTGTGGATCATCGGCTCACGGCCGGCGTCTATCTTGCGCCGCAGGTAGGAGATGTACAGCTCGACGACGTTGGCCTGACCGCCGAAGTCGTACGACCACACCCGGTCCAGGATCTGCGCCTTGGAGAGCACGCGCCGCGGGTTGCGCATCAGAAAGCGCAGCAGCTCGAACTCGGTGGCCGTCAGATGGATGCCGTCGCCGGCCCGCGAGACCTCGTGGCTGTCCTCGTCGAGGGTGAGGTCCCCGACGACGAGCACGGAGTCGGAGCGCCGGTCGGCGGCGCCGGAGCGGCGGATGAGCCCCCGCAGCCGGGCCACGACCTCCTCCAGGCTGAACGGCTTGGTGACGTAGTCGTCGCCGCCGGCGGTGAGACCGGCGATACGGTCCTCGACCGCGTCCCTGGCCGTCAGGAACAGCACCGGAACGTCCGGCAGTTCACGCCTCAGCCGCCCCAGGACGGTCAGCCCGTCCATGTCCGGCAGCATCATGTCGAGGACCACGGCGTCGGGCCGGAACTCGCGGGCCGTCTGGAGGGCGCCCGTGCCGTCTCCGGCACTGCGGATCTGCCAGCCCTCGTAGCGCAGGGCCATGGAGAGCAGTTCGGTGATCGACATCTCGTCGTCCACCACAAGCACTCGGACGGGGCTTCCGTCCGGCCTCAGCAGTTCGGTGCGCCCCTGGGGCGAGGTCGTGGTCATGATGGACACCCTGTCGGGGCCCCCTGAGAGCACTCTTTCACTCGTCTGTGATTTCCCTGAGAAGCGCACAGGCGCCTCTCAGGGAACACCTGGGAAGCGCTTGCCGTGCCCCGGCCGCACGGGCCGGAATGCCCATGAACGATCCGTTCCGCACCCCCGGGGCCCGTCCTCCCCGAGGCCCTCGCGGGGCCGTGCGCCCAGAACCGTTCCTGTGGGCGGCCTGGGTCGGCTTGGGGGGGCTGGACGCCGTCGCCCGAGACCGGACCGGATCCGCCGACGCGCCCCGTACCCGCTGTACCCGGCCGGTTCGGGCCTTCCTCAGAACAGCCCGTCCTGACGGTGGGCCGCCGGCACCTCGAAGTGCCGTACGGGAAAGGCGATTTCGCCGCTCGCCGACGGGACCAGGTCCCACCCCCTCATCAGCCGCGTGTCGAGGACGACCACCCCGTCCTGTGCGGCGAGATGCAGATCGGGCCCGGCGGCCGCCACCAGCTCTCCGCTCAGCGACCCTCCGGCCACGAGCTCGCGCACCTCCCCGAGGGCGGCGGGCGCGTCTGCCAGCCCGAACGCCCGCACGTGGTCGACCGACCGGAACGGCTCACGCGTCAACGTCTCCGGCCAGCCGCCCAGTTGCACGGCCTTCTCGTACACCACGCTCAACTCGGCGGCCCGTTCCTCTTCCTTCTCCGGCAACGCGGCGCGCACCGCCCGCTTCTCCGCGTACGGGATGCGGTCCGGCACCCGCAGCGCGGCCCGCAACAGTTCCTCGGTGCGCCGGGCGGCCATCAGGGGACCGGCGCCGAGCCACGTGAAGCAGACGGCCCCCTGCTCAAGCAGTCGCGCCGACCCGCGCCCGACCGCCGTGATCCCGACCTTGACCAAGCCGGGGCCGAACCACGCGAGGTACACGTGGTAGGGCCGCGGATCGTCGGCGATCCCGTCCGCCGCGACGGAGTGCGCCCGGTCCAGCCGCGCGCACTCCTCGCACCGGGCCCCCGCACTCCTCCCGGAGACCCCCGCGCGCAGCGGACACGGATACCCCCGGGCCCCGACGCAACTCCGCACACCCGCCGCCGCCGCGAAGGAGACCCGCTTCCCCCAGGACAGCGGGCTGAGACGCCCCCCGTCCCACGCCAGCACGGGGCCCTGCGCCGACCACCGCAGCCCCGAGCACTTCCACGCCTGTGCCATCACCGACCACGGTAGACCGGCCCACTGACAACGCGCCCCCGGAGGGGTTGCTCCGTTGATCCCGCTGACTGCAACGAGATGGAGCGCGTGGCCGTCGCTCTCGTCGCAATCGTCGTCCGGCCGGTGCACGACGCCGCCCACCGGCTGAGCCGGTCCGACCGGCGGGGACGTCATCAGGCCCGGTCCCGAGCCGGCCGCTACCACCGGCGAGCCGCGAACCCAGACATGATGTGCCGAGCGCGTCGGCCGGCAACTGCGCACCCCAGTCGGCCACTTCGGTGCCGAGCGGGCGAAGGGCATCTGTTCAGGCGAGGACCGCGGTGGCTTCGATCTCGACCAGATGGTCGGGAACGTCCAGTGCCGCGACGCCCAGCAGCGAGGCCGGCGGGACCGGGGTGGTTCCCAGCTTTGCGGCCGCCCGGGAGATCCCCTCCAGGAGCGCGGGCATCTTGTCGGGAGTCCAGTCGACGACGTAGACGGTCAGTCTCGCCACGTCGTCGAAGGAGCCGCCGGCCTCGGCCAGGGCGGTGCCGATGTTGAGGTAGCACTGCTCGACCTGCGCGGCGAGGTCGCCTTCGCCGACCGTGATCCCCTCGGCGTCCCAGGCGACCTGCCCGGCGACGAAGACCAGCTTCGACCCGCTGGCGATCGAGACCTGCCGGTAGACATCGATCTCGGGCAATCCGCTGGGGTTCACCAGGGTGATGGCCATGCCGTCCGCCTCCTTGTCCGGGCATCGTGGGCCCGCACTCGTCACTCGAGACCCCGTGGTCTCTTGTGGTTACTCAGGAACCGTAAGAGAGTGGTCGCTGACATGGAAGAACGCACTTTTCAGTGACTGGGGAACCTGATGGTGACCAAACAGATCAAGGTCATGTCCGAGGACGCGGACCTCAGGCGCGCGGACTCCCTGGCGCGAGAGATCTTCTCCGACGTCGCCAACAAGTGGGCGTTCCTGATCATCGAGACTCTTGGTGAACGCACCCTGCGTTTCAGCGAGCTGCGGAACGAGATCGAGGGCATCAGCCACAAGATGCTCACGCAGAACCTGCGCATGCTGGAGCGCAACGGCCTGGTCGAGCGCAATGTGCACCCCACCGTCCCGCCGCGTGTCGAATACACCCTCACCGAGCCGGGCCAGGGCCTACGCGCCACCGTCGACGGCATGTGCGACTGGACCCACCGGTACCTCGGCCACATCGAGGCCGCCCGCCACCGCTTCGAAGCCTGACGGCTGATCACGGCATACAGCTGGATCACTGATGGTCCGCTCCGGCCGAACAGCCGGCCGCACGCGGCACGCCAGCAGACCGGCGACGGGAAAGCCGCCGCCGATCGGATGGACGACGCACACTCGGCGACGACCCCAGGGACGCCATCGCCATCCTGCAATCGGGCCCTTGACGACGTCGCCGCTCAGGCCGGTCTACAGCCTGTCGCCCGCATCAGGCCGCGGTCCGACGGGCGCGGAGCCAGTGGACGCCCTTTATGGCATAGCCGGCGGTCATGAGCATCCAGCCGGGGACCGCGATCCACAACCAGGATTCCGCCACCAGGAGACTCAGTAGCCCGCCGCCGAAGAGCAGCAGGCCACCGACTGCGTCCAGCAAGTCGAGACGCGCCTCGAAGCGCACCGCGGAGTCGAGTCCGCGCAGTCGGTGGATGATGGGCACGAGACCGAGGACCTGCAAGGCCACCAGGCCGAGAAAGATCCAGGCGAACCAACCGGGTATGTCCACGGCGCGCACTGTATCGCTCGTCCGGGACCCCACGAGCAGGAGCTCGAAGTCAGCCGATGTACGGCTGGTTGCGGTGCTCCAGAAAATGCCGAAGCCGTAGCTGTTGGGTGTGGTGCATGGGTCCGCACCTCGATGCCCGGCACCCCGATGAGGGTCGGCAGTGCATCAGCGCGAGACGGCAACGGGACCAGATGCCGCGGCCGAACTTCTCCTCGTCGCCCCGCTGTTGGACCCGCTGTTCCCCGTGATTCCCCGCACGTACTGGCACGCCGACGGCACGGCCCGACCGTTCCCCGAAGAGTCTCTGCCCTGGCTCCACCTGGAGCTGGGACGGATCTCCGCGTAGACGGTCCTCCGGCGCCCGGCGTCCTGGCCGTGATGGTGAGCGTGTCGAGACGACTCCCCGTGACCATCCTTGCTACCGTCCACTTCGCCTTAAATGATCCATAAAGAACCGATTCACGCCCACGGGTGGTTGAGAGGACACGGACCATGAACGACTTTTCCCGGCGTCGGCTGCTGAAGAATTCGGCGGTAGCTGCCGCTGGCGCCGTTGTCGTGCCGGGTGTCGCTGCCGCCGAAGCCCCCGTGGCGAGCGCTGTGACGGAGGCTTCGGCGAGCGGAGCGCACGGAGGGCACGGAGGGCACGGACACTGCCCGCCGGCGAAGCTGACCGGCCGGATCGTCCGCCCCCACGACCCCGGATACACGGACGCGCGCCTGGGCTGGGACCAGCTCTTCTCCCACTATCCGCTGGTCATCGTCTTCGCCCAGAACACCCAGGACGTGGTCAACGCCCTGACGTGGGCACGGCAGCACGACACCGCGGTGCGGATCCGCAGCGGCCGCCACAGCCTGGAGGGCTGGTCGAACGTCGACAGCGGCCTCGTGATCGACATCAGCGAGCTGAAGTCGGTCCACATCGACGCCCACGCCCGCGTCGCGACCGTCGGCGCCGGACTCAACCAGGAAGAAGCGGTGACCACGCTCGCGAAGCAGAACTTCGCGGTGACGACGGGCACCGAAGGCAGCGTGGGTCTGTCCGGCGCCACGCTTGGCGGCGGCTTCGGCTTTCTGACCCGCTGGCTCGGCATGGCCTGCGACAGCCTCATCGGAGCCGAGATCGTCGTCGCGGACGGCGACGAGTGCGCCAAGGTGATCAAGGTGGATCTGAACCACCACTCGGATCTGCTGTGGGCGCTGCGCGGTGCGGGCAACGGCAACTTCGGCATCGTCACCTCGCTCACCTACAAGCTGGCGCCGCTGAAGAGCGTCACGTACCTCCAGGCGACGTGGGACGGAACCGGCGACCTGCGCAGGCTCTTCGAGGCCTACCAGCGCACCGCGCCGTTCACCGACGCCCGCCTCGGCACCCAGCTCGAGGCCCACCGGAACCAGATCCTGCTGTTCGCGGTGCTCCCGGAGGGAACCCCCGCGGAGACGAAGAGGCTGCTGGCCCCGCTCCTGTCGGTCGGCAGCCCCCAGGTCACGACGCAGGTGGGCAACTGGGGCGACGTGTACGCGGGATTCCAGATCCCGATCGAGCTCGAGCCCGCGAACTGGAAGTTCTACTCGCAGTTCGCCCGCAAGCCGTTCCCGGCCAAGGCGATCGACGTGGTCATCTCGTTCATCAGGAACGCCCCCACGGACGACAGCAACTACTTCCTCCAGGCGTTCGGCGGGAACGTCAGGAGGAGCCCCCGAGGCGGCACGGCGTTCCCGCACCGCGACGCGCTCTTCTACGCCGAGCCCGGCGTCGGCTGGGGCAAGCGCAGCGACCAGCCGGGCATCTGCGACCCGCTCACCCCGCAGGCCCAGGCCTGGATCGCCGAGTTCAGCCAGGAGCTGCGCCCCTACGTGGACGGCGCCTACGTCAACGTGCCGAACATCGGCACGCAGGACTGGGAGACCGCCTACTGGCGGAACAACTTCGACCGCCTGCGCAAGATCAAGGCGAAATACGACCCGCAGAACGTCTTCCAGTACGACCAGAGCATCCCGCCCGCGGTCTGCTGACCCGACCGAGCACTGACGGAGCCCCCTCTCCACCGCTGGTTCTACTGATCCCCGCAACACCCTGGAGCTCAGGGAGTTGCGGGGATCGTGGATTTTGAGGTGCTGAAGGCGAAGTTCTTCGAGGCGCTGGACCAGGGGGGCGGTGGCCGCCGACCGCGAGCAGCGACGTTGCCCCCGCCAGCACCGCGCAGGCAGCCAGGGCAAGAACGCCGACCAGAGCGTGGCGCACTCCACGCGGATCACGTGGATCGGGCACCTGGGCGAGGCGGCCCAGCAGTCCAGGCACTTCGCCCGGCGCGAGTCCTGGATGCTCGCGGAGTTGGTCAAGGGCAGGCGGGATCAGAGATGATGCTTCGGCAGGCACGCTCTTCCAGGCAGGTCACGGGGCGTCGAGAACTCCATGATCTTGGAAGCCGTGCCTGCTTCGCTCCCCCCTGCCGGCCAACCTGGCAGACGGTCACGAACCGGATGCCCGGCGACTGCGCCCAGGCCCTGCGGGGCCACCTGGTAGATCAATGATCGGCGAAGAAAGTCTGCCAAGGTCAGGGGTCCCGTTGCAGGAAAGGCGGGCGACCGTGGTCAGTTCCCGGGGGTGGCGCTGATCCCCTGGCCGTTGTCACCAGTCAGTGTGATGCCGCGGTGATCGCCTTCGTAAGCGATCTTCTTCTGAAGCAGATCCTGCATGGCTCGTTCGGTTTCCATGAGTGCGCCGGAGCACATCCGTCGGGTGGTGCCGAGAGGGCCGAGGGTGATGTGCCCGTCTCGTACGGTCGCTTGGGCGGTGACCCGGTTGCAGCCGAGGCTGCCGGTGAACCTGCTGGACTTCTTGTCAAGCGTGAACCACACCTTGCCGTCGGCGCCCGGCGGGAGCGCACGGGCCGTGTTGTCGTCGACGAGCGCGTCCACTGTCCACTTGATGCCGTACAGCTGCGCGGGCTTCTCCTCGCTGAGCTGCACTTTGTCGCCGCTGTCGGAAGTGAGCGTCAGCCCGCCGCCCTTGATCCGGGCCTCCAGCCTGCCCCCGGTGAGGGTGCTGTGCAGTGAGTCCTCGAAGGCGAGCGGGACGTCGTCGCAGGCCATCTCGGTGAAACCCGCACCCTCGAACGTGATGCTGCCGCCGGTCATCTTTGCGGTGGCTCGGAAGTTGTTGCAGCCCGTGCTGCCGTGGACCTTGCCGTTCTTGCCGATCTCCAGAGACGCGCCTTTGGGTGCCGCCGTCTGCTTGCCATCGACGGTAAGGCTGTCGACAGCCCAGCGGACACCGGTGACAGAGTCCGTGGAGAGGCCCGAGCCGACGGAGACGCTGCCCATCTCGCTGCCACAGGACACCACGAGCGGAAGCAGGATCAGGGAGGTGAAAGTCAGTCGCTGCTTATTCATGCCACGGGGACGGCCGAGGTAGGTGAAACGTTCACGTGAAGCCGGCGCAGGTCGGCCAGGTCGCGGATCTGAGCGGCGGACAGCTTCGGGGAGGCATTGAAGGCGAACCCTCCCAGGGGTCGGAGCCCTCCACACCGCCGGAGTGAAGAACACACCTTCGTCCGGCTCGACTCGCAGCGCTCGGCGTTCGATGGAGTGGGGGACGCCCTGAGAGGTGACGGCAACGATCCGGACGATGACGATGGCTCGGCCGGTGCCCTCGCAGCTGTCCAGCCGCCCATGAAGAGCAAGGAAGCGCACGTTCAGCTGCTGTCCGAAATGCGATCACTCGTTCGCAGGACTTCGACATATAGGGCCGATTTGGCGACAAGCCTCCCGTCAGACGCCGAACACGGCCAGGCAATCGCACCCTCACACGAAGGAAGTCGACCATGAGCTTCATCCAGACCGGCAAGATCGACCTGAGGTCTGACGACCCGATCGAGACGAGCGGCGGTAACACCTCGACCTTCACGCGCGTCACGTTCCCCAGCCCGTTCCCGTCGGGTTCCAACGTCGTCGTCTTCCCGCTGACCCAGACCTTCAACGGCCCGGAGACGCCGGGCATCCGCCTCCATGACGTCACCGACACGGGCTTCCTCATCCGCCTGAACGAGGTGTACGCCGGTGCCGCCAAGAGCGACGGCAAGCACACCACCGAAACCATCGGCTGGCTGGCCGCGACCGTCTGACGCACATGCTCCGGCCGGGTGCAGGTATCCCCGCTTCTTCAAGCAGTGGCAGGCCAGAGTACTTCCCGTCGGCTGAGGCGGTTGCCGTCAAACACTGCCGTCAACGTAAAAGCCAGAGGCCCTAAGGAGTGATCCTCAGGGCCTCTGGTCTGCTGTGCACTCGGCAGGATTCGAACCTGCAACCTTCTGATCCGTAGTCAGATGCTCTATCCGTTAAGCTACGAGTGCTTGTTATTCGATTTTTCTGTCTTCTGCTCCCGGCCCTTCCGGCCCGCTCGCGGCGACAGGAAGAACATTACATGACTGCCGCCGTCATGTGAAATCCGTTTGCCATACCCATTGTGACCTGCGAAAACCCCTCCAGAGACGGGTTCGGGAGCCTGGTCCGGCCGGGAGGGGCGGAGCGGTCGGATCGAGGTGGGGGAACGACGAAGCCCCGGTCGCGGGGACCGGGGCTTCGTCGTTCGAGCGGAGGCGGAGGGATTTGAACCCTCGATGGGATTGAAGTCCCAAACCGCATTAGCAGTGCGGCGCCATAGACCGGACTAGGCGACGCCTCCAGCACAACCGCTCGCGTGTGTGCGAGTGGTGCGTTGCAGATGATGACACAGTCGAGCGTCGTGTCACCAATCGGCCTCCACGGTACTAGGCACCCCGGTCACAGGGCAAAGGCATTGCCGGGCGCAACGTACTCGGCGGTGGGCCGTTAGTCCGGTCATGCCCCAGGTCACCCCGCTCCGACGGCTCGCCGTCACCGCCTCCGTCGCCTGCGCCGCCGTGGTCGCCGCCTCCGGCGCGGGCCCCGGCGCCGCGTACGCCGGGACGGTCGACGCGCTCACCGCCGTCAGGCCGCTCGTCGGCGGCGCCGTACCCCTCGCGCCTCCGCCCGTCCGGGAGGAGGACCAGGTCTCCGGCGACCACCTCACCGTCACCGTCCGGCACGCCGGCGCACGGGCGGACGGGACCTTCGAGGTGTACTGCCACCCGGACGGCGGCAGTCATCCGGACGCGACCGGCGCGTGCGGCGCGGTCGACCGGGACACCCGGTGGGGCCGGGAGGTGTTCGCGCCCGTACCCGAGGGCGGTGTCTGCACGATGCGGTACGGCGGCCCGGCCACCGCGCATGTCACCGGACGCTGGGCGGGGCGGCCGGTCGACGCGTCGTACGACCGCAGCAACGGTTGTGAGATCGAGCGGTGGGACCGGCTCGTGCCGCTGCTGCCCGATATGCGCCCGGTGCGTCGTTGACCCGGCCGGCCGGACCCCGGGAGGCGAGGCGCCGGACCTCACCCACGGGTCGGCGGGCCCTGGAGCACTCACCCGAAGCACGGAACCCGGAAGCCGGGAGCTGCAAGCTGAAAGCCCGGAGTCTCGGGTTTCCGGTATGGGCGTGCGCAGGGGGCGGGGGCAGGTCGTCCGGGCGTTCCCTCGTTCCCTCGTTCAGTGGGTCCTCGGTCAGTGGTTCCTGCGTCGAGTGGTTCCTCGTTCGGCGGGCGGCGGGCGCGTACAGGTCGTGCGGGGCGGAAGCACCCGTTCCGTAAAGGTCGGGCGAAGGTCCCGCGAAGTCGCGGGATCGCCCGGGCGGACGCCGAGCCGGCTTCGCGGCAGGCCGGCGGGCGGCAGAGCGGGTGAGGACGGGCACGGACATACGTTCTGTGGCGCTTCGTCGTGCGAGCTCCCTCTCATCCGGCGTCGCCGGAGGGACCCCAGCCCTTAGACTCCCTCGCGTGACACGCTGCGGACCGGTTGGCAAGATGGCCCGAGCGGTCGACAAAGTGCGGTAACAGGGAGGAAGCGACTCGTGAGCAGCAGGCCATCCCGAGGCGCTGCTCGCCTCGCAGCCATACTCGACGCTCTTCCCGACGCGTTGTTGCTGGTCAACGCCAACGGGACCGTCGTCAACGCGAACACCATCGCGCTCGAGGCCTTCGAGACCCCGGGCACGGCGCTGGTGGGGCGGGGGCTGCTCGATCTCCTCCCGCAGTTCGACTCCAAGCTGATCCCGGGCTCCATGCGGCGGCCCGACCACATGGACCCGCGCGGCCGGACCAAGCCGACCCGGATGGTCGCCCGCCGGACCGACGGCGCCGAGTTCCCGGTCGAGGTCACCAGCGCGAACCTCGAGAACGGCCAGCAGGCCTACGACGGCTACGGCTACACCTCCGCCTCCGACGAGCTGCTGATGCTCGTCGTGCGCGATCTCTCCGGCACCGTCGACACCGAGGCCGAGCTGGCGCGTTCACAGCGGCAGACCGAGATGATCCTGCGGGCCGCGTCCGAGGGCGTCGTCGGCACCGACACCGACGGGCGGATCGTGCTCGTCAACCCGGCAGCCGCCCAGATTCTGGGATACCGGGCCAGCGATCTCGGCGGCAAGGAGCTGCACGACCTCGTGCTGCACTCGCGCGCCGACGGCTCGCCCTTCGCGTACGACGAGTCGCCGCTCGCCGACACGCTGCGCTCCGGACGCAAGCACCGAGTGCGCGGGCAGGTGCTGTGGTCCAAGAGCGGTGACAGGGTCGCGGTCGATCTGACGACCGCGCCCGTGCGCGACGGCGATCAGCTCGTCGGCGCCGTCATGACCTTCACCGACCGGCGGCCCTTCGACGCCCTCGCCGAGGAGAAGGAGTCCGTCGAGAAGCGGCACGCGGCGGAGTTGGAGAAACTCTCCGAGGAGCACGCCTCCGACCTCACCGCACTGCGCCAGCAGCACGTCACCGAGCTGGAGGAGCTGCGGGAGCAGCACGAGGAGGAGCTCGCGGCGGGCGAGGACCGCTACGCCGCGCTGGGCGAACGGGAGAAGGACCGGTACGAGGCCCTCGCCGGCCGGCACGAGCAGCTGCTCACCCTGCTCGGGGGCTCCCTGCGCGGCCCCCTGGACGAACTGCGCCGCGAGCTGGCGGCGCTCGCCGCGGACGACGCCGGTCAGCTGTGGCCGGAGGCCAACCAGGTGCTCCATCACCTGTCGGCCGGCTACTCGCGGATCACCACGCTCATCGACAACGTCCTCGGGTACCAGCGGCTGGACACGGGGGCGGAAGCCGTCGTCCGGACGAAGGTGATGCTGGACGCCGTCGTCGCGGCCGGCGTCGACGGAGCGGTCGATCTCATCGGGCCCGGCCGGGTCCAGTTCGCCGTGCACGCGCCGCCCATCGAGGCCGAGGTCGACGCGCGGCTCCTCGCGACCGCGCTCGCGCACCTCGTGGCCGACGTCGCGGGCGTGGACGCGACCGGCAACGCGCCCGTCTCGCTCGGCGGTTACATGGACAACACCGTCGTGGTGGCGGCCGCTCAGCGCGGTGAGGTCGTGCGCATCGAGGTGCGCGGACCCTACGCGGGCGGCGACCCCGTGCACGAGCCGATCGTGCGGGGCATCGTGCGGGCGCACGGCGGCGTGCTGCAGACGCACGAGGTGCCGGGCATGAGCGGCAGCGCCTATGTGCTGGAGGTGCCGCTCGGCGGCGGGGCGGGGGCCGTCGCCGCTCCGGCGGCCATGGCGCTGCCCGCCCTCGCGGCCGGTCCGGGCGCCGTCGCGGAGGAGGCCGTCCCGGCCGAGCAGGGGGTCGGTGGACGTCGGCGGGCCCGGCGGTCCTCCGTGGACGCGTTCCTGGAGAGCGAGGCTCCGCTCCCCGGTGCGGAGGGCGGCGCGGACGCGGACGCGTCGGCGCCGACCGGACGCCGGCGCAGGCGCGGCCCGGCCGCACAGGAGACCCCGGGCGAGCTTCCGCCCGCGGTGGGCGAGGCCGACGGCGCGGACAGCGCGGACGGTCCCGGCGGCACCGGGCGGCGGCGCGGGCGGTCGGCCGAGGTCGCCGTCGTGGGGAGCGCGGGTGCCGACAGCGGGGTGAGCGAGGGCGCCGTCGTCATGGCGGCGGAGCACGCGGCGGGAACCGCGGCCTCGGGCACGGGACTCGGCGGCACCGTCCCGCCGCAGGGCGTCCCCGCTCCGGGCGGACGGCGGGCCCGACACGCGCCGGACGAGCAGCAGCCGCAGAACGCCCTGCCGCCCGCCCTGCCCGCGCTCGCGAGCGCACCGGCGGACCCCCAGGGCATGTCGAACACGACGTCAGGCACGGGCACCGGCGCCGGGACGGGTCCCGAGGCGGATGCGGAGAGCGGGCAGCCGACGGGGCGTCGGCGACGTGCCCTGGCCGCCGCGAACGAGCGCGCCGCCGCCCAGGAGGCGGGGCCCCGCGCGGTGTTCGCCCTGCCGCCCGCGACGGCGGACCGGACACCGGACGGTCCCGGCGGCACCAGCGCGGCGGACCAGGCCCGCGCCGTGGGGCCGGTGCCCCCTGCGGGCGCCGGCCCCCTTCCTGCACCGGGAGCCGGAGCGGTCCCCGGAGCGGGAGGGCTCTCCGGGCCCGGAGCGGTTCACGTTCCGGCGCAGTCCCCGATTCCGGCGCAGGCTCCCGGGCCCGTGCCCGCCCCCCTCCCCGTGCAGACGCCGATTCCCGCACAGGCGCAGGCACCGGCCCAAACACCGGTCCAAGCGCCCGTCCAAGCCCCGGTCCAGGGGTCCATGGACGGCCCGGCGACGGACCACGGGCGGCATGACGCCGTCACGCACGACCAGTCCGACGACCACACGCCGCCCCAGCCGCACCCCACGAACGCCCCCACCGGCCGACGCCGTCGCGCCGTCGCCCAGCCGCCCGCCGAAGGCGACGGCGTGCCCGGACAGGCCGGACCCATGGTGGCCCAGGCCGCCGTCCCGGCTCAGGTCCAGCCGCAGGCACAGGCGCAGGCGCAGGCCGGGCAGCCTGTCGTCGGTGCTCAGCCCGTCCCGGCCCCCGTCGCCGTCCCGGGGCAGCCCTTGCCCGGGCAGCCCGCCGCAGCTCAGGCCGCTCCCGGCGTTCCTGTGGGCGCCGTCGCGCCGCAGGCGCCCGGTCAGGGGCGGCCGCTGCCGGCCGAAGCGGCGCCGGGGGCCGTGCCGAGCGCCCCGGTAGCGCCGAACGGCACGACGGCCCCCGCGCAGGCCGCGCAGGCCGCCCCGCTCACGCCGACTCCTGGGGGAGGCACCCCGCTTCCGCCCGAAGCCGCCGTCGGACAGCCGCGGGTCGCACAGCCACTGCCCGCCGAGGCCGCGGCCGCTCCGGCCATGGACCCCCACTCCACTCAGGGGCGTGCGATCAGCGTGCGGACCCTGGGCCAGGGCGTGCCGTTCACCCGGCAGGCCGCGCAGGTGCAGCAGGCTCACCACGCTCAGCAGGTGCTCCAGGCACCGTCCCCGTCGGCTTCGGCCACCCCCGCTCCGCACTCCGCCGGCGGTTCCGGGCGGCGTCGCAAGCTGGGGACCCCGCCCGATCCGGCGACCCGCCCGGAGCAGGCGGCCCGGCCGCACCCGCCGGCCGAGCAGCCCCTCCCGCCCCAGGCCGGGCAGGCCCCCGTGGCCCCCCCGATCCCGACGATCCCCACGGCACCGCAGGCCGCCGCGGGGGCCGCGGGCCCGGCCACGCCCGCACCGCAGGCGCACCCCTCGCTCGCGGGGCAGCCGCGGCCGGCGCCCGGCGGTCCGGGCACCGACGGCGCCGGACGGTCGTACGCCATAGGAGCCCCGGACGAGAACGCCGCCGAGGGGCCCGAGCCGCTGGACGGTCCCGGTGGGGCAGTCGAGGTGGCGGATCCGCCGAGGCCTCAGCCGCTGGACGACGAGCTGCCGCCGGAGCCGCTGGACAACCCGCGCCGGCTGCTGGTGTGGCCCGCGCCGGACGTCCACACGCAGCAGGCGCTCAGCGACCGCGGCTACCGTCCGGTGATCGTGCACTCGCGCGAGGAGGTCGACGCCCAGATCGCCGCGTTCCCGGCGGCGCTGTTCGTGGACCCGCTGACCGGGCCGATCACCCGCACCGCGCTGCAGTCACTGCGAGCGGCCGCGGTCGCCGCCGAGGTCCCGGTACTGGTCACGGCCGGGCTCGGGCAGGCGACGCGCGAGGCGGCCTACGGCGCCGACCCCGCCGTCCTGCTGAAGGCTCTCGCGCCGCGTGACAGCGAGCAGCATCCGCCGCGGGTGCTGCTCATCGAGGAGCACGCCGAGATCGCCCTCGCGCTGACCTCGACGCTGGAGCGGCGCGGGATGCAGGTGGCCAGGGCGGCCAGCGACGCGGACGCCGTCACCCTCGCCGGGCAGCTGCGGCCGAACCTGGTGGTGATGGACCTGATGCAGGTGCATCGGCGGCAGGCCGGGATCCTGGACTGGCTGCGGGCGAACGGGCAGCTCAACCGCACCCCGCTGGTCGTCTACACGGCAGCCGTGGACCAGGCGGACCTGCCGCGGCTCGCGTCGGGGGAGACGGTCCTCTTTCTCGCCGAGCGGTCGACGAGCCCCGAGGTGCAGAGCAGGATCGTGGACCTGCTGTCGCGGATCGGCACCAACTAGACACCGCTGCAGTACCGGCCCGTCCACCGGATGCGGCCCGTCCTTGGCCGGTCGGAGCCCGACCGGCCAAGGACGGGCTCCGAGACCTGAGCTCAGTTCGCGACGATCCTGCGGGCCGCCTCCTTGATGGAGGCGCGCAGACGGTCGCGGTCGGTGTCCTCGGATCCCGCCAGGATGCGGCTCATCTGGGGGACGACGGTGGCCCAGTCGGCGATCGCGATCAGCAGGAAGAGCAGGTCGGGGGCCGGGATCGCGTCGGTGATCACGCCACGGTCCTGGCCGTCCTGCATCGCGCCGACCTTGAGCGCGTAGTGCTGTCGGCGTTCCGCCTCGTCGGGCAGCTCGGCGGTGCCGTACTCGATGCCCTCCCAGTAGAGGAGACGCAGCAGCTCGGGGTGGGCGGCGTGATAGTCCATCAGCCGGTCGAGCCAACCGTCGATGTCGTCCGGGTCGACGGGGACGGCCGCCGCGAGGTGCACCATGCTGCGGCTGAGGACCAGGGAGAACAGCTGGGCCTTGTTGCCGAAGTAGGCGTAGATCAGCTGTTTGTTCGCCTTGGCCTCGGCGGCGATGCGGTCGATGCGCGCGCCCGCGATGCCGTGGCGGGCGAACTCCGCGACGGCGGCCTCGAAGATCCGGGCGCGGGTGGCCTCGGGATCCCTGGTGGTTGCCATGAGGACATCGTAGCGAGGCGCATAACCAACCAGTTGGTTGACAGGGAATCGACGGCCGCCCCGCACTGTTACACCCATCGATCCAACCAACTGGTTGGTTGACTGAGCCGCCTAGAAGGAGCGTCTCCCCCATGTCGCCCACAGTCACCCGCACACCGGCCGCCACACGTCGGCGGATCCAGGATGATCCGGCCACGCACCGGAGCCGGAACCTCCTCCTGGTCCTCATCGCTCTGTGCGCCGCCGTCACAGCCGCCAACATCTACCTCGCGGCCCCGCTGCTCCCCCTCATCGCCCACGACTTCGGCTCGACGCCCTCGGCGGTGGCCTGGATCGCCTCGGTCGCCCAGTTCGGCTACGCGGCCGGCCTGCTGTTCTTCGCCCCGCTCGGCGACCGCGTGAACCGGCGGCGGCTGGTCGCCGTCCTCTCCCTGGTCACCGCCGTGGCGCTGATCGCCGGCGCGGCCGCCACCGGAGCCGCGGCCCTCGCGGCGGCCGTGCTCGTCGCCTCCGCCGCCACGGTCGTCCCACAGCTCCTCATCCCGCTGGTCGCCGCACGGGCCCCGGCCGACCGGCGCGCCCGTCACGTGGCCGCCGTCATCGCCGGACTGTTCACCGGCATCGTCGCGGCCCGCGTCCTCGGCGGACTGGCCGGGCAGGCCTTCGGCTGGCGGGCGGTGTTCGTCGGCGCGGCCGTCCTCACCACCGTTCTGGGGCTGCTGACCGCGGCCGCGCTCCCCGCCGAAGAGCCGCGCACCCGTGAGGGCCACCTCTTCGCCGGCCTCACCGCGATGCCCGGTCTGGTGCGACGCTCGCCCGAGCTGTGGCGGGCCTGCGTACGGCAGGCGGGGATGTACGGCGCCTGGAGCGCCCTGTGGACCTCTCTCGCGCTGCTGCTGACGGACGGCTCGTACGGTCTGTCGACCGCGACCGCCGGTCTCTTCGGACTCTTCGGGCTGGCCGCCAGCGTCGTCGCGCCCCTGGCCGGAGGCCTGGTCGACCGCTTCGGCGCGGCGAACACGGTCCGCGGCGCGTACCTTCTCGCCGCCGTCTCGGTTCCGCTGTTCTGGCTGGGCGGGCACGTCCTCGCGGCGCTGTTCGTGGCCGCGATCGTGATCCACGCGGCTCTCGTCACGTCCCACGTCGCCAACCAGACCCTCGCCCTGACGACCACCTCCGCACCGGCGACCGCCAACAGCGCCTATGTCGTCGCGGGCTTCGCGGGCGGGGCCACCGCTTCGGCCCTGGCCGGCCTCGCCTTCGCGAGCTTCGGCTGGGGCGGGGTCGTCGCGGTGGCGGGCGCGTGGCTGCTCCTGGGCTGGAGCACCACGGCCGGACGACGCCGGCCCGCCGGGCAGGGCACAAGGTGAGATCCCCCGGCCGGCGCCACCGGCCCCCGGCCGCCCTACCCAGGACGGCCGCCGTACGTGGGACGGGTTCCGCACGCCGGACAGGCTCGCGAGACGCCCGTCCGGCAGCGGCGCGCCGGACGGGCGTCACCACGTGACCTGACCAGACCTGACCTGACCGGCCCTGACCGGCCCCGTCCGGCGTACCGGCACACGCCCCACGCCCCGCTCGCCCCAAGCCCACCCCCCGCTCGGCCCAGGTGCCCGCCAGGCCCAGGCGCGCCCGCTCGCCCCGCGGACCGCCCCGCGCAGGCCGCGTACCGGTGTGGGACGCGGCGCCGGCGCTCAGAGGCGGGTGATGTCCAGCTCGCCCTCGGCGTACTGCCGGCGGAGCACCTTTTTGTCGAACTTGCCCACGCTCGTCTTCGGGACGGCCTCGACGATCGTCCAGCGCTCGGGGAGCTGCCATCTGGCGATCCCGCCCTCGTCGGCGAGGAAGGCGCGCAGCGACGCGAAGTCGGCGGTGGATCCCTCCTTGAGGACGACCGTGGCCAGCGGGCGCTCGCCCCACTTCTCGTCCGGGACGGCGACGACTGCGGCCTCCATGACGTCGGGGTGGGCCATCAGCGCGTTCTCCAGCTCGACCGACGAGATCCACTCGCCGCCGGACTTGATGACGTCCTTCGCACGGTCGGTGAGGGTGAGGAAGCCGTCGGGGGAGATGGTGCCGACGTCACCGGTCTTCAGCCAGCCGTCCTCGCTGAACTTGTCGGCAGGGCGCAGGGGTTCGGCGTCGGGGCCGTTGTAGTAGGCGCCCGCGATCCACATGCCGCGCACCTCCAGCTCGCCCGCGGACTCCCCGTCCCAGGGCAGGAGTTCGCCGTCGCGGCCCATGAGCCGGCCCTCGACGCCGGCCGGGAAGCGGCCCTGGGTGATGCGGTACGCGAACTCCTGGTCGGTGCCGATGGCGTGGGCCGGCGGGCGGGCGACGGTGCCGAGCGGAGAGGTCTCCGTCATGCCCCACGCGTGGCAGACGCGCATGCCCAGCTCGTCGAAGGCGGCCATCAGGGAGGGCGGACAGGCCGCGCCGCCGATGGTGACCTGGGTGAGGGTGGAGACGTCCCGCGGCTTGGCGGTGAGCTCCGTGAGCAGGCCCTGCCAGATGGTGGGGACCGCCGCCGCGTGGGTCGGCCGCTCGCTCTCGATCATCTCGGCGAGCGGCGCGGGCTGCAGGAAGCGGTCCGGCATCAGCATGTTGACGCCGGTCATGAAGGTGGCGTGCGGCAGGCCCCAGGCGTTGACGTGGAACTGCGGGACGACGACGAGGGAGGTGTCCTCGTCGGTGAGGCCCATCGACTCGGTCATGTTCACCTGCATCGAGTGCAGGTAGATCGACCGGTGGCTGTAGACCACGCCCTTGGGGTCGCCGGTGGTGCCCGAGGTGTAGCACATGGCGGCCGCCGAGCGTTCGTCCAGCTCGGGCCAGTCGTACGTCACGGGCTTCCCCGTGAGGAGTTCCTCGTACTCATGCACGCGCGCGTGGGCGCCGTCCAGGAGGGAACGGTCGCCGGGGCCGGTCACCACGACGTGCTCGACCGTCCGCAGGCGCGGGAGCAGCGGCGCGAGCAGGGGCAGCAGGGAGCCGTTGACCATGACGACCTTGTCGGCGGCGTGGTCGACGATCCATGCGAGCTGCTCCGCGGGCAGGCGCAGGTTGAGGGTGTGCAGCACGGCGCCCATGGAGGGGATCGCGAAGTAGGCCTCGACGTGCTCGGCGTTGTTCCACATGAGTGTGGCGACCCGGTCGTCGCCGGTCACTCCGAGGTCGTCGCGCAGGGCGTGCGCCAGCTGGGCCGCGCGGTCGCCGATCTCGGCGAAGGAGCGGCGCTGCGGCTCGCCCTCGCCCGTCCAGGTGCTCACCTGCGACGTCCCGTGGATCTTCGCCCCGTGGGTCAGGATCCTAGAGATGAGCAGCGGTACGTCCTGCATGGTGCTCAGCACGGCGTCCTCCCAGGGCGGCAACATTGCCTACGCGGTGGTAATCGTTGCGCTGATTCTGCGCACATACCACTCGGTATGTCACTAGCTGACGATGATCGATCACGTCACGACAAAGCCCAGGTCAGCACATCGGGACGGCGCGCTACCGGACAAGTCCCAGTTCAGGGTCCTCACGGAGCTTGCCCAGGGCCCGTGACACCGCCGACTTCACCGTGCCCACGGACACGTCGAGCACTTCGGCCGTCTGCGCCTCACTGAGGTCCTCGTAGTACCTGAGGACGACCATCGCCCGCTGCCGCGCGGGCAGCTTCATGATCGCCCGCCACATGGCGTCGTGCAGCGCCTGCCGCTCGGCCGGGTCGTCGCAGCCGCCGACCGGATCCGGCTCCGGCAGCTCCTCGCACATGAACTCGTCGACCTTGCGCTTGCGCCACTGCGACGTGCGCGTGTTCAGCAGGGCCCGGCGGACGTAGCCGTCCAGCGCCCGGTGGTCCTCGATCCGCTCCCACGCGACGTACGTCTTCGTGAGCGCGGACTGCAGCAGGTCCTCCGCATCGCTCGGGTTCGCGGTCAGCGACCTGGCGGTGCGCAGCAGCACCGGCTGCCGGGCCCTGACGTACGACGCGAACGACGGGTACGGTGAAGGCCGCGTCATGCCGTTCGAAGCGCTGGTGCACACGGGTGTGGTCATGGCTCCACGCTAGGTTCGCCCCCCGGCCGCGCGGATCGCCCGCAGGTCCCTAAGGCGGGTCCGTCTCAGGTTGTAGGGGTGGTGCAGGCCCCACCTACTGAAGGTGGACGAGAAGCCGCCGACCACTGCGGGATGACCCTAGGTCCTGCGGGACGGCCGCTGGTCCCGCCGATGCCCCTTGGCCCCGTGGGACGGCCGGTGGTCCTGGGGACGGCCGGTGGTGCTGCGGGCGGCCGGTGGTCCTGGGGGCGGGCACCCGGACCGCGGCGATCCCTGGCACTGCCGAATGCCCCGGCTCCCGGCCCCCGGCCCTCCCTTCCAGGCCCCCGGACTTGGGGGCGGCAGGCCGTCGACCCGGCGGGAATCCCGGGCGTGCGCCCCGCCGCTCAGCCGTCCGAGGCGAGGATCAGGCCCGACGTAGGCACCCCGGTTCCCGCCGTCACCAGGGCCCGAGCGGCCCCCGGCAGCTGGTTCACGGAGGTGCCGCGCAGCTGTCGTACGGCCTCCGCGATGCCGTTCATCCCGTGCAGGTACGCCTCCCCGAGCTGACCGCCGTGGGTGTTGAGCGGCAGCCGGTCCTCCGCCGCGAAGGCCGCCGCCTCGCCGGGGGCGCAGAAGCCGAACTCCTCCAGCTGCATCAGCACGAACGGCGTGAAGTGGTCGTACAGGATGCCCACGTCGATGTCGGCCGGCGACAGCCCTGAGCCGCGCCACAGTCGACGGGCGACCACGGACGTCTCCGGCAGTCCCGTCAGGTCGTCCCGGTAGAAGCTGGTCATCTGTTCCTGGGCCCGGCCCGCGCCCTGCGCCGCCGCCGCGATCACGGCGGGCGGCCGCGGCAGGTCGCGAGCCCGCTCCAGTGTGGTGACGACCAGCGCCTGACCGCCGTCCGTCTCCTGACAGCAGTCCAGCAGCCGGAGCGGCTCGGCGATCCAGCGCGAGGCCGCGTGGTCGGCGAGCGTGATCGGACGGCCGTGGAAGTACGCCGCCGGGTTCGTCGCCGCATGCCGCCGGGCGGTGACGGCGACGGGTCCGAAGGCCTCCTCCGCGCTCAGCCCGTAGGCGTACAGGTACCGCTGCGCCGCCATCGCCACCCAGGAGGCGGGCGTGAGCAGCCCGAACGGCAGCGACCAGCCGAGCGCCGCCCCCTCCGCGGACGGTTCCCGATGCCGCACGCCCGACCCGAAACGGCGCCCCGAACGCTCGTTGAAGGCGCGATAGCAGACGACGACCTCGGCCACGCCCGTCGCCACGGCGAGCGCCGCCTGCTGCACCGTCGCGCAGGCCGCCCCGCCGCCGTAGTGGACCCGGGAGAAGAAGGACAGCTCACCCATGCCGCAAGCCTGCGCCACGGTGATCTCCGGGCTGGTGTCCATCGTGAAGGTCACCAGGCCGTCCACGTCGGCGGGTGTGAGGCCCGCGTCGGCCAGGGCCGCCCGCACCGCCTCCGCCGCCAGCCGCAGCTCGCTTCGGCCCGAGTCCTTGGAGAACTCCGTGGCCCCGATCCCGACGATCGCGGCCCGGCCGCCGAGAAGGTCCCGCCCGCGCCCGCTCACGCGCCGGGCTCCCGGGGGAGAGTGAGCGTGACCGTCCCCGTGACGTGCCGGCCCACACCGTTGTCCCCGGTGACCCGCACCACGGCCGTGTCGCCGTCGACCTCCTCGACCCGGCCCCTCAACACCATGGTGTCCCCCGGGTAGTTGGGCGTACCGAGCCGGATGGCGACCTTGCGGAGCACCGCCGCGGGGCCGAAGCAGCCGGTGAGGTAGCGGCCGACCAGGCCGTTGGTGGTGAGGATGTTCATGAAGATGTCGGGTGACCCTTTGCGCCGGGCGGCCTCGGGGTCGTGGTGGACGTCCTGGTAGTCGCGCGAGGCGACGGCTCCGGCGACGATCAGGGTCCGGGTGACCGCGATCTCCAGCGGCGGCAGCTCGTCGCCGGCCTCCACCCGGCCCCCTCCCTCACGCGGAACGTTCACGCGGCCCCCTCCCTCGCGCGGAACACGGGCAGTGTCAGCTCGTCGTCGAAGACCCGGAACTCCAGCGCCACCGGCATCCCGATGCGCACCTTGTCGTAGGGCACGTCGACGACGTCGCTGATCACGCGGACGCCCTCGGCGAGTTCGATCAGCCCCACCGCATAGGGCGGGGAGAACGCCGGGAAGGGCGGATGGTGCATCACGACGTACGAGAAGACAGTGCCCTCGCCACCCGCCTCGACGGTGTCCCACTCCGCGGAACCGCAGGCGTTGCAGCCGGGCAGCCAGGGGAAACGCAGGGTGCGGCAGGCGGCGCAGCGCTGGATGAGGAAGCGGTGGTCGCGCACTCCCGCCCAGAAGCCGGCGTTGTCGCGGTTGACGACGGGACGCGGCCGAAGCTCCGACTGCTTCGCCGGTGCCGGCGCCGACGCTGGTGCCGGTGCCGCTGCCGACGCTGTTGCCGGTGCCGGTGCCGGTGCCGCCGGCTTGACCGCCGTCGTCTTCGTCTTCGCCGTCGTCTTCGTCTTCGCCGTCGTCCCGGGTTCCGGCTCCCGTGCGGCGGCGGGCGCGTACTTGAGGATGCGGAAACGGTGGGTGCCGACGAGCGCCCCGCCCACGCGGACCTCGGTCCGTGTCGTCACGAAGTATCCGGCGCCGAGCCTGGTCGTCTTGCGCCGCGAGACCGACTCGATCACCGTGTCGAAGGCGACCTCGTCCCCGGGGCGCAGCGGGCGCACGTACTCCTGCTCGCAGTCGGTGGCGACCACCGCGGTGCAACCCGCCTCGTCGAGGAGGGCCAGCAGCTCGTCGTAGGCCTGTGCCCGTCCCTCGTGGCCGCTCAGGCCGCCCATGATCCACGCCTGGAGCATGGTGGGCGGGGCGATCGCGCCGGGGCCGGTGTACGCCGGGTTGACGTCGCCCATCGCCTCGCACCAGTGCCGGATCATGGGCGCGTTGACGGGATCCCGGCCCACGCCGGCGACCGCGGCGGGACGGCCCTCGTAGGCCTTGAGCCGCAGGTGGAGCTGGTCGTCGTCCACGGCCGCACTCCTTCCAAGACAGTTTCTGACTGTCCGTCAGAAACGGTCGCCTGTCAAGGTCGTCGCCGCACGGGAACGTCTGCGCGGCCGCACAGAAACACCGCCCGCGCCCGGGGCGGCACAGAAGCGCCGCCCCGGGCGCGCAGCCGACCGCCCCCTTTCCTTCATCGAACACAAGTACGACACTGATGTCATGGCCACCACCGACCGGTACCCCCGGCAGGCCGCCACCCTGGCCCTCGCCCACGCGCTCTCGGCCGCCGAACGCGGCCTGGCCGTCATACCCCTGTCCCGGACGAAACTCCCGGCCCTGCGCTCCCCCCACCGCGACGCTCCCGCCCCGGCCGGGCCGCCGTGCCACGGCGAGTGCGGCCTCTTCGGCCACGGCGTCCACGACGCCTCGACCGACCCGGCCCGCATCCGCGAACTGTTCGCCGCCGCGCCCTGGGCCACCGGCTACGGCATCGCCTGCGGCCTGCCCCCGCACCACCTCGTCGGCGTCGACCTGGACACCAAGTCGGACACGGACTCCGCGGCCGCGCTGCACGCCCTCGCCCTGCGCCACCGGTTCACCATCCCGCCCACGATCATCGTCCTCACCCCGTCCGGCGGCAGGCACCTGTGGCTCACCGGGCCGCCGGACGTCGTCGTCCCCAACTCGGCGGGCCGTCTCGCCCCCGGCATCGACATCCGGGGCGCCGGCGGGTACCTGGTCGGCCCCGGCTCCCGCACCGTCCACGGCGCCTACGCCACCGCCCCCGGGACCGCGCACCTCGCCCCCGCGCCCTGCCCGCGCGCCCTGCTTCGCCTGCTGCTGCCGCCGCGGCCGTCCCGCTCCGGCGCAACCGGCCCGACGGCGGGCGGCGCGCACGGCCGCGGGCTGGTCCAGTTCGTCCTGGCCGCCCATGAAGGGCAGCGCAACACACGGCTGTTCTGGGCGGCCTGCCGGGCGTACGAGGACGGCATCGGCCCCGAGCTGACCGCTGACCTGATCGCCGCCGCCCTGAGAACGGGCCTGCCGTCGAGAGAGGCTCGGGGCACGATCGCGTCGGCGGCACGCATGACCACGCATCGCCCGACCCGTGACACCCCGGGCACCCAGAACTGACGCGCGCCGGACCCGCCCCTGAGCCGGATGCGGCTCAGGGTCCGGACGCCGGGTCCGACGCCGGCGTGAGCGCGGGCCCGCCGTCAGTGGGAGCGCGGCACCCTGCGACGGCGCACCGCGAGGACGGTGCCGCCACCGACGACAACCAGCGCGGCGGCGACACCGGCGACCACCGGAGTACCGCTGTTCGCCCCGGTCTCGGCAAGGTCGGTGCCACCGCCCGCGGGCGACGGACCGCTGCCGCCCTGCACCGGAGCGGCCGAAGCGCCGGACGGCACGGAGGACGGCGGAGAGGACGGCGGAACGGAGGCCGAGGACGGCGACGGAGAAGACGACGCCGACGGTCGCCCGGACGGCGCGGTGGACGCCGACGCCGACGGGCCGACGGTCGCGCAGGACTCGTCCTGGACGACGACCAGAGGCTCGATGTCGTCGTCGACCTGGTCGGCTGCCTTGACGTGAACCTGGAACGTTTCGCCGGCGTACCAGTCCAGGGGAATGAGATCGACGGTGACGCCCCGCGCGGTCGGGTGCTCGATCCTCTTGGTGTCGATGAGGCGCAGATTGTTGATGGGCTGGTTCAGCTGGAGGAACAGGGAGACGGTGGCGGGCGTGCCGGAGGCATCCTTGTCTGTGACGCGGATGACGCCGCTGCCGTGCGGACCGCAGACGGCGGCCGCGGAGAAGTCGCCGATGCTGCTCGCGAGTGCCGTGGAGGCGGCGCCGACGGCGAGCGCGGCCGAAGCCGCGAACGTGCCCATGACGCGGACCGCCGTGGCGGCGCGGGTTGAACGAGACACACTTGTCCTTGAGTCGATCAGGATGCGACGGAACGGGTCCCGGGAACACCGGCCGACGACACGGCCGGACGAGCCCTCAGGACCCCTTGAAGTTCTCCGTCAAACACACATCGCCGCAGACCAAGGCGGGGTGAACAGACGGCAATGATCACCTGTGCACCCGTCAATAAACGGTCAAGCAAGCCCGGTTCACCTGCCGGTGGCAGTAGCCCTCCGGCCGTCCGCCCCGGCCGGCCGGCCATCCCGGCGCCGGCAGCACGGCCTCCTGCTTCTCGCTGGACTCGACACCCGCGACCTACCGGCCGGAAACTTGCGGGCCATGATCACTCGCCCCAGGGCGGCTCCCGCCCGAAGCCGCTCCGCCGACCGCGCTGTAATCTCAGCGCCGCCAGATCACCCGCTGCGAAACGCGAGTCCGCCGTGTCCATGCGTGAGACCTTCACCGACCTGTTCAAGCGCACGACGAAGACTGCTGAGGGCGCGCCATTCGCAGGGGAACGGCTCTGCCGGTGCTCTCCGGCATGGCCTGGTCTGGAGACGACAGCGAACGGCTACGTGCTCCCCGCCGAGGCGTCCGGCCACTACAGCGTTCTGACCAACCCCGACATAGGACCGTTCGTCGCACGCTGCACCGGCTGTCAGGCCCGGTACCCCCACCCGTGGGTGATCCCGGCAGGCGCCCCCATGCCGTTCGACTGGGCCCAGGAGTGACAAGCGACGCGTGCCCCTCGCGTGCCCGGCCGCCCGGGAACCCACGGGGAACCGCAGTGCTTCACAGCACTCGGGACATGAACAAGCCCCCGACCTCTCTCCCAGGTCAGGGGCCGTTCACCTGCGGTGGGTGTGGGATTTGAACCCACGGTGACATCGCTGCCACGACGGTTTTCAAGACCGTTCCCTTAGGCCGCTCGGGCAACCCACCTCGGTCCCGCCCACCAGGGGCGGAGCGGGTACAGCGTACCGGGATCGTGCGCTTCACGGAGGCCATGGTCCACACGGGGTCCGCCGGCTCGGTTCCGGCTCGTTGGCGCCACCGGCCCGCTGCAGCAGATCCCTGGTCCGGAATTGCCGGGCCGCCGGCCCATCGCGCGGGGAGTGCGGGGCCGGGCGGCGCCGGTCGGCGGTCAGGCTCCGGGGTGCAGGCCGAGCCAGCCCGGTGAGGGGTCGCCCTTCACCTCACCGAAGTACAGGGCGAAGGTCTGCTTCCAGCGCTCGATCGCCGCGCGGTCGGCCATGAAGCGAGGGAAGCCGTCGAGGTTGCCGTTGGGGTACTCCCAGACGGGCTTCAGCCCGCTCGGCGGGGTGACGTCGGTGCGGACGGACCAGCCGTTGGTGGCGGCCTTCTGCTGCTCGAGGGAGAGCCGCCAGTTCAGGTACAGCTTGGCGGCGGTGGGGTTCTCGGCCTGCTTGAGGATCGCGGCCCGCTGTCCCCAGGACATGAACGGCGCCTGCTCGGGCAGTACCCACTTGACCGGCCCGGTGGACAGCGGCGCGCCGGACCCGCCGATGCCGATGGCCTTCTGGCCGCTGGTGACGGCCGCGCTCGGGGTGTAGCTGCCGCGGGCGAACTGAAGGTCCTGCGTGGCCAGTCGAGCGAGCCAGTCCCAGCCGTACTTCTCCACGTAGAGGGTGTAGAGGTAGAGGACCGCGTCGTCGTCGTGCGGGTACGAGGAGGCGATCTTCCCCTTCCAGCGGGCGTCGGCCAGGTCGAGCGGACCGCTGGGGATGTCGGAGCCGACCGCGGCGGGACCGTACATGTAGCTGAAGGCACTGACCTGGACGGCGACCCACGCGCCGTGCGGGTCCCTGAAGGGGGCGTAGAGCTTGGAGAAACCGGCCGGCTTGTAGGCGAGCAGGCGACCCTGCTCCTTCCAGCGCACGAAGTCCTGCACGGTCTGGAGCTGTACGACGTCGGGTATCAGGGTGTCGGTCGCGAACTGGTTGTCGACGCGGACGTCGTGGAACTTGCTGTAGTCGACGACCACCGTCAGGTCGATGTCCGGGAAGCGGCTCTTGAAGCCGTTGCGGATCCCGTCCGCCTGGCTGGAGACGTCGCCGCCGGCGTAGATCACGAGCTTGCCGCCCTCGGCGAGGGCTGCCCGGTAGAGCTCGTCAAGAGTCCGGTTCTCCTCGGCGCCGCCCGTTGCCACGCGGCCCGCAGAGGCTTGGCCGGTGGCGGCCTGAGCGGGGGTGACGGAGGCAGTGGCGACACCGAGGCCGAGAGCGGCGCCCGCTCCGGTGGCAAGCAGGCGGCGTCGGCTGGGAAGGCTGGTCATGGTGGGGGGAAGCCTCTCTGTCTGTTCTGTTCGGTTGTCTGTCGGGTGCGCCTGGACCACGGCAGCGGAGCAGCACGGCACCCGCGTACGGCACGAGTGCCGTGCTGCTGCTGTGGGGTCAGAACATGGTGTTGTCGTTGGCGCTCTTCTCGGGCGCCTCCTGGATCACGTCCCAGTGCTCGACGATCTTCCCGTCGACGACGCGCCAGAAGTCCGCGACGGCCATGCCCCGGTCGCCGGGCTTGAGGTGCAGGTTGCTGTGGGTGACCACCAAGTCCCCTTCGGCGATGGCCCGCTTGATGTCCAGGCGCAGGTCGGGGAACTGCCCGCGCAGCCAGTGGACATAGCCGACGAAGGCTCCCGGGCCGTCCTGCGCCTCGGGGTTGTGCTGGGTGTAGCTGTCGCCGAGCTACGCGGTGGCGGCGGCCTCGGGCTGGTGGTCGTTGAAGGCCTGCTCGTAGAAGGCGATCACGAGCGCCTTGTTGTCCGCGGCAGACATACGTGTCTCCTGCCTGGGGTGACGGGTGCGGTACGGCTCAGTCGGTCATGGCGTCGCGGACGAGCGCGGTGTCGACGAACTGCTCGAAGCGCACGATGAGTCCACCGCGTACGACGAAGTGGTGGGCGACGCGGACGTGGATCGGCTTGCCGGTGGCCTTGTTGACGGCGGTGTAGCGGGCGAGCACGACGACGTTCTCGCCGTCGACGACATAGGTGTCGTCGTGGGCGGCCCAGCCGTCCCAGTCCTGACCGAGCTTCTCCATGACATTGGAGGTGACGCCCTCGGGGGTGCGGTAGGTGCCGGCGAGCGGGAAGCCGGCCATCTCCGTCCACTCCACGTCCGGGGCGAGGGTGGCGCGCAGGGCGTCCAGATCCCCGGCGGCCGAAGCCAGGTACTGGCGGCGGACGACGTCGGCGGGCGCGGTCGAGATGGCGAACTCGCTCACGGTCAGCCCCACTTCATCTCGCCCTTGGCGACCTTCGAGCCGATCTGGGCGGCGATCAGCATGCCGTTGTCCGGGAAGCGCCTGACGAGGGCGTCGTTCAGCGCGGCACCGTCGGCGGCCTTGCCCAGCTCCTCCTCGAAGGCGATCAGGTAGTCACGGGTGGCGGTGATGGCGGAGCCGTCGGCCGCGGTGCCGGGGAGGCGGTGGCCGGGGACGACCAGGTGCGGGTCGAGGGCGGCCATCTCGTCGAGCAGGTCGATCCAGGCGGCGCGGTCGCCGGGGGTGGGGGTGTCGGCGACCCAGACGTGCTCCTGCTGGAAGAGCAGGACACCGCCGAGCAGGGCGCGGTGCTCGGCCTGCCACAGGTAGTGGCGGTCGGGCAGGCCGGCCGGGCCGCCCCTGAGCTCGAAGCGGTGGCCCTCCAGGGTGAGGTCGCCGGTGAGCGGCTCCAGGCCGACCAGGCGGGTGGGGAGGTTCGGGCCGAGCGCCGCCCAGGCCTTCAGCTTGCCCTCGTAGGAGTGCTTGATGTGCTCGATGACGATCGGGGTGGCGACGAACCTCGCCTCGGGGAAGGCGTCGGCGATCACCTCGGCGCCGAAGTAGAAGTCGGGGTCGCCGTGGGAGACGAAGACGGTGGTGAGGGTCTTGCCGGAGTCGAGGATCTCGGCGGCCAGGCGGTGGCCGTCGGCGCGGGTGAAGGCCGCATCCACCAGCAGGGCCTCGCTCTCGCCGGTGACGAGGGTGGCCGTCTTGTTCTTGCTGCCGGCCGGGAAGTCGAGGTCGAGGACTTTGAAGGAGAGAGTGCTCATGCGTGCTTCCTCAGGTGAAGGGTGATGGTCGGGGAAATCGCCTCGCGGCGACGTGTACGACATGAACCGGGTCGAGGCGGGCAGCCCGTGTGGAGCAGGGGTTCAGCCTTGGGCGCCCTGCCGGTCGATCGGGTGGAGGCTGAAGACGTGGGACGGGACGGGTCGGTGCCGTGGACATCGCCGACGGAGAGCCTGAGGCGGGCCCTGTAACGGTCGAGGGCAGCGCGGTCGCTCATGAACCGGCCGGGCCGAGCGGGTTCATGGTGGCGTGGTCGAAGATGCCCCTGCGGCCGGCGGGCGGGGCGACGTCCGTGCGGGCGCGACTGCGCGCTCCTGCGCGTCCCTGGACAGCGGCCGGCTCAGGTACGGCTTGACGGCGGCCTGGTGCGGAGCGTTCTTGCGGAGGGGCGCCGGTCTGCGGCCAGGCCACCCGCAGCACCCGTGACCGGGCCTCCTCGCTCGAGCCGGTCCGCTCGGCGGTGGAGGAGGTGACGGCGTCCGCCGAAGCGGGCGCCGCAGACAGCCCGGACACGAGGACGCCTTCCATGGGAGCTACGACGCCGAAGGCGGCCAGGACGCGCTTTCCCATGGGGCGGACTCCACATCTGTGGGGTGGACACGACGGAAGTATCTGCTGACGCAGACAATATATCTGCTGCAACAGATATTGCAATAGCAGTTTCTTCCACTCATGCCCTTCTGCCATCCTTGAGGAGTGAACGAGCAACTGCTGAACGACGACGACGTGACACTCTTCGGTCTCTTCGTGGAGGCCCACAGCCGTATCAAGCCCCTGGTCAACCGCGATCTCGGCATACCGCATACCTGGTTCGAAGTGCTGCTGCGACTGGGCCGCACCCCCGGCCACCAGCTCCGCATGTCGGACCTGGCAGAGGCCGTGTCCTTCAGCTCGGGCGGCTTCACCCGGCTCGCCGACCGCATGGAAAAGGAAGGACTCATCCGCCGCGACCCCGATCCCGCCGACCGACGAGCCGCACTCGCCGTACTGACCGACAAGGGCGGTCAGGCGCTCGACCACGCACTGACCGCCCACGTCTCCCACCTGCGCAACCACCTCGCCGGGCCACTCTCAACCGAGGACCGCCGCCACCTCGAGCGCATCCTGCGCACGCTTCGCGACGCGAACGCGTAAGTTCCCGTCCTTGATCCGGATCACCGTCGCGGGCTTCGGACGCCGCCAGAGCCTGCCTCTGGCTCCACATGACGGTCGTCGGTTTGAGGTTCCCCCGAGATGCGGGGACGGGTGACAGAAAGTCAGATGGGTCTCGTGAGATGAGCCCGGACAGTGCCTGCCCCGAGGAAGTGCCCGCTGGGGTTGCGCGAGCGTGCGGTTCGGATGTACCGGACCGCCGAGCCGAAGCCCGTGATCCGCCGCATGGCCGAGGAACTCGGCGTGCACCACGAGGCTCTGCGCGGCTGGATCCGTCAGGCCGAGGCCGATGCCGGCGAGCGAGACGACATGCTCACCACCGCCGAGCGTGAGGAGTCGGCGGCTCTGCGGAAGGAGAGTGCCCGGCTCAAGCGGGCGAACGAGGTCCTGCGGACGACCTCGGCTCTTTTCGCGGCCCAGCCCGACCCGACCCGGCCCAGGTGAGAGCGCCGGCCGATGCGCACCCGCATCTGGGGAACCGTTCCCTCAGGCCGCTCGGGCAACCCACCTCCGCCCCGGCCCACCCGGGGCGGAGCGGATACAGCCTTACCGGCACTCCGGCGTCGCGCGAGGCTTGCGGGCGGTCGACCGGGGATCGCCCGCTGCCCCTGGCCGCCGGTCCGCCCTGACGGCGAACCGGCTTCCCCTGCCCCGCACCTCTCGGCCTCCCCTGTTCGTCGACGTCTTCGACGTCTTCGGAGCACACGCGCGTGGGGCCCGTGGTCGCCGCGCCCGGGGAGGTACGGGAGGTAGCGCGCGAGGGGTCAGTTGTCGCCCTTGCGGGAGCCGAGGGTGAGGTCCACCGTGTGGGTCTTGCCGCTGCGCTCGTAGGTGATCGTGACCTTGTCGCCGGGCTGGTGGGTCCAGATCTCGCCGATGAGGGTAGGGCCGCTGTCGATCACCATGTCGTCGAGCTTGGTGATGACGTCGCCGGGCTTGAGGCCGGCCCGGTCGGCCGGGCCGCCGGTCTCGACCGCCGAGGCGCCGCCCTCCGCCGTGTCGGTGATCTTCGCGCCGCCCGAGCCCTCCTGCAGCGAGACCGACGCGCCGATCTTGGCGTAGACGGGCTCGCCGGTCTTGATCAGCTGCTGGGCGACGTACTTGGCCTGGTTGATCGGGATGGCGAAGCCGAGGCCGATCGAGCCGGACTGGGTGGTACCGCCCAGCCCGCCGCCGCCGGTGGACTGGATAGCGGAGTTGATGCCGATGACGTTGCCCGAGGCGTCCAGCAGCGGGCCGCCGGAGTTGCCCGGGTTGATCGAGGCGTCCGTCTGCAGGGCGCTCATGTAGGAGGAGGAGCTGCCGGAGCCGTCGCTGGAGGCCACCGGGCGGTTCTTGGCGCTGATGATGCCCGTGGTGACGGTGTTGGACAGCCCGAAGGGGGCGCCGATCGCGATCGTCGAGTCTCCGACCGCCACCTTGTCCGAGTTGCCGAGGGTGAGCGGCTTCAGGTCCGAGGGGGCGTTCTTCAGCTTGATGACGGCGACGTCGTAGCCCTTCGCGTGACCGACGATCTCGGCGTTGTACTTCTTGCCGTCCGGGAAGGTGGCCGTCAGCTTGCCGCCGTTGACCGCTTCCGCCACCACGTGGTTGTTGGTGAGGATGTGGCCCTGGGTGTCGAAGACGAAACCGGTGCCGGTACCGCCCTCGCCGCTGCTGGACTCCGCCTCGATGGTGACCGTGCTGGGCAGCGCCCTGGCGGCCACGCCGGCGACCGTGCCGGGATCACGCTTGACGTCGCCGCCGCTGGTGGAGGCCGAGACGGTGGTGGAGCCGCTGTTGTCGTCGTTCCTGGCCAGGGTGTAGCCGAGGCCGCCGCCCAGGCCGCCGGCGACCAGCGCGGCGACCAGGACCGCGGCGACGAGCCCGCCGCGGCCACGGCCCGGCTTGGGCGCGGGCTGCTGGTAGGAGGCCCCCCAGACGGTGCCGCTGCCCCCGCCGGCGCCGGCATCACCTGCGCCTGCACCTGCACCTGCACCTGCGGCGCCGTACGCGTGCGGGCCCGCACCGGCTTCGGCGTACAGGGGGGTTGCCTGGGGCGGGTTCTGCCAGTCGCTCCCGGGGGCGGGCGGGCCGCCATGGGGCGATGCGGACTCATACCCGGAGGAGGCGTGGGGGACGGCCGGCGGCGGCCAGTCCCCGTCGACCGGAGCGGACGCGGCGGGCGCCGTCCGCGGCGGGCCGGGCGGAGGCCAGCCTTCCTCGGGCGCTCCGGCCGTGCCGGCCGCTCCCGCCCGGCCGGCGTCCGGCGCCGCAGGCAGCGGGGTGGTGGGCGCGCCGGCGTCCGGCGCGGGCGCCTGTGAGGCGGCCGAGGGAGACTCCACCGGCACGGGGGGTGCGGACGGGGCCGGGGGTACCTGAGTGCCCTCGCTCTTGCCCTCGTT
This sequence comes from Streptomyces humidus, assembly GCF_014649655.1. Taxonomy (GTDB): domain Bacteria; phylum Actinomycetota; class Actinomycetes; order Streptomycetales; family Streptomycetaceae; genus Streptomyces; species Streptomyces humidus. The sequence goes on along the minus strand of NZ_BMTL01000004.1, from coordinate 282,462 downwards.
CTCGGTGCTCACAGCTCTTCTCCTCGATCCACGGCTGTCTTCGGCGGTCGCGCTGGGTCATGCTCGTCGGCGCTCGGCGCGCTCCGTCGCACGTTTCTTCCCCTACCCGGCGCGCTGAAGCTGTCGCATGTCCTTTTGTACGTCTCAGCTTTTCCCACGGGCCGTCAGAGCACCATAAGCGGTGCCTGTGGGTCCTCGGTCTTTCTTTATAAGGGTCAATACGCACAATAAGCGCGCATCTTCGGAAGATCTCAGAGGGTTCTCAGACGACGGGCCGACGGTGGCACGATGACGCCGTGACTCACGCACGGCAGCACCACATTCAAGTCGTCGCCCACCGGGGCGCCTCCGAGGAGGCTCCCGAGCACACTCTGGCCGCGTACAAGAAGGCGATCGAGGACGGTGCGGACGCCCTCGAATGCGACGTACGGCTGACCGCGGACGGTCATCTCGTCTGCGTGCACGACCGCCGCGTCAACCGTACGTCCAACGGACGTGGCGCGGTCTCCGCCCTGGAACTCGCCGACCTCGCGGCACTGGACTTCGGCTCCTGGAAGACGAAGGAGGCGCACGAGGCCTGGCACGCGCGCGAGGAGGACCCCGACTGGGAGGTCCGGCCCGAGGACCGCGAGGAGACGTCGGTCCTGACCCTGGAACGGTTGCTGGAGCTCGTCTCCGACGCGGGCCGACGGGTCGAACTGGCCATCGAGACCAAGCACCCGACCCGCTGGGCCGGACAGGTGGAGGAGCGGCTGCTGGCGCTGCTCAAGCGGTTCGGCCTGGACGCGCCGGCCTCGGCGGCCGAATCGCCGGTGCGGATCATGAGCTTCTCGGCACGCTCGCTGCATCGCGTGCAGGCCGCCGCGCCCACGATCCCGGCGGTCTACCTGATGCAGTTCGTCTCGCCCCGGCTGCGCGACGGGCGGCTGCCCGCGGGGGTCGGGATCGCCGGCCCCTCGATCCGGATCGTGCGCAACCACCCGGCGTACATCGAGCGCCTGAAGCAGGCCGGGCACCAGGTGCACGTGTGGACCGTGAACGAACCGGCGGACGTCGATATCTGCGTCGGGCTGGGCGTCGACGCCATCATCACCAACCGCCCGCGCGCGACCCTGCGACGCCTGGGCCGCTGAGCCTGGCTCCCGCCCGAATCCGGACCGGCTTCGTCCGGCGGCCCGGGGCGATCCCCGGAGCAGCTCTCGAAGTACCTCGGGAGCAGCGCTCACGGAGCCCTCGTCGCCGCCGGGAAGTCACACAAGTCCCAGAAGCCCCATCCACACCTCTTGACCCACAGCGCCACCTACAGCATTCTCCGTTCTCAGCCATACCGTTCACATCCGGCCACTCACTGACCAGCCCCTCACAGGGAGTGCTCCGGCGCGTTCGCTCCGTGTTCGACCGTTCCGAATGCGTCCTCGGACCCGCATTGGCCGGTTTCCGGTACAGGCCAATGGGGCATCCACACCGTGGCGTGGGGCGAAGGAGGTCTCGGGGGTGGCGTTGGTGGTGGCACAGGAGGTGCCCGCGTCGTCGAGCATGGCCGTACCCCATGGTCTTGCGGGCGTGGGGAACGCGAGACACCGCATGCGCGATCAACTGCGCAGGGGCGGGGTGTCGGAATCGGTCATCGACGACGCCGTACTGATCCTTTCCGAACTTTTGAGCAACGCCTGCAAGCACGGCAGACCCCTGGGCGAGGCCCTCGCCGGGGACGGCGACGTCCGGGCCGCCTGGCGCGTCGATCCGGGCGGCCGGCTGCTGGTCGAGGTGACCGACGGCGGTGGTCCGACCCGCCCGGCTCCGGCGACCCCGTCCGTCACCGCGCACGGCGGCCGTGGGCTCAACATCATCACGGCTCTGGCCGACGACTGGGGCGTCCGCGACGACGCCCGCGGCGAGGTCACGGTGTGGGTCGTCGTCCACGCGGACGTGTACGACCCCGACGCGGGCTGCCGGCGCGACGACTTCGCGTCCCGGGTCGCGGCCCCCGCTGTCGCGTCGATGCCCGGCCTGGACTTCGTGGACGTGTTCGACGACATGGACTAGATCCGTGGACCGCGCAAGGCCGGCGGTCGGAGACCGTCGGCCGCGCGGCGCCCCCGGCCCGGCCCGTGCGTCATCCACGCGCAGGTCGGCGGGGCAGCACGCCGTCGGCGGGGTCGCGCTTCGTCGGCGCGGTCGTGCTCCGTCGGCGGGGCGGCGCGTCCTCGTCCGCAGCCGTGTCGCCCGCGAGCCGTCCGTGGCCCGCGACGGCGCGTCGTCGACGAGCCGTCCCCTCGTCCACAAGCCGTGCGTCGTCCACAGGTTCCCGTGACGGAGCGTGCGAACGGCTAGGCTCCCGCCGTACCAGACGAGCCGTACCCGGGAGACACCCAGTGGCCAAGAAGCGACCCCAGACGACGGCCAAGCGGCCGCAGCTCACCGACGCGGACATCCCGGTGGTCGGCGCGCGGGAGCCCTGCCCCTGCGGCAGCGGCCGCCGCTACAAGGCCTGCCACGGCCGGGCCGCCGCACACGCCGCGACCGAGCTGGTGCAGCGCCCCTTCGAGGGGCTGCCGGGCGAGGGCGACTGGGTGGCGCTGCGCGAGCTGGTGCCGGCCGCCACGGTGGAGCTGACCCTCAGAGACGGCCTGCCCGAGGGCGTCCCGTCGGTCACGCTCGCCACGGTGCTGCCGATGGCCTGGCCCGCCCTGCGCCGCGACGACGGCTCGGTGCTGCTCGGTCTGCAGAACGACACACCCTCCGGCGACATCAGCCGCGACCTGGCCGACACCCTGCGGCGCGCGCTGGAAGCGGACCCGGGTACCCCGGTCCAGGCGCGTCGCGCCCCGGCCGGCGGTCCGCGGATGCAGGACCTGCTCGACCCCGAGGGCGCCTTCGCGCCGGTTGTGCACAGCGGCTTCGAGTTCTGGGTGCCGGACCCGGAGAACGCCGCGCCGGAGGTGGCCGCCTCCCTGGAGCGGGCCAACGCCGCTGCCATCCCGACCGTCAAGCTGACCGGTGTGGACTCCGCGTACTGGTGCGAGACGCCGGAGAAGAACCATCTGCGCTGGGTCATGCCGTACCCGGAGGAGCAGCTTCTGGACGCCCTCGCGCGGCTGCACGCCGCCGGGCGGGCCGGCCTCGGGGAGGGCACGCGTCTGGTGGGCTCCTTCCGGGCGCACGGCCTGACGGTGCCCGTGTGGGACCTGCCCAGCGCGGTCACCGCGGACGACGTGGAGAAGCCGGCCGCCGAGTTCGCCGAGCGGCTCGCCGTCGCCCTGGCCTCGGACGCACCGCTCACGGCGGACGAGCGTCGCGCACGCGGCGGCCTCACCAACCGGCAGGTGACGCTCAGCTGACGTCCGGGACTGCAACTGGGTTGCATTGAGCAGCCGTTCAGCATTCCAGTCCGAATCTCCGGAGTGAGCCTGCTCACAACTGCCGTTCGCACAAGGCGAGTCGACGCCAGAAGAGCCGATTCGCCCGTGTCCGGAAAGCCGAGGAAAACAAGAGATCGAATTTGCGCAGGGCGGATCTCTTGTTACCGTTCGAGTAGCCCGGTTGCTGGTGCATCCCCCGTCGCCAGCAACCGGGTTTTTCCGTGCGCGAATCCGCTCACAGGGAGGCGGTCGGCCTCAACTGCCTTTGTCCGTGCGGAAGTTGCTGCCGGTGCGCAACAGCAGCGGCCCGTCGCCGGACGCCCGGGAGATTTCCGCGACCGCCGTGTAGGCCGGCAGGTTCCCCCGGCTCCGCTCATGGGGCGTCTCGCAGGAGCGCGGTTCGTCCTCGGCACCCACAGCGCAGCTTGTCCGCACCGTGCGCCCCGCGGGTCCCATGAGGCTCAGGGAGGCGTCCAGGGAGCGTCCGGTGGCGTTGCGGTAGTAGGTGCGCGCCCAGGTGTCCTCGCCCTGGGACAGCACGCAGGTCTGCGCCTCCACTCCGTCGCGGGAGGTGAGCTCGGGGCCGCAGCGGGCGGCGGTGGCCAGACCCAGGCCGAGCAGCAGGGGCGACCGGGACGGCGCGACGGACGGCGTCTCGGGATCGGCGCGCTCCCCGGCATCCGGGCCCCTCACACGGGTGGCGCGCGGGTCGCTCATGCCGAGCGCGCGGGTGACGGTTCCCTCGGCCGCGCGCCCCCCGTCGCCGACCGGCCCCGCGGACGCCATGGCCAGAGGCAGTGCGATCGCGCCTGCCACGGCGCCCCCGAGGGCGAGGAGACGAAGGTTCATGCAGCGGAAGATAGAGGGCGGATCCGGGCGCCTCGCCCGGCGCACGCCCGACACCCCTACAACTCGGGGGCGCTCACACCCGTACGAGTGAGGGCGTCGACGACGGCGTCGACCAGGGCCTCGACATCGGGCACCCACGGCGATGCCGAGCCGGGCAGCGGCGCGCGCTCCCACCGGATGTCGCCGCGGCCGGTCTCCGAAGGCGGCAGGGGGATGTACCCGCCGTCACCGTGGAAGCGCAGTGAGCCGGGGACGAAGTCCTTGGCGTAGAGGAGCTCGCCGAGCTGCTCCATCGAGTAGGGGCGCACCAGGAAGAACCAGCGGGTGGGAGAGGCCGCCACCGGCCCGAGGCGCATGCCCTGCAGGTCGAGCGCCACGAGAGCGCGCGAGGCGGCGAGGGCCGGGAGGCTGACCGCGCAGGGAGCCGTGCCCCCGGTGGCCAGGATGATCGGTGACGCCGGTCGGTTGCCCCACCACCAGCGCACCATGCGGGCGTCGGTGGTGGCCGCGAGGAGGCCGGGGTCGAAGGGATGGGCGCCGGGGACCGTGCACTCCGGGTCGGGGCAGGTGCAGCGGGACGTGCTCCGCTGGTCCGCCGTCGCCCCCGGGAGGACGGGCCACTGCCACTGCGTCGCGAACGTCAGGGCCGCGTCGAGCAGTTCGGGCCCTCCGTTGCCGCGCCGGGACAGCAGCCTGCGTCGCTTTCCGAGGATCTCGCGCATGAGCGCTCGTTCCTTTCCGTTGCACCGCTGGCAACACCGAGGGTCACATCACACCATGTGTCGATCACTTCACTGTGCGTACCTTGTGGCGCATCACACCCTGTCCTGGACAAGGGGGACCCCTCGGGGGCGAGGTGGCGACCGCTTCCGCGGCCACTCCGTCCGACTTGCGTCCCTCTTATGCCTGGGCGTGGCGTGGGGTGGCGAAGTCTGGCGTTTGGCGTCGCGCGTATTTCTCTCCGCCTCCGCCACGGGAGGATGGGGCACGGTCGTCGATGACTATGACGCCCGGTCCGGTCACCAGGTTCCGGGAGGCTCCGTACGAGCTCCCGACGACCCCGGCCCTTACCGAGTACGTACCCATCGCAACCGCTGTGACGCTCCGTCGAGCAAACCCAGTCGACCGCAATCAACCGTTACCCGAGGCAGTTTTAAGCCAACTTTGCATTTTCGCAAGGGAGCCGGAAGAACCGTGCGTGATTCTGCCAAAGACCCCGCGGACACCAGTAATCCCAGCAGGACAATGCTGGACATCCCCTCACGAGTGCGTGTACATGTGGAGACACCGCTAGCGGCGCAGAATGACATGGGGGTTTGCGATGCTTTTGAGCAATATGCTCCGGTCCGAGAGCCGGACACCATGAACGCCCCTCACCCTCCGAAAGTGGCTGGAATCGATTCAACGGTTCCCTCGCCCGCACACACTGTCCCGCCCGCGTCCGCCGCACCGGGCACCGCCACGGTCCCCGCGCCCCCCTCCGGCCCCCTGATCCCCTCCGCTCCCGGAGCCGTGCTGACGGACCGGCTCGCCGGCTGGGTCTCGGACCTCACCACCCTCCACGAACTCACCGAACGCCTGGCCCGCACCGACGTGCTGGCGGACGCCCTGACGGAGTTGCTGCACGCCGGAGCCGCCCTCGTGGGCGCCCGCCGCGGTCTCGTGGTCCTGGAACCCGCCGACCGGCTCGGCCCCGACCGCACGATCGGCCTGGGCCTCGGCCGGGCCGACCTCGGTCACATCGAGACCGTGCCGCGCAGCGCCCTGTCCTACGGCCGGATCCTCGACGGACTGCCCGGCGGCGAGAGGGAGATCGCCGAGCCCGACCTGCTCGCCAGGGACGGCCTGGACCCCCGCCACCGCGAGGTGGCCGCCCGCCTCGGCTACGCCGCCAGCTACGCGCTGCCGCTGCAGGCCGACGGCGCGCCGGGCCGGCTCGGCGCGGCCGTGTGGCTCTACGACGAGCCCGCCCAGCCCGGCGAACGCCAGCGCCACCTGGCCGGCCTGTACGTCCGGTACGCGGCGGAGCATCTGTCCCGCCTCGTGGAACTCGAACGCACACGCGTGTGCATGAAGACGATGACCGAGGAACTGCTGCCGTCCCGGCTGCCGCGGGTGCCCGGCGTCCAGCTCGCCGCCCGGCACCGCACCGGCCCGCGCGCGGGCGGCGACTGGTACGACGCGCTGCCGCTGCCGGACGCGGCTCTGGGTCTCGCCGTCGGATCGGTCACCGGGTCCGGGCCGAGCGCCGTCGCCGCGATGGGCCGGCTGCGCGCCTCCCTGCGGGCGTACGCGGTCATGGAGGGCGAGGATCCCGTCGCCGTCCTGTCCGACCTGGAGCTGCTGCTGCGGCTGACCGAACCCGCACGGTCCGCCACCGCCCTGTTCGCCTACTGCGAGCCCGCCCTGCGCAAGATCACCCTGGCCGGCGCCGGGCACTGCCCGCCGCTGCTGGTCGGCGAGCGGCGCACGGAGTTCGTGGAGACCTCCGTCTCCGCGCCGCTGGGCATGCTGGCCTGCTGGGAGGCTCCCAGCGTGGAGCTGGAGGCGGAGCCCGGCGAGACCGTCCTGCTCTACACCGACGGTCTGCTGCGCCGCACCAGCGAACCCGTCGACCGCGCCTTCGCCCGGCTGCACGCGGCCGCCGCCGGGGTGCCCAGGCCGCTGCGCCAGGACCCGGGCGCGATCGCCGACCACGTACTGCGCACCCTCCTGCCGGACGGGCAGGCCGAGCAGGACAGCGACGAGGACGTCGTGCTGCTGGCGGCACGCTTCGAGCACGGCGGCGCCGACTGCGGGTGACCGGCCCGGCAACAGGTCCTTCGCCCCTGGACCCCCTTACGTACGACCGTACGATGGAGGGGGTCCAGTGCCGTATCTAGGAGGATGACCGTGGCCGACGAGCTCACCCCGGAGACCCCGGAAGAGTCGGAAGAGCCCATCAAGCAGCGGAAGAACGGCCTGTACCCGGGCGTGTCCGACGAGCTGGCCGAGAGCATGAAGTCCGGCTGGGCCGACACGGAGCTGCGCGACCTGGAGCCGATCGTCCAGGCCGCGGAGACCGCCGCCCGCCGCGCCGCGCTCTCGGCGCGCTTCCCGGGCGAGCGCCTGGTGATCCCCGCGGGCAACCTGAAGACGCGCTCCAACGACACGGAGTACGCCTTCCGCGCCTCCGTCGAGTACGCGTACCTGACCGGCAACCAGACGGAGGACGGCGTGCTCGTGCTGGAGCCCGTCGCCGACGGCCACCAGGCCACGATCTACCTCCTGCCCCGCTCCGACCGCGAGAACGGCGAGTTCTGGCTGTCCGGCCAGGGTGAGCTGTGGGTGGGCCGCCGGCACTCGCTCGGCGAGGCGGAGCAGCTGTACGGCATCCCGGCCTCCGACGTGCGCGAGCTGGCGGACCGGCTGCGCGAGGCCACCGGGCCCGTGCGCGTCGTGCGCGGTCACGACGCGGGCATCGAGGCGGCCCTGACCGACAAGGTCACCGCCGAGCGCGACGCGGAGCTGCGCGTCTTCCTCTCCGAGGCTCGGCTCGTCAAGGACGCGTTCGAGATCGGTGAGCTGCAGAAGGCCGTGGACTCGACGGTCCGCGGCTTCGAGGACGTCGTGAAGGTCCTCGACAGGGCCGAGGCGACGAGCGAGCGCTACATCGAGGGCACGTTCTTCCTCCGCGCGCGGGTGGAGGGCAACGACGTCGGCTACGGCACCATCGCCGCCGCGGGCCCGCACGCCTGCACGCTGCACTGGGTGCGCAACGACGGGCCGGTGCGCCCGGGCGATCTGCTCCTGCTGGACGCGGGCGTCGAGACCCACACGTACTACACCGCCGACGTCACGCGCACGCTGCCGGTCGACGGCCGCTTCACCGAGATCCAGAAGAAGATCTACGACGCCGTGTACGACGCCCAGGAGGCCGGTATCGCCGCGGTGAAGCCGGGCGCCAAGTACCGCGACTTCCACGACGCGGCGCAGCGCGTGCTGACCGAGCGGCTCGTCGAGTGGGGCCTGGTCGAGGGTCCGGTCGAGCGGGTCCTGGAGCTCGGGCTGCAGCGCCGCTGGACGCTGCACGGCACCGGGCACATGCTCGGCATGGACGTCCACGACTGCGCCGCCGCGCGCGTGGAGTCCTACGTCGACGGCACGCTGGAGCCCGGCATGGTGCTGACCGTCGAGCCCGGGCTGTACTTCCAGGCCGACGACCTCACCGTGCCCGAGGAGTACCGGGGCATCGGCGTCCGCATCGAGGACGACATCCTCGTCACCGAGGACGGCAACCGGAACCTGAGCGCCGCGCTGCCCCGGCAGTCGGACGAGGTCGAGAGCTGGATGGCCTCGCTGACGAACTGACGGGCTGACGTCCGATCGACGGCCGGGCGCCCCTGCGGCGTCCGGCCTTCGTGCCTGCTGCGGGTCGTGGAAGCGGCGGCCGGCCGAACTGACGGCTGGTCACACAGCCATCAGCGGCGCGTCCTTGCGCCACTTGAGGATCTTGTCGAAGCTCACCACCGTCCCGACGCGCCCCGGCTTGTTGCCGATGTGGACGTGGTCGGCGAGTTCCTGGATGAGGAAAAGGCCGCGGCCGTGCTCGGCCTCGGGGCTCGCGCGCACCGGTACGGGCGCGGGACGTTCGGCGGTGAACCCCGGGCCCGAGTCGGCGACCTCGATCCGGCACTTCTCGCCGTCGAGGTACGCGGTGACGCGGTACGCCCCCGAACGGCCGCCGCGCGCGGTGTCGCCGCCGTGCTCGACGGCGTTGGCGCAGGCCTCGCTCAGGGCCACGGAGAGGTCGTAGCTGACGTCGGGATCGACGCCCGCCGTCTCCATGGTGCCGAGCAGCAGGCGGCGGGCGAGCGGAACGCTCGCGGCCTCGCGCCGCAGATGGAGTGACCACCAGATGCTCATGCTCCAGCCTCCTGGCTGCGGCTCGACATACCGATACGTATTGCCGCACCGGGCCGTATGTAAGCGCGGTTTCCGCGTGATGCCGCCCATATGGGGGATGCGCTCAGGCCTGGAATCGGTGTATGCGGGACTCGACGGCATCAGCAGTACCAGTCACACCAGACGGTGATCTTCCACGTGGCGGGGACCTTATGGACCTGCCGTGTGGCCGGGGTGAGCCCAGTGCGATGATGAGCGCGCCATGACTGCCCCCTACAGCGAACGCTCCGGTCGCGATCTACGGCTGCTGCGGGCCGCGGTGTTCGCCGCGGTCTGCGTCTTGCTGGCCGCCGCCGCGCACTCGACGGCCACCTGCGCCGTCATCCCGCTGTGGACGCTGGGCGCGGGATTCCTGGGCGTCCTCGCGGTCGTGGCGCCGCTCGCCGGGCGCGAGCGCTCGCTGCCGGGCATCGCGGCGCTGCTCGCGGTCGGACAGACCGCGCTGCACACCCTCTTCGGACTCGGTCAGCACACCGTCTCCGGGTCCGCCGCGCTCTCCGCCGACGCCTCCGCCACGCTGTCCGGGACGGACGCCACGCTCGTCGCCCGGGCGGCGCGGCTGGTGTGCGGGGCCACGGCGGCCGCGCTCAGCCCGGCCGAGGCCCAGAAGATCCTGGTGAACGCGCGGCTTTACCCTGCCGGAGCCGGAGCCGGAGCCGGCAGCGGCGGCGGCACGACAGCCATGAGCGGCATGACCGGGATGGGCTCGATGCGCCATCCCACGGACGTCCTGTCCGCGGCCGGCTCGCCGATCTCCCCGCTGCCCTCCCTGCCGATGCTGCTGGGCCACGTCCTGGCGGCCGTCGCCGCCGGCTGGCTGCTGCGACGCGGCGACACCGCCCTGCTGCGGCTGCTCGCCCTGTCGGCCCACGGAGTCGCCGAAGGCGCGCTCGTACGGTCCCTGCGCGGGGCGCTCGCGCTGGTGCGCGCCCTGCTCGCGGGGCTGCCGACCGCGCCCGGAGCGGGACCGCGCGTCCCGTGCGCCGCTCTGCTCACGCCGGCCGCTCCCCGCATCACCGCCCTCCAGCACTCCGTGATCAGGCGGGGCCCGCCGCACGCGTCCGCTCTCGCCCTCGCTGCCTGACGCGACACGACCAGCACTCCACCACGACCGGGGAGAGCGGCCGCCGTCGTGCGGCACGCGCGCGTGCGCACGTCCGTGCACACGCCTCCCCAGTCACCGACTCACTCGGAGTGGAGTGCTCCCCGCCATGAAGACCTCTCGTCTCACCGCCCGTGTCATCGCCGCCGCCACCGTCGCCGGGGCCGGCGTCCTCGCCCTGTCCTCGCCCGCCCTCGCCCACGTCAGCGTCGCCGCCGAGGGCGCCGCGGCCAAGGGCGGCTACGCGGTCGTCGACTTCAAGGTCCCCAACGAGCGGGACGACGCCTCGACCGCCAAGCTCGAGGTCGCCTTCCCGACCGACCACCCGCTGGCCTCCGCGCTGCCCGAGCCCATCCAGGGCTGGAAGATCGAGGTCACCAAGGCGAAGCTCGCCAAGCCCCTCGAGGTGCACGGCAAGCAGATCTCCGAGGCCGTCTCCAAGATCACCTGGACGGCCACCGGCGAGGGCGTCAAGCCCGGCTTCTTCCAGAAGTTCCCCGTGTCCATCGGCGCCCTGCCCGAGGACGCCGACGAACTGGTCTTCAAGGCGATCCAGACGTACTCCGACAAGGAGGTCGTGCGCTGGATCGAGGTCCAGAAGGACGGCGCCGAGGAGCCCGAGAACCCGGCCCCCGTGCTCGCCCTGACCGCCGCCTCGGAGGACGGCCACCACGGCGCCGCCGCCGAGGACGCCTCCGACAAGTCCGACGACGCCAAGGCGACCGCCACCACGACCGAGGCGGCCTCCGGCTCCGACGACAGCGACACCACCGCCCGGATCCTCGGCGTGGTCGGCATCGTCGTCGGCGCCGCCGGCGTCGCGTACGGCGTGCTCGCCGGCCGCCGCCGCACCCCCGCCAGCGAGGCCTGACCCCCGCCCGCGTCGGGCGGCAGCCGCCGCCCGACGCCGGCACCCGACGGGGCGCACCGGGGTGCACGGCCTGCCGTACACCCCTCTCCGCACACCCGATCCGTACCTCCTGTCCGGGCCCCCGGTGCGCACCGGATTTCATACATCTGGGACATTTCTCTATGCGTAAGAAGACGTTCGCCGCGGCCGTGCTGCTCGCGGCCGCCACCCTCACTCTCTCCGCCTGCGGCGGCAGCGACAGCGGAAGTCCCGTGGCCTCCGTCTCCCAGGAGACCGGGAAGCGAGCCGTGACCGTGCTCGACCAGCCCTTCACCAAGCCCGCCCTGGTGCTCACCGACACCCAGGGCAAGCCGTACGACCTCCGCAAGGAGACGGCCGGCCGGCCGACGCTGGTCTACTTCGGCTACACCCACTGCCCCGACGTCTGCCCGCTGACGATGAACAACATCGCCGTCGCCAAGAAGCAGCTGCCCAAGGCAGAGCAGGACGACCTGCGCGTCGTGTTCGTCACCACCGACCCGGACCGCGACACCCCGGCGGCGCTCGGCAAGTGGCTCAAGGGCATCGACCCCCAGGCCGTCGGCCTGACCGGGAAGTTCGCCACCATCCAGGCCGCCGCATACCGCCTCGGCATCACCGTCGAAGCGCCGCACAAGGACAAGAACGGCAAGATCGTCTCCACCCACGGCACCCAGGTCGTCGCCTTCTCCCCCAAGACGGACGCGGGCTACCTGCTGTACGGCGAGGACGCCACGGTCGACGACTACACCAAGGACCTTCCCAAGATCGTCAAGGGTGAGAACCCGTGAGGCCGATACGGTCCGCGCGGCTCGTCGCCGTGCCCGCCACGGCGGTCGCCGGCGCGCTGCTGCTGGCGGCGTGCGGGTCGGACACGGACGGCAGGGCGGAGCTGTCCGTCCAGGCCGCCTACATCCCGCAGCCCGTCTCCGACACCATGGCCGCCGGTTTCCTCACCATCGTCAACAAGGGCGACGCCGAGGACGAGCTGACCTCCGTCACCAGCCCGGCCGCGGGCCAGGTGACCCTCCACGAGACCGTCGGGTCGTCGATGGAGCAGGTCAGCTCCCTCGACGTGCCCGCACACGGTCGACTCGTGTTCAAGAGCGGCGGGAACCACCTGATGTTCGAGATGCTGAAGAACAAGCCGGTACAGGGCGCGACCGTGACCGTCCGACTGCACTTCGCCGCCTCCGATCCGCTCGAGGTCGAGATCCCGGTGAAGTCGGCCACGTACAACCCCAAGACCGGCCACTGAGGGAGGGACCACCTTGACGCAGACCATCGCCCCCCGCGTCCGGATGCTCGTGCTGCTGTTCCTGGCGGTCGCCGGCGCACTCCTGGCGGGTGCCGGACCCGCGTCCGCGCACGCCGCGCTGACCGGCAGCGACCCCGCGCCGGGGGTGGTGGTCGACAAGGCGCCCACACAGGTGTCGCTGACCTTCTCCGAGACCGTCTCGATGAACGACGACTCCGTGCGCGTCCTGGATCCCCAGGGCACCCGGGTCGACACCGGCAAGCCGTCGCAGGTCTCCGGCGCCGGCTACGCCGTCCAGCTGCACTCCGGGCTGCCCGACGGCACGTACACCGTGACCTACCAGGTGGTCTCCGCCGACAGCCACCCCGTCGCCGGCGCCTACACCTTCTCCATCGGCTCCCCCTCCAAGACCACCGTGTCGGTGTCCGACCAGGTGGCCGGCGGCGGAGTCGTCGGCCTGCTGTACGACCTCGGGCGGTACGTGTCGTACGCCGGGTTCATCGTGATGGTCGGCGGGGCCGTCTTCGTGCTGACCTGCTGGCCGCGCGGCACCGGGGTGCGGGCCGTGCAGCGACTCGTTCTCTCCGGCTGGCTCGCGATGACCGCCGCCACCCTGTTCCTGCTGCTCCTGCGCGGCTCGTACGCGAGCTCGGGCAAGCTCGGGGACGTCTTCGACCTCGACCTGCTGGGGCAGGTCCTGCAGACCAAGACCGGCGCGGCCCTCGTGTCCCGGCTGCTGCTGCTCGCCGCGGCCGCGCTGTTCATCGCCGTGCTCTTCGGCGCCTACGACAAGCGGGAGGACGAGGAGAAGCGGGACCTGACCTTCGGGCTCGCGATCGGCGGAACCGTCGTGTCCGCAGGACTCGCGGCGAGCTGGGCCATGGCCGAACACGCCTCGACCGGGTTGCAGCCGGGCATCGCGATGCCCGTCGACGTGCTGCACCTGCTGGCCGTCGCGACCTGGCTCGGCGGACTCGCCGCCCTCCTCGTCTCGCTGTACCGGGCGCCCGCGGACCGGCCCGTCGAGGGCTCCGCCGTCCAGCGGTTCTCCCAGGTCGCCTTCGGCAGCGTCCTCGCCCTGGTCGTCACCGGCGTCTACCAGTCGTGGCGCCAGCTCGGCTCCTGGTCCGCCTTCACCGACACCCGCTACGGACAGCTGCTCCTCGTCAAGATCGGGCTCGTCGCGGTGCTCGTGGGCATCGCCCGGATCTCACGACGGTGGACCGCGCGACTGGCGGACACGACGACCGGGACGACTACGTCGACGGCCTCGACGGCCGCGAGGACGGCATCGGCACGGACGTCCACGGCCGAGAAGCCTGTGGTCACGGCGGGCAAGCGGGCGGGGGACGCGGGCAGCACGGCCGTCGGCGCCGACGAGAACGACACCGGCGAGAGCAGCACGGGCGGCGGCGGGAGCAGCACCGGCGACGGCGGGAGCAGCACCGGCGACGGCGGGAGCAGCACCGGCGACGGCAAGGGCGGCTCCAAGAACGCCACGGCCGTCTCCGGCGGCGACGAGCGGGCCGTGCAGCTCGCGCGGCAACGCGCCGTCGTCGTCGCCACACGAGAGAAGAGGCTGCGGGACTCCGACGCCGACCGCTTCGGTCTGCGGCGCTCGGTGCTCGCGGAGACCGGCGTCGCCGTCGTGCTGCTCGCCGTCACCACCGTCCTGACGTCGACCGAGCCCGGCCGTACGGAGCAGGAAGCCGCCCGGGCCACCGGTTCCTCGTCGTCCGCCTCGCCCTCGTCGGACTCCCCCTCCGGGGCGCTGACGCTGGACATGTCCTTCGACACCGGCGGCACCGACGGCAAGGGCGTGGTCAGTGTCGACCTCGACCCCGCACGCGCCGGCGCCAACGAGATGCACGTCTACGTGACCCGGCCCAACGGCCGCGCCTTCGACGTGCCCGAGGTCAAGGTCGCCTTCACCCTCGAAGCCAAGGACATCGGGCCACTGCCCGTCACCCCCGACCACATCACCACGGGCCACTGGGCGGCGAGCGCGGTGCAGATCCCCATGGCCGGCGAGTGGAAGATCGCCGTCACCGTGCGCACCTCCGACATCGACCAGGCGACCGTGTCCAAGAACGCTCAGATCGGCTGACCGCACCATGCCCGACCAGTCCCTCCCCGACGCCCGTACACCCGAGACCCCCGGCCCCGGCACCAACACGAGCGGGACCGGCACGCCCAAGACGGGCGCCGGCAAGCCTCGTAAGCCCAAGACGGGCCCCGCGAAGACCCCTGCGCCCAAGGCCGGCACCGGCAGGGCCGGGGCCGAGGCCGCCCGCGCCTCCGTCGGCGACGGCGTCCGCCCGGAATCCCCCTCCCCCTCCACCCCCACCTCCGTCGAGGGGCTGACTCGGCGCAGGCTGCTCGGCACGGCCGGAGCGACCGGGCTCGTCCTGGGCGCTGCGGGCGCGGTCGCCGGCTACGCCGCGGCCCCCGCGCAGGCGACCCCTCCTCTCTCCTCGATCGGGTCCGGGCAGGTGATGTTCCACGTGAAACATCAACCGGGGATCACCCAGGGCCTCCAGGCGCGCGGTCATCTCGTCGCCTTCGACCTCGCGGCGGGAGCCGGCCGCAAGGAAGCCGCCGCACTGCTGCGCCGCTGGTCGGAGACGGCCCGACGGCTGATGGCGGGCGAGGCCGCCGCACACGACGACACCGGCGTGGCCCGGGACGCCGGCCCCTCCTCCTTGACGGTCACCTTCGGCTTCGGCAACAGCTTCTTCGCCCGCACCGGTCTGGAGAAGCAGCGTCCGGTCGCTCTCGACCCGCTCCCGGACTTCTCCTCCGACCACCTCGACAAGGCCCGCAGCAACGGTGACCTGTGGGTGCAGATCGGTGCGGACGACGCCCTGGTCGCCTTTCACGCCCTGCGCGCGATCCAGAAGGACGCGGGCACGGCCGCGAAGGTCCGCTGGCAGATGAACGGCTTCAACCGGACGCCGGGCACCACCGCCCACCCCATGACGGCCCGCAACCTGATGGGTCAGATGGACGGCACCCGCAATCCCAGAACGACCGAGCCCGACTTCGACGAGCGCATCTTCGTCCCGGCCTCCGGCACCAAGGACCCCGCGTGGATGGCAAACGGCTCCTATGCCGTCGTACGCCGCATCCGCATGCTCCTCGACGACTGGGAGAAGCTGTCGCTCAAGGCGCAGGAACAGGTCATCGGGCGACGCAAGGCGGACGGCGCGGCGCTGACGGGCGGTACCGAGACCACCGAGATGGACCTGGAGAAGACCGACGCGAACGGCGACCTGGTCGTCCCGATCAACGCGCACGCCCGCATCACGCGCCCCGACCAGAACGGTGGCGCGGCCATGCTGCGGCGGCCCTTCTCCTACCACGACGGCATCGACCCGGACGGCACTCCCGACGCGGGCCTGCTGTTCGTCTGCTGGCAGGCGGACCCGCTGCGCGGCTTCGTCACGGTGCAGCGCAAGCTGGACCGGGGCGACGCGCTGTCCCTGTACATCCGCCACGAGTCGAGCGGCCTGTTCGCGGTGCCGGGCGGGGCGGCCGAGGGGGAGTACGTGGGGCAGCGGTTGCTGGAGGCGTGAGGCTGCGGCTGCGGCTGCGGCTGATCGCCAGGAACTGCGGATCCTGGGAAGTTACGCCCCGCGGTGGGGATTCATTCCTGCGAGGGCACCTCGTGAGATGCGTGCGCCCGAATACGCAAGGGCCATTAGGGTGAGGTCATGCCAGCGAGCTATGCGTATCTCGGCCCCGAGGGCACCTTCACGGAGGTCGCCCTGCGCACGCTTCCGGAGGCGGCCACCCGGCAGTTGCTGCCGTACGTGTCGGTGCAGTCCGCGCTCGACGCGGTGCGCTCGGGTGAGGCCGAGGCCGCGTTCGTGCCCATCGAGAACTCGGTCGAGGGCGGGATCACCACGACGCTGGACGAACTGGTCGCGGGCGCGCCGCTGATGATCTACCGCGAGGTGCTGCTGTCGATCACCTTCGCGCTGCTGGTCAGGCCCGGCACCCGGCTGGCGGACATCAAGACGGTCTCCGCACACCCGGCCGCACAGCCTCAGGTGCGCAACTGGCTGAAGGCGAACCTCCCCGACGCCGCCTGGGAGTCGGCCGCCTCGAACGCGGACGCAGCCCGGCTGGTCCAGGAGGGCCGCTACGATGCCGCCTTCGCCGGTGAGTTCGCTGCGGCCCGGTACGGGCTGACCGCCCTGGAGACCGGGATCCACGACGCCGAGAACGCGCAGACCCGTTTCGTGCTGGTGGGCCGGCCTGCCCGTCCGGCGGCGCCGACCGGCGCGGACAAGACGTCCGTCGTGCTGTGGCAGCGCGACGACCATCCCGGTGGCCTGCGCGACCTCCTGGGCGAGTTCGCCACCCGGGGCGTCAACCTCATGCTGCTGCAGTCCCGTCCGACGGGCGCCGGAATCGGCAACTACTGCTTCTGCATCGACGCCGAAGGACACATCTCCGACCGCCGGATGGCGGAGGCCCTCATGGGGCTGAAGCGGATCTGTCGCGAGGTGCGTTTCCTGGGCTCGTACCCGCGTGCGGAGGTCAGCGCGGCGGACGTCGAGGCTCCGTTGCCCGGAACGTCGGACGGGGAGTTCATGGCGGCTGCCGACTGGGTTGCGGGCTGCCAGGACGGCCGTTTCTAGCCTGTCCGCCCGCCTGACACTGGTCCTACCTGCATATCTTCGTTATCCACAGAAGTTATCCACAGGGCCGCTTCTCGACCTGGGGACAAGTCGACAACGAAGTGCCATTCAGTCGACAAATCGGTCCCCACTCCCTCGGGGTGGCTCGCAACCCGTACGTCACCCCTCGTCCACCTGTCTCCTTCGATCAATCCTTCAGGGCGACCCTTTTCCACCCGAAAGTGGGCCCGAGTCGGGTTTGGGCACGGAATTCTCCAGCGCGCGAACAGGCCTCGGAATGATCCATTCCGATGTCCACAGATCTTTCGCACACCCTGTGGATAACTCACACGGGGTGCGGATCCCTGTGGACAACTCGGCCCCCAAATCCCGTGCGCCGCAAGGAAGTCGAGTCAATGCGACGCCCGTCACATGCTTCGTCCCAGGGAATGAGACACGTTTTACTGACACACTCGGCAATTGCCGCATAACCCACCGTAAGGCGCGATTCGGAACGCCCGGCAGAGGACGCCGGAAGACTCGGCGCGCGGCACCCGAATCTGAGTCGTGAGCCGCAACTCCGCACGGGTAGCCTTGACCGCGTGATTGACCTTCGCCTGCTCCGTGAGGACCCCGACCGTGCGCGCGCTTCCCAGCGTGCCCGTGGAGAGGACGTCGCGCTCGTCGACTCCCTCCTGTCCGCCGACGAGCGGCGCAGGTCGTCCGGCGTCCGCTTCGACGAGCTGCGCGCCGAGCAGAGGTCGCTCGGCAAGCTCATCCCCAAGGCCTCCGCGGACGAGAAGGCCGAACTGCTGAAGAAGGCGAGCCAGCTCGCCGCCGACGTCAAGGCCGCCGACGCCGAGCGCGCCGAGGCCGACGCCGAGACACAGGAGTTGCTCCAGCGGCTCGGCAACCTCGTGCACCCCGACGTGCCCGTGGGCGGCGAGGAGGACTTCGTCACCCTCGAGACGCACGGCACGATCCGCGACTTCGGCGCCGAGGGCTTCGAGCCCAAGGACCACCTGGAGCTCGGCCAGATCCTCGGCGCGATCGACGTCGAACGTGGTGCGAAGGTCTCCGGATCCCGCTTCTACTTCCTCACCGGCGTCGGCGCCCTGCTCGAGCTGGCCCTGGTCAACGCGGCGATCGCGCAGGCCACGGCGGCCGGCTTCACCCCGATGCTGACCCCGGCGCTGGTGCGTCCGCAGTCCATGGCGGGCACCGGCTTCCTCGGCCAGGCGGCCCAGGACGTCTACCACCTCGACAAGGACGACCTCTACCTGGTCGGCACCTCCGAGGTCCCCCTCGCCGCGTACCACATGGACGAGATCATCGACGCGGACAAGCTGCCGCTGCGCTACGCGGGCTTCTCGCCCTGCTTCCGCCGCGAGGCCGGCTCGCACGGCAAGGACACCAAGGGCATCTTCCGCGTCCACCAGTTCGACAAGGTCGAGATGTTCTCGTACGTCACGCCCGAGGACTCGCAGGCCGAGCACCAGCGCCTGCTGGCTTGGGAGAAGCAGTGGCTGTCCGCGCTGGAGCTGCCGTTCCGCGTCATCGACGTCGCCTCCGGTGACCTCGGCTCCTCGGCCGCCCGCAAGTTCGACTGCGAGGCCTGGATCCCGACCCAGGGCAAGTACCGCGAGCTGACGTCGACCTCGGACTGCACCGAGTTCCAGTCCCGCCGGCTGTCGATCCGCGTCCGCGAGGGCAAGCAGATCCGCCCGCTGGCCACGCTGAACGGCACGCTGTGCGCCGTCCCGCGCACGATCGTCGCCATCCTGGAGAACCACCAGCAGGCCGACGGTTCCGTGTACGTCCCCGAGGTGCTGCGCCCGTACCTCGGCGGCCGGGAGGTCCTGGAGCCGGTCGCCAGGTGAGTGCCGTCTCTGCCGCCGGAGAGTTCCCCTACCGCCTGATCGCGACCGACCTCGACGGAACGCTGCTGCGCTCCGACGAGTCGGTCTCGCGACGCACCCGTGACGCCCTCGCCGCGGCCACCGCGGCGGGCGCCGCGCACATCGTCGTGACGGGCCGTGGGGTCCCGTGGACCCGGCACATCCTCGACGACCTCGGCTACGACGGCATCGCGGTCTGCGGGCAGGGCGCCCAGGTCTACGACGCCGGTGCGCACCGCCTGCTGACCTCGGTGACCCTGGACCGCCAGTTGGCGGGCGTGGCCCTGGCCAAGATCGAGGCGGAGGTCGGGCCGTTGCACCTGGCGGCCAGCCGCGACGGGCTGGACGGGGACGTGCTGGTGGGGCCCGGTTACGCCGTCCACGGCACGCTCCCAGCCACGCCGTTGAGGGACGCGTCCGACCTCTGGTCGGCCCCGCTGAACAAGATCTACATCCAGCATCCCGAGCTGTCGGACGACGAGCTGGCCGAGGCCGCACGGCAGGCCGCGGGCGGCTTCGTCACGGTCGCGATGGCCGGCGCGGGAATCGTGGAACTGCTCCCCCTGGGCCTGTCCAAGGCCACGGGCCTCTCCCTGGCCGCCCGGCGGCTGGGCCTGAAGGCCGCCGAGACCATCGCCTTCGGCGACATGCCCAACGACATCCCGATGTTCGCCTGGTCCGCTCACGGCGTGGCCATGGCCAACGCCCACCAGGAGCTGCGGACGGTCGCCGACGAGGTGACGTCGTCCAACGAGGCCGACGGAATCGCCGAAGTCCTCGAACGCTTCCTGAGCTGAAGTCCCGGAACGCTTCCTGAAGCCAGGACACCCGGCCCGGGCAAACGCGCGAACCGGGCCGGACACCCGGATCCCGGCGTCCCTCACCGGCACCCGCGAGCCACCGCCCGGCCGCGCCCGGCCTCCCGGGTGCGGCTGAGGGCGCCCGAAGACGCCCTCAGCCGCGCCCCCGGCCAAGAAGCCCTGACAACGTCTCGCTCGGCAAGCCGGTGCCCGGCCGCTCGGCCGACGTTCCGGGAAGGGCGGCCCACGCGAGAGCGACATCGCGTGCTCGAAGCGGCCGCCCCGGGCAGCTCCCCTGTGAGGAGCGGGTTCGACGGAGGCGTAACTACTCCGGAACCCGCCACAGGCTGCCCTGAAGGGAGTTCGACGGACTGCCGTGCATGGGCATCGTCGAACTCCTCACCCGGTCCGTGTCGCCGGACGTCCTCCGGCCGACCCGCGTTCTGCGGGTACGACCACTGTGCCCTCAGGGCGACCGGGACGCCACCGAATAAAACATCTGTGCGACGGCCGTGGTGCAGCGGCGACTACCGGCGGCGCCACCTGCGTCGACGCGCCTTGCTGAAGAACCAGCCCGCCGGCGGCTCGTCGGAGCGCCAGGGCTGCGGCTCGGGCGCCTGCGCACGCCACCTCGCGGCCAGCATCCGGGCGCGGGCGGACGGCTCCGACGCCTCGGCGGCACGTATGAAGTCGTCGTCCAGGACGAGGTCGTCCCAGAGCTCGTCCCCGGACCGCTCCCGACCGCCGTTCGTCGTGTCGTCGTCCGCCATCCCGTCCTCCCCGTCCTCCCAGCCCTCGCGCCCTGTGCCGGTCACCAGGCGCCGGATGCCGCGCCCAGTGTGCCGGGGCGCGGGTGAAGCCGTCGTCAAGAACGGCCGCCCCGCCCCCGGCACGGCGGCTCACTCCTCGCCGGCGAGCGTCAGTGTCCGCAGCTTCTGTCCCGCGTACCAGGTGGCCAGCACGGTCACCGCGACCAGCAGCACCGTCGCCGTGGTCAGACCGACGTCCGAGGTCACGAGGTCCCCGCCCGCCACCTTGTGGGCGACCGCCAGCGACCACTGCTGGACGCTGAGCGTGCGCGCGCCCGGCACCAGGGACCCGAACAGGGCTTCCCAGACGAGGGCGTAGACGAGACCGAACACCACCGCGTGCCGCGAGACGGTCCCGAGAAGCAGGAAGACGGCGGCGTAGGCGATGGAGGAGACCAGCGCGGCGACGGTGTAGGCGACGGCGATCTGCTGACCGTTGCCGTTCAGGATGAACCCGGCGATCAGCGTCGGCAGGGCCGAGAAGACCATCGTCACCGCGACCGCCACGATCAGCTTGGTGAAGATGATCGTCGGCCGCTTCAGCGGCTTGGACAGCAGGTACACCACGGAGCCGTCGTCGATCTCGGGCCCGATCGCGCCGGTGCCCGCGATCACGCCGATGATCGGGACCATGGTGGCCAGCGCGAGGCCGCCGAGCAGGTCGGCCGCCGTCTGGTCGTCGGCCCCGGCGAGGCCGCGCACGACCACGGAGATCGCGATCAGCAGCAGGGGCAGAGCGCCCAGGATGAGAGCCCGGCGACGGCCGAGCAGGGCCCGGTAGGTGAGCCGGGCGACTGTGGGGTCGTACATCTTGGGCCTCCTACGCCGCGACGAGATACGAGAAGACGGACTCGAGGGACTCGTCGGACGGCGAGACCGTGAGCAGCCGGATGCCGTGGTCCCTGGCGACCCTCGGCAACAGGGCCGTGAAGCGGCCGAAGTCGACGGCCTGGACACGCAGCGCGCCCTCGGCGAGGTCGACCTCGATGCCGGAGGTCGACGGGTCGGCGATCAGCGCGGCCGCGAGGGCGCGGTCGTCGCTGGAGCGCACCAGATAACGGTGCGGACGGTCGGTCATCAGCCGGCGGATCTTGCGGAAGTCGCCGCTGGCCGCGTGCCGGCCCGCGACGACGACCTCGATGTGCCAGGCGAGTTGCTCGACCTCCTCGAGGATGTGCGACGAGAACAGCACGGTGCGGCCCTCGTCGCCCATACGCCGCAACAGGTCCATGAGCTGCATGCGCTGGCGCGGGTCCATGCCGTTGAAGGGCTCGTCGAGCAGCAGCAGCGACGGGTCGTGGACGAGAGCGCTGGCCATCTTGACGCGCTGGCGCATGCCCTTGGAGTACGTCTGGATCTTGCGGTCCTGCGCGTACTCCATCTCGACGGTGGCCAGCGCCTTCTGGGCGGCCTTCGCCCCCAGACCGTGCAACTCGGCGTTGGCGACGACGAATTCGCGGCCGGTGAGGAAGTCGTACATCGCCTCGCGCTCGGGGACGATGCCGATCTGCCGGTAGATCGCCTCGTTGCGCCAGACCGTCTGTCCGTCGAGGGTGACCGTGCCGGTGGAGGGGGCCAGGAAGCCGCCCATCATGTTGATGAGGGTGGACTTCCCGGCGCCGTTGGGGCCGAGCAGGCCGGTGACGCCGGGGCCGATGGTCATGGTGATGTCGTTGACGGCGACCACGTTGCCGAACCAGCGGGAGACGTGGTCGATGCTGAGCGTGGTCACAGGCCCACCTTCCGGTAGCGGCGGATCAGGAGGGCGTGGGCGGTGCCGATCAGGCCGAGGACGACGAGGACGTAGACGACGCCCTGTCCGTCGGAGGGGCCGACCCCGCCCGGGAAGGCGGAGGAGGCGCCCAGGAACGCCGACTGCACGCCGTCGATCAGCGTGACGGGGGAGAACAGGCCGATCCAGGGGATGGAGCCGGCGCTGTCCTGCGCCTCGGCGATGGCCTGGAGCGTGGAGACCGCGCCGTACGAGATCGTCAGCACGGCGATGACGGCGGCGATGCCGAAGCCGCGGCGCGGGGTCACCGAGGCGATGACCAGGCCGATGCCGGCGAACAGCAGTGAGAGCAGTGCCACGGAGACGAGTCCCTGACCGAATCCCTTGGTCTGGTCGGCGAAGTCGAGTTTGGCCAGCAGGGCGCCCACATAGAGCACGAGCAGCGGGGCCGCGGTGAGCACGAAGAGTGCGGAGGCCATCGCGGCGAGCTTGGCACGTACGTAGTCCGCGGTCTCGATGGGCCGCGAGAAGTACAGCGGCACGGTCTTGAAGCGCAGGTCGCGCGAGACGGACTGGGGGGCCTGCGAGGCGACGTAGAGGCTGATGACGGCCTGCATGATGATCGCGTAACGCGTGTAGTCGACCGGCAGTTCCTTGGCCTTCGTGGCGACCGCGACGGCGACCATGATGGCCGCCGGCACGCACATCACCACGAAGAGCAGCATCGGCAGCACCTTGGACTTCACCGAGCGGCCGAGGCCGTAGGCGCCGCGCAGGGACTGCGAGTAGAGGGAGCGGCGGGCGTAGGCGCGGCCCAGCCGGGGGCCGTCGTAGCTGCGGTAGCCGATGTTGTGGATGCGGGTCTGGTCTCCCGCGGGGGCGGTGACCGGGTGCTCAACTGCCATGGCCGACGGCCTCCTTCCGCTGCTGGTCGTTTTCGGCGTCGCTGTCGGTGAAGACCTCGGAGATGTGGTGCCTGCGCTGTTCCATGCGGACGAGGCCCAGGCCCAGTTCGGCGACCGCGTCCCGGACGACGTCGTACGTCTCCTCGCCCTGCGCGGTCAGCAGCAGGACGTGACCGGCGCCGGGCAGGGCGCTGTTCGCGTCGAGCACCTCGACACCGCGCGCGCGGAGCGCCTCGCGCACCGCGCGGGTGCCGTCGGGATGCGCGTCGGTGTCGGTGACCTCGATCGCGAGGGTGGTCGTGGTCTGCGTGAAGTCGGTGGTGGAGCTGGAGCGCAGAAGCTTGCCGCCATCGACGACCACGACGTGGTCGCAGGTGCGCTCCAGTTCGCCCAGCAGGTGGGAGGTGACCAGGACCGAGATGCCGAAGTCGGTGTGGATGCGGCGGATCAGGCCGAGCATCTCGTCGCGGCCGACCGGGTCGAGGCCGTTGGTCGGCTCGTCCAGGAAGACCAGCTGGGGGTCGTGGACGAGGGCCTGGGCGAGCTTCACGCGCTGCTTCATGCCGGTCGAGTAGCCGCCGATGGGGCGGTAGCGCTCCTCGTACAGGCCGACGTGGCGCAGGGTGTCCGCGGTGCGCTCACGCGCGGCGGTGGGCGGCAGACCGGACATCCGGGCCATGTGCACGACGAACTCGGTGGCCGAGACGTCGGGCGGCAGGCAGTCGTGCTCCGGCATGTAGCCGACCCGCTCGCGAATGGCGGCGCCCTTGCTCGCGACGTCGAGGCCGAGCACCTCGGCTCGGCCCTCGGAGGCGGGCGACAGACCCAGCAGGATCTTGATCAGTGTGGACTTGCCGGCCCCGTTGGCTCCGACGAGCCCGGTCACACCGGGTCCGACGTCCACGGAGAGCCGGTCAAGAGCGGTCACCCGGGGGAACCGCTTGCTCAGGCTTTCGGTCGCGATCACAGTCACGCCCTCAAAATTAGTGACGCACGCCACGAAAATCATCAGACCTCAGAGCCGTCTTCGCCTCAGACCTCAGATGTACGGGCACGTAGGGGATGCCCTGCCTGAGATCTACGGGTCCGAGGGGCCGCGGGCATGTTCTCCACAGGTGGCCCCTCGTCCTGTTGACGTCGTCTCTAACAACTGTCACATTCGGTGATGCCACGTCACGGACGCGTAGCGCGGTCGACAGGCCCGCAAGGCGTTCGGCACGGGCACACGGACGGCACAGGCGCACACGGACGGCACAGGCGGCACAGGCGGCACAGGCGGCACAGGCGGCACAGGATGACATGACGACGGCATCGACGGTGCCGACATCGGCGCCGCGACGTCCGCGACGCCGTCGACGAGCCGCGAGCTCTCCGCCGAACCGCGCGGGGTTCCGGCAGGTGCAGCGGCCGGCCTGCGCGGGCGGGCGGGCCGTCGCCGCCGTCATGCGACCGGGGTGACCCGGGTGGCCCCCGGGAGCGCCTTCTGGCTCGACGACGACCTGCCGCACGTGCGGCGCCGGGCGGAGGGGAGGGTGAAGGGAATGCTGGAGCACGAGGTGGAGGGCAGATGACGTTGCCGCAAGGAGCGCGTGAGCGCCGGGTACGAACCGGTGGGATCGAGTTGTGCGTGGCCGAGCTGGGCGATCCGAGCCGGCCGACGGTCGTCCTGGTGCACGGCTATCCGGACAGCAAGGAGGTCTGGTCCGAGGTCGCGACACGGCTGGCCGACCGCTGCGGGCTGCACGTGGTGCTCTACGACGTCCGGGGCCACGGCCGTTCCGGCACGCCCGAGCCGCTGCGGGGCGGGTTCACCCTGGAGAAGCTGACCGACGACTTCCTGGCGGTGGCGGACGCGGTCAGCCCGGACCGGCCGGTGCACCTGGTGGGGCACGACTGGGGTTCGGTGCAGGCGTGGGAGTTCGTCACGGTGCGGCGCACCGAGGGCCGGGTCGCGTCCTTCACTTCGATGTCCGGCCCGTGCCTCGACCACTTCGGCCACTGGATCGACAAGCGCCTGAAACGGCCGACTCCGCGCCGGGCCGGCCAGCTCCTCGGCCAGGGCGCGAAGTCCTGGTACGTGTACCTGCTGCACACCCCCGCGCTGCCCGAACTGGCCTGGCGGGGCCCGCTCGGCAGGCACTGGCCGGGCATCCTGCGGCGGATCGAGAAGGTCCCCGCGGGGGCGTACCCGACACCGTCGCTGCCGTCGGACGCCGCCCACGGAGCGTGGCTTTACCGCGACAACGTGCGGAGCCGGCTGCGCCGCCCTCGACCGGACGCGTTCGCGCACGCGCCCGTGCAGCTCATCACGCCCCTGGAGGACAGGTTCCTCTCGGAGCGGCTGTACGACGAACTGGAGGAGTGGGTCCCGAGGCTGACCCGGCGCACGCTCGCGGCCGGGCACTGGATCCCGCGCACCCGCCCTGACCAGGTCGCCTCCTGGATCGACGACTTCGTCACGTCGGTGGAGCGGGAACGGGCGGGCGAGGCGGGCGAGGCGGCCGGGCAGGCCCGGGAGGAAGGCGGCGAGCCCGTGCGCAAGCCTGCTGCCACCGGCCGGTACGCCGAGCGCTTCGGCGGCCGGCTGGTGCTGGTCACCGGCGCGGGCAGCGGCATCGGGCGGGCCACGGCGTTCGCGTTCGCCGAGGCCGGCGCGCGCGTGATCGCCGTCGACCGGGACGCGGACGCGGCCGCGCGGACGGCCGAGCTGTCCCGGCTGAGCGGCGCGCCCGGCGCCTGGGCGGAGACGGTGGACGTCTCCGACGAGCAGGCGATGGAGAAGCTCGCGGCGAAGGTGCACGCCGAACACGGCGTGCTGGACGTGCTGGTGAACAACGCGGGCATCGGGCTTTCGGGCTCCTTCTTCGACACGACGTCCGACGACTGGCGCAAGGTCCTGGACGTCAACCTGTGGGGCGTCATCCACGGGTGCCGTCTGTTCGGCCGGCAGATGGCCGAGCGCGGGCAGGGGGGCCATATCGTCAACACGGCCTCGGCTGCCGCCTACCAGCCCTCCAAGGCGCTCCCCGCCTACAGCACCTCCAAGGCGGCGGTCCTGATGCTGAGCGCGTGCCTGCGCGCGGAACTGGCCGGGCGGGGCATCGGCGTCTCGGCGGTATGCCCGGGCCTGGTGAACACGAACATCACCGACACGGCGACCTTCGTGGGGGTGGACGCCGAGGAGCAACGACGCCGTCAGAAGCGATCCACGCGCGCGTACAGGCTGCGCAACTACCCGCCGGAGAAGGTCGCGGACGCGATCCTGCGGGCGGTGCTGCTCGATGAGGCGATGGTTCCGGTCACTCCGGAGGCGAAGGTCTCCTACGCCCTGTCGCGTTTCCTGCCAAGGGCGTTGAGGGCGCTGGCGCGGGTGGGCCCGCCGCTGTGAGCCGCCCGGCCGGCCGCCCGCGCCCCACCGGCGCGGGCTCGGGTCCGGGTGCGGGCTTGGACGGGCGTGCGGACTCGGGATCCGGTACGGGCTTGGGCAGTGCTGGGCAGTGCTTGGGCAGAGGGGCGGAGTCGGGCTCCGGTGCGGGCTTGGGCGGGCCTGCCGACTAGGGCGGGGGCACGAGGGTTGCGTTGACGGCGAGTTGACCTCCTACGCGTCGCCCCGGCCGCGTTCCGCATCGAGGTGCTCGCGCATCTCTCCGGTGCCCCCCTTCCGCCTCGTGCATCCGCGGAAGTTGAGCTACCAGGTAGCGCACTTGGCCTTCTGTTTGCCGGAGTTCAGCAGCGAGCACGTCTGCACCCGCCACCTCGACGGTCCACACCGGCCGACCGACACCGACGAGGCCCCGCTCGGACGTCGGCCGCGTCCGCTCGCCCGGCGGACCGAAGAGGCCGAACCGGCCCGTGTCATGCGGCGGTTCGTCATCCCGCGTCGGTGCAGGCGTCTCCACTCCGGCGGTCCGGCGTCCCTCGTGCCACGACGTGTTCCGTGGCGATTCCCGCCGAGGCAACGCGGTCCGCGGGCAGGCTGGTCAGCGTGGAGCACACCGTCACCTCTGGCACGCGGATGGCCCAACGCGATCTGCCCCTCTGAATGTTGGAAGATCAGTCATCAAGGCATCGCTAGGCAAAGGGCATTGATGAACGCCCGCGCAGAGTTGCTTGGTTGTCCACAGAATCGCCAAATAGCCTGTGGATAACCTTAGTTGCTTGTGGATCAAACCTCAGCTGCAAAACAAAATGCGTGATCCGCGTCTCTCGCGCCATGCTGAGCGGATGAACGAGAAGGACAGTGCCGCGAGACGCACCGTGAAGGTGTCGAAGTACCTCTCGAAGCACCTGCGACACCAGCCCGAACGCATCGGCCTCACCCTCGACGAGGCCGGCTGGGTCGAGATCGACGAACTGATCGCGGCGTGCGCCGCCCATGGCTTCCGCTTCACCCGCGACGAACTGAACCATGTCGTCGCCGCCAACGACAAGAAGCGCTTCGCGATCGAGGGCACGCGGATCCGCGCCAGCCAGGGCCACAGCGTCGAGGTCGACCTCGGGCTGCCCCCGGCGACCCCTCCGCCGTACCTGTACCACGGGACGGTGGGCCGTTGTCTGGACGCGATCCGGGCCGAGGGGCTGCGCCCGATGAACCGGCACGACGTGCACCTTTCCGCCGACCGGGAGACCGCGACCCGCGTCGGCGCCCGCCGAGGACGCCCCGTGGTGCTCTCGGTCGACGCGGGTGCCATGCACCGCGACGGCCATGTCTTCCACGTCAGCGCCAACGAGGTGTGGCTGACGAAAGCCGTGCCTCCGCAGTACCTGCGGTTCCCCGAGCGGCACTGAGCCGAGTCACCGGCCCGCGTCGACGAGGCGAGTCCAGGTTCGGGATGGTCACCGCCATGACTCGCCTCCCGGCCGCCCAAGAGGCCGTCGCCGCCCTTCGTGCCCTCGCCGCCGAGAACGCGCGCGAGCTCGAGGTGACCCACGACACCGGGGCCGACGGACTCCCGGCACACCGCCGCCGGAGTGGGCGCCGCCACCGACCCGGACGCGACACTGCCGCACGAGGCGTACGCCGAAACCCGCCGGACGACCCGGCGTGAGCGTGCCCCGCCCCCCAGGGGAAGCGGACCGGACCCGGGAACGGGGGCGCGCCGCGTCTTCGCACACTCCCGCGAGAGCTGAAGGGCCCTGGCACCGCTCCGGAGACATACGCGACGCGTACCGACGCGACCCCAGCCGTCGAGGTATGCCTCCCCGGTCGCTCGCGGTCCCGGAAGCATAGGGTCGCAGTCATGCGACTGAGCACCGTGATCCTTCCCATCCATCACTGGAGCGAGGGACAACAGATCTGGCGGCGCGCCGAGGACCTCGGGTTTCACGCCGCCTATACCTACGACCACCTGTCCTGGCGCAGCTTCCGGGACGGGCCGTGGTTCGGGGCGGTTCCCACCCTGACCGCGGCGGCGGTCGTCACGCAACGTATGCGATTGGGCACGCTTGTCACCTCCCCTAACTTCCGGCACCCGGTGACCCTCGCCAAGGAACTGATCTCCCTGGACGACATCTCGGGCGGCCGGATGACCCTGGGCATCGGTGCCGGAGGCACCGGCTTCGACGCCACCGCCCTCGGCCAGGAACCGTGGACCCCGCGCGAGCGGGCCGACCGGCTCGGCGAGTTCGTGCCGCTGCTCGACCGGCTGCTCACCGAGGACGCGGTGTCCTACGAGGGCGACCACTACTCGGCGCACGAGGCACGCAACATTCCCGGCTGCCTCCAGCGCCCCCGGCTGCCCTTCGCGATCGCCGCGACGGGACCGCGCGGGCTGCGGCTCGCCGCCCGGTACGGACAGGGCTGGGTGACCACCGGCGACCCCAGGCTGTACGAGGACGGCACGCCCGAGCAGTCGGTGCGGGCGCTTCGCGACCAGGCCGAGAAGCTCGCCGACGCCTGCGCCGCTCGCGGACGGGAGGTGGCGGAGCTGGACAAGATCCTGCTCACCGGGTTCACCCCGGACCGCGGCCGACCGCTGGAATCCCTGGACGCCTTCGTCGACTTCGCAGGCCGGCACCGGGAACTCGGTTTCACGGAGCTCGTGGTCCACTGGCCCATCCCGGACTCCGACTTCGCCGCCGACGAGAAGGTCTTCGAGCGGATCGCCACGGAGGCCCCGGCGCAGCTGTGACGACCCCCGGCGTCCGAACCGGCGGCATCCCGCCCTGGCCTCATGTGGGCGGGCTCTCGCACGGCCGTACGGGCGGATGCGCGAGAATGACCCGGTGACCTCAGCGACTCGACAGCCCGTGACCCCGGCCGAAGCTCTCCCGCCGCGGCTGATCGCCACCGATCTCGACGGCACTCTGCTGCGCGACGACAAGTCGGTGTCCGACCGCACGGTCGCCGCGCTCGCCGCAGCCGAGGAAGCGGGCATCGAGGTCTTCTTCGTCACCGGTCGGCCGGCCCGCTGGATGGACGTCGTCAGCGACCACGTCCACGGACACGGTCTGGCGATCTGCGGCAACGGCGCCGCCGTGGTCGACCTGCACGGCGGCGCCGGAGCCCACCGGTTCGTGAAGGTGCGCGAGCTGGCGCGGGAGAACGCACTGGACGCCGTGGGGCTGCTGCGGGAGGCCGCGCCGGGGACCATGTACGCCATCGAGCAGACCTACGGCTTCTACCAGGAGCCGGAGTACCCGAAGATGCACATGGAGATACCCGACCACCTCGCGCCGGCCGAGCGGCTGCTGGCGTCGGACGCCCCCGGGGCCGACGAGCCGGTGCTGAAGATCCTCGCGTTCCACCCCACGATCGACCCCGACGCCTTCCTCACCCTGGCCCGACTGGCCATCGGCGACCGCGCCAACGTCACCCGTTCCAGCCCCAGCGCCCTGCTGGAGATCAGCGGCCCTGACGTCTCCAAGGCCAGCACGCTCGCGCTGTGCTGTGCGGAGCGCGGCATCTCCCATGAGGAGGTCGTCGCGTTCGGGGACATGCCGAACGACGTCGAGATGCTCACCTGGGCCGGCCGGTCGTACGCCATGGGCAACGCCCACCCGGACGTCCTCGCCGCGGCCTCCGGCCGGACGGCCGCCAACAACGAGGACGGGGTCGCCGTCGTCATCGAGCGGCTGCTCACCGAGCGGGTGTAGCGCTCACGACCCGACGGGAGCGCCGCGAGGCGTCGTGACCCGGCTCCGCGCCGCTGAGCAGCTCCGCGGCCGCCTCCCGCTCCGCCATCCTCCGCAAGGGGCCCTCCACGAGGGCCAGTTCCGCGTACGGGCCTCGCTGCACCACCCGGCCCTCGTCCAGCACGACCACCTCGTCGACCGCGTCGAGTCCGGCCAGCCGGTGGGTGATGAGCAGCGTCGTCCGGCCCTCGGTCGCGGCCAGGAGGTCCCGGGTCAGCGCGTCGGCGGTCGGCAGGTCCAGATGTTCGGCCGGCTCGTCGAGCACCAGGACGGGGAAGTCGGCGAGCAGCGCCCGTGCGAGGGCGAGCCGCTGTCGCTGCCCGCCGGAGAGTCTGGCCCCGTGCTCGCCGACGAGCGTGTCGAGACCGTCGGGCAGACCGTCGGCCCATTCCAGCAGCCGGGCTCGCGCCAGCGCGTCCCGCAGGTCCTCCTCCCTCGCCCCCTTCCTCGCGAGCAGCAGGTTCTCGCGCACCGAACTGTCGAAGAGATGCGCGTCCTGCGCGCACAGCCCGACGAGCACACGTACGTCGTCGCCGTCCAGGGACCGGGCGTCCACCCCGGCCAGCTCGTACGAGCCCGCGTCCGCGTCCAGGAACCGCAGCAGCACCTGCGCCAGCGTGGTCTTGCCGGACCCGGAGGGCCCCACGACCGCGATCCGGCGACCTCGGGTCAGGGTCAGACCTACTCCGGTGAGCGCGTTCCGGTCCTGCCCGGCGTACCGGGCGGACAGGCCCTCGACGACAAGCGGGAAGGGCGACGCGGGCGCCTGACGGGGCCGCTGCGGCTCTCGTACCGGCTCGGGGGAGTCCAGCACCTCGAAGACCCGCTCCGCGCTCCTGCGCACTCGCTGGCGGTACTGCACGGCCAGAGGCAGTCCCAGGACGGCCTCGAAGGCGGCCAGTGGGGTCAGGACGACCACCGCCATGGTCACACCGCCCAGCCGCCCGTCACCCACCGCCTGGGCTCCCACGAGGGCCGCCGCCGCGACGGTCAGGCCGGAGACGAGGGCGGTCAGCCCGGCCCCGAGCGCGGTGGCGGTCGCCGCACGCGAGGCGATCCGGGTGAGCACGCCGTCGGCCGCACGCACCTCGGCCGCGCGGGCCGGGAGCGCGCCCGCGACGGTCAGCTCGGCGGTGCCGGTGAGCAGGTCCGCCGTGCGGGTGGCGAGCGCCCCCCGGGCAGGGGCGAGCCGGTGTTCAGCCCGGCGCGCCACGGCGCCGGTGACGAGCGGGACGCCCACCCCCGCCGTCACCAGCCCGGCGGCGAGCACGGCCCCGGCCTCGGGCAGCAGCCACGCCGTGAAGGCGACCGACCCGGCCGAGACGACGACGGCCGCGCCGGCGGGCAGCAGCCAGCGCAGCCAGTAGTCCTGCAGGGCGTCCACGTCGGCGACCAGCCGGGTCAGCAGATCGCCCCGGCGGGTCGTGCGCAGTCCGGCGGGCGCCAGCCGCTCCAGCCGCCGGTAGACGGCGACCCTGGTGTCGGCCAGCATCCGCAGCACGGCATCGTGGGAGACGAGTCGCTCCGCGTATCGGAACACCGCCCGCCCGATACCGAAGGCACGGGTCGCCGTCACGGCCACCATCAGGTACAGGACCGGCGGCTGCTGCGCGGCCCGCGAGATGAGCCACCCGGAGGTGGCCATGAGGCCCACGGCGCTGCCGAGCGCGAGGCTGCCCAGCAGCAGGGCGAGGCCGAGCCGGCCACGTCGGGCGCCTGCCATGGCGCGGACGCGGGCCAGGACACCGCCGACGGGTGTCGCGGCGCCCGTCCCGGGGTCCCGCCCGACGGGCGCTGCCGCCGTCGTCTCCTCCGGCAGGACGGGGCCGTCCTGGGGAAGGACCGTCACGGGCCCGCGCGTCTCGGTCTCGGCCAGCCGGACCACACGGTCCGCCACCGCCAGCAGCGCAGGCCGGTGCACGACGAGCAGGACCGTCCGCCCGGCCGCGAGCCGCCGTACAGCCGCCACGACCTCCGCCTCGGTCTCCCCGTCGAGCGCGGCCGTCGGCTCGTCCAGCAGCAGGACGGGACGGTCCGCGAGGAACGCACGGGCGAGAGCGAGCCGCTGCCGCTGCCCGGCGGAGAGCCCGGTCCCGTCCTCACCGAGCACCGTGTCGGCCCCGGCGGGCAGCGCGTCGACGAACTCCAGCGCGCCCGCGTCCGCCAACGCCCGGCGCAGGGCCGCGTCGTCGGCCTCGGGACGCGCCAGCCGTACGTTCTCGGCGATCGTCCCCGCCGAGAGGTACGGGCGCTGCGGCACCCACGCGACCCGCGACCGCCACTGCTCCAGGTCGGCCGCCGCGAGGTCGACTCCCCCGGCCAGCACCCGTCCCTCGTCCGGCCGTACGAAGCCCAGCAGGGCGTGCAGCAGCGTCGACTTGCCCGCGCCGCTCGGGCCGACCAGCGCGACCGTCTCCCCGGGCTCGACGATGAAGCTCACGTCCGTGACGGCGTCGCCGGAGCGTCCCGGGTAGCGGACGGTCACGCCCTCGAAGACCACCCCGCCCGCGGTCACCGCAAGAGTTCCGGGCGTCGGAACCGGAGTCTCGAGCACCTCGAAGATCTCCTCCGCGGCCGCCAGTCCCTCGGCGGCCGCGTGGTACTGCGCGCCGACCTGCCGAAGCGGGAGATACGCCTCGGGAGCCAGCACCAGGATCACCAGACCGATGTACAGATCCATCTCGCCGTGGACGAGTCGCATGCCGATCGTCACGGCGACGAGGGCCACCGAGAGCGTCGACAGCAGCTCCAGCGCGAACGACGAAATGAACGCGATGCGCAGCGTCCGCATGGTCGCCTGCCGGTACTCGCCGGTGATGCGCCGGATCGACTCGGCCTGCGCCTTGGCCCGCCCGAACACCTTCAGTGTGGGCAGCCCTGCGACGACGTCCAGAAAGTGCCCGGACAGCCGGGACAGCAGCCGCCACTGGCGGTCCATCCGTGACTGCGTGGCCCAGCCGATCAGCATCATGAAGACCGGGATCAGCGGCAGGGTGGCGACGATGATCGCGGCGGACACCCAGTCCTCGGTCACGATCCGCGCGAGCACCGCCACCGGCACGACCACCGCCAGGCCCAACTGGGGCAGATAGCGCGAGAAGTAGTCGTCGAGGGCGTCCACGCCCCGGGTGGCTAGGGCCACCAGCGAACCGGTGCGCTGTCCGCTGAGCCAGCCGGGCCCCAGGGCGGTGGCGCGCTCCAGCAGGCGCGCCCGCAGCTCCGACTTCACGGCTGCGCTCGCGCGGTGGGCGGCGAGTTCGGTGAACCAGGCGACCAGCGCGCGACCACCCGCGACAGCCGCCAACAGCATCAGGGGGGTGCGCAGTTCACCGACCGACATGCCGTGCTGGAACGCGCCGACCACCACCTCGGCGATGAGCATGGCCTGAGCGATGACCAGCGCCGCCCCGACAGCGCCCAGACCGACGACCGCCACCAGGAAGACGCGCGTGGCGCCGGCGTAGCGCAGCAGACGCGGGTCGATCGGTTTCACGTGAAACACCCTCTTCTCCAAGAGCACGTTTCACGTGAAACACGCCCTCTCCTCATGGGGTGTGTTCCACGTGAAACACACCCCAACAGGGACTCAGTGAGCAGGCTCGGCGATGTGCTGCGTACCGATCCGCTTGCGGAACACCCAGTACGTCCACCCCTGGTAGAGCAGCACCAGCGGCGTGGCGACCCCCGCACACCAGGTCATGATCTTCAAGGTGTACGGGCTAGAGGAAGCGTTGGTCACCGTCAGGCTCCAGTCCGCGTTCAACGTGGACGGCATGACGTTCGGGAAGAGCGTCAGGAAGAGCATCGCCACGGCGGCCACGATGGTGACCCCGGAGAAGGCGAACGACCAGCCTTCACGCCCCGCCTGATTCGCCACGAGCGCCGCGACCAGCGCGGCCACCGCCACCACCAGCGCGACCAGGCTCTTGGCGTCACCGCTGTCGATCTGTGTCCACAGCAGGAAGACCAGAGCGACCGCGGCGGTCACGACACCCACCTTCAGCGCCAGCTTCCGCGCACGCTCCCGGATGTCGCCGACGGTCTTGAGCGCCGTGAACACCGCACCGTGGAAGGTGAACAGGGTCAGCGTCACGAGGCCACCGAGCAGCGCGTACGGGTTGAGCAGGTCCCACACATCGCCCACGTACTCGAAGTTCCGGTCGATCTTCACGCCCCCCACGATGTTGCCGAAGGCGACGCCCCACAGAAACGCCGGCAGCAGCGAGGTCCAGAAGATCGCGGTCTCCCAGTTGCGCTGCCAGTGCTCTTCGGACCGCTTCGCCCGGTACTCGAAGGCGACGCCGCGCACGATCAGGCAGATCAGGATGAGCAGCAGAGGCAGGTAGAAGCCGGAGAAGAGTGTGGCGTACCACTCGGGAAAGGCGGCGAAGGTCGCGCCGCCCGCGGTGAGCAGCCATACCTCGTTGCCGTCCCAGACGGGCCCGATGGTGTTGATGAGCACCCGCCGCTCGGGCCGGTCTCGGGCGAGCAGCTTGGTGAGGATGCCGACCCCGAAGTCGAATCCCTCCAGGAAGAAGTAGCCGGTCCACAGGACGGCGATGAGGACGAACCAGACGTCGTGAAGTTCCATGGCAGTGCAGCTCCCTCGGCCTAGTAGGAGAAGGCCATCGGCTTGTCGGCGTCACGGGAGTCGCCGCCGATCTTCGTGGGCGGGGTGAGGTCGGCCTCGGTGAGCTCGGGCGGGCCGGCCTTCACGTACTTGGCCAGCAGCTTGACCTCCACGACGGCGAGGACGGCGTACAGCGCCGTGAAAACGAGCATGGAGGTGAGCACCTCGCCCTGGGAGACCCCGGGCGAGACCGCGTCGCGGGTCTGCAGTACGCCGTAGACGGCCCAGGGCTGGCGGCCCATCTCGGTGAAGATCCAGCCCCAGGAATTGGCGATCAGCGGGAAGCCCAGGGTCCAGATCGCCGCGAGCCAGTAGATCCTGGTGAGCTTGGGTCCCAGTGCCTTGTTCCGGAAGAGCACCACATGGGGTACCTCGTCCTCGCCGACCCTCAGGTGCTGCGGCAGCAGGAACTTCTTCCGGGTGAGCCAGAGTCCGGCCAGTCCGATCGCGAAGGACGCCATGCCGAAGCCGATCATCCAGCGGAAGCCCCAGTACGCGACCGGGATGTTGGGCCGGTAGTCGCCGGGACCGAACTTCTCCTGTTCGGCCTTGTTCACGTCGTTGATGCCGGGGACGCGCGAGCTGAAGTCGTCGTTGGCGAGGAAGGACAGCAGTCCTGGGATCTCGATGGCGACCTTGTTGTGCCCCTCCTCGACGTCGCCGTAGGCGAAGACCGAGAAGGGCGCGGGCGCCTGGCCGTCCCACAGCGCCTCGGCCGCAGCCATCTTCATCGGCTGCTGCTTGAACATGACCTTGCCGAGCACATCCCCGCTGACGGCGGTGAGCAGACCGGCGATGACCACCGTGACCAGGCCCAGCCGCAGCGAGGTCTTCATCACGGGGATGTGCTTCTTGCGGTACAGGTGGAAGGCGGCGATGCCGACCATGAAGGCGCCACCGGTGAGGAAAGCGGCGGACAGGGTGTGGAAGACCTGGCTGAGCGCGGTGTTCTGGGTCAGCACGGCCAAGAAGTCGGTGAGCTCGGCCCGGCCCTTCTCCTTGTTGATCCGGTAGCCGACCGGGTGCTGCATCCATGAGTTGGCCGCGAGGATGAAGTAGGCCGACAGGATCGTGCCGATCGAGACCATCCAGATGCAGGCCAGGTGGATCTTCTTCGGCAACTTGTCCCAGCCGAAGATCCACAGACCGATGAAGGTGGACTCGAAGAAGAAGGCGATCAGGGCCTCGAAGGCCAGTGGCGCACCGAACACGTCGCCGACGAAACGCGAGTAGTCCGACCAGTTCATGCCGAACTGGAACTCCTGCACGATGCCGGTGACCACGCCCATCGCGATGTTGATCAGGAAGAGCTTGCCCCAGAACTTCGTCGCCCTCAGGTACTTCTCGTTCTCCGTCCGCACCCAGGCGGTCTGCAACCCGGCGGTGAGGGCCGCGAGGGAGATCGTCAGAGGAACGAAGAGGAAGTGGTAGACGGTGGTGATGCCGAACTGCCAGCGCGCCAG
This sequence comes from Streptomyces humidus, assembly GCF_014649655.1. GTDB lineage: Bacteria > Actinomycetota > Actinomycetes > Streptomycetales > Streptomycetaceae > Streptomyces > Streptomyces humidus. Next base: position 246,062 of record NZ_BMTL01000004.1, on the reverse strand, counting down.
TGTTTCCGGCGCCAGAGCCAGGTCCACGTCGTCACTCCTAACCTCACACTCGTGGATCACGCTTGTGAAAGCGTTCACATTCACAAGCAAGTATGCCGCATACCCGTTCGGCACCGAAGAGGAGGGGGGTCCCTGATCCGGACCGACAGACCCAAGGGGCGTTGGACCAGTCGGCCCCTTGGCATGCGAAAGGCGCCTTGGTTCCACGTGAAACCAAGGCGCCCACAGCTCATGACGGTCGTCTACAGATCCCTGCGGAACCCTTCCGCCACCTTGAGGAAGATGTCGTTCGCCTCATTCTCCCCGACCGTCACCCGCACACCCTCGCCCGGGAACGGCCGCACCACGACGCCGGCCTGTTCGCACGCCCCCGCGAAGGGGACCGTGTGCTCGCCGAGCCGCAGCCACACGAAGTTGGCCTGCGTCTCGGGCACCGTCCAGCCCTGCGCACGCAGGCCCTCGACCACGCGCAGCCGCTCGCACACCAGGGAGCCGACCCGGCCGAGCAGCGCGTCCTCGGCACGCAGCGAGGCGATCGCTGCCTCCTGTGCCAGCTGGCTCACCCCGAACGGCACCGCCGTCTTGCGCAGCGCCTCTGCCACCGGCTCGTGGGCGATGGCGAAGCCGACGCGCAGCCCCGCGAGGCCGTATGCCTTGGAGAAGGTCCGCAGGACGCACACGTTGTGCCGGTTGCGGTACAGCTCGACGCCGTCGGGCACCTCGGGGTCCCGGATGAACTCCCGGTATGCCTCGTCGAGCACGACCAGCACGTCACCCGGCACGCGGTCGAGGAACCGCTCCAGCTCGGCCCGCTTCACGACGGTGCCTGTGGGGTTGTTGGGGTTGCAGACGAAGATCAACCGGGTCCGGTCGGTGATCGCGTCGGCCATCGCGTCCAGATCATGCACGTCGCCCGGCGTCAGCGGCACCTGCACGGCCTTTGCGCCGCTGATCTGCGTGATGATCGGATACGCCTCGAAGGACCGCCAGGCGTACATCACCTCGTCGCCGGGGCCCGCGGTCGCCTGCACGAGCTGCTGGGCGACGCCGACGGAACCGGTGCCCGTGGCCAGGTGCGAGGCGGGGACCCCGAAGCGCTCGGCGAGCTCGCTCACCAGGCCCGTACAGGCGAGGTCGGGGTAACGGTTGAAGGAGGCGGCCGCGGCCGTCACGGACTCCATCACGCCCGGCAGCGGGGGATAGGGGTTCTCGTTGGACGACAGTTTGTAGGCCACGGGGCCGCCGACCATCGCCGGCCTGCCCGGCTTGTAGGTGGGGACCCCCTCCAGCTCGGCGCGCAGCTTGGGGCTCGTCTCGCTCACCGCAGTCCTCCTCATGACCACCACCGGCTTCAATACTGCTCACCTTATGAGGATTCGGCCCGGGTGCGTACAGGGTGCGTACACGCTGTCGACCGGAGGCCTCGTCCGGAACTGAGGGACGTCTCCGACTTATGCGGATGAAGGCACCCGAAGGCGTACTCGCCGGGGGCGCGCTCTACATATATCTACGCGCCGGTGGCTCACTCCGTGGCGCGCATCCCTCGTGCAGGTGAGTTGAGACCTCTTCGAAACATCCGCGTCTTGGCAGGCTCATGCGTGTAGACACGTCACGTCCTGGCATGGGAGCAACCAATCAGCTTTGTTTCCAAGGGCTTTGACCCCTGAAAGCCTTGCAGAAACGTGCCTGTCAACGCGTGCATATGCGTCCGCCCTACCCCACCTGATGAGCCCTACTATCGGCTCGCCATGACAGCAGCAGGGAAGCACCAGGTGAGCCGCGCGGAAACCTCACGCCGAGGCAACCGGCCGGGCCGGGCGGGCATCAGGGACGTGGCCGCCGCCGCCGGAGTCTCCATCACGACCGTCTCCGACGCCCTCAACGGCAAGGGCAGGCTCCCCGACGCCACCCGACGCCATGTCCGCGAGGTCGCCGACCGATTGGGCTACCGCCCCTCCGCGGCCGCCCGAACCCTTCGTACCGGCAAGTCAGGACTGATCGGCCTGACCGTGACCACGTACGGGGATGAACCTTTCACTTTCACCGAATTCGCGTACTTCGCGGAAATGGCGCGCGCCGCGACCTCGGCCGCGCTGGCCCGCGGCTACGCGCTCGTCATCCTCCCGGCGACCTCGCGCCACGACGTGTGGTCGAACGTCGCCCTGGACGGCACGGTCGTCATCGATCCCTCCGACCAGGATCCGGTGGTCAGCGAGCTGGTCCGGCAGGGCTTACCGGTCGTCTCCGACGGCCGCCCGGCCGGTGCTCTCCCGGTCACCGCCTGGGTGGACAACGACCACGAGACCGCCGTCCTCGACATCCTCGACCACTTGGCCGACGCCGGCGCCCGCCGCATCGGCCTGCTCACCGGCACCACGACCGACACGTACACACACCTGTCGACCAGCGCGTATCTGCGGTGGTGCGAGCGCGTGGGCCAGGACCCCGTCTACGAGGCCTACCCCGCGCACGACCCCTGCGCCGGCGCCGTCGCCGCCGACCGGCTGCTGGCGCGCCCCGACCGGCCCGACGCCGTCTACGGCCTGTTCGACCCCAACGGCACGGACCTGCTCGCGGCAGCCCGCCGGTACGGGCTGCGGGTGCCGGAGGACCTGCTGATCGTCTGCTGCAGCGAGTCCACGGTGTACGCCAACACCGAGCCGCCCGTGACGACCCTCTCTCTGAAGCCGCGCCGCATCGGAACAGCGGTCGTCCAACTGCTCATCGACGCGATCGAGGGTGTGCACGCGGACGGACCGGTCGAGCAGGTGATACCGACCGAACTGATGGTGCGGACCTCGTCCCAGCGCCGCCCCCCACGCACGACGGTCAGCCCGCCGAGGGCCCCGGAGGGGAAGTAGTCCGAGCCGCCGCAGTCCCACCGCCCGTCCTCACGGGAGCGGGACTGCGGCGGCCGTTCGGGCGAGTGGACGCCGGTCGGCGCCGGCCGGTCCGCATGGGGACGCCGGCCGGTCCGTATGGGGGCGCTTCGGCGCTCGTCAACGCAGTTGAGCGGAAGGCACGTATGGGCGATTTCCCTGAGGCTTGCCGCACGGCCGCCGACGGCGTGGGCCGATCACCAGGACGGTGGGGAACGCCGTCCTCCGGTTCCGTGGTCGGCGGCCTCGGCGTCCCCTCGCGAGCGCCGTGGACCGCACTCCGCGGCCGCCCGAGACCGGGCACGGCCCGCGAGAGGCGTTTCCCTTCCCGCAGCCGGAATCACCCCACCCCGCCCGAAACGGATTTCCGCCCCGGCCCGCGGAGCGGACCGAGGAGCCGACCGCGGAGCTGGTACGCGAGTGTGGGCACAGAGCACAGCGCGTGAGTCCGTGTTGCCGAAGACCGGCCCAATCGGGGCGAAAGCCGCGACGAACTGGAGCCTTGCTCCGATTCACCACCCCTGGGTCATCACACGGCACGATCCGCATTCCTATGATGGGCGCACGGCACCGCGGGCCGCTGCGACCAAGCAGCCCGCAGGGTGCAGCTGCGGCGCGATGGTGGAGGGGTCTGATGACTCAGGGGGCCGGTCAGGGACCCGAGGTGGAGCGGACGGCGACGTTGCGCGACTTCCGGGTGCCCGCGTACGTCAACGAGACCGGTCCGTTCGACCACGGCACACTGCCCGGCGATGCGGCGCCGCCCCTCGATGAGCCGCTGGAGCACCCCGACGGCTACACGCCCACCCAGCGCGACCTGCCCGTCATCAACCGCCGCGGCGACACCCTCCAGGTGGTCGTGGACCCGGCGACCGTGCAGGCTCCGCTGCCCGCGACCGGCCCGGGCCCGCTCTTCGTCGTCGGCGACGTGCACGGCTATCTCGACGAGCTGGTGGCCGCACTGCAGGAGAAGGGCCTGATCGACGACTCCGGCAACTGGTGCGCGGGCACCGCCCGGCTGTGGTTCCTCGGCGACTTCACCGACCGCGGTCCGGACGGCATCGGCGTCATCGACCTCGTCATGCGGCTGTCCGCCGAGGCCGCCGCGGCCGGCGGGTACTGCAAGGCCCTCATGGGCAACCACGAACTGCTGCTCCTCGGTGCCAAGCGCTTCGGCGACACCCCCGTCAACTCCGGCGCGGGCACCGCCACCTTCCAGGCGGCCTGGCTGCTCAACGGCGGCCAGAAGTACGACATGGACCGTCTCCAGGATCACCACCTGCAGTGGATGGCCCGGCTCGACGCCGTCGAGGAGGTCGACGGTCACCTGCTCGTCCACTCCGACACCACCGCCTACCTCGACTACGGCGACTCGATCGAGGCCGTCAACGACACCGTCCGCGAGACGATCACACGCAACGACGCGGACGAGGTCTGGGACCTCTTCCGTAAGTTCACCAAGCGCTTCTCCTTCCGCGACGAGGGAGGTGCCGACGCCGTCCGTTCCCTGCTCGATACGTACGGCGGCACCCGCATCGTTCACGGCCACAGCCCGATTCCCTATCTCCTGGGCGAAGTCGGCTCCGAGGAGGACGAGGACAACGACGGCCCGCATGTCGCGGGCCCGCACGTCTACGCGGACGGGCTGGCCATCGCGATGGACGGCGGCGTGACGATGGCCGGAAAGCTCCTGGTTCAGCAACTTCCCCTGGAGAGCTGAGCGTTCCGGGGGACTTCCGGGTACGGTCCCGGAGGCTTTCCCAGGGCCTGCCCGGGCCTTTCCCGGGTCTTCTCCAGGCCTGCCCCGGGCGGGCTCAGCCCCGTTTCCGGACCGCCGGCGGCATCACAGGCCGGAGTCCAATTTCGGCAAACCCCCTGTCACCGCATGCCGTCGCCGCTCTACCATCGGCTTATCCGTAGCAGGCTCCCCTCCGTTTCTGCCCGACGGCTCGTTGGCATGCGAGCCCCAAGCCCTACGGAGCATCGGGGGATGCACATGAACAGCGTTCCGCAGCACCTGCACAGCGAGGACCGCCAGGAGTACGAGCGGATCCTCGACGAGGTGCTGCGCTCCGCACCACACCACCCGGACCTCATCGCTGTGGGACAGCGGCTCAACTCCGAACAACTGCGCACCATGGCGCTCAACGCCTCCGCGCTCATCACGGTGGCCGCGGCGGCCGAGTACCAGCACTACGTGAAGGTCCGCGAGGAACTGCGCCACCCCGCACCGCCCACCGCGACGACCGCACCCGAGTCCGGCTCCGCCGAACCGGACGTCGCCACGACGGGCCTCGCCACCACCATGGGTGAGGCGGCTCAGGCCGCCGAGGCCGCGGGGGCGGGTGCCGTCGCCGCCGTCCTCACCCCCGTGCTCGCCGGGACCGCCGCGGTGATCTTCCTGCTCGTCGGCTACACCCTCAGAGCGCTCGCCCCCGAACAGGCGTTCGCGCGGACCATGGTCGCGGCCGGCTGGGCGTTCGGCACCGTGGCCGCCGCCGCGATCCTGGTCGCCACCGTCGCGCTGCTGCTCACCGCCCTGCGCAACCGGCCCTCGCTGGAGGCCGAACCGTACGGCGAACAGAACGAGGAGGTCATCCAGGCCAAGGACGCCTGGCGGGAAGCCCTGCTGGAACGCGGCATCCTGCCGTTCCTCCGGGAGGCCCTCGCCGACCCCGGCCCGGCGGCCGCCCTGCACACCGAACCGGCCCCTCCGGCTCCCACCGGCCGACTCCCGAAAATCGGCTACGGCCGCCCGGGATTCAGCAGCCCCGACGACGGCCGCTCGACCGGCCCGCGGCCGAGCTTCAGCAGCCCGGACTACACCAGCCCCGAATTCGGCGGCCCGGAACACCACCCGGAATAGGCACCGCCGCGGCACACGGCGGGGCACACTGGCCACATCGGGTCCCGGACCACATCGGTCTCGGGGCCACATCGGGTCTCCGGGCCACGTGAGGTCCGGGCCGCATCGGCTTTGACCGTACAGGCCCGGATCCCTCGGTGTGGGCTGTCATGTTGCCCTGTGGGTAGTTCGGCGTGCTCGACACCAGACGGTTCTGGCCGAAGCCCAGCGAGGTCCAGCGATGTCCAGCAGTGCCTGCCGACCGACCGGGGACGATCCCGGCGCTCAGTCTGCGCCGGCCCAAGCAACGCACCGCAGAGGCGGACACCCTGCTTCCGCCACCCCGCCACCCCACCGGACCCACTGCCCCGTCAGACCCACCGGACCCACCGGACCCGTCAGAGGATGCCGGCCCGGGTCGCCGCCTTGATCCAGTCGGGGAACTCGGAAAGAAGCCGGTCGTAGAGCTCCTGATCCGGGACGGTGCTGATGTCGTCCACAGCGAAGAAGCCCACGTTGTCGACGCGCCGCCCGGGCAAAGTGTCGAACCGCTCCAACACCCCGTAGTTGGACCTCCCCAGCCCCACGAACTGCCAGAAGACGGGTTCCTCGACCGCCTCCCGCAGCTCCCGCTCGATGGCTGCATCGCGGTACACCCCTCCGTCGGAGAAGAACAGGACCAAGGTCGGAGCATCGGCGGGATTTTCCCGAACATAGGCTCTGACCTGGGCGATCGCCTTCTGTTCCTCGTTCTGGATGCCGACCGTGCGCATGTCGACCTGTCCCGGCTCCATCCCCTTACGAGGTTTCCTGGACCGGCGGAACAGACTCATCTCGCCCACACGCACATGCAGCCTCAGCCACTCGGGAAGTTCGCCGAGCCGCAGGTCGGGAAGACGAGCCGCCTCGCTGGCGAACGTCCAGGCCTGCATCTCCCCGTCGTCGTCGAGCTGCGCCGCCACGGCTGCCATCCGTTCCACGACGTCCGCCACCACGCCCTTGGAGTACAGGAACGACATGGACCCGGAGGCGTCGAGAACGAGCAGGATGCGCGCGCTGATCCCGGCCACGCCGCGCTTGTTCAGGCTGACGGCTACCTGCTCCTTCCTCAGCGACAGCCGCTTGCGCATATCGACAGGGAGCCGCTCCTCGCCCTTCGTCAGACGCGGCCCCGAAGCCCGGTCGGTGGGAGCCGATTCCGGACGGCCGGCCGAAGGAGCGGTCCGGGGCGTGGCTGGGACAACAGTCAGAGGCGAGTCCGGACGGCTGGGCGGTGGTCCGTCTGCGTGGGCGGGCCTGGACGACCCAGGCTCAACGGGCGGAACAAGAGGAGCAGGCGGAGCAGGCGGAGCAGGCGGAGCAGGCGGAACGGTCGCCGCGGTCGCCTCCTCCGGTTCCTCGTCGACCGTGATCCCGAAGTCGGTGGCCAGCCCCGCCAGTCCGGAGGCGTACCCCTGGCCGACTGCCCGGAACTTCCAGCGCCCTTCGCGCAGATACAGCTCGCCCCCGATGAAGGCCCTCTCCGTGTCGGCCTGCATCTCGAAGCGTGCCAGCTCGGACCGACCGCCCGTGCCGAACAGTCGCAGCGTCAGACCGGCCACCTGCCCGAAGGCGCCACCATCGGCGGACGCGCACAGCACCACCCGAGTGATCGCGCCCTCCAGCGAGCGGAGGTCGACGTGGACGGCGTCGGTCATGACGCCGCCGTCGCGACGCTTGCCGACGTGCCTCACGGCGCCGGATGCGTGAAGCGGCTGGTTGTAGAACACGAAGTCCCCGTCGTCCCGAACCCGCCCGCCGTCGGTCAACAGCAGCGCCGAGACGTCGATGTCCGGTCCGCCTGCGTCCTCGGCCCAACTGAGTTCGGCCCGGACATCCGGTGAGTCGACCGGGAGATTGGCGCCCTTGCTCATGGATCGCGCTGTCATAGGGGCAAGTCTGCCGACTCGACGTCCGACTTCAACCGAACAGACAAGAACGTCTTCTCCCGATTCGGCGCCCGCCCTGACGACCCTCCGACCCACCCTCCCGCCACACCTCCTGCCGGCTCCGCAGGACCTCTGCCGGTGCTGCTGCGAAACTTCGCTTCGGCCCGTCGGCCGGCCGCCATTCCACCGGTCCCCCACCGGTCCCTCCATCGGTCGCCCCTGTCTGTCCCCCATCGGCGCCGCGCTGGGGTCGAGCCCGAGCCGGCAGCGCCGATGGGGAACGGCTGTTCAGTCGGCCAGCGGCAGGTACACCCGATTCCCGCTCGCGGCGAACTCCTTCGATTTCTCGAGCATGCCCTCAGCGATCTCGTCCGCCGACGCGCCCTCGGCCGCCCCACCGCCGAACCGCTCGGTGATGCTCTGACTGATCTTCATCGAGCAGAACTTCGGCCCGCACATCGAGCAGAAATGGGCCGTCTTCGCGGGCTCGGCCGGCAGCGTCTCGTCGTGGAACTCCCGTGCCGTATCCGGGTCGAGAGCGAGGTTGAACTGGTCTTCCCAGCGGAACTCGAATCGCGCGTCGGACAGCGCGTCGTCCCACTCCTGCGCGCCGGGGTGCCCCTTGGCGAGGTCGGCTGCGTGGGCGGCGATCTTGTAGGTGATGACGCCGGTCTTGACGTCGTCACGGTTGGGAAGCCCCAGGTGCTCCTTGGGCGTGACGTAGCAGAGCATGGCCGTGCCCCACCAGGCGATCATCGCGGCGCCGATGCCGGAGGTGATGTGGTCGTACGCAGGCGCGACGTCGGTCGTCAGCGGGCCGAGCGTATAGAACGGAGCTTCATCACAGATCTCCTGCTGAAGGTCGATGTTCTCCTTGATCTTGTGCATCGGGACATGTCCCGGGCCTTCGATCATGGTCTGTACATTGAAACGCTTGGCGACCGTGTTGAGTTCCCCGAGCGTCCTCAACTCCGCGAACTGGGCCGCGTCGTTGGCGTCCGCGATCGAGCCCGGCCGCAGGCCGTCGCCGAGCGAGTAGGTGACGTCATAGGCGGCGAGGATCTCGCAGAGTTCCTCGAAGTTCTCATAGAGGAAAGACTCTTTGTGGTGCGCCAGGCACCAGGCCGCCATGATGGAGCCTCCGCGCGACACGATTCCGGTCTTACGGTTGGCGGTGAGCGGGACGTACGGAAGCCGGACGCCGGCGTGGACCGTCATGTAGTCGACGCCCTGTTCGGCCTGCTCGACGACCGTGTCCTTGTAGATCTCCCAGGTCAGCTCCTCGGCGCGGCCGTCGACCTTCTCCAGTGCCTGGTACAGCGGCACGGTGCCGATAGGAACGGGGGAGTTGCGCAGCACCCACTCTCGGGTGGTGTGGATGTTGCGTCCGGTGGACAGGTCCATGACCGTGTCGGCGCCCCACCGGGTCGCCCAGGTCATCTTCTCGACCTCCTCCTCGATGGAGGACGTCACAGCCGAGTTGCCGATGTTGGCGTTGACCTTCACCAGGAACCGCTTGCCGATGATCATCGGTTCGATCTCCGGGTGATTGACGTTGGCCGGCAGCACGGCACGACCGGCTGCGATCTCCTCGCGGACCACTTCGGGAGAAACGTTCTCTCGGATGGCCACGAACTCCATCTCGGGTGTGATCTCCCCTTGACGCGCATACGCGAGCTGGGTGACCGCCTTGCCGTCCCGGCCGCGGCGCGGCAGCCGGGGCCGACCAGGAAAGACGGCATCGAGGTTGCGCAGGCCACCGCGCGGCGAGGTGTGCTTGATGCCGTCGTCCTCCGGGCGGACCGGACGGCCCGCGTATTCCTCGGTGTCTCCGCGCGCGATGATCCAGCTCTCCCGCAGCGGCGAAAGGCCCCTGCGGACATCGGTCTCGACGTGCGGATCGGTGTACGGGCCGGAGGTGTCGTACAGAGTGACCGACTGCCCGTTGGTGAGGTGCACCTGCCGGACCGGCACCCGGAGATCGGCGCGAACGCCCTCGATATACCCCTTGTGCCAGCCGATGGACTTCCTGGTCTCGGCGTTGTTCCCTTCGACCGCGTTCCCTCGGACCGTGTTCGCGTTCCCGATGAGTGCGGTCTCATCCACCGCGGTCTCATCCATCGCGTTCTCACTGACCGCGTTCTCGCTGGTCGCGTTCTGCATGGAGGCAGGCGTGCGTGCGTCCTTGTTGGTCATGAGACCTACTCCCTACGCCGGCATTACCCGGTAACAGGTTCAGCGGTCGACGCAGCAGCTACCGTCTGCCGACGTTTCATGTGAAACATCACTCGATGTGAGAGACGTTCCACGTGAAACATCGCGAAGACGGAGGTCAGCGCCCTCTCAGCCCGGTGCTCCGAGCTCCCGCGTGTGCAAAAGTGCCTCCACGCTAGCGTCAATTCGGGCGCGGTGAACAGAGGGCCCCTGCCGTTCTTGCGATGATCGGTCGGTGACCAGGACACCCCACCCCTCGCTTCCGTCCGAGCCGCCCCGTCGGCAGGGTGCCGGAAACGGCCCCGCCAACAGCCCCAGAGGCGTCTCCGAAGGTGGCCCCGAAGACGATCGGGACTTCGGCCGTGGTGGTCACGAGCATGGGACTCCTCGCCATCCCGGGTACGCCCAGGGACGCGACTCGGAACAGGAGTCCGGGTATGCGGGAGGCCTGGGCGGCCTGGCACGAGGTCGGACGCCCAGCGGTCAGGGGCCCGGCACCGGCCCTGAGACCGTCGCGGGCCCAAGGCAAGCACAGGGGAACAGGTACGAGTACGGGCACGGGCACGGCAGCAGCGGCCTCCAGGAGGGCGGCCAACACGGGCACGGCTACGGTCCTCGCCCCGGAACAGGCCCAGCCCCCGGCCCTGAAGTCGAGGACTGGGCCGGGTCCGGCGGTCACGGCGAGGGGCACCGCCACCGCGACGGGCGCGGGTCCGGCCACGGCGAGGGGCCTCGGCCCGGTCACGGCGAGGGTCAAGGGCATCCTCACGGCCACAGCCACAGTCACGGTCCGGCCGCCCCCGTCTCCCAGCACCTGCGCAAGGTCATCGCGGCCATCCTCATCCCGTTCGGCGCCGCGGTGCTGGTCGGGCTCGTGGTGCTGTGGCCCGGCGGTGCCCCGGCGCACGAACGCACCGGGGTCGGCTTCGACCGGCAGACCCAGCAGGCCACGGTCAGCAAGGTCGTGAGCGTGAGCTGCGCCTCGGTGAACGCCTCCGGCGACACTCCGACCGGAGACACCTCCACGGCCGAGGGCTCCTCGGCGCAGCAGCAGGCGAAGGGCACCTGCAAGAAAGCCACGATCCGGGTGGACACCGGCGACGACAAGGGCCGTACGTTCACAGAGATCATCCAGCCGGACCAGACACGGCAGTTGGACCAGGGCGAGAAGGTGGTGGTCGCCTACGAGCCCTCTGCGCCGAAGGATCTTCAGTACTCGGTCACCGACGTGAATCGCCGCATCCCGATGTCCTTGCTGGCCGGCATCTTCGCGGTCGCCGTCGTGGTCGTCGGGCGGCTTCGGGGTGTGATGGCGCTGGTCGCGTTGGCCATCAGTTTCCTGGTGCTGAACTTCTTCGTCCTGCCGGCGATCCTGCAGGGCTCGAACCCGTTGGTCGTGGCAGTGGTGGGATCCAGCGCCATCATGCTGATCGCGCTCTATCTGTGTCACGGCCTGTCGGCCCGCACCTCCGTCGCGGTACTCGGAACGCTCGTCTCACTGCTGCTCATCGGCGTCCTCGGTTCGCTGTTCATCGACTGGGCTGCGTTGACAGGCAACACGGACGACAACACAGGCCTGATCCACGGCCTGTATCCGTCGATCGACATGAGCGGTCTTCTGCTCGCCGGCATCATCATCGGCTCGCTCGGCGTCCTCGACGACGTGACGGTCACCCAGACGTCAGCGGTATGGGAGCTGCATGAAGCCAACCCGTCGATGGGCCGACGAGGGCTCTACCGGGCCGGCATCCGAATCGGACGTGACCACATCGCCTCAGTGGTCAACACACTCGTCCTCGCCTACGCCGGTGCCGCCCTGCCCCTGCTGCTGCTCTTCTCGATCGCGCAGAGCAGCGTGGGCGCCGTCGCCAACAGTGAGCTGGTGGCGGAGGAGATCGTGCGCACGCTGGTGGGATCGATCGGCCTGGTGGCCTCTGTGCCGGTCACAACGCTCCTGGCCGCCCTCGTGGTCTCCGCCGACCGTCCGGGAGCCGGCACGGCGGCCGTGCCGGCTCCGGCGGGTCGGGCGCGTCCGGCGGCTCCGTCGGATCGGATCGGTTCGGTGGATCAGGTCGGTTCGGCGGCTCCCGTGGAAGCGGCACCGCATACCACTCCGGCCCGGAGCGGCCGAGGCAGGCGCCGCAAGCACTGACCCTGCTGCACGACACCCGGCATCCATAGGGGCGTCGTGCGCGCGACCAGCCGTTCGAGCCGACCAACGGGCCTATGGGCGGGTGGGCGGATGAACCGATGAAGAAGCGTTCCTGCGCCCCCCTGCCCCATGACGAGGCTTTCCGCCGCCGCTCACTGTCGCCTCGTCAGCCCGCGCTCTGCTCCTCCGCGAGGATGCGGTCCAGGGCCTTGTCCAGATGTGCGTCGAAATCGGCGAGCGCACCCTCCTGACCGAGAGGCACCAGCTTGTCGGTGCGATCGAGGAATGCCACCAAAGGGGCCGCCGAGGAGCGGAACACAGCCTGTTCCCCGCACACCTGAAGCCGGATCAGGACCTCTCCGAGCACGTCGGGATCCACGGGCGAGACGCGGACGTCGCCCTCGCCGCACGGCCTGCCCACTCCGTCGATGAGCAACTCTCGACCGAACGCCCAGGTCACCGGGGCGTCACCAGGCAAGTGGAAGGTGAGCCGCACCGCATAGGGATCGCACGACTCGTAGCCCAGCTCCACCGGGATGCGGAAGGAGAGCTCCTCGGAGACGAGGAAGCTCATCATGACCTCTGCCTGTACTGCCTGCACGGACTCACGCATCGCCTAACCTGTCATTTGCCGTCGATTGGCCGGGAATGAACCTTCTGACACTGCAGGCATCTTGCTGAACGTACACAACAGATCACAAGAAGTGAGTTTTCAGATACTGATAGAGATCGCAAGGGAACCCAGCAGGCGTCCGACCTCGTGCTGCAGCTGCCGGGCCGCGGCGTGCAGCCGGTCAGCGTGGTGAGCGGGCAGCGACAGCGCGATCGTCGCCGCCGTGGTCCCCACAGTGATCGGAATCGCCGCACACACGGCACCCAGTGCGTACTCCTGTCGTTCGACGACCGATTCCATGCGCGGCATCCGTTCCAGGCGCCGCAGCAGAGTGTGGTTGTCACGCACGGTGTACGGAGTGATCGACTGCGCCGGGTAGCGGTGGAGGTGGTCCCGGCGCGCGTCCTCGTCCAGTTGGGAGAGCAGACACTGGCCGATGGCGTGCGCGTGTCCCGTCTCGCGGAAGTCGGCCCATTCCTCCACGGCTGGGTTGCCCGGGGTGTCGGAGACGCACATGACCTCGATCTCGCCGTCCCGGTACCGCGCGTAGTACAAGGGGACACCGATCGAATCACGCCACCGGGCGAGCATGTCGGCAACAGTGCTGCGACGTTTCTGCGCGGCCCCGCTGCTGCCGAGCCGCTCCGCGGCCTCACCGAGGAAGAACAGCCCTTTGTCCCGGCGTAGATAGCCCTCGTGCACGAGGGTGCGCAACAGGTGGTAGGCCGTGGGCAGGGCGAGGCCCGTCTCACGGGCCAGTTGCTTCGCCGGGGCTCCGAACTCGTGCTCCGCAACGGTCTCCAGCAGCCGCATGGCGCGCTGTACGGAGCCGATCAGGGTGGCCGCCGGGTTCGGCTGCTGGGGAACAGCGGGGCTCGGTGGCCGCTGGAGCGGGGGCGCGAGAGAACGTGGCGGGGTGAGGGATGCGTACGGTCCTGCGGTTGCGGTGTCGACGGTGGACAAGGGGGGCACTCCCGAAGCGCGAGGGGGCGGTCCGTGCGGGGGAACACGGGAGGGGCGTACGCCGCTCGCGGGGTGTCGTCCCCGCGTCGAATTCCGGACTTTAACCTTCTGCCACCACTTGCAGACGGGCTGTGGGAAAACTTCCCCCGGCCGAGGGAACCGGTGATTCCTGTTACCGATCACCGGTCTCCGGCGGGACTCACCGGCCGCCGCGCGTCACCACTTGCCGCCCGACGACGAACTCGACGTGAACTTCCGTACGACGTAGATCAGTCCACCGACCAGCGCCACGAAGACCAGAAGCTTGAAGAGCAGGCCGATCACGAAGCCGACGACGCTGGCTATCAACCCGCCGAACACGACCAGCGCGATGACCGGCACCGCGACCCACTTCACCCACCACGGCAGTCCCGTGAAGATCTCTTGCATCGCCCTCGTCCTCATCCTCTACGATCGACTTCCGGCGCTTGTGCCGCGCCGGATCATTTCGATGTCCTGCGTCGATGCTAGGTCCGAAGGCGGCTGTGACGGAGACCTCGCACCCCTTGTCCTCCCCTGATCGAACCCCTAGGGAACCCCGAGGCCGCACGTCGGCAGCAAGACGGAGACGCTCAGCCCTCGGGCGGCGAGAACACCACCAGGACCCGCAGATCCTCGCTGATGTGATGGAACTTGTGGGCGACGCCGGCCGGGACGTACACCACGCTCCCGCGGGCCACCTGGGTGGTCTCCAGGCCGACGGTGATCGAGGCCCGCCCGCTCACCACGAAGTACACCTCGTCCTGGCTGTGCGGGTTCTGTGGATCATGGGTGCCGGCATCGAGCGCGTACAGGCCGACGGACATGTTCCGTTCGCGCAGAAACTGCAGGTACGCACCGTCATTGGCGGCTCTCTCCGCCTCCAGTTCATCCAACCGGAATGCCTTCATCGACCTTGTCCGCTCTCGTCCGGTGCTCATTGGTGATCTCTCTGCCACGATCAGACACATGAAGAATTTCGTAGTCAAGACGATCGCCAACGCAGGTGCCCTGGCGGTCGCCGTCTGGCTGCTCGACAAGATCACCCTGACCGGTGACAGCACGGGCAAGAAGATCGGCACCCTCCTCATCGTCGCACTGCTCTTCGGCCTGGTGAACTTCCTGGTCAAGCCGGTGGTCAAGGTGCTGACCTTCCCCCTGTTCATACTTACGCTCGGCCTGATCACCCTGGTGGTCAACGCCCTGATGCTGCTGCTCACTTCATGGCTGGCCGACAAGCTCGACGTGAGTTTCCATGTGGAAGGCTTCTGGACCGCCGTTCTCGGCGGCCTGATCATCTCCGTCGTCTCCTGGGCGCTCAACGTCATGCTGCCCGACGAAGACTGAGCCCGCGATGACCTACCGCGTCTGTTTCGTCTGCACCGGCAACATCTGCCGCTCGCCGATCGCCGAGTCGGTCTTCCGCGCGCGGGTGGAGAGCGAAGGTCTCGACGGGCTGGTCGAGGTCGACAGTGCCGGCACGGGCGACTGGCACGAGGGCGAGCAGGCCGACCCGCGTGCTCAGTCCGTCCTGGAGGAGCACGGGTACGCGCTCGACCACACGGCTCGGCGCTTCGAGTCGTCCTGGTTCGCCCGCCTCGACCTGGTGGTCGCCCTGGACTCCGGTCATCTCAAGGCACTGCGCCGCCTCGCACCCACCGAGAAGGACGCGGCGAAGGTTCGGCTGCTGCGTTCCTACGACCCCGCGGCAGTCGGCGACCTCGACGTTCCCGACCCCTACTACGGGGGCCGCGACGGCTTCGAGGAGTGTCTTGAGATGGTGGAGGAGGCGAGCGCCGGTCTGCTCGCCTCCGTGCGCGAGGACGTGGAAGGACAGGTGGCATGAGCGGTTCCGCTTCGAAGGAGGGGATCTCCCCGGGTTCCGGCGACGGCACGCGCGCGGTGCGGGCTGGGCTGCCCGAGCCCGTGAAGTACGAGCCCACGCTGCCGGGGCCGGTGTTCGCGGCACACTTCCACCTGCCGGGAGACCCCACGGGCCCCTACACCTACGGCCGTGACGAGAACCCGACCTGGACGCACCTGGAGCACGCCATCGGCGAACTGGAGGCGCCGGGGCAGGACGGCGTCGAGACACTCGTCTTCGCCTCCGGCATGGCCGCGATCTCCTCGGTGCTCTTCTCTCAGTTGCGAGCCGGGGACGCTGTCGTGCTGCCGGGCGACGGTTACCAGGCGCTGCCCCTGGCCCGCGCCCAGTTGGAGGCGTACGGCATCGAGGTGCGCACGGCCCCGACCGGCTCGGACGGCCAGATCGAGGTACTCGACGGTGCGAAGCTGTTGTTGATCGAGTCCCCCTCGAATCCGGGGCTCGACGTGTGCGACATCCGCAGGCTCGCCGATGCGGCACACGCGCATGGCGCGCTGGTGGCCGTGGACAACACGCTCGCCACCCCGCTCGGGCAACGCCCGCTCGAACTCGGCGCCGACTTCTCGGTGGCAAGCGGCACCAAGCAGCTCACGGGTCACGGCGACATCCTCCTCGGCTATGTCACCTCGCGAGCCGGCGAGCCGATGGCGGCCGTACGGCGTTGGCGCAAGATCGTCGGGGCGATCCCCGGTCCCATGGAAGCCTGGCTCGCGCACCGCTCGATCGCCACGCTGCAGATGCGCGTCGACCGGCAGAACGCGACCGCCCTGGCCGTCGCCGAGGCGCTGCGGGGTAGGCCCGAGGTGAGCGGGCTGCGGTATCCGGGGCTGCCCGGCGATCCCTCACACAGGGTCGCCTCGCAGCAGATGCGGCGTTATGGATGCGTGGTCTCCTTCACGCTCGCCACGCGTGCGCGGGCCGAGCGTTTCCTGGGTGCTCTGCAGCTCGTGGACGAGGCGACGAGCTTCGGCGGGTTGCGCTCCACCGCGGAACGGCGCGGGCGCTGGGGCGGGGACGCCGTGCCGGAGGGGTTTGTCCGGCTGTCCGTCGGCGCTGAGGATCCCGAGGACCTTGTGGCGGATGTACTGCGTGCGCTGGAGGAATCGGAGCGATGAGTGGCTTGCGGACGCCCTGTCCCGTGACGGGCCCGTCGCCTTCACCGACGGCGGGCGGCTCCGCCACGGATCCCGCCGACCGCACGCGACAGACGGTCCGAGCCTCCCCCTCGTGGCTCGGACCGGACTCGGTTCTGCGCGCGAAGAACTGTGTTCACAAGGCGAGTTGACTGTGCGTCAGCGTTTCATCACAGTAGCGGCAGGGGCTTGTCGACTCCTCACCGAGACCGGTCTCGACGAAGAGTCCCCCGTATGGACGCTGCACCTTGCCGGTGCCTCCGGGTGCACCGCCGAGCGGACCCGTCCCGCGCTCACCGAGCTGTCCGGCCACGGCGGTCGGGGGTTCGCCCTACGTACGGCTTTCGGCGACTCCGAGGAGGTTCTGGAGGGCCTGGCCGCAGGCCACCACGGCCCGGCCATCAGTACGGCCCGGCCGTGAGGAGGCCTGCTCAAGGCCACCCCGCCGTGCGATGAGGAGCACGCGCTGCTCGCCGGTTCCCGGTGTCCGGGCAGTCCTCGCCTGCGCGGCCGTGGGAGCCTGTCTGGCGGCCCTGTAGCGCTATCCGTGCGCGATCACTCTCGCGCGCGGTGACATCGTCGCGGTGCACGAGCCGCGCTACGGACGCCTGTCCGGGCGGTGCGCACCGGGACATCGGCCATGCCTCGTGTCGCGCGGGCACACGACCGACGGCGGGCGCAGCCGCCGCACGATACCGACCCTGCGGACAGCCAAGTCACGGGGTGAGGTCGACCAGTGACTCCTCGCGATGTTTCACGTGGAACCAGCGGGGCCACATTTCTCCCATGACCGTCCGACCCGTGGTCAAGCGCACCGCACGAGCCGTTCTCCTGGACGGCGACAACCTGATCCTGATCAAGCGCACCAAGCCCGGTGTCGATCCTTACTGGGTGACGCCCGGTGGCGGGGTCGAGCCGGACGACGCGACGGTCGTGGACGCACTGCACCGGGAGGTACACGAAGAGCTCGGCGCCAAGATCACCGATGTGGTTCCCTGCTTCGTCGACACCGTCGAGCACATCGGCGCGGACGGCGGCGCGACCGGTGTGAAAGTGCAGCACTTCTTCGTCTGCCGTCTGGAATCCATGGACCCGGCGCTGCGGCACGGGCCCGAGGTGGAGGAGCCTGCGGGCGAGTACGAAATCGTCCGTGTGCCGTTCACCCGGGTCGGCATCGCTTCTGTTCACCTCGTCCCGCTGTCCCTGCGACACTATCTGGACGGCAACATCGAGGGCGTCCGGGCCATGCACGCCCCCGACCTCGGCTGAGGTCCATGTCCCGGTCCCGCCCGCGTCCGCGACTCGCTCGTCAACTCCTGCTGGGGACGAGCTCCTCGGCCCGCCCTCGCCGTTCCGCACAGCGCCCGCAGACCTGCTCAGCGCGCCGCTGAGGTACTAGCCGACAGCCGGACAGCGCTCGGCCCGGGTGCCGCACTTGCGCCCGCGGCCCAGGTTCCGCAAACGGGGCAGTTCCTCTGATCGTCTGTTTCACGTGAAACGCTGCCGGCTCGTCGACGCACTGTGCCGTAGGCCATGGCATGGCCAAAAGCACGCCCGCCCCGAGGAATCAGGTGGACGCCGACCGCACGGTTCGGACAGCCTGACCTGCGTGCCGACTCCTTCTCTCGCCGCTCTGCCCATCCGCCGTCTGACGCACCGCGATCTGACCGCCTGTGCCGACTTGTCGGAGGATCGGGGGTGGCATCGAGAGGAGCACAAGTGGGGCTTTCTCCTTTCCGCCGGGCGGGGCTACGGCGTCGACGATCCTGCAGGAGGCCTCATCGCCGCATGCGTCGTCACCGAGTACGGGCCGCACGGGCAGCCTCGTCTCGGTGCCATCGGCATGGTGCTGGTCGCTGAGCGACACGCCCGGCAAGGTGTCGGCCGGCGGTTGATGCGGCATGTCGTGTCTCTGATGGACGCCACCCCCCTCACCTTGCACGCCACCCCCAACGGGCGTCCGCTCTACGAGGAACTGGGCTTCACATCCACAGGCCGGGCAGAAATGGTGTGCGGGCACTTCACTCCGACGAAACCGGCTTCAGGCGTGGTGACCCGTGCTGCCACAGCCGAGGACCTCAGATCGATTCTGCGACTCGACGAAGAGGTGTTCGGCGCAGATCGCACGCATGTGATCGCCCGTCTTCCCGCGTTCGCCGACCAGTTGCGGGTCGCGGAGGACGACGGCAGGATCATCGGCTACGCCGCCGCATGGCCCAATATGGAGACCCAGGTCGTTGGCCCACTGATCGCCCGGGACACGGACACAGCAAAAGCCCTTCTGGCCTCCCTCGCCTTCCGCACGGATCGGCCACTGCGTACCGACATCGACGTCCGGCACGAGGAACTGCTGGACTGGGTGAAAGCGCACGGTCTGGAATCCGTGGCCTTCAACTCCGTGATGACCTACGGAATCGCGGAGCTGCCGGGCGACTGGCGTCGCCGTTTCGCTCCCCTGACGGTGGCGGCCGGCTGACGGCGCGCGGGCACGCGTGATGAGGCAGCCGGAGATGCACGGAGGGCTCGGCTGGTCGCCGGGACGGTCCTGGCCCGGCGAATCGGACGGGCTCAGTGCCGGACGGCCCTCTGCCGCTCGGCGACGGTGCTGCCGGTGACGACGTGCCCCGATCCGCCACGGGCGCTGTCCCGGCGCTCCAGTGCGGCCGAGACGACGGCGAGCAGCAGCGCACCCGCCGCCAGGGCGGCGCCGACCCAGTTCGGCGCGGTGTAGCCCAGTCCCGCGGCGATCACGAAGCCTCCCAGCCAGGCGGACAGCGCGTTGCCGAGGTTGAATGCACCGATATTCACCGCCGACGCCAATGTGGGAGCGCCGTGTGCCTGGTCCAGGACACGCTTCTGCAGCGGCGGGACGGTCGCGAAGCCCAGGGCACCGATCAGTGCGATCGTGACAGCCGCCAGCACCTTGTCGTGGGCGGTGAGCGTGAAGAGCGCCAGGACGACGGCCAGAGCCCCCAGAGAGACGTACAGCATGGGCATCAATGCCCGGTCGGCGTACCTGCCGCCGATCAGGTTGCCGCCTACCATGCCAAGACCGAACAGGACCAGCAGCCAGGTGACAGAACCGTCGGCGAAGCCGGCGACATGCGTCATCATCGGCGCGATGTAGGTGATGGCCGCGAAGACCCCGCCGAAGCCGAGAACGGTCATCGCCATGGCGAGCAACACCTGAGTGTTCTTGAAAGCGGCCAGTTCGTGCCTCAGCCGCACGCCCCGCGCCCGCGGCACATCGGGTACCAGCCTGGCGATGCCGACCAACCCGACGACACCTAGCGCGGCGACGACGGCGAATGTGACCCGCCATCCGACGTTCTGCCCGACGAGGGTGCCCAGGGGGACGCCGACCACGTTCGCGACAGTGAGACCGGTGAACATCATCGCGATGGCCCCGGCCTTCTTGTCGGGGGCGACCAGGTCGGCCGCGACGACCGAGCCGATGCCGAAGAACGCGCCGTGGGCGAGCGAGGCGACCACGCGGCCGATCAGCATCACGGAGAAGACCGGAGCGATCGCGGAGAGCAGGTTGCCAACGATGAACAGGCCCATCAAGAGCATCAGCATCCGCTTGCGGGAGACCTTCGTGCCGAGGACCGTCATGAGCGGGGCGCCGAACAGGACCCCGAGCGCGTAGCCGGTCACGAGGAAGCCGGCGGTGGGGATGGAGACTCCGAAGTCGTCTGCGATCTCGGGCAACAAGCCCGTGATCACGAACTCGGTCGTTCCGATTCCGAAGGCCCCGATCGCTAGGGCCAGAAGCGCGAGAGGCATAGGTGGTGACCCTTCCCAGATGATTGCAGGAGCGCTTAACGCCCTTCGACAATAATTGCACACGCGGGTTACATGCAAGCACGGGCAATTGCAGAGGTGCTCTATCCTGGTTGTCAGCCGTTACGGGACGGAGGAGAAACGCCATGACTGCGACGGACCCCGCGCTCACCGCCCTCGCCCAGGGCTGGTGCGCCCTCTCACTGCTGCACGGGAAGATCGAGGCCCACATCGAACGCGCACTGCAGGCGCACCACGACCTGAGCGTGCGCGAGTACTCCCTGCTCGACGTGCTCAGCCGGCAACACGAGGGCGACGGCGAGCATCTGCAGATGAAGCAGGTGGCCGACGCCGTCGTCCTCAGCCAGAGCGCGACCACCCGGTTGGTGACCCGTCTCGAGGACCGCGGGCTGCTCGAGCGCTACCTGTGCCCCACCGACCGCCGCGGCATCTACACCAACGTCACCGACGCTGGCCTGGAGCTGCTCGCCGAAGCTCGTCCGACCAACGACGCCGCCCTGCGCGAAGCTCTCGACGAGGCCGCCAGAAATCCGGAACTGGCCCCACTCGTAAGGGTCGTGGAGTCACTCAAAGCACCTGTGACCCTGCCTGCATAGAGTGGCGACCATGGGAGATCTTGAGATACGGGCCGCCGTCGCCGAGGACCTTCCCGCGGTCGTCGCCATGCTCGCGGACGACGTTCTGGGTGCACAGCGCGAGACACCGGACGACCTCGACCCCTACCTGGCCGCGCTCGAACGACTCACCGCCGACCCGAACCAGCGCCTGGTCGTCGCCGTCCGCGAGGGACGCGTGGTCGGGACCCTCCAGCTGACGATCGTCCCGGGTCTGTCCCGACGGGGGTCGACCAGATCCATCGTCGAGGGCGTCCGCGTGCACGCCGACGAGCGCGGAAGCGGCCTGGGCACACGGTTCATCGAGTGGGCGATCGAGGAATCCCGACGGGAGAACTGCCAGTTGGTGCAGCTGACCTCCGACAACACACGCACGGACGCCCACCGCTTCTACGAACGGCTCGGGTTCGTCGCCTCACACGTGGGTTTCAAGCTGCAGCTCTGAGAACTCCGCTCCAGGAGAACTGCGTTGCTACAGCGGGGAGGCCCTGTTTCACGTGAAACAGGGCCTCCCCGCTGCGGGCGCCTAGCCGATCCCCCGCCACCCGGCCGGGTCGACGCCGCCGGGCACTGCCACGCCCTCCTCGTACGGCTGGCGCGTGAATACGAAGGACCCAAGGTCCAGGTGATCCACTCTCCCATCACCCCGCCGCACCGCCTGCAAGAGTTCCCCGGCGTAGTACCCCTCCAGTCCGGTCCAGGTACCGTCCCCGTTCGGCCGGAACCGCGAGCGCCGACCGCCGCCGGACAAGGGCCCCAGGGAAAGGAGTCCGTCGGCTGTCACCCGCAGGGCGACGGGGCTGGTTCCCCAGTACCACTGACCCGCCAACTCCAGGACCGAATCCTCGACCTCCCGCAGCGGACGCCACGGCTCTGGGATCCGCGGCTCGGCCTCGGCGACGATTCGCACAAGGTCGGCCGCCACCTGCGACGTCAGCAGGCCCGACGTGCAGTTCGCGAGCACGACGGCGGCCACGTCGTCCTCGACGCCGACAGTGAGCGTGGCCAGGAAGCCGGGGACCGAGCCGGAGTGGCCCACGAGCAGCCGTCCGTCCCGGTGCAGAATTTGCAGTCCGAGTCCGTAAGACGCGCCGTCCGCCAGATCCGCCGGTCCGGCCGGCGCTGCGGGCGTCCCCATCTCGCGCAATGTCTCAACACTCAGCACCCGCTCGTCGCCCCGCGCCAGAAAGACGGCGAACCGGGCGAGGTCGCCCGTGGTGGACCAGAGCTGGCCCGCTGAGGCCATCCGCCCGAAGTCCTCGGCAGGCTCGGGCAGCATGACGTCGGCCCACGGATGCACTGCCCAGCCACCCGCGGCCGGAGCCTGGGGGCGGGTACTCGTGCGACGAAGCTGTAGAGGTTCGAAGACTTCGCGCCTCAGCACCTCTTCCCAGGGCGCCTCGCGGAGCTGTTCCACGAGGGCTCCGAGCACCGTGTAGCCGGGATTCGAGTAATGGAACCGGCGGCCGGCCGGATGGGCAGCGGCCCCGTCACCCAGGACGTCGGCGAGTTCGGGCCGCAGTGAGCCCGGAGTCCGTTCCCACCACGGACCAGGTGTCTCGGCCGCCAGTCCGCCCGTGTGGGCGAGCAGTTGAGCGATCGTGAGCTCGCCGACGCCCGTGTCGGGCAGATGCCTCTCCACCGGGTCGTCGAGGCCGAGCACTCCCTCGTCCCGCAATCGCAGCACCAGGACTGCGGTGAAGGTCTTGGTGATCGAGCCGATCCGGTACTGCACGTTCTCGTCCGGGCCATGTCCGTCGACCGAGGTCCGCGCCCCGTGCCACACGGCCCGCCCGTCCCTCACGACGGCAGCGACAAGCGACGGCGCCCGCCCTTCGGCCTGCGCCACGGCGATCCGGTGGAGCAGCGCACGCCGGGTGCCGGGCAGAAGCTCTTCTTGAGGTGTCGTCATAGGGCCAGTCCACCCGGCCCCACGGCTCACGTCGAGTCCATTTCGCCCTGGCCGTCCAGCGTCACACGCCACGTGCGTCGCGCCACCTCAACGCGTCAGCGCTGACCTGCGCCCCGGCCGGTCCGGTCCCTTCGGCGGCGCGTCACCTGGAGATGCGGCCTTCGATGCCGTCGGGCAAAAAGTCGAGGCCGATGCTGAAGGTGTCGTCAGCGTCCAGGTGGGCGGCATCACGCACCACCGTGGCCACCCCCGGCAAGCGGCTGGACGAAGGTCCGCTCCAAGCGCAACCATGACCGCGCCCACCGTTCACGGCTGAGGCCGGCCTTCAGGTTCTCGGCGGACCGGCCAGGACGACCGGGATTCAGTTCGGGGTGTGGAAGGCCTTCCGCAGGAGTTCACCGAACTCGGCGGGGTGGGTGGTCAGGCCGATATGACCGCCGGGGAAGTGCCGGAGCTCCGTGCCGAGACGCTCTGCCAGGACCGCGGCCGAGCGGTAGGGCAGCTCGCCGCGTGATTCCTGGCCACCGACGAGCACGAGTCGCTCCGACAGCGCCTCCAGCCGACGCGTGTCCGGGGCGTAGGACATGAAGGTGGGGATGATCCGCCCGACGAAGAACGGCAGGTTGGCCATCGTCTGCTCGGCCCGTGCCGCTGCTTGCGGCGGGAGCTTCGTCTCGGCCTGCGGTTCGGTGGTGTCGCCGTCCTTTTTCAGGCCCGCCGCGAACACGGCCATCGCCGGCATGAGCCCTTGAGTACGGAACGTCACCTCCACCCGCGCGATGAGCGCGCGGTGTTCAGCTGCGTCCGGCAGGACCTCCACTACCGGCGGCTCGTGCACCACGACGCGCGCGATGCGCTCGGGGTGGGCGGCGAGCAGGTGCAGGGCGGTGATCGCGCCCGAACTGGCGCCGAACACCCGGGCGGGCTCATCGGGTGACAGCAACTCCAGCATCCGGAACGCGTCATCGGCGTGTTTGGCCACCTGCTGCTCGGCGTCGGGGTCGTCCAGCGTGCTGCGAGACATACCGCGCGGGTCGTAGGTCGCGACGGTGTATTCGGCGGCCATGTCGTCGGCGATGCCGTCGAAGGAGGCCGCGCCGCCCGTCCCTCCGGGGATCAGCAGCAGGAGGGGACCCTGGCCGCGCACTTCATAGTGCAGGATCGCGCCGTCCACGCGCAGGCTGCCGCTGGTCGGATCGGTCACGCGGAATCTCCTTCTCGGTAAGGGAGCGTCACACGCTCCGTCGTCAGCCCGGCCCGTGCCATGCACCCCCCGATCCTTGGTCCTCTAGTTTTAACCTAGGATCCCTAGGTAAGCAATGCGGTGGGGCAGTCGCCACAGGCGGGCCGCGGCTCGCGGACGGCCGCCAGTACCTCGGTCGGCGGGCTGGTCGTGGCGTCAGCCGGTACCGACGGCTCCGCCGTCGTAGTGGCATGCCGAGACGGTCAGCCGGGCCGCGGAGGCGGTGGCCGGTGCGCAGGCGCGTCGGAACGCAGAGTCAGGGCGGCTGGGCAGCCGGTCGGCCCCGCAGCCTCGCCACGCGTCATCCCGCCCGGAACAGCCCGCGCCGCCGCATCCGGCAGGTCACCGGAAAGAGCCGGTCACAGCGGCTCCGCACCTGCCAGAACTGCCGCCGCCATGGCATTCGGCGGAGAGAACGACGCCGGACCCAGAGCATCTACCGGCCGGGAGATCAGGTCTGCGCCATGTCCACGAAGCGCGAGTAGTGGCCCTGGAAGGCAACGGTGATCGTGGCCGTGGGGCCGTTACGGTGCTTGCCCACGATGATGTCCGCCTCGCCCGCGCGCGGGGACTCCTTCTCGTAGGCGTCCTCGCGGTGCAGCAGGATGACCATGTCGGCGTCCTGCTCGATCGAGCCGGACTCACGCAGGTCGGACACCATCGGCTTCTTGTCCGTGCGCTGCTCGGGACCACGGTTGAGCTGCGAGAGCGCAATCACCGGCACCTCGAGCTCCTTGGCCAGCAGCTTGAGGTTACGGGACATGTCCGAGACCTCCTGCTGACGGCTTTCGGAGCGCTTGGAGCCGCCGGCCTGCATCAGCTGGAGGTAGTCGATGATCACGAGCTTGATGTCGTTGCGCTGTTTCAGTCGGCGGCATTTCGCGCGGATCTCCATCATCGACAGGTTCGGGGAGTCGTCGATGTAGAGCGGTGCGGAGGACACCTCGGGCATTCGGCGAGCCAGGCGGGTCCAGTCCTCGTCCGTCATCGTGCCGGACCGCATGTGGTGCAGGGCGACCCGGGCCTCCGCGGACAGCAGACGCATCGCGATCTCGTTGCGCCCCATCTCCAGGGAGAAGATGACGCTCGGCAGGTTGTGTTTGATCGACGCCGCGCGCGCGAAGTCCAGCGCCAGGGTGGACTTGCCCATGGCGGGACGGGCGGCGATGACGATCATCTGACCCGGGTGCAACCCGTTGGTCAGCGAATCGAGATCGGTGAAACCGGTGGGCACACCTGTCATCTCGCCGCTGCGCGAGCCGATCGCCTCGATCTCGTCGAGGGCGCCCTCCATGATGTCGCCGAGCGGAAGATAGTCCTCGCTGGTGCGCTGCTCGGTGACCGCGTAGATCTCCGCCTGGGCCCGGTTGACGATCTCGTCGACATCGTCGTCGGCCGCGTATCCCATCTGCGTGATGCGAGTGCCGGCCTCCACCAGGCGGCGCAGGACTGCCCGCTCGTGGACGATCTCGGCGTAGTACTCGGCGTTCGCCGCGGTCGGCACGGTCTGGACGAGAGTGTGGAGATAGGACGCGCCGCCGACCTTGTTGATCTCGCCGCGCTTGGTGAGCTCGGCGGCGATCGTGATCGGGTCGGCCGGTTCTCCCTTGGCGTAGACGTCGAGGATCGCCTGGTAGATCGTCTCGTGCGCGGGCTTGTAGAAGTCGTGGCCCTTGAGCACCTCGACCACGTCGGCGATGGCGTCCTTGGACAGGAGCATGCCGCCGAGGACGGATTGTTCGGCGTCGAGGTCCTGGGGCGGCACCCGCTCGAAGGCGGTTCCCCCTCCCTCCCACTCTCCGGTGTCGCGGCCGCGATCATGCTGATCGTCCCGGCCGCGGCCGCCATCGCCGCGTCGGCGGGAAGCGGGGAGACGATCACTGGGGCCGGTGTCGGCCCACGGGTCGTCCAAGGGCTCGGAAATGCTCACCGAGCCACCTCCTCCCGTCCGCCGAGCGGACCTCGCCGTGCCTCTTTTCTACGGCACGACACTGACAATTGAGAGGCCCAACTCCGTTTGTGGCGCGTCGTTTTTGTGCGGTTTTCTTCGACCCACGGCGGAGCAGGCGCCGGACCACGGTAGGCCCGCGGGCACCTTCAGCCAATCTGGTTATCCACAGGCCATGTGGACGACGGCCCCGATGCTGTGGACAACCCCGCGAAACCTGTGCACGACCCGGTGGACAGTGTTGTGAACAAGCCCTCTACTTTTCTTTTCGGAACTCGCTGACCTGCAGTTTCCTCATCCACCGGCTGTGCAGAAGAAAAAGTTTCCCCATCGGGCCAAGATCTCCTCGAACGAAGGGCGAGCCTGCGCGCCGCACACACAAAAGTAAGGGTCACATGGCGATTGCATCACTTACCTGTGGACGATTAGATTGGTGGCCATGACACAGGCTCCCGCGCCACCCAGGGCCGCTCGGCGACAGCACGATCGAGAGATCGTCGCCCTGGCCGTCCCGGCCTTCGGCGCACTCGTCGCCGAGCCGCTGTTCGTCATGGCTGACAGCGCGATCGTGGGGCACCTGGGCACCGCCCAACTGGCAGGCCTCGGCGTCGCCTCCGCCCTCCTCACGACAGCCGTCGGCGTCTTCGTCTTTCTTGCCTACGCCACTACCGCAGCAGTGGCCCGCCGTGTGGGCGCGCACGACCTTTCGGCGGCCATTCGACAGGGCATGGACGGCATCTGGCTGGCGCTCCTGCTCGGCACCGCCGTGATCTCAGCCGTCCTGCCCACCGCCCCAACTCTCGTGAAACTCTTCGGCGCGTCTGATACGGCGGCTCCCTATGCGATCACGTATCTGCGCATCTCGGCACTCGGGATCCCGGCCATGCTCGTCGTGCTGGCCGCCACCGGCGTTCTACGCGGCCTCCAGGACACGAGAACACCGCTTTACGTCGCTGTCGGGGGTTTCGTCGCCAACGCGGGCCTGAACGCCGGCCTGGTCTACGGCGCAGGGCTGGGCATCGCCGGTTCTGCTTGGGGCACTGTGATCGCCCAGTGGGGCATGGCCATGGTCTACCTCCTGGTGGTCATACGGGGAGCCCGTCGCCACGGTGCGTCCCTGCGACCCGACGCGGCAGGCATCAGGGCCTCCGCACAGGCAGGTGCACCACTCCTGGTGCGCACACTCTCCCTGCGGGCGATCCTGATGATCGCCACCGCGGTGGCGGCCCGCCTCGGGGACGACGACATCGCGGCGCACCAGATCGCTTTGGGCCTGTGGAGTCTCCTCGCGTTCGCCCTGGACGCGATCGCCATCGCCGGGCAGGCCATTATCGGGCGCTATCTCGGCGCCGACGACACTCAGGGCGCCCGGGAGGCCTGCCGCAGGATGGTCGAGTGGGGAATCGCCGTAGGGATCCTCCTCGGCCTCCTCGTGGTGATCGCCCGGCCACTGTTCCTGCCACTGTTCACCAGCGATCCGGCGGTGAAGGACGCCGCACTGCCGGCCCTTCTCGTGGTGGCGCTTTCCCAGCCCGTGTGCGGCATCGTCTTCGTGCTGGACGGCGTCCTGATGGGAGCGGGAGACGGGCCCTATCTGGCCTGGGCGATGGTGCTCACACTGGCCGTCTTCACTCCGGCTGCCCTGCTGATTCCGGTCATCGGCGGCGGTCTCACCGCGGTGTGGGGGGCGATGACGCTGATGATGGTCGTGCGGATGGTGACGCTCTGGCTGCGCGCCCGCTCCGGCCGCTGGCTCGTCACCGGCGCGACCCACTGATCGTTTCACGTGGAACTGACGACCGCGTAACTCTTGCGTTTCACGTGAAACACGGCACGCGGAAGGGGCCGCACCCAGAGGGTGCGGCCCCTTCTCAGCTCTACGAGCCGAACGCAGCGATCAGGCCGCGACAACCTCGATGCTGACCTTGGCGGCAACCTCGGGGTGCAGACGCACGGACGTCTCGTGGGCGCCCAGGGTCTTAATCGGCGAACCGAGCTCGATGCGGCGCTTGTCGACCTCGGGGCCACCGGACGCCTTGATCGCCGAAGCGACGTCGGCCGGGGTGACGGAACCGAAGAGTCGACCGGCGTCGCCGGAGCGGACGGCCAGACGGACCTTGACGCCCTCGAGCTGGGCCTTCACAGCGTTGGCCTGCTCGATGGTCTGGATCTCGTGGATCTTGCGAGCGCGACGGATCTGCTCGACGTCCTTCTCGCCGCCCTTGGTCCAACGGATCGCGAAGTTCCGCGGGATCAGGTAGTTGCGAGCGTAGCCGTCCTTGACGTCGACGACGTCGCCTGCGGCACCGAGGCCGGAGACCTCGTGGGTGAGGATGATCTTCATTTGTCGGTCACCCTTCCCTTATCGCGCCTGGGCGGTGTAGGGCAGCAGCGCCATCTCACGGCTGTTCTTGACGGCCGTGGCGACGTCACGCTGGTGCTGCGTGCAGTTGCCGGTCA
The DNA here is from genome assembly GCF_014649655.1 of Streptomyces humidus. GTDB lineage: Bacteria > Actinomycetota > Actinomycetes > Streptomycetales > Streptomycetaceae > Streptomyces > Streptomyces humidus. Next base: position 217,451 of record NZ_BMTL01000004.1, on the reverse strand, counting down.
CGCGACGGGCACGAATCTTGCCGCGGTCGGAAATGAACTTCCGCAGCATGTTCGTGTCCTTGTAGTCCACGTACGTGACCTTGTCCTTGCAGAATGCGCAGACCTTCTTCTTAGGCTTGCGCACAGGCGGCTTCGCCATGGTGTTTCTCCTGTGTGATCAAGAAGTTGGGATACGACCCGCCTTCGACCCGAGCAGGCCCGGACAGCCGGACCCGCAGGTCTAGAAGGGGGGTTCGTCCGAGTAGCCGCCGCCGCTGCCACTGCCGCCGCCGGAGTTTCCTCCCCAGCCGCCACCACTGCTGCTGCCCTGGTTGCCACTGGCGGGAGCGCTGGTCGCCCACGGGTCGTCGGCGGGAGCGCCGCCGCCCTGCTGGCCGCCACCGGAGTTTCCACCCCAGCCGCCGCCGGCCTGGCCGCCGCCACCGCCGTAACCACCCTGGCCGCCCTGGCCACCGCGGCCGGAAGCCTTGGTGACCTTGGCCGTGGCACTGCGAAGGCTGGCGCCGACTTCCTCGACGTCCAGCTCGTAGACCGTGCGCTTGACGCCCTCACGGTCCTCGTAGGACCGCTGCTTCAGCCGGCCCTGCACGATGACGCGCATGCCTCGCTGGAGCGACTCCGCGACGTTCTCCGCCGCCTGACGCCAGACCGAGCAGGTCAGGAACAGGCTCTCGCCGTCCTTCCACTCGTTCGTCTGGCGGTCGAAGGTGCGGGGAGTGGACGCGACACGGAACTTCGCGACCGCCGCACCGGAGGGGGTGAAGCGCAGCTCGGGGTCGTCGACAAGATTGCCGACGACCGTGATGACGGTCTCGCCTGCCATGGGGGAACCTCTCGGCGGGTTTGCTGCTGGCTGCTAGTGCTGCTACTCAGAATCCCGAGATCAGCTGAGCGTGAGCTCAGTGGGTCTCGGGACGGAGGACCTTGGTCCGGAGGACCGACTCGTTCAGGTTCATCTGGCGGTCGAGCTCCTTGACGACCGCAGGCTCGGCCTGCAGGTCGATGACCGAGTAGATGCCCTCGGGCTTCTTCTTGATCTCGTACGAGAGACGACGACGGCCCCAGGTGTCGACCTTCTCCACCTTTCCGTTGCCCTCACGGACGACGGAGAGGAAGTTCTCGATCAGCGGGGAGACAGCGCGCTCCTCGAGATCGGGGTCGAGGATGACCATCACTTCGTAGTGACGCATGTGGAACCCACCTCCTTTGGACTCAGCGGCCACGGTCGATCCGTGGCAGGAGGGTTGTGATGCGTACGCAACGGTATCGGCCGCCACTGACAGTCGGGGGTCGACTGGCGACTTCCCCGGCCTGAGCTGGGTTGACTCCCTGGCTCTGGCTGGGCAGACACCGGTGCAGAGGGTACAGAGTACCTGCACACACGCTTCCGGTTGAAATCCGGCGTGGTTCACCGTCAGTCTGTACACGTCGGGTGTGTATGGCGCTACGATGCGCCGCCTTCCGCAGGAGGTGCCCCATGGCACAGGCATTGCGACCGAACACCGCCGGTTCTCTCTTCGCCACCGACGGCAAACCCCATCCCCTCCAGGACACTCTGCTCGCGGTGACGCTGGTGCTGGGTGTGACGGCCTTCGTCACGTCGTTCTTCCACAGCCTGCATCTGCTCAGCTCCTGGACCGGTCTGGTGGGAATCCTGACCGGCGCGTACGGACAGTGGATCTCCGAGACCACGCGTGAGCGCTTCGGCCTGATCCTCGGTCTCGGTGCCGCGGGCGTCGGTTTCTTCATCGGCATGGCGAACGGTGGTCTGTTCGGCGGAGTCTGGTGACCTCACCGGTGCCGACCCCGGCACCGGGAGCGCCGTCCTCACCGAGGGACGCGTAGGACGCCTACGAACCCACACGGAACGCCCCGGCCGCATCCGGGCCGGGGCGCAGGTGGCGTACGCCCAGTCAGGCCGCTCGCACGGCGCAGTAGGCTTCGGCGCGAGAGCCGGAGCCCCTATCCATGGGGACACCCCAGCCCGAGGAGCGCCCCGAATGAGCCTGACCCTGAGGACGATCAGCCGCGAGCAGCATCTGGCATACATCCAGAGCCTGCCGTCGGCGAGCCACATGCAGGTTCCGGCCTGGGCCGACGTCAAGGCCGAGTGGCGTTCGGAGAACCTCGGCTGGTTCGACGAACGAACCGGTGAACTGGTCGGCGCGGGTCTGGTCCTCTACCGACAGCTGCCCAAGATCAAGCGCTACCTCGCCTACCTGCCCGAGGGCCCGGTCATCAACTGGTACGCGCCGAACCTCACCGACTGGCTGGAACCGATGCTGGCGCACCTCAAGCAACAGGGCGCCTTCTCGGTGAAGATGGGCCCGCCGGTGATCATCCGTCGCTGGGAGGCCACCTCCATCAAGGCGGGCATCCAGAACCCGGACGTGAAGCGACTGCGCGACATCGAGGCCGACTTCATCGAGCCGCGTGCCTTCGAGGTGGCCGACAAGCTGCGCCGCATGGGCTGGCAGCAGGGGGAGGACGGCGGCGCCGGTTTCGGGGACGTCCAGCCGCGCTACGTCTACCAGGTGCCGCTGGCGAACCGCTCCCTCGAAGAGGTCCACAGGAACTTCAACCAGTTGTGGCGACGCAACATCAAGAAGGCCGAGAAGGCCGGCGTCGAGGTCGTGCAGGGCGGCTACCACGACCTTGAGGAATGGCAGCGGCTGTACGAGATCACGGCCGTCCGCGACCACTTCCGGCCGCGGCCCCTGTCGTACTTCCAGCGGATGTGGACGGCCCTCAACACCGAGGACCCCAACCGGATGCGGCTGTATTTCGCCCGCCACAACGGCGTGAACCTGTCGGCGGCCACGATGCTGATCGTCGGCGGCCACGTCTGGTACTCCTACGGCGCCTCCGACAACATCGGCCGGGAGTTCCGCCCCTCGAACGCGATGCAGTGGCGCATGCTGCGGGACGCCTACGCGCTGGGCGCCACCGTCTACGACCTGCGCGGCATCTCCGACTCACTGGACGAGACCGATCACCTCTTCGGCCTGATCCAGTTCAAGGTCGGCACCGGCGGTCAGGCCGCGGAGTACCTCGGCGAGTGGGACTTCCCGCTGAACAAGCTGCTCCACAAGGCGCTTGACATCTACATGTCGCGCCGCTGACGTCACGTTCAGTGATTCCATCCCTCTGACGCACCTCCCCCACACGGCAGCCACGAGAAAGGTCCCGGGTCCGGCCATGGCGCTCACGCTCTACGTCGACACCGCGCGCTGGCGGGCGCACCACAAGCACGTGCAGGAGCAGTTCCCGGGGCTCGTACCGGTCTGCAAGGGCAACGGCTACGGCTTCGGGCACGACCGGCTGGCGGAGGAGGCCACCCGGCTGGGCTCGGACGTCCTCGCCGTCGGCACGACGTACGAGGCCGCGCGTATCAAGGACTTCTTCGGTGGCGACCTGCTGGTGCTGACGCCCTACCGGCGCGGCGAGGAGCCCGTGCCGCTGCCCGACCGGGTCGTGCGCTCGGTGTCGTCGGTGGACGGCGTGTACGGCCTCGTGGGTGCGCGGGTGGTCATCGAGGTGATGTCGTCGATGAAGCGGCACGGCATCAGCGAGCAGGACCTGCCGCAGCTGCACTCCGCCATCGAGAACGTGCGGCTGGAAGGCTTCGCCATCCATCTGCCGCTGGACCGTACCGACGGCTCCGACGCCGTCGAGGAGGTCATCGGCTGGATGGACCGGCTGCGCGCGGCCCGGCTGCCCCTGCACACGATGTTCGTCAGCCACCTCAAGGCCGACGAACTCGCCCGGCTGCAGCAGCAGTTCCCGCAGACCCGCTTCCGCGCGCGCATCGGCACGCGGTTGTGGCTGGGGGACCACGAGGCCACCGAGTACCGCGGGGCGGTCCTGGACGTCACCAAGGTCACCAAGGGCGACCGGTTCGGCTACCGGCAGCAGAAGGCCGCCTCGGACGGCTTCCTGGTGGTCGTGGCGGGCGGTACGTCGCACGGGGTGGGTCTGGAAGCCCCCAAGGCCCTGCACGGCGTCATGCCGCGTGCCAAGGGCGTCGCCCGGGCCGGCCTCGCCACGGTGAACCGGAACCTCTCGCCGTTCGTGTGGGGCGGAAAGCAGCGCTGGTTCGCCGAGCCGCCGCACATGCAGGTGTCCATCCTGTTCGTGCCCTCGGACGCGCCGGAGCCGCACGTCGGCGACGAGCTGGTGGCCCATCTGCGGCACACCACCACGCAGTTCGACCGGATCGTGGATCGCTGACGGTCCCCAGGACGCCCGGGCAGAGCCCAGGGGACACGGATGTGGCCGTACGCGGGATCCGCGTACGGCCACATCCGTGTCCGGCGCCGGACAACAGACTGTTCGCTCAGGGCGAACTGTCGACGACTTCCTGCTTGCCCCACTCCACCTGTGGCCCGTCGAAGGGGAAAGAGTGCCGGGGCGGATGCGCCGCGGGGCCGAGAACGAAGACGTCCTCCGCCCCGTCGAGCACGCCGCCGGAGGGGTCGTCGTCGCCGGCTCGCCGCACCACGTCCCGTTCCGGCATGAGGATGTCGCGGACGACCACACCGCACAGGTAGAGCGTCCCCAGCAGGTGCACGCCGATCACCCAGTGGTAGCCGTCGGTCGGCAGGCCTTTGTGGGTGTCTCCGCTCATCGTGTACGCGAGGTACATCCAGATGCCGAGGAAGTAGGCGACCTCGCACGCCTGCCAGACAAGGAAGTCCCGCCACTTCGGCCGGGCCAGCACCGCCAGCGGCACCAGCCACAGGACGTACTGCGGCGAGTAGACCTTGTTGGTGATGATGAAGGCCGCCACGATCAGGAACGCCAGCTGGGCGAAGCGGGGACGGCGGGCGGCGGTCAGCGCCAGCACCGCGATGCCCACGGCGCACAGCGCGACGAGAAGGGTGGCAAGGGTGTTGACGCTGTCGGTGGTGAGCGGGTCGCTGGAGTTCTGGGCCAGGATCAGCCAGAAGGAGCCGAAGTCGACGCCCCGCTCCTGGCTGAACCGGTAGAACTTCGACCAGCCTTCGAAGGCGAAGAGCATGACCGGCAGGTTCACCACCAGCCAGGAGACGGTCGCACCGCCCAGCGCCTTGCCGAAGTCCCGCCACTTGCCCGCGCGCCAGCACAGCACGAACAGGGGGCCGAGGAGGAAGACGGGATAGAGCTTGGCGGCCGTGGCAAGCCCCAGCAGGACCCCGAAAGCCAGCGACCGGCCCCGGGACCACATGAGCATCGCGGCGGCCGTCAGGGCGACCGCCAGGAGGTCCCAGTTGATGGTCGCGGTCAACGCGAAGGCGGGTGCCAGGGCGACCAACAGGCCGTCCCAGGGACGCCGGGCATGTGTGCGCGTCACGCAGACGGCGATGACGGCCGCGCATGCCATCAGCATCCCGGCGTTGACGATCCAGTACCACTGCTCCTGATCCTGGATGCTGCCCCCGCCGGGCGCCAGCCAGTTGGCCACCTCCATGAACACGCCGGTGAGCACCGGGTACTCCAGGTAGTCCATGTCACCTGGGAGCTTGTCGAAGTACGGGACGAGTCCATCGGCGAAGCCACGCCCCTGGTAGAGGTGCGGGATGTCCGAATAGCAGGCGTGCGTGTACTGGGAGGTGGCTCCGAAGAACCAGCCCCCGTTGTAGCAGGGCGCCTTCTGGATCAGTCCGAGGGCGAACATCCCGATCGCCACGAGCGCGACGATCCGTACGGGAGTCCACCAGGACGTCCCCAGCAGGGCCCGCCGGCCGAGAGGACCGCCGATCAGCTCACTGCCGGCCGCGGCCACCGGATCGTCACTGGTCGGCTTTACCGGATCCGGCTCATGCACGCGCGCCGGCGAGGATTCTGCACTGGGCATGGGCGCCATCCTGCCGTACGGAGCCAGGAAAGCGCCGAGGGCCGCCCCACCTGGTCCGGTGGAGCGGCCCTCGTTTCACGTGAAACATGCGCATGTTTCACGTGAAACACGCAAGGTGGGCGATAGTGCCGATCACCCGCCCGGGCCTCCGAAGATGCCGCCGTTGGTGTTCCCTCTTGTGTCGGCCGGGCTCTCGGAGGGGCTCGGTGACGGGCTCGCCTCGCCCGTGCCGCCATTCCCGTTGCCGTTGGTCGTCCCACCGTCGTTCGGGCAACCGAAGAACTTGTTGCAGGTATCCGACGGCGACGGCGACGGCTCGACCGCCGACTTGCTCGGCGACGGGGAGGGTGACGGCTCCTCCTCGGGCTCGCTGGCCGACGGCGTCGGGGTCGGCGACGGTTCCGCGTTGACGACCTCACCGATGGGCTGCGGCTCCGGGAAGTCCTTCGCCGGAGTGCCCTGCAGCGCCTCGAGCATGTAGTCGTGCCAGATCTGCGCCGGGAACGAAGCGCCGTGGATCTTCTTCTGGCCACCCGTGCCGAACATCTCCAGGAACGTACGGTTCTTCTTCGTCTCGTCGTCGTCGTAGCGGAACATGGTGACCGCGGTCGACAGTTGCGGGGTGTAGCCCACGAACCAGGCCGACTTGTTGCCGTCGGTGGTACCGGTCTTGCCCGCCACCTCACGGCCCGGCAGCTGCGCGTTGGTGCCGGTGCCCTTCTCGACCACCGTCTTCAGGACATCGGTCACATTGTCGGCGACCTTGTCGGTGAACGCCTGCTTCGTCTGCGTCCTGTGCGTGAAGATCTGGCCCTTCTCGCTCGTGACCTTTTCCACGGAGTACGGGTCCCGCTGCTTGCCGCTGGAGGCGAAGGTGGCGTAGGCGCCGGCCATCCGGATCGCACTCGGGTCGGAGATGCCGATCGAGAACGACGGGAAGCCACTGTTGGTCAGGCTGGACTCCTTCAGGCCCGCCTGGACGGCGGAGTCCTTGACCTTGTCCAGGCCCACGTCCATACCGAGCTGCACGAAGGCGGAGTTCACGGACTCGCGCATCGCCTCACGCAGGTCGATCTTGAAGTCGGGCGCGTCGCCCACAGAGACGTTGCCGTCATTGGTCTGGAGCCACTCCTCGCCCTTCTCGTTCTTCCAGATCGAGCGGTCGTAGTTCCTGATCTTCAGCTTGTTCTGGCCGCTGAACAGGCTCTTGGGCGAGACGATGGTGCGCTCGTCCTGCGCCTGCGAGGACCCCAGGTCCGGATCGCGCACACCCCAGGTCATCGCGGCCGCCAGCACGAACGGCTTGAAGGTCGAACCGACCTGGGCACCGGTCTGGTCCGCGTTGTCGGTGAAGTGCTTGGTGGCGTCCTGGCCGCCGTAGATGGCCCGGATGGCGCCGGTGTCCGGCTCCACGGATGCTCCACCGAACTGGACGTGCGTGTCCGTGTCCGGCCGTCGCTCCGGCTTGATGTTGGCGTCCTGGACCTTCTTGACCGCCGTCTCCAGCTCGTTGACCTTCTTCTTGTCGAAGGTCGTGTAGATCGAGAAGCCGCCCTGCTGCAGCAGGTCCTGGGTGACCCCGGTCTCCTTGCTGTGGGTCACCAGGTAACCGTTGGCGAGGTCGACGAGATAGCCGATCTGACCCTTCAGGTCGGTGTTCGACCGGGGGTTCTGCCACTTGGGGAGCGTGGGGTACTTCGCCCGCACCGACGCGTCGAGATGGCCGTACTCGACCATCTTGTCGAGGGTGTCCTGCATCTGGCGATAGGCCCGCTTGCTGTTGGCCGCGGGCGTCGCGCCGACCGAGTCGACGGACGTCGCGCCGGCCGGGTCGTAGTACGTGGCGCCCTTCAGCATGGCGGCGAGGAACGCGCACTCACCCGGGTTGAGCTTGATCGCGTCCTTGTTGAAGTAGGCGCGGGCTGCGGCCTGGATCCCGTAGGCGTTGCGTCCGTAGTAGGCGGAGTTCAGGTAGCCCGCCATGATCTGGTCCTTGTCGACCTCCGCACCCACCTTTATGGACACGAAGATCTCCTTGAACTTCCGGGAGATCGTCTGCGACTGGTCGTTCAGCATGGCGTTCTTGACGTACTGCTGGGTGATCGTCGATCCACCCTGCGTCTGTCCGCCCCGGGCCATGTTGAACACGGCACGGGCGATGCCCTTGGGGTCGATGCCGCTGTCGTCGTAGAAGGTCTTGTTCTCCTGGGAGATCACCGCCCAGCGCATCTCCTCCGGGATCTGCGAGAGGTCGATGTTCTGACGGTTCGTCTCACCACCGGTGGCAACCATCTGGCTGCCGTCCTTCCAGTAGTAGACGTTGTTCTGCGCCGTGGCCGTCTTGGCGACGTCCGGGATGCCCACCATGGCGTACCCGATGCCTGCCACGGCCACCAGGCTGCCGACGAAGCCAACGAACAGACCCGCGACGAGCTTCCACGACGGCATCCAGCGCTGCCAGCCGTACTTGTCAGCGCGCGGGTAGTCGATCAGACGTTTCCGGTCGGGCGCCGAGCGCCCCCTGCCCCGTCCGGGGCCGGTCTGGCCGCCGCGGCGACCCGCTGCGAGATCGGCTGATCTACGCCGACCGCCGCCCTGACTTCTCTGGGACGCGCGTCGGGCGTCGGCGCGGCTGCCGGTCGGCTGCTGCTCACTTCCGGACCCGTGGCCCAACCCGTAGTCGGCAGGAGATCCGGTGGCGCCTCGCGGTGCCGCGCGGCGGCCGGAGGACGCACCGGACTGGCCGCGTCGGGCCGCGGCACGTCCGTCTCCCTGCGGCTGCGGCGGTTTGCGACGGTGCTCGCTCATCGAACGATTACTCCTCGGGCAGGCGCATCCGTGCGCGCCTGGAAAAGGCGGCTGGTTTCCTGTCCCCCCGAAGTACGGATGTGGTCGCTTGCGCATTCACCCGTACTGCACCGAGGACCTCGACGCCCCCCGGCGTCTCATGGGTCCCGGTGGTGTGCATGGCGCACAGACTACGCACCACCAAAACCCGCCTAGCCCCGAAGTTCACCCCAAATCAGGCATCTCGCCTGCAATGAATCCGTGATGTGATCCCGTTCACCATCTCTCCACTTGTCGCATCCGGAAGGCCGTTCTATCGTCTAGATGTATCGAGTCGATACATCAGCGCGGCATAAAGCCGAGAGGGGGCGACGATGAGCCGGCGTTCCGGAATCCTTGAGTTCGCCGTCCTCGGCCTCCTGCGCGAGTCCCCCATGCACGGCTATGAGCTGCGCAAACGACTCAATACGTCGTTGGGTGTGTTCCGTGCGTTCAGCTACGGCACGCTCTACCCCTGCCTCAAGACGCTGGTCGCCAACGGCTGGTTGATCGAAGAGCCGGGGAGCACCCCGGAGGACGCCCTCGCAGCTCCACTCGCAGGGCGACGCGCCAAGATCGTCTATCGATTGACGGCGGAGGGGAAAGAGCACTTCGAGGAGCTTCTCTCCCAGACCGGCCCCGACGCGTACGAGGACGAGACCTTCGCCGCTCGTTTCGCCTTCTTCGGCCAGACGTCGCGCGATGTCCGCATGCGCGTGCTGGAGGGCCGTCGCAGCCGGCTGGAGGAGCGTCTGGAGAAGATGCGCGCCTCCCTGGCACGCACCCGGGAACGCCTCGACGACTACACGCTTGAGCTCCAGCGCCACGGAATGGAGTCCGTGGAGCGCGAAGTGCGCTGGCTGAACGAGCTCATCGAGAGCGAGCGGGCCGGACGGGACCTGAAGGGTTCACCGTCCGGGGGGTCCGCTCAGCAGCACAACACATCTGGATCGACGGGCGGCCTGCCCCGTCCCGGAGTCACCTCCGGGACGGATTCGCCCGACGAAACCGCCACGTGAGCGCCCATCCAGGGCCTCACTCGTACACACAGGGAGCAACCGGAATGGGTTCGGTTCGCGTAGCCATCGTCGGCGTGGGCAACTGCGCGGCGTCGCTGGTGCAGGGCGTCGAGTACTACAAGGACGCCGACCCGGCGACCAAGGTCCCGGGCCTGATGCACGTGCAGTTCGGGGACTACCACGTCGGTGACGTCGAGTTCGTCGCCGCCTTCGACGTCGACGCGAAGAAGGTCGGTCTCGACCTCTCGGACGCCATCGGTGCCAGCGAGAACAACACCATCAAGATCTGCGACGTCCCGAACAAGGGCGTCGCGGTCCTGCGCGGTCACACCCTCGACGGTCTCGGCAAGTACTACCGCGAGACCATCGAGGAGTCCGCCGAGACGCCGGTCGACGTGGTCCAGGTCCTCAAGGACAGGCAGGTCGACGTTCTCGTCTGCTACCTGCCCGTCGGTTCCGAGGACGCGGCGAAGTTCTACGCCCAGGCCGCCATCGACGCCAAGGTCGCCTTCGTCAACGCCCTCCCGGTCTTCATCGCCGGCACCAAGGAGTGGGCGGACAAGTTCACCGAGGCGGGCGTCCCGATCGTCGGCGATGACATCAAGTCCCAGGTCGGCGCCACCATCACGCACCGCGTGATGGCGAAGCTGTTCGAGGACCGCGGTGTCCGTCTCGAGCGCACCATGCAGCTCAACGTCGGCGGCAACATGGACTTCAAGAACATGCTGGAGCGCGACCGCCTCGAGTCCAAGAAGATCTCGAAGACGCAGGCCGTCACCTCGCAGATCCCCGACCGCGACCTGGGCGAGAAGAACGTCCACATCGGTCCCTCGGACTACGTGGCCTGGCTGGACGACCGCAAGTGGGCGTACGTCCGCCTCGAGGGCCGCGCCTTCGGCGACGTCCCGCTGAACCTGGAGTACAAGCTCGAGGTCTGGGACTCCCCGAACTCCGCGGGTGTCATCATCGACGCGTTGCGCGCCGCGAAGATCGCCAAGGACCGCGGCATCGGCGGCCCCATCCTGTCGGCGTCGAGCTACTTCATGAAGTCCCCGCCGGTGCAGTACTTCGACGACGAGGCGTACGACAACGTCGAGAAGTTCATCCGCGGCGAGGTCGAGCGCTAACCCGCCCCGCACGGAAAATACGCTCCTGCCAGGGCTGTGGAGGGTCCCCGGGTCACCTGTCCCGGGGACCCTCCCCGTATGTGAGGCTGTGCCCATGGCTGTCGTCCGTGATCTGCGCGTTCTGCTGCGCCTGAGCGACTTCCGGCGGCTGCTCGCCGTACGGCTGCTCTCCCAGTGCGCGGACGGCGTCTACCAGGTCGCGCTCGCCACCTATGTCGTGTTCTCGCCGGAGAAGCAGACGTCGGCCACTGCGATCGCCTCGGCGATGGCGGTCCTGTTGCTGCCCTACTCGCTGGTCGGTCCCTTCGCGGGCGTCCTGCTCGACCGCTGGCGCCGTCGCCAGGTGCTCCTGCACGGCAACCTGCTGCGAGCGGTGCTGGCTTCGGTGACGGCCTTCCTGATGATCGGCAAGGTCCCCGACTGGCTCTTCTACGCCTCGGCGCTCTGTGTCACGGCGGTCAACCGTTTCGTCCTCGCCGGGCTGTCGGCGGCCCTGCCCCGCGTGGTCGACGGCGAACGGCTGGTGATGGCCAACTCCCTTTCCCCGACGGCCGGGACGCTGGCCGCGGTCGCGGGCGGTGGTCTCGCCTTCGTCGTCCGCCTGACGGTCTCGGACACCGACGCGGCCGTGGTGCTGCTGGCGTGCGCGCTGTATCTGTGCGCCGCACTGGTCTCCCTCTCGATGGCGGTGAATCTGCTCGGCCCCGACGACGGTCTCGGCAGGTCCCGGCTGGCGGGCGCTCTCCAGGGCACCGCCCACGGACTTTCCGCCGGCATACGTCACCTCGCAGAGCCCCAGCGCAGAAAGGCCGCCTGGGCTCTCGGCTCGATCTCGCTGATGCGGTTCTGCTACGGCGCCCTGACCGTCATGGTGCTGATGCTGTGCCGGTACGCCTGGTCGTCCGACCCGGACGACGGACTGGCCCTCCTGGGACTGGCGGTGGGCGTCTCCGGCGCCGGCTTCTTCGTCGCGGCGGTCGTGACCCCCTGGGCTGCGGACCGGCTCGGTCCGGTCCGCTGGATCGCCGTCTGTGCCGCGGTCGCCGCGGTTCTGGAGCTCGCCCTGATGCTTCCGTTCGCCCAGCTCACCACGTTCACCGCCGCGTTCGTCCTGGGGCTGGTCACCCAGGGCGCGAAGATCGCCACCGACACGGTCGTACAGGCCTGCGTGGAGGACGGCTTTCGCGGCCGGATCTTCTCGCTCTACGACGTCCTGTTCAACGTCGCGTTCGTCGGCGCCGCCGCTGTCGCCGCGCTGATGCTGCCCGCCGACGGACGCTCACCGGGGCTTGTTGTCACGGTCTCCGTTATCTACGGAGCAGTTGCTGGCGCTATGGTCCGCTTTGCGCGTAGGTGAGTGTCACATCAGTGACACAGACCTTCGCCCGGCTTCAGGGTTGTCAGTGGGGCCCGGTAACTTACGTGCGTCTTACCTCGCGAGCGATTTCGCGCCACGTCCAAGTTTTCTAGGGGGACCCCCAAATGTCGACTCCGCCGCCCCAGGGCCAGAACCCGTTCGCGCAGCCGGGCCAGCAGTCCTATGGCCAGCCCCAGGGCCAGGCTCCGTACCCGCCGCAGGGCGGCTACCCCCAGCAGCCCGGCCAGCCCGGCTACCCCACCGCCCCCTACGGCGCGGTCCCGCCGGAGCAGCCCCGCCGCAAGGTCAGCTTCAAGCTGATCATGCGAGTTGTCGTCGTCATCGCGGTCATCGGTGCGGTCATCGGCGGATACATATCGAGCCAGGACGACGCCAAGACGGCAGCTGTCGGCGACTGCATGCACCGTGGCAACAGCGACGACAACAACCCGGACCTCGAGGTCGTCAAGTGCGACTCCTCGCAGGCGCAGTTCATCGTGCTGGCGAAGGTCGAGGGTACCTACACGCAGACCACGGCCGACAGTAAGTGCGAAGAGAAGTCCAAGGACTTCCAGTACTCGTACACCGAAAGCGGTGACGGCACCAACTTCCTGCTCTGCCTGAAGGACTACAAGAAGTAAGGCAGTAGCAGGCAGGGGCGGTGTTTCACGTGAAACACCGCCCCTTCGCATGTCCATCCACCGCATCGGCCAGGTGTGTTTCACGTGAAACACACCCGCGTCTCACACGTCAGTCCTGCTCTGCCCACCATTCCTTGAGAGCCGACACCGCGGCGTCGTACTCCATCGGGCCATTCTCCAGGCGCAGTTCCAGCAGGTACTTGTACGCCTTGCCGATGGCGGGACCGGGGCCGACGCCCAGGATCTCCATGATCTGGTTGCCGTCCAGGTCAGGACGGATTGCATCCAGCTCCTCGCGCTCCTTCAGCTCGGAGATGCGCTCCTCCAACCCGTCATACGCCCGGGAGAGCGTGGCCGCCTTGCGCCTGTTACGCGTCGTGCAGTCCGAACGCGTCAGCTTGTGGAGCCGTTCGAGCAGCGGCCCGGCGTCCCGCACATAGCGACGCACCGCGGAGTCCGTCCATTCGCCCGCGCCGTAGCCGTGGAAGCGCAGATGGAGTTCGACCAGACGAGAGACGTCCTTCACCAGCTCGTTGGAGTACTTCAGAGCAGTCATCCGCTTCTTCGTCATCTTCGCGCCGACCACCTCGTGGTGGTGGAACGAGACACGGCCGTCCTTCTCGAAGCGACGGGTGCGCGGCTTGCCGATGTCGTGCAGCAGCGCGGCGAGCCGCAGAACGAGGTCGGGCCCGTTCTGCTCCAGAGCCATGGCCTGTTCAAGAACGATCAGGGTGTGCTCATAGACGTCCTTGTGCCGGTGGTGCTCGTCACTCTCCAGCCGGAGCGCGGGCAATTCGGGCAGCACACGGTCGGCAAGACCTGTGCCGACCAGCAGGGAGAGTCCTTTACGCGGGTACGCGGAGAGGATCAGCTTGTTCAGCTCGTCCCGGACCCGCTCGGCCGAGACGATCTCGATGCGCTCGGACATCTCCGTCATCGCCGTGACCACATCCGGTGCGACCTCGAAGTCGAGCTGGGCGGCGAAGCGGGCGGCGCGCATCATGCGCAGCGGATCGTCCGAGAAGGACTCCTCCGGAGTGCCCGGCGTACGCAGCACACGTGCCGCGAGGTCACCGAGGCCCCCGTGCGGGTCGATGAACTCCTTCTCAGGAAGGGCCACGGCCATGGCGTTCACCGTGAAGTCCCGGCGCACGAGGTCTTGCTCGATGGAGTCGCCGTACGACACCTCAGGCTTGCGCGAGGTGCGGTCGTACGCCTCCGAGCGGTAGGTGGTGACCTCGATCTGGAAGCTTCGATCGATGTCTCCGACGCGGACATCCTTCTGGACGCCGACGGTGCCGAAGGCGATGCCGACCTCCCATACGGAGTCCGCCCACGGCCGCACGATCTTGAGGATGTCCTCGGGCCGGGCGTCCGTCGTGAAGTCCAGGTCATTGCCGAGCCGGCCGAGCAACGCGTCACGGACCGAGCCGCCGACCAGGGCGAGGGAGAACCCGGCCTTCTGGAAGCGGCGGGCGAGGTCGTCGGCGACAGGGGCCACCCGCAGCAGTTCGCTCACCGCACGGTGCTGCACCTGGCTCAGGACGCTGAGATTGTCTTCGTTGGCGTTCGGCACAACAGAAGAGGGTACGTGGCCGCGCGGGCCGCGGCCGCCTCGTTTCGCCATGGACGGACACCTCCGCCGATACGCTGTCAAGACCGCCTCTTGCCCGCTTACGAGCCCTTCTCCTTATATATGCATATAGCGGACGAGCCGGTTGTCTTCCGCGATCTTGTGGAGGAGTCCGTGGCACTTCCCCTCAGCGCGCATCGTTACGATGCGTGGACGCACATTCCGACGACCACTGACGACGACGAGGGACGGACGAACGCGTGGCCGAGGCGGCAGACTTCCCGGGGATGACTCCCTCACCTGCCCGCCGGTTGCTGCGGCGCACCGGAGCACTGCTCGCCGGGGCGCCCCTGCTGGCCGGTCTTCTCCAGCTGCCCGCCGCCGGCACCGCGCAGGCCGCCGTCCAGGCCGGCGTCAAGGAGGCCTCCGACGGAGGCACGGTGGCCGTCGCCGTCGACTCGCTCAGCCCGAGCGCCCCTGCCGACGGGGACACGTTGACCGTCTCGGGCACGGTCACGAACAACGGCAAACAGGCGGTCACCGCCGCTCACGTGGACCTGCGCCTGGGCGAGGCGCTCGCCACCCGCTCGGCGATCGACAGGGCGGCCGCACGAGCGGACTCCCTCCCCGTCGACGACGGTTCCCCGGTCGGCGGCAAATACGTCGCCAAGTTCGCCAAGCTCATGCCCGGCGTGGCCCAGCACTTCAGCATCTCCGTCCCGGTCGACAAGCTCGACCTGGGCAAGGAGGGGGTCTATCCGCTCGGAGTCTCCCTGTCCGGCCAGACGTCCGCACAGCAGTGGGACCAGGTCCTGGGCGTACAGCGGACCTTCCTCCCGTGGCAGGCCGACGAGGCCGACTCCCGGACCTCGACGACTGTGCTGTGGCCGCTGGTGTCCACCGTCCACATGACGGCGGAGACCGGCTCGAACGCGCAGCAGACCCCGGTCTTCCTCAACGAGGACCTGGCCAAGGAGATCGCCCCCGGCGGTCGCCTGGACCAGATGCTGACCCTGGGCAAGGACCTCGACGTCACGTGGGTCATCGACCCGGACCTGCTGGCGTCCGTCGACGCCATGGCCGGCAGCTACCGCATCCGGGGCGACGGCGACACCACGACGCCCGGAACCCAGCAGGCGGTCGCGAAGCAGTGGCTCGGCGAGCTGCAGGCCGCGGTCACCGGCAAGGAGGTCGTCGCGCTGCCCTTCGCCGACCCCGACCTGGCCTCGCTGGCCCACAACGGCACCGGCGTCGCCGGCTCCCTGAGCCAGCTCAAGGAGGCCACCGACGTCGCCGCCACCACGGTGGAGACGGTGCTCCACGTGACCCCGAGCACCGACTTCGCCTGGCCGGTGGACGGCGCCGTCGACCCGTCGATCGTCAAGGTCGCCACCTCCGCCGGCGCCGACAAGGTCATCGCACGCAGCGACAGCCTCGCCGAGACCGGCGACCTCTCCTACACTCCCTCCGCAGCCCGCCCCATCGGCGGCGGCACCACGGCACTCGTCGCGGACTGGCGGCTGTCCAGGATGTTCGAGGGAGATCTCACGAAGGCCTCCGCGTCCACGCTCGCCGTGCAGGAGTTCCTCGCGCAGAGCCTGGAGCTGAACCAGCAGACGGACAAGCAGCGCAGCATCGTCGTCGCGCCCCAGCGCATGCCGACCGCGAATCAGGCCCGGGCGCTCGCGGAGGCCGTCACACAGCTCCAGGGCGGCACCTGGTCGCAGCCCCAGCAGCTCGCGGTGGCCGCCAAGGCCAAGCCCGACCCGGCCGCCAGCACGAAGGTACCGTCCAGGTCGGCGTATCCGGCGTCGCTGCGCAAGCGGGAGCTGCCCCGGGCGGCCTTCGAGGAGATCGCGGACACCCAGGACAAGCTCGACAACTTCAAGGTGATCCTCGCCAACGAGGCAAGGGTGGTGACCCCCTTCGGGCGGGCCATAAACCGCGAGATGTCCACGTCCTGGCGGGGTCGCAGCGCCGTGGTGAGCGCGTTCAGGCAAAGCGTGCGGACGTACCTCGACACGCTGACCGGGCAGGTCAAGCTGATCGACAAGTCGGAGACCAAGCTCTCCGGACGCAGCGCCACGATCCCGGTGACCGTGCAGAACAACCTCGTGCAGGGCGTCGGCCACCTGGTCCTGCGGCTCACCTCCACGAACTCGACCCGTCTGGAGATCTCCGGCGAGCCCTACGCGGAGCAGCCGATCACGGTCTCCGGCGGCCATACGACGACAGTGAAGTTCAGCACATCCGCGAAGGTCAACGGCCAGACGACGGTGATCGCCCAGCTGTACACCGAGGACGGCCAGGAGTACGGAGCGCCGGTGACCTTCGATGTGAAGGTCACCGAGATCACGGCCACGGTGATGCTGGTCATCGGTGGCGGCGTCCTGCTGCTGGTGCTGGCCGGCTTCCGCATGTACACCCAGCGCAAGCGTGCCGCCGCCCGCGACGCCGGGGAAGCCGACGAGGACGGCCCCGACGAGGGCGACGAGACCGCGGGCGCCCCGCAGAACCCTGCGGGGCCCCGGGACCGTCACAGGGAATACTCCGGCGCGTCAGCCGGGGCAGACGACCCGGAGCAGCCGAGTGACGAGAGCCCGGACACCGAAGCGGAAAGCGCAGACCCGTCCGGCACGGGTGAGAGAGTGGACCGTTGAGGATGTCGTGGCCGGTGGGCCGGGGACGATGAGGTGGGGTAACCATGAACGCGCCGTACGACGGTGACCGCGGCCGGGCCGCGGGCGGCTCGGGGCACCCCGAGGGCCCGCCACCCGAGCAGGGCCAGGTGCCGCCGCAGCACCCCGCGGACATGTACCTCCAGGACGCCTACGACCAGGACCCCTACCGGGCCCAGGACCTCACCGCGCAGGACCCGGTCGCCGAGGCGCTCTACGACCGCGCCGCGCACCCCCCTCCGCCTCCGGGCGCCTATGAGCCACAGCAGCCCCTCTACGGCCCGCCCCCGCAGTCCCCGTACGCCCCCGACCCGCACGTGTGGGCCAAGACACCGGCACCCGAGCCGGAAGGCCCCACGCAGTACCTCCCGTACGGCGACGACCCCCGCACCACCCAGTTCGTGGGCGTCGACGACCTGGTCACGCACTCCGGAGAACAGCAGCACCAGCCGGATGCCTTCGCCCACCTCTTCCGGGACCAGCAGCAGAGCGGCTACCAACAGCAGACCGGCCATCAGCCGCAGAGCGACTCCCGGCCGTCGGCGGAGCCTCCGGCCGTGCCGGGCCCGGCCCAGCCGTCGGGCGGGCCGGGAGCACCGCAGCGGTACCCGGCTCCGATGGCCGCCACCCCCGCGGTGGACCAGACCATGAACCTCACCGCGGCCCCCGGCACGGCCCGTGAGCCGGCCCCCGCCCCGAAGAAGGGCGGTCGGGCGTCGGGACTGCTGAAGTCCAGCGCCGTCATGGCCGCGGGCACGATGGTCTCCCGGCTCACCGGCTTCGTCCGCTCCGCGCTGATCGTCTCCGCGCTGGGCGTCGGCCTGCTCGGCGACACCTTCCAGGTCGCCTACCAGCTCCCGACGATGATCTACATCCTGACCGTCGGCGGCGGACTCAACTCCGTCTTCGTGCCGCAGCTCGTGCGCGCCATGAAGGAAGACGAGGACGGCGGCGAGGCCTACGCCAACCGCCTGCTCACCCTCGTCATGGTGGCGCTGGGCCTGCTCACGGTCGCCGCGATCGCCGCGGCTCCCGTCCTGATCCGCCTCCTGTCCGACTCGGTCGCCAGCAACCCGGCGGCCAACGAGGTCGGCGTCACGTTCGTCCGCTACTTCCTGCCCTCGATCTTCTTCATGGGCGTCCACGTGGTGATGGGTCAGATCCTGAACGCGCGCGGAAAGTTCGGCGCGATGATGTGGACGCCCGTCCTCAACAACATCGTCATCATCGTGACGCTGGGCATGTTCATCTGGGTCTACGGCACCGCCGCCGACTCCGGCATGAAGGTCACGAGCATTCCGCCGGAGGGTGAGCGCCTCCTCGGCATCGGGATCCTGCTCGGCCTGGTCGTCCAGGCTCTCGCCATGATCCCGTACCTGCGCGAGACCGGGTTCCGGCTGCGGCTGCGCTTCGACTGGAGGGGCCACGGCCTCGGCAAGGCGGCGACGCTCGCCAAGTGGACCGTCCTCTTCGTCCTGGCCAACCAGGCGGGCGCGCTCGTCGTGACCCAGCTGTCCACCTCGGCCGGCAAGGACTCGCCGGTCGACGGCACGGGCTTCGCGGCCTACGCAAACGCCCAGCTGATCTGGGGCCTGCCCCAGGCCATCATCACCGTCTCCCTGATGGCCGCCCTGCTGCCCCGCATCTCGCGCTCGGCCGCCGAGGGCGACGGCGGCGCGGTCCGCGACGACATCTCGCAGGGCCTGCGCACCACGGCCGTGGCGATCGTGCCGATCGCCTTCGGCTTCCTCGCCCTCGGCATCCCCATGTGCACGCTGATCTTCGGTTCCTCGGGCACCAGCGAAGCCACGAACATGGGCTTCATGCTGATGGCCTTCGGCCTCGGCCTGATCCCCTACTCCGTGCAGTACGTCGTCCTGCGCGCCTTCTACGCCTACGAAGACACCCGCACCCCCTTCTACAACACGGTCATCGTGGCCGCGGTCAACGCGAGTGCCTCGGCGGTCTGCTACTTCGTCCTGCCCGCCCGCTGGGCCGTGGTCGGCATGGCGGCTTCCTACGGTCTGGCCTACGCGATCGGCGTCGGCGTCGCCTGGAACCGGCTCCGCAAGCGGCTCGACGGTGACCTCGACGGCTCCCACGTCCTGCGGACGTACGCCCGTCTGTGCATCGCCTCGGTGCCTGCCGCGCTGATCAGCGGCGCGGCCTGCTACGGCATCGGACACAGCCTGGGCCAGGGCGTTCTCGGCTCCTTCGCCGCTCTGCTGGCCGGCGGGGCGCTCCTGCTCGGCGTGTTCTTCCTCGCCGCCCGCAGAATGCGCATCGAGGAGCTCAACTCGCTCGTCGGCATGGTCCGCGGCCGCCTGGGGCGCTAGAGACCGCCGGACGGAGCAGATCCGGGAAAAGAAACGGCTGCACGAAGGTGAGCGAGCGCCAGTCGCACAACCATCGTTCGCCCCCGTGTGTCGTGCATAGCGGCGGACTGTGGGCACAATTGGGTTCGGCGTCGGACGGCGCGCACGAGGTCGCACGGCGCGCACTGAATGGGGAGGCAGGAACGACGGTGGCGGAACGGAGCACAGCTGCCGTCGACGTGGCAGACAACAGCGGTGACGAACCGCTGACCGCACAAGCGGACCAGTCCACGGCCGACGGGGTGGTCAAGAACCGGGAGCAGGACACGGACACCGACGAGGCACAGGGGAGTGGCGGGGCGGAGCGCCTCGGGAAGGCCTCACCGCCGGAACTGCACAGCGGCCACAAGCTCGCCAGACGCTACCGTCTCGAAGAGTGCGTCACCCGTCTGGACGGTTTCAGCAGTTGGCGTGCCGTCGACGAGAAACTCCGTCGTGCCGTGGGCGTCCATGTCCTGCCCGCGGACCATGTCCGGGCCCGTTCGGTGCTGGCCGCGGCGCGCTCCTCGGCGCTGCTCGGCGACCCCCGCTTCGTCCAGGTACTGGACGCCGTCGAGGAGAACGACCTCGTCTACGTGGTCCACGAGTGGCTGCCCGACGCCACCGAGCTGACCACTCTGCTCGCGGCGGGCCCGCTCGAGCCGCACGACGCCTACCAGATGGCCAGTCAGATCGCCTCCGCGATGGCCGCGGCTCACCGAGAGGGCCTGGCTCATCTGCGGCTGAACCCCAACGCCGTGCTGCGCACCTCGTCGGGGCAGTGGCGCATCCGCGGCCTCGCCGTGAACGCCGCCCTGCGCGGCATCGCCACCGACGCCCCGCAGCGCACCGACACCGAGGCGATCGGCGCGCTGCTGTACGCCGCGCTCACGCAGCGCTGGCCCTACGAGAACGACGCCTACGGCCTGTCCGGACTGCCGAAGGACGTCGGGCTGATCGCCCCCGACCAGGTGCGCGCCGGTGTCCACCGGGGACTGTCGGAGCTGTCCATGCGCGCGCTGGTCAACGACGGCGCGACCGCCTCCCGACACGAAGCCGCCTGCACCACACCGGAAGAACTGGTGAAGGCCATCGGCGAGATGCCGCGCATCCGGCCCCCGGAGCCCGCGTTCACCGCCCCGCCCGAGTACCAGCGCACGACGTACCAGCAGGGCACCTACGGGCGACCGGCGACGCATCCCGGCGTCACCCAGCAGATCACGGCCCCGCCGCCCCCGCTGCAGAGCCGTACCGGCAAGGCCCTGAAGTGGGCGGTGTCCGCCCTCCTCATCGCCGCCCTCGGTCTGGGCAGCTGGCAGCTCGCCGACGCCCTGATGGACCGGGGGAACTCCGATGACAGTAACCGGACACAGACGACGGACGAAGGCGACAAGAACAGCACCGCGCCCAAGCCGGTCAAGCCGCTGAAGATCCAGGACGCGGCCGAATACGTGGTGAGCGGCAGCGCACAGCACCCAGGCGACGTCGGAGAGACCTACGACCGCGACAGCTCGACCTACTGGCGGACGTCGAGCTTCATCGGCGGCCCGAACCTCGCGCCGTACAAGCCGGGCGTGGGCATCGTCTACGACCTGGGATCGGCGAAGGAGATCTCCACAGCAGCCATAGGGCTCTACTACGGCGGCGACCACACGACCGTGAACCTGTACGCCGCGGACTCCCTGAACCCGTCGCCGAGTGCACTGAAGTCGATGAAGAAGATCGGCACACTCACCACGACCGGAACCACCGCCACAGTGAAGGCGTCCAAGCCGGTCAAGACACGGTACGTGCTCGTCTGGCTCACAGCCCTGCCGTACGCTGCCGGCGACCAGTACAGCGACGCCGGCCACAAGCAGGGCATCACCGACGTGAAGTTCACGGGTTGACGTCTGACCGAAGGGGGAGGGGGTCCGATGGTGGAAAGCTCCGGATACGACGGAGTGAGCGACCAGGACCTCCTCACCCGCCACGTCGAGGGCGACCCCGACGCCTTCGGTGAGCTCGTACGGCGGCACCGCGACCGGCTGTGGGCGGTTGCCCTGCGCACGCTCGCAGACCGCGAGGAAGCCGCTGACGCCGTCCAGGACGCCCTGGTGTCCGCCTACCGGGCCGCCCACACCTTCCGCGGCCAGTCCGCCGTCACTACCTGGCTGCATCGCATCACCGTGAACGCCTGTCTGGACCGGGCTCGCAAGGCGGCCTCCCGCAAGACCTCCCCGGTCGACGACACCGAGCGACTGGAGCAACTGCTCGACCCTCACGAGTCGGCCTCCGCGCCGGCGGAACGCAATGACGTGCACCGCCAGCTCATCGAAGCGCTCGGCACTCTCCCGCCCGATCAACGGGCCGCCCTCGTCCTCGTGGATATGCAGGGCTACCCGGTCGCCGAGGCCGCCCGCGTGCTCGATGTGCCGACCGGGACGGTGAAGAGCCGCTGCGCCCGGGGCAGAGCCAGACTCCTGCCCCTGCTCAGCCACCTGCGGCCTGAAGGCTCCGGGGGCAGGAGAGAAAGCGACCCAGGAAGGAACCGGGCGCAGGGGACATCCGTCCCACCGGCAGCGGGTCCTCGGGGCGAGGAGTCGGGCAACGCCGGTACAGGTGATTCAGCTGCTGTGAAGGGCGGAGGTGGGCGAGCGTGACATCAACGGCGGACACGGCAGGGCACCCGGACGTCGCGGAGATCTCCGACCTCACCGAGGGCCTGCTCTCCCCCACCCGAAGCGCCGACGTACGTCGGCATCTCGACGCCTGCGCACTCTGCGCCGACGTACACGCCTCGCTTCAGGAGATCCGAGGCCTGCTGGGCGATCTTCCCGGCCCACCGCGCATGCCGGACGACGTCGCCCACCGCATCGACGCCGCTCTGGCGGCCGAGGCTCTGCTGAACGCCACGGTCCCGGACGGAAAGCGTGCTCACGAGACGGCTGCCGCCATCACCGCGGACACCAATGAGATCACCGACTCCGACGCCTTCCATGTTTCACGTGAAACACCGGCTTCGGCCGACCGCCCCTCGGGGCATGCTCGGGCCGCCGCCTCCGGCCCGGGGCGCAAAGACCGCCCGAACCGCAAGCGGACCAACCGCCGCAAGGCCGCCGTCCTCGGCGCGGTCTTCACGGCGGCGGCATTGGGGCTCGGCTCCGTGCTGATGTCGTCCCTCACGGACGGCGGAAACCCGGGCAGCGCGGCCCATCAGTCCACAACGCCCGACACCTTCTCCGCGAGCAAGCTGGAGAACCAGGTCACCGATCTCCTGGCCAAGACCGGCGGCTCCCGTGCCTCGTCCAGCATGGGCATCCAGGGCGAGCCCGACCATCAGACGCCGAAAACCCTGCGGCAGCCCACGATTCCCCCCTGCGTGCAGAAGGGCATCGGACGCAGCGAAGGGGCCCTCGCCACCGAGGCGGGCACCTACCAGGGCAGGGACGCTGTGCTCGTCGTACTGCCCGACGCCAAGGACAGCACGAGGGTCGACGCCTACATCATGGACACGGCCTGTGTGGATCATCCGTCGTCGGGCCCTGCCAGGGTTCTACTGACGACCACCTACGCCCGCCGCTGACGAGACGCCGCCCCTACTCGTTCTCACGCCGCCTCCTGGGCGTCTGCCCCTGTGACGTCCTCCCTTCGTGTGCCCGGACACAGCGGGAATGGAAGCCCCTTAGGATCCGTTGGGTGGGGTGAGAGTCCAGAGAAGCTCCCCCGGTCGATCGACGCTGTCCAGAGACGAGGAAACAAGCCGTGAGCGACGTCCGTAACGTGATCATCATCGGCTCCGGGCCCGCCGGCTACACCGCGGCCCTCTACACCGCGCGCGCCTCGCTGAAGCCGCTGGTGTTCGAAGGCGCCGTCACCGCGGGCGGCGCACTGATGAACACCACCGAGGTGGAGAACTTCCCCGGCTTCCAGGACGGGATCATGGGCCCCGAGCTCATGGACAACATGCGGGCCCAGGCCGAGCGCTTCGGTGCCGAACTGATCCCCGACGACATCGTCTCGGTCGACCTCACCGGTGAGATCAAGACCGTCACGGACACCGCCGGCACGGTCCACCGCGCCAAGGCCGTCATCGTGACCACCGGCTCGCAGCACCGCAAGCTCGGCCTGCCGAACGAAGACGCGCTCTCCGGCCGCGGTGTCTCCTGGTGTGCCACCTGCGACGGCTTCTTCTTCAAGGACCAGGACATCGCCGTCATCGGCGGCGGCGACACCGCGATGGAGGAAGCAACCTTCCTCTCCCGGTTCGCCAAGTCCGTGACGATCGTCCACCGCCGGGACACCCTGCGCGCTTCCAAGGCGATGCAGGAGCGTGCCTTCGCCGACCCGAAGATCAAGTTCGTCTGGGACAGCGAGGTCGCCGAGATCCAGGGCGACCCGAAGCTGGCCGGACTGAAGCTGCGCAACCTCAAGACCGGCGAGCTCTCGGACCTGCCGGTGACCGGACTGTTCATCGCGATCGGCCACGACCCGCGCACCGAGCTCTTCAAGGGACAGCTCGACCTCGACGAGGAGGGGTACCTGAAGGTCGCCGCGCCCTCCACCCGGACGAATGTGACCGGCGTCTTCGCCGCCGGCGACGTCGTGGACCACACGTACCGTCAGGCGATCACCGCGGCCGGCACCGGCTGCTCCTCCGCTCTCGACGCCGAGCGCTACCTCGCCGCCCTCGCGGACGAGGAGCAGGCCGAGCCCGAGAAGACCTCCGTCTGATCCCCTCCCGCCCCCCGCACAAGAACTAAGGAGCCCCCTGTGGCCGGCACCCTGAAGAATGTGACCGACGCCGACTTCGAAGAGGTCGTCCTCAAGAGCGACAAGCCCGTGCTGGTGGACTTCTGGGCCGAGTGGTGCGGCCCGTGCCGTCAGATCGCGCCCTCCCTCGAGGCCATCGCCGCCGAGCACGGCGAGAAGATCGAGATCGTCAAGCTCAACATCGACGAGAACCCGAACACGGCCGCCAAGTACGGCGTCATGTCCATCCCGACCCTGAACGTGTACCAGGGTGGCGAGGTCGCCAAGACCATCGTCGGCGCCAAGCCGAAGGCCGCGCTCGTCCGCGACCTGGAGGCCTTCATCTCCGAGTGACACAGAAAGCCGTCACGCCGACGGTCAATGTTTCACGTGAAACAGCGAAGGGCCGGTCCGTGGGGACCGGCCCTTCGCTGTGTCGAAGTCTCCTACAGCGGGCGCAACACCGGCTCCTTCTGGACTGCTCCCAGCAACCGGTCCAATGCCATCTCCACATCTTCCTTCCACGAGAGGGTGCTCCGCAGCTCCAGTCTCAGCCGAGGGTGGGCCGGATGAGGACGGACGGTCTTGAAGCCCACTGCCAGCAGGTGATCGGCCGGGAGCAGACAGGCCGGTTCCTTCCAGCGGGTGTCGCCGAACGCCTCGATGGCCCTGAAGCCCCGCCTCAGCAGATCCTTGGCGACCGTCTGAACCATCACACGGCCCAGCCCCTGCCCCTGGTAGCCCGGCATGATGAACGCCGTAATGAGCTGCACGGCGTCCGGGGACACCGGGCTGGTGGGGAACGCCGTCGAGCGGGGGACATAGGCGGGAGGCGCGTACAGCACAAAGCCCACGGGGACGTCATCCACATAGACGACCCGGCCGCACGACCCCCAGTCCAGCAGGACGGCGGAGATCCAGGCCTCCTTCTCCAGAGCTGTTGTCCCCGACTTCAGCGCGGCTTCGCCGCTGACGGGATCGAGCTCCCAGAAGACGCAGGAGCGGCAGCGCTGGGGAAGGTCCTGAAGGTTGTCCAGCGTGAGCGGTACGAGCCGACGCCCCATGAAGGCTGTTCCTCGCTTCCTTCGCCCGCTTCCTCGCGAGCTGCCGTCAGAGCGCTCCGTTCCCTGAGCAGACTGCCGACGAACCCGCCGAGCGCGCCCAGCCCCAGTCCGGCGCTCACCAGTCCGGTCCGGCTCATTGTTCGCATGGCCCCCGCCTCCCGCTCCGAGGTACTGCCAGGTGGATGCGTCCAAGCCCTCTCGCATCGTATCCACGATGCGATTGCCTCGACAGCGCCTGCAAGCAAAGAGCGAGCCGTGTCCGGTACCCACCGGACACGGCTCGCTCCGTACCGCTCACCAACGGTGCTGTCGCTGCCGAGCCTGGGCTCAGCCTTCCGCTTCCTCGGCGTCGCCCTCCATCAGACCCTTCGGCAGGACAGGTCCCTCACCGGGAGCAAGGCTGCCGAGAATACGCTCGAGGTCCTCCATCGAAGCGAACTCGACGGTGATCTTGCCCTTCTTCTGGCCGAGGTCGACCTTCACTCGCGTTTCGAAACGGTCCGAGAGCCGCGTCGCGAGGTCGGTCAACGCCGGGGAGACCCGGCCGCCGGCACGCGGCCCCTTGGCCCGCTGAGCCGCCTGCGGACGCGATCCCATGAGGGTCACGATCTCCTCGACGGCCCGCACCGAGAGCCCCTCGGCGACGATGCGGTGGGCCAGACGATCCTGCTCCTCCGAGTCGTCGACGGAGAGCAGCGCCCGTGCGTGCCCGGCGGAGAGCACACCCGCGGCGACCCTGCGCTGAACCGCAGGCGAAAGCTTCAGCAGCCTCAACGTGTTGGAGACCTGCGGACGGGATCGACCGATGCGGTCCGCCAGCTGGTCATGCGTGCAGTTGAAGTCCTTCAGCAACTGGTCGTAGGCGGCTGCCTCTTCCAGCGGGTTGAGCTGGGCCCGGTGGAGGTTCTCCAGAAGAGCGTCCAGGAGAAGCTTCTCGTCGTCCGTGGCTCGCACGATCGCCGGGATCGCCTCCAGGCCCGCCTTGCGACACGCCCGCCACCGCCGCTCACCCATGATGAGCTCGTAGCGTGCGGTGTCGATCTGACGCACCACGACCGGCTGCAGGAGACCGACCTCCTTGATGGAGGTGATCAGCTCGTGCAATGCATCGTCGTCGAAGACCTCACGCGGCTGGCGCGGGTTCGGCGTGATCTGGTCGAGGGGAATCTCCGCGAAGTGAGCGCCGATGGGCGGTGCCGGCACCTCCAGGAGGTCACTCGCCGACAGTTCCTCTGTTTCACGTGAAACAGACGGCAGCGTGGCGACCTTCGCCGCGGCCACCCCTCTGTCCGCCGTCAGTACCGGGACGGCGGCGGGGGAAGCAGAGCCCCCGCCTCCCACCGCGGCCTGCGCCGGGGTCTTCTCCGTGGGGGCAGCCGGGATCAGTGCCCCAAGGCCCCGGCCCAACCCCCTCCGTCGCTCACTCACTGGATCCCCTCCACCATGTTCGGGTTGTTCTGGGCGCCGTTATGGGCGTGTGTCGCGTCATAGCTGACACCGACGCCTTTCAGCGCAAGTTCTCGTGCAGCCTCAAGGTAGGAGAGGGCACCGCTCGATCCCGGATCGTAGGTCAGCACCGTCTGCCCGTAGCTCGGCGCCTCGGAGATGCGGACCGAGCGGGGAATGCTCGTCCGTAGCACCTCTTCGCCGAAGTGGGTGCGCACCTCCTCCGCGACCTGTGACGCGAGCCGCGTCCGGCCGTCGTACATGGTGAGCAGGATCGTCGACACATGGAGGTCGGGGTTGAGGTGCCCCCGCACCAGGTCGACATTGCGCAGCAGTTGCCCCAGTCCTTCCAGCGCGTAGTACTCGCACTGGATCGGGATAAGGACCTCGGCACCGGCCACCAGAGCATTGACCGTCAACAGGCCGAGCGACGGCGGGCAGTCGATCAGGATGTAGTCCAGCGGCTGTTCGTAGGCCTGAATCGCTCTCTGCAAACGGCTCTCTCGCGCCACCAGGGACACCAGCTCGATCTCCGCACCGGCGAGATCGATGGTGGCAGGAGCACAGAAGAGGCCTTCTACATCAGGGACAGGCTGTACGACTTCGGCGAGGGGACGACTGTCGACCAATACGTCATAGATGGACGGCACCTCGGCGTGATGGTCGATCCCCAGCGCGGTGGACGCGTTGCCCTGGGGGTCGAGGTCGACCACCAGGACACGGCCGCCATGCAGGGCCAAGGACGCGGCGAGGTTGACCGTCGTCGTCGTCTTACCCACCCCGCCCTTCTGGTTGGCGACCACGATCACACGGGTGTGCTCGGGACGTGGCAGGCCCTCGCCGGCGCGGCCCAGAGCCTCCACCGCGAGTTGGGCAGCACGACCGATCGGAGTGTCGTCCATCGGGGGCGGTGTTTCACGTGAAACATCCTCCCCAAACGACGACTCGGCACGGGGACCGGGGACCGGATCGGTCATCGGTCCCGCGATGTTGGCGTCGGACCGCAAGGATTCACTCTCCTCGACTTCAGGCTCGCAATGCACAGAGCCTCCCATGCCTTCGGGGTGGTGAACCAGTGAGGCCTGTCGTTCTGTGGAGAAATCCACCTCTGTGGACAACTCCCGTGCCTCATCGAGTGAACCGAGAGGCTTGCGGTCGCGCGGTTCGGCAGCGGCGCGGCCGCGGCTGATGATGCCGTGGAGCAGGGAGCGACGTTTCACGTGAAACACGATGCACGGCGGCCAGGTTGCCGTCTGCGCGACACCCCGATATGCGCACGTTTGGCTTCTACAGCGGGATATGCCCTCAGCGGGCCATCCGCGAGCAGCAGGTCCGCTGCTTCTGCCCGCATGGCTGTGCTGCCAGCGGCTGTGCCTCTGGGGGTGGGCCACGCGCCAAGACGGCACCGACCCGGAGAACGGCCGCCGTGGGAGGGACGGCGTGCGAACCCGGTCGGCCGGTGGCGAAGCAGCGCGGCGCTCTCTGGTGGGCGCTGTCCTCGCCGCTCTGCCGGTCACCGCGGCCCTGCCGTGGGACATCCGCCTGCCCTTCACCGACTATCTGCTCTCCTCCGCCGACCTGCGCACCGACGGGTGACTGCTCGCTCTCGGACCGGTGGTCGCAGTGATCACCTTGCGTGTGTCGCCATCCCGGCCTCCCCGATCCCGACCCGCACGGCGAGTACGACCCAGCGGCCTTGGTCCAGGTTGGGCACGTCGGCTGTGGCGAGCAGGGTGAGAGCGGTACCGATCACGCACGCACAGACGAAGCCCATGCGCAGTCGCGGGACGGAGACGAGTTCCGGTTCGCGCAGAGTCAGCACGATCACCAGCGGGCACCGCCCCGCCCGGTGGACCACCCGCTCGCCCAGCCAGGAGCGGAGCCGCTGAGCGGCGGGTGCCCTGCGGGGCGCGGCATGTGGACAGTACCGGTCCCTCTCTCGCCACTGTCGGGCTCACCAGCCCGCGTGGGGCCTGGCTGGCTCACGGCACCTGTCGGCGACGGCTGCCCGCTCTATGTCACCACCGGGCTGCTCGTGCGGCGGCGTCATCGTGGCCGTGGCGCTCCTGGCGGGGCTGTACGTGACGCTGATCGTCACACCCACACGCCAGGCGCACGCATGGGCCGAGGCAGCCCACGAGCACCCCTCTGGAGGGCGGACCGCCGACTAACCGCCCCACCGACGAACCGACCCTCGAAGGGTCGGCCCACGGCGGGCAGCTTGCGGACGAGCAGGCCTCCGACGGGCTCCCCGACGGAAAAACCCCGTCGGGGAGCCGACCGCACGGTGGCGGAGCGGTCGGACGGCCGGATCAGCGGCGCGGGGCCGGGACAGGCCACCCGGCAGGATCAGCGGCGACGCCGGGTCCGGCCGGTCCGCGCCGCCTTGGCGCGCTTGGCCGCGAAGCGCACACCGCCGGGGCTCTCGCCGACCTCGACCCGCACCACCGTGGACAGGGGATCGACGACGCCCTCCCCGACATGGAGGATCGAGGTGCCCACCGCGCCGAGCTTGCTCAGTGCCGTACCGGCGCTCTTCAGCTCCTCCTCGGCGGCGTCACCCTTGAGGGCGAGCATCTCGCCATAGGGGCGCAGCAGCGGAATCCCCCACGTGGCCAGGCGGTCCAACGGTGCCACGGCACGGGCGGTCACCACGTGGACCGGTGGAATCTTGCCCATGACCTCTTCCGCGCGGCCTCGCGCGACGGTCACATGGTCCAGGCCGAGAAGCTCGACGACCTCGGCAAGGAAGTTGGTGCGGCGCAGCAGCGGCTCCAACAGAGTGATCTTGAGATCCTCCCGGACGAGCGCAAGGGGGATGCCGGGAAGACCGGCACCGGAACCGACGTCGCACACCGTCACGCCCTCGGGCACGACCTCGGAGAGCACCGCACAGTTCAGGATGTGCCGCTCCCACAGGCGGGGCACCTCGCGCGGGCCGATGAGCCCACGCTGCACACCTGCCTCGGCCAGGAGCTCGGCGTACCGGACCGCATCGCCGTAGCGATCGCCGAACACCTCGCGTGCCACTTCGGGCGCGGGGGGGAGCTCCGCTGCCTCCGTCACGGGGACCGTCCTTCCGTACCGCATCAGCGCTGCTTCGAGCGCCGGCCACCAGAACTACCAGGCTGACAAAGACCGGCCCCGTCTGCGCAACAGACGGGGCCGGGGACGCGTGTATACCGAATCAGTTGGGCAGCACGACGACGAAGCGCTGCGGCTCCTCGCCCTCGGACTCGCTGCGCAGGCCGGCCGCCTTCACCGCGTCGTGGACGACCTTGCGCTCGAAGGGCGTCATCGGCTTCAGCCGGACCGGCTCGCCGTTGTTCTTCGCGTCGGCCGCGGCCTTCGCACCCAGCTCGGAGAGCTCGGCACGCTTGCCGGCCCGGTAGCCCGCGATGTCCAGCATCAGCCGGCTGCGGTCGCCGGTCTCCCGGTGCACGGCAAGGCGCGTGAGCTCCTGCAACGCCTCCAGCACCTCGCCGTCCCGGCCGACCAGCTTCTGCAGGTCACGGGGGCCCGCGTCGCTGATGATCGACACGGCTGCGCGGTCGGCCTCGACGTCCATGTCGATGTCACCGTCGAGGTCGGCGATGTCCAGCAGACCCTCGAGGTAGTCCGCCGCGATCTCGCCCTCCTGCTCGAGGCGGGTCAGGGTGTCTGCACCCTCGGCGGCGGCGGAGGTGGTGCCTTCCGTCACGGGATGGGCTCCTTCTGCTTCTTGGACGGCTACTTCTTGGACGGGGACTTGGGGCGCTGCGGGCCGCCCTTGCGCTGCCCGGACTGGGCCTTGCTGCGGCCCGCGGAACCGGGCTTCGCCGAAGGCTGGGTCCTGGCGGCGCCGGCGGCCCCGGAGGGCTTGTCGTCCTCCGGCTCGTCGGACTTGATCAGCGAGGTGGTCTCGCCGGCCGCCTTCGGCGCCGCGGACTGGCGCTGGGACTTCGACTGCCGCTTGGGCTGCTGGCGCTTCGCGGCGGCCGCGCTCGTGGGCGTGCCGTCCTCGGCCTGGGCGACAGCCTGTGCCTCGCCCCTGATCACGGCGCCGTCGGTCTGGGCCGCGAAACCCGCCTTCGTCAGACCGTTGATGAACTTGCGCTCGGCCTCGTTGCGGTCCCGGCCCTTGGCCACGATGGCCTTGACGATGGCCTTCTCACTGCGCCGACGCGTCTTGCCGTGGTGCGTGACGTGCTTGTACAGGCGATCCAGGTAGGCGGCCTGGGCCTTGGAACCCGGGGTCGGGTTGTTGCGGATGACGTACATCTGCTGGCCCATGGTCCACACGTTGGTGGTCAGCCAGTAGACGAGGACACCCACCGGGAAGTTGATGCCGAAGACGGCGAACATGACCGGGAAGACGTACATCAGCATCTTCTGCTGCTGCATGAACGGCGTCTTCACCGAGGTGTCGACGTTCTTCGTCATCAGCTGGCGCTGCGTGAAGAACTGCGAGGCCGACATCAGGACGATCATGACCGCGGTGACCACGCGGACGTCGGTCAGCGAGGCGCCGAGCGCCTCCACCTTTACCGAGCCGTCGGTGAACTTCGCCGCCAGCGGAGCACCGAAGATGTGCGCCTTGCGCGCGCTCTCCAGCAGCTGCTCGTTGATGACGCCGATCTTGTCGCCCGTCGCGATGCCGTTGAGCACGTGGTACAGGGCGAAGAAGAACGGGGACTGCGCCAGGATGGGAAGGCACGAGGAGAGCGGGTTGGTGCCCGTCTCCTTGTACAGCTTCATCATCTCTTCGGACTGACGCTGTTTGTCGTTCTTGTAGCGCTCCTGGATCTTCTTCATCTCGGGCTGCAGCGTCTGCATGGCCCGGGTCGACTTGATCTGCTTCACGAAGAGCGGGATCAGGCAGATTCGGATCAGGATCACCAGAGACACGATCGACAGGCCCCAGGCCCACCCGGTGTCGGGGCCGAAGATCGACCCGTACACCGCGTGGAACTGGACGATGACCCAGGAGACAGGTGTCGTGATGAAGCTGAAGAGGCTGGCAATCGTGTCCACTAATCATGCTCCTTGGGCATGGGACGGTGTCTCTGCGGCCGGGCTCGAAGAGAGGTCCTCGTCGGTGGCCGTTTCGGCGGCGGAGGTCCCGCCCTTGCGTGCACGCCAGGCGTCACGCAGCATTTCGTGCCACCGCGGGCGCTTGCGCGGCGGGACATGGTCCACGCCACCCAGCGACCACGGATT
Organism: Streptomyces humidus; assembly: GCF_014649655.1. Taxonomy (GTDB): domain Bacteria; phylum Actinomycetota; class Actinomycetes; order Streptomycetales; family Streptomycetaceae; genus Streptomyces; species Streptomyces humidus. The sequence goes on along the minus strand of NZ_BMTL01000004.1, from coordinate 185,600 downwards.
GCAGCGCAGGACGCGCCAGGCGGTGAGTGCCGTTCCCTTGATCGCGCCGTGCCGGTCGATGGCCGTGTAGCCGTAGTGGGAGCACGACGGGTAGTACTTGCACACCGGCCCGAGCAGCGGACTGATCGTCCACTGGTAGAGCTTGATGAGAGCCAGCAGCGGGTACTTCATCGCGCGCCCCCTCCCAGTAGCCGTTGAACGGCGGCGTCCAGGTCTTGGGCCAGCTGTGCGTGGTCGGCGTCGCCCGCCCCGGGCAGCGCCCGTACGACTACCAGGCTACCGGGGGGGAACAGGGTGACTCGATCGCGCATCAGGTGACGCAGTCTGCGCTTCACCTTGTTGCGCACGACCGCACCGCCCACAGCCTTGCTGACGACGAAACCCGCACGCGTCGGGGGAGCGCTCTCCCCAGGCGCGTGCGGGTCCGTGGCACCGCTTCGAAGGTGGACGACGAGAGTCGGGCGTCCGGCCCGACGGCCCCGTCGTACCGCGGTCGCGAAGTCCTCGCGCCGCCTCAGCCGATGCTCGGTAGGCAGCACGACGTCATGACCTGATCAGGCTCAGGCGGACAGATTGGCGCGACCCTTGCTGCGGCGGTTCGCAAGAATCGCGCGGCCGGCACGGGTGCGCATCCGCAGGCGGAAGCCGTGGGTCTTGGCGCGACGACGGTTGTTCGGCTGGAAGGTGCGCTTGCTCACTCGGGGGCTCCAGAAATCAATCGGTGGTGGCGGGGTGCCGTCCTGGCTGTCACCGTGCGCCCACGAGGTAGCTCGCGGTCAACGCCCGAGTGCACCGCTTCCCGATCACCTGACGCGATCTGTGCCCATCGGAGGCAGGCGGCAGCAGCCATCGACAACTCGACCTGGTTACGGTACGCGCGGCTACGCCATCCGGTCAAACCGGCGGTCACGGGGAGACACTGTCCACAGGCTGGGGACAACAACTTGAACCGTACCCGCCGCCCTGACTACCGTGGCCGGACTCCGATTCGTTCCTTTGTCCCTGCCCCCGCCCGATATGAATCCCCACCGTCCCACCACCACACGAACGTGGGACCCACGAGAGAGCGTGCCCTGTGGCTGACGTGCCTGCCGATCTTGCCGCAGTGTGGCCACGAGTACTGGAACAGCTCCTCGGTGAGGGCCGTGGCCAGGGCGTCGAGGTGAAGGACGAACACTGGATCCGGCGCTGCCAGCCGCTCGCGCTGGTGGCGGACACCGCCCTTCTCGCCGTCCCGAACGAATTCGCGAAGAACGTGCTCGAAGGACGCCTCGCCCCGATCGTCAGCGAGACGCTGAGCCGCGAGTGCGGCCGTCCGATCCGTATCGCGATCACCGTCGACGACTCGGCGGGCGAGCCCGCCCCGACGTCGAACGCCGTCCGCCAGCAACCGCGCTACGAGGAGCCCGAGCTCCCCGCCGGCCCCTACGAAGGACAGGACGGCCGGTACGACGCCCCGTACGAAAGCCAGTACGAGGGCTACGGCCGGCACCGCGCCGACCAGCTGCCCCCGACGCCGGGCGACCAGCTCCCCGGCTCGCGTGCGGACCAACTGCCCGCCGCGCGGCCCGCGTACCCCTCGGAGTACCAGCGCCCGGAGCCCGGCGCCTGGCCGCGTCCCCAGCAGGACGAGTACAGCTGGCAGCAGCAGCGGCTCGGCTTCCCCGAGCGGGACCCCTACGCGTCGCCGTCGTCGCAGGACTCCTACGGCGGGCCCGGCGCCCAGGACCCGTACGCGTCCCCGTCACAGGACTACCGCCCGCAGTCGGCGGAGCGGCCCCCCTACGACCCCTCGCCGTACGAGCAGAAACGCCCGGAGTACGACAAGCCCCGCTCCGACTACGACCAGCGCGACGGAGGCCGCCGGGAGCTGTCCGACCCGTCGCCCGGGCCTGGCCGTCCGCACCGCGGCGGTCCGGGAGGCCCGGGCCAGCCCGGCATGGGCGGCCCCGGACCGTCGGCCACCCAGTCGTCGCCGACGCCCGGGCCGGGTGAACCGACCGCGCGGCTGAACCCGAAGTACCTGTTCGACACCTTCGTCATCGGCGCCTCCAACCGGTTCGCGCACGCGGCCGCCGTGGCCGTCGCCGAGGCGCCCGCCAAGGCGTACAACCCCCTCTTCATCTACGGGGAGTCGGGTCTCGGCAAGACGCACCTGCTGCACGCCATCGGGCACTACGCGCGAAGCCTCTACCCGGGCACGCGGGTGCGCTACGTGAGCTCGGAGGAGTTCACCAACGAGTTCATCAACTCCATCCGTGACGGCAAGGGCGACAGCTTCCGCAAGCGGTACCGCGAGATGGACATCCTGCTCGTCGACGACATCCAGTTCCTCGCGGACAAGGAGTCGACGCAGGAGGAGTTCTTCCACACCTTCAACACGCTCCACAACGCGAACAAGCAGATCGTGCTGTCCAGCGACCGGCCGCCGAAGCAGCTGGTCACGCTGGAGGACCGGCTGCGGAACCGTTTCGAGTGGGGCCTGATCACCGACGTCCAGCCGCCCGAGCTGGAGACGCGTATCGCCATCCTGCGCAAGAAGGCGGTGCAGGAGCAGCTCAACGCCCCGCCGGAGGTACTGGAGTTCATCGCCTCGCGGATCTCGCGCAACATCCGTGAACTGGAGGGCGCGCTGATCCGGGTGACGGCGTTCGCGTCGCTCAACCGGCAGCCCGTCGACCTGGGCCTGACGGAGATCGTCCTGAAGGACCTGATCCCCGGCGGCGACGACTCCACGCCGGAGATCACCTCGACCGCCATCATGAGCGCGACCGCCGACTACTTCGGCCTCACCATCGAGGACCTGTGCGGCAGCTCGCGGGGCCGCCAGCTCGTCACGGCCCGGCAGATCGCCATGTACCTGTGCCGTGAGCTGACGGACCTCTCGCTGCCGAAGATCGGCGCGCTGTTCGGCGGACGGGACCACACGACGGTCATGCACGCGGACCGCAAGATCCGCAATCTGATGGCCGAGCGGCGTTCCATCTACAACCAGGTGACCGAGCTGACCAACCGCATCAAGAACGGCTGACGGCGCGCGGCGGCGCACGGAGCGCGGCGCACGGAGGCCCGGACGTCGGCTGAGGGCGTCCCCGGAGGAGTTCCGGGGACGCCCTTCGCCGTTCCCGCGACCGCCGCCGCAGGCCCACACGACGGCCCGCCCCAGGCCGCTACGGACCACCACTGACCACGAACGGCCACGCCGGCCACGACGGCCGTGACGGACCCGTCACGGCACGGGAAGCCGGTGGAAGGGGCCGGCCCGCAGAAGAGCCCTCCTGCGGGCCTTCCGGAGGGCCCACCAGGGGCCTGTGCGAGGGGTCCGGGGGGTCTTTCGTGGCCCGAAGGGGCCCGGCGCGGGCCACGAGGCATTCGTACAGCGGTCGCTCACCGCTCACCGGGTGTTCGAGCAACGGCCGGGGTTACGGCCGCCCTCCACAGATTCGGTGACTTTTTCCCGTCCACACCCTGGGGACTGCGAAGTTGTCCAGACTGTGTCCACAGGGGTCTTCGGTGCGGGACGATCTGAGCAGGTCACCTGGCTGTGGATTCGTGGACAAAGGTTATCCACAGCCTGTGGACGAAGAAGTGATCCACAGGCTGTGCGCGAAGTTGTCCACCGGCAACCCACAGGCTGAGCCCAGTTGTCCCCAGCGATCCCCGGCTTCTCCACATGTCTGTCCACTGTTCGGCAACAAGACGCGCCACCTCAGCACGTCGAGTGAAAGGCGTCACACGAAGTTGCCGAGGTGGCCTGTGGGTAAGACGGCGAAACCTGGGGACGACGCTGGGGACAAGTCGCCCCTCCCTGTGCACGGAGTGTGCAGAACTTTCCGTTCTCCACAGAAGGGCCTGGTTATCCACCGGCTCCGCCCACAGGGTCGGTGGATAAAAAATCGCCTCTGAGCTGGGAAAACGGGGTTATCCACGGTATCCACAGGCCCTACTACTACTGACAACTAGAGAGAGCGAGGAATCCGTTTCGAAGTGGGTCCTGTGCACAACTCGCTGTTCGGCGTCCGGCTGCCCCTCGTCACGACTTGACCCCGAGGGGCACCGACTGTCAGTGCGGTGCGTCAGACTGGTCCCCGATGGTTCTTCCCCTCACCGGGGCCGACCACACCGAGACAGACGACGAAGGCCAGGCAGGGCGAGAAGCGCCGGCAACAGCAGGAGGCGGCAAGAGTGAAGATCCGGGTGGAACGCGACGTACTCGCGGAGGCCGTGGCCTGGGCGGCGCGCAGCCTCCCGGCCCGTCCGCCGGCGCCTGTCCTCGCCGGCCTGCTGCTGAAGGCCGAGGACGGCCAGCTGAGCCTGTCGAGCTTCGACTACGAGGTCTCCGCGCGCGTCTCCGTGGAGACCGAGGTCGAGGAGGAGGGCACCGTCCTCGTCTCGGGCCGCCTGCTCGCGGACATCTGCCGCGCACTGCCCAACCGCCCGGTCGAGATCTCCACAGACGGTGTACGGGCGACGGTGGTCTGCGGCTCCTCGCGCTTCACCCTCCACACCCTGCCCGTGGAGGAGTACCCGTCCCTGCCGCAGATGCCGAACGCGACGGGCACGGTCCCCGGCGACGTCTTCGCCTCCGCGGCCGCCCAGGTCGCCATCGCCGCCGGCCGTGACGACACGCTGCCCGTGCTCACCGGCGTGCGCATCGAGATCGAGGGCGACACCGTCACGCTGGCCTCCACCGACCGCTACCGCTTCGCGGTCCGCGAGTTCCTGTGGAAGCCGGAGAACCCGGAGGCCTCCGCGGTCGCCCTGGTGCCCGCCAAGACGCTCCTGGACACCGCCAAGGCGCTCACGAGCGGCGACAGCGTCACCCTGGCGCTGTCCGGCGGCGGCTCGGGCGAGGGCCTGATCGGCTTCGAGGGCGCCGGCCGTCGTACGACGACCCGGCTCCTGGAGGGCGACCTCCCGAAGTACCGCACGCTGTTCCCGACCGAGTTCAACTCCGTCGCCGTGATCGAGACCGCCCCCTTCGTGGAGGCCGTCAAGCGCGTGGCCCTGGTCGCCGAGCGCAACACCCCGGTGCGGCTCAGCTTCGAGCAGGGCGTGCTCATCCTGGAGGCCGGCTCCAGTGACGACGCACAGGCTGTGGAGAGGGTCGACGCGCAGCTGGAGGGCGACGACATCTCGATCGCCTTCAACCCGACCTTCCTGCTGGACGGCCTGAGCGCCATCGACTCGCCCGTGGCCCAGCTGTCCTTCACGACGTCCACCAAGCCCGCGCTGCTCAGCGGCAAGCCCGCCCTGGACGCGGAGGCGGACGACGCCTACAAGTACCTGATCATGCCGGTGCGGCTCAGCGGCTGACCGGTCCCGGCGCCGGAGTCGGAGGTCGTCCACAGGCTGTGGTCGAGCGGGCCCCCGTCTGTGGACGAAGCCGCAGGTGAGCGGCGGGATGGGCGCCACGTTTGAGCGCCTGTGCCCACAGGTGTGCGTGACGGTCCGGGTTTAGGCTCGGAGGTGGGCACGAGGTGCCCCGCACGCACACAGCGACCTAAGGAACAACTGATGGAGCTCGGTCTCGTCGGCCTCGGCAAGATGGGCGGCAACATGCGCGAGCGGATCCGCCGCGCCGGCCACACCGTCGTCGGATACGACCGCAACCCGGACCTCGCCGACGTCCACAGCCTCGAAGAGCTGGTGGGCAAGCTCAAGGGCCCACGCGTGGTCTGGGTGATGGTCCCGGCCGGCGCCGCCACCCAGTCGACCGTCGACGAGCTCGCGGAGCTGCTGGAGCCCGGCGACGTCGTGGTCGACGGCGGCAACTCCCGCTGGACGGACGACGAGAAGCACGCCGGGGAACTCGCCGCCAAGGGCATAGGCTTCGTCGACTGCGGAGTCTCCGGCGGCGTCTGGGGCCTGGAGAACGGCTACGCGCTGATGTACGGCGGCGAGGCGGAGCACGTCGCCACGGTGCAGCCGGTCTTCGACGCTCTCAAGCCCGAGGGCGACTTCGGCGCGGTGCACGCCGGCAAGGTCGGCGCCGGCCACTTCGCCAAGATGGTCCACAATGGCATCGAGTACGCCATGATGCAGGCCTACGCCGAGGGCTGGGAGCTGCTGGAGAAGGTCGACTCGGTCACGGACGTACGCGAGGTCTTCCGCTCCTGGCAGGAGGGCACGGTCATCCGGTCCTGGCTGCTGGACCTGGCCGTCAACGCCCTCGACGAGGACGAGCACCTCGACAGGCTGCGCGGCTTCGCCCAGGACTCCGGCGAGGGCCGGTGGACCGTGGAGGCGGCCATCGACAACGCCGTGCCGCTGCCGGCGATCACGGCCTCCCTGTTCGCGCGGTTCGCCTCCCGTCAGGACGACTCGCCGCAGATGAAGATGATCGCGGCGCTGCGCAACCAGTTCGGCGGCCACGCGGTCGAGAAGAAGTAATCCACAGGGTCGCCCCGCGATCCACAACCCTGGGGGAGGTCGGCGACGACCATGCACGTCACGCATCTGTCGCTGGCCGACTTCCGCTCGTACGCCCGGGTCGAAGTCCCGCTCGACCCGGGCGTCACCGCGTTCGTGGGACCCAACGGGCAGGGCAAGACCAACCTCGTCGAGGCCGTGGGGTATCTCGCCACCCTCGGCAGTCACCGGGTCGCCTCGGACGCGCCCCTGGTGCGGATGGGCGCCGACCGCGCGATCGTGCGGGCGCAGGTCAGGCAGGGCGAGCGGCAGCAGCTGGTCGAGCTGGAGCTGAACCCGGGCCGGGCCAACCGGGCGCGCATCAACCGGTCTTCGCAGGTCAAACCGCGTGACGTGCTGGGCATCGTGCGGACGGTGCTGTTCGCGCCCGAGGACCTCGCGCTGGTCAAGGGCGATCCCGGAGAGCGCCGCCGGTTCCTCGACGAGCTGATCACCGCGCGCTCCCCGCGGATGGCGGGGGTGCGCTCGGACTACGAGCGGGTGCTCAAGCAGCGCAACACGCTGCTCAAGTCGGCGGCGCTGGCCCGTCGGCACGGCGGCCGTTCCATGGACCTGTCCACGCTGGACGTGTGGGACCAGCATCTCGCGCGCGTGGGCGCGGAGTTGCTCGCCCAGCGGCTCGACCTGGTGGCCGCGGTCCAGCCGCTCGCCGACAAGGCGTACGAGCAGCTCGCGCCCGGAGGCGGCCCCGTGACCCTGGAGTACAAGCCGTCCGCGCCGGGCGAGGCGCACACGCGTGAGGACCTCTACGGGCAGTTGACGCAGGCGCTCGCGGAGGCGCGCAAGCAGGAGATCGAGCGGGGCGTCACCCTCGTCGGGCCGCACCGGGACGATCTGACGCTCAAGCTGGGGCAGCTGCCCGCCAAGGGGTACGCCTCGCACGGGGAGTCCTGGTCGTACGCGCTGGCGCTGCGGCTGGCCTCGTACGACCTGCTGCGGGCGGAGGGCAACGAGCCGGTGCTGGTGCTGGACGACGTCTTCGCCGAGCTGGACGCCCGGCGGCGGGAGCGGCTGGCGGAGCTGGTGGCGCCCGGCGAGCAGGTGCTGGTGACGGCGGCGGTCGACGACGACGTGCCGGGGGTGCTCGCGGGGGCGCGGTACGCCGTGTCCGAGGGGGCGGTGGAGCGCGTATGAGCGGCGACGAGCCTGCCGCGAAGCGGGCGACGGAGCCGTCCGGCGTCGATCTCGCGCGCGTGGCGCTCAGGGCGGCGCGGGAGCAGGCACGCGCGCGGGGGGACGCGGCGCAGCAGAGGAAGCAGGCCCGGCGCGGGGGCGGACTGCGCTCCGGGGCGGGGGCGGACGGCCGGGACCCGATGGCGCTGGGCGCCGCGATCAACCGGCTTCTCACCGAGCGGGGCTGGGAGGCGCCGGCGGCGGTGGGCGGGGTGATGGGCCGGTGGCCGCAGATCGTCGGCGAGGACGTGGCCAAGCACTGTGAGCCGGAGAGGTACGACGAGGAGGAGCGGGCGCTGATCGTGCGCTGCGACTCCACGGCGTGGGCGACGAACCTGCGGCTGCTCGCCCCGACGCTCGTGGCGCGCCTGAACGAGGATCTGGGCCATGGCACGGTCCGGCTGATCAAGGTTCTCGGTCCCGGGGGCCCCACGCGTCGCTACGGCCCTCTGAGGGCCCCTGGAAGCACCGGTCCCGGCGATACCTACGGGTGACGTGCATCACGTCTTCGCTCGGCCGGGCGGTCCTGTCGGGACCGCCCGGCCTTCTTTTCGCGCGCCTGCGTGCGAGTGCGAATCGGGACCTGACTCCCAAGTAGCCAAGGGTTGACACCTGGAAGCGCTGAGTGCCTCCGTGAGCCTCTTGGAGCCCCCTTCCGTATATCGGGACCCGGAAGAGACCGGTTGAGGGCGGCACATGCGGACTCAGGTACCGGCAAACCCCCATCAGTGTCAGTGCTACCGGTAGACTGGAAGCCAATCCCGCCCCGAACGTGGGGACCGCCCGGGAAAAGCTGAGCAACGCTGATCAAGGCTTACCAACGCAACATGCCGCAGCCGCTCCGGCAACCCGCCGACGAGCCTGGCTGGTGCTGTGCCAGAAAGGGCGCTTCGTGGCCGATTCCGGCAACCCCAACGAGAACATCCCGTCCACCGACGCCGGCGCGAACAGCGAGGCACCCGCCTCGTCTGGCCACGAGGTCACCGCCTCGTACGACGCCAGTGCCATTACCGTCCTCGAGGGCCTGGACGCAGTCCGCAAGCGACCCGGTATGTACATCGGTTCGACCGGTGAGCGCGGTCTGCACCACCTCGTCTACGAGGTCGTCGACAACTCGGTCGACGAGGCGCTGGCCGGTCACGCGGACACCATCGACGTGACGATCCTGGCCGACGGCGGCGTACGGGTCACCGACAACGGCCGTGGCATCCCCGTGGGCATCGTCGCCTCCGAGGGCAAGCCGGCCCTCGAGGTCGTGCTGACCGTGCTGCACGCGGGCGGCAAGTTCGGCGGCGGCGGCTACGCGGTCTCCGGCGGTCTGCACGGCGTCGGCGTCTCCGTCGTCAACGCGCTGTCGAGCAAGGTCGCGGTCGAGGTCAGGACCGACGGCCACCGCTGGACGCAGGACTACAAGATGGGCGTCCCCACGGCGCCGCTGGCCAAGCACGAGGCCATCGAGGACACCGGCACGTCGGTCACCTTCTGGGCCGACGCCGACATCTTCGAGACGACCGAGTACTCCTTCGAGACGCTGTCGCGGCGCTTCCAGGAGATGGCGTTCCTCAACAAGGGCCTGACGATCAAGCTCACCGACGAGCGCGAGTCGGCGAAGGCCACCGCCGGGGCGGACGAGGCGGGTGCGGACGAGAAGGACGAGGTCAAGACCGTCACGTACCACTACGAGGGCGGCATCGTCGACTTCGTGAAGTACCTCAACTCCCGCAAGGGCGAAGCGGTGCACCCGACGGTCATCGACCTGGAGGCGGAGGACAGGGACAAGAGCCTGTCCCTCGAGGTCGCCATGCAGTGGAACAGCGGTTACAGCGAGGGCGTGTACTCCTTCGCCAACATCATCCACACGCACGAGGGCGGCACCCACGAGGAGGGCTTCCGCGCGGCGTTGACGAACCTGGTCAACAAGTACGCGCGCGACAAGAAGCTGCTGCGCGAGAAGGACGACAACCTCACGGGCGACGACATCCGCGAGGGTCTGACGGCGATCATCTCGGTCAAGCTGAGCGAGCCGCAGTTCGAGGGCCAGACCAAGACCAAGCTGGGCAACACGGAGGCCAAGACCTTCGTGCAGAAGGCGGTCTACGAACACCTCAACGACTGGCTGGACCGCAACCCGGTCGAGGCGGCGGACATCGTCCGCAAGGGCATCCAGGCTGCCACCGCGCGCGTGGCGGCCCGCAAGGCCCGCGACCTGACGCGCCGCAAGGGTCTGCTGGAGTCGGCGTCCCTGCCGGGCAAGCTCTCCGACTGCCAGTCGAACGACCCCACCAAGTGCGAGATCTTCATCGTCGAGGGAGACTCCGCCGGCGGTTCGGCCAAGTCCGGCCGCAACCCGCAGTACCAGGCGATCCTCCCGATCCGGGGCAAGATCCTCAACGTCGAGAAGGCGCGGATCGACAAGATCCTGCAGAACCAGGAGATCCAGGCGCTGATCTCCGCCTTCGGCACGGGCGTGCACGAGGACTTCGACATCGAGAAGCTGCGGTATCACAAGATCATCCTGATGGCGGACGCCGACGTCGACGGCCAGCACATCAGCACCCTGCTGCTGACCTTCCTGTTCCGCTTCATGCGGCCGCTGGTCGAGGCCGGGCACGTGTACCTCTCCCGCCCGCCGCTCTACAAGATCAAGTGGGGCCGGGACGACATCGAGTACGCGTACTCCGACCGCGAGCGCGACGCGCTGATCGAGATGGGCCGTCAGCGCGGCAAGCGGGTGCGCGAGGACTCGATCCAGCGCTTCAAGGGCCTCGGAGAGATGAACGCCGAGGAGCTGCGCATCACGACGATGGACCAGGAGCACCGTGTCCTCGGCCAGGTCACCCTCGACGACGCCGCCCAGGCCGACGACCTGTTCTCGGTCCTCATGGGCGAGGACGTCGAGGCGCGGCGCGCCTTCATCCAGCGCAACGCCAAGGACGTCCGCTTCCTCGACATCTGAGTCGGTCTCAGCTGACCGCACCAGGAAGGATCCCCACCAGCAATGACCGACGAGAACACTCCCCTCACGCCTGAAGAGGGCGGCGACATCGCCATGCGCATCGAGCCCGTCGGGCTCGAGACGGAGATGCAGCGCTCGTACCTCGACTACGCGATGTCCGTCATCGTCTCCCGCGCGCTGCCGGACGTCCGCGACGGCCTCAAGCCCGTCCACCGCCGGGTGCTGTACGCGATGTACGACGGCGGCTACCGGCCCGAGCGCGGCTTCTACAAGTGCGCCCGAGTCGTCGGCGACGTCATGGGCAACTACCACCCGCACGGCGACAGTTCGATCTACGACGCGCTGGTGCGCCTCGCCCAGCCGTGGTCGATGCGCATGCCGCTCGTGGACTCCAACGGCAACTTCGGATCGCCGGGCAACGACCCGGCGGCGGCCATGCGGTACACCGAGTGCAAGATGGCGCCGCTGTCGATGGAGATGGTCCGCGACATCGACGAGGAGACCGTCGACTTCACGGACAACTACGACGGCCGCTCCCAGGAGCCGACCGTCCTGCCGGCCCGTTTCCCGAACCTGCTGATCAACGGCTCGGCCGGCATCGCCGTCGGCATGGCGACCAACATCCCCTCGCACAACCTGCGCGAGGTCGCGTCCGGCGCCCAGTGGTACCTGGAGAACCCGGAGGCCTCGCACGAGGAGCTCCTGGACGCGCTGATGGAGCGCATCAAGGGCCCCGACTTCCCGACCGGCGCGCTCGTCGTGGGCCGCAAGGGCATCGAGGAGGCGTACCGCACCGGCCGCGGCTCGATCACCATGCGGGCGGTCGTCGAGGTCGAGGAGATCCAGAACCGCCAGTGCCTGGTGGTCACCGAACTGCCCTACCAGGTCAACCCGGACAACCTCGCGCAGAAGATCGCCGACCTGGTGAAGGACGGCAAGATCGGCGGCATCGCGGACGTCCGCGACGAGACGTCGTCGCGCACGGGCCAGCGTCTGGTCATCGTGCTCAAGAGGGACGCCGTCGCCAAGGTCGTCCTGAACAACCTGTACAAGCACACGGATCTGCAGACGAACTTCGGCGCCAACATGCTGGCGCTCGTCGACGGCGTTCCGCGCACCCTGTCCCTCGACGCGTTCATCCGCCACTGGGTGACGCACCAGATCGAGGTCATCGTCCGCCGTACGCGCTTCCGGCTGCGCAAGGCCGAGGAGCGGGCGCACATCCTGCGCGGCCTGCTGAAGGCCCTGGACGCCATCGACGAGGTCATCGCGCTGATCCGGCGCAGCGACACCGTCGACATCGCGCGCACGGGCCTGATGCAGCTCCTGGAGATCGACGAGATCCAGGCCAACGCCATCCTCGAGATGCAGCTGCGCCGACTGGCCGCCCTGGAGCGGCAGAAGATCATCCAGGAGCACGACGAACTCCAGGCGAAGATCACCGAGTACAACGCGATCCTCGCGTCCCCGGTGCGTCAGCGCGGCATCGTCAGCGCCGAACTCGCCGCGATCGTCGAGAAGTACGGCGAAGACCGCAAGACGATGCTGGTGCCCTACGACGGCGACATGTCCATCGAGGACCTCATCGCCGAGGAGGACATCGTCGTCACCGTCACGCGCGGGGGCTACGTCAAGCGCACCAAGACCGACGACTACCGCGCCCAGAAGCGTGGCGGCAAGGGCGTGCGCGGCGCGAAGCTGAAGGAAGACGACATCGTCGACCACTTCTTCGTCTCCACCACGCACCACTGGCTGCTGTTCTTCACCAACAAGGGCCGCGTCTACCGGGCGAAGGCGTACGAGCTGCCCGACGCCGGGCGGGACGCGCGCGGTCAGCACGTCGCGAACCTGCTGGCCTTCCAGCCGGACGAGGCGATCGCCGAGATCCTCGCGATCCGCACCTACGAGGTGGCGCCGTACCTGGTCCTGGCCACCAAGGGCGGACTGGTCAAGAAGACGCCTCTGAAGGATTACGATTCGCCGCGTTCCGGTGGCGTCATCGCGATCAACCTCCGTGAGACGGAGGACGGTTCCGACGACGAACTGATCGGAGCCGAACTCGTGTCGGCCGACGATGATCTGCTTCTGATCAGCAAGAAGGCGCAGTCGATCAGGTTCACCGCCACGGACGAAAGCCTGCGGCCCATGGGCCGTGCGACCTCGGGCGTCAAGGGCATGAGCTTCCGCGAGGGAGACCAGCTGCTCTCGATGAATGTTGTTCGACCCGGTACGTTCGTGTTCACTGCCACAGACGGCGGGTACGCGAAGCGGACCGCCGTCGACGAGTACCGCGTCCAGGGTCGCGGCGGTCTCGGCATCAAGGCCGCCAAGATCGTCGAGGACCGTGGTTCCCTCGTCGGCGCGCTGGTGGTCGAGGAGACGGACGAGATCCTCGCCATCACGCTGGGCGGCGGTGTGATTCGTACGCGAGTCAACGAGATCAGGGAGACGGGCCGTGACACCATGGGCGTCCAACTGATCAACCTGGGCAAGCGCGATGCCGTCGTCGGCATCGCACGTAACGCCGAGGCGGGGCGCGAGGCGGAGGAGGTCGACGGCGACATCGCCGTCGACGAGACCGCCGACGGCGCCACGACCGCCGGCACGGACGAGGGTGAGGCGCCCTCGGACGAGTAGCACGAGGAGTGAGTCATCGTGAGCGGAGCCACGGGCGCCGGTACGTCTGCCGGTACGGACAAGAGCGGCGGCGGCCGTGGCTCCGCCTCGCCCGAGAGGGACGCGCGTACGACCGACGCGCGGGGCGCCGGGGGCGTCGAGGGGGGTGCGGCGGACACCCACACCACGCAGCTGAAGGCCATCAAGGCGCCCGTGGCCGGCTCGCCCTCCTCGCCCTCGACCGACACGCAAGGCTCGAAGGGATCCCAGGGGGGAACCGTGACGGACACCCGAGGCTCACAGGCCAAGCAGCCCGAGGCGTCGCCGCTCCCCGGTGAGCGGCAGCCGCAGCAGCCCGCCGGGCCCTACCACCCGCCGCAGGCCTACCCGCCGCAGGCGGCCCCGGCGACCGCCGGCGCGGTACGAAGGCCTCGGACCGGCGTCCGCACCGCGCCCCGCGTACGCAAGGCGCGTCTGCGCGTGGCCAAGGCCGACCCGTGGTCGGTGATGAAGGTCAGCTTCCTGCTCTCCATCGCGCTGGGCATCTGCACGATCGTGGCGGCGGCCGTGCTGTGGATGGTCATGGACGCGATGGGCGTCTTCTCGACGGTCGGCGGCACGATCTCGGAGGCGACCGGCTCCAACGAGTCGAACGGCTTCGACCTCCAGTCGTTCCTGTCGCTCCCCCACGTCCTGATGTTCACGGCGATCATCGCGGTCATCGACGTCGTCCTCGCGACGGCCCTGGCGACCCTCGGCGCGTTCATCTACAACCTCTCCGCGGGCTTCGTCGGCGGCGTGGAACTGACGCTGGCCGAGGACGAGTGACCTGGCCCTCCTGGCGGCCCCGCACCCGCGCCGAGAGCCCCGCGACTATCGATTTTGGGACTGCCCAGGTCGTGCGCTAATCTTCAGGAGTCAGCGCGCGGGACACACACCGCACAGCGCGGCGGGGCTATAGCTCAGTTGGTTAGAGCGCATCCCTGATAAGGATGAGGCCACAGGTTCAAATCCTGTTAGCCCCACCAGCCAGAAGACCCCCGGACCATCGGTCCGGGGGTCTTTTGACACCGTCAGCCGACACCAACGGGGCTCGGACGGCTGCGATCAACCGACGAGCGGGCCTTCCCGGCAGCTCTGCGGCGTAGCCAGGGCCTGCCGCTAGCTGTCCCCCAAAGACGTGGCGGGCGAGCCGGACCGTGATGCGGCGGACGCCGGCCTGCCTCACGAGGCGATCGAAGGTCGGGCGCAGCCCGACGCCACTTCTGAGCTCCTGCCGATGATTCCGTTCGGCAGGCCCTCGGCGAAGAACGGACATCGCGTCGTCCGTCTGCGGGCTCGGTGTGGGGCGGGGAGTCCGGAGTGTGGATATGGCGAAGGCCCGGGGGCTCCTGGGGGAGCTGCCGGGCCTGTCCATGCGGGCTGTACGCAAGTTCGCCGTTACGTCTACGTCTACGTCGGTGCCGGGGTCTGTTTCGGCGTCGGGAAGACGCCGGGGGATCAGCGCTGGAGAGGGATGGCCGGTTCGGCGAGGTCGGCCGACTCGCAGGAGGCCTCGTTCTGCTCGGCCTGTTCCGTGTCGGGGAGACCGCGGTGGCGACAGCTGGGGGACTTCCCGTGGGCCTCGGCGCGAATGCGCTGCTTCATCGTCGGGGGAAGAGAGCGGGCCTGGGACCAGAGCCAGGGCGACGAGGCCGTCGGCCAGGCCGGCGTGTGCACGGTGGCGGTCCCGCTTCCGCTGGTGTGCGCCGGCTCGCTCTGCGTCGGCTCGGTCCTCGCCGTCGCCGTGGCGGCGGTCGTCGTGATCAGTCCGAGCGCCGTGCACAGTGCCAGAACGGCGGTGACGACGGCGGTCCACAGCTTCATGACCCGGTTCTCGGTCATGGCCCCTCACTTTCGGGTTGGTCGATTTGCGTACTTTCCTCATGATGTGTATGGACGCCGTGAAGTGGTGGACCGACGCTCGCGGCGTGGCGTTGTTCTGATGAACACCACTCGGATGGCCGCAAGAGGGCAGAAAAGGGGAGGAGGCGGGTCTTCGAGGGTGATGTCGGGCGAAAATCACCGTCCGTGGAGGTGTGATCACCCTCCGATCGGAGCGGCGCCGCCTGCGTCTACTGAGCTGCCGAAAGCGGGAGTTGAGGGCGGGACGCAGGTCACCGATCGGTATCGGCCGGTGTGTATAGTCGGGCGCCAGAGGTCCCCAACGTCAAGGAAAGACGAGGTCGCGCGGTGAAGAAGCTTCTCCTGGTCGCACTGGCCGCTATCGGCGGGCTCCTCGTGTACCGCCAGATCCAGGCGGATCGCGCCGAGCAGGATCTGTGGACGGAGGCGACTGACTCCGTGCCCACGGGTTCGTGAGTATCGATACCGAAAACTGAGCAGACCCCGGCCGCCGTAGCGGTCGGGGTTTTGTGTTGCACGAGCGCCCGAGCGGAGTTAGAAGCGGGCTTTTCGGACGCCTGTCCGCAATGCACGGGTGCCGTGGATGCGGGCGGGGCAGGATGGCCCACGTTCGGTCGAAGACGAGGGGGCGGGGTCGATGGACCGGCGTGCGGGGCGGCGGAGCGGGCGACGCGGGGCTGCCGGGTGGCGGACCGTCGTACGGATCACGGCCGTGGGCGCAGCGCTCTGCGCGTCGTCGGCGCCGCTGCCCGGACCGGCCGCCGTGGCCGCGCCGGACGTCACGGCATACGCCTACTCCGACGACGCCCGCACCGTCCAGGCCGCCACGGGCACCACCGGCGCCGCAGGGCTGGAACCCGGCGCGACCTACCGGAGTTCCCTCTCCCTCTCCTCCCCGGCCGGAAATCAGGGCCGGAGCCCGGACGAGAGTCAGGGGCAGGGCCACGGGCAGGGGGAGAATCAAGGGAGAGGGACGGGGGGAGAGGCCGCGAAGGCCTACTTCCGGCTCGAGCTCGACGACGTCTCGAACGTCTATGTCGCCGTCACGGCCATCCCGCGCGCGGGATCCGAGCTCGCCGTCGGCGACGGGATCAGCGTCTCCGTGCAGGACGCCGACAGCACCGCCTGCTCCCGCGACTCGGCGATCATCGGGGCGTCCAAGAGCCCGCAGCCGATCACGGCATGGGGGGCACGCGAGCTTCTGCCGGGCAGGGGGTCGTGCCACGGGGCCGGGACGTACTACGTCGTCGTCGAACGCACCAGAACCAGAGCCGGAGCGAGTGCCGGTACCGGTGCGAGCGCCCGTGAGGAACCGTGGGAGCTGGAGATCGCGCCCGTCTCCGAGCCGGCGCTCAGGACGGCCGTCGCCACGAGCGTGCCCGAGGAGTGGGACTCCGCCACCCCCACGCCGCCCACCGGTGCGCCGGTGACCGTCCGGGGCGGGGCCGGCTTCGCCAAGGCGACCGCCGTGGAACAGGGCGTCTGGCGCGACGAGATCGTCCCCGGACAGACCCTGTTCTACAAGGTCCCCGTCGACTGGGGCCGTCAGATGTCCGCCTCCGTCGACCTGGGCAGCGCGGACAAGGACTCCGGCTATGTGGTCGACGCCCTGGACATGACGCTCTACAACCCGGTGCGAGCCGAGGTCAAGGACGTGAGCGTCGGCTACGGCGGCCGCCAGAAGTCGGCGGCACTGGCGCCGGTACCGCCGGTCCGGTACGTCAACCGGTACGCGTCCGCGAGCGCGACGAAGGCACTGCGGTTCGCCGGCTCCTACTACCTGGTGGTGCACCTCGCCGCCCAGGTCGACGACCGTTTCGGAGCGGGCCCCTACGGGCTGACCCTGCGCGTGCGGGTCGGCGGGAGCACACAGGCCGCGCCGGGCTACGCCGGGCGGTCGGCGCCGCGAGGGTTCTTCGACGTCGGCGCACGCGATCCCGAGCTCTCGGCGGGTCCGGGGCTGACGAGCGGTAACGCCTCCGGAGGCGCCGGCGCGTCGGACGGCGAACCCGCGATGAAGGCGGTCGCCGTGGGCGGCATCGGTGCCGGAAGCGTGCTGCTGGCGGTGCTCGGAGCCTGGACGCTGACCGCTCGGCGCAGGGCCGCGGCTCAGATGCGCGCCAACGCCCAGAACCCCACGGCGTAGCAGACCAGCGCGAGGAGCAGCATCGGCACCGCGATCTTCGCAGGCGGGCCGGGACGCCCACGACGCACCGCGCGGTGCCCTCGCCGACGTCCGCCGTACTGCGAGGCCTGTGGGGCTGGTGGGACCGGTGGGGCTTGAAGGGGCTGTGGGGACTGGCCGGACTGGGGGCTTCCGGGGTCCTGCGCGGTGTACGAGGCGGTGGAGGAGTCCGGGTGGGGGCCGCCGCGCGAGGGCGGCGCGAACGGCGGCTCCGGCGTGTAGGAGGGCGCGGGGGAGCCGAGGGGGGCCTGGTGCGGTGGGGTCGGCAGGGACGCGGGCGGGGGTGCGTAGGCGGGTGGACGAGGGGCGGGGGGCAGCGTTGGCGTGGGCGACTGCACGGGCGTGGGGGAGGAGGTTCCCGTCGGTTGCGGCGGCGGCAGGTGGAAGCTCCCGGTGTCCGACATGGAGGGATGCGCGGCCCGCCGTGGATCGATCGGCACGGAGTCGGTGCCGGGCCACGCCGATTCGGAACCGCTGCCGGTGCCGGTGCCGCTTCCGGTGCCTGGGGCTGTGCCGTTGCCGGTACCGGGAGCGGCGCCGAACCCGAACCCGGGGCCGGGGCCGACGTCGGCAACGGCCGGAGCACTGGTTCCGGGCCACGCCGCACCGGACGGAAGGGATCCGCTGCCCGCAGGGGCCGACTCGGGGGCGATCATCTCCGGCCGCGAGGGCAGAGATCCGGCGTCCGGACGGGCCGCACCGGAGGAGGCGCCGGAAGCGAGGCCCGGCCGGGCGGGCGCAGAGCCGACGCCCCGCGCGGGAGCCGAGGGGCCCTCGGGTCCGAACCCCATGGGAAGAGGCCCCAGTTGGTCGAAGATCTCGATCGTCTCGTCGTCCGGGCCCGGCTCGGGCAGCAGCTCGACGGCGGCGGCGAGCGCCTTGCGCGCCCCCGTGGCCGAGCGGAAACGTGCCTGCGGATCCGGTTGCAGCAGAGTCGCCACGACCTGCCACAGCGGTTCCGGAACGGTCTTGGGGGCGCTCGGAGTCCCGTGTTCCGTGAAGTACTCGACGAGCGCCTTGGCGTCCGGCTTGGCGCCTTCCAGCAGATACAGCGCCACCAGACCGACGGCGAACAGGTCGGCGGGGAAGTCCGGATCGGCGCCCAGCATCTGCTCGGGCGCGAGGTAACCGGGCGTCCCCACCACGAGGTTGGTGTCCGTCAGGCGCGGCTCGCCCAGCCGCATCGCGATGCCGAAGTCGGAGAGCCGCAGGCGCGGCCGTCCGGTGCCGGTGGCCTCCAGCAGGATGTTGGCCGGTTTGATGTCGCGGTGCACGACCCCTTCCGCGTGAACCGCCGTGAGCCCGGCGAGCAACTGGTCGAGCAGGGTGCACACGAACAGCGGTGCCAACGGCCCGTAGTCGTTGACGAGATGGACCAGCGAACCCCCCGAGACCAGGTCCATCGTGAACAGGACCTTGTCGTCGTCGGCGGCCCAGCTCGCGGGGGCCAGCACATGGGGATGGTCGATCCGCAACGCCTGTTCGCGCACGAAGCGCAGCAGCGCGTGCGCGTCGCTCTGCTGGAGCACCTTGGCGGCCACGTAGCGGCGTCGGCGGTGGTCCCAGGCGCGCCAGACCGCGCCGACCCCTCCTCGACCGATCGGATCGGCCAGTTCGTACCGTGCGGCGAAGACCTCACCCATGGCAGTGCGTCGCTCCTCCCCCTCGGTGCCCCTCGGTCCCCCTCATACCCCTGACCCGCTCACCCCCTGGCCGCACCGGCCCCTCTTCGAGGAGCCCCTCTTCTGCGACTTCCCCCGTGAGCAGCGATACGACCCCCCGTGGCGAGCTGCACGACCCCCCGTGCCTGCTGCCGTGCGTGCCGCGTCGCACCTTCCCCCGACCGCTCGTCCCCCGCTGCTGGTCCCCCGACTGCTCGTCGCCCGCCCGGCTGCCGAACCCCCTTCGGCGACCGGGCCGAGGGCTCAGTTCTGGTGGGACTGGTAGTGCGCGACCGCGTCAGAGGTCCGGCCGGCGCCGTACACCCGGAGGAACTCTGCCAGTTCCGGGTGGGTCGGGGCGAGGGTGTCGGCGGCCTCGATGATGTCGCCCGCGGCGGCCACCGAGCGCAGCAGGGACTGGATCTCGCGGACCACCCGCTTGACCGTGGGCGCCCCCGAACTGTTCGTCGTGTGTGTGGTGTTGCTGAGCACCGAACCCCCTTGGGACCGCTTGATCTCGTCCATGCGCTCGGTCGCCTCGGCGGCGCTGACGCTGCCGTCCGCGACCTGCGCCGCCAACTCCTGCAGCAGCTGCACCCGTTGCACCACGGCCGGGTTGCCGATCTTCGCCCGCTGACCGCTCATCAGCTGCGACAGCATCGGCGCCGACAGTCCCAGCACCCCCGCGAGACGAGCCTGGTTGAGACCAAGATCGTCGATGAGCTTACGGAAGAGCGCCCCCAGCGGCTCCCCGTACCAGTTCCGCTGCAGTTCCCGCGCTCTCGCGGTCGCTTCCTGCTGTGCGGCGTCCATTTGCGTCTCCCCATCGCTTCCCCAGAAACGCGGTTCGCTGTAGCGAACCGCGTTTCTGCATCCTACGGAGAGTGGTCATCCGCGGGGACCCCCCATCTTTTTGCGAGATACCCGGGGTGACCCGGTACTCTGGTCTGCGACGCCCGCCGGTACGAGGTCTGCACCGGCCGGACGTCTGTCGAGGGGCCTTAGCTCAGTTGGTAGAGCGCTGTCTTTGCATGGCAGATGTCAGGGGTTCGACTCCCCTAGGCTCCACACGAAGAAGACCCCTCCTGCCTGCGTCTACGCAGGTGGGAGGGGTCTTTTCGTCGTAGCAGGGGCCGGTGCGGCAGGGGAGGCGTGCGCGAGCCGCTTCGCCGTCCGCGCCGCGCAGTGCCCGGCGGCGGCCGCTCAGCTGCGGTCGTCGCGATTCGCGGCCTCCTCCTCGTTCTGCTTGGCCTGCACATCCGGGTCCAGGACGGCGGGGTTCTCGCTGCCGTCGACGGCGGTCAGGCCGCCCGAAGCGGGAACCTCCGTGGCCGCGGGCGGCTCGACGAGCCAGTCCGGGTTGGCCTGCTTGTCCCACCACTTCCAGGCCGCGAAGGCACCGCCGCCGATCACGCCGAGCACGGCGAGGGCCTTGGCGAGCTTGCCCGCCTTGGCGCGACGCCGGTGCTTGCGCACCAGCTTCTCGATCTCCTTCGGCGTCACCTGACCGCGCAGGGCGGCCAGCGCGGCGACGCCACGGGCGGCGGCCTCTTCCTTCACGGGTCCGGCCGCGGCGACGGCCTGCTCGATCCGCGGCCGGGAGTACTCGGCGGCCTGCCGTGCGGCCAGGCGGGTGCGGGCGGCCGCTTCCTGTGCGACATGGTCGACCTTCGGCGGGACATGCGTCTTCGCCTGCTCCAGGCGCGGGGCGACGTGGGCGCCATACTGCACGCGGGCCTGTTCGGCGGCCTGCGACACCTTGGGCGCCAGCCGTACGCGGGCCTCATGCGCGTAAAGCGCGGCCCGCTCCTTGGCCGTGTCGGCGTAGGGCGCCACCACTTCCGCGGCGTGCAGCACGCTGTCCTTCGCCGAGCCGGTCGCGGCGCGCACGCTCTCGATGCGGGTCACGTGTTCCTCCTCCTCGGTGGCGTACGGTATTTCGACTTTCCACCCTTTTACGGATCATGCCTGCCGAGGGCCTTCTCGGCATGTGCGGACACGCATCCGGGTGCTCATACCGGGCAATGGCATACGCATTCGGGTCAGGTTCCGGGCAATGGCAACAGAGCGTCGACAGAACGACAAATCCGACGATGCCACGGATCGGCCCCGACCGCTCCCGGCCCGGGCGACCCGGACGCGATGTGCGTACCCGATCCGTCGGTTCCGGTTCCGGAACGAGCCGTCCGGCGTCGCCTGCCCCGGACCGTGCGAGGATCGGGGCGTCACAGGAACAACGGAAGGCAGATCGTGGCCGAACAGCTGTACGCCACCCTGAAGACCAACCACGGCGACATCCAGATCCGGCTCTTCCCGGACCACACCCCGAAGACGGTCAGGAACTTCGTCGAACTCGCCACCGGTGAGCGGGCGTGGGTCAACCCCGAGACGGGTGCGAAGTCCACGGACAAGCTGTACGACGGCACGGTCTTCCACCGGGTGATCAGCGGATTCATGATCCAGGGCGGTGATCCGCTCGGCAACGGCACCGGCGGTCCCGGCTACCAGTTCGAGGACGAGTTCCACCCCGATCTGCGCTTCGACCGGCCCTACCTGCTGGCCATGGCCAACGCCGGTCCGGCCACCAACGGCTCGCAGTTCTTCATCACCGTCTCGCCCACGGCCTGGCTGACCCGTAAGCACACCATCTTCGGCGAGGTCACCGACCCGGCGAGCCGGAAGGTAGTGGACGCCATCGCCGCCACCCCGACCAACCCGCGCACCGACCGCCCGCTGACAGACGTCGTCATCGAGTCGGTCGTCGTCGAGACCCGCCAGGTCTGAGCGGGCCCAAGCGCTGATCCGAGGCCCAGGGGCTGGTCAGGGCCGGTCCGAGCGCCCAGGCGCCGGGTCCGGCGGGCCGAGCCGCCGGGGCCGAGGCCGGGACCGGCGTCCCGCGCGGAACCCGCCGGCCCGCCCGGCCCTCCGCCCCCGGGAACGCCGCCCGGGAACATCCCCACCCCCGGGAACCATGCGCCCTGCTCGTCCGTAAGGATGGGCAGGGCGGTTCCTTTCCGACCCCGCCCTCGCACGACTCATCTGGGGGAGCCCATGGACCAGGCGCCTGGCAGCCGGCAGAACGACGCCCACAACGGCCTGCCCGTCTGCTACCGGCACCCCGACCGGGAGACCGGCGTCCGCTGCACCCGTTGCGAGCGCCCGATCTGTCCGGCCTGCATGGTCAGCGCCTCCGTCGGCTTCCAGTGCCCGACCTGCGTCCGCGAGGGCTCCGGCACCGGGCACGCGCCCGACGCCTCGCGGCCCCGCACCCTCGCGGGCGGCACGATCGCCGCCGACCCCCACCTCGTCACCAAGGTCCTCATCGGCCTCAACCTCGCACTGTTCCTGGTCCAGCAGGCCGTCGGCGACAACTTCACCGACCGCTTCGACCTGATCGGCCGCGCGATCATGCCCGCTCTCGGGTACGGCACGCTGCAGGGCGTGGCCGAGGGTCAGTGGTACCGGCTGCTGACCTCGATGTTCCTGCACCTGAGCTACATCCACATCCTGTCCAACATGCTCAGCCTGTGGTGGATCGGCGGTCCGCTCGAAAAGGCCCTCGGCCGGGCCCGCTACATCACGCTGTACCTGGTGTCCGGCCTGGCCGGCGGCGCGCTGACGTATCTGATCGCCGCTCCCAACGAGGCCTCGCTCGGCGCGTCCGGCGCCATCTTCGGTCTCTTCGGGGCGCTCGCCGTGCTGGTGCGCCGGCAGCGCTATGACATGCGGCCGGTCATCGCCCTGCTGGTGATCAACCTGGTCATCACGTTCGGCTGGGCGGGAATCGCCTGGCAGGCGCACATCGGCGGCCTGGCCGCCGGTCTGGTCGTCGGCACCGCCATGGTCTACGCCCCGCGTGAGCGCCGTGCCCTCATCCAGTACGGGGCCTGCGCGCTGATGCTCGCGGCGGTCCTGGTCGTGACGCTCCTGAGGACTGCTCAGCTCACCTGAGCGGTTCGTTGTCCACAGACTGTGCCGAATCTTGTGCACAACGTGCGGGAACAACTGTGCCCCCTGACACTGACCGATGTTCATGCAGGTCAGGCAGGGGGCGAACAGTCTTTCGAGTGAGGGTGGCGGCCAGTACTTCTGTCACACCGGCGTCAACCTCCGATGAGTTATCCACAGATCGTCTTTCTTTTCCCCATGTGGAAAACTGCTGTGGATAACTCAGTGGATAGCCCTGGGCAGAGCTGCTCGCACTACTTCCACTGGGTGGAGACGCCGAAGCCGGCGGCGATGAACCCGAAGCCCACGACGATGTTCCAGTTGTCCAGCTGGTCGATGGGCAGCGAGCCGTCGGTGACGTAGAAGACCACGATCCAGGCCAGTCCGATGAGGAACATGGCCAGCATCACGGGTGCGACCCAGGCGCTGCTGTTCAGCTTGATCGCGGTCGCCTGCTTCGCGGGAGGCGGCGTGTAGTCGGCCTTCTTGCGGATACGTGACTTCGGCACGAGGGTCTCTCCTGTCGATGCGCTGCGTGGCCGCGCAGGTGCTGGGTCGGGCTCGGGGGCTGCGTACTAGGGGACTGAGGGGCTCCCCCGGGCGTCCGTTAGCGTAGTGCTTCTACGGCGCTGAAGGAGATAAGGGTACGTTGAGCAATTCTGCCGACTCCCCCCGGACGGGATCAACGGGTTCCACCCCGGATCCCACCCCCGTTTCCCCTCCCGTCCCCTCCCGCGCCCCCTCGGCCGACCGCAGGGGCGGCTTCCGGCCCGTGCGCGTGCTCACCGTGGGCGTCTTCGCGCTCGCCGGACTGCTCTTCTTCACCAGCTTCACCACCGCCAAGGGCACCAACATCCGCACGGACGCCTCCCTGCTGAAGCTGTCCGACCTGATCCAGGAGCGCAGCAAGAAGAACGGCGAGCTGGACGAGACCAACGGCGCCCTGCGTGACGAGGTGGAATCGCTCGCCGAAGCCGACGACGGCAGCACGAAGGCCCAGGACGACAAGCTCGCCGGACTGGAGAAGAGCGCGGGCACCCAGAAGCTCCGGGGCGAGGCGATCACCGTGACGCTCAACGACGCCCCGCCGAACGCCACCGCCAAACTCCCGGGCTATCCGGAGCCGCAGCCCGACTACCTGGTCATCCACCAGCAGGACCTGCAGGCCGTGGTGAACGCGCTGTGGCAGGGCGGCGCCCAGGGCATCAAGGTCATGGACCAGCGGTTGATCTCCACCAGTGCGGTCCGCTGCGTCGGCAACACCCTGATCCTCCAGGGCCGTGTCTACTCGCCGCCGTACAAGATCCAGGCGGTCGGCGACCCGCGGAAGCTGCAGCAGGCGCTCGCGGACGCCCCGTCGATCCAGAACTACATGGTGTACGTGAACGTCTACGGCCTCGGCTGGAAAGTCACGGAGGACGGGACGGTGACTCTGCCGGGTTACTCGGGCACAGTGGATCTGCACTATGCCAAGCCTGTGGAGTAGTCGAGCGACGGCCGCCGGGGGCGCCTGTGTCGGTGCGGGTCATCGTCAGGACGTTCAGCGAGCTGTGCATCACGGCCGGAGCGGTCATCGTCCTGTTCGTCGCCTACGTGCTGTTCTGGACCGGCGTGCGGGCCGACCTGGCCATGGACGACCAGATCGACGCCCTGCACGACCAGTGGGCCCGGCAGGCGCCGCGAGCAGCCCCGAGCACGAGCCCGGCCGCCGGCGCCGGCAGCGGGAAGGCAGCCCCGGCGGCGCCGTACCGTGACGGCCGGCCCTTCGCGGTGGTGTACATCCCGCGTCTTGGTTTCACGTGGAACAAGCCGGTGCTGGAGGGCACGGCGACCGGCACCCTGAAGAAGGGGCTGGGGCACTACAGCGGGACCGCCCGGCTCGGGCAGACCGGGAACTTCTCGGTCGCGGGCCATCGCCGGACCTACGGCGACCCCTTCAAGGACTTCCCCGAGCTCAGGCGGGGGGACGCGGTGGTGCTGACGGACGGGACCACCTGGTTCACGTATCGGATCGACAAAGGCCCTGACAAAACCGTGCCCTCGGACGTCGAGGTGATCGACGCTGTGCCACGTAAGTCGGGGTATACGCGTCCGGGCCGGTATCTGACGTTGACCACGTGCGATCCGGAATGGGGGCACAGTCACCGGCTGATCGTCTGGGCGCACCTGGACTCCACACAGCCCGTGGAGGCAGGCGAACCGGAGGCCTTGCGCCGTTAGTCTGGTGGCGTACGGCGTGAGTCAGGTGCCGTGGTGCGACGGAAGGGACGGCATGTACGGCTGGATCTGGCGGCATCTGCCGGGAAACGCGTGGGTGAAGGCGCTGATCTCGATCATGCTGATCGTGGCCGTGGTGTACACGCTCTTCCAGTACGTCTTCCCGTGGGCCGAACCGCTGCTTCCCTTCAACGATGTGACGGTGGACAACCAGTGAGCGCGCGCATTCTCGTCGTCGACAACTACGACAGCTTCGTCTTCAACCTGGTCCAGTACCTGTACCAGCTGGGCGCCGAGTGCGAGGTTCTGCGCAACGACGAGGTCTCCACTTCCCATGCCCAGGACGGGTTCGACGGCGTTCTGCTCTCGCCCGGTCCGGGCACGCCCGAGGAGGCCGGTGTCTGTGTCGAGATGGTCCGCCACTGCGCGGCCACCGGGGTGCCCGTTTTCGGCGTCTGTCTGGGCATGCAGTCGATGCAGGTGGCGTACGGCGGGGTCGTGGACCGGGCGCCGGAGCTGCTGCACGGCAAGACCTCGCCGGTGGAGCACGAGGGCAAGGGCGTCTTCGCGGGTCTGCCCAGCCCCTTCACCGCGACCCGCTACCACTCGCTGGCCGCCGAGCCGGGGACTGTGCCGGCCGAGCTCGAGGTGACCGCCCGTACGCACGACGGGATCATCATGGGTCTGCGCCATCGTGAACTGCTCGTCGAGGGCGTCCAGTTCCACCCGGAGTCGGTGCTGACCGAGCACGGGCACCGGATGCTGGCCAACTGGCTGGAGGAGTGCGGCGACCAGGGCGCGGTGGCGAGGTCGGCGGGGCTCGCCCCGGTGGTGGGCAGGGCCACGGCGTGACCGCGCTGCGCCCCGAGCGCAAGGACTCGTACGGCGCCGCGCCGTACGAGTCCTTCGGCGGTGACCCTTACGGAGGATCCGGAGCCGCGGGCGGGGCCGGGCCCGAGGCCGGCCTCGGGCCCGGGGCCGACCCCCGTGCGGGGGAGCCGTACCGGCCGCCGCTCGACGACGAGACGGTGGCGCTGCGCATCCCGCCGGCGCCGGCGTTCGGCGGTGGCCCCATATCCGCCTCTGGCGCGCCCGTGGCCTCTCCGGTCCCTGGAACCCCGGCGGGCGGACGTGCGGCCCGCAGGAAGGCAGCCAAGGGCCGTCATGGGCGTCATGGCGTGCATGGCGGCCACGGCCATGGTGAGGTCTCCGAGGCATACGACGGGCCCGACGCGCCGTCCCAGGACGAGCGGCCCCTGTCCCGCGTCGAGGCCCGGCGCCGGCAGCGGGCCCGCAAGCCGAGCGCGGCGGTCGTCGCCAGCCGGGCGGTCGGCGAGGTGTTCATCACCACGGGTGTGCTGATGCTGCTGTTCGTCACGTACCAGCTGTGGTGGACGAACGTGCGGGCCCACGCGCAGGCGGACAAGGAGGCCAGTAGCCTCCAGGACGACTGGGCGAGCGGCACGCGGGCCCCGGGGGCCTTCTCGCCGGGGCAGGGCTTCGCCATCCTGCACATCCCCACGCTGGACGTGGTGGTGCCGATCGCTGAGGGCGTGAGCAACAAGAAGGTGCTCGACAAGGGAATGGTGGGGCACTACGGAGAGGGCCCGCTGACGACGGCGATGCCGGAGGCGAAGACGGGAAACTTCGGGCTCGCGGGCCACCGCAACACGCACGGCGAGCCGTTCCGGTACATCAACCGGCTGCAGGCGGGCGACGACATCGTCGTCGAGACCCAGGACGAGTACTTCGTCTACAAGATGACGTCCTTGCTGCCGGTGACCGCGCCGAGCAACACCAGCGTGCTCGATCCCGTCCCGCCGGGCTCCGGGTTCACCCGTCCGGGCCGGTACATCACACTCACCACCTGCACCCCGGAGTTCACCAGCAAGTACCGGCTGATCGTCTGGGGCAAGATGGTCGAGGAACGGCCGCGCAGCAAGGGCAAGCCGGACGCGCTCGTCGAGTAGGCGCGGGGACCGGGTGGCATGCCTCGGGTGGGCATGCAGTCGAGTAGGGGCAGATTGAACGTGGCAGCGACCACCGGCGACACCGATCACGAAGAGCATGCGCGCCTGGAGGCGTCCCGGCCCGGGCCGCGGCGCCGAGGGCGCGGCCGGATCGCCTTCGCCGTCAGCGTCTTCGGTGAACTCCTCATCACGGCAGGCCTGGTGCTGGGCCTGTTCGTCGTCTACTCCCTGTGGTGGACCAACGTCGTCGCCGACCGGCAGGCGCACCGGCAGGGTGACAAGGTGCGCGACAGCTGGGCCCAGGAGGACACCGGTCCTGGGGCGCTCGACACCAAGGACGGCATCGGCTTCCTGCATGTGCCCGCGATGAGGAACGGCGAGGTGTTGGTCGAGAAGGGCACGTCGTCGAAGGTTCTCAACGAGGGCGTGGCCGGCTACTACACCGAGCCCGTCAAGTCCGCCCTGCCGATGACGGGCAGGAAGGGCAACTTCACGCTCGCCGCGCACCGTGACGGCCACGGCGCGAAGTTCCACAACATCGACAAGCTGGAGAAGGGCGACCCGATCGTCTTCGAGACGAAGGACGACTGGTACGTCTACAAGGTGTACGCGGTCCTGCCCGAGACGTCGAAGTACAACGTCGAGGTGCTCGGTGGGATCCCGAAGGAGTCCGGCAGGAAGAAGGCCGGCCACTACATCACGCTGACGACCTGCACGCCGGTGTACACGAGCCGCTACCGGTACGTGGTCTGGGGCGAGCTGGTCCGGGTGGAGAAGGTGGACGCGCACCGGACGCCGCCGAAGGAGCTGGGGTGAGGCGATGGGCCTCTATCGGTGGGGTGTCTGTCGCTAGCATGACGAAGGCCCGAAGCCGCAAGTTCCCGTTGCGGCTTCGGGCCTTCGCCATGCTGTCCGGTCACTCGAGGGCGGCCAGCGGCGTTCCGGCGCTCCACTGCTCCAGCAGCCCGCGGTGCACGGCGGTGATGCCGGTCTCGGCGGCGATGTCGAGGGCGTCACGGGTGAAGGGGCAGGTCGCCACGAACAGGGCCACCTCGGAGTCGTGGAGGACTTTGGCCGCCCCGACGAACTTCTGGAGCTCGGGGCTGGTGATGGAGATGTGGGGCGAGAACCTCTTGCACTGGACGACGAGGCGTCGTCCGTGGGCCGTGAGGGCGGTGATGTCGACGCCGCGGTCCCTTCCGCCGCCTTGCACGACGACGCCGGTGCAGCCGTCGCGGCGCAGCAGGGCGGCGACGTGCTCCTCGAACTCGCGCCCGTTCATGGCGTCCATGGAGGCCATGACTCCGGCGAGGGGCCGGTCTTCGCGCGGGGCCTCCAGCCGCTGCAGCCGGGCGTGGTGCTGCCGGAGTCGCTTCTCGATCCGCTGGACGCCTGACCGGAGAGCGATCAGCTCCCGCTGATGCTCGCCCGATGTTTCGATCAGGGCGGAGAACATGGGGACGACGGTCCTGCCGAGGATGTGGGTGATGCGCTGGTCGATGCGGTCGTCGAGGGACGCGGAGTCCGAGGGGACGGGGTTGTCCACAGGGTGCGTCCGCGCCCGGTACTCCATGTCGAGAAGGTACCTGCGCACCTGACGGGCGACTTCGCTGTCGCGGAGGAGCATCGCGACGTTGAGGACTGCGCGGCGGGAGTACAGCGTGAGGCTGGAACGAGGCTGTGGATAACCTCCCGGATAGCGTGACAGGACGTCACGCTTGAATTCTGCGAGGTCAGGGCCTTGCAGGGTGACCATTCCGTTGCCTGACAACTCCCCGTGGTGGCGTGCTTTGAGCTGGCGGACGGCCTCGTTGGTGACGCCGAAGTACGCCGCCACCATCGCCGTGGTGACGTGCAGGCCGTCCGGGAGCAGGGACAGGGCCTTCACCCTGTCGAGGACGTCGGTGCGTTCGAGTACGCCGTCGCGCAGGCTCCTGGATTCCACGAGTGCCGATTCGTTGATCATGTCTGTCCCTCTGCCGTTGATCGGGCCGTGTGGCCGGGGCAGAGCTGTGCCATGACACCCCGCCCCAGAGGGGTAACGAGTGGACGCAAGGGAAGACGCGATCGATTTGCGCATGGGCCTGCGGTCCGGGGCGAAGTGACGGTCCCGAAGGATTCGAGCAGTGAGATGCCGGGTTAACGGGTCACGCGCCCGTGTACGCCGACGTGCCCGAGCCGATAAGACAGGACGCCGAGGTGCCGGAAGCTCGGAGCCGCCGCACTTTCGCGCGGCGGCTCCGGGTATCGGCTTGTGTCTGTCAGCTCCAGTCGACACACGAGTTCAGCTTGGTGTCACCTTCGTATCGGGCCACCTCGGCACCGATGTCGAAGATGCCGTAGCTGTCCGTGGCCGTGGTGGCCGCGTATTCGTGGTCCCCCTTGCCACCTACGGCCTTGTGCCACGGCCAATAGTGAATCGTTCCGTCATGTTGCTTCGACAGAAAACGGATTCGTGCGTGGTGCCCGTCGGCGAGTGTGTCGGTGATGTGCCACTCGAGCTTGAGCGCGGTCACCGGCCCGTTGAAGCTGGGGATGTAGATGAAGCCGTCCGCGCCCGTTGTGGTGCAGCCCGGGCTGAAGGCGTCCGCCTGGGCGGGGCTTGTGGTCAGGGTTGCTGCGAGCATGGCAGTCACCGCCACGCCGAGCATCTGGGCTGTCCTCTTCAATGTCTTCCCCCTAGAAGCATTTTGTGAGCTCTCCTGAGAGGCCTGTGAGCTCTGGTCGAGGCCTCAGCGATACAGACGCCGAGGTTTCCGGCATGGACATGCTAGTGGTTTCTGATCACGGTTGCACGAAGTGCGGTGCGGGTCTCCCTCGACCCGCACCGCACTTCTTGCAATGTGTTCCTACGGTCAGCCGCCGCCTCCGCCGAAGAAGCCGCCGCCGTTGTTGTTGCCGCCGCCTCCGCCGTTCTTGATGGCGATCAGGTTGACCGTCTGTCCCTTGTTGACGGTGCTGCCGGGGGCCGGGTCCGAGCTGATGACCTGGGCGTCGTCGTCCGAGGAGCCGGCGATGTTGCCGACGTTCAGGCCCGCGTTCTGCAGTGCCTGCTTGGCGTCCTTGACGGACATGCCCTGGAGGTTGCCCGGGACCTGCGTCTGCTCGGGCTGGCTGCTCTTGCCGATCTGGATCTGGACCTTGGAGCCCTTGTCGGCCTGGGAGCCGATGGACGGGACGGTCTGGACGACCTTGCCGACCTGGTTCTGGTCCTGGGTGTCGACCTCGACGCAGTCGCCCTTGAGGCTGTTCTGCTCCATCTGGGCCTTGGCTTCGTCGCAGCTCTTGTTGGAGACGTCGGGGACGGTCGCCTTCTCCTCGGCCTTGGCGACGGTGAGGGTGATGGTGGTGCCCTTCTCCACCTCCGTGCCCAGCCTGGGGTTCTGCCCCGTGACGGTGCCCTCCTTCTCGGTGGACACCTCTTCCTTCGTCTTGATCTCGAACTGGTACTGGTCGCCTTCCAGGAGCGCCTTCGCTTCGTCCAGGCTCTTGCCGAGGACCGTCGGCACGACCACCTTCGGCGCCCCCGTCGAGACGACGAGGTTGATCGTGTCGCCCTTGTTGACGGTCTTGCCCAAGGCCGGGTCCTGCGAGCAGATGTTGCCCTTGGCGGTGCTCTCACAGGGCTTCTTGGTGAACACCGGTTTCAGCTCGGAGTTCTTGGCCATCGTCAGGGCCTCGGCCTGTGACTTGTTCACGAAGTTCGGGACGGGGAAGGCCTTGTCGGCGGCGCCGTCGCCGGTGAACACCCACTTGCCGATCAGGATCGCGCCGACGAGCACCAGGACCGCGGCGAGGACCAGCAGGATCGTCGAGGTGTTGGACTTCTTCTGGCGGCGCCGGTCGGGGCGGTCGTCGTAGCCGTAGCCGCCGTCGTCCGGGTTCATGGGCGGCAGCATCGACGTGGCGCCGGCGTCCGCGCGCAGGGCGGTGGTCGCCTGGTCGTCGCCGTAACCGCCGTAACTGCCATAGCCGACCGAGCCCATCGCCGCCGTGGCCGCGACCGGCTGGCCGTCGAGGCAGGCCTCGATGTCCAGGCGCATCTCGTCGGCCGACTGGTAGCGGTAGTTCGGGTCCTTGACCAGTGCCTTGAGGACGATGGCGTCCATCTCGGGGGTGATCTCGGGGTCGAAGACGCTCGGTGGCTGCGGTTCCTCCCGCACGTGCTGGTAGGCCACCGCGACCGGGGAGTCCCCGACGAAGGGCGGCCGGACCGTCAGCAGTTCGTAGAGCAGGCAGCCCGTCGAGTACAGGTCGGAGCGTGCGTCGACCTGCTCGCCCTTCGCCTGCTCGGGCGAGAGGTACTGGGCGGTGCCGATGACCGCGGACGTCTGCGTCATCGTCATCCCGGAGTCGCCCATGGCGCGGGCGATGCCGAAGTCCATGACCTTGACCTGGCCGTTGCGCGTCAGCATGACGTTCGCGGGCTTGATGTCGCGGTGGACGATGCCGGCTCTGTGCGAGTACTCCAGGGCCTGCAGGATGCCGATGGTCATCTCCAGCGTCCGCTCCGGCAGCAGCTTGCGGCCGGAGTGGAGCAGCTCGCGGAGTGTGGAGCCCTCGACGTACTCCATGACGATGTACGGGATCGAGACCCCGTCGATGTAGTCCTCGCCCGTGTCGTACACCGCGACGATCGCGGGGTGGTTGAGCGAGGCGGCCGACTGGGCCTCCCGGCGGAACCGGGCCTGGAAGGAAGGGTCGCGCGCGAGGTCCACGCGCAGCGTCTTCACCGCCACGGCGCGGCCGAGGCGGGTGTCATGCGCGAAATAGACCTCCGCCATGCCACCACGACCGAGCACGTGGCCCAGCTCGTACCGGCCGCCGAGGCGACGCGGCTCTTCCATAGCTACCTACCAGCCCTCTCCGTCGGTCCCGACCGGCACACGTGTGCGGTCGGAGGCTGCCGTCCGGGCTTACCGTACCCGGACGGCGCTGTGTGACCTGGCCAAGCCCGTCACCCGATACGAGACCGGTATCGCAACGTGCACCGATGTGTAGGCGACGTGATGGGGGTCACTTCTTGCTGTCGATGACTGCCTTCATCACGTCCCTTGCGATCGGCCCGGCGAGACCGCCGCCGGTGATGTCGCCGCGGTCGGCCGCGCCGTCCTCGACGACGACGGCCACGGCGACCGGGGCGCTGCCGTCGGAGAGCTTGGCGTACGAGATGAACCAGGCGTACGGCTTCTCGCTGTTGTTGAGGCCGTGCTGTGCGGTGCCGGTCTTGCCGCCGACGACGACGCCGTTGATCTTGGCCTTGCCGCCGGTGCCCTGCGGGTCGTTGACGACCGTTTCCATCATTTCCTGGAGGGCCTGCGCGGTCTTGGAGGAGACGGCCTGGGACAGCTGCTGCGGCTGGGTCGTCTCCAGGGTGTCCAGGTTCGGGGCCTTGAGCTGGTCGACCATGTACGGCTTCATCAGCTTGCCGTCGTTGGCGACCGCCGAGGCGACCATGGCCATCTGGAGCGGGGTGGCGCGGTTGGAGCCCTGGCCGATGCCGTCCAGCGAGTTCTGCGGCCGGTTGTCCTGGGGGAAGATCGACTCGGCGGCGCGCACCGGGGTGTCCAGTTCGGCCTCGTTGAAGCCGAACTTCTCCGCCTGCTCGATCATCTTCTTGTTGCCGACGTTGTCGGCCATCTTCGCGAAGACGGTGTTGCAGGACACCATGAGCGCGTAGCGCAGGGTGGCGTTCTCGCAGTCGCCGTGCTCGTTGGTGAGCTTGCTGGAGGACTGCGGCAGCGGGAACGGGTCGGGGGTCTTGGTCTTCTCGTCGACGCCGGCGACCTCGCCGTTCTCCAGTGCGGCGGCGGCGGTGACGACCTTGAACGTGGAGCCCGGCGGGTAGGTCTCGCGCAGTGCGCGGTTGAGCATCGGGTCGTCGGGGTCGTTCTTCTTCTGGACCTTGCTCCATGCCTGGGCGTCGGCGTCGGAGGAGCCGGCGAACTTCGACGGGTCGTAGGAAGGGGTGGAGACCAGCGCGAGGATCTTGCCGGTGGACGGCTCGATCGCGGCGACCGCGCCCTTCTTGTCGCCGAGTCCCTGGAAGGCGGCCTTCTGGGCGGCGGCGTTGAGGGTGGTGAGGACGCTGCCGCCCTCCTTCTCCTTGCCCGTGATCATGTCCAGGGTGTTGCGGAAGAAGAGCCGGTCGTCGTTGCCGCTGAGGATGCCGTCCTCGAGCCTCTCCAGCTGGTTGGCGCCGAAGGCCTGCGAGGAATAGCCGGTGACCGGCGCCCACATGGCGCCGTTGGACCAGGTGCGCTTGTACTTGTAGTCGCCGCTGGTCTCGACCGAGCCGGTGATGGCTTTGCCGTCGACGATGATGTTGCCGCGTGGGGTGGAGTAGCGGGTGATGTTGACGCGGCGGTTCTTGGTGTCGCTGGCGAGGCTGTCGGCCTTGACGTACTGCAGGTAGTTGTCGCGCAGCAGCAGGGTCAGGACGAGGATGCCGCAGAAGATCGCGATCCGGCGCAGGGGCTTGTTCATGACGGGCGGACCACCTGGGTCATCTCGGCGTCGGGGTTGGAGGCGGGCGCGGGCGCCGGGCGGCGCGCGGTGTCGCTGATTCTGATCAGGATGCCGATCAGGGCCCAGTTGGCGATGACGGAGGAACCGCCGTAGGCGAGGAAGGGCATCGTCATGCCGGTCAGGGGGATGAGGCCCATGACGCCGCCGGCGACGACGAACACCTGGAGGGCGAAGGCGCCGGAGAGGCCGATGGCCAGCAGTTTGCCGAAGGGGTCGCGGGCGGCGAGGGCGGTGCGCACGCCGCGCTCGACGATCAGGCCGTACAGGAGCAGGAGCGCCATGATGCCGGCGAGGCCGAGTTCCTCGCCGAAGGTGGCGAGGATGAAGTCGGAGTTGGCGGCGAAGCGGATCAGCTCGGAGTGGCCCTGGCCCCAGCCGGTGCCCAGCGTGCCGCCGGAGCCGAACGCCCACAGGGCCTGCATGGCCTGCTCGGAGTGGATGCCGGGGGCGCCGGACTGGCTGAGCTTGTACTCGCGCATCGGGTCGAGCCATGCCTGTACGCGCTGCTGGACGTGGCTTTCGAAGCTGGCCACGCCGACCGCGCCGACCGCGGACATCAGCAGGCCGAAGACGATCCAGCTGGTCCGCTCGGTGGCGACGTACAGCATGATGACGAACATTCCGAAGAACAGCAGCGAGGTGCCGAGGTCCGTCTCGAAGACCAGGATCAGGATGGAGATGAGCCAGACCACGATGATCGGGCCGAGGTCGCGGCCGCGCGGCAGGTACAGGCCGAGGACGCGGCGGCTGGCGAGGGCGAGTGCGTCGCGCTTCACCATCAGATAGCCGGCGAAGAAGATCGCCAGGACGATCTTGGCGAACTCGCCGGGCTGGATGGAGAAACCGGCGACCGAGATCCAGATCTTCGCGCCGTAGATGTTCTGGCCGAGGCCCGGGACGAGCGGGAGCAGCAGCAGGAGGACCGCGCCGACCATGGAGATGTAGGTGTAGCGCTGCAGGACGCGGTGGTCCTTGAGGAAGATCAGCACCACGACGAACAGGGCGATGCCCAGGGCCGTGTACAGCAGTTGCCGTGGCGCGGCGGTGCCGGCCTGGTGGATCTGCTTCAGCAGTCTGGACTGGTCGAGGCGCCAGATGGCGACCAGTCCGAGCCCGTTGAGCAGGGTGGCCACCGGCAGCAGCAGTGGGTCGGCGTACGGCGCGAACTTGCGCACGACGAGGTGCGCGACGCCGGCCAGCAGTCCGAGGCCGAGTCCGTAGCTCAGGAGGCCGGACGGCACCTGGTCGTTGATGGCCAGACCCACGTTGGCGTAGGCGAAGACCGGGATGACGACGGCGAACACCAGCAGCGCGAGCTCGGTGTTGCGTCGGCTCGGGGTGCCGATCGAGCCGATCGTGGACGTGTGGTGCGTCGGCGAGTTGGTAGTACTGCTCATCGTGTGACGGGGCCTCTCACGGCTTGCCTACTGCTCACCGCACCGCGAGACGACCTTCTGCTCCTCCTCCGACAGGCTCGGGCCGGGGGTGGGTGCGGGGGTCTTCGGTGCGGTCGGGGACGCGGTTGCCGAGGGGCTCGGCGATGCCTTGGACGTGAGGGAGACGGAGGTGGTTCCCGTGGTGGCGCCCGCCTGGCCCTCCCCGGTCTTCGAGCCGGTCTTCGAGCTGGTCTTGGAGCCGGTCTTCGAGCCGGTGGCTCCCGCTGCGGCGGAACCGGCCTGCTTCTTGCAGGCGGAGGCCTGGACGGCGAGTTCGTCGACCTTCTTGCGGGCGGTGGACAGGTCGCCCTCGGCGATCGTGGCCTCCACCAGCTTGCGCTGGTACTCCGGGAGGTACTTGAGTTCGATCTCGGGGTGGTCCTTCTCCATCTTCGACAACGACACCCACGCCAGGTCCTGGCTGATGCCCCGGTACAGCGCGACGTGCTCGCCCTTGGTGCCGACGTAGTACTGCGTCTGCGTCCAGCGGTAGCCGCCGTACAGTCCGCCGGCGACGACCGCGAGCGAGAGGACGCCGTAGAAGGATCTCTTCAGCCAGCGGCGGCCCTTGCGCGGCTTGACGAAGTCGTCGTCGGTGTAGTCGCCGAAGCCGTCGGTGGGGATGAAGCCGGTGATGTCGCCGCCGGAGCCGGGCGGGCCGAACTCGCCGCCTCCGCCGTGCCCCTGCCGTCGGCGGCCGAGGCCCGAGGCGCGGCCGGCGGGGGTCTGCATGATGCCGTTGTCGTGCTGCTGGAGCTGGTTCTCGGCGACGGCGCCGACCACGACCGGGGTGTCGGAGAGCTGCCCGGCGAGGGTGTCGCCGGTGTCCAGGTCGAGGACGTCGGCGACGATCACGGTGATGTTGTCGGGGCCGCCGCCGCGCAGGGCGAGCTGGATCAGCTCCTGCACGGTCTCCTGCGGGCCCTGGTAGCTGGCGAGGGTGTCCTCGAGCGTCTGGTGGGAGACGACGCCGGACAGGCCGTCGGAGCAGATCAGATAGCGGTCGCCGGCCCGGACCTCGCGGATCGACAGGTCCGGCTCGACGTGCTCACCGCTGCCCAACGCCCGCATCAGCAGGGACCGTTGTGGGTGGGTGGTGGCCTCTTCCTCGGTGATGCGGCCCTCGTCGACGAGGCGTTGCACCCAGGTGTGGTCCTGGGTGATCTGGGTCAGGACGCCGTCGCGCAGCAGGTACGCGCGTGAGTCGCCGACGTGCACGAGACCGAGGCGCTGCCCCGTCCACAGCAGGGCGGTCAGGGTCGTCCCCATGCCTTCGAGCTGGGGGTCCTCTTCGACCAGGGCGCGCAGCTGGTCGTTGGCGCGCTGGACGGCGGTGCCGAGCGAGGTGAGGACGTCGGAGCCGGGGACGTCGTCGTCGAGGGCGACGATGGTGGAGATGGCCTCGGAGGAGGCGACCTCGCCGGCGGCGGCGCCGCCCATGCCGTCGGCGATGGCGAGCAGGCGCGGACCGGCATAACCGGAGTCCTCGTTGCCCTCCCGGATCATGCCCTTGTGCGATCCGGCGGCGAAGCGCAGTGACAGACTCATGCGCACCTCGCCCGTCGGCCCCGGGTACAGCCGGTCGTGTCGAGCCACACTGCCCACCCTCCGGTCGGGAGCACACCGGGGCCCTGGGTGCCGGCCGCCGCCGCGTGCTCGCTCCGCTCGCGCTCACTCATGATGCAGCACTACTTCCGAAGCTCGATGACGGTCTTGCCGATACGGATCGGCGCACCCAGCGGGATCGGTGTGGGAGTCGTCAGCCGCGATCGGTCGAGATACGTGCCGTTGGTGGAGCCCAGGTCCTCGACGATCCACTGGCCGTCGCGGTCCGGGTAGATCCTGGCATGGCGGCTGGAGGCGTAGTCGTCGTCCAGCACGATCGTGCTGTCGTGCGCCCGGCCCAGCGTGATGGTCTGGCCCTGGAGCGCGACGGTCGTGCCGGTGAGGGTCCCTTCGGACACGACCAGCTTCGTCGGTGCGTTGCGGCGTGTGCGGCCGGCGGCGGCCGGCTGCTGGCGCTGCTGCGGTGGCGCCTGCTGGCGCTGGGCCTGTTGCTGGGCCCGTCCCGCTTCCCGGCGCGAGCCGCGCTGGGTGACACGCGTACCGAAGAGGTCGCTGCGGATGACCTGCACGGCCACGATCACGAACAGCCACAGTACGGCCAGGAAACCCAGCCGCATGACCGTGAGGGTCAGCTCTGACATTGCCCCCGCTTCACCCTTCGGCTTGCCGGTAAATGATGGTGGTGCTGCCCACGACGATCCGCGAGCCGTCGCGGAGCGTAGCGCGGGTGGTGTGCTGCCCGTCCACCACGATGCCGTTGGTGGAGCCGAGATCCTGGATCGTCGAGGGCGAACCGGTCCGGATCTCGCAGTGCCGGCGTGAGACGCCGGGGTCGTCGATCCGCACGTCGGCTTCGGTGCTGCGGCCCAGCACGAGCGTCGCGCGGGAGATCTGGTGGCGGGTGCCGTTGATCTCGATCCAGTGGCGGGTGCGGGACCCGGGCTGCGGAGCCCCGGCCAGTCCTGCGCCTGCCCCGCCGGGGCGCTGGGCGCCCGCGGCGGGCGGGTAGCCGTAGCTGCCGGGCCGGGCGCCGGGGGCGCCGGGGGGCGGAGCGGCCGGCATGGGCGGAGCGCCTGCCCCGCCGGGGCCGGGGTAGGCGGCGCCGCCCGGTCCTGCGGGGCGCGGCCGGCCGCCGGCGGGCGCGTCGTCCGTCTGGCTGCTGGAGGAGGCGAGCGTACGGCTGCGCACCCGGTACAGCCCGGTGTCGAGATCGTCGGCCTTCTCCAGGTGGACCTTGATCGGTCCCATGAAGGTGTAGCGCTGCTGCTTGGCGTAGTCGCGCACCATGCCGGCGAGTTCGTCGCCGAGCTGGCCGGAGTAGGGGCTGAGCCGCTCGTAGTCGGGCGTGCTCAGCTCCACGATGAAGTCGTTGGGGACGACCGTGCGGTCGCGGTTCCAGATGGTGGCGTTGTTGTCGCACTCGCGCTGGAGCGCGCCGGCGATCTCCACGGGCTGGACCTCGGACTTGAAGACCTTGGCGAAGGTGCCGTTGACCAGACCCTCGAGACGCTGCTCGAATTTCTTCAGGACTCCCATGGGGCACCTCCTCCGTAGTGGCTGCCGTCCCGAACCGTGCTGCTTACCTGGTACTGCTTACTGATCGTATCCACGCGCCGGTGAATCGGCTGGTTCCCCCTGTCGGCCTCGTCGACGGATGTCGACGTCCTCCCGTTCACCTGCTTCCCGCACTCGCTTCTGCCCTGGATCGTAGAGGCGGCCGTGGACCAGTGTCCCGCACCTGGCTGTGCTCCTCGTCCTGCTCCCGGGGAGACGGTCGCCATAGGTACGAGGTTGATACGTGAACCAGTCATGGCCGAGACCTGCGGGGCCGCGGACGGGTCCCCACCTGCTCCCTGCCCGCCAGAAAGGGATGTGAACGCACCCTGGACCGCGTGCTAATGTTCTGCATGTCGGAAGGCGGCAGGCCGAAAAGCCCACAAGCTCGACGACACACCCAATGCGCGGGTGGCGGAATAGGCAGACGCGCTGGATTCAGGTTCCAGTGCCCGCAAGGGCGTGGGGGTTCAACTCCCCCCTCGCGCACCAGGGAGCACCGAGGATGGTGCTCTGGTAGCAACGACGGAACGGTCGGCATCGTGATCACGATGCCGACCGTTCTGCTGTGTGGGCAGAAACACGTGGACCGCCGACGGCTGGGGCCGTCGGCGGTCTGTTTTTCTCAGGTCTGGATCTTCGGTCGCCCCGCCGCGGGCAGGCCGTTTCGCCGCAGGCCACTGAGGGCTTGTGAGGAAGATCTCAGGGCCGGGTGGCGCGCCGGATGAGGCATCCCGACCCGTGGCGGTGCAGGTGCCCAGTGGCTCGGCCGTGCGGCGGTGCAGGCCGACGACGAGGCCGGCCGCCGCGGAGGGTGATGGGGTCCGGCCGGGCGGTGAGCTTGCGGCGGCCGGCGTGGGCCGGCCGGAAGACCGGCAGAGTCGTTTGGGCGGCGGTGCGGCGGATGCGGCCCGACGCCGGCGTCTTCGAGACGTTCGTGGACGGGGTTCTCGGCGCGACGGGAGGCCCGGGCGGCGGTCCCGTGAGAAACGGGGCCCCGGGCGCTGCGGCACAGCACCGCACGGGCACGCTGCCCTCGGACCGCTACGGCCACAGCCCTGTGGGACGCGCCGCGGACGTCGTCGCCCCATGTGCCGAGGCCTCGGTAGGCGTCATCGGCCGGTGCCAGGGTGGGCCTGCCGACGATCTGGAGAACTGTGTGCGCGGGCGATCAGTGCGGGGAGCATTCACCGTGCGACCGAAGCAGGCCCATTCTGTTTTTCCTGGGCCGTCACATTTACCCCAGGGAAATTGCCGTTGCTGGTGGCATGACGGGCGTCAGCGATCGTCGATCCGGAGGATTTCGAGCGCTGGGAGACGTCCTTCGGCAACGTCGAGGCCCGCGGTTGGTGTGCGCGGTCCGGGGCGCGATGCCGCCGCGGTGGTGGTCTCGCGGATCGTCTCCTCGCCACGCCTGATCCGGCCGCTCGGCGGCGTGGCCGACGGTGTGCCTGCTGAGGATGTCGGTGATTCCGTAGGCCTGGAACCAGAGGTCCTCGACCGGGCCCTCAGTCTTGGTGGTGTCCCACGTGGGCCCCTGTGAGGGCCCGGTGGCGGCCATCTCCGGCGCCGCCCGGGCGGGGTGGTCTGGCTGCTGTCGGTGCTTGCGCGTCGGCCCTGTTCCGGCAGGATCCGGTGCATCGTTGAGACCTCTCCTGACATCGACTTGCCTGATAGAAGGACTCGTTGTGAAAGGTGATTGATCAACGTCGTCGGCGGCGAGTACCTCTGACGGTGCATCAGTAGTGATCCGTACGTCCTGTGCAATCTGCCGCGCGGCCCTCGCGTGGTGTGACGTAGGTCATGGCTGTCTCATGCGGAATGTCGCGGCATGCGTGGTTTTGTTCACTCGACCTGGAAGTCGCTTCGTGTTGGTATGGCAAAGCGGATGACGATGACCGAGACGGGGGGCCTCTCGCTTCGAGAGGCAGGGGACCGCTTTTCATGGGGTTGGGGAACACCCGGCGGAGCGATGTCGATATCGCATTCCTGCGCCCCCAATTCGAGCCCGGTGATGAACATCCGGCCGTCAGCGACGAACGTGGGGATGAGGAACCGTCGATGAAGAAATACAGCACAGTGTTCGTGGATCCGCGGCGCAGGCGGCTCGCCCGGCGTGCACTGGGTGCTGCCGCGGTCGGCGCCCTGGCGTGGATCACGGTGACCACGGGCGTCCTCGGTGGGGCGTCACGGCAGACGGGCTCCACCGAGCTGGTCGTGGACGGTGCCCCCGGTTACGCGGTGGAGCACTTCGACTACCCGCAGGCGGACAAGATCCTGGCCGAGAAGAAGATCCTGCTCAAGCGCGGCGACGGACACATCACTCTGGCCGACTGCGCGGGTGGGACCGGTCTCCTGGAGATCATGGCCCGCAACAAGACGGACCGGATCTGCTTCAAGGTGGTGGGCGACTCCGGCTGGCTGACCCTGGAGATCCCCGCGGTCTACGCGATCAAGGGCAACGACTACACGACCGCGGTCGACATGACCGTGGGCGCCGAGGAGAAGTCGTTCGACGTCGCCAAGAACACCTGGACGGCGGTGGGCGAGTCCGCGGACCCGGAGGGCCGCGAGCACATGCTCGTCGAGATCAGGTCCTCCAAGTAACCGCAGGCCGACACCGACACCGACACCGACACGCTCACCGTTCCGCGGTCCGGTGCCCCCAGGACGCGCGGCCCTCGTGACTAGGAATCCACGTTCATGTACCTCGCCAGACGCCCCCGTCTCTCCGTGCTGGCCGCTGCCCTCGTCGCGGCCCCCTTCGCGCTGAACTCCGCCGACGCCACCGCCCTCGCCGGACCCGAAGCCCCGGCCCGGCTGAACTACGTCGCGAAGATCAACGTCGGTGAACAGAGTGGCTGCACCGGCACTCTCGTCGACCCGCAGTGGGTCCTGACCGCGGCCACCTGCTTCGCCGCGGACGGCAAACCCCCCGCGGGCAGACCCGCCGTCCCCACCACCGTCACCGTCGGCCGCACCGACCTGACCCAGGCCGGCGGCAGCGTCCTGTCGGCCGTCCGGCTCGTCCCCCACGCCGACCGGGATCTGGTCCTGGTCGAACTCGCCGCCAGGATCACCGATCCGAGCATCACGCCCGTCCGGTTGGCGACCACGCCCGCCGCTGCCGGTGAGGAGCTGGTGAGCGCCGGATTCGGACGCACCAAGACCGAATGGGTGCCCGACAAGCTCCACACCGGCACGTTCACCGTCGCCTCCACCACGGACGCGACAGTGGAACTCAACGGCTCCGACACCGCGACCGTCTGCAAGGGCGACGCCGGCGGCCCCGCCCTGCGCACCGTCAACGGCGCCACGGAACTCGTCGCCGTCAACTCCCGCTCCTGGCAGGGCGGATGTCTCGGGATCGATCCCGCGGAAACCCGTACCGGCGCCGTCGACACCCGTGTCGACGACATCGGCGACTGGGTCGGTCGCGCCGTCTCCCGCAACCCCGACGACCTCACCGGTGACGGCAAGGCCGACATCGCGGCCGTCAAGAGCGACGGCATTCTGTGGATCTACCCGGGCACCGGGAACTCCGGTATGGGCACCCTCGGCACCCGCTACCAGGCCGGCACCGGCTGGCAGAGCCAGGACGCCGTCACCGTCGGAGACCTCGACAACGACGGCATCGGTGACCTCCTGTCCCGTCAGGCGTCCGACGGAACGCTGTGGGTGTACCCCGGCACCGGGAGGCCCGGGATGGAGACCTTCGCGGCCCGCTATCAGGTCGGCAGGGGCTGGCAGAGCCAGGACGCCATCCGCACCGGGGACTTCAACAGTGACGGGCTCACCGACGTGCTGTCCCGTCAGGCGTCCGACGGAACGCTGTGGGTGTACCCCGGCACCGGGAATCCCGGTATGGGCACCCTCGGCACCCGCTACCAGGCCGGCACCGGCTGGCAGAGCCAGGACGCCGTCACCACCGGCGACCTCAACAACGACGGGCGCACCGACGTGCTGTCCCGTCAGGCGTCCGACGGAACGTTGTGGGTGTACCCCGGCACCGGGAGGCCCGGGATGGAGACCTTCGCGGCGCGCTACCAGGTCGGCAGGGGCTGGCAGAGCCAGGACGCCATCCGCACCGGGGACTTCAACAGTGACGGGCGCACCGACGTGCTGTCCCGTCAGGCGTCCGACGGAACGCTGTGGGTGTACCCCGGCACCGGAAAGTCCGGCATGGAGACGCTCGGCACCCGCTATCAGGCCGGTACCGGCTGGGGACCGTACCGCATCATCTGAGGAGGGGTGGGAGACGATCCCTGCAGATTCCTCTGCGCACCCCCTGCACACCTCCTGCGGATCCCCTGCAGAGCCTGGCCGGCGGCCTCCGTCGGTGACTCACCGGCCCGAAAGCCCCGCAGGTCCAGGTCCGCCGGGGGAAAGACCGGGCCCTCCGGAGCCTGACGGGTCCCCGTCCGCGGCTGTACGGTCTGCACGAGTTGATGTTCAGCTCGTCGGGTCGACGGGCGTACGTGTGCGGGGGAGGCGGTCATGTCGACCGAGGCCGAAGGTGCAGTGGCGGGGACGGGCGAGGCGCGCAGGCTCCCCCGGGTGCGAGGGTTCGCCGAGTGGCCCGTCGGGCGTCCCGCCGGGGCGGGACCGGACGCGGCTCCCGTGACGCCCAAGACGGAGGGCCGGCAGCTGCGCCACAGGGTGCCGCGGTCAGCGCATGCCGAACTCGTCCTGGACGCCTCCAGGCCGGACGCGGTGGCAGCGGTCGAGGAGTCCGGCCGGGGCCGGATCCCGGAGCTCACGCCGATAAGGGTCGGCCGGATGGCGGCGACACCGTTCGCCTTCCTGCGCGGCTCGGCGGGGCTCATGGCGTACGACCTGGCCCGCACCCCCATGACCGGCGTGCTCGCCCAGATCTGCGGGGACGCCCACGCCGCCAACTTCGGTCTGTACGGCGATGCCCGGGGCGGTCTGGTCATCGATCTCAACGACTTCGACGAGACGGTCGAAGGCCCCTGGGAGTGGGATCTCAAGCGCCTCGCCGCCTCCCTGGTGCTCGCGGGCCGGGAGGCCGGCGCGGACGAGGACACTTGCCGCCGGGCGGCGCACGGCGCGGCCGGTTCCTATCGGCGCACCATGCGGTTGCTGGCCAAGCTCCCGGTGCTGGACGCGTGGAACGCCATCGCCGACGAGGAGCTCGTCTCCCACGCCGACGCCCACGACCTGCTGGGCACCCTGGAACGGGTCTCGGAGAAGGCTCGGGCCAACACCAGCGGGCGGTTCGCGGCCAAGTCGACCGAGGCGACGCAGGACGGCGGTCGTCGCTTCGTCGACGCGGCGCCGGTGCTGCGCCGGGTCCCGGACGCGGAGGCCCATGAGGTGGCCGCGTCCCTGGAGCATTACCTGACCACGCTGTCCGAGGACCGTCATCCCCTGCTGTCCCGCCACGCGGTGCACGACGTCGCCTTCCGCATCGTCGGCACGGGCAGTGTGGGGACGCGGTCGTACGTGGTCCTGCTGCTGGACCACCGGGGCGAGCCGCTGATCCTGCAGGTGAAGGAGGCACGCTCCTCGGCGCTGGTCCCGCACCTGGTGACCGCCGGCCTCGACGCGCCGGAGGTGGACCACGAGGGCCGCCGGGTGGTGCTCGGCCAGAAGCGCATGCAGGTCGTCAGCGACATCCTGCTGGGCTGGACGACGGTCGACGGTCGCCCCTTCCAGGTGCGGCAGTTCCGCAACCGCAAGGGCAGCGTCGACCCGGCCGCGCTCGCCGCCGACCAGGTCGACGACTACGGCCGGATGACCGGCGCCCTGCTGGCCCGTGCCCACTCCCACAGCGCCGACCCCCGGCTGATCGCCGGCTACTGCGGCAAGAACGAGGAACTCGACGAGGCGATCGCGGCGTTCGCCGTGGCCTACGCCGACCGTACCGAGGCCGACCACACGGACCTGGTCGCGGCGGTACGGGCGGGAAGGATCGCGGCCGAGACCGGGGTCTGAGCCGTGCCGGTCCTCAGGGCGGTGCGCGGCGGATGCGCCGCATGTGTGCTGCGCGCCGCGGCCTGTGTGTGGTGTGTGGCCTGCCGTGTGCCGTGTGCTGCGTTCTGGGGGCCGCGTGCCGCGTGCGCAGAAGGGCTCGGCGCGGCGTACGGGCGGGGGCCTGTCCGGCACGATCCGCCGGAGAGGCCCTAGGCTGGTCGGGTGACGACCCCCGAAGCTGAGCAGCCCCGGCCCGAGGCACGGCTGGAGCAGGCCGTGCGGGCCGCCGAGCAGGCGTTGATCGAGTTCGAGATCGCGGTGGAGACCTTCCGCGTCGAGGTCGAGAACTTCTCGCGGCTCCACCACCAGAAACTCGGTCCGATGTACGCCCGGCTCGACGAGCTGGACGCGCAGATCGCCGAGGCCAGGGCAGCCCGCACCGGTGACCCCGAGGATCTGCGCAGGGCCGCCGAGGCGCGGGCCCGGGTGCTGCCGATGCCCGGGGTCGAGGAGCTGTTCCACGGC
Organism: Streptomyces humidus; assembly: GCF_014649655.1. Lineage (GTDB taxonomy): Bacteria > Actinomycetota > Actinomycetes > Streptomycetales > Streptomycetaceae > Streptomyces > Streptomyces humidus. The sequence goes on along the minus strand of NZ_BMTL01000004.1, from coordinate 140,991 downwards.
TGGATGGACGGCGAAGGGCTGTTCCCCGAGGCCGCGGCGATGCTCACGGACCAGTCGGTACGGCCCCCCGAGCGGGTGCGGCCCAGCGAGGAGGCCCGCAAGCTCTACCGCGAGCTGGCCCGCAAGGCTCACCCCGACCTGGCCCAGGAGGACGAGGAGCGGGCCCGGCGCGAGGAGTTCATCACCCGCGTCAACGCGGCCTACGCGCGGGGCGACGAGGTCCTGTTGCGCGAGCTGGCCGAGGAGTGGGCGGCCGGTCCGGCGCCTGCCGAGCGCACCCCGAGCCCCAGCGAGGAGCTCTACGCTCGCCTGGAGTGGCTCGCCCAGCGCAAGGAGATGCTCACGCTGGTCGCCCGTGAACTGGAGGACAGCGCGATCGGCTCGATGCTCCGGATGGCCCCCGACGACCCCGATCGTCTGCTGGACGAGATCGCCGACAAGCTCCTCGCCGACGTCGCGGCGCGCGAGGCGGAGCTGGCCGAGCTGGTGGGCTGACGCTGTCGGGGAGTGCCGTCGGGGAGTGCCGTCGAGGCGTGGCGTCGGTCGGGTAGCGTCGGGGCCATGAGTTTCGGAGCTGGAGTGCCCACGGTCGAGGTCGGGGACCTCAAGGACGACGACTTCCTGCTGGACGTCCGCGAGAGCGACGAGTGGCTGGCGGGGCACGCCGAAGGGGCCCTGCACATCCCCCTCAGCGACTTCGTGGCCCGCTACGGAGAGCTGACCGAGGCGGCTCCGCAGGACGGGCGGATTCATGTGATCTGCCGCTCCGGCGGTCGTTCGGCCCAGGTCACCATGTACCTCGCGCAGCAGGGCGTGGACGCCGTCAACGTCGACGGCGGCATGCATGCCTGGGCCGCGACGGGCCGTCCGGTCGTCACGGACGACGGCGAGCCGGGCTTCGTCCTCTAGATCCTCTGGAAACGTCCCCCGCCGCCACGGTCCCGTGGGACGGCTCCGTGGGACGGAGTTGTGCAACGGCCCTGCGGGAGGGGGCTTGTGGAACGGCTGCGCGGGGGCGGGTCTGTGGAACGGCTGCGCGGGGGCGGGTCTGTGGAACGGCTGCGCGGGGCTGGCTTGTCGGGTTGTCCGGTGTGATTGTCCGGTGGGGTGGTCGCGTCGGACGGCGGGCTCCGGACGCGGCGCTCGCATTCCGGGCGCCGGGACGGCCTCAGACACGGGTCAGCCGAGAGGGTGGGCGGCGAGCAGATCGCCCAGCGCCTCCTCGTGCGCCGCGGCGGGTCCCAGCGACAGCTCCAGGTGTTTGGCCCAGGCGTGGTAGCGGTGCAGCGGGTAGTCGGCGTCGGCTCCGAAGCCGCCGTGCAGATGCTGTGCGGTCTGCACGATCCGCCGGACGCCGTCCGAGGCCCAGATCTTGGCCACCGCGACGTCACCGGACGCCGGCAGCGCACCCGGTGCGCCGGAGGCGATCCGCCACGCGGCCTGCCACAAGGTGACCTCCATCGCGCGCAGGTCGATGTAGCGGTCGGCGGTCTGCACGGCGACCGCCTGGAAGCTGGCGATGGGGTGACCGAACTGCTCGCGCTTGCTCGTGTAGTCGCCGGTCATCCGCAGGACGCGCTCGCCCAGCCCGAGGGCCAGGGCGCACGTCCCCGTGGCGAGCAGGGCGCGCAGACGCTCCCAGGCGCCGTCGGCGGTGATGACGTCCCGAGCGGGGATCCGCACCGATTCCAGGCGCAGTTCGCCGAGCCGTTCACCGGTGGTGGAGATCTGCTCGGCGAGCACGACCCCTTGGTGCTCGCGCGGCACGAGGGCGAGGACGCTGCGGTCGTCCCCGGTGCGTGCCGGTACGAGGGTGAAGTCGGCGTCGTACGCCCACGGTACGGCCGTCTGCACGCCGTCCAGCACCCATGAGCCACCGCCCGTGCCGCCCGCACCGTCCCCGGAGCCTGTGCCTGTGCCTGTGCCTGTGTGGGTGTCCGCGTCGTCTCCGTGTTCCAGCCGGGCCGTCACGGCGAGTTCGGCCGGATCGTGGCCGGTGCGGCCGTTGGCGGCGACCGTCAGGACGACTTCGCCCCGACCCGCCCGGGCGAGCAGCGCGGATCTCGCCTCCGGGCCGCCGTCGGCCTGTACGGCGGCCAGGGCGGCGCTGTGCTCCAGCAGCGGTACCCGTGCCAGCACCTTCGCCGACTCCCGCAGCACGAGGCAGAGCGCGACCGCGTCGAGTCCGGCGCCGCCCGACTCCTCGTCCAGCAGCAGACTCAGCAGGTCTGCCGCCGCGAGCCTGTCCCACAGCGCGCGGTCGAAGGTGTCGGCCACGGCGCCCCTGGTGAGCGCGGGGCTCGGCACGGCGTCGGGGGCCACCCCGGCGCACACTCCCCGCGCCGCCTCGGCCGCGGCCTGCTGCTCCTCGGTGAAGGTGAAGTCCACGGCCTGTCCTCCCGACGGGTCAGCTGATCTGACGGTTCGTCAAGATAGAACAGGTTCTAGGAGAAGGGAACGGATGGTCGCTCAGCGGTCGAAGTCCACCTCCACCGCCTCCGTCACCGGGTGCGACTGGCAGGCCAGTACGTACCCCGCTTCCGTCTCCTCCGGCTCCAGCGCGAAGTTGCGGTCCATGCGCACCTCACCGGAGACCAGGAAGGCCCGGCAGGTCCCGCACACCCCGCCCTTGCAGGCGTAGGGCGCGTCGGGTCGGTTGCGCAGCACCGTCTCCAGAACCGACTCCCCGTCCTGCACGGGCCAGCTGCCGCCCCGGCCGTCGAGCCGGGCGGTCACGGTGCTGTGGGCGGGGGCCGCCGTGCGCGCGGGAGGTGCTGCGACGTCGACGTGGAAGATCTCCTCGTGGATCCGGGACCGCGGGACTCCGATCTCGCGCAGCGCCTGCTCAGCCCCCTGCACGAGCCCGAACGGCCCGCACAGGAACCACCCGGCCACCTGCCGCACCGGCAGCAGCGAGGGCAGCAGCCCGGTCAGCCGAGCCCGGTCCAGCCGCCCGGAGGGCAGCCCCGCCTGCTGTTCCTCGCGGGAGAGGACGGTGACCAGCTGGAGACGCTCGGGGAAGCGGTCCTTCAGGTCGGCGACCTCCTCGAGGAACATCGTCGAGGCGGCCGTACGGTCGCTGCGCAGGAGGCAGAAGCGGGCGGAGGGCTCGCGGGCCAGCAGCGTCGCGACGATCGAGAGCACCGGAGTGATGCCGCTGCCGCCGACGATCGCCGCGTAGAGGCCGGGTGCCGGGTCGAGGGTGAAGCGGCCCGCCGGAGTCATCACGTCGAGCTCGTCGCCGACGCCGATCTCCTTCATCGCGTATGTCGAGAAGGCTCCCCCCTCGACCAGCCGCACGCCCACCCGCAGGGTGCTCGGTCCCGGTCCGCCGGGGTCGGGCGCGGGCGAGCAGATCGAGTACGTGCGCCGGACCTCGAACCCTTCGGCCATGTCGGCTCCGTCGGCTCGGTCGGCTCGGTCGGCTCCCCCGGTCATGTCGGCTCCGGCGGAGCCGGCGGCCGCGTCGGAGCTGAGGGCGGCGTCGGAGCCGGGGGCGGGGACGGAGCCGGGGGCGGGGGCGGGGACGGGGCCCGTTCTCCGGGCAGCCCGGCGCAGGGCGAGGTGCTGGCCCGGAGCGTGCCGGAACTCCTCGCGCAGCGCTTCGGGGACCGTGAGGGTGAGGGCGACGGAGTCGTCCGTGAGGGGGTCCACCGCGGCCACCCGGAGCGGGTGGAAGCGCGCCATCACAACTCCTTGAAGTGGTCGAAGGGTTCACGGCAGGCCAGGCAGCGCCGCAGCGCCTTGCAGGCCGTGGAGGAGAAGCGGCTCAGCAGTTCGGTGTCGGCGGAGCCGCAGAGCGGGCACCGGACCGGGTCCGGCGCCGTCTGCCCGGCACCCGGACCGGTACCAGGCCCGGCACTCGGCGCACAGGGGCGACCGGCGGCCCCGACGGTTCGGGTCGGTCCGAGTTCCAGCGGGACAGGTCCCGCGTCGCGCACGGTGCGAGGCGGTGCTATGCCGAACTCCCGTAGTTTGCGGCGCCCTTCGTCGGAGATGTCGTCGGTCGACCAGGCGGGGGTGAGCACGGTGCGCACCGTCACCTCGCGCACCCCGTGCTCGTGCAGCGCCCGTTCGATGTCCAGGGACATCGCCTCGATCGCCGGGCAGCCGGTGTAGGTGGGAGTCAGCTCCACCTCGACGGCGTCCTCGTGACCCAGGCGCACCGAGCGCAGCACACCGAGTTCCTGGAGGGTGAGCACAGGCAGTTCGGGGTCGGGCACCGAGCCGGCGACCTCGAACAGTTCCGCCTCCAGTGCGGTGGGCGTCACCATGTCGCCCCCGGGTGGCTGCGGTGCAGGTGCTGCATCTCGGCGAGCATCCAGCCGAACGGTTCGGTGTGCAGGCCCTCGCGGCCCGCGCCGGCGGTCCACGCTCCGGTGCGCGGCCCGTCGGGCACCGCCAGACCGGCCCGCCCCAGTATGTCGCCCACCGACTCCAGCCAGGCCGGTTCCAGGTCCGCGGGGTCGAGGTCGAGGCCGTCCAGGGGGCGGAACAGCTCGCCGGTGAACCGCCACAGGGCCGTGCAGGCGCGCCCCATGCGCTCGTGGCCGGTCTCGGTGCCGTCGCCGAGCCGGAGCGTCCACTGCTCGGCGTGGTCGCGGTGGTAGGCGACCTCCTTGACGGCCTTGGCGGCGAGCCCGGCGAACGGGCTCCGTCCGGCCGCCAGCCGGTCGTACAGCAGGTGTTGGTACGTGGAGAAGTACAGCTGGCGGGCGATGGTGTGGGCGAAGTCGCCGTTGGGCTGTTCGACCAACTGGACGTTGCGGAAAGCGCGTTCCTCGCGGAGGTAGGCCAACTCGTCCTCGTCGCCGGCCATCGACAGCAGGATCCGGGCCTGGCCGAGCAGGTCGAGCGCGATGTTGGCGAGCGCGACCTCCTCCTCCAGGACGGGTGCGTGGCCCATCAACTCCCCCAGGCGGTGGGAGAGCACCAGGGCGTCGTCGCCCAGAGCGAGGGCGGCGTCGGCCGTGTGCGCCGCCGTGGGCGCGGGTGCTTCGCGCGTCACAGGTGCTTCACCCCCTCCGGGATCTCGTAGAACGTCGGGTGGCGGTAGGGCTTGTCGGCGGCCGGTTCGAAGAACGGGTCCTTCTCGTCGGGCGAGGAGGCCGTGATCGCCGAGGACGGCACGACCCAGAGGGAGACGCCCTCGCCGCGACGGGTGTACAGGTCGCGGGCGTTGCGCAGGGCGAACGCGGCGTCCGGCGCGTGCAGACTGCCGGCGTGGGTGTGGGAGAGGCCGCGCCGGGAGCGCACGAAGACCTCCCACAGGGGCCAGTCCGTGTCGGTCATGCCTGCTCCACTCCTGTCCTGGTGCTGTGCTTGGCCGCGTAGGCCGCGGCTGACTCGCGTACCCACGCGCCCTCGTCGTGTGCGGCTTTGCGCTGCGTGATGCGCTGTTCGTTGCACGGCCCGTTGCCTTTGAGGACTTCCTTGAACTCGGTCCAGTCGATCGGGCCGAAGTCGTAGTGGCCCCGCTCCTCGTTCCACTTCAGATCCGGGTCGGGGAGCGTCAGACCGAGGGACTCCGCCTGCGGGACGCAGATGTCGACGAAGCGCCGGCGCAGTTCGTCGTTGGAGTGGCGCTTGATCTTCCAGGCCATCGACTGCGCGGAGTGCGCGGACTCGTCGTCGGGTGGGCCGAACATCATGAGCGACGGCCACCACCAGCGGTCCACCGCGTCCTGGGCCATCGCGTGCTGCTCCGTGGTGCCGCGGCTGAGGGCCAGCAGGAGTTCGTAGCCCTGGCGCTGGTGGAAAGACTCCTCCTTGCAGACGCGGACCATGGCGCGCGCGTACGGGCCGTAGGAGCAGCGGCACAGGGGGACCTGGTTGGTGATCGCGGCGCCGTCCACCAGCCAGCCGATCGCGCCGACGTCCGCCCAGGTCAGCGTGGGGTAGTTGAAGATCGACGAGTACTTCTGGCGGCCGGTGTGGAGCTTGTCGAGCAGATCCTCACGACTGGCGCCGAGGGTTTCGGCCGCGCTGTAAAGGTAGAGGCCGTGGCCCGCCTCGTCCTGGACCTTGGCCATGAGGATGGCCTTGCGGCGCAGGGAAGGCGCGCGGGTGATCCAGTTGGCCTCCGGCTGCATGCCGATGATCTCGGAATGAGCGTGCTGGGCGATCTGGCGCACCAGCGTCGCGCGGTAGGCGTCGGGCATCCAGTCGCGTGGCTCGATGCGCTCGTCGGCGGCCACGGTGGCGTCGAAGACGCGCTGATACGTGTCGTCGGCGTCGATGTCCCCTTCCTGCCCGGCGGACCCGTGTGTGCGGGCCGTCTGGTGCGCGGCAGCTGTCGCCATGCGGTCCCCCTTGACCTAGGGCCCCGGCTGGGCGCCGCGACCTCGGCTCTGCCCGAGCCTTCTACCGACCGATCGTTCGGTCCGTGCGATTCCATGGTGGGACGGCCGTCGTATGGTGTCAACCGCTGTGGATAACCTGCGTGCGTCCCCTGTGGACAACCGCTTCACCCCCCGCCGTTTCCTGGTGCCGTCGGGGGAGGGCTGCGCCGAACGGGTGATGCTGAGTACCGTTCGCGATTGCGCGACGCAGCGCGAGGACCACCGGGATCGGGGAACGGGGCGGAATGGACGCGTACGACGGAGGCTCCGGCGCTCCACAGGGGCGCAGCAGAGCGGACGAGCCGCAGACTCCGCGTGCCGAGGGCGCCCTTCCCGGCGGCGCCCTGCCGGGCCCGCGGTCCGAGCTGCCGAGCCCTCAGCCCGGACGGCAGGCCGACCCCGTCGACGCCGTGCCCGCTGACGCCGAGCCCGGCAGCCCCGTGCCCGGCAGCCCCGTGCCCGGCAGCCCCGGGGCCGACACCCAAGCGGCTGGCGTCCCCGAGGCGGGCAGCCAGGAGGCCCGTGTGCCCGGGGCCGGTGAGCCGGGGGGCGTCGCTGACGAGGCCGGTGACCCGGAGCCGGTGGCGGCCGAGGCCGGTGAACCGGAGGCGGGCGCTCCCGGGCCCCGTACCGGTGTGGCGGCGCTCTCCCCCCGTTATCAGGTCTGTGCCGCGCTGGCCCTCGCCGTCGTGGCGGTCGCCGTCTGTCTGCAGGTCGGGATGGTGTTCCTGCACGTCGCGCCGTCGAACACCGTCACCAAGGCGCACGGCAAGGCGATCGACGACTGGATCTACCCGGAGTTCGAGCAGAACTGGAAGCTGTTCGCGCCGAATCCGCTGCAGCAGAACATCTCCGTACAGGTACGCGCTCAGGTGCGCACCGCGGACGGCGGATCGAGTGCCACGGGCTGGTACGACCTGTCCGCGCAGGACGGCCGGGCCATCGACGGCAACCTGGTGCCGAGCCACACCCAGCAGAACGAGCTGCGCCGCGCGTGGGACTTCTTCACCGCGACGCACGACAACGACAACCGCCCGGTCGGGCTGCGAGGCGCCCTCGCCGAGACGTATCTGCGCCGCATCGTGGTGCTGCGACTGGAGCGCGGCGGCGTGACCGCCGGCGGCGGTGTCGTCGAGCGGGTCCAGGTCCGCTCCCGGACCAGCAATGTGACCCCGCCGAAGTGGAGCACCGAGAAGGTGTCGACGGACCCGGTGTACCGCGAACTGTCCTGGTGGTCGGTGCCGGACGGCGCTGCCGAAGGAGGCACGAGGTGAACCGGTTCTCACTGGCGGTGTCCGCCGGCATCGCCCGTGTCACGGAGTCGGCGGCGGGGCCGTACCAGAGCGCCGTGGTCCGTATCGGCTTCAGCGCGACGTGGCTGCTGTTCCTGTTGCGCGAGTTCCCCCACCGTGAGGAGCTCTACGGCCCCGACGGTCCCTGGAACTGGGAGCTGGCCCGGCAGCTGATCGACTCCAACGGCGCGTTCACGGCCTTGATGTGGTCCGACGGGCGGGGCTGGTTCGAGTTCGTGTACGCGCTCACGCTGCTCTCCAGCGCGCTGCTGCTGCTGGGCTGGCGCACCCGCACGATGTCGGTGCTGTTCATGGTCGGCGTGCTGTCGCTGCAGAACCGCAGCGTCTTCGTCGGCGACGGCGGCGACAACGTTCTGCACCTGATGTCGATGTACCTGGTCTTCATGCGCTGCGGCCGGGTGTGGTCGCTGGACGCGCGACGGGCCCGGCGCGAACAGGAGGCACGCGCGCGCGGCGAGCGGGTCACGGACCGGGTCGGACCCGTGCTGTGGGCCGTGGCCGGGTGCGCGCTGGTCACGGTGAGCGTGGCGGACCGTTTCCACAGCGAGTGGACCATTCCCGCGCTCCTGTGGGCGGCCTGGTGCGCGCACGGCCTGTGGTGGGCCGTCGGGCGGCTGAGGAAGTCGGCGGAGCCGCGGATCCTGCTGGACGTGATCGGCAACGTCCTGCACAACGGCGCCTTGGTCGTGATCATGGTCGAGGCCTGTCTGATCTACGCGACGGCCGGCTGGTACAAGATCCAGGGCTCGCGCTGGCAGGACGGCACCGCCGTGTACTACCCGCTGCACCTGGACTACTTCTCTCCCTGGCCGATGCTCGCCGACCTGCTCACCGCCAGCGGCACGATGGTCGTGATCGTGACCTACGGGACCGTCATCGTGCAGGTGGCGTTCCCGTTCACCCTCTTCAACCGGCGGCTGAAGAACGTCCTGCTGGCGGTGATGATGACCGAGCACGCGGTGATCGCCGTCGTGCTGGGGCTGCCGTTCTTCTCACTGGCGATGATCACGACCGACGCGGTCTTCCTGCCCACTCCGTTCCTGCACCGGCTCGGCGGCTGGGCGGTGCGCGCGTGGGAGGAGTTGTTCTCCCGGGGCGACGGCGGGGGCAGGACGGCGCCGGAGCCGGCGGACCAGGAGGGCGCCGAGCCCGCGCGCGTAGGGTTCACAGCATGACCGACCCCGTGGCCGCCGGCCTTGATCCGCTCGGGCGGTGGCGCCGCTTCGCCGGCGACGCCGTGCTGCTCGACGGCTTTCACGCCCTCAAGCACGCCGTGCGTTTCGGGGCCCGGGTCCCGGTGGCGGTCGCCGTCGACCGGCGCGCGGCCCTCGCCCTCGCCGAGGAACTCGCCCCCGACGTGCGCGACACCCTGGACGGGCTGCTGACGGAGGTCCCCGAGGCCACGTACGCCTCCCTGGTGCCGCGCCCGCATCCCACCGCGGTCGCGGCCCTGGCCGTGCGGCCCACCCGGGCGGCCAATCTGGAGCGGCTGGGGCGCGTGCCCCGGGCGGCTCCCGTGGTGGTCCTCGACCATCCGCGCAACCTGGGCAACGCGGGAGCGGTGATCCGGCTGGCCGCCGGGTTCGGGGCGACCGGAGTGGTCACCACCGGCACCCTCGACCCCTGGCATCCGACCGTGCTGCGCGGCGGGGCGGGGCTGCACTTCGCGACCGCCGTGGAGCGTGTGGCCGTCGACGAGCTGCCCGCCGGCCCGGTGTTCGCCCTCGACCCGGAGGGCGACGACCTCCGGGGCGTCAAGCTCCCGGACGACGCCCTTCTCGCCTTCGGCTCGGAGCGCAGCGGGCTCTCCGTCGAGCTGCGCGCGCGGGCCGACCATCTCCTCGCCCTGCCGATGCGCCCCCAGGTCTCCAGTTACAACCTCGCCACCAGTGTGGCCATGACGCTGTACCACTGGAGCGCCTACGGGAGCGCCCCGCCCGGCGCGCCGCCCGTCCCTTAGGCCCCCTCGCGCCCTCGCCGGTCCGGACGCCTGGTCCCGCCCGGGGCCTGGGGCCTGGGACTTGGCGGTGAGCCGGGGATTTGGCCTGGGGCTGGCCCGGGACCTGGCCCGGGACCCGCAGGATGTCTCGCGGAACTTTCAGGGGCGGCGCCGTCCCCTCGCGCCGCCGCGCCCTTCCTGCGGTCCTCAGACCTCTCTGCGGACCTCCACCACACGGAAACGGTTGGCGACGAACGCACCGTCGGTGAGAGCCGCGTTGGCCGCCGGGTTGCCGCCCGAGCCGTGGAAGTCCGAGAACGCGGCCGTCTGGTTGACGTAGACCCCGCCGGTGAGGTTCAGCGACAGCTGGGCCGCCTCCTCCAGGCAGACCTCCTGGATCGCCGCCTCCACCTCGCCTTCGGTGGTGTACGCGCCGACGGTCATCGCACCCTTCTCACGCACCGTGCGCCGCAGCAGGGCGACTGCGTCGGCCGCCGAGTCCACCGCGACGGCGAAGGAGACCGGACCGAAGCACTCGCTCATGTAAGCGGCCTCGTCGTCCGGCTTCGCACCGTCCAGCTTGACGATCACCGGGGTGCGCACGACCGCGTCCGGGAACTCCGGGTTGCTCACCTCGCGGGAGGCGAGGGCGACCTCGCCGAGACCCGCCGCGGCTTCCAGGCGGGCCTTCACGTCCGGGTTGACGATCGCGCCGAGCAGGGCGTTGGCGCGGGCGTCGTCGCCGAGGAGGCCGTCGACGGACCGCGCGAGGTCGGCGACGACCTCGTCGTAACTCTTCGGACCCTCTTCGGTGCGGATGCCGTCGCGGGGGATCAGCAGGTTCTGCGGGGTCGTGCACATCTGCCCGCTGTACAGGGACAGCGAGAACGCCAGGTTGGAGAGCATGCCCTTGTAGTTCGCGGTGGAGTGCACGATCACCGTGTTGACGCCGGCCTTCTCGGTGTAGACCTGCGCCTGGCGGGCGTTGGCCTCCAGCCAGTCGCCGAAGGCGGTGGAGCCGGTGTAGTCGACGATCCTGATCTCGGGCCGGGTGGCCAGCGTCTTGGCGACGCCCTCGCCGGGGCGCTCGGCGGCCAGCGCCACCAGGTTCGGGTCGAAGCCGGCCGCGGCGAGCACATCCCGGGCGACGCCCACGGTGAGCGCGAGGGGCAGCACCGCGCGCGGGTGGGGCTTGACCAGGACGGCGTTGCCGGTGGCCAGGGAGGCGAACAGGCCCGGGTAGCCGTTCCACGTCGGGAAGGTGTTGCAGCCGATGAGCAGGGCGATGCCGCGCGGGACCGGCGTGAAGCTCTTGGTCAGCGTGAGCGGGTCGCGCTTGCCCTGGGGCTTGCTCCACTCCGCCGTGCCGGGGGTGCGGACCTGCTCCGCGTACGCGTAGGCCACCGCTTCCAGACCGCGGTCCTGCGCGTGCGGGCCGCCGGCCTGGAACGCCATCATGAAGGCCTGGCCGGAGGTGTGCATGACCGCGTGCGCGAACTCGTGCGTCCGGTCGCTGATCCGCTTGAGGATCTCCAGGCAGACCACCGCGCGGACCTCCGGGCCCGCGTCCCGCCACGCGCGCTGTCCGGCCTTCATGGCGGGCAGCAGCTCGTCCACGTCCGGGTGGGGGTACGTCACGCCCAGCTCGAGGCCGTACGGCGACACCTCGCCGCCCACCCAGTCGTCGGTGCCGGGCTGGCCGAGGTCGAGGCGGGTGTTCAGGACGGCGTCGAAAGCGGCCTTGCCGGCCGTCATGTCCAGGCTCCCGTTCTCCCCGTATGCCTTGGGGTGTTCCGGGTGCGGGGACCAGTACGCGCGGGTGCGGATCGCTTCCAGGGCCTGGTCGAGGGTGGGCCGGTGCTGGGCGATCAGAGCGTGCGCGGTCAGTTCGGCGGCGGCCATGCGGGACCAACTCCTCGTCTTGAGAACTCTCCGTCGAGCTCATGGCCTGGCGGAAACCTGGGCGGGAACAGCCAGTCACCGCTAGAGTAACCGAACGATCGGTCGGGACAAGGGGGCCTGCCGCATCTGTGGAAAACCCCGTGCGGGAGGATCGCGCACATGACAGCACTCGACCTCAGCAGCCCCGTGGCCGTCGTCGGCGCCGGCACCATGGGCCAGGGCATCGCCCAGGTCGCGCTGGTCGCGGGCCACCCCGTGCGGCTGTACGACGCCGTTCCGGGCCGTGCCCGTGAAGCGGCCGCCGCGATCGGCGCCCGCCTCGACCGGCTCGTCGAGAAGGACCGCCTCGCGGCCGGTGACCGCGACGAGGCGCGCGGGCGTCTGCACGCCGCTCAGGACCTCGCCGACCTCGCCGACTGCGCTCTGGTCGTCGAGGCCGTCGTCGAACGCCTGGAGGTCAAACAGGAGCTGTTCCGGCAGCTGGAGGACGTGGTCGGCGAGGACTGTCTGCTCGCCACCAACACCTCTTCCCTGTCGGTGACCGCCGTGGGCGGTGCCCTGCGCAACCCCGGCCGCTTCGTGGGCCTGCACTTCTTCAACCCGGCGCCGCTGCTGCCGCTGGTCGAGGTGGTCTCGGGGTACGCCACCGACGTCACCTCGGCCACGCGCGCGTACGAGACCGCCCGCTCCTGGGGCAAGACGCCGGTCGCCTGCGCCGACACCCCCGGCTTCATCGTCAACCGCATCGCGCGGCCCTTCTACGCCGAGGCGTTCGCCGTCTACGAGGCGCAGGGCGCCGACCCGGCCACCATCGACGCCGTCCTGCGCGAGTCGGGCGGCTTCCGGATGGGCGCCTTCGAACTGACCGACCTGATCGGGCAGGACGTCAACGAGTCGGTGACGCACTCCGTGTGGCAGTCCTTCTTCCAGGACGCGCGCTTCACGCCGTCGCTCGCGCAGCGCCGTCTCGTCGAGTCGGGCCGGCTCGGCCGCAAGACCGGCCACGGCTGGTACGACTACCGGGACGGGGCCGAGCCGGCCGAGCCGCACACCGCGGAGAAGGCCCAGCCGCCCGCCTACGTCGTCGCCGAGGGCGACCTGGGCCCCGCCTCCGAGTTGCTCGCGCTGATCCGGGAGGCGGGCATCCAGGTGCGCGAGGACGAGGAGGACCACGGCACCCGCCTCGTGCTGCCCGGCGGCGGCCAGCTGGCGCTCGCCGACGGCCAGACCTCCGTGGAGTTCCGCGACGTCGTGTACTTCGATCTCGCCCTGGACTACCGCAGGGCCACCCGGATCGCCCTGTCGGCCTCGCAGGACACCGCCGCGCAGACGATGGCCGAGGCGATCGGCCTGTTTCAGGCGCTCGGCAAGGACGTCAGCGTCATCGGCGACGTCCCGGGGATGATCGTCGCCCGTACGGTCGCCCGGATCGTCGACCTCGCGCACGACGCCGTGGCCAAGGGCGTCGCCACCGAGGAGGACGTCGACACCGCGATGCGGCTCGGCGTGAACTACCCGCTCGGCCCCTTCGAGTGGAGCCGCCGGCTCGGCCGCATGTGGGCCTACTCCCTCCTGGACGACCTGCACGACCGCGATCCCTCCGGCCGCTACGCGCCGTCCCTCGCGCTCTACCGGCACTCCTACGCCACCGAGAAGCGGGAGGGCGCCTCGTGACCACGGCCAAGCGCGACACCTACACCCCGGAGACCCTGCTGTCCGTCGCCGTCCAGGTGTTCAACGAGCGAGGGTACGACGGCACCTCCATGGAGCACCTGTCCAAGGCGGCCGGCATCTCCAAGTCCTCGATCTACCACCACGTCGCCGGCAAGGAGGAGCTGCTGCAGCGAGCAGTCAGCCGTGCCCTGGACGGCCTCTTCGGGATCCTCGACGAGGAGCACGCGCGCGTGGGGCCCGCCGCCCACCGCCTGGAGTACGTCGTACGGCGCATGGTCGAGGTGCTCATCGGCGAACTGCCCTACGTCACGCTCCTTCTGCGGGTGCGCGGAAACACCGACACCGAGCGGTGGGCGCTGGAGCGGCGCCGCGACTTCGACCACCGCGTCGCCGAGCTGCTGCGGGCGGCCGCCGCCGACGGGGACGTCCGCGGCGACATGGACGGGCGGCTCGCCACCCGCCTGGTCTTCGGCATGATCAACTCGATCGTCGAGTGGTACCGGCCCGGCGGCCGGGGGATGGTCGAGAGCGAGGTGGCCGACGCGGTGGTGCGGCTGGTCTTCGAGGGCCTGCGGAGTGCCCCGGCCGGTCCGGCCACCTCGAACGGCCCGACGTCCTGAGGCCCGTGCCTCCCCGGTCCACACCTGCGGTCCCTGTCTGCGCCTCTGCCCTCGGGCTCAGCCCTGTGGCTCCAGGTCCTCCTCCTCGAACACCAGCAGAGTGCGGGTGCTGAGCACCTCGGGGATCGCCTGGAGCCGGGTGAGCACCACCTCGCGCAGCGCCCTGTTGTCGGGCGTGTGCACCAGCAGCAGGACGTCGAAGTCGCCCCCGACGAGGGCGATGTGGGAGGCGCCGGGCAGCTGTCTGAGCTGCTCGCGCACCGTCCGCCAGGAGTTCTGCACGATCTTCAGGGTGATGTAGGCGCTCGTGCCCTGTCCGGCCCGCTCATGGTTCACGCGGGCGCCGAAGCCGCGGATGACCCCGTCGTCGATGAGCCGGTTGATCCGCGCGTAGGCGTTGGCCCGCGAGACGTGGACCCGCTCGGCGACCGACCGTATCGAGGCGCGGCCGTCCGCCTGCAGCATCTGCAGGATGTCCTGGTCGATGGCGTCGAGCGGGCGCGCCGGCGGCAGCGCGCCACCGGCCGACGGCGCGAGGCCCGTCGACGCCGAGAGAGTGCCCGTCGGCGGGAGGACGGGTGACGGCGGGGGGCCGGTCGTTGCGGAATCCGTCGGCGGGAGCGCGGCACCGTTCTCCGGCCCTTCGGCCATTTGTTCAGGTGCCATGTCCCCCCGCCTTCTCCGTGTGGACGTACTGCGTCCATCTCAGGCTGTGGAGAACCGTTTGTCCACAGCCTGAGGGGCCCTGTAGCCAAAATGTGCCGACGACCGAACAATCGGTAGGTGAGGCGGGTCACAGCCGACACGCCTCCCGTAGCCGCATCCCCGAGGAGGTGCCGTCATGACGGTCATGGAGCAGCGGGGCACGTACCGGCCGACTCCGCCGCCGGCCTGGCAGCCCCGCACCGACCCCGCGCCGCTGCTGCCGGACGCGGAGCCGTTCCGCGTCCTCGGCACCGACGCGGCCGCACACGCCGACCCGGAGCTGCTGCGCCGGCTGTACGCCCAGCTGGTGCGCGGCCGCCGCTACAACGTCCAGGCCACCGCCCTGACCAAGCAGGGCCGACTCGCCGTCTATCCGTCCAGCACCGGCCAGGAGGCCTGCGAGATCGCCGCCGCGCTCGTCCTGGAGGAGCGCGACTGGCTCTTTCCCAGCTACCGCGACACCCTCGCCGTCGTCGCACGCGGCGTGGACCCCGTCGAGGCCCTCACCCTGCTGCGCGGCGACCGGCACACCGGCTACGACCCCTACGAGCACCGGGTGGCGCCGCTGTGCACCCCGCTCGCCACGCAGCTCCCGCACGCCGTCGGCCTCGCACACGCCGCCCGCCTCAAGGGCGACGACGTGGTCGCACTCGCCATGGTCGGCGACGGAGGCACCAGCGAGGGCGACTTCCACGAGGCGCTGAACTTCGCCGCCGTCTGGCAGGCCCCGGTCGTCTTCCTCGTCCAGAACAACGGCTTCGCCATCTCCGTCCCGCTCGCCAAGCAGACCGCCGCCCCCTCACTGGCCCACAAGGCCGTCGGCTACGGCATGCCGGGCCGCCTGGTCGACGGCAACGACGCGGCCGCCGTGCACGAGGTGCTGGCCGACGCCGTGCGCCGGGCGCGCGAGGGCGGAGGCCCGACCCTGGTGGAGGCGGTCACCTACCGCATCGACGCGCACACCAACGCCGACGACGCCACCCGCTACCGCGGCGACGCCGAGGTGCAGGCCTGGCGTGAGCACGACCCGATCCAGCTGCTGGAGCACGAGCTGACCGCGCGCGGGCTGCTCGACGAGGACGCCAGGCAGTCCGCGCGGGACGCCGCCGAGGCGATGGCCGCCGATCTGCGAGCCCGGATGAACCAGGACCCGGTCCTCGACCCCATGGGCCTCTTCTCCCACGTGTACGCCGAGCCCACTCCCCAGCTGCGCGAGCAGCAGGCGCTGCTGCGGGCCGAGCTCGAGGCCGAGCAGGAAGGCGCGCACTGATGACGACCGTCGCCCTCAAGCCCGCCACCATGGCGCAGGCCCTCACGCGCGCGCTGCGCGACGCGATGACCGCCGACCCGTCCGTGCACGTCCTGGGCGAGGACGTGGGCGCCCTCGGCGGCGTCTTCCGGGTCACCGACGGGCTGGCGAAGGAGTTCGGCGAGGACCGCTGCACGGACACGCCGCTCGCCGAGGCCGGCATCCTCGGCGCCGCCGTCGGCATGGCCATGTACGGCCTGCGGCCGGTCGTGGAGATGCAGTTCGACGCGTTCGCCTACCCGGCGTTCGAGCAGCTCGTCAGCCATGTCGCCCGGATGCGCAACCGCACCCGCGGCCGGATGCCCCTGCCGATCACCGTCCGGGTGCCCTACGGCGGCGGCATCGGCGGCGTCGAGCACCACAGCGACTCCTCCGAGGCCTACTACATGGCGACCCCGGGCCTCCACGTCGTCACCCCCGCCACGGTCGCCGACGCCTACGGCCTGCTGCGCGCCTCCATCGCCTCCGACGACCCGGTCGTCTTCCTCGAACCCAAGCGCCTGTACTGGTCGAAGGACGCCTGGAACCCGGAGGAGCCTGCGGACGTCGAGCCGATCGGACGTGCCGTGGTGCGGCGTCCGGGCCGCAGCGCCACACTGATCACGTACGGGCCGTCGGTTCCGGTCTGCCTCGAAGCCGCCGAGGCGGCGCGCGCCGAGGGCTGGGACCTGGAGGTCGTCGACCTGCGCTCGCTGGTGCCCTTCGACGACGAGACGGTCGCCGCGTCGGTACGGCGTACCGGCCGCGCGGTCGTCGTCCACGAGTCGGGCTCCTTCGGCGGTCCGGGCGGGGAGATCGCGGCCCGTGTCACAGAGCGCTGCTTCCACCATCTGGAGGCGCCGGTGCTGCGTGTGGCCGGTTTCGACCTGCCCTATCCGCCGCCGATGCTGGAGCGTCACCACCTGCCCGGCGTCGACCGCATCCTCGACGCCGTGGCGCGGCTGCAGTGGGAGGCCGGGAACTGATGGCACAGGTGCTGGAGTTCAAGCTCCCCGACCTCGGTGAGGGGCTCACCGAGGCGGAGATCGTCCGCTGGCTGGTCCAGGTCGGCGACGTCGTGGCCGTCGACCAGCCGGTCGTCGAGGTCGAGACGGCCAAGGCGATGGTCGAGGTGCCCTGCCCCTACGGCGGGGTGGTGACCGCACGGTTCGGCGACGAGGGCACGGAACTGCCCGTCGGCGCCCCGCTGATCACGGTCGCGGTCGGCGCGCCGGCCTCCGACGCCGTGGCCGACGCTGCGGAAGCCGGGGCCGGCACCGGGGGTTCGGGCAACGTGCTCGTCGGATACGGCACGTCGGAGGCGCCCGCGCGCAGGCGCAGGGTCCGCGCCGCGCGGCCGGAACCCGCCGCCACCGTCACGGTCGACGGCACGGCCCCGGTGGCCCCGGCGGTTTCGGTGAGCCCGGCCTCGTCGGCGGCACCGGCCGAGGCGCCCGGCGGACCCGTCCCCGTCATCTCCCCGCTGGTGCGCAGGCTCGCACGGGAGAACGGACTGGACCTGCGGGAGCTCACGGGCTCCGGGCCCGAGGGACTGATCCTGCGTGCGGACGTGGAGAACGCGCTGCGGGTGGCCGCGCCCCGAGAAGAAGAGGCACAGGCGGCGCGGGCGGCTCAGCGGCAGGCCGCCGGGCCCTCCGCCCTCACCGGAAGCCGCCGCGTCCCGCTCAAGGGCGTCCGCGGCGCCGTCGCCGACAAGCTCTCCCGCAGCCGGCGCGAGATCCCGGACGCGACCTGCTGGGTGGACGCCGACGCGACCGAACTGATGCGGGCCCGGACCGCGATGAACGCGGCCGGCGGGCCGAAGATCTCCCTCCTCGCGCTGTTCGCCCGTATCTGCACCGCGGGGCTGGCCCGCTTCCCGGAACTCAACGCCACCGTCGACCTGGCCGCCCGTGAGATCGTCCAGTTCGACCAGGTCCACCTCGGCTTCGCCGCGCAGACCGAGCGGGGCCTCGTCGTGCCCGTGGTCCGCGACGCGCACATGCGCGACGCCGAGGGGCTCACCGCGGAGATCGCCCGGCTCACCGAGGCCGGCCGCGAAGGACGTCTCACCCTCGCGGAGCTGACCGGCGGCACCTTCACGCTGAACAACTACGGAGTGTTCGGCGTCGACGGCTCCACGCCGATCATCAACCATCCCGAGGCGGCCATGTTCGGCGTCGGCCGCATCGTCCCCAGACCGTGGGTCCACGAAGGCGAGCTGGCGGTGCGCCAGGTCGTCCAGCTCTCGCTCACCTTCGACCACCGGGTGTGCGACGGCGGCACGGCGGGCGGTTTCCTGCGCCATGTCGCGGACTGCGTGGAGCAGCCGGCGGTGCTGTTGCGCACCCTGTGACCGCGGGGGCGTCGCCACGCTTCCCGCGTCCGGCGTGGTCCCTGGTGCCCGGAAGCCGGGGATCGGCCCCCATACTCGGGGGGTGAACTCGAACGAGCCCGCCGCCTACGACGCCGTCGTGCTCGCCGGCGGCGGCGCCCGTCGGCTCGGCGGGGCCGACAAACCGGGCGTGCGGGTCGGCGGGCGCGCTCTGCTGGACCGGGTCCTCGGCGCCTGCGCCGACGCCCGCGCCACCGTCGTCGTCGCAGCTCCCCGCCCCACCCCCCGACCCGTGCTCTGGACGCGTGAGGAGCCGCCCGGCGCGGGGCCCGTCGCCGCGCTGGACGCGGGGCTGCGCCGCGTCACGCAGGACGACGTCCTCGTCCTCTCGGCCGATCTGCCCTTCCTCGCCCCGGACACCGTGCGGCGGCTGCTGACCGCCCTGCGTTCCGGCGGAGCCGAGGGCGCACTGCTCACCGACGCGGACGGCCGCGACCAGCCGCTCGTCGCCGCGTACCGCACGACGGCGCTGCGCCGCGAGCTGGCGGTGCTCACCACCTCCCACGGCAACCTCACGGGGCTGCCGCTGCGCCGGCTGACCGCCGGGCTCGACCTCGCCCGCGTCCCCGACCCGGTCGGGTCCTTCGACTGCGACACCTGGGACGACATCGCCACTGCCAGAGCCCGTATCAGGGAGCATGACCACGTGTTGGATGAATGGATTTCCGCAGTCAAGGACGAACTCGGCGTCGACCTGGACGTCGACACCGGCGTCCTCCTCGACCTCGCCCGGGACGCCGCCCACGGTGTGGCCCGGCCGGCTGCCCCTCTGACCACCTTCCTGGTCGGTTACGCGGCCGCGCAGGCCGGTGGCGGCCCCGAGGCCGTCGCCGAGGGCGCGCGCAAGGCCGCCGCGCTGGCGGTGCGCTGGGCCCAGGAGGCTGAGAAGGAGGCCGGGCAGGAGGCCGGGCGGGACAAGGCCGCGGAGACCGGCGGCCCGGGACCGGACGCCGGATGACCCCGCACGGCGCCCGACAGGGCCTCGACGCCGAGGACCTCGACGTCGAGGAGGCACTCGCCCTCGTGAAGCACGGCAACGGCTCCTCCCGCCCGGCCGGCGACCTCCGCCCCGCACAGCGCGAGCCCGAGGCCTCGCCGTCCGCCCGGGCCGCGGACGCTTCCGCGCGGGCCGCGGAGGCGGGTCACCGGGCCGCCGCCGAACATCACCACCGAGCCACCGCCTGGCCGGAGGCCAGGACGATCGCCGCCCGCGCCGTCCGGCCGGGCATCCGTCCCACTCCCGTCTCCGTCGGCCTCGGCGACGCCCTCGGTCTGGTCCTGGCCGCCCCGCTGACCGCGCTCACCGACCTGCCCTCGTTCGACACCTCGGCGATGGACGGATGGGCGGTCGCGGGTCCCGGACCCTGGCACGTTCGGGAGGGCGGCGTACTCGCCGGGAGCTCCGCGCCCGCTCCCCTCGCCGACGGCGAAGCCGTCCGGATCGCCACCGGGGCCCGGATCCCCCCGGACACCACCGCGGTGCTGCGCAGCGAGCACGGTCGCACCGACGACAACGGCCGACTGCATCCGACCCGTGAGATGCAGCACGGCCAGGACATCCGTCCGCGCGGCCAGGAGTGCCGCTCCGGCGATCAGCTGCTGCTCGCCGGAGCGGTGGTGACCCCGGCCGTCCTCGGTCTCGCCGCCGCCGCCGGGTACGACACAGTGACCGCCGTGCCCCGGCCCCGGGTCGAGGTACTGGTTCTCGGCGACGAACTGCTCACCGAGGGCCGCCCGCACGACGGCCTCATCCGGGACGCGCTCGGCCCGATGCTGCCGTCGTGGCTGCGTGCCTCGGGCGCCGAGGTCATCGCCGTACGCAGGCTCCGTGACGACGCGAAGGCCCTGTACAAGGCCATCACCTCGTCCCGCGCGGATCTGATCGTCACCACCGGGGGGACCGCCTCCGGGCCCGTCGACCATGTGCACCCCACCCTGCGCCGGATCGATGCCGAACTCCTCGTCGACGGCGTCAAGGTGCGTCCCGGACACCCCATGCTGCTGGCGCGCGTCAAGGAGGACCAGCACCTCGTCGGTCTGCCGGGCAACCCGCTCGCGGCGGTCTCCGGCCTGCTCACGCTCGCTGAGCCGCTGCTGCGCACTCTTGCCGCCCGCAGTGCTCCCGAGTCGTACAGGCTGCCCTTGCGGGAGACGGTGCACGGGCACCCGCACGACACCCGGCTGATCCCGGTGGTCCTGCGGGGCGACCGCGCCGTGCCGCTGCACTACAACGGTCCGGCCATGCTGCGGGGCATCGCCGCGGCCGACGCCCTCGCCGTCGTGCCGCCGGGCGGCGCACGGGCGGGTCAGGAGACGGAGATGCTCGACCTGCCGTGGGCGACGGCCGGGATCAGTGCATGTTTCACGTGAAACGACGCATCGTTCCACGTGAAACCTCTGCCCTTCCTACGTGAAACCCCAGCTCTCATTCCACGTGAAACCTGGGCTCCGGTTTCACATGAAACCCCGCCCCGTTTCACGTGAAACAGCGTCATGCCTGTTCGGGGACCGAAGCGGCCCGGCTGACCGTGATCACCCGGTCCCCCTCCTGCAGACGGGCGAGCCGGGGGTCGGTGTAGTCGAGCAGTTCCTTGCCCCGGACGACAGCCACGACGAGATCCGCGCAGGTGCGGGGCGCCTTGCCCGCTTCCGCCTCGGTGATCGGCCGCTCGATGAGGTCCAGGCCGCTGCCGAGGGTCATCAGGCTCTCCAGCGTCCTGGCCACCGTCGGGCTGACCATCGACACGCCGAGCAGTCGTCCGGCGGAGCTGGAGCTGGTGATCACGGTGTCCGCGCCGCTCTGCTTGAGCAGCGGCACGTTCTCGTCCTCCCGAGCGGCGACCACGATCGTGGCGCGCCGGTTCAGCTGACGGGCTGTGAGGGTGACCAGGGCGGCCGTTTCGTCGAGTTGGGGCGAGACGATCACTCGTGAGGCGCTCTGTACCTCGGCCTTGATGAGCGTCTCCGAACGGGTGGCGTCCCCGGTCACCGACACCAGGCCGTCGTCCCCGGCGACGAGCGCGGCTTTGCGTTCGGTGTCCACGACGACGATGTTGTCCTTGGGGATGCCCTGCCCGATCAGGGTCTGCACCGCGTGGCGGCCTTTGGTGCCGTATCCGACGACCACGACGTGGCCGCTGGTGCGGGCGCGCCAGCGGTGGATGCGGACCTGCTGGCGGGTGCGCTCGGTGAGCACCTCCAGGGTGGTGCCGACCAGGATGATCAGAAACAGCACGCGCAGTGGTGTGATGACCAGGATGTTGACGAGCCGGGCCGTGTCACTGACCGGGGTGATGTCGCCGTAACCGGTGGTGGAGAGGGTGACGGTCGCGTAGTAGGCCGCGTCCAGCAGGCTGACAGAGCCGTCCGAGTTGTCGTTGTAGCCGTCATGGTCGGCGTAGACGATCAGGGTGGTGACGGCCAGTACCAGGAGCCCCAGGGCGAGTCGCCGCAGCACTTGCTGGAGCGGGGGCACACCGACGCGCACGGGCATCGCGATGGAGCGCCCCGCCTCGGCGTCGTCGCGGGCCTCGGTGCGCGAGCGGTACCAGAGGGACCTGAACAGTGAGAGCCTGGCCGGGCCGGGCTGTCGTTCGTGGTCCTTCATCGTGTGCCCCCTGCTGACGGTGATCCGATCGGTGGGCACCATGGTTCCCGGCGGGTTCGCGCCCGTCATGAATCAACATGTGTCCCAGACCCTCAGATGCCCATGATCCCCGGAGGTCCTCTTGCGCGACCACACTGTCGTCGTCGGCTTCGGCACGAAGGGCCGGTCCGCGATCCGGACGGCCTGTGCCGCGGGCCTGCGCAAGGAGCAGGTCGTGGTGATCGACCCGGGCGCCAAGGCGGTCGACACGGCGAAGGCCGAAGGCTACGAGGGCGTGGTCGGCGACGCGACGCGCAGCGACGTATTGCGGCGTGCGGAGGTGCAGCGGGCGGGCCGGATCATCATCGCGACCCAGCGCGACGACACGGCTGTCCTGGTCGCGCTCACCGCGCGTCAGCTCAACCCGGGCGCGAAGATCGTGGCAGCGGTCCGCGAGGAGGAGAACGCGCCGCTGCTCAAGCAGTCGGGCGCCGACGAGGTCATCACCAGCGCCGGGGCGGCCGGACGGTTGCTGGGGCTGTCCGTGCTCAGCCCGGCGGCGGGCCGGGTCATGGAGGACCTCATCCAGCAGGGCGACGGACTCGACCTGGTCGAGCGTCCGGTCACCAAGGCCGAGGCGGGCCGCGGCCCGCGCGAGACTGCCGACCTGGTGGTCAGCGTCGTCCGCGGGCATCGTGTTCTGGCCTACGACGACCCGGCGATCGGGGTGCTGCAGCTCACGGACCGGCTGGTCACCATCGTGCGGGTGGGGCCGGACCGGGTACACGCCGGCCTCGGCGCTCCCGGGATGCCGGGCGTGCCGCCGCTGCCGCCCGCCTGAACTCTCCAGCGACCGCGCGTCGTTCTGCCGCGGTCTTCCGGCGGGGGCGAGGAGTAGCGTCGTCCTCATGTATGCGATCACGATTCCCGAACCTGGCGGTCCCGAGGCGCTGGTGTGGGACGAGGTTCCCGATCCTGTCCCCGGCGAGGGCGAGGTCCTGGTCGAGGTGGTGGCCGGCGCCGTCAACCGCGCCGACATCCTGCAGCGGCAGGGCTTCTACGACCCGCCGCCCGGCGCCTCCCGCTACCCCGGCCTCGAGTGCTCCGGCCGGATCGCCGCGATCGGCCCCGGCGTCTCCGGCTGGACCGTCGGCGAGGAGGTGTGCGCGCTGCTCGCGGGCGGCGGTTACGCCGAGAAGGTCGCCGTGCCGGCCGGCCAGCTGCTTCCGGTGCCCGAGGGCGTCGACCTCCGGCAGGCCGCCGCGCTCCCCGAGGTGACGAGCACGGTCTGGTCGAACGTCTTCATGATCGCCCACCTCCGTCCCGGAGAGACGCTGCTCGTGCACGGCGGCTCCAGCGGCATCGGCACCATGGCGATCCAGCTGGCCAAGGCCGTCGGCGCGCGGGTCGCCGTCACGGCGGGCACCAAGGAGAAGCTGGACGAGTGCGCCGAGCTGGGCGCCGACATCCTGATCAACTACCGCGAGCAGGACTTCGTCGCCGAGGTGAAGCAGGCCACCGCCGGCGTCGGCGCCGACGTCATCCTCGACAACATGGGCGCCAAGTATCTGGACCGCAACGTCCAGGCGCTCGCCGTCAACGGCCGTCTCGCGATCATCGGCATGCAGGGCGGCGCCAAGGCCGAGCTGAACATCGGGGCGCTTCTCGGCAAGCGTGCCGCCATCAGCGCGACCTCGCTGCGGGCCCGTCCCCTGGAGGAGAAGGCCGCGATCGTGGAGGCCGTGCGCGAGCACGTCTGGCCGCTGGTCGCCGCGGGCCGGGTGCGTCCGGTCGTCGACCGGGAAGTCCCGATGAGCGACGCGGCCGCCGCCCACCGTGTCGTGGAGGAGAGCGGCCACATCGGCAAGGTGCTGCTGGTCGCGCCCTAGCCACCGGTCCGGAATGGTTCGCCGGGAGTCGCTCCTGCGGTGGCGTCGGGCAGACGGCGTCGAGCTGGCGCCGTCCGGCCGAGCCCTCACCTTGGAGCGGTCGCTCCGGAGCCGTCACTCCGTAGCTCTCCCTCCGGAGCGGTCCGCCCGGATCGGTGTCAGCCGCGGCGCAGGCGGAGGGCGGCGATCGCGAGGGCGATTCCCAGGCCGATCAGGACGAGACCGCTGCCGAGGGGCAGGATCTGCAGGACGGGGCCGTCGGCCCGCTCGCCCTGCGTGGCCGCCTGCCCCACGGAGTCCTGTGGCTCCGTCGAGGTCACGGGGACGGGGGACTCCGGAGGCCGGGAGGCGCCGTCGTCGGCGTGTTCGCCGTCGCCGGCCTCCGCCTCGCCGTCCCCTGAGTCGGGGTCTTCACCGGGGACGTCCTCGCCGCCCGGTTCCTGCGCTGTCCCGTCCTCGCCTTCGTCCCCGCGGCCGGGCCGCTCGCGCCCTTCGCCCGCCCGGCTGCCGGCCCGGTCGGGTTCGCGCGGGGAGGGGGAGGGCGTGGCCGGCGCGGGAGCCTGGGCGGACACCGGCACGCGTCCGTGCGCCGAGCCGGCCGCGTACGACGCGGCGCCCCCGTACGACAGGACGAGAACTCCCGCGAGGGCCGTCGTGGCCGCCCGCGTCCCGCACCATGCCCACTGCCATGGAGTCACGTCCGTGACCCCCTCCCGATGAGCGGTTGCCAAGAAAACACCCACCAAGCGTGGCATCGGCGAATTTTCACCGCATTCCGGACTCCGCCGAACGGAAACGATGGATCACCCTTCACGGGGGGCACCACGGTGATGCGGTGGAGTCGTGCGAGAGAATGACGGCATGGAGATGCCGAGGAACGAAAGCTCGCCGGAGAACGCCCAGAAGATCCTGGTCGTAGGCCAGGACGGCATGGCCCTCGGCGGCATCGACGCCGACGAGGACTCCCGCGAGATCCCGGTGACGGAGCAGGTCGAGCAGCCGGCGAAGGTCATGCGGATCGGAAGCATGATCAAGCAGCTGCTGGAGGAGGTGCGCGCGGCTCCTCTGGACGAGGCGAGTCGGGCCCGGTTGAAGGAGATCCACTCGAGCTCGGTGAAGGAGCTGGAGGACGGCCTGGCCCCTGAGCTGGTCGAGGAACTGGAGCGGCTGTCCCTGCCGTTCAACGAGGAGTCGACGCCGAGCGACGCGGAGCTGCGCATCGCGCAGGCCCAGTTGGTCGGCTGGCTGGAGGGTCTCTTCCACGGCATCCAGACCACGCTCTTCGCCCAGCAGATGGCCGCGCGGGCTCAGTTGGAGCAGATGCGCCGCGCGCTGCCGCCAGGAGTGAGCCACGAGGGCGCGGACGACCCGCGCGCCGCGGGCGGGCGTACGGGCGGGCCGTACCTGTAGCCGGCCGTACCTGTAGGCGTACGAAGTACACGTCAAGGGCCCGGCGTCGGACGCCGGGCCCTTTCACATGAGGCCGGACGCCGTCGGGCGCCATCGTCCGGTGTGGTGCGGGCGCAGCCGAGGCCGGACGACGTCAGACTCGCCGGCCGGACGTCACGCCGGGTTGCCGGTGGAGACCTTGAGCTCGATCTCGGGCATGTCCCTGGGGTCGACGTCCGTGTCGGCGGAGGGGAACTGTTCCATGACTGCCCCGTCGCCGTAGGTGTTCTCGTCGACCTTCGTGATCTTGTACTGCCAGCCGGCGGCCTGGAAGCACGCCTTGACCGAGCCGATGTACTTGAACTTGAAGTTCGGCACCCGGATTTTGGCGGGGTCGTTGTACGACTCCTGCGGTTCGGAGCACTCCGTCGCGTCGATCGTCTTGGAGGGGTCCGGCGCGCGGTAGTCCGCCGCCTTCGTCGTAGCCGGCGAGGAGCGCGTGGTCCCGCCGCCCTTCGCGTCGTCGCTGCCGCCGCCCGCGGTGAGACTGGCGATCAGACCGCCGACCGCGACCACGGCGACGACGGCCGAGCCGATGAGGACCGTCCTGCTGTTCCTGCGGCTGTCGCCCGAGCCGGAGGGGACGGCGGTCGACGGCTGCGGGCTGAGGTGATAGCCGGGCGGGGTGTGCGGCGCCTGCTGGTTGTACGCCGGAGCGGGTGTCTGGTAACCGCCCTGCTGCGGGTAGCCGTAGGACGCGGCGGGTGTCGGAGCGCCGTAGGGGTTCGGGTGGGGGCCGGGCTGGTACGGCGTCTGCACGCTCCCCTGCGGCGGGGTGCCCTGGCCGACCGGCGGGAACACCGCCGAGCCGACGCCGGCGCCGCTGGACGTCTGCGCGCCCGGGACGATGCTCGGCGGGGCCGGCTGGAAGGACGCGGCGACCCGCAGACACTCGTCACGCATGGCGACCGCGGTCGGAAAACGCTCGTTCGGGTTCTTCTTCAGCGCGCGGGCGACGAGCGCGTCGACGGCCGGGGGCAGCGCCCGGTTGACCGAGGAGGGAGCCACGGGCTCCTCCTGCACGTGCGCGTACGCGATCGCAAGCGGTGAATCGGCCTCGAACGGCAGCCGCCCGGTGACCAGTTGGAACAGCATGATGCCGACCGAGTACAGGTCGGAGCGGGCGTCCACCCCGCGCCCGAGGGCCTGTTCGGGCGAG
Source organism: Streptomyces humidus (assembly GCF_014649655.1). GTDB lineage: Bacteria > Actinomycetota > Actinomycetes > Streptomycetales > Streptomycetaceae > Streptomyces > Streptomyces humidus. Next base: position 114,731 of record NZ_BMTL01000004.1, on the reverse strand, counting down.
AGGTACTGCGGGGTTCCGACGACCATGCCCGTCTGCGTCATCGAGGTGACGCCGGACTGCATGGCCCGTGCGATGCCGAAGTCCATCACCTTGACCACGCCGCGCTTGGTCATCATCACGTTGCCGGGCTTGATGTCGCGGTGGACCAGCCCCATTTCGTGGCTGATCTCCAGCGCGGCCAGGACGTCCGCGGTGATCTTCAGGGCCTTGTCGGCCGGCATCGCGCCCTGCCGGTGCACGTCTTCGTCGAGCACCGAGCCGAGCGGGCGGCCCTCGATGTACTCCATGACGATGTAGGGCGTGGTGAGCCCGTCCACGTCGTCCTCGCCCGTGTCGAAGACGGAGACGATGTTGGTGTGCGTGAGCTTGGCCACGGCCTGCGCCTCGCGGCGGAACCGCTCGCGGAAGGCCTGCTCACGGCCCAGTTCGGTGTGCAGGGTCTTCACCGCGACCTGGCGGTCGAGCACGGCGTCGTAGGCGAGGTGAACCGAGGCCATGCCGCCCTCGCCGAGCAAGTCGCGCAGCTGATAGCGTCCGGCGGCGAGCGCTCGCCCCGCGTACCGGCCCTGCGCGCCGTCCTGGCTCATTTTCTGCGTCCCCCGTAGACCTTCTGGCGCCGTTGACCGTCGTCGACCGAAAGCGCTATTCCCGGCCAAGTCTGCCGCAGGGCACCGACACGTCAAGTTCGGTGCCCGTTCCGTGACCCTAAGAGAAAGAAGCGTCGCGGAAGCGTTACAGGTGCCGTGCAGCCGGTACACAGAATTTGCACGGCTGCACGGAGTACGGGTTTGATGGCCGGTCCGTCCCGGACGGGCGCCGGGGTCCTCCCCGGGGATCGTTCCGGGGATCGTCCCGGACCGGCGGCTTGCGCGGAGGCTGTAGCGTGGCCGACGGAGACCGTGACAACACCGCGCGCACCGCGGGCAGAAACGACGGCGAGGACTGATGGCACAGCAGCGCGCTCAGGGCCCGTCCGACCCCGAGGCGACTGGCGGCGGTATGTCAGATGCGCCGGAGAACTGGGGCAACGGAGGGCTGGTCGGAGACGGCCGATACCGGTTGACCCGCAGACTCGGCCGGGGCGGCATGGCCGAGGTGTTCGCGGCCGAGGACGTACGTCTCGGCCGCACCGTCGCGGTCAAACTGCTGCGCGCCGATCTCGCCGAGGACCCCGTGTCCAAGGCCCGCTTCACGCGCGAGGCCCAGTCGGTGGCCGGCCTCAACCACCATGCGATCGTCGCCGTGTACGACTCCGGCGAGGACTTCGTGGGCGGCCAGAGCGTGCCGTACATCGTGATGGAGATCGTCGAGGGACGCACGATCCGCGACCTCCTCCTCAACGCCGAGGCGCCGGGTCCGGAGCAGGCCCTGATCATCACCTCCGGTGTGCTGGAGGCGCTCGCCTACTCGCACCAGCACGGCATCGTGCACCGCGACATCAAGCCGGCGAACGTGATCATCACGCACAACGGCGCCGTCAAGGTGATGGACTTCGGCATCGCGCGCGCCCTGCACGGCGCTTCCACGACGATGACGCAGACCGGCATGGTCATGGGCACCCCGCAGTACCTCTCGCCGGAGCAGGCGCTCGGCAAGGCCGTCGACCACCGCTCCGACCTGTACGCCACCGGCTGCCTGCTGTACGAGCTCCTTGCGCTGCGCCCCCCCTTCACCGGCGAGACGCCGCTGTCGGTGGTCTACCAGCACGTGCAGGACATCCCGGTGCCGCCGTCGCAGACCTCGGGAGGGGAGTGCCCGCCGGAGCTGGACGGCCTGGTCATGCGCTCCCTCGCCAAGGATCCGGACGACCGTTTCCAGACGGCGGAGGAGATGCGCGGCCTCGTCCAGTACGGGCTGCAGATGCTGTACGACCAGGGCGGCCACACCGGCACCTGGAACACCGGCCCGGTGAGCGCCTCGGGCGGCGTCGGCACGCCCCCCGGCGGCTTCGCGAGCACGACGGCCGTGCTGCAGCACGGGGCCCCCGGCTCCCACACCTCGCAGATCCCGCAGCCGATCCTGCCCGCCGGTTACGGCGGCGGCGACGACGGCGGCTTCGAAGGGCACGGCAACCGGGGCAGCGGCCGGGGCAAGCTGTGGATCCTCGCCGTCTTCGCGGTGATCGCCATCGCCGCGGGCGTCGCGCTCGCCGTGAACCACAAGGGCAACGGAACCGGCGGCACCGGGACCTCCCCGTCGCCCTCCGCCTCGCCGTCCGTCTCGGAGACCGCACCGAGCGAGAAGCCCAGCGACGAGGAGAGCCAGACGTCCAGCGGCGACTCCTCCGGCGACAACACCGGTTCGAACACCAACCACGACTATTCGCCGTCGTACTCGCCCTCGGCCTCTCCGACCTCCTCTCCGTCCCAGTCCGCGACGGGCGAGCCGACGGACAAGCCGACGGGCGGCCAGCCGTCGGGCGAGCCCAGCGACACGCCGACGGAGCCGAGCACCCCCGCCACGGGGACCCCGACGGGCGGGACCGACCCGGGCAACACCACCGTCGGCGGGGCTCTCGGCGGCGGGTGACCGGATCGCCGGGTGACGGGCCGGTGGATCACCGGTCCGGCGGCTGCGTCTCGTCCTCCACTTCGTCCTCCACGCGCGCGTGGGCCCTGACCGGGCTGCACGCGCGCGTGCGCGTTCCGGCGGGACCGGGCCGGGCCGAGGGGCTCCGCCGGATCAGTCCGTGAACGCCCCGCAGACGGCGTCGTACTCCCGTGTCCACCAGACGGCGAGCGCCGAGGACGCCGGGAACTGGGAGTCCGCGCGGGTGTCGCCGCGCTCGTAGTGCCAGCGCAGCATCCAGAAGTCGTTGAGCCGTTCCCACCACACGCGGTGCACGGCCGCCGCGAGTTCGCGCGGTGAGGCACCCGCCGCCCGCCGGTACGCGCGTGCGTACGTCCTCGCCTTCGGCAGGTCGAGCGTGCCGTCGGGCCGGACGAAGAAGATCGCGGCCGCGCGGACGGCCTCCTCCGCGGGGGGCTGCACCCCGAGCCGGTCCCAGTCGATGATGGCGGCGGGTGCGTCCCCGCGGTAGAGCAGGTTGAAGGGGTGGAAGTCCCCGTGCACCCAGCCGACCGGGCCGCCGTGCGGGGGGCGCCGGCCGGCGTGCCGTTCCAGGAGCCCGCGCCGCTCCAGGAGGCGGTGGCGGGCGAGTTCGTCGAAGCAGTCGGCGGGGCGGTGGCGTCGCACCCGCGCGAGGAGATCCTCGATGAGGACGAAGGTGTCCGCGGGGTCGGGGCTCGGGGCGAGGACTCCGGTTCGGCCTCGTTCCGCAGCGGCGGATCCTAAGGGGGCGGCGGGCCCGACCGGCGGCACCGGCCCTACCCGGTCGAGCCGGTCGAGCCGGTCGGCCCTGTCGGTCCGGACAGGGGCGGCGGGCGTGGGGGGACCCGCCGGGGCGGTGACGGGCTCGGCGGGCGGGGTGCGCTGCGAACGGGGGGCGCGATCGGCGCGGGCGCCGCGCCCGGCCTGGGTGGTGCGCTCCGGTTCGCGCGCCGGAGGCACCCGCGCCTCAGGCCCCGGTGCCGACTGCCCGGCGGGCGCGCGCATCACGTGCTCCAGGCTGGCGTGCACCACCCCGAGCAGCGCTCCGAGACGGCCGCACTGGCCGGGGGTGAGCTGGGAGCCGTGGCGGTGGCGGCCCTCGATCCACGGGTGGAGGGCGTAGGCGTGGCCGCCGACGACGGCGACCGTGCGGCCGTCGCGGCCGGGCAGCGGGGGAGCGACCGGGACGCCCAGATCAGCCAGGCGCTCGGTGACCCGGTGCTGACGGGTGATCGACGCGGTGTCGGCGGTGTCCGGGTCGAAGTGGTGCTTGAGGAAGTAACAACCCCGGGTGGTGCGCAGCCGGTATCCGCGGTTGAGCAGCCCCTCCTCGACGGGCTCGCAGGCGAGTGCGGAGCCGGCGGCGTACCGGTGGAGCAACGTGCCCAGAGGGGGCGCGTGGGGCATTGAGGGGGGTACACAGGAGCGCGGCACGCGCCCGATGCTAGGCCACGATTCCGGCCCGTGAGCTGGGCGTTGTCACAGATGGTCACCGGACGTCAACAGGTGTCACAGGCGGTCGCGTCAGGTCATGCCGAGGCCCGCGGCGGAGTGCCGGAGAGGGTGCCGGCGAGGGCGTCACGAGGCCCCGGCGAGCGTGCCCATGACAGCGCCACGAGAGCGCCGCGAGGAAGCCGGTGAGGGGCCCGCCGGGCGGGGCGGTCGGCGGCCGCGGGGGCCCGCAGGCCTCCTCCCCGCCCGCCCGAACGGCCGCAGGTCGCTCCCCGAGGGCTCTTCCCGTGGCGCGGGTGGCCGGGATAACGTGCCGTTGCTCCGGCCTCCTGCAAGGCTGTGACCAGGCTCCTTTCCGACTTTGCCGATTTACTTGGAAATCCAAGCAAAAACGCAGGTCAGGAGGGTTACACAGAAATGTGAAGCACTGGGTAACGTGTCGACCGCAGGGCGCTCGCCGGGGCACCTGTCACGCCTGTTCCGGCCGAGTGACACCCACCCCGTGCACGGGTGTCGGAAACAGGTGAGCCGCTCCCTCAGGCTCTTGGAGAGCCGGGGGGACCCCAGCCACCCGGCGACCCCGGGGGCCGGACCGACGGAGGAGCACACGTGACCGTGGAGAGCACTGCCGCGCACAAGCCGCGACGCAGCGCCGGAAGCAAGGCCGGCGCCAGCGGCACCGAGCGCACCCGCACCACCGCCAGGAAGAGCGCCGAGCCCGAGCTCGTGCAGCTGCTGACGCCGGAGGGCAAGCGGGTCAAGAACGCCAAGAACGCCGAGTACGCCAAGTACGTCTCCGGTGTCACCCCTGAAGACCTCCGCGGCCTCTACCGCGACATGGTGCTCACCCGCCGCTTCGACGCCGAGGCCACCGCCCTGCAGCGCCAGGGCGAACTGGGCCTGTGGGCCTCACTGCTCGGCCAGGAGGCCGCCCAGATCGGCTCCGGCCGGGCCACCCGCGAGGACGACTACGTCTTCCCGACCTACCGCGAACACGGCGTCGCCTGGTGCCGCGGGGTCGACCCGACGAACCTGCTCGGCATGTTCCGCGGCGTGAACAACGGCGGCTGGGACCCCAACAGCAACAACTTCCACCTGTACACCATCGTCATCGGCTCCCAGACGCTGCACGCGACCGGGTACGCGATGGGCGTCGCCAAGGACGGCGCGGACAGCGCGGTCATCGCCTACTTCGGCGACGGCGCCTCCAGCCAGGGCGACGTGGCGGAGTCCTTCACCTTCTCCGCGGTCTACAACGCGCCGGTCGTGTTCTTCTGCCAGAACAACCAGTGGGCGATCTCCGAGCCCACCGAGAAGCAGACCCGCGTCCCGCTCTACCAGCGCGCGCAGGGCTACGGCTTCCCGGGCGTCCGCGTGGACGGCAACGACGTGCTGGCCTGCCTGGCGGTCACCCGGTGGGCACTGGAGCGGGCCCGCAACGGCGAGGGTCCCACCCTCGTCGAGGCGTACACGTACCGCATGGGCGCCCACACCACCTCCGACGACCCGACGAAGTACCGGGCCGACGAGGAGCGCGAGGCCTGGGAGGCGAAGGACCCGATCCTGCGCCTGCGCCGACACCTGGAGGCCTCAAACCACACGGACGAGGGATTCTTCGCGGAACTCGAAGCGGAGAGCGAGGCGTTGGGCAGGCGAGTGCGCGAAGCGGTCCGCGCCATGCCGGACCCGGACCACTTCGCGATCTTCGAGAACGTGTACGCGGACGGACACGCGCTGGTCGACGAGGAGCGGGCGCAGTTCGCCGCGTACCAGGCGTCGTTCGCGACGGAATCCGAGAGCGGCTTCGCCGCGGGTACGGGGGGGAACTGAGATGGCGGTCACCGCGAGCACCAAGAACATGGCCCTGGCCAAGGCGATCAACGAGTCGCTGCGCCGCGCCCTGGAAGCGGACCCCAAGGTCCTGATCATGGGCGAGGACGTCGGCAAGCTAGGCGGCGTCTTCCGGGTGACGGACGGTCTGCAGAAGGACTTCGGCGAGAGCCGTGTCATCGACACCCCGCTCGCCGAGTCGGGCATCGTCGGCACCGCGATCGGGCTGGCCCTGCGCGGCTACCGCCCGGTGGTGGAGATCCAGTTCGACGGTTTCGTCTTCCCGGCCTACGACCAGATCGTCACCCAGCTCGCGAAGATGCACGCGCGCTCGCTGGGCAAGGTCAAGCTGCCGGTCGTCGTGCGCATCCCCTACGGCGGCGGCATCGGCGCGGTCGAGCACCACTCGGAGTCGCCGGAAGCGCTCTTCGCGCATGTGGCGGGCCTGAAGATCGTCTCCCCGTCCAACGCGTCCGACGCGTACTGGATGATGCAGCAGGCCATCCAGAGCGACGACCCGGTGATCTTCTTCGAGCCGAAGCGGCGCTACTGGGACAAGGCCGAGGTGAACACCGAGGCCATCCCCGGCCCGTTGCACAAGGCCCAGGTGGTCCGCGAGGGCACGGACCTGACCCTCGTCGCCTACGGACCGATGGTGAAGCTCTGTCAGGAGGTCGCCGCCGCGGCCGCCGAGGAGGGCAAGAACCTGGAGGTCCTGGACCTGCGCTCGGTGTCCCCGCTGGACTTCGACTCGATCCAGACGTCGGTGGAGAAGACCCGACGCCTGGTCGTCGTCCACGAGGCGCCGGTGTTCTTCGGTTCGGGCGCGGAGATCGCCGCCCGGATCACCGAGCGCTGCTTCTACCACTTGGAGGCGCCGGTTCTGCGGGTCGGCGGCTATCACGCCCCGTACCCGCCGGCGCGCCTGGAGGAGGAGTACCTGCCGGGCCTGGACCGGGTGCTCGACGCCGTCGACCGTGCCCTGGCGTACTGAGGAGAGGGTCGTGACGACGATGACGGAAGCGTCCGTACGCGAGTTCAAGATGCCCGACGTGGGCGAGGGGCTCACCGAGGCCGAGATCCTCAAGTGGTACGTCCAGCCGGGCGACACGGTGACGGACGGCCAGGTGGTCTGCGAGGTCGAGACCGCAAAGGCCGCCGTGGAACTGCCCATCCCCTACGACGGCGTCGTGCGCGCGCTGCACTTCCCCGAGGGCACCACGGTCGACGTGGGCACATCGATCATCGCGGTGGACGTGGCGGGCGGCGCGGGCCCGGTCGCCGGGGTACCGGCGCAGGCTCCCGCGCAGCCGCAGGCCTCGCCGGAGGAAGCCCGGCCGAAGGCCGAGGCGACGTCGGCCGGGTCCGTGAAGCCCGAGGCGGCGAAGCCGGCGGGCTCGGGCCGGCAGCCGGTGCTCGTCGGCTACGGCGTGGCCGCGTCCTCCACCAAGCGCCGGCCGCGCAAGGGCCCGGAGATCACCGTCCCGCGGGTCCCGGAGACCCTCCAGGCGGAGCTGAACGGCCACGGCGGCCCGGCCGCCGTGCGGGAACGGCCGCTGGCCAAGCCGCCGGTCCGCAAGCTGGCCAAGGACCTGGGCGTCGATCTCGCCACGGTGGTGCCGTCCGGCCCGGACGGCGTCATCACCCGTGAGGACGTCCACGCGGCGGCGGCCCCGGCCGCCGTGTCCGCTCCGACGGCGCCCGAGCCGGCCGCCCCGGCCCTGGTCACGGCCCCCGCGGCCGCGCCCGTGGCCTCGTACGACACGGCCCGGGAGACCCGCATCCCGGTCAAGGGCGTGCGCAAGGCGACGGCGGCGGCGATGGTCGGCTCGGCGTTCACCGCGCCGCACGTCACGGAGTTCGTGACGATCGACGTGACCCGCACGCTGAAGCTCGTCGAGGAGCTCAAGCGGGACAAGGACATGGAAGGCCTCAGGGTCAACCCGCTCCTCCTCATCGCCAAGGCTCTGCTGGTCGCCGTCAAGCGACACCCGGAGATCAACGCGTCCTGGGACGAGGCGGCGCAGGAGATCGTGGTCAAGCACTACGTCAACCTGGGCATCGCGGCGGCCACCCCCAGAGGGCTGCTGGTCCCGAACATCAAGGACGCGCACGCCAAGACGCTGCCGCAGCTGGCGGAGTCCCTCGGCGAACTGGTGTCCACGGCGAGGGAGGGCAGGACGTCCCCCGCCGCCATGCAGGGCGGCACCGTGACCATCACCAACGTCGGCGTCTTCGGCGTCGACACCGGCACCCCGATCCTCAACTCCGGCGAGTCCGCCATCCTCGCGATCGGCGCGATCAAGCTCCAGCCGTGGGTCCACAAGGGCAAGGTCAAGCCCCGCCAGGTCACCACCCTGGCGCTGAGCTTCGACCACCGCCTCGTGGACGGGGAACTGGGCTCCAGGGTGCTGGCCGACGTGGCGGCGATCCTGGAGCAGCCGAAGAGACTGATCACCTGGGGCTGAGCGGCCGAGCCCGGCGGAGGGAGCCGCGACCCGGTCGCACGGGACGCGGCTCCCTCTCCGTCGAGCCGCGCGGGGACGGGCCGGCCGTCCTCGCGCCGCGCGAGGACGGGCAGCAGTCCTCAGGCGTGCAGCCGTCCTCAGGCGGGCACGTGCACCGTCTCCACCCTGCTGGCCACCAGCCGCTCCCGCTCCCGCCGGGCCGCCCGCCCGCGCAGGCGCAGGATCTGGCTGACGCCGAGGGCCTGCAGGACGAAGACGAAGGAGAAGGCGATGGTGTAGTCGCCGCCGGTCGCGTCCAGCAGCACGCCGATCGCGAACAGCGTCGTCATGGACGCCACGAAGCCGCCCATGTTCGTGATGCCGGAGGCCGTCCCCTGGCGCTCGGGCGGGTTCGCAGGCCGGGCGAAGTCGAACCCGAGCATGCTGGCGGGTCCGCACGCGCCGAGGACCGCGCAGAGCACCACGAGCAGCCACATCGGCGCGTGGTCGCCGGGCCAGGCCAGTGTCGCCGCCCACATCAGGGCCGTCGCGCCCACCGTGCCCAGGGCCAGCGGCAGCCGCGCCCCGTGGTGACGGGCGACCGTCTGGCCGTAGACCAGACCCACGACCATGTTGCACACGACCACCAGCGTGAGGAGCTCACCGGCCGTGGCCCGGGTCAGGCCCTGTGCCTGCACCAGGAACGGAAGCCCCCACAGCAGCAGGAACACCATGGCGGGGAACTGCGTGGTGAAGTGCACCCACAGGCCCAGCCGGGTGCCCGGCTCACGCCAGGACGCGGCGATCTGGCGGCGCACGTAGGCCGCGCCCCGGTGTGGGAACGGCTCCGGTTCGTAGCCCTCGGGGTGGTCCTTCAGGAACAGCAGCAGCAGGACCAGCACCACCACGCCCGCCAGCGCGCTGCCCGCGAAGGCCGCCGTCCAGCCGACGTCGTGCAGCAGACGGGCCAGGACCAGGGTGGAGACGAGGTTGCCCGCCATCCCGGCGAGGCCTGCGAGCTGGGCGACCATCGGCCCGCGCCGCGCCGGGAACCACCGGGTCCCCAGCCGCAGCACGCTGATGAACGTCATCGCGTCCCCGCAGCCCAGCAGGGCGCGCGAGGTGAGTGCCGTGCCGTAGGACGGGGAGAAGGCGAAGCCGAGCTGACCGGCCGTGAACAGCACGACGCCGATGGCCAGCACCTTCTTCGTGCCGAGCCGGTCGACCAGCAGGCCCACCGGTATCTGCATGCCGGCGTAGACGAGGAGCTGCAGGATGGAGAACGTCGACAGAGCCGAGGCGTTCACCTGGAAACGGTCGGCGGCGTCGAGGCCGGCCACTCCCAGCGATGTGCGGAAGATGACCGCGACGAAGTAGACCGAGACGCCGATCCCCCAGACGGCCATGGCGCGCCGTCCGCCGGGGGGGTCACCCGGAAGGGTGGAGTTCACACCGCGGGACACGGGGCTCATCGGACCTCCCCGCGGGCGAGGTGGGAGAACCAGCCGATGTGCCGGCGCACGAGTTCGACGCCCCGCTCGGCGTCGCCGGAGCGCAGCGCCTGAAGGATCTCCGCGTGCTCGGTCAGGGTCTTGGCGATCCGGTCCGGATGCGAGTGCAGGACGGCGACGCCCATCCGCAGCTGGCGGTCGCGGAGTTGGTCGTAGAGCCGCGACAGGATCTCGTTGCCGCCGCTGCGCACGATCTCGGCGTGGAAGCAGCGGTCGGTCACGGCGGCCGCGGCCAGGTCGCCCGCGGCGGCCTGTTCCCTCTGCTGGGCGAGCAGTTCTTCCAGGCGTGCGACGAGCGCGGCCGGCGCGGGCACGGCCTTGCGCGCCGCGTGCTCCTCGACCAGCAGGCGGGTCTCCACCACGTCGGCGATCTCCTGTGCGGAGACCGGCAGGACCAGCGCGCCCTTCTTCGGGTAGAGCTTGATCAGCCCTTCCGCCTCCAGCCGCAGCAGTGCCTCGCGCACCGGCGTGCGCGAGACCCCCACGGCCTCGGCGAGCTCTCCCTCGGTGAGCAGGGCGCCGCCCTCGTAACGGCGTTCCAGGACACCCTTTTTGACGTGGGCGTACACACGGTCGGCGGCGGGCGGCTGCTTGACGGGGGTGAGGGCAGGCGGAGCGGAGGACTGCATGCCCACAGGATAGATACAACACGTACGCATGGGGGGACCGGTCCAGGATGCGGACCCGCGGACGGGGGCCGGTGGGAGTCGGTGCGTCGGGTCCGGGTAAGGGATGGACCAAGTAATCGGAAATTCTGCCCGGCAGACGCACAACTTTGTGTGCTACTTACGTGTCACACATGTGCGGCCCATCTGTTTCCCCCTTTGAACTTGGCCGCACCGCAGGGGCATTCGACGTAATCGGGGTATTTCAGTTGATAACCGCCATCAAGGGCGTCCGAGTCCGCAGGGCCGCAGCCGTTGCCGTCACCGCCGGCGCAGTGCTCGCGACCGGAGCCCTCACCGCGGCGCCCGCGCAGGCTGTCGCGACGCCCACGATCGCCGCCAAGACCGGCTTCGTGATGAACAACGCGAACGGCGCGGCGCTCTACAACAAGGGCATGGACACCAAGCTGCCCACCGGCTCCACCACCAAGATCATGACGGCCAACGTCGTGCTGTCGCAGGCGAACCTGAACCTGGACGCCAAGGTCACCATCCAGAAGGCCTACAGCGACTACATCGTCGCGAACACCGCGTCGTCCGCGCGGCTGATCGTCGGTGACAAGGTCACGGTCCGTCAGCTGCTCTACGGGCTGATGCTGCCGTCCGGTTGCGACGCCGCGTACGCCCTGGCCGACAAGTTCGGCACGGGCACCACGAGGGCCGCGCGCGTGAAGAGCTTCATCGCCAAGATGAACAGCAAGGCGACGGCGCTCGGCATGACGAAGACGCACTTCGACTCGTTCGACGGCATCGGCAGCGGAGCCAACTACTCGACCGCCAAGGACCTCACGAAGCTCGCCAGCAACTCGCTGAAGAACGCGAACTTCCGTGCGGTCGTCAAGACCAAGTCCTACACCGCCAAGACGATCACCAAGACCGGCTCGATCCGCACCATGGGCGCGTGGACCAACACCAACACGCTGCTCAGCAGCTACAGCGGCACCATCGGCGTGAAGACGGGCTCCGGCCCGGAGGCGAAGTACTGCCTCGTCTTCGCCGCCACCCGCAACGGCAAGACCGTCGTGGGCACGGTGCTGGCCTCCACCAGCGTGACGGTGCGTGCCGCCGACGCGACCAAGCTGCTGAACTACGGCTTCGCCCGGCTGGGCTGACCTCCGGTCGACCGCTGAGCACACGGAACAGGGCCCGTCGTGATCGTCACGACGGGCCCTGTTCCGTAGAGCGCCGCACCCGGCCCGCACCGGCTATCTGGTGACCGCGAAGTTCCGCAGAACGGCCGCCGTGAGCTCCGGCTCGCCCTCCGCCTTCACCCGGTCGGCCACCGCCTCCGCCGTCACCCGGCCGCAGGCCAGGCGGACGTACGTCTCCCAGTCGAGGGTGAACGTGGCGGCGGGCCCGAGAGCGGGGGCCGTCTCCAGGGTCCCGCGGCCCTGGATGTCCACGCGGATGGTGCGCAGGAACTCGATCGGGCCGTGCACGTCGAAGACGACCGCGGAACTGCGGGGCGCGTCGGCCTTCTCGGCGACGACCGCGGGGAGCTCGGCGAGCAGCGCGTCCCGGGCGATGTGCGCGCCCGGGGAGTCGAGGTTGCCGGGGCGGCCCAGAGCGGCGCGCAGGTCCTGCTCGTGCACCCACACGTTGAACGCGTGCAGCCGCATGGACTCCTCGAGCGTGAGCTCGGTGCCGAGCGGCCCGCGCACCGTCGTCGTGGGCTGGCGCGACTCGTTGCGCAGCTGCCGGTTGCGGCGGATGACGGTGTACTCCAGCTCGGACGTCATCTCGGGGGCCGTGTGGTGGCGGCGGACGTCGACCTGCATCTCCATGTAGCGCTGCAGGTCGTTGGTGACGTGGAAGAGGTCACGGGGCAGGGTGTGGATGGGACGAGGATCGCCGTACATCTCGCAGTCCAGCCCGATGACGTGCGACACGATGTCGCGCACCGACCAGCCCGGGCAGGGCGTCCGGCGGTTCCAGTCAGCCTCCACCAAAGGCTCCACCAGCTCGGATATCGCTTCGATGGAGTGGGTCCAGGCGTCGGCGTAGGGCTGGAGGGTGGGATGCAGACTCACGGAAACGGGACCCCTCGGCGATCGGTACTCGGGTGGGCTGTGGCGGCGTTGCCTGCGGGAGCGGGCGCTGTCGGCGGCGTCTCGAGACTCCCCCCGTTCTCGGCTGCGCTCGAATCGGGGGGACCCCCAAGCTACGCTGCTGTGAGGCACCCCGGCAGTGCTTTCGTGTGACGATCGTAGGCCCTGTGGGCTACTCGAATGCCAGGACGGTGGTAGTGTGCGCGCCTCTCTGATCCAGATCGCCGTAAATGAGGGCGAATCGGTTGAATCGCGGCGGTCGAGGGTCGCCGCGCTGGTGCGGGAACAGGCCGGCGCCGCCGACCTCGTGGTGCTGCCGGAGCTGTGGACGACCGGAGCGTTCGCCTACGAGGAGTTCGGCAGCGAGGCCGAGTCGCTCGACGGGCCGACGGCCGAGGCGATGGCGAAGGCCGCGAGCGACGCGGGCGTCTGGCTGCACGCGGGCTCGATCCCGGAGCGGGCGCCGTCCGGTGGCGCATCCGCCGGTGGCGCATCTGCGGGCAGCGCATCCGCCGGGGGCGGGAGCGCCCTCTACAACACGTCTCTCGTCTTCTCCCCCTCCGGTGACCTGGCCGCCTCCTACCGCAAGATCCACCGCTTCGGCTTCGACAAGGGCGAGGCCGTGCTGATGGACGCGGGCGAGGACCTGGTGACGGTCCGACTCCCCGGCACGACCGTCGGCGTCGCCACCTGCTACGACCTCCGTTTCCCCGAACTGTTCCGCGGTCTCGTCGACGCAGGCGCCGAGACCTTCGTCATCCCCGCGGGCTGGCCGGAGCGCCGCCGGGAGCACTGGACGCTGCTGGCCCGGGCGCGGGCGGTCGAGAACCAGGCGTTCGTGCTCGCGTGTGGAACGGCCGGGACGCATGCCGGAGTTCCGCAGGCGGGTCACTCGATCGTGGTCGATCCGTGGGGCGAGGTCCTCGCCGAGGCGGGATCCGGCGAGGAGGTCGTCACGGTCGACTTCGACCCGGCGAAGGCGGCCGTGACCCGTGAGCAGTTCCCGGCCCTGAAGGACCGGGTGCTCGGGCTGCGGCCCCCACGCCGGTGACCCCTCAGCCGTCCTTCCCGTCCCTGCCCTCCCCGTCCCCGTTCTCTCGGTCCTCCCGCTCCTTGCCCTCCCGCTCCTTGTCGGCGAGGTGGATCACGCATACCGCCACCGCGATCAGCAGCGCCGTGTCGGCGTCCTCGCGCACGATGTCGACGCTGTAGGTCTCCCGCACGTGCAGCAGACGCCGGGAGACCACGGCCAGCAGTTCGCCGTCGTACTCGACCGCGAACTCCCGGTCGAGGATCCTGCCGCTGACGTCGAGTTCGGTGCGGCCGTCCGCCAGGGCCACGCGGTAGTGGTTGCGCAGCAGCGACAGCCGCTTGCGTCTGATCGTGGCCAGCGGCTCGCCGTCCCGTTCGATCACCATGGTGTCCCGCAGGGCGAACATCTTCTGGTGGATGTCGATCAGGACGCGTCCGCGGGTGTCCTTCAGTTCGAAGGTGTCCCGCAGCCGCATCGATTTGCCGTCGACGAGGTAGACCTTGTTGCCTCGGTCGTCCTCGATCCAGTAGTCGTCACCGAAGCCGAGGAGCCGGTCGCGCACGAGGAGTCTCATACGGGTACCGCTTCCCCGGACCGGACGACGTCTCCCGGACGCGCCGGGAATCCACGAGACGTTCGACCCGACTGCCGTACCCGGTGCGCGGGAGGGGCGACGCGACGGTGAGGGCCCGGCAGGACTTCCTGCCGGGCCTCAAGGCTCCCGAGTCCTCACGTCATTCACCCACCCGAAGGCGGTTCACCCGAAGGCGGTGCACCCAAGGCCGATTCACCGGAGGCGATCGACCCGAAGGCGCCGGGCATACCGGGATGCGCATGCTCGGAGCGCCGCCTCCGCCGGTCCGTCAGGCGCCGTAGCCGTCGCTGTATCCGTCGTGGTGACGTCGTTCGGTCTCGACCACCGTGGTCGAGGCGGGCGGCACCATGACCCGGCGGCGCCGGGCGATGCTGCTGAAGGTCGTCACACCGATCAGGCCGACGATCATCAGGATGACGCCGACCAGGTCGAGGTTGACCCCCTGCATGTGCCAGTCGGTCGCAAACGTGAGGATGGCTCCCACGGCGATGAGGATGATGCATCCGCCGAGGCCCATGATGTCGCCTCCCTGTCAGGATCGCCGGTCGGTCCGGCTCCGACATCCGGGTACCCCCGCAGGCAACCGGCATGCGGGGGCGGCCCTTGGCTGCCCGGGGTGCGGCCCGAGAGGCGGCGGACCACCCCGCGGGCCGACGGGCGGCGGGCTATCCCTGGAGGAACGCCGTCAGGGCGTTGGCCAGCAGATACGGGTCGGCATCGCCGCACAACTCCCGCGCGCTGTGCATCGACAGGATGGCCACGCCGATGTCGACCGTGCGGATGCCGTGCCGGGCGGCGGTGATCGGGCCGATGGTCGTGCCGCACGGCATGGAGTTGTTGGAGACGAAGTTCTGGAACGGCACGCCGGCCTTCTCACAGGCTGCGGCGAAGATCGCCCGGCCCGAACCGTCCGTCGCGTAGCGGTTGTTGACGTTGACCTTGAGGATCGGTCCGCCGTTGACCCGCGGGTGGTGCGTGGGGTCGTGCCGCTCCGCGTAGTTGGGGTGGACGGCGTGCCCGGTGTCGGAGGACAGGCAGACGGTGCCCGCGAAGGCTCTCGCCCGGTCCTCGTACGATCCGCCGCGCGCGAAGACCGAACGTTCCAGCACGCTGCCCAGCAGCGGTCCGTCCGCGCCGGTGTCCGACTGCGAACCGTTCTCCTCGTGGTCGAAGGCGGCCAGCACCGGGATGTGGGGAAGCTCTTCGCCGCCGGTCGCCACGGCCGCCAGCGCCGCCGTCCCGGCGTGCACGGACAGCAGGTTGTCCATGCGCGGGCCGGCCACCAACTCCTGGTCGCGGCCCAGGTAGGCGGGCGGCTCCACGGAGTGGACCATCAGGTCCCAGCCGGTGACCTGGCCCGCGGCCAGCCCGGCCTCCTGTTCCAGGAACGCGATGAGATCGCCGTCGCGCAGGTCGCCGCCCAGACCCCAGACCGGCTGGAGGTGGCGCTGCTTGTCGAGCTTGAGGCCGTCGGTGTTGACCGACCGGTCCAGGTGGATGGCGAGCTGGGGGACGCGCAGCAGGGGACGGCCCACGTCCACCAGGCGCGTCGTGCCGTCGCGCAGGGTCAGCCGTCCCGCCAGGCCCAGGTCGCGGTCGAGCCAGGAGTTGAGCAGCGGGCCGCCGTAGATCTCCACGGCCACCTGGCGCCAGCCGTGCGCGCCGGTGTCGGGCTGCGGCTTGACGCGCAGGTTCGGGGAGTCGGTGTGCGCGCCGATGATCCGGAACGGCGTGTGCGGCGTGGTGCCCTCGGGCACGTGCCAGGCCACGATCGCGCCCCCGCGCAGCAGGTACTTGCCGCCGTTCGTCCCGTCCCAGGCGTCCGTCTCCGAGACCTGCCGGAAACCGGCCTTCTCCAGCCGCTCAGCGGCCGTCGCCACGGCGTGGTACGGCGACGGGCTCGCCGTCAGGAACGTCATGAGATCGTCGGTGTGGCCGCGGTCGAAGCGGGAGGGTTCGCTCATGGGGTTCACCTTAACGACGTACGAAAGCCCGCTCCCGGCGGCGGGAGCGGGCCCTCGTGTGGACAGTGTGGAGTGCTGAGCGGGAGTGCTGAGCGGGAGCGCTCGGCCGGAGCGCTCCGCCGTCGTCCGGGTGGTCCGGCTGGTCCGGACAGTCCGTCGAGTCCTAGAACGCGGCCTCGTCCAGCTCCATCAGGTCGAGCTCGACAGTCTCGGCGACCTTGCGGGCCAGGGTGACGCCGGGCAGGACGTTGGCCGCGAAGAACTTCGCCGCCGCGATCTTGCCGGTGTAGAACGCCCGGTCCTTCGCGGAGGCCGTCTCCAGCTTCTCGGCGGCGATCGCCGCGCCCTTGAGGAGCAGGTAGCCGACGATCACGTCACCGGAGGCGAGCAGCAGGCGCGTGGTGTTCAGGCCCACCTTGTAGATGTTCCTGACGTCCTGCTCGGTGGCGGCGAGGTCGGTCAGCATCAGGCCGACGATGGCCTCCAGCTCGACGGCGGCCTTGGCCAGGTGCTCGCGGGCGCCCGCCAGGTCCTCGCCGCCGGTGCCGAGCGCCAGGAACTTCTTGATGTCCTCGGCGAGCGAGTTCAGCGCGGCGCCCTGGTTGCGGACGATCTTCCGGAAGAAGAAGTCCTGGCCCTGGATCGCGGTGGTGCCCTCGTAGAGGGTGTCGATCTTGGCGTCGCGGATGTACTGCTCGATCGGGTACTCCTGCAGGAAGCCGGAGCCGCCGAAGGTCTGCAGCGACTGGGCGAGCTGCTCGTAGCCCTTCTCGGAGCCGTAGCCCTTCACGATCGGCAGGAGCAGGTCGTTGAGGGCGTGCTCGGTGCTGGAGTCCTCGCCGTCGGCCTCCTTGACCGCGATCGCGTCCTGGATCGAGGCCGTGTAGAGGACGAGGGCGCGCATGCCCTCCGCGTACGCCTTCTGCGTGATCAGCGAGCGGCGCACGTCGGGGTGGTGGGTGATGGTGACCTTGGGCGCGGCCTTGTCCATGAAGTTCGCCAGGTCGGGACCCTGGACGCGCTCCCTGGCGTACTCCAGCGCGTTGAGGTAGCCGGTGGAGAGGGTGGAGATCGCCTTCGTGCCGACCATCATGCGGGCGAACTCGATGATGCGGAACATCTGGCGGATGCCGTCGTGCTTGTCGCCGACCAGCCAGCCCTTGGCGGGGTGCCGGTCGCCGAACGTCATCTCGCACGTGTTGGAGGCCTTCAGGCCCATCTTGTGCTCGACGTTCGTGGCGTAGACGCCGTTGCGCTCGCCCAGCTCGCCGGTCTCGAAGTCGAAGAGCGTCTTCGGGACCATGAACAGGGACAGGCCCTTGGTGCCCGGTCCGGCGCCCTCGGGGCGGGCCAGCACGTAGTGGAGGATGTTCTCCGACATGTCGTGCTCGCCGGACGTGATGAAGCGCTTGACGCCCTCGATGTGCCAGGAGCCGTCCTCCTGCCGGACCGCCTTCGTGCGGCCGGCACCGACGTCCGAGCCGGCGTCCGGCTCGGTGAGGACCATCGTGGAGCCCCACTGCCTGTCGACGGCGATCTGCGCGATCTTCTTCTGGACGTCGTTGCCCTCGTCGAAGAGGATGCCGGCGAAGGCCGGGCCGGAGGAGTACATCCACACGGCCGGGTTCGCGCCGAGGATCAGCTCCGCGTACGCCCAGATCAGCGACGGCGGGGCGGTGGTGCCGCCGATCTCCTCGGGCAGGCCGAGGCGCCAGTACTCGGAGTCCATGAAGGCCTGGTAGCTCTTCTTGAACGAGGCGGGCACCGGAGCGGTGTTCGTCTCCGGGTCGAAGACCGGCGGGTTGCGGTCGGCGTCCGAGAAGGACTCCGCCAGCTCGTTCTCCGAGAGGCGGGTCAGCTCCCCCAGGATGCTCTTCGCGGTCTCGGTGTCCATCTCGCCGAACGGGCCGGAGCCGTACAGCTTGTCGCGCCCGAGTACTTCGAAGAGGTTGAACTCGATGTCGCGGAGATTCGACTTGTAGTGCCCCATGGTGACGGCTCCCGGCTCCCTAGAGAGATCGGCGAGGCACTGGATCCTCGCGCTAGTTCACGTACCAACAAGTAGCTACGATGATGCTACCCGTCGGTAATAAGTCGCAACCCCCACTCGGCCAAGTGTGAGAAGGCTCTAGTCGGCGCGACGGCGGCGACGGCGGGCGATTCCTGGCGGCGGCCGGATGATTCCCCTGCGGCTCACCGACCCGCTCGTCTCGGTACGCTTGCGCCCATGTACGGATACGGCCAGCCCATGGACGGGGCCGCACAGCAGCAGTACGCCCCGCCGCAGCAGCAGATGCCCGGCGGCCACGGCGGCTACGGCCAGCAGCCGCCGCTCTATCCGGAGCCGTCCCCGCCGTCCCTCGCGGACGCGGTGCGGGCCTTCACCACCGGTCAGTTGGCCGCCGAGGACTTCCAGCAGGTCTTCGCGACCTCCAAGGTCTACTGCCCGCGCGGCGACAACCCCGGTTTCCTCGCCCTGCACAACACCCAGCAGCCGGTGATCCCGATGTTCACCAGCCTCAAGGAGCTGCGCCGGTACGCGGGCAAGGAGTCCAAGTACTTCGTGATCACCGGGGCCGAGGTGATCGACCTGCTGCCCACCGGGTACGGCTTCGTCCTCGACATGGAGGGCGAGCACCGGATGGTCTTCGACGCGAAGGCCGTGGAGCAGATGGTCGAGTTCGCGATGCGCCGGATGTACGGCTGAGCGTTTCCGCAGGTCCTGTCCCGCCCGGTCGGCGGAGTGCCCGGAGGGAATGCCCTCCGGGCTTTCGCTGTTACGGGTGGCAGAAAGTTCAACGCTCAACTAAACTGGGACGCACGTCGCCCAAGGAGGTACGATCGACGGGATCTTCGACCACCAGGACAGCCAGGGCGGCGGCGGCACCATCACCAACGGCGACACCCAGTGGATGACGGCCGGTTCGGGCCTGCTCCACATCGAGGCGCCGCCGGAGTCGCTGGTCATGTCCGGCGGTCTCTTCCACGGCCTCCAGCTGTGGGTGAACCTCCCGGCCAAGGACAAGATGATGGCCCCGCGCTACCAGGACATCCGCGGCGGACACGTGCAGCTCCTGACCACCCCGGACGGCGGCGCGCTCCTGCGTGTCATCGCGGGCGAGCTGGACGGACACGCCGGCCCGGGAATCACGCACACCCCCATCACCATGGTCCACGCGACCCTCGCACCGGGTGCGGAACTCACTCTTCCGTGGCGTGAGGACTTCAACGGCCTCGCCTACGTCCTGGCGGGCCGCGGTTCGGTCGGCACCGAGCGCCGCCCGATCCACCTGGGCCAGACCGCCGTCTTCGGCGCGGGATCCTCGCTGACCGTCCGCGCGGACGAGAAGCAGGACTCCCACACGCCCGACCTGGAGGTCGTCCTCCTCGGCGGGCAGCCGATCCGCGAGCCGATGGCCCACTACGGTCCGTTCGTCATGAACACCCGCGACGAGCTCCAGCAGGCCTTCGACGACTTCCAGAAGGGGCGCCTGGGCACGATCCCGGCGGTCCACGGAATGGCGGAAGGCGGCCCGCAGGCCGGCTGAGTTCCGGTACCTTGCGAGAAGGCCCGAAGCCGCAACGTTGGATTGCGACTTCGGGCCCTTTCCGTTCCGCGGGGCCTGCTACGGCAGCACGTAGACCGACGCTCCGTCCGCGGTGCAGCCCGTCTGACGCACGCAGCCCCGCTTGAGCAGCATGCGCAGACAGTCGTGGACGCGCTCGTGCGAGAGGCCCGTGCGGGTGGCGATCTCCTCCACGCGGTAGCGGGCCTCGCCGCGCGTCAACGCCGGGGCGAGGAGCGCGGCGACCGCGTGCACGTCCTCGGTGACGACGAGGTTCTTCGACTTCCAGGTGGCGAGGAGCTCGCGGGGCGTCGGCTTCGACGTGTCCACGGCGGGGGGCCTCAGGGACCCGGCGATGTCCCGCAGCACGCCGGCCATCATCCGCTGGTTGTCGAGGATCTGCCCGAGGACGTCGTTCGTCCGCGCGGCTCGTTCTTCGAGACGGACGATGGCCTCGACGACCTGCGTCGGCATGACGTACGCGGTGCCGCCGGCAGGGGCGGGCTGCACGGGGGCCGGCTCCAGGGAGTAGGAGCCCTCCTGCTGGATGGTCGCGACGACCTCCGAGACCCAGAGCTTGAAGGGCTGTGACTCCGGCTTGGTGGAGCCGTTCACCAGCTGGACGAGACCGCGGAGATTCACCATCCTCATGGACTTCTTGAGCCCGTGACCTGCAATGTTGCACAAAGCGTCGGCCGTACCGACGCTTCGTGCAAGATCGTCGAGAGATGTTGTGTGCTGGTGTGCGACCCGGAGACGCAACGCGTCCCGCGTGTTCGCATAACCGAGTGCTGTGGCCACGTCCACGGCCGGGAACCAGTGGATCCCGTCCGCTGTCGTCAGCCTCCGTACCCGCGCCCCCGTCGCCGCGAAGACGAAGTCGTTGACGTCGATCGCGTCCCGCCGTGCCGCCGACTGAGGCGGCGGCGTGTTGTTCTGCTCGTGCATCGAGCATCACCTCCGCCTCGGACGCTAGGCATATGCCCCACCACCGCGTGGGCGCGTTGCGGAGGTTCATCCTTACAGGGGAGTTTGAGGCATCGATTCTTCGGTTTTGCCCGGCTCTTGGGGCTCGCAGAACTCGAACCAGATGCTCTTGCCCTCGCCCCGGGGCGCCACGCCCCAGGTGTGGGCGAGGAGTTCGATGAGGACGAGGCCGCGGCCCGAGGAGGCCAGTTCGCCGGGGCGGCGCTTGTGCGGGAGGGCGTCGCTGGTGTCGGTGACCTCGACGCGCAGCCGGCGTTCGCCGGGCGTGCCGGTGACCTCGGCGACGAGCAGCGCGTCGGCGTCGGTGTGGACGAGGACGTTGGTGAGGGTCTCGGAGACCAGCAGGACCGCGGAGTCGACCTGGTCGGCACAGGTCCAGTCGTGCAGCAGTTCGCGCACCTGCTGCCGGGCTACGGCGATCCGCTCCGGTTCGGCCTGCGCGACCGTCAGCATCGAACGGCGCACGAGCCGCCGCGCGGGCAGGAGGGCGCCCTCCTGCCCGCAGCCGCCCTCGCCCTGCCGGCACAGCAGCAGGAGGGCTATGTCGTCCTCGCGACGGTCCGCGAGGGGGCCCGTGGTGTGGTGCGAGGAGGGCCCGTGCACCGCCTGGACCAGGGCGTCGGCCAGTTCCTCCAGGTCGCCCTCGTGCGCCTCCAGGGTCTTGCGGACGCGCTGCCAGCCGGTTTCGAGGTCGTGGCCCCCGGTCTCCAACAGGCCGTCGGTGCACAGCATCAGCGTTTCGCCGGGCTCCAGGACGAGCCGGGTGGTGGGGTAGTCGGCGTCCGGGTCGATGCCCAGGGGCAGGCCGCCCGCGGTGGCCCTGACCAGCACTGTTCCGTCCGACATCCGGACCGCCGGGTCCAGATGGCCGGCCCTCGCGGCTTCCAGGACGCCGGTCGCCGGGTCGACCTCGACGTAGAGACAGGTGGCGAAGCGCAGGTCGGCGCCTCCGTTCGCGTCGGTGAGACCGTGCAGGAAGCCGGAGGCGCGGGAGAGGACGGCGTCGGGGCGGTGTCCCTCGGCGGCGTACGCCCGAAGCGCGATGCGCAGTTGGCCCATGAGGCCAGCCGCGCGGACGTCATGGCCCTGGACGTCGCCGATGACCAGGGCGAACCGGCCGCCGTCGCGCTTCGCCCGGGACGCGCCCCCGGGCAGCGGGATCATGTCGTACCAGTCACCGCCGACCTGGAGGCCGCCGCCGGTCGGTATGTAGCGGGCGGCGAGCGTCAAGCCCGGTATCTCGGGACCCAGGGTGGGCAGCATGGAGCGTTGCAGACCGTCGGTCAGCTCGCGCTGGTTCTCCGCCGCGCTCGCGCGGGTCAGCGCCTGGGCGAGCATCCTCGCGACGGTCGTGAGCACGGACCGCTCGTCGGGGGTGAAGGCCACCGGATACGTGAAGGCCGCCATCCACGCGCCCATTGTGCGGCCGGCGACGGTCAGCGGCAGGAAGGCCCACGAGTGACGGCGGAAGGGCTCGGCCAGGGGCCAGGTGAGCGGGTAGCGCTCCTTGTACCGCTCGGGCGAGGACAGATAGACGGCCCGCCCCGTGCGCACGACCTCGGCGGCCGGATAGTCGGTCTGGAGGGACATCTGAGTGAAGGGGACTTCGTCGCCAGGCTGCTGTCCGTGGTGGCCGATGATCGTCAGCCGGTCGCCCGTGACGCCGAAGACGGCCAGTCCGTCCGGTGAGAAGCCCGGCATCGACAGGGCCGCGGCGACCCGCAGCACCTCCGCCGTGGAGCGCGCCTCGGCCAGCGCCCGGCCCGCGTCCAGCAGGAACGCCTCACGCGAGCGCCGCCAGTCGCCGGTGACGGCGGTCCGTCCGGCGGCGGTGCCCGGAGTCGGCTCGGTGACCTCCTGGAGGGTGCCGATCAGCTCGTACGCCTTCCTCGCCGGATCGAACGACGGCTTCGAGCGACTGCGGACGACCCGGACGACCCGCCCCTGTTCGTCCATGATCCGGATCCGCACCTCGGCGAGGGTGCCCTCGGCGACGGCGAGCTGCACCACGCCGGTGATCTCGTTCCAGTCGACGGGGTGCAGACGGGCCCGGGTCTGGGCCTCCGTGAGGACCGTCTCCTCGGCGGGCAGACCGAGCAGCCGGGCCGCCTCGGCGTCGACCGTGACCAGCCCGGTGGCGGTGTCCCAGTGCCACACGCCGGTCGCGAGAGAGACCAGGACCTCCCCCACGGCGGGCAGCGGCTCGCCAGTGCGCATTGCCCCACTTTAAGAAGAGGGGAACGAAGAGTGCCACTGCTCACCGGCATCGCTGCCACCCGGTAATGGTGGGAGGCGATCACCACGTGCCCGGTACGCTGGGGTTGTTTCACGTGAAACACCATGAAACCCAGACCCCGATCCGCGAAGACTGGATGAACGACGATGCATCGGTACAGGTCCCACACCTGCGGCGAGCTCCGCGCCTCTGACGTCGGCAGCGACGTCCGGCTGAGCGGCTGGCTGCACAATCGGCGCGACCTGGGCGGCATCCTCTTCATCGATCTGCGCGACCACTACGGCATCACGCAGCTCGTGGCCCGGCCGGGCACGCCCGCGTACGAGGCCCTGGACAAGCTGACCAAGGAGTCGACGGTCCGCGTCGACGGCAAGGTCGTCTCGCGCGGCGCGGAGAACGTCAACGCGGATCTGCCGACCGGCGAGGTCGAGGTCGAGGTCGGAGAGGTCGAGCTGCTGGGCGCGGCCGCCCCGCTGCCCTTCACGATCAACGCCGAGGACGGGGTCAACGAGGAGCGGCGCCTGGAGTACCGCTTCCTGGACCTGCGCCGTGAGCGCATGCACCGCAACATCATGCTGCGTACGTCGGTCATCTCGGCGATGCGGCACAAGATGACGGCGCTGGGCTTCAACGAGATGGCGACGCCGATCCTGTCGGCGACCTCCCCCGAGGGCGCCCGCGACTTCGTCGTCCCGTCCCGGCTGCACGCGGGCAGGTTCTACGCGCTGCCGCAGGCCCCGCAGCAGTTCAAGCAGCTGCTGATGATCTCGGGCTTCGACCGTTACTTCCAGATCGCCCCCTGTTTCCGTGACGAGGACGCCCGTGCGGACCGTTCGCCGGGCGAGTTCTACCAGCTCGACGTCGAGATGAGCTTCGTCGAGCAGGAGGACGTCTTCCAGCCGATCGAGAAGCTCATGACCGAGCTGTTCGAGGAGTTCGGCGGCGGCCGCCATGTCACCTCGCCGTTCCCGCGGATCCCGTTCCGCGAGTCGATGCTGAAGTACGGCTCCGACAAGCCGGACCTGCGGGCTCAGCTCGAACTCGTCGACATCACCGACGTCTTCGAGGGCTCGGAGTTCAAGGCGTTCGCGGGCAAGCACGTGCGGGCGCTGCCGGTGCCGGACGTCTCCGCTCAGCCCCGGAAGTTCTTCGACCAGCTCGGCGACTTCGCCGTCTCGCAGGGCGCGAAGGGGCTGGCCTGGGTCCGCGTCGCCGAGGACGGCTCGCTGACCGGCCCGATCGCCAAGTTCCTGACCGAGGCGAACGTGGCCGAGCTGACCAAGCGCCTGTCCCTGGCCGCCGGCCACGCGGTGTTCTTCGGCGCGGGCGAGTTCGACGAGGTCTCGAAGATCATGGGTGCGGTGCGGGTCGAGGCCGCCAAGCGCGCCGGGCACTTCGAGGAGGGCGTCTTCCGCTTCTGCTGGATCGTCGACTTCCCGATGTACGAGAAGGACGAGGACACCGGCAAGATCGACTTCTCGCACAACCCGTTCTCCATGCCGCAGGGCGGCCTGGAGGCCCTGGAGACCCAGGACCCGCTGGACATCCTCGGCTGGCAGTACGACATCGTCTGCAACGGCGTCGAGCTGTCCTCCGGCGCGATCCGCAACCACGAGCCCGAGATCATGCTCAAGGCGTTCGAGATCGCCGGTTACGACCGCGAGACCGTCGAGGAGAAGTTCGCCGGCATGCTGCGCGCGTTCCGCTTCGGCGCCCCGCCGCACGGTGGCATCGCCCCCGGAGTCGACCGCATCGTCATGCTGCTGGCCGACGAGCCGAACATCCGCGAGACCATTGCCTTCCCGCTCAACGGCAACGCCCAGGACCTGATGATGGGCGCGCCGACGGAGCTGGAGGAGGCCCGGCTCAGGGAGCTGCACCTGTCGGTGCGCAAGCCGCAGCCGAAGTAGCCGGCGAGCGCCCGGCGGGGCGGCAGGAGCGCGGAAACACGGGGTGGCCCGGAACCGACGTCGGTTCCGGGCCGCTTTCGTTCTCCCGCTGCGCCGGGTCATCACCGAGGACCGGGAGGGCATCCCGCTCCTCCTTGCCCGGAAGGTGATCGGCTCCGGCGCCTGCGGACCGATCCGGAACGCGTCCGGCGACGGCGGTGGCTACGGCGGCGACGGCGGGGCCGAGGTGGGGCAGAAGCGGGGGCGGAGGCGTTCCGGCCCGCTCAGGCGTCCGGTGACGTCCCCTCCTCCAGCAGACGTTCCGCGATATCCGTCGACCACGACTGGGCCCACGTCCGCAGGGCGGAGATGTCGGGCTCGGCGAGGCCGTACTGCGTGAACGCCGAGTCCGGATAGTGGTCCGTGCCCTCCAGCCGCGCCTGCAGCGCGGGCAGGTCGAAGTCGTCGCGGGCGTGCCGGCGGGCCGCTTCCTCCAGGCCGGAGTAGGTGAAGAGGGCGTTCGCCGCGCGCGCGTCGATCATGTCGACCGCCAGTCCGCGGTCGTACAGCGCCCGGATCTTCGTGCCCACCGCGTCCTGAGGCGAGAGGGCCGGACCGTAGGGGGTCAGGACGGGCCGGCTCCAGAAGGTCTCCTTGTGCAGAGCCAGTCGCAGAACGGCGCCGGTCTCGCGGTCCCGCACGGACAGGTGCGCGGACAGCGGGTCCAGGTCCTGCGGCGTCGCCTCGTGGCGGCCCAGGGAAGTCAGCGCGGAGGCCAGCGTCTGCGCCAGCAGGGGCATCGGCTCCGCGCTCTCCGTCGCGAGGTCCACGTTGTCGTGGGGACGTCGCAGCAGCCCGTGCGCCTGCAGCGCGTAGCCGCCGGCCAGCACCCAGGAGGCCGTGGGGGCGGGCATGCCGAAGATCTCGGCGCAGAGGCGGAGGTGGGGTCGAAGAAGGTCCACCGAGTAGTCGTAGCAGGTCCGGCCGGTACGCGGGGCCGGCACACGCGGCGCGTTCGCGGCGTGGCTGCCGGGGCCGCCGGGGTGGCTGAGGCGGCTGAGGTCCGGAGCGGCCGCACTTGAAGCGGCCGCCGTCGGGAGCGGCCACCGTCGCGGGCCGCCGCGATGCCGAGGGGGCGGGGGACGGGCGGGCGTCGTGGACGGTAGCGGCCCCCCCGCCCGGCTCGGGACCGCCTCGCCTACCTCGCGACGAACTGCGTGAGGATCGCCTGCACCTCGTGGATGTCGACGCCCTTGGTGAACGTCTTCTGGATCGGCGCCGGCGTGCCCGAGACCCAGATCCGAGCAGCAGCCGGTGGTCGGTGAACAGGAGGGTGTCGCGGATCAGCCAGGAACGCGGCGTGCACCTGCTCGCCCTGACCCAGCAGACGCGCGTGGTCCTGCTGGGCCTGCCCGTTGTCGGAAGACGGTGCGGGAATCGTGAAGGCGTCCGAACGCGCGCGGGCGGTGCCGCAGAAAAAGATTCTCCTCGCGCGGCAACTCTTCCCGCGGCGGCGACCACTGACGGGTGGTAAGCACGCTCCTCCCGTAAGGATTCCCCGTGCCGGCTCCCGCCCACCGCTGGTCCCTCCGCTCACGCCGCGTCCTCGTGGTCACCGCCGCCGCCGTGGCCGCGGGCACCGGCGCGGGCGTCGTCGTGGTGAACGCCGGGGCCGGGACCGTCGGCCTGTGCCACCGGACGCTCGCCGCGAAGGACGGCCGGGCCTTCTCCGGCACGGGCACGACCGGTGGCGCCAGGGCGGATGCCGCGCACACCGACCACGACAAGACGACGCTGAAGACGACCGTCAACGGGACGCCGACCCTGACGACGGGCCTGGAGACCTCGGCGAAGAACCTGCCGACGACCCTGGCGACGACCCTGGCGACGACGACGGGCGCGGGCGTCCTGAAGTAACACCGAGACTCGCGAGGGCCGGGTGACCACGAGCCCCCGGCCCTCGCGACCACCTGTCAGGCATGCCCCCCGCAAGGCGGCACACAGGGCGCATGACCTTGTTCTCCGGGGCCGGCAGCCAGGGGAAGTGGTAGACCAGCGGCTCCACCACGTACGGATCCCGCAGCACCACACCGAGCTCGATGTTGTCGGACAGGGCGCGTTCGGTGAGGTCGGCACTTCCCCCGCAGGGCGGTGTGCCGGTCGGGGCGGCGGGCGATCTCGACGTCCCTGGCCCAGGCGAGTCTCTCTGCGTGATCGCAGACAGGCGTCGCTGCTCAGGGTGCCGTCGAGTACCTGTGACCTGATCCACCGGACAGGTCCTGACCGCCTTGATCGGCGTCCCTCTGCCGACCGGCCGGCACGGCTGGGGCGTCACGCGCCGACCCGAGGGCCAAGGCCCTGCGGTGACGGCGCAGGTGTGGACGAACACCTCGTCCTGCGAGAGGGGCAGCACGAAGGAGAGGTTCGCGCCGATCGGGAACACCTCCGGCGACCCGGCGACCCGGCGGCCGGTCTCGACCAGCTCCGCCTCGTCGTAGGCGTCGATCAGGGTGATCAGATGCGAGTTCGGCACCGCGACCGCCGTGGCATGGCGCGACGTGTGGAACGCGTCCGTGGCTACTCGTCTGCGACAACGTCCTCGGCTGTGGGAGCCGTGACGGATCGGGCGAGCCAGCGGCCGAGGGTTTCCGGGTCGTTGCAGTCCGTGATGCGTTCACGGATGTGCTCAGGCACGTCGATACCCCGTTGTTCCAGGACGAGCAGCAGAGCTTCGGCGCGGCCCTGCGCGCGGCCCTGCGCGCGGCCCTCGTCCCGGATCTCTTCCGAGATGTACGACTTGTAGAAGGAGAGGTCCACGGCCACCAGTTTCCTCCAGATCTGCTTGGCCGGGCGCTTGCCCAGACCCTGTGCGGTGAACTCGATGATGGGGTCGGCGATGTCCTCGGGGACACCCCGCAGAGCGGTGGACAGGGTTTTCAGTATGGCACCGATGTCCGGATCGGCAGCGTGTGTGATCGCGGACAGAGCGGCCAGCGCGAGGTCCGCGCGGGCCTCGTCCGGATCGGTGATCACGGGCATGTTGTGCGGGCCCACGACGAGGGGCTTCAGGGTGAGCGTGGGCAACTGGGGCGGACCGCTGGCTACCGGTTGCTGAGCCCACGCCGCTGTCGCGTGGTCCTGGCACACGACCATGAGCGCCGTGGGGATCCGGTACTTCGTCCACACGTAGGAGGTGTAGTAAGCCCAGCTGGCGGGCTTGGAGGGATCCTTCCTCCCCTGCGCCTCGATGGCCAGGATGAAGGGGCCGTGCTCCGGGTTGTCCAGACGGAAGAGCGTGTCCACGCGGCGTTCGACGGGGCTGGTCTCGGTGAGATCGGTGGGCAGAACGGTGATCTTGACGGGGGCGGGGAGTCCGAGCCCGAGGATGCGCGAGACGCGACCGAAGAGTTCGAGATCGTGTTGGAAGATCCGGTGCATCGCCTCATGCGGGGAGCTGACCATGGTGGGGTTCGGGCCTCTCGTCAGGTTGTACGCGGGCTGCGGTACGGCGGGGAGGGCGCGGCGGGCGGGTCTCTGCTGTCGGGCCGCCGCTGCTCGGCGGGCCGGGGGTTCGGGTGCCTCGGCCGGTGCGCTGCCGTGTCGGCCGGGCTGGTTGCAGGAGACCGTGCGGGTGACGATGCGGCCGCTCTCGGTGCGTTCGCGGGGGCGGGCGCAGGTAGCCGTGGGTCTCCAGCTCGCGCAGGGCGGCGGCGGTACGGGTCGGGCCCTCCGGGAAGCGGGCGGCGAGGGTCTTGATGTCGACGCGCGCGCCGGCGGGGAGGGACTGGATGTGCACGGCCAGCCCGATGGCGAGTCCTGAGAGGTCGGGGTGCTGCGCGAGGTGGTTGCCGATCAACCGTGAAGCGGGTGGTGTGGCGGGTGCTGTCATGGATGACGCCGCCGGAGTGCCCGTCCGTGGAGGCGTGACGGGGCGGGTGGTTTTTCCCGCCGATACGGGACTGGGAGTGCGGGTGCGCGCTAGGGTTTTGGGTGTCCATCGGGAAGGGCCTAACTTCCTTGGTGGTCAGGCCCTCGCCTCGGGATTGCAGTCCCGGCGGGGGCCGTCGCATGTCTGGGGGGGGGCGTGTGCTGTCGCGCTGAGCGTAGGGCAGGCAACCGGTGCCGAATCCAGCTGAGTTGGTGATGTTCACTCGCGAGAGTGAGCATGCGCCGTGGGCGGGAGGGGTGGGGCTTGGTGAGGTTTCTTTCCCTCTCGTGTTTCTTGGAGGAGGGCGTCCGAGCCACCGGATCACACGTATCTGAACTCCGGTGAGAGGTCGAGTTCGGCCCACACGGTCTTGCGGGGGTCGGGGCCGAGTTCGACGCCCCAGTGGTCGGCGAGGGCCTCGACGAGAAGGAGCCCGCGCCCGGAGTCGGCGTCGGGGGTGGGTGGTCGGCGGTGCGGGAGATCGTCACCGCGTGTGTCGGTCACCTCGATGCGGAGGGTCGCGTCGCGGGTCAGGAGGACGAGGCGGAAGTCCCGTCCGGGGAGCCGGCCGTGGGTGGCCGCGTTTGCCGCGAGCTCGGCGACGAGGTGTTCGGCGGCCTCGGCGACGCGGTGGGGCAGGTCCCGGTCGCGCATCCAGTCCGTGGCGAGCAGCCGGGCGAGGCGGGCGCCACGGGGCGTGGGTGACAGGAACACGCTGAAATGGTCTGCGGGCGAGGGGAGTTGGGTGGACTTTTCGCTGTTCACGTGACCGAGCGTGGCCTTACACGCTTACCGTGAACAGTGACAGCGCTGATACGTAGGGTGACTGTCCGGAGCTTGTCGGCCGTTGTCCGGACCGTCGGAACCGGGCCTGCGGGTAACGGCGTTACGCCACGGCAGTACGACAGAGGGGTGCGGTATGTCGGTGGACGGCGAGGCGGTACGGCTCCGGACCGAGGCGGACGAGCCGGGGTGGGAGGTGGACCCGGACGACGAGTGGGGCGTGGCCGTACTCGCCACGGTGGGCAGGCAGTTGAAGCTGCGGCGGGAAGCGGTGGGGATGCGGGCCGCCGACTTCGCGGTGGCGGTCGGGTACGGCGAGGACCTGGTCTACAAGGTCGAGGGCGGCAAGCGGATCCCCCGGCAGGAGTACCTGGACAAGGCCGACGACGTGCTGGGCGCGGGCGGACTGGTCGCGGCGGCCTGGGAGGACGTGAAGAAGGTCCGGTATCCGAAGAGAGTCCGGGAGCTTGGGAAGCTGGAGGCCCAGGCGGTTGAAGTGGGGCTGTACAGCAACCACAACATCCATGGCTTGTTGCAGACGGAGGAGCACATGCGCGCGCTCTTCCACGTGTGGCTGCCCGGCTACTCGGATGAAGAGACGGAGCGCATGGTGGCCGCACGGATGGCCCGGCATTCGATCTTCGAGCGGTCACCAGGACCGGCGCTCAGCTTTGTCCAGGAAGAGGTGACGCTCCGCCGTCCGGTCGGGGGCAGAATGGTTTGGCGTCGGCAGCTCGAGCGGCTGCTGGAGCTGGGCCAGTTGCGGAACGTCTCGATCCAGGTGATGCCGACCGACTGCGACGAACACTTCGGCACGGGTGGGCTGATCGAGGTGCTCAAGTTTCCGGACGGCACTGCGGTGGGGCGCTCCGAGGGAGCGTTCAGCGGGCGCCCGGTGTCTGACCCGAAGCAGCTCAGAATCCTTGAACTGCGCTATGGCATGATCCGGGCCCAGGCCCTCACGATCCGAGAGTCCCGGGCCTTCATCGAGCAGATGCTTGGAGAGACATGATCCGCACGTCAACCACCCGGGAGACCACCGAACTGGCGTGGTTCAAGAGCAGCTACAGCAGCAGCGGGGACGGCAACGACTGCATCGAGATCGCCACTTCCCTCTGCACGGTGCATGTCCGCGACTCCAAGAACATAGGCGGCCCTCAGCTTGCGCTCGCGCCGGAGGCGTGGACGGACTTCGTGACTTTCGCGTCGGGATGCTGATCCCGTAACCGCCGTCGCCCCGGGGTGTTCCCGACCGCGCGGCAACGCTCACGGCACCACGCGGATCGGCTCGCGAGAGCCGGTCACGTGTCGTATGTGCCGTCCCACGGGGCGGCGAAGGCGAGGCGGTCCGGGTAGAGCTCCGCCCAGGTCTCGGGGGCGCCGTCCTCGTCCTTGTCCTCGCGGATCACCAGGCCGAAGAGCACGCCCTCGTAGGTGATGCGGAAAGGGCGGACGGCGATGTCCGTGTAGGAGCGGCGGGGCAGGCTGCGCAGGAGCGTGGCCAGACGGACGCGGGCGCGGGTGAGGACCGAGTCGTCGCCGTGCGGGTCGCGCTGCTGCTCGGCCCAGGTGCCGGCGCACCAGATGTCCGAGTCACGGTAGTGGCCGTCCGCGTCGAAGGTGTGCAGCACGGTGTAGAGGCGTTTGTGCTCTTCCCAGCCGTCGTCGAGACGGAAGCCCTGGGGGAAGGCGTACGTGACCGACGCGAGGAACTGGCCTTCCGCGTACCGGCCGATGGACTCGGTGCGGTGCCTCGGCTCATAGGCGATCGGGATGACCTCGGGGACTGCCATGGCGGAAACCATACGGCTCAGCGGGAACATGCCGAAGCGGGGGGAAGCCGTCCGCCTTTTCCTCTACATCTTCTCCTTTTCGGCTTCCCCCTCAGAGGAGTGACGGACGCGTGCGGAGGGACGCGGAACATCCCTCCGCACGCGCCGTGCGTCATGCGTCGGCGCCGCCGAAGCGCTCCTTGTACGCCGCCAGGTCCTCGTCCGTGAGCTTGGCGAACAGGACCGGCGGGACGGTGAAGGGGGTGCCGGCCGGGACGGAGGCCAGGGCGCGGGCCTCGTCGGCCGTGACCCAGGCCGCCGTGTCGTCGGCCAGGGAGAACGCCTCCCGCATGACCTTCGCCGTCGCCGGGATGAAGGGCTCGGAGACCACCGCGTAGAGGTGGATCAGGTTCATCGCCGTGCGCAGGGTGAGGGCCGCGCCGTCCTTGTCGGTCTTGATCTCCAGCCAGGGGGCCTTCTCCTCCAGGTAGGAGTTGCCCGCGGACCACAGGGCGCGCAGGGCGGCGGCCGCCTTGCGGAACTGCAGGGCCTCCATCTGCGACTCGTACTCGGCGAGCAGTCCGGCGATCTGCTCACCGAGCTTCGCCTCCGCCTCGCCGGGCGCGCTGCCCGCCGGGACCTCCTCGCCGAAGCGCTTCTTGGAGAAGGACAGGACGCGGTTGACGAAGTTGCCCAGGGTGTCGGCGAGGTCCTTGTTCACCGTGGCCGTGAAGTGCTCCCAGGTGAAGGAGGAGTCGTCCGACTCGGGGGCGTTGGCGATGAGGAAGTAGCGCCAGTAGTCCGCCGGGAGGATGTCGAGCGCCTGGTCCGTGAAGACGCCGCGCTTCTGGCTCGTGGAGAACTTGCCGCCGTAGTACGTCAGCCAGTTGAAGGCCTTGACGTAGTCGACCTTCTTCCACGGCTCGCGCACGCCCAGCTCCGTGGCGGGGAACATCACCGTGTGGAACGGGACGTTGTCCTTGGCCATGAACTCCGTGTACCGGACGGGGTTCTCGCCCGTGTCCGCCTCGTACCACCACGACTTCCAGTCGCGGTTCTCCGGGTCGAGGTCGGACCACTCCTTCGTCGCGCCGATGTACTCGATCGGGGCGTCGAACCAGACGTAGAAGACCTTGCCCTCGGCGGCCAGCTCCGGCCAGGTGTCGGCCGGAACCGGGACGCCCCAGTCCAGGTCGCGGGTGATGGCGCGGTCGTGCAGGCCCTCGGTGAGCCACTTGCGAGCGATGGAGGAGGCCAGCTGCGGCCAGTCCGCCTCGTGGCGGGACACCCACTCCTCGACCTCGTGCTGCAGCTTCGACTGGAGGAGGAACAGGTGCTTGGTCTCGCGGACCTCCAGGTCCGTGGAGCCCGAGATCGCCGAGCGCGGGTCGATCAGGTCCGTCGGGTCCAGGACGCGGGTGCAGTTCTCGCACTGGTCGCCGCGGGCCTTGTCGTAGCCGCAGTGGGGGCAGGTGCCCTCGACGTAGCGGTCCGGCAGGAAGCGTCCGTCGGCCGGGCTGTACACCTGGCGGATCGCCCGCTCCTCGATGAAGCCGTTCTCGTTCAGGCGACGGGCGAAGTGCTGGGTGATCTCGACGTTCTGCGGGGAGGAGCTCCGGCCGAAGTAGTCGAAGGCCAGCGCGAAACCGTCGTAGACGGCCTTCTGCGCGTCGTGCGCCTGCGCGCAGAACTCGGCGACCGGGACGCCCAGCTCCTTCGCGGCCAGCTCGGCGGGGGTGCCGTGCTCGTCCGTCGCGCAGATGTAGAGCACGTCGTGGCCGCGCAGGCGCAGGTAGCGGGAGTACACGTCCGCCGGGAGCATGGACCCCACCATGTTGCCCAGGTGCTTGATTCCGTTGATGTACGGAAGGGCGCTGGTGATGAGGTGTCGAGCCATCGGAGGCTGCTCCCAGGTCGGTCGTGCGGGGCGGTCGTTCTACGAGCCGTGAAAGGGAAATCGTAGCCGACATGGGTGGGCCGCCCGCCTCCCGTTTTACAGGGTGGGAGGCGGGCGGCCCGGGGGGTGTCGCCCGGCGTCGGCGGAGGTTACGGCCGCCAGACGGCCAGTACGCCCTCGTAGAGCTCGGCGTCCGTGAGCTCACGCGGGGTCGGGCCCGCGTGGAAGAAGGACGTGTTGGGGGTCTTGAGCTTGCGGAGGTAGTCGAAGGCCTTGTTGTCGTGCTCGCCGAAGGCCACGAAGGAGAAGAAGACGCCGGGGTGGCTCTTCGCCGCGTCGGTGAGGGCCTGGGTGGCCGGGGTCTTCGCGTCCGGTGCGCCGTCCGTCTGGAAGACGACCAGGGCGGGGACGTCCGGGGCGGCCTTCTTCTCGTGGTGTCCGACGACGGCTTCGACCGCGGCGTGGTAGCTGGTGCGGCCCATGCGGCCGAGGCCGGCGTGCAGCTCGTCGATCTTGTTCTCGTGGTCGGTGAGGGTCAGCTCGCCGGTGCCGTCCAGCTCTGTGGAGAAGAAGACGACGTGGACCGTGGCCTCGGGGTCGAGGTGGGCCGCGAGAGCGAGGGTCTGCTCGGCGAGGGCCTGGGCGGAGCCGTCCTTGTAGTACGGGCGCATGCTCGCGGAGCGGTCCAGCACGAGGTAGACGTCGGCACGGGCGCCGGTGAGGCCGGTGTTCTCGAGGGCGGCGGCGGCTGCCTGGTAGGCGGTGGTGAGGCCGGCGAGTGCCTGGGCCGGCGGCTGGGCGGGGGCCTTGGCCTGAACCGGGGCTTGGGCGGGGGCCGGGACGGGGGTCTGCGTCTCGGCTTCGCTCTCGGCGGAGTCGTCCTCGGCCTTGCCGTCCGCACTGTAGGCATCGTCGGCAACGTCCGCACTGTCCGCACCGTCCGTGCGGCTCTCGGCGGCGGCCTCGGGCGCCTCCTGCGGGGCGTCCTCGCCGTCGGCGGCCGCGGGCTCTTCCGCGTCAGCGGCGGGTGCGGCTTCGGGTGCGGCTTCGGGCACCGGTTCGGGCTGGGGCTCGGTGGGGGTTGCCGTCTCGGGCTCGGGCTCGGTCTCTGCCTCCGGAGCGGGCTCGGGCTCGGTCTCCGCCTCCGGAGCGGGCTCGGGCTCGGTCTCCGCCTCCGGAGCGGGCTCGGGCTCGGTCTCCGCCTCCGGAGCGGGCTCGGGCTCGGTCTCCGCCTCCGGA
>NZ_BMTL01000004.1:0-80245 GCF_014649655.1 Streptomyces humidus | reverse complement strand
TCCGGAGCGGACTCGGGCTGCTCCGCGGCGACCTCGGGTTCCGGCGCGACCTCGGCCTCGGGCTCGGGCTCGGAGGCCGCCGCGTCCGCCTCGGCGGTCGGCTCGGGGGCGGTGTCCGGGGCAGTCTGCGGCGCGGCTTCCGAGGCGGGCGCCTCGGCCGTCGCCTCGGCCTCGGCCTCCGCGACCGGCTCGGGCTCGGCGGGGGCACCCGCCTCGTCCTCGGCCTCGTCCTCGGCGGCGGGCGCTTCCGCGGCAGCCTCGGTCTCGGCGACCGCGTCGGCCTCCTCTGCATCCGCAGCCTCGGCCGCAGCCGACGTGTCCGCCGTCGCCTCGACCTCCGAGTCGTCCGCGCTCTCGGCGTCGGCCTCGACCTTGGTCTCGACCTCGGCCGCACCCTCGGTGTCCGCCGCGCTCTCGGCGTCGGCGTCGGCGTCCGCCTCGGACGTAACCTCGACCTCGGCGTCGGCCTTCGTCTCCACTTCCGCAGGCTTCGCCTCGGCGTCGGGCTCGGCCTCGGCGTCAGCCGTGCTCTCGGTGGCGGCGTCGGCGTCTGCCTCGGCGGCTCCGGAGTCGTCCGCGCGCTCGGTCGCGCTCTCGCCCTCGGTCTCGGCCGCTGCGTCAGCCTTGGTTCCGGCGTCCGCGCCGGCGTCGACGCTCGGCTGCGTACCGGCGTCGGCCGCCTCAGCCCCAGCCGCGACCCCGGTGCCGGCCGTGTTCTCGGCTTCAGCCGCGGCCTCGGCGTCGGCCGTGCTCTCGGTGGTGGCGTCCGCGTCGGTCTTCGCCTCGGCGTCGGCGTCGACCTCGGTCGATTCCGCCGACCTGGTGGGCTTCGGGACGCTGACGTGGTCGAAGGCCGCTGCCACGAGGTCGTGTTCGTCCTGGGTTGCCGGGCGGGGTTCCGGGACCTTGGCGACCGTCGGGACCGGCTTCGGCTCGGTCTGGGGTGTGGGGGCGGCCTGAATCGGCTGCTCCTGTTCGCTGCCCTCGGTGGCGGTTCGTTCCTGCGAAGGAACCTGTTCCGCACCCTCTGCCTCGGCGGTACGCCCCTTGCGGGACCTGCCGAACGCATTCCGCAGGAGAGTGAGAATGCCCATTTGCGCAACCCTTCGCATGAGTTGATGCCCATCAATCCCTGGCCAGGACGGACACGTAAGGTTAGCGGCCCCGTGGGGTGATCTTGGGCAGGGGTGAGTGTGCGGAACCGGGGCGTGTCAATACCGCCTCGACGCCCGCTTCGCGCCACCCCGAAGCCCCAGTGGCTGCCGGGGATTCACTCTCCGTTCACGCCGCCGCAGCGCCCGCGCACATGCGCGCCCCTAGCGTCACGTTCACACCAAGGGAACGCAAGGGGAGATTAAAGGTGCGCAAGCTTCTGCCGTTGATCGGAACGCCGTCCCAGTCCCATCCCGGCGGACGCTCCGCCATGACCTGCCGTTTCCGGTGCGGTGACGCCTGCTTCCACGAGGTGCCCAACACCAGTGACAACGCCTACGTCGGCGACGTCATCGCGGGGGCGATCGGCCGCCGGTCGGTGATGCGCGCCGCCGCCGTCGTCACCGTCGCGGCCGCCGCGGGGACCGCCGGAGTCGCCGGTGCGCCGTCCGCCGCCGCCGTGCCCGCCGAGGCAGCAGGGGGGCCGGGCGGTGCGCCGGGCGGGAAGCCGGGCGGCAAGGCCGCTCGCGGGCTGCGTTACGACTCCGTCGCCCCGAACACCGCCGACGCCGTCACCGTGCCGGACGGGTACGCGCAGAACGTCGTCATCCGCTGGGGCGAGCCCATCCTGCGCGGGGCGCCGGCCTTCGACCCGGAGAACCAGACGGCCGCGGCCCAGGCCGGTCAGTTCGGCTACAACAACGACTTCCTGGCGCTGCTGCCCCTGCCCGGCGAGTGCGACCGCCAACTGCTCGTCGCCAACCACGAGTACACCGACGAGGTGCTCATGTTCCGCGGGTACGACCCGGCCAACCCCACCCGCGGGCAGGTCGAGGTCGCGTGGGCGGCGCACGGGCTGGCCGCCGTCGTCGTGGAGGAGGACCGCAGGACCGGCAGGCTCACCGCCGTCCCCCGCCACCACCTCAACCGGCGGGTCACCGCCACCACCGAGTTCCGGCTGACCGGGCCCGCCGCAGGGTCCGACCTGCTGAAGACGTCCGCCGACCCCACCGGCCGCAAGGTCCTCGGCACGCTCAACAACTGCTCCGGCGGGACGACCCCCTGGGGCACCACGCTGCACGGCGAGGAGAACTTCAACCAGTACTTCGCAGGCGGCGGCCGGCCCACGGACAAGCGGTACGGGATCGGGACCGGGGCCACGGAGCGCAAGTGGGAGCGGTTCGACAAGCGGTTCGACGTCGCCCAGGAGCCCAACGAGGTCCACCGGTTCGGCTACGTCGTCGAGTTCGACCCGTACGACCCGACGTCCACGCCCCGCAAGCACACCGCTCTCGGCCGGTTCAAGCACGAGGCCGCGACCGTGCGGCTGACCGAGGACGGGCGGCCGGTCGTCTACTCCGGTGACGACGAGCGCTTCGACTACTTCTACAAGTTCGTCGGCAGCAAGCGGATGAAGAAGGGGTCGAGCCGCGCGGTGCGCGAGCACAATCTGTCGCTGCTCGACGAGGGGACGCTGTACGTCGCCCGGCTCACCGGCGACTCCCCCGCGATCGAGATCGACGGCTCCGGCAGGCTGCCCGCCGACGGCGAGTTCGACGGCAGCGGGGTGTGGATCCCGATCGCCACCGCGACGGCCGAGGGGGCCGTCTCGCACGTCGAGGGGATGAGCGCCGAGGAGGTCTTCGTCTTCACGCGGCTCGCCGGCGACAAGGTCGGCGCGACGAAGATGGACCGGCCGGAGGACATCCAGCCCTCGCCCGTCACCGGCAAGGTGTACGTCGTGCTCACCAACAACGGCAACCGCGGTGTCGGCGCGAACGCCAAGGCCGACGAGGCCAACCCGCGCAACGCCAACAAGCACGGGCACATCCTGGAGCTCACCGAGGGCCGCAACCGCCCCGAGAGCACCTCGTTCGCCTGGTCGCTGTTCCTCGTGGCCGGTGACCCCGACGACCCTGCGACCTATTTCGCGGGCTTCCCGAAGGACGACGTCAGCCCGATCTCCTGCCCGGACAACGTGGCCTTCGACCCGCACGGCAACCTGTGGATCTCCACCGACGGCAACCAGCTCGGCTCGCACGACGGCCTGTTCGGCGTCGCGACACGCGGCTCGCGGCGCGGTGAGCTGAAGCAGTTCCTGACGGTGCCGACCGGCGCGGAGACCTGCGGTCCGCTGGTCCAGGACCGGCGGGTGCTGGTCGCGGTGCAGCACCCCGGCGAGGTCGACGGCGCGACGGTGGACAAGCCGGCGAGCACCTGGCCGGACGGGCCGGGGAAGATCGTCCGCCCGGCCGTGGTGGCCGTGTGGCGCAAGGACGGCCGCGACATCGGCGTCTAGATCCAGCCCGGCCCGCCTGCCTCCCCGGCCCGCCTGCCTCCCCGGCCCGCCTGCCTCCCCGGCCCGCCTGCCTCCCCGGCCCGCCTGCCTCCCCGGCCCGCGTGCCTGCCCGGCCCGCCTCCCCGGCCCCGGAGGTCGGGGGGTAGGGGGGCGGGCCCGGTCCGCGAAGCCGTTCAGGCCGTGACCGGCAGACCGTCGCCCGGACCGACCGTGTCATTCCAGGACGGTGAGGTGGTCGTCCGCGCCGCCGCACCAGTGGATCAGGAAGACGGTGGCGTCGTCACTGGTGCGCCCCGCGCGTTCTCGCTTCAGCGCGTGGGAGAGCCGCAGGGCCCCGGCCCTCGTTCCTCCCTCCGCGTGCACCTGCTCGACGGCGTCGACGCAGCGGATGAGCCGTTCCTCACCGAACGGCTCTCCTTCGGCGTTCCGCTCCTCGATCACGCCGGCTGTACGCGCCGGGGGCAGCCGAACAGCAGGTCGTAGCCCGCCGGGAGCTGGAGCAGGATGCGGCCGGTGAGCTCCTCGCCCGCGGCGTCCGCGGCGGTGCTGAGCACAGCGCCGATGTCCCACGCCGCTGTCTGTTCCGTGGCTCCCTCGATCCAAGCGGCGGTGGCCCGGACGAACCGCTCGGGAGAGAGCGGCTCGCGCGCCGGAAGCGGATTCACCAGGATCAGTGCCAGTTCCTCCGGCAGCCGGGCAGCCAGTTCGGCCCGTGCCTCGCCCACCACGTGCGCGCCCAGCAGCGCCAGCACCGTGCGGGCCGCCCGCGCGGCTTCCTCTGTGGTCTCGTACCTGCCGCGTTCCCTGACCTCGTCCAGGAACGCCTCCCATCGCATGACCATCACTGCTCCCTTCCGTGTGCGGCGGCGGGCACAGGGCGGGGACGGCCCGCGGGGAAGGCCGCCTGCCCGTCTCCGGCGCGGCTGCGTGGGAAAGGTCAGCCGCCGATCTCCTTGTGCGCGGAACCGCCGCCGATGGCGACCTTGCGGGGCTTGGCGCGCTGGGCGATCGGGATGCGCAGGGTCAGCACACCGGCGTCGTAGTCCGCCTCGATGTGCTCGGTGTCCAGGGTGTCGGCCAGCACGACCTGCCGGGAGAAGACGCCCAGGGGACGCTCGGAGAGCTCCATCTGCACGTCGTCCGCCTTGACGGCGGGTCGCCGCTCGGCCTTGACGGTCAGCATGTTCCGCTCGACGTCGACATCGATCGCGTCCGGCGAGACGCCGGGCAGGTCGAGGGCGATGACGTACTCCTCGCCCTCGCGGTAGGCGTCCATCGGCATCGCCGACGGACGTGACCAGGTGCCGGGCGTGTTCAGGAGCTGCTGGGTGAGTCGGTCGAACTCACGGAACGGGTCGGTGCGCATCAACATCGCGGAACACCTCCAGTGATCGAGCCGGGCGACTTGCCGTGAATGCGTTCACCTGCGTTCGTTTGTAACATTTCGCCCAAACGCTGACAAGTAGAACCGTCGTCCGGCGGGCTGCGTCAGGGCTCGACGTCGGTGACGCTCGGGGGCGCATGCGCGTGGGGCACTCGCCGTCCTCCCGAAGTCGGACGACGGCAGGCGCGCGACACCTGTCGTGCGCGCCTGCCGCATCGCGGCCTCTCAGCCCCGCGGTGCGACGCGGATACGGTTCCCGTCGGGATCGGCCGCGAGGAAGGTCAGCCCGAATCCCGCGTCGTCCGGCTCCCGCAGGATCGTGACGCCCCTGGACCGCCACTGCTTGAAGATCGCGTCGACCTCGTCGGGCCCGCCGCCGACGGCCAGGCACACCTCACCGGTGCGCGGGACGTCCGGTGACAGATCCTCGAACTGGCCGGACCACAGAGCGAGGTCGGCGCCTGGCCCGAGGTCGAAGGTGATGTATCCCGGAGTCTCGAACGAGGGGCTCATGCCGAGGAGGTCGCCGTAGAAACGAGCTGCCGCGGGAGCGTCGTTCACGTAGACGATGGACACGACGGATGTGGTCATGGTTGTTCCTTCTCGCAGGTCGTAGGTGCGCATCCGCCAGCCTGACCGGGATATGCGCCGCATCCTGTCGCAATTCCTGAAAAAATCGGTGGGTGACCCCAGACCGCTTCTTCACCCTGATGCTGCTCCTCGGATCGCGGGACGCCGTGACCACACAGGAACTCGCCTCAGCGCTCGGGGTGTCCCTTCGCACCGTCACCCGGGACCTGAACTGGCTCCGCGACGCCGGCCTGCCGGTGACCGCACACCGGGGTCGCCTCGGAGGCGTGACGATGCTGCCCGGGTCCGGGCCCGACCTCACGCGACTCACACCGGGCGAGCGTGATCACCTGTCGCTCACCGGGCTGGACGAGAAGCAACGTGCGGAGCTCGACGCATCGGTCGAAAGCCGTCGGGCGCTCGCCAAGATCGCCGCTGCACCGTCACGTCGAGTTCATGAGCTCCTGCCGCTCGCCGACGTGGTGCACGCGGACAGCCGTCCCTGGAGTCAGGCACGAGCTTCCGGCGTCACTCCGGCTTCGCTGATCGGCGCAGTGCGGCGAGGCCGTCGGCTACGGATCGCGTACGACAGCCCGCGCGAGTCAGGCCCACGCGACCTGGTCGTGGATCCCTACGGGCTGTTCGCCAAGGCCGGCACCTGGTACCTCGTCGCCGACTGCGCCCGGGTGCCACGGATGTACCGACTCGAACGGATCACGACGTGGAGAGAGATCGACCGGCCACGACGGATCCGCGAGAGCCAGACCCTGGCCACCGTCGCCGCAGCGCTCGTCGACCAGTGGGAACACGACCACGCGATAGAGGTCAGCGCCACCGTCGACCACACCCAGATCGAGCGAGCGCAACGGATCTTCGGCCGACGACTCGTCCGGGACGACCATGAGGAGTCCGCCACCGGCCGCAAGGTGACGATCCGCTTCCTGCGTCTGGAGGACGTGCGAGCACTGCTGCCGTTCGGGAGCGCCGTCACCGTGCACGGCCCCACCGAAGCCAGGGCTCACCTCCGCGACCTCGCCACCGGTCTTGCCCACCACTATGCGCCGTCACCGACGTCCTGACCCGCGACATCAGCCGCCCGTGCGGGGTGAGGTGATCACCCTCGCCGCCGCCACCTCCTGGCGGAGAGGCTCCAGGACGCTGTCGGGCGGGCCGGTCAGGTCGGTGCGCACGGGGTACAGCACGTCCGTGGCGCGCAGGCCGTCCGCCAGTTCCCGCAGTTGCAGCGTGACCTGGGCCAGCTCCGGCTGCGACGGCGGTTCGGCTCCGTGTCCGACCCGGACGCGGGCCGCCGTCGTCGCGTCGACGACGCGCTCCACCGCCACGACCAGCGGCCACCAGGCGGCGGCCCGGCGTCCGGTGGGCGGGGGCTCGGTCAGGGCACGCTGGAACTCCGTCCGGATGACGGACAGGTCGCGGTAGAGACGGCGGCGCATCCGGGCGCGTTCGGCGGGGTCGACGTCGGGTCCGAAGGCGCAGTCGACGTAGCGGGCGGTGTCCGCGACGGCGTCGGCCAGCCGGTCGCCGACCCGGGTGTGCCAGCTCTCCGGCCACAGCAGATAGCCGGCGACGAGAGCGATGCCGCAGCCGATCAGCGAGTCCACCAGGCGGGGCAGCAGGAGCGCCGTGCCCTGGTGGTTGAGGATGTCCGACAGCAGCAGGATCACGGGGGTGATGGCCGCCGTCTGGTACCCGTAGCCGCGCGGGGTCAGGGCGGGGATCAGCGGGGCCAGCAGCAGCATCGCCGGCACGTCCCACCAGCCCCGCGGCACCTGGGACAGCACCGCCGCCGCGACGACCAGTCCGGCCACCGTGCCCAGCGCCCGCAGCAGCGCCCGGGAGAACACCGAGCCGAAGTCGGGCTTCATGACGAAGGTGATGGTCAGGGCCACCCAGTAGGAGCGCGGCACCGGGACGGTGGAGACCAGCACCTGGGCGAGGCCGATGCACAGGGCCAGCCGCAGACCGTAGCGCCAGGACGCGGCGGAGAGGGCGACGTCGCGGGCGGCGCGGGCGGCCCGGACCCGCAGCCCGGCGGGACGGCCGAGCCGGTCGTCGACGCCCCTGGGGTCGAGGTCGGGGGCGGCGACCACCTCGGCGGCGTGCCGCAGCGCGTGGTCGACGGCGCGCGCGGTCTCCGAGCCGGGTTCGGGCAGCCGCAGCCCGATCGGCCCGGTGAAGCCGGTCTCCACCGCCCGCGCGAGGTGGCGGACGGCCTCGGGTATCTCCGCCGGGAGCGGCCGGCCGCTCAGATGCGCCGCGGGAGCCGCTTCGACCACCGGTGTGATGGCGTTCAACTCGGCCACCAGACGGGTCAGTTCGGCGTTGCGGCCGTGGTGACCGGTGCGGCGGGCGAGGACGAGGTCGTAGGACTGGTTGAGGGACTGGGTGACGGTGTGCCGGGCGTCCTCGTACTCGCCGGGGACCTGGCTGCCGCAGGCGGCGAGCAGGTCGGCGACCGTGCGATAGGCGGCGGCGACCGCCGTGCGTTCCGGCACCCCGGAGCGCAGCGGCCAGGCCAGCAGGGCGAGCAGCAGCACGAGCAGCCCGCCGCCGGTCATGAGGAGCGGCGCCAGCCACCAGGGGCCGGGCAGGGCGAGGCCGGCCCCCACGACGGAGTTGAGCAGGAGCAGCAGGCCCGACACGGACGCCACGGCCCCGATCGTCGAGATCATCCCGGAGAGCAGCGCGATGCCGGTGACGGTGGCCACCGCGAGCCATCCGTGCCCGTAGACGGCGGATCCGAGGGTGACGCCCACCGCTCCGAAGAGCTGGGGGATCGCGATGTTGAGGATCCGCATGCGGTAGGCGTCGGCGGTGTCGCCGATGACGCCGGACAGCGCGCCCATGGACGCGATCGCACCGTAGGCGGTGTGGCCGGACGCGAGGCCGATCACCAGCGGCAGCGTCATCGCGAGAGCGGCGCGGGCGACGGCGGGCCGGTTGACGGGGGACCGCTGGGGCCGGAGGTTCCGCACCAGCCAGTCCGGAGGGGTGAGGCCGATGGGGAACGGGCGGGACATGCGCTCATTATGAGCACCACCCCGGCCGGCTCACGAGGGGCAGGGGCATCGTGCGGGCGGGCACATGAGGGGCGCCGTGCGGCCGGGCTCGTCGAAGGGCCCCGCGCGGGCTGCGTCCCGACCTGGCGGAGGGGGGCGTCCGGAGGGTCAGGCCCGGATCCGCGTCGGCTCGGGAGCCGGGGCGGGCGCGGGGGCGGCGGGCGTGGGGTCGGGAGACGCCCGCCGGCCTCGCAGACGGCGGACCACCGGGGACCCGGAGCGGGTGATCCAGGTCGCCGCCGCCACCGTCAGGCCGAGTGCGAACAGCAGCCAGGACGCCGAGCGCAGGGTGGCGGTGAGCGCGTCGTAGACCGCGGCCGCGGCCGGGCGGCGGGCCTCGTCGGGCAGGTCGGCGAGGGTCAGCCGGCGGCCGACGGCGACGGCGAGGCCCAGGAACGCGCCGCCCAGGGCGGTGCCGAGGGCGGTGGCGGTGACCGCCCGCCGGCGGCAGGAGGCGACGGCGATGCCGGCGACCCCGAACACGACGGCGGCCAGGGGGAGCCAGAAACCTGCGACGTCGAGCACGCGGTAGCCCTTCCGGAGTGCGGTCAGGTCGTCGGACGGGAGCAGCGCCACCCGGGTGTGCTCCACGGGAAGCCGCTCGGCGAACGGAACGTGATCGGCCGTCAGCCGGCGCTTGAGGGGGGCGGTCACGGTCGCCAGGTCCACGGTGACCGGACCGTCGTCGCCGTCGGCGCGGTCCTCCCGGAGCGCCTTCAGGACGGCCGTGTGCGCGGCCGTGTTGCCGGCGTCCCAGACGGCGCGGTAGGCGCGGGTCGCGGTGAACGAGCGGACCGCCTCCCGCAGGAACACGGGGTTCACCCCGGCCTCGTGGGCCACCCCGTCGCCCATCGTGTCGGCGACGGCGTCCCGCACGGCGGCGTTCGAGGCGAGCGGCGCCATCGCGGTGACGTAGCCGCGGGTGTCGGCGAGGCCGTACGCCGCCCAGGCCGCGAGCGCGCCGAACGGCACGAGCAGGCAGGACAGGGCGACGAGGACGGCCGAGACGGCGGTCCGCAGGCTGGGGGACACCTCTCCAGGCAACGGGGCCGGGGCGGGGAGCGCGAGCCCGTGGCGGCCGTACGGGTGGCGGCCGTACGGGTGGCGG
The DNA here is from genome assembly GCF_014649655.1 of Streptomyces humidus. GTDB lineage: Bacteria > Actinomycetota > Actinomycetes > Streptomycetales > Streptomycetaceae > Streptomyces > Streptomyces humidus. The sequence continues at coordinate 70,652 of NZ_BMTL01000004.1, read as the reverse complement.
CCGTAGGGGTGGCGGCCGTAGGGGTGGCGGTCGTACGAGTGGCGTCCGGCCGTCCTGACGGGAGGCACGAAGCCGCGGGCGGCCGGACAGACGTCCCCCGGTGGAGGGTTCACCCGAACGGGTGTTTCCTGGTTCTGGGGAGAGGCATGGTCCCGAGGTCCGGTTCCGAAGCCCGGTTCCGGGGCGGAGCAGGAGGCCGTTCACGCGCATCGCGTGACGTCAGGTACCTCGTCGGACGGCCGGGAGCTGATCACCCCGGCCGGACGGTGAGTGGAGGGATGAGGGAACGCACGGGCCCCGGCGTGAACCGCCGGGGCCCGTGCGGCGCGCACGGTCGTGGGGGTGTCTCCCGGGTTCGCCGGGGTCAGCGGATGCGGTGTCCCGCCGCGTCCTCGTGCGTGTAGTAGCGGAAGAACAGGACGACGAAGGCGGCCGCCCCGACGACCAGCCCCATCCCCGTGGAGCGCAGGATGCTCGCGTCGGTCTGGTTGTAGAGGAAGCCCATGGCGCAGCCGGCGAACACCGCCCACAGCAGGGCGTGCAGCTCGCGCGGCATGCGTGGGGCCAGCGCGTGCAGGCCCGTCCACAGGCCCGCGAAGACGAGCGCGCTCACGAAGCCGAGCAGGAGGTTCCAGCCCGTGATGGGGCCGCCGGAACGGTTGTTGGCCGCGACCCAGTAGCCGTAGACGAGCCCCAGAACCGAGGCCGTCGCCCAGCTCGCGATCCGGTGCGTCCGTTCGCTGAACACGTCGGGCGTCCGGGATCGCGCGGACGGGGTCCGCAGTCCCGAAGCCGGTGCCGCATGAGCCATGAGAGCGCTCCTCTCTCTCCTCGCCCCCGCCTTCCAGGTCACACCCCGGCCGTGGCCGTGGCAAGTCGGATGACGCGCTTTCCCGGCGGGCGCATCCGGGTGTCCGCCCCCGCCCCCGCCCCCGACCCCGGCGACGGGACGGCGACGAAGGCCCCGTAGGGGGACGTTTGCGGTCCTGAGGCCCCCCTTTGCAGCAGCAGCGGTTACGGTGCTGACGTACGTGATCGACAGGGGGAGGAGCCATGCGGGAGGAGACCATGCCGGGAACCGTGCTGCTGCTCGCCGCCTCGCCCATGGGCAAGGGGTGTCTGGTCGACGCGGCCTCCGTGCTTCCCGTGCTGGCGGCCGTGCCGCCCGCGGTGCTGGCCGGCGCCGACACCGCGAACGTCGTCGAGCTGGCCGATCCGCTGGAGCCGCAGGCCGTGCTGACCCGGCTGCGGGCCGCCGCGGCCGCGCCCGGACCGCTCACCGTGTACGTCGCCGGCCAGTTGCAGCTCGACCGCCGCCAGCGGCTGCCGCATCTGGCGCTGGCGCGGACCACGCCCGCCACCGTGCGGTACACGGCGTTCCCCTGGCAGTGGTTCCGGGAGGAGCTGCGGCTGCGGCCGGCCGGGGCCACCACGGTGCTGCTGGACCTGCACGCGGACGCGGAGACCTGGGAGTGGCTGCGGGGGAACGTCCTGGACTGCGGGCCCACGGTGACCGTGTACGGGAGGGTCGCGCCGCCGCCCGGCCGCGGGCGGCGGGCGGTCGCCGCGCCCTCGTACATGAAGGCGATGGCGACGATACTGCGCAGCGGGGGGCGGCCGGGGCTGGAGCAGCTGCACCAGATGGCGACGGCCCGGATCGCCGGCGAGGGGGAGACGGGAGATCTCGTCCTCCACGCACCCGCAGGGCACTCGACGCCGACCACGCCGCTGCCGACGCCGACCACGCCTCCGACCACGCTGCCGACACCCACGCCTGCCCGCTCCGATCCGTCCGTGGGCGTGGCGGCGGCGGACGGGGCCGTGGGCGTGGCGGTGGCGGACGGGGCTCTGGACGGGGATCCGCACGCCGACATCTCCGCCGCCGTCCGGTCCGGCCGGCACGCGGACGCCGACGCGCTCGCCGCGCGGTGGGAGCAGGCTGCCGTCGTGACGCGGGGGCCGGGCTCCGAGGAGGCGTTGCACTGGGCCGAGGTGCGGGCGGACCTGGCGATGTTCGCGGGGGACGCCGAGGGCAGCTGCCGTATCTGGATGGCGGTCGCCGTGGCACGGCTGGACGCCGGTCAGCCGGTGGACGCGCCCGCCGTGGAGGCGGCCGTGGACCGGGCGCACCACCAGTGGGGGCGGATCGGCAGCGCGGACCGCGCCCGTGAGCTGGGGCCCGCGCTCGCCCGGCTGCGCGGCCGGGTGCCCGGCCGGCACGAAGGCGCGCTGGACCACGTCCAGGAACAGCTGCGGCAGTTGCAGACCCAGGGGTGACCTGGCGGCGCGGCCGGGTGTGCCGGCGGCGCTGCCGGGTGTGCCGGTGGCGCTGCCGGGTGTGCCGGTGGAGCGCCGCCAGGGTCAGCGGTCTTCCGCCGTGTCGTGCCGGGTGACGGGGGCGGCCGGGGCGCTGCCGGAGGCCGCGGCCGGGCCCGCGTTGGCCGCGGCGATCAGCGCCGTCACGGTCAGCAGGGCCGCGGCGACGGCCCTGACACAGGGCGCGGAAGGGCGTGCGGAGAAGCGTCCGGACACGGCTACCTCGCAACGTCGACGACTGCGATACTCACGTCAGTCAGCTGTTAAGCGTGCTTAACTCGCTGTTTAACCTAGGGGCTGAGCCAGCTCAACGGCAAGAGGTACAGGGTGAGTTGGGGGAAAGGCGTGGCAGATCGGGACGAACCGGAGGTCGTCGGGCGTCGAGTGCAGCAACTCCGCGTCGAACGAGGCCTCACGCAACGGCAGTTGGCCGAGCCGACCTACACCCCCGCCTATGTCTCCACGCTGGAGGCCGGCCGGGTGCGGCCTTCCGACGAGGCGCTCAGGCACATCGCCGAGCGGCTCGGCGTCGACGTCGACGAACTGGCCACCGGCCGGCCCGCCCGGCTCGTCACCGACCTGCGGCTGCGGCTCACCGAGGCCCAACGGGCGCTTGCCACCGGGGAGGCCGAGGAGGCGGCCCTGCAGTACACCGTGCTCGTCGCGGAGGCCGAGGAGCACGGGCTGGCCGCGGAGGAGGCCACCGCGCTGCTCGGTCTCGGGGAGTGCGGCATCGACACGGGAGACCTGGACACGGCGCGGCGCTGCTTCGAGCGGGCCGAGCGGCGGCTCGCGGATGCCCCGCTGCCGGCCCGCGTCCCCGCCCTGCGCGGGCGGGCCGTCGCCCACTACCTCGCCGGCGAACTCCGTTACGCCGTCTACCTGCTGGAGTCCACCCTCGACGAGCTCAACCGGGGCGGGCTGCACGACCCCGACGCACTGCTGCTCCTGTACGCCTCCGTCATCGGCCCGTACATGGACATGGGTGCGGCGGCCCGCGCCGCGCAGGCGGCCGAGTTCGCCCTCGCCCTCGCGCCCCGGGTCGGCGACCCGGCCCTCGTGGCGCGGATGCACCGGTCCGTCGCGCGGACGCTCCTCGCCGAGGGCCGCCTCGCGGAGGCCGACGCCTCGCTGGCCAAGGCCGCCGAGCTCTACCGTCAGCTCCAGTTGCGCACCGAGCTGGCCAACTGCCACTGGATGCGGGGCTACGTCTACGCCCAGAACGGCGAACTGGAGCGCGCCGAGGAAGAGTTGAGGCAGGCGCAGACCATGCTCTCCGCGCAGCGCGCCGCCCTCTACAGCAGTCAGGTCGCCGTCGAGCTGGCCGACGTGCTGCACCGCAGGGGCAAGTCGCAGGAGGCCGCCGCGCTGCTGCACGGGGTCCTGGGGGACCTGTCCTCCGAGCGGGGGGCCGTGCACTCGGCGGGCGCCCACCGGCTGCTCGGCATCATCGCCGAGGACGCGCGGGACACGGAGGCGGCCGAGGAGCACTATGTGCGGGCGCTGAGTCTGCTGGAGCGGGCGGGCGCGGCCGGCGACCTCGCCGATCTGTGCCGGATGCTGGGGGACCTGCTGCGGCGCACGGGGCGGGTCGAGGCGGCGCTGGACGCGTACCGCACGGGCCTAGGGCACCGTACGGCGCCGGGGTCGACGACGCTGGGCCCGGCCCCGGCCCAGCCGCCGCTGTAGCTCTCGCGACGCCCGCCGGTTCCGTCCCCTGCCGGTCCCGTCCCCTGCCCGTTTCGTCCTCTGCTGGTTCCCTTGCTGGTTTCCTGCCCCGTCGGTCGTGCCCGGGGGTTCAGACCTGGACTTTGGGCTGCTTCCTGACGTCGGCCAGTCGGCGTACGCCGAGTTGCACGGCCGCCTGCGTGGCCTGGTTCGGGGCGTCGTCGAGGCCGCCGTCGACGAGGGCGAAGGCGTCCTCCCCGGCCCGTACTGCGGCGACGTCCAGGGTGAGGACGGTCGGGTCGCCGCCGGTCGTCGCCCAGACCGTCGCCGTCACGCGCAGGCCCTGGCGGGCGTCTCCCACCTCCGGCAGGGGCAGCTCCGAGACCTGCACGTCGAGCACCGTGTCGCCGGTCGCCCGGGCCGCGAACCGGGCGCACTTCTGGGGCATCGTCTTCAGCCAGGCCAGCCTGCGGTCGACCTCCGGCGGCCGGTGGCCGGTGAGCTGGTAGCGGAGCTGGGCGCCGGTGTCCGGGTCGTCCAGGGCGGTGACCGCGCGGGCGGGGCCGCCGAGCGGTTCGTCGGCGTAGAGGTCGTCGAGGAGCCGCTGGCACTCGGCGGCCGGCGTGGTCGCCTTGAGCATCCCGTCCCGCCAGGTGGCCGCGCCCTGGGTCCGGGTCCAGGGCGCGCCGAGATCGGCCTCGGTGATGAGGGCGGCCCGCGCCTGCGCGTCGGTGAGGGCGGAGGAGGCGGCCGGAGCGGTGGGCCGGGCCGAGGTCCGCTCGACCGTCGGCAGGGCCGGAGCGGCGGTCGGCGGGTGCTCCAGGCCGAGGGTGGCGCAGCCGGTGACGGCGGTGAGGGCGAGGAGGACGGCGGCGGAGGCCACGCGGGTGCGACGGGTCATCGGGGGTGCCTCCAGGAGTGCGCGCGGGCTGCGTCCTCCCACGGCACCACCGGCGCCGCCGGCCGACCAGCGCGACGGTCCGTACGGGTTACCCCCATTGGTGCGGGCGGGTGGGTGGCGCGGGAGAGCGCACGGTGCGGCGCCCCGCTGTGGGATGGGGGCGCGCCCGCATAGGGTCGGGACGACCGTGATGCGGAAGGAGTCCTCAGGTGACCGAGCAGCCCATTCCCGTGATCATCGACTGCGACACCGGCGTCGACGACGCCCTGGCCCTGCTGTTCGCCGTGCGCTGCCCCGCGCTGGACGTACGGGCGGTGACCTGCGTGGCGGGCAACACGGACGTGGACGGGGTGGTCCGCAACACGCTCACCGTGCTGGAGCAGGCGGGCGCGGCGGACGTTCCGGTCGCGCGTGGCGCCGAACGTCCGCTGATCGAGCCGCTCCGCGTGGCGCGGCATGTGCACGGCGCCGACGGCATGGGCGACCTGGGCCTGCCCGCCCCGGCCCGCCGCCCGGTCGACGTGGACGCGGTGACCCTGCTGCGCCGCGAGATCCTCGCCTCCCCGCGCCCGGTCACGCTGATCCCCACCGCCCCGCTGACGAACATCGCCCTGCTGCTGCGCACCCATCCTGAGGTGACCGGCAACATCGAGCGGATCGTGTTCATGGGCGGCGCGGTGACGACCGGGAACGCCACGCCGGTAGCGGAGTTCAACGTGTGGCACGACCCGGAGGCGGCGGCGGTCCTGCTCACCGCGGGCGTGCCGATCACGATGTACGGGCTGGACGTGTTCAAGCGGGTCCTGGTCCCGGCGGCGGACGTGGCGCGTCTGCGGGCGAGCCCGGAGCCCCGGCTGCGGCTGGCCGGCGAGCTGCTCGCCCACCGCGATCCGGCGGCCTCGGGCGACCCCACCCCGACCGGCGGCCTCGGCGACGCGGGCGCGGTCTGCGCGGTGGCCGACCCGGCGGGCCTGACCACCGAGCTCCTCCCCGTCGAGGTCGCTCTCGCTCCAGGACCGGGGCGCGGTCAGACGGTCGTCGACCGCCGTCCGCGCCCCGGCGAGGCCGAGATCCACGAGGGCGTGCGTGAACAGGCCCTCGTGGACGTGGCGTTGGACGTGGACGTGGAGCGTTACGTCAAGCTGTGGCTGACGACCGTGGAGGGCGTCTGACGCCCCCCGGACCCGCCCGCCCCCTGCACCGCTCACCACGGCGCACCACGGGCGCCACCGACGACCTCGCCGCCGACGGCATTCCGTCGCCTACGTCGCCTACGGACCGATCACCCCCGAACGCCCGGACGTTCACTTTCCCGGCAACCGGGACAGAATTCCGTACGTGACCGACTTCTCCTCCCACCGCTCCGACTGGTGGCGTCAGGCCGTCGTCTACCAGGTGTACCCGCGCAGCTTCGCCGACGCCGACGGTGACGGGCTCGGTGACCTGCGCGGGATCGCCGGCCGGCTGCCCCATCTGGCCGCCCTCGGCGTGGACGCCCTCTGGCTCTCCCCCTTCTATCCCTCCGAGCTGGCCGACGGCGGCTACGACGTCGCCGACCACCGGGACGTGGATCCCCGGCTGGGCGACCTGGCCGACTTCGACGCGCTGGTCGCCGAGGCCCACCGCCTCGGCCTGAAGGTGATCGTCGACGTGGTCCCCAACCACACCTCCCACCGGCACGTCTGGTTCCAGGAGGCGTTGGCGGCCGGCCCCGGCTCCGCGGCCCGGGAGCGCTACGTCTTCCGCGACGGGCGCGGTCCGGCCGGGGAACTCCCGCCCACCGACTGGCAGTCGGTCTTCGGCGGCAGCGCCTGGCAGCGCGTCCCCGACGGCCAGTGGTACCTCCACCTCTTCGCCCGCGAGCAGCCGGACCTGAACTGGGACCACCCGGAGGTCCGCGAGGACTTCCGCACCACCTTGCGCTTCTGGTCCGACCGGGGCGTCGACGGCTTCCGCGTCGACGTGGCCCACGCCCTCGCCAAGGACCTCGCCGAGCCCCTGCGCGACCTCGGCACGACGGACCTGTCCGGCGAGGAGGCCCTCCACCGGCTGCCCCCGGGCGCCCACCCCTTCTACGACCGCGACGAGGTCCACGAGATCTACCGCGACTGGCGCCGTCTCCTCGACTCCTACTCCCCGCCCCGCACGGCCGTCGCCGAAGCCTGGGTGCCGGGTGCGCGCCGGGCCCTGTACGCCCGCCCGGACGAACTCGACCAGGCTTTCAACTTCGAGTATCTGCAAGCCGGCTGGGACGCGGAGGAGATCCGCGCGGTCATCACGGACTCGCTGGCCGGCGCCCGGGCCGTCGGCGCCTCGGCCACCTGGGTGCTGTCCAACCACGACGTCGTGCGGCACGCCTCGCGTCTCATGCTCCCGCCGGGCGCGGACGGCGACGCCTGGCTCCTCTCGGGCGGCCGCGTGCCGCGCGTCGACGAGGGGGCCGGTCTGCGCCGGGCCCGCGCGGCGACGCTGCTGATGCTGGCGCTGCCCGGCTCGTCGTACCTCTACCAGGGCGAGGAGCTGGGCCTGCCGGAGGTGGCCGACCTGCCCGTGGACGTGCTCCAGGACCCGGTGTGGGAGCAGACCGGCCGCATCCGCAAGGGCCGCGACGGCTGCCGGGTGCCGTTGCCGTGGACGGCGACGGGACCGTCGTACGGCTTCGGCGCGGCCGGCGCGTGGCTGCCGCAGCCGCCGGGCTTCGCGCGGTACGCCGTGGCGGCGCAGGACGGCGTGGCGGGCTCCACCCTGGAGCTGTACCGCGCGGCGCTGCGTCTGCGGCGCAAGCTGCTGGAGGGCGAGGAGCTGGCCTGGGCGCGGGAGGCCCCGCCCGGCGTACTGTCCTTCGCCCGCCACGACGGCTGGCGGTGCGTGAGCAACCTGTCCGACGCCTCCGTGCCGTCGCCGCCGGGCGAGGTGCTGCTGAGCAGCGTCCCTCTCGACGGCGGCGGCCCGCTGCCCCCGGACACGACGGTCTGGCTGGCCTAGGCGCCGGTCCCCGGCACGGCTACTGGGCGCCGTTGCCGTTCACGGCCGCGCCGAGGTCCAGGGGGGTGGAGGTGGCGGTCGGCGGCGGGGTGAGGACGATCATGGGCTGGCCGGCGGGCGGCACCGGGGGCGTCAGGTCGGACTGGGGCAGCTTCGGCGGCGTGGTCTGGTTGAACAGGGTCGTGTCGAAGTCGACCAGACCGGTCTTCTCCATCACCGTGATGTGGTCCAGAACGGTGTCGTTGGCCTGGTCGGCGAGCGCGCGGACCAGCGTGTTCTTGGTGGTGGAGCGGACCTTGGCGATCGTGTTGAAGATCGAGCCGTGCGTCATGCGCAGGATGTTGGCGAAGTCGGAGTCGAACTGCTTGCCGCTCTCGCCCTTCAGCTGGACGACGAAGCCCTCCTGCTGCGGGCTGGCCACGTTGGGCAGCGTGATGTTCAGCATCGGCGCGATCTTGCGGCAGCTGGTGTCCAGCGCCCCGTGACCGTCGATCAGGTGGTTGCTGGCGGTGCGGACGGCGGGGGTCTGGCTCTTCTGGAGCCCGAGCTGGCCCAGCGGGTACTCCCACAGTCCGGCGGCCCGCACCTTCACCACGAAGTCCCGGTCGCCCTCGGTCAGCGGGCCCCACTGGGTGTTGGCGATCACGCGGTCGTTCGAGGCCGACACGGTGTCAAGTCCGAGCATCGATGGGTAGGCGAGCGCGCCGAGCGTCAAGGTCAGCGCACCGCCGACGAACAGGGTTCCCATCATGTTTCGCGAAAGTGGCACCGTGCCTCCTGCCCGGTCGGGGGTTCCGCCGATATGTCGATGTGCCGTGCCCGGTGGGGCGGGCACACAGGAGTACGGGCGCGAAGCGGATCCGACTCACCGGTATCGGCAAAAAGTTGAGGGAAAGCCGGTACACGGCGGTGAGGTCCGTCGCAGAGAACGCAATCTCCGACCTCCTCGGCCACCTCCCGCCGGTCGCGGTCTACGCGGTCGTGGCCACGGCAGCGCCGGCCGAGTCGGTTCTGCGGGTGGGCGCGTTCATCCCCACACTGACCCTGCTCCTGACCGCGGGCGCACTCGCCCGGACCGGGCACACCAGCCTGCCTCTGATCATCGCCGTGGCGGCCGGCGCCGTCGTGGCCGGTGACTTCCGCGCCCATCGCACCGGCCGGCTCCTCGCCGACCGGCTGCGCACCGGCCGGGCGGGCCGCCGCATCCCTCCTGCCGTCTGGGCGCGGGCGGAGACGCTGATGGCCCGCCACGGCGGCCGCGCCGTCTTCCTTGCCCGTTTCCTCCCCGTGGTCCGCGGCCTTGCCCCCCACTGCGCGGGCGCCGCCCATCTGCCCTACCACCGCATCGCACCGTTCAGCGTCACCGCGGCCTGCGTCTGGGCGACGACGGAGGCATCCGTGGGGTACGCGGCCGCCTCCTCCCTCCAGCACGTGCTCACCCTGGCGGGCCCCGCCGCGGCCGTACTCGTCCTGACCGCGACCGCAGCCGTGCTCGCGGTGCGGCGGAGCAGACCGCACCAGGAGGAAGGAGCGGCTCTCGCTGCGCCGGCTGACGTCGGCGTAACCGGTGACGACAACGGCGAGGCCACGGTTCACGGCGAAGCGGATGGTACGTCCCGGGCCCCTGGCCTCGGCCGAAGACGTGTATTTCAAGAGGTGATGACGGTGCGTTCGCCTGTGCGTCCTGGTAGGCCCACGCCTCCTTGACCGCGGCGAGGTGCCGTCGATCCGACTCTGCACCCGGTCGAGCAGGCGGGCGTGCCGGCTACGGGGGCCGAGGACGGCGCACAGGGCGGCGGGTGCGTGCCCCACCGGGTCTATTCGGTCTATTCGGCCCAGGCGTGCCCCAGCAGGGTGCGGAAGGTGGCGGGCTCTCGGCCGATCAGCTCGGCCATGGTCGGGTCGATGTCGGCGAACTCACCGTTCCGCGCCGCCGCGAAGATGCTCAGCATCAGGTCGGCGATCGGGGCGGGGGCGCCGTGTGCCAGGGCCTGCTCGCGGAAGGCGTCGTCGGGGACGACGGTGCGGGTGAAGGGCCGCCCGGTGGCCTGGGCCGCTGTCCCGGCGACGGCATCGAAGTCGAGCGCCGCCGGACCGGTGAGGGGCGGGGTGGGCCCCTCGAAGCGGCCCTCGTCGGTAAGGACCGCCGCGGCGGCCTCGGCGAGATCGTCGTGGCCGGTCCAGGCGACGGGGCCGTCGGCGGGGAAGGCGATGTCGCCGGTGTGGCGGGCGGCCTCGAGGAACAGCAGCGCGCTGGCGGCGTAGAAGCCGTTGCGCAGTGCGGTCCAGGGCAGGCCGGTGGCGCGCAGCAGGTCCTCGGTCCGGGCGTGGTCACGGCATGCCTGGAAGCGGGAGTCGTGGGAGGCGCCCATCTGGCTGGTGTACAGGATGCGGCCGACTCCGGCCTTCACGGCGGCGTCGATCGCGGCGCGGTGGCCGGTGACGCACTCCTCGCCCGTGCGGTCGAGGGAGACGAGCAGCAGTTGCTCGGCGCCCTCGAAGGCGTGGACGAGTGAGGCGGGGTCGTCGAAGCTGCCCTGCCGGACGCGGACGCCGCGGTCGGCGAGGTCCTGGGCCTTGCGGGGGTCGCGGACGCTGACGCCGACGCGGTCGGCGGGGAGGCGTTCCAGGAGGCGCTCGACGATGCGGCGGCCGAGGTTTCCGGTGGCTCCGGTCACGATGATCACGGGGTTCTCCAAAGCGATGTTTCCAGTGGAATCACTTCGACGATAACATTGAAACTAACGCTGGAAGCAACCTTTCGATATCATTGATACATGCCTATCCGCGACACCACCGACAACCCCCGCCGGCGCATCATCGAGGCAGCCGTCGAGCTGCTGGAGAGCGGCGGCCCCGACGCGGTGAGCACCCGCGCGGTCGCCGCCGCGGCCGGGATGCAGCCGCCGGCCATCTACCGCCACTTCGGCGACAAGGACGGGCTGCTGGAAGCGGTCGCCGAGCATGGCTATGCGCAGTTCCTGGAGAGCAAGCGCGCACAGCTCGACCCCGCGCCGGAGGACCCGGTGGAGGAACTGCGCCGCGGCTGGGACATGGTGGTGGAGTTCGGGGTCTCGCGCCCCGAACTGTTCGCCGTGATGAACAGGGCCACCGGCTCGCGGTCGGACGCGGCGCACCGCGCGGGCCTGGAGATCCTCCGCGGCCGGGTGCGTCGGCTGGCGGCCGCGGGATGGCTGCGGGTCGACGAGGAACTGGCCGCCCAGATCATCCAGGCCACCGGTCAAGGCGGGGTCATCACCTGGCACTCCACCCCTGCAGAACGCCGCAATCCGGCGCTGCTGACCGTCCTTCGCGAGTCCATGGTCGCCGCCGTCACCCGCGCCGAACCGACGGTCCCCGCCGCGGAGTCCGGACCCGCCGCAGCAGCCCGCGCGCTGCGCGCCGCTCTCCCCGACGACGCCGACGTCCTGAGCGACGCCGAGCAGCGCCTGCTGCGCGAGTGGCTCACCCGCCTGGCGGCGGACGGTGGCATGCCGCAGGCCTGATGGCGACCGTGGCGCGTGGGTACGAAGCATGCGTACCGGCGAGGCTGACGGACCGACGAGGGGGATCTGGGGATGACGGTCGCGAGACTGAGCGGGATCACGTACTACCCGGTGAAGGGATGCGCGGGGACGGCGGTGCCGGAAGCGACGCTGACGCGCGCGGGCCTGCCGGGCGACCGCGTCTACGCGATCGCCGACGAGAAGGGCGACCCGCGCTGGCAGGGGGGCGACCCCGCGCTCGCCCTGATCACGCCCGAACTGACCGAAGGCGAGCTGACCTTGCGGGCCCCGGGCCGGGACTCGATACCGGCGGACAGCGCGGACGTGCACGCCTGGCTCACCGACGTCCTGGGCGTCCCGAGCACCCTGGTCCGGTGCCCGGCGGGCAACGGCGGCCGCCTGCACCTCGTCTCACAGGCCAGCCTGGACGCCCTGAACCACCGGCTCGCCGCACGCGGGGCCACACCCGTGCCGATGGACCGCTTCCGGCCGAACCTCGTGGTGGACGGCTGGGACGCCCCGCACACCGAGGACGGCGCCGCCCGTCTCGTCGTCGGCGGCACGGAACTGGCCTTCACCGAGGAGACGATCCGCTGCGCCGTCACGATGGTCGACCAGCGCACCGGCCTGCGCTCCGGCCCGGAACCCCTGCGCACCCTCGCGGACTACCGCCGGGCGGCGGACGGCGGCCTCGCCTTCGGCGCCTACTTCGAGGTGCGGCGGCCGGGCGGGCTGACGGTGGGGGACGAGGTGACGGTGGGGACGAGGTGACGGTCGGCCCCCCGGCGACCACCGGCCCGTGACCGGGGCCCGCACGCACCGGGCGCCCGGCAAGTCCTGGTTCTTCCCTACGGTTTCGTGATCTGTCCATCAGGTTCGTCGGCGGTGTGTCGTCGGCGCAGGGGCTGCTCCGGGCTGTTCCCGGGGGGCGTCCGCGCCGGGTGGACTCTGTATGCGCGCTGGTTCACCAGCTGGTCGACCAGCTGGTGAACCAGCGCGCATCGATTCGCCGCCTAGGGCGCGTTCGCGGTCGCCGCGATCGACGTGCCCAACCACGGCGAGCGTCCGCCGGACGAAGAGTCCGACCGGATCGCGACTGAGTACCTGGCGCGTACGGCCGCCGGAGAGGATACGGCTGCGACGGCAGATCCAACGCAGTCCTGCTCAGTCGATGATCTGGTTGAAGAACAGCACGGCCGGTGCCACGACCCCGCCGCCGACGCTCACCGCGACGGGCCACGCGTTGCCGGCCAGCACCGACAGAGCAGTGGCACCGATGCCGACCAGGGCTGCCAGCAGGAAGACGACGGCGGCGCGCTGTGTGAGGAGCGGCCCGTCCCGGCCGGACCGCCGACGGTTGGCCTGTGCCACCTCGATGCTCCTTACCTGACCGTGAGAACGGGCTCGTGCACGGGTACGTCCCACGGATCCTGCGCGGGACGCAGCAGTTCGAAGGCGACACCGCCGTCACCGCTCGTGCGGACCCCGTGCACAGCCGGTTCGGGCAGGCTGTTGTAGTGGAACGGCGTCGAGAAGTAGTAGGCGCCCGTGTCCGGGACGGCGACGATGTCCCCGGGCTCCAGCAGCGGCAACGCCCGGTCGCGTGCCAGCAGGTCACCGGCGAAGCAGGCGGGGCCCGCGATGTCCTGACGGACCGGGCCGCCCCGCTTGACCGTGCCGCCGCCGTCGTACGCCTCGATCCGCAGGGGCCAGGCGTCGGGATTGAACACGGTCCGGGTGGCCACCTGGACACCCGCGTGGGTGACCGCGATCGACCGGCCGCCCACGTTCTTGGTGTACTCGACGTACGCGGCGGTGAACCCGTTCTTGGCGAGAACGGAACGCCCGAACTCCGTGACGATCTCGTACCCGCCGGAGATTCCGGAGAGCTCGGCGAACAGCGCGGGCGCATGGGCGCGCAGTTGTTCCACGTACGTGGCGTAGCTCGGCGTGGTCTCGTCGTCGGCGAAGTTGACGGGCAGCCCGCCGCCGATGTCGACGCCGACCACCTGGCGCCGCCCCAGAGACGCGTTGACCTCCTCGGCGAACTCCACGGCCTGCGCGACCCCGCGCGCCATGAGGTCGAGCGGACAGCCCTGCGAACCGGCGTGCGTGTGCACCCAGGTCAGCCACGGGCGGTCGCGGTAGGCGCGCAGCAGCTCCCGCCGACTGCCCGGGTCCGCCAGCGGAACGCCGAACTTGGAGGTGCTGGTGGCCGTGCTCATCGCGGCGATGGCGCCGCCGCCGAGCTGGGAGTTGACGCGCACACCGATCCGTGACACCGGGACGCGGCCGCCGAGTGCCCGGTCGATCCTGGCGAGCTCCTGGTAGTTGTCCGCGTTGACCGTCACACCCAGGTCCAGGGCGCGCCGGAGTTCGGCCTCCGTCTTGGCCGGGGAGTCGAAGACGATCCGCTCCGGTGCGAAGCCGGCGGCCAGGGCGCGGGCCAGCTCACCCGCGGTGGCGACCTCGCAGCCCATGCCGAGGTCTCGCAGCTCCGCCAGCACCGGCACCAGACTGTTCGCCTTGGCGGCGAACGCGTGCAGCACGGGCGGCGAGGAGGGAGCCGAGGCGAACGCGCGGCGCAGGGACTCGACCGTCGCGGCAACGCCGTCCAGGTCGACGAAGGCGGCCAGCAGGTCTCGCTGGGGGGACAGCAGTCCCTGCCGTACCGCTTCCCGCAGGATCCGCTCGCGCCGCTCGGCGGCGGGGGTCAGTCCGGTCATGGTGAGCCTTCCGGGATCTGCGCAGCACCCGGGACCTTCCCGGGCTTGACCACCAGCCTGCTGTCCGCACCAGGAGGGCGTCTTCGTCGAGTCGTGAGAGCCGCGGGCCCGCCCCGCCACAGTCAGGAGCAAACAACCACCCAGCAAGGCAGGTCCGTTGTGCGGTTCGACGAAGAAGCGGCCTTGTGATGGTGGGGGCCGACGAGCGGCCGGGAGCCGGTCAGCCGCGCTGTTCGCCGCACTCGTCGCTCAGGCGTAACTGCAACTGGGCCAGCAGACGCGCGTCGGGGTCCTCCAGGTCCAGTCCCGACACCTGGACGATGCGCCGCAGCCGGTAGCGCAGGCTGTTCGCGTGCACGCTCAGCGCGCGGGAGGCGGCGGACACGTCGCCGAAGTGGTCGAGATAGGCGCGCAGGGTCTCCACCAGGCAACTGCCGCTGTGCTCGGCGTCGAACGCCCGCAGCCGGGCCACCGAGGTCTGCGGCGGCAGATCGATCCCACGCAGGGCGCCGACGACGTGCAGGATGCCGACCGTGTCCGCGACGTCCCCGGTCCGGGCGACCGTCGGCGACCCCGCGGCCTCGGTGAGCGCCCTGAGGGCGAGCTCGGCCCCCCGGCGCGACTCGGGCGCCCGCGCCAGCTCGGGGGCCACATCGCCGAGCCCGACCTTCAGCGGCCGGCCGAGGGTGGCCGACAACTGGTGCGCCAGTGTCTCCCCCAGCCGGGTCACCTGGCTCTCGGCCTGGCCGAGATCACGGTTCAGGGCACTCAACAGCACCAGGATCCTGCCGCCCGCAGGGACGACCACCGCGCGGTGGCCGTACGCGGCGCAGTGCAGAGTCAGCAGCCCGTGCAGTCCCGACGGATCGCCGTCCCCGTGATCCGCGCTCCCGGTGCCGACGGCCAGGACGGCACACGGCTCCCGCGGCGGCAGCGAGGCCCGTTCCGCGAGCACCTCGACGGACCCGCGGTCTTCCAGCAGCGCACGGGCCGCGTCCTCGACGAGACGGTCGTCCGAACTGTGGGTGCGATGGTGCAGCAGGTGGGCGGCGGCGGCCCGGGCCGCCGCGCGCAGGGCTTCGGAGGCGTTGGGCGCCAGCGGCCGACCGGCCACGGCGGCCACCCAGATCGATCCGAGCGCCTCCCCGCCCGCCCGCACGGCGCCCACCAGGCGCTCCGGGTTCTGTCCTTGCGCCGGCCGGTGCAGTACGTCGTCCCCCGCCCACAGCGCCTGGAAGAACCCCGCCTCGCGCATGGCGGCCACCCGCCACGGTGGGACACGGCGGCCGAGGATGGTCAATCGGCGCTGCTCGTCCACGTTCTCCTCGGTGGAGGAGTAGGCCAGCACCCGGGACTCGGTGTCCTCGATGGTCACCGCGCCGCCCACCAGGGCCGCCACCGCGTCGGCCAGCGAGTTGAGATCCCCCAGACGCGGCCCGCCGAGCCCGGCCATCGGCGGCACGCCCGCCGAGGCCAGCCCCGCCCGCAGCACGCCCACCAGATGGGCCCAGGTGCACCAGGCGGTACGGAACAGCAACGCCGTACCGCCCTCCTCGGCGGCCGTCTGAAGGGCTCCCGCGGTGGGTTCGGGCCGGCCCGGACCGAACACCACGCCCGCCGCACCCGACTCGCCCGCCCGGCGCACGACGTCGACCGCCAGGGCCGAGCGCGGATCGACGCCCACGGCGAGCAGCAGTTCCCGTGGGCTGACCGCGGGCTCCCGGAGGTCGAACACGTTCACGCCGGTGACCGTGGTCCCCAGTCCCTTGGGCGCCGAGTGCAACTCCACGGCGCCCACCCCCACGACGGACAGCAGCCGCTCCAACGTCACCCGTGACTCGCCGGCCGTGTCCCAACCGGCCGCCACCCCAAGGTCCGTCATGTCGCCCCCGTCTCGTGCCCCCGCCCGGCCCCGCGCCGAGCCAGAGGCGTACACACGCCACCACGCTCGGTGGCCGATCGGGAAAACGTACGACATCACGGTTTCGGCCCGCAGTCGATGCGGGCCGAAACCGGTTCTTCGGGATCTCCTCGTGCGTGGCGATGACGACCGCCTCCATCCGGTCGACGCCGAGGGTGGGCGGCCGGCCCGGCCGGGGCTCGTCCACCAGGCCGTCCATCCGCTCGGCGAGGAACTGCCGCCGTCACTTGCGGACCGTGTCCGCGGAAATCCGCAGGTGGCGTGCCACCTCGACGATGGGCGGGACGTCAGGGCCCGCACACGCAGGCACGATCCGCGTCCGCAACGCCAACGCCTGGGCGGAGTTCGCCCGCCGGGTCCGGCGTTCCGGTACAGCGCGGTCGTCATCGCCCGGCAGCAGCGGTTCCGGCTTCGGACCACGACGCGGCACCGGCACCCCGGCAGGAGAACTCGTACAAGGTCTCACGGCGGACTGCCGGTGCAGGACCCTAGATGCCCTCGATGCGCTTCACGCCCTCGACCCGCGCCATGGTCTCGACCTCCTTGAGCCGACGGCGGGCCTTGAAGGCGCGGTTGATGGTGTGCACGCGGACCGCGGTGAACACGGCGACGGCGGCGCCCAGGCCCACCCCGATCCACTCGTGGTCACGGACGCCCGCGTAGAAGAGGAGGCCGCTGAAGGGGACGCCGACGAGGACGAGCAGGGGCTCGCGCACCCAGAAGGGAAGGACGCGGATCACGAGACCGATCATCCGGTCACTTCAGCAGGCCCGGTCCGCGACTGCCGTGACGGAGGCCACAATTCCGGGAGTTCTCGTGCGTATGGCGTGCAGAAAATGCGTGACGGCGGCGGGGGTGACGGAGAGTACGGAGGCGGGCGCGTCCGACTCGCGCAGATGGAGCGTGGCGAGGGTGGAGGCGACCTCGACGCAGTCGTTGCCGTCGCCCTCGCCGGAGTACGACGATTTCTGCCAGTTCCCAGGGGTGTTCACGAGGCGCTTCAGAGCTCCTTCGCCAGCTTGTCGATGAAGGCACGCGACCGTTCGGGTTCGAGCGATACCGCCACCACCTTAAGGAAGCGCGTTCGGTAGGCCTTGAGTTGAGCGTCGGAATCGATGAAGACAGAACCGTGAGGCAGGTCGCGCACCACTGTGTCGAGCCTGGGCAACGGGCCACCCACATACGTCATGGCGCTTGAAGCCCGGGAGAAGCCATCCAGGTCGAAGGGGATGACGCGCAGGGTGATATGGCTCTTCTCGGATAGCTCGACGAGGTGCGCCAGTTGAGCCCGTGAGTCGTTGCGGTCACCGACTCTGATGCGCAGTGCCGCTTCGTGGATGACCACCTCGTACGGGATGGTCATCCTCTGGCGATTCAATCGGTGGCGAACCCGCAACTCGATCTCTTCGGGCGTAAGTTCGGGAACCCGTGAGGAGAACACGGCGCGGGCGTAGCGCTCGGTCTGCAACAGGCCGGGCACGAAGAGGATGGCCACCTCGCGCCGGAACGAGGCGTGGTGGTCCAACTCCGACAGGTCCAGGAACGGTGTGGGCAGCAGGCCCCGGTACTCCTCCCACCAGCCGCGCGTCCGGTCCGTGGCCATGGCGACCAGGGCATCGATGAACTCGTGGTCCGTGCAGGAGTAATGGGACGCGAGACGGCGGAGCCGTTCTTCGCTCACGCCGGCGAGTCCGGACTCGATGTGGGTGATCTGGGCGGGACTCACGCCGAGCAGAGACGCTGCCTGACGGGCGTTGAGGTCCGCTGCCTCGCGAAGCCGACGCAGTTCGGTTGCCACGCGCATCTGGCGTGCTGTTGGTTCCCGCCTCAAGGCTCAGCCGCTCCTAGGTTCAACGCGTCTGCACATGCGACTCGTTCGACGTCAGATTACGCGATCGGCTTGCTGCGTCTCTATATTTAGATCTACTGTCGGTGACGCACCGAACACGCTGCGGAAGCGCACCGCTCCGTCCTGCCGGGACGGCTGCGGCATGCCACCGCTCGTGATGTCACCCCCCGACCCACCCGTGGAGCCGAGCCATGCCCGAAACCGGACGCACCCGTGACGACGCCTGGGAGTACTCCCTCTACATCCCCACCGACCCCAGAGCGGTCACCGTCTGCCGCCGCACCCTGCGTCTGATCCTGACCCTGCACGGGTTGACCGACCTGATCGACACCGCGGAGCTGCTCGCCTCGGAGCTGATGTCCAACGCCGTCCTGCACACCAAGGGCCCCGCGTGTCTGCGCCTGCGCTTCCGGGACGGCGTCCTGCAGATCGGCGCGTGGGACGCGGACCCCGAACCGCCCCGGCCGCCGGGGAGGCCGGACGATCCGGGCGAAGCCGAGAGCGGACGCGGGATGACCCTGGTCCGGGCCTGCTCGGACCTCTGGCACTGGCAGCCGCTGTCCCGCATGGGGCACCGAGGCAAGCTGGTGTGGTGCGAACTAAATGCGGCGTAGCTCGTTGATCACGTCGTACAGAAAGGAGAGCCGATGGTCGGCTCGTCGCACGAGGCGCTGCACCGGATCTTCCAGAAGGAACCCGGTCTCCTGATCAGCGCCCTGCAAAAGGTGTTGTCCGTCCCCTTTCCCACGCCCCACGACTTCGCTGCCATGAACGTCGACCTCACCGAGATCGAACCCATCGAGCGTCGGGTGGACACGCTGCTCAGGGCCGAGACCGACGAAGGGGCGTACCTCCTGGTCGTGGAGTCCCAGGGCAAGCCGGACGAGCGGAAGCGCGGTAGCTGGCCGTACTACCTCAGCTATCTCTACGAGAAGTACCGCTGCGAACCGGTGCTGATCGTCGTCACGCAGAGCAGTGCCACGGCCCGCTGGGCGGCGGAGCCGATCCATCTCGGTGTGCGGGGGATGCCTTCGCTGACGGTACGGCCCTTCGTGCTGGGTCCGGACAACGTTCCCCTCATCGCCACCCGGCAGGAGGCCGAACGGGACGTACCCCTTGCGGTGCTTTCCGCCATGACACACGGCCGGGGGCGGCAGGCCCCCGCCATACTGGAATCGCTGGCAGCCGCCCTGCGGACCATCGACCGGGACAGTGCCGCGGCACTCGTGCAGTTCGTCGACTCGTGCCTGACAGATCCTCAGGCGCAACGGATGTGGAGGGATCTCATGACCGCGATGCAGTACTTCTGGCGACACCCCCTCGCTGAAGAGGTGCGTGAAGAAGGGCGTGAGCAAGGGCGTGAGCAAGGGCGTGAAGAGGGGCGGGTCGCGGACCGCGCCGAGATGATCCTTCACATCCTGGAATGGCGTGGCATCTCCGTGCCGGACGCCGTCCGCGAGCGCGTGGTGTCCTGCTCCGACCTCGATCAGCTCACCACCTGGTCGCAGCGCGCCGTCCATGCCACCACCGCCGAGGGCCTCTTCGCCGATCCGACCGGATGACACCGGGGCCTCCTCGGTTGACGAACCGTTGACCGCGCCGGTGAAACGTTGACCAGTTCCCGGTGGAGTGCGGACGAACGGCAGGGCGAGTCGTGGCGCGCCTCCCGCCTAGATTCGCTGCATGTCCATGCCACAGCGGTCCCACCGGCCCGTGAGGGCTGCCGCCACGCTCCCGGTCCTGCCCTACCGCAAGCCCACCAGGGGGCGTGACTACTGGGTTCTCGACGACGTCTTCCCCGAGGCCGACGTCACGGCGATCCGGGAACGGTGTCTCGCCCGGGACGACTGGGTCGAGGGCCACCCCTACACCTCGGAGAGCTGGCCCGGCCTGCGCACCATGCCCGGACTGGAGCCCGCCGAACTCGGGCGCGTGGAGGGGCTGGTGAGGAAGGCCACGGGGGCACGCAGGCTGTGGGTGCAGCAGGCGCCCGGCGGCGGCACCCTCAACCACAACTGCGTCCAGGTCGTCGGCGAGGGGGAGAGCACCCCGCGCCCGCACTCCGACTCGCGGGCGCTGTGCCGGTACGCGGCCGTGCTCTACCTCAACCCCGCCGTCCCCAAGGACTGCGGGACCAGTTTCTACCGGCAGTCCCTGCCCGGCGGCCGGCTCGGCGGCAACGTCGTCCAGGCCCCGCACAACAACCTCGTCGAAGCCCTCGGTACCCGGTTCGTCGCGCCCGACGCCTTCGAGGAGGACGTGAGGGTGCCGCACAAGCCCAACCGGCTGCTCCTCTACCATGCCAACCTCGTCCACAGCGCCACCGGTTACTGCGGCACGACGCTGGAGGAGAAGCGGATGACGGCCGTCTTCTTCTGGATGGCCTGAGCCGGCCGTACGGTCCCGGGGCGGTCCGGGTCAGTACCGCACCGCCCGGGCCACCACGGCCTTCACCTCGCCGGACAGCTTGCGGTTGCTGCGGGCGGTGGCCTTGCCGGTCTTGCCCGCCGGGACGTCGGAAAGGGTCACGAAAACCGTGTCGAGCCAGTTGCCGCCGCTGTCCTCGAAGTCGACCTGGACGGCGAAGGACTTCGTCGAACCGGCCTTGTTGACGGCCGACACCTCGACCGTGGTGCGGTCGCCGTCAGAGCCGGGCGTGCCGAGCTTCACGTCGTTCTTGACGTCGATCCCGCCCTTGATCTCGTCGAACAGGCGGTTCGCCTCCGCCGTCGCCGACTCGTACGCCTTCGACGCCTGCGAGGCGAGCGATGACGCGGCCGCGGTCGCCTCCGAGCCGACCGACTGCGCGGCGGACGCGGCCTGACTGGCCACCGAGGAAGGGCTGCTGTCGCCGGAGCAGCCGGTGAGCCCGGCGGGCCCGAGGATCGCCGCCGCGCAGGCCGCCGTCATCAGCACGCCCTTCTGCCGACGGGTGCGGTGAGCTGCCATCTCTCCTCCAGGTAGCTGTCCGGACCCGGGGGCGGATCCGGTTCCAGTGAAAGACGGGACCGCCGCGCCCGCATGCCGGCTCACCCGAACGGCACACCCCCGTGGTGGCGGCCCCCGTCCGGACGGAAGGTCGACGCAGGCCGACGAGGGCCCGACACGGTCCGACGAAGGACGAGAAGGACGGCGGGTCCGCACGACAGGGGCCCGCTGCCGCCGAGAAGGAGACGGGATACGCCATGAGCGACCAGCCGCACGCACAGCCGTCGCACGGGTCCCCGGTCTGGGATCCCTCCCACCAGGGCACCGGTACGCCCCCGGCGGGGCGCTCGGACGGGCCGGGCGGCGGGGGAGCGGCCGCCGGCGGGGTCGTCTTCGCGGGTGTGCTCATGTTCGTGAGCGGTGTCCTCGCCGCCTTCGAGGGCATCGCGGCGATCGCCCGGGACGACGTGTACGCGCGGATCGGCAGCTACGTCTACGAGATGAACCTCACCGGCTGGGGCTGGGTCCTGGTGGCCGTGGGCGTCGTGGCCGCGGCGACCGGCTGGGGCCTGCTCACGGGCGCCGTGTGGGCACGGGTCAGCGGCATCGCGCTGGCCGCCCTCAGCCTGGTCCTGCAGTTCCTGTTCCTGCCGTACGCGCCGGTCTGGTCGGTCGTCCAGATCGCCGTCGACGTCTTCGTCATCTGGGCGCTGGCAGCCTACGAGCCCGCCGCGTCGCCGCGGTGATCCTCGGGACGGCCCCGGGTCAGGACGTCAGGGCGGCAGGGCGTCAGGGCGTGTCCGAGACCCGCACCTCCTTGCGGCGCAGCCAGGGCAGGGGCGGCACCGCGGACCCGGCGTAAGGCGTGATCCGCACCTCGAAGTGCAGATGCGGGCCGGTGACGTTGCCGGACGCGCCGGAGAGGCCGATGCGCTGACCGGCGCTCACGCGCTGACCCCGGCGGACGTCGATGCGGGACAGATGGGCGTACTGGGTGAAGTAGCCGTCGCGGTGCCGGACCAGGACCTGGTTGCCGAAACCGTCGCCGCAGGTCGTGATCCGGACGACGCCGGAGCCGACGGCGTACACGGGGGTGCCGTGATCGACGGCGAAGTCCTGGCCGGTGTGCCGGTGGGCCCAGTGGGAACCCCTGGCGGCGTATCCCGCGGACAGCCAGTAGCGATGGGCCGGGGCCGTCCAGGAGTGGGCGCGCGACTCGGGCCGGCGGCTGTGCTCCCCGAACGGGCAGTGGCCCTGCCGTCCGGACGGATCGACGGCGACCGGGTCGCCGGCCTCCCTCGCCCCGGCCCGCAACCGGTCCCACAGACCGGAGCGCAGCGTCTTGCGGCGGCGGTCGGCGTCGTGGATCCGCGTGGGGAGGGCCTCGGCCTCCCGGAGCCGGTCGACCCGCTCGCGCGCCTGCTCGTACGCGCGGACGGCACGGGCGGCGTCGTCGTGGAACCCGCCGCTCCTGGGGCTCACGTGCCCTGCGGCGCCTGCGGGCACGGCGCCTGCGGGCACGGCGCCTGCGGGCACGGCGCCTGCGGGCACGGCGCCTGCGGGCACGGCGGCGAGGGCGAGCAGGAGGAGGGCGAGCAGGGCGGACCCGGCCGCGGCGCTGAGGCGCGCCCGCGTTCGCGGATGACGCGCGTGGTGTTCTCGTCCCATCGTGCGATCATCGGACCGGTGAGGCGTGCGGCCGACGCGCCCTGCCGCACCGCCGGGCGGGTTCAGCCGGACGGACCAGCGATCAGGATGCGGTAGACGGCCGAGGACCGCGGGTTGCCGGCACAGCGCCACACTCCGTGCGGACAGTAGTCGCTGATGGTCTGGTAGAGCGGCCGGTGCTCGGCGAACCAGTCCAGCATCCCGCGCACGTAGTCCGGGTCGTCGCCGTTGCGGTACAGACCCCACTCCGGGTAGGACAGCGGCTTGTCGTGGGCCCGTGCGAACCGCACGTGCGCGGCGAGGCCGTAGGGCTCGGCGACCTGCTCCTCGAAGGACATGCCGGGCGGCTGGTCGTAGGCGTCCATGCCTACGACGTCGACGTACCGGTCGCCGGGGTAGCAGGCGGTCCACGGGACGGCGTCCCGACCGCGGCTGGGCGTGAACTCGAAGCGGAACGCCTCCGGGCCGGCCACGGAGCGCATCGCGTCGACGATCCGGACCCAGTACCGCTTCCAGGCCAGCGGATCGGGCCCGCAGCGGTGGGTGTAGGTGACCCCGTTCATCTCCCACCCCACCACCAGCACGGCGTCCGGCACCCCGAGCCCGACGAGCCGACGGGCGAGCGCCCGGAAGTGCCCGTCGTAGTCGCCGCGCGCCCCCCTGCGCAGCTCCGCGCGCACGACGGCGTCGGACACGTGATCCTCGGTCCGCTCCAGCATCGGCACGTTCAGGACGAACATCCGGTCGGGGCGCTGCTGACGCCACCGCGCCCAGTGCTCCAGATAGCCGGGCGCCCCCTCGATGTTGCTCCAGCGGTCCCCCGGCAGATAGGTGTGCCCCACCCGGGGCGTGGCCGGTCCCAGCCAGGCGTCGAGTCCGGCGACCCGCCGCACGCCTGGTCCGTCGTACCCGACGTACGCGCCGAACGCTCCCGGCGGCGCTCCGGCGCCCCGCCCGAGCGGGACGCAGGCGGGCCCGGCGAGCAGCGCGAGGGCGACGAGCAGCGCGGTCAGCGGAGCCCGTCGGGCGCGAAGGAAGCGGAACACCGGCTCATGATGGTGCCGCCGTCTCCTCCCCCGCCCAGAAACCGGCGCCGGACCACCCGCACCGGGTACGGGCAAGGGCGCGGGCACGGGAACCCGGTCCGCCCGGGCACAGAGGTCAGGGCGGCGGGGCGGCGACCGCGACCGGCGGTACGGCCGCCGGCGACAAACGCGTTCGCGACTTCTTGCTCTCAACAGGCAACCCTGGAAGGCCTTTTGGGGCTCTCACAGGTTGCTCACAGGTCCGGCTCGGCGCGTGGGGTGCGTCTGCAAGGCGGTCGGGGTGTGGGCTGTTCAGTCCGATGCCACCGACCATGGCACTCGCAGACGAGGAACCGATGACCAGACAGCACCATCGCAAGGGCCTTCAGCGTGCGGCGTTCGCCGCGGGGGCCGCGCTCACCGTCGTCGCCGTCGCCGGGGCCGCTCCCGGCGCCGGCGCGGCGACCGGGAGCACGCCGGGCAAGCCGCAGCTCAAACTGATCGCCGCCTCGAAGTCCGTGATCCTCGACCGGGTCGACTACGAGGGCGGGTTCTACCTCGACTTCGACCTCGGCACGTACGTCGCCGTCGACAACGCGCCGCTCGAGTTCAAGGTGACGCGCAAGTCGTACAAGGACCGGATAGTCGCCCAGCAGATCCTGCGCAACGGGTCCAAGGTGACGACGAAGACGCTGCCCGCGGGGACCCTCGAGGACTTCCGCGGACTGCCCGGCTTCCTGGAGGTGTCCGTCAAGAACGCCTCCGGGGCCGAGGTGCAGCGGACGACGGGGGCGTTCTGCCCGAACAACGCCGCCGGACGGCTGCGTCCGGACGCCCCGGCCACCTCGCACTACCCGGAGAGCTGCCCCACCAACCCGTTCACGCTCGGCTCGGTCTGGGGCGTCGAGAAGGGCTGGGCGGCCAACACCACCGCGGTCGACTACGACCGGCAGCTGGACCTGCCCGCCGGCGAGTACACCGCCACGGTCTCGATCGCGAAGAAGTACCGCGACATGTTCGGCATCCCGAACGACCGGCCGACCATCAAGGTGACGGTCCGCCAGCAGACCGACGGCGGTGAGGGCGGCGTCGGACTGCGTTCGTCGGACTCCTCCGCCCACAGCGCTCACTCCGGACACTCCGGCGCCATGGGCGCCGCGGGGGGCCACGGCGGCCACCACTACGGGCCGCGCGGCGCCGACGCGCCCACGCCCCCCGCGCTGTCCCACGCCCTGGAGGCCCGCGGTCTCGCCCACCACCTCGGCGACGGCGCCGGTCACACCGACGGCTCCCGCATCGCTCCTGCGCTGAAGGCCGCCGCCCAGCGTCCCGCCGGGCGGGCCGGGGTCCCGGCCAACGTGCCCAAGCCGGACCTGCGGTCGCTGCCGGCCTGGGACATCGCGGTCACCGACGGCGAGGACGGCGACGCGCCGGGCAAGGACTACCTGGCCTTCAGCGCCAACGTCTGGAACGCCGGTCCCGCGCCGCTCGTCGTGGACGGCTTCCGCAAGCCGGGCGCGGACCTGATGGACTCGTACCAGTACTTCTACGACGCGGCCGGCAAGCAGATCGGCTACACGCCCGCCGGCACCATGGAGTGGGACCCGCGCGTCGGACACGAGCACTGGCACTTCACGGACTTCGCCAGTTACCACCTGCTGTCCGCGGACAAGAAGGACATCGTCAAGAGCGGCAAGGAGGCGTTCTGCCTGGCCAACACCGACGCCGTCGACTACACGGTGAAGAACGCCAACTGGCACCCTTACAACACCGATCTGTCGACCGCGTGCGGTGAGCAGAACTCCATCTCCGTGCGCGAGGTCCTCGACGTCGGCTCCGGTGACACGTACACCCAGTACCGTCCCGGCCAGTCCTTCGACGTCACGGACCTGCCCAACGGCACGTACTACATCCAGGTCGTCGCCAACCCGGCGCACCGTCTCCAGGAGACGAACACCAAGAACAACGTCTCCCTGCGCAAGGTCGTCCTGGGCGGCACGAAGGGCGCCCGCACGGTGTCCGTCCCGCCGGTGGACCTGATCGACGCGCCGTAACCGAACCACGCTGCCGGACCCAAGTCCGGTGCTCCGGAGCTCTGATGCCGGTCCGGCGATGTGACGGGACGTCTGTCACATCGCCGGGCTCGGGGCAACCGCTGCCCGGCTCCGTGGGTCTTGTGAGTCGCCGGTGCTTCCCGGACGTATTCCCTCTCGCATGTAGGGTTCCGGCGTTCGGCGGTCACCACGGCGACCGATGCCGACGACCCGAGCACGGTGTACGGGGTGAGACGGCCGAAGCGGAGGGGGCGAGCGCCCGTGGGCGGATCGAGAAGGCGTGGGCGTACTTCGGTGGAGGCCGCCTGGCAGGGGAGCGGCGGCCGGGCGGCCGGCTCGCGGAGCGGCGGGACGCGGCTCACCCGGCGCGGGCGGGTCGTCGCGTGGGGTGCGGGCGTGACCAGCCTCGTCCTCCTAGGGGCCGGCGGGGCCGGTGCGTGGATCTACTACGACCTCAACAACAACATCAAGTCCGCCGACGTGGACGACAAGCTGGGCGACGACCGGCCGGTGAACCTCAGCCCCGGCTCGAAGAACATCATGATCGTCGGTTCCGACACCCGCGCGGGCGCGAACGCCAAGTACGGCAAGGACCTGACCACCATGCAGTCGGACACGCTGATGGTGCTGCACATACCGGCCGACCGTAAGTGGGCCTCGGTGGTGTCCTTCCCGCGTGACTCCTGGGTGGAGATACCCGGCTGCCAGAAGGGCGACGGCAGTTCGTCCTCGCCGCACCACTTCAAGATCAACGAGGCGTTCGCGATCGGCGGCAGCAACGGCAAGGTCGCCGAGGCCGCCGCCTGCACCATCAGGACCGTCGAGTCCAACACCGGGCTGCGCATCGACCACTTCATGACGGTCGACTTCTCCGGGTTCAAGGGCATGGTCGACGCGCTGGAGGGCATCGAGGTCTGCCCGAAGGACGCCATCCACGACAAGAAGGCCCACCTGGACCTGGAGGCGGGCTGCCAGACCGTCAAGGGCGAGAAGGCGCTCGGATACGTCCGCACCCGCTACAGCGTGGGCGACGGCTCCGACATAGGCCGCATCGGCCGCCAGCAGGAGTTCATGGACGCGCTGGCCAGGAAGGCCAAGTCCAAGCTCGGCAGTCCGGACGCGATGTACGGCTTCCTGCAGTCCATCACCAAGTCCCTGACGACCGACCCGGACCTCGCGGGCATCCAGCCGCTGTACGGGCTCGCCGACGAGCTCAAGGGGATCCCGAGCGACCGCCTGGGCTTCCTCACCGTCCCCAACTACGGTCGGGTGGCCGACCAGCCCACCGACAAGGCCAACGTCGTCTGGCAGTACCCGCAGGCCGCCGACCTGTTCACCTCCCTGGCCAAGGACAGGGAGACCACCAAGGCGCAACTGGACGCGTCGAGGAAGAACGTCGTGTACGCCTCGTCCGTGCGGGTCCGGGTCCTCAACGGCACCGGCGTGCCCGGACGCGCGGCGGCGGTCGCCGAGAGGCTGAGGGAGGCCGGCTACAGCGTCGTCGGCACGGGCAACGCGCCCGGCGGCACGGTCGCCAGAACGTCCGTCACCTATCCCGCGGGCCTCGACGGCAAGGCCGCCGTCCTCGCCTCCCGGCTTCCCGGCCTGCGGGCCACCGCGGACGGTTCGGCCGCTGCGGGTGCGGTCACCCTGGTCGTCGGACCGGAGTTGAAGGTCGAGGACGTCGCCTGATCGCCCAGCGGTCGTTCCTGGTCAAGAACGCCCCGGAGATGGGGTAAGCTTGATCTTGAGCCGGTCACCGGAAAGAAAAACGGTGAACGACCTCTGCGTCGGTGGTCCAAGGAAAGACGCCTCGCTTCCCGCGGGGAAATGCAGGTGCAAGGCCTGCCCGGCGCTCTGTGAAGAACGAGTCCCATCCCGTGTCAGACGGGGTGGGACTCGTTCGTTTCCCCCTCGTTCCTCTCCCCCGGCTCTTCGTCTCCCCCGTCCGGGGACCCGTGCCCGTGCCCGTGCCCGTTCGCGCTCGTGTTCCGGCTCCTGTTCGTGTTCCCGCCCCGGCCCCGAGGGGCGCGGGCGGCAGGAGGGGGCGCTCCCCCTTCTGCCGCCCGCCGCCTCGACGGCCGTCAGGACGCGTTGGCGCTGGAGCGTCCGAAGAACTCGATCTCGGCTATGGACACCTGCTTGCTCCCGGAGGCCGCATACGAGGACTCGATCGTGAAGCGGACCTTCGTCACCTCGCCGACGCGGAAGGCGCGCCGCTGGCCGCCCGCGCTCTGGTCGAGGACGACGTCGCGGGTCGTCGTTCTGCCGTCCTTGAGGGTGATCGTCGCCTTGATGCGGTGCGGGAGCGCGGATTCGCTGAGCTGGTCGGCGCGGGTGGAGGTGCCCGAGGTGATGATCACGTCCAGCAGGCGGGTGGGCTCGTCGAAGCGGGCCTCGATCCACTCCCCCTCGCCCGACTGCGAGACGCCCGGTCCCCACCAGCTGTTGCTGATCTTGTCGAAGGCCAGCTCCGGCTTGTGCCCGGGGTAGGAGCGCGACGCGGCGACCGAGTCCGGCGCGACCGGGGCGCGCTTGGAGAAGTGGTCGCGGGTGGCCTGGACGGCGTCGGGCGTGTTCACCCCGGCGACGATCAGAAGGGTGAGGACGACGGCCGCCAGCACCCAGGTGACGATGCGGTCGAACGTACGGCGCAGACGCGGGCGGTCGCCGGCCCAGGGGGTCTCGCCGTTGCGGTTGAACAGGCGGCGCCACCAGGGGAGGCGGACCGAGGAGCGGTCCTCCAGGGTCATCGGCATCGCGCAGCGCACACAGAAGTGCCGGTCGGGGTTGTTGGGCGTGGCGCACCAGGGGCAGGCCACGCCGTGCGTCTCGCCCAGGACCGGACCGGGGGCGCGGACCTGCGGACGGTCCGCGACGGGCCTGCCCGGCAGGACGGGCGCGACGGACGGGGGCGCGGCGGGGCGCGGCTCCGCGTCGGTGACGGGGACGAGCAGGGAGCGGGCCCGTGCGGCCATCGTGTCGCCGAGGACGGGTGCGGGCGCGGGGCCGCCGGATTGCGCGGGGGCCGCGGGCGTCGCCGCCGGGACCGGCACGGTGGGCGCGGTCGCGTCGGGCGCGGGGGTGGACGCGCTGGACGGGGAGGCGGGGGAGGCGGGGGTGGGGGCCGAGGAGGGAGCGGCGGCGGGGCCGGGGGGCGGTGTGCCGTCCGCCGCGGTCGCCGTGCCGTCCTCCGGCGGGGCGGGCGGGAGAGGGTTCTCCGCGGTGTCCTCGTTGTCCTCGTTGTCCTCGTGGTCGCCGTGGTCGCCGTGGTCGCCGTGGTCGCCGTTGCGGCCGTGGTCCTCCCCGGCTCCGTCGTCGGTGTCGCCGGCGGTGTGGCGGTCGGCGGGGCGCTGCCGGTCGTCGGGACGGCTGTCGGCGGGGGCGGGACGGGCGTCCGTCGTCGTGGCGTCCGCCCCCGCCCGGGACGGGGACGGCTCGTGCGCGGATTCCCCGGACCGGCGCCCGGCTCCGCCGCCGGCCGGGCCGGTCGCCGTGCCCGGGTCGCCGCCGGGCGTCGTGCGCGCGCCGCCTGCCGTGCCCGCCGTGCCGGTCCCGGTCCCTGCGCCGGCTCCGGGAGCGGCTCCGGCGCGGGCCGGGGTCCGTTCGGTCCAGCCGAGCACGGCCCCGCACGCGTCGCAGAACGACTGGCCGGGCTCGGCCCGCGTTCCGCACTCCGCGCAGTTCTGGGTGGTCATCTCTCCGGGGTCCTTTCGGCTGCGGTCACCTTGACCGAGTACGGCATGTGGGCGGGGCGGGCGGCGGCCACGAGGGCGTCCAGGCGGTGTTCGTCCGCCGGGCCGGGGTCGGGCAGGCGGAGCGTGACGTGCAGATGCGGACGCCGTTCGCCGGGGAACGGGCCGAGCGGGCGGGCGCTCCACGCGGACCCGCCGCTCTCCGAGATCTCCGGTTCCACGCCGAACGCCAGGCGGACGGCCTCCGACAGGCCGAGGCGCGTGCCGCGCACCCGGTGCAGGTACGCCGCCGCCGCGACCGCGGCCCGCAGTCTGGCCTCCGGCTCCGTGCCGTCGGTCTCCGCGCCGACCCAGCCGGTCAGCCAGCGGGTGAAGTCGATCGGGGCGAGGGCCGGGTCGAAGTAGGCGGGCAGGCAGTCCAGCGCGTTGAGGATGGGGGCCATGACCTCGTCCAGACCCTCGACGAAGCGCTGCGCGAGGTCGTCGTCCGCGAAGACCGCCGGCAGCATCGCGCCGATCGGGGTGGACGAGCGGAGTCCGTCGACCGAGCCCCTCACGCGCCGTCCCCGATCACGCGGACGCGGTGGTCGTAGGAGAAGACGAGCGCCGGGGCGGCCAGGTCGATGCGGTCGGTCGCCTCGCCGCGTTTGCCCGTCAGGGGGTCGGCGGGGTGAAGGGTGACCTGGTCGACCAGTTCCACGCCCGGGACGCGCTGAAGCACCGCGAAGACCTCGCCGGACTGCACGGGGCGGCCGAACGGCCAGCCCTTGCCGTCCGCGCCGCCGGTCAGCGGGTCCAGGTGGCGGTAGAGCGCGTCGTGGGCCTGGCGGCGCACACGGTCGGTGTCGACGCCCCGGAAGGCGTGCACCGTCGCCACCACCGTCACGCCCTGGTAGAAGGGCGGGCCGACCGCCAGCCGGGTGCCGATCAGGCGGCGTTCGTCGAGATGGCGGGTGATGCGGTCCAACAGGGTGTCGCCGGGGACGAGTTGCTCGAAGCGCAGCCGGCCGCCGGGGTCGGGCACCGCCTGCGGGACGACCAGGACCCGCACCGCGTACGAGCCGTGTTCGTCGGGCTCGCCCTCCAGACAGGTGATGCGGGCGGTCTCGGGGGCGGCGCGCCGGGCCAGCTCCTCGTAGTCGCGCAGGGTCACCGCCCGCTCCTGGGCGCGCAGCGTGATCGGCGCGCGGAGTTTCGCCTCCTCGACCGTCTCGCCGTCGACCCCGCCGCGCGCGGCCTCGCGGTTGACGACCTCCGACACGTAGGGGACGGACGTGCGCAGCACCTGGACCGCGCCCCGGGCCACGTTGCCCGCGCGGCCGCCGCCGGTGCGGTAGCGGCGGGCGCGGATGACCGAGCCCTTGGGGGCGACCGCGCCGTACTGGCGCAGGCGGCCGTCGGGTTCGCGCACGGACGGGCCGAAGGCGATCTCGCCGGTGGCCGCGTCCAGGGTGATGTGGCGGTCCTTGGGGCCGGAGGCGGCGAAGTGCGGGACGACCTGCCAGTCCGTCCAGCCCTCGTGCTCGGCGGTCTGCAGGAGCAGGGGCGGGTCGTCGCCGACCACGGGGGCGTGGACGAGGGCGAGGCGCTGGCCGGGCAGCCCCGTGGACTCGCCGAGCGCCTCGTCGTGGACGGTCTCGGCGTGCACGGCCGGGGCGGTTCCGCCGACCGTGAAGACCTCCGCGGAGCGCACGGTCGGCGACGTGGTGTAGAAGGGCTGGCCGGTGAGGGGCTCGGTGACGCGGCAGCGCAGCCAGCCCGCCTCCTGGCCGCCGGAGCGGGACAGCACATGGCCGCCGGGGACGTGCAGGACGACTTCGCCGGGGCGGTTGAGGCCGCCGGTGCCGTCGCGGTCGACCTCGCACTCCTGCCAGCCGTCCTCGGTCCAGGCCTCCCAGAGCAGCGGGGGCTGGCGGGGGTCGACGCCGACGCCGTCGACGCGGCTGTCCAGCTCCAGGACCACCGCGCAGTGCGGGACGGCCGCGCTCAGCCCGAACAGCATGCAGTCGCCGGGGCGCGGCGCCTCGGCGAAGCACAGCAGGTCCTTGCCCTCGGCGAGGTCGGCGGTCCGGTCGGCGACCGGCTCGCCCTGGTGCTGCACGACCAGACGGTTCAACTGGCACGGCACGACGACGAGTTCGCGTTCCGTGGCGAAGACGACCGCGTCCTCGCTCTCGGTGCGGACCGTCGCCACCTCCGTGCCCACCGGCAGGAGCACCGGCTCCTCCTGGGGCGCCGACAGCCAGAACGTCACCTCCGTGCGGGCGGCGGACGGCGGGAAGAGCCGGATGCCGACCAGGTCGAGGAAGGCGAGATGGTTCTTCTCGGGGACGCGGTTGAGTCGGTAGACGATCTGGTCGGCCATGTGGGCGACCGTCTCGACGAGGGTCACGCCCGGGTCGGAGACGTTGTGGTCGGTCCACTCCGGCGCGCGCTGCTGGATGTAGCGCTTGGCGTCGTCGACGAACTGCTGGAAGCGGCGGTCGTCCAGATTGGGGGAGGGCAGGGCCATCAGCGGTCGCTTTCGGAGGCCGTACCGGAGGAGCCGGGGTCGCCCGGCTCGTCGTGGGACGGAATGACGTAGAACGGGAAGACGAGAGAGCGCGGGTTGTTGGTGCCGCGGATGGAGTAGCGGACGTCGATGAACAGCACGCCCTGTTCGGCGCCGGCGGTGACCTCGACGTCGTTGACCTCGATGCGCGGCTCCCAGCGGTCCAGGCTGGTGTACACCTCGTGCTGGATGCGCCCGGCCGTCGCCTCGTTGACCGGGGCGAAGACCAGGTCGTGGATGGCGCAGCCGTACTCGGGGCGCATGGGGCGTTCGCCCGGCGCGGTGGCGAGGATCAGCCGGATCGCCTCCTCGATCTCACGCTCCCCGCTGACCAGGGCGATGCCCCCGGTGGGGCCGATGCGGAGCGGGAACGCCCAGCCCGATCCGACGAATTGCTCGGCCATCAGAGGGCCACCTGCCTTCTCCTGGTTCTCACGGCGTGCGGACTGCCCGTCACGGCAGCGGGTACGGCTTGGCGTTGACCATGACCACGCCCTGGAGCGTGAGGGTCGCGGCCCGGATGCCCACGTTGGCGGTCGAGTTGATCTGGAGAGCGGCGCCCGCGCTGAGAGTGGCGGCGCCGCCCGCCTTGAGGTTGAGCAGGCCCGCCGCGTCCACCGACACCATGCCCGTCATCGACCTGATGTTGACCAGGCTGCCCCGCAGGGTGAGGGAGCCGCCGCTCCTGATGGCGATGTTGCGGCCCGCGCTGAGGGTGAGGTCGGTGCCCGCCTTGACGGACACCGAGCGGCTGCCCGTGATGCTGACGGTGCCCTTGCTGTCCACGGTGATCTCGGTCTGCGCCCGGTCCAGGTTGATGACGAGTTTGTCGTCGCCGCTGGTGAGCCGTACGCCCCGCTTGCCGCCGGTGCGCTGGCTGAGCAGGTCCAGCCGGTTGCCCTCGCGGTCGGACAGGGTGTGCCGGGAGGCGCGCTGCCGGGCGCCGTCGTGCAGGGGGACGTCCTTGACGGGGGTGGGCTTGTCCCTGCCGTTGTAGAGGCCGCCGATGACGTACGGGTGGTCCAGGGCGCCCCGGTCGAAGCCGACCAGCACCTCGTCGCCGACGTCGAGCGGGAAGATCGAGCCGCCGCGCTTGCCGCCCCACTGCACCACGCGCGTCCAGTCGCTGACGTAGGCGTCGTCGAGCCAGGGGAACTGGAGCTTGACGCGTCCCTGCTTGAGCGGGTCTCCCACGTCGGTGACCAGGGCGTTGGCGGTGCCGGGCAGGTTCAGGCCGTTCTGGACGCCCCCGCCGCCGGAGGCGAGCCCGTACAGGGAGCGCCACTGCCGTCCGCTGACGGTGACCCAGACCTCGTAGTGCCTGCCGTCGCCGAAGACGTGCCGTACGGAGGTGGCGGTGTACTTGCCCTCGAAGGGGGCGCCGACGTCGGCGAGGGTGACGGGCAGTCCGGGGCGCAGTTCCGGGGCGCCGTACGCGACGATCTCGAGCTCGGCGAAGGAGCCGGTGACGTCGTCGGCGAGGGCCTCGGCGGCGAACTTCACCTCCGACTGCCGGTCGTACGGCGTCTGCGCGTCGACCAGCTTGGCCGGCTTGAACTTGGCGGCGGCCTCACCGGGCGTCGTCCCGATGCTGATGCCCGGGTTGGTCTTCGCGGGCGAGGTGGCGGTGAGCTTCTTCTTCGTCGTCACGTCCCAGCCGCGCGCCTCGACCGTGGCGACCTGCTCGGCGGCGGTGACGGCGGCGCGCAGACGCAGGATGTCGTTGCCCGCCTCGAGGACGAAGGGGCTCTTGTCGCCGGGCGTGGAGGTGGGCGGGGCGCCGGACGCCGGCTCGGGCCTGACGAACTGGAGCTTCCCCTTCGCGTCCACCGACATGACCATCTCGTTCTCGTCGGCGAGCCGGGCGAGGAAGTCCCAGTCGGTGACGTTGGCCTGGCTGATGAACTCGTAGACCGTCTTGGTCGACTGGATCTTCCCGGTCGGGACGCCGTCCTGCGCGGCCAGCTTGCGGACGATGTCGGAGGCGCTCTGGTTGCGGTAGGCGGCGACGCGGCGCTGGCGCATCAGCCGGTGGCCGAAGTCGTAGCCGCGGATGACGGTGAAGGTGCCGATGCCGTCGTAGTCGGCCTCCAGACCGCACACCTCGCCGGTGAAGAGCGGGTCGGAGGCGCCCTTGCCGTCGGCGATCGGGGTGAGCACGACGGGGGTGCCGAACTTGACCTTCAGCTTGCCCAGGACGAGACGTGCGGGGTCGCGGAAGGTGAGCCGGAACGCGGCCGGCACGCCGAGACCCTGGTCGACCCAGCCCTCGACGAGGAGTGGCGCGATGTCGACGGGGAGGGGGCTGTCGCCGAGGGTCACCTGGATGACGCTGGAGAACGCGGCCTGGACCACTAGTAGCGCACCTCCTCGACGGCGGGCAGCACGAGCTCGACGCCGTTGGGCAGCCGGGACGGGTCGTCGATGCCGTTGGCCTCCGCGATGGACCGCCACGCGGCGGCGTCGCCGTACTCGCGCCAGGCCAGGGACTGCAACGAGTCGCCGGCGACGACCCGGTGCACCCGCTGTGCGGTGAGCGCGCCCGAGGTCGGGTTCTGGCCCTTCGTCTTGCTGGGGATCTCGTGCAGGCGCACCTGGCAGGTGGCGCGGATCGGGACGCCGGTCGTGCCGAACAGCGAGTACGTGACGTCGATGCTGCTGACGTAGGCGGTGAAGCGGGCCGTGGAGAACGAACCCCACTGGAACACCACCCAGGGCGGGGAGGGCTGCTTGGCGGCGATGCTCTTGGTGGTGACCTCGCAGCACTCCAGCAGCGACTCCACCTTCTTCAGCACGGTGTTGCTGCCGGGCTGGTCGGAGGTGTCGAGGAAGATCTCGACGGTCATCTCGCGCGGCTCGGGGCCCATGAACTCCGGCACGGAGCCGTCCCGGACCGCCGCGGTGGGGGTGACCTTCCACTGGGCCCGGCGGCCCAGCTGCAGTTGCGCCGGGTTGAAGTCGAACCCGAAGGACCTGATCAGTCCGCCGGGGGTGGTGCTGGTGCCGACCGGCGGTTCGTGGATCGCGAGGGTGGCACGGACCAGGCTCTTGCCGGCGCCGCCTTTGCTTCCCTTGGCCATGACGTCCTCGTCCTGTTGGGTGTTCTGCCTGCTGTGCTTGCGCTGCCTGCTGTGCCTGCGCTGCTTGTGCTGCCTGTGCTGCCTGCTCTGCGTGCCCCGCTAGTCGGTGAAGCCGTGGTGGGTGATCTCCAGAACCTCCGTGGCCACGCCCGGGCTGTCCGGGTTCAGCGACGGGCCCTGCCAGCTGACCGGAAGCACGTCGATCAGGCCCCAGCGGGCGACCTCCGAGCCGTCCGCGCGCAGTGCCGCGATCTGGGCGGTCGGGCGGGTCACCCCGGTGGTGACCGAGGAGATCCACTTGGCGACCTTGGTGGTGTCCGGGGTGAGGGGCCGGGTCAGCCGGATCGTGGAGAACGTCACCCGCGAGGGCAGCTGCCAGACGAACCCGTTGTTGCCGCCCTCCTGACGGTGCTCGATCTCCACCTGGGACGAGAGACCCTCGCACCCGTTGAAGAAGCCGAGGCTCTCGCCGTCGATGGTCAGGGTGAAGAAGACGGTGGAGCCCGGGTCGAGATCGGAGGGCATCGGGGCCTGGCCTTTCCGGGAGAAGGGGGCGTCGGGGAGGGGCGGGGAGGGGAGGCGCGGGCTTGTCGGGCGGGCGTCGTGGTCGGGTGGGCGTCCTGGTCGGGAGGGGCGGGTCAGTGGCGGGTGGGCATCGGCTGGGGTCGGTGGCGGCGGGGTCAGCGGCGGGGGTCGCGGAGCCTGCCGATCCGCTCGCGGTCGAGCCGCAGTTCGGTGCGCAGCAGGCGGGTGATGCGTCCGGTCAGACGGTGCGTCAGCTCGTCGAGCTGGAAGTCGGTGAGGGCCCGTGGATCGAACCCGGGCCGTGCTTCCGGCTGCGCCTGACCCGACGCCTCACGCTCCGCCGCGGAGGTCGGTGACGCCGACGCCGACGCCGACGCCGACGTCGACGTCGACGCCGACGTCGAGGAGGCGTGCCTGGTCTCGCCGGACGGCGGGTGCGGCGACTTGGGCAGGGCCGGCGCGGGGGCGGTGCGCTGGACGGCGAGGGGGGCGGCGGTGGGCGCCGGGAGGGGCAGCGGCGTGGGCATGGGCATGGGCATGGGCGTGGGCATGGGGAGGGATGCCGGCGCGGGCGACGCGCTGCGCTGCACGACGGGGCGCGCGGGGGCTGCCGGGGCCGTGGAGGCGGGCGTGGGCGCGGGCGCGGATGACGTGGGAGGGGGTGCGGGGGTGGGATACGGGCGGGCGACGGGGTGGCGCGAGGGGCTGCCGGGTGCGGTGCGGCGCAGCTGGACGGGGACCGGCGGCGCGGCCGGGACCGTGCGGCGCTGCACCGGGAGCGCGGACGTGGCCGCCGACGGGCGGACGGCCGTCGGCGCGGGGCCCGCTCGGTGGGGGAGGAGCCCGCCGATGGGGGCCGAGGCAGGGGCTGACGGCATCCCGCCGGGTGACGGCTGGTGGAGTGGCTGGACGCCGAGGGGGGCCGCCGGGGCCGCCGGGGCCATGGAGGGCAGGGGGGCCACGGGGGCTATGGGGGCGGAAGCGAACGGCGTTGGAGGGCGCGGGGGTTGTGGAAGGCGGGGCGTCGCGGCGGTGCGCTGCACCACCGGGGCCGTCGGCGCGGGACCGGTCGTCGTCGTACGTGGAGCGCTCTGAGGCGTGACGGGAACGCCGCCCGGTGTCTCGAGCGGCCGGGTGTCGGCGGGGCGGCCGGAGAGCGGGGCGCCCAGCAGGGGGCGTGCGGGGACGGAGGCGGCGGGCCGCGCGGCGGGCGTCGGCGCGACGCCGCGCTGCACGGGGACGCCGAGAGGGGTGGACGAGCGCTGGGCCGTCTCCGGTCGTGCACGGGGGGTGTCGAAAGATGAGGGGGAGGAGGGGGCGGAGGGGGCGGTGGGGGCCTTGAGGCCGGGGGGCGTCGCGGGCACCGGGCCGGTGGCGACAGGCGTCGTCGGCGGGACCGGTGCGGGGACGTTCGTCGGGGCGCCGAGGCCCGCCCGACGTCGGGGCGGGGTGGGGCCGGCCGGGGTCCGCTGAACGGTCGGCCCGGGGGTCGCGGACGCGGCCGTGGAACCGACGGAGGTCTGCGGCGGGCCGGCGGCGGGGCGTGCGAAGGAGGGCGGGAGAGCCGAACCGGCAGGCGGCGGAACCGGGTTGCCCGTCGCAGGGGGCCGGGTCCCGGCCGGTTCGCCCGACGGCGACCCGGGGACCGCGCCGGACGGAGTCGCCACTCGCTGGACGCCCAGGGGCGTCGCAGGCCCGCTGCCGCCCGAGGGCGGGGCGGCGGGAGAGGAAGCAGCGGAAGAGGGCGAGGGCGAGGGTGAGGAAGGGGACGCGGGCGAGGGCGAGGCGAGGGAGCCGTGAAGAGGGGCCGCGCCGGAAACGGGTCCGGAATCGCGGTCGGCCGACGACCCGGTGCGGGACCCGGAGGGCACGGGGGCGGGACCGAAGGCGGGAGCGGCCCGTCCGCTCACCGGGGCAGGCGGCACGGCCCCGTCGGAGCGCGGGGCGGGCACGGCGGAGGAACGGGACACGGCGGACGGCCGGGGCGCGGAGGGAGAGGAGGGGCCGGGAGCGCCGCTCGGGGACGGCGGCACCGCATGCCCCGCGACCGCGCGTTGGACGGAGTGAGCGCCGGCGGACGGAACCGTCGCCGCGCCCCGACCGGCGGAGACCGCGGGAGGCCGCGCTGTTCCTCGGGAGACCTCAGGGATCGCCGGGACAGGAGGGGCGGAGGTGGGGCCGACGACGGGCGCGACACCGCTCACCGCCGAGGAAGCGGAGGAAGCGGAAGCCGTGCCGGCGTCGCGGCCCGCACCCGGCACCGCCCGCTTCAGCGGCGCCGGGCCGGCGTCGGTGACGTCCGCCGCGTGCCGGGTCACCGCTCGCTGGAGCGGGACCGGCGGTGGGGCAGGCGTGGAGGGTGCGGCGGGCGCCGAGGGTCGGTCTGTGGCACGGGAGTTGCTGGGCGCGGCCGTTTCGTCGCGGGGTGCCGCTCGCCGCGGCTCGACCGGCCGCGGTGCGGACACCGGGCCGCCTTCCGCACGGGTAACGCCGGTTGTGGGGCGGCCGTGTTCCGCGGGAGAGGCGTCGGACGAGGCGGATCGACGCGGGGTCGCCGTCCGCTGGATCTCCACCGGACGGTGGGCGGGCGTACGCCCCTGTCCCGCGCGGGAGCCGTCGGGCGCGGCGGCGTCCTGTCGGCTCACCGCCCGCTGGACCTCCACCGACCGGCGGGCGGCCGCAGGCCTGTCTCCCGCACGGGCACCGCCGGGCGCTGCCGGTGCTGGTGCCGCAGACGCTGTCGGTGCCGGCATGGCTCCCTGCCGGTCCTCGACTGCCCGCTGCGCCACGACCGGTCGGCCCATGGCCGTGCCCGTGGCCCTGTCTTCCGTGCCGTTGCTGCCGTTGCTGCCGGGCGCGGCCGCCTCATGCCGGTCGGCCGCCGTCCGCTGGAGTGCGACCGGGCGCGAACCGGCCGGGGACCCGTCTGCCGCCCGGGAGACGGGGACGGTGGGCCCGGCGCCTTCACGCGAGGGCGAGGACGAAGGCGAGGGCGAGGGCGAGGGTGTCGGCGAAGGTGCCGCCGCCCGCTGGACCGCCGTCGGCCGACCTTCGACGCCCGAGGGCGCGGGAGGCGTACCGTCCGCCGTCGTCGACCCGTCGGAACCCGCGGCGGTGGCGGCTCGCGGGCCCGGAGCCGGTTCCTCGGCGGTCGTCGGGCCGGCGCTCTCGGCGCCTGTGGCCCGGCCCGAGGCCTGCGCCGCGCCCGTCTCGGCGGACGGTGCGGCGGTCGCCGCCCGGGCGGGCAGCGTCCGCCGCTGGACCGGCGTGGACGTCGACCTGGTCAACGGGGCCGGGTCCCGCGCCGGAGGCGGGGCGGCGGGCGACACCCGGATGCCCCGCGCCGGGGAGACGGCGGCGGGACGGGACGTCTGCGCCGGACGGGCGGCGACCACCGGGACGTCCGGAGGAGCCGGGGCCGTCGCCACGGACGGGCGCGCGGACGCGCTCGACGACGCCGAGGACGAGGCCGAGGGCGAAGAGAACGAGGACGAGTACGAGTACGACGACGACGGGCCGGGCGCACCGGCGGGGCCGAGCCGGTCCGGGGCCGGGCCCTGGGCCGGAGCAGGCAGCAGTCCCGGAGCCGTCGGCGTCTGAGGCTGCGATGACGAGGGCGTGCGTTGCAGCGGTGTCGCCCGGGGCGGTGCGGCCGGCCGTTCGGGCTCCGCCTCCGTGGCCGCGGGAGTCGCCCGCAGGCTGCTCATCAGGCCGCCGGGAGCCGCGTCCAGCACCGTGTGGGAGCGGACGTCCATGAAGGAGGGGTTCTGCCAGGTGGCCAGCCGGCCGCCGAACCCGGCGTCGGCGACGCCCGACGGTCCTGTGGCCGTCGTCCGCCGGATGGGCGGGAGCGAGGGCCAGGCGGCCTGGACGACGCGCGCCCCCGAACCGCCGTCCCCCACCGAACCGCCGTCCCCCACCGGACCGGTGCCGGAACCGGCAGCGGCGACGGGCCCGCCGGCCGGCGTCGGCGCTCCCGCGCCGACGCCACCGAGATCCGAGCCGCCCGTCTTCCCGCCTTGGGCGGGCTCCCCGCGCCCCCCGCGTCCGCCGCGCAGTCGTTCCAGGAACCCCATGCCTCAGCCCTCCGCCCCGCCCCGGGTCACCAGGGAAGCGATCTGGTCGGCGTAGCGGCGCCGGTCGTGGTGTTCCAGGTCCAGGATGTCGTCCTGGCTCCAGTGGAAGTGGTAGGCGACGTACGCGATCTCCTCGTGCAGCCGGTCGGTCGCGTACGTCACGATTCCCCCAGGCGGCTCCCGCCGAGTTCCACCTCGAAGGGCTCCGAGCAGTGGGGGCAGCGCACCGAGGCGCGGGTGTGCCCCTCGGCGTTGACCTGGCGGTAGAAGTCCTGGAGGAACGCCAGGTCCGAGGCGAACATGTTCTCCACGATCCCGTCGTGGACGAGGGGCAGCGTGCCGAGCCGGGTGATGACCCGGCCGAGCAGGACCACCGACAGGTACGCCGGATTCTCCTGGACGCGGATGTCGCGGAGCGGGACCAGTTCGTCCCGCGCCGTCGCCAGCCGCATCACGCCCTCGCGGTGGACCGTGCCCGCCTCGTCGACATAGCCGCGCGGCAGTTCGAAGGGGAACTCCGTCTGCAGCCGGTACGCCGCCGGTGCGGGGACCGCGGCGGGGACCGCGGCCGGTGCGGACTCGGGCACGGCGGTGGCCGGGAGCGCCTCCTGCGGCTCCCCGCCCGCCGCCGCCCGGACAGCCGTACGCCGCATTACTCGATGACCAGTTCTTCGAACGTGATCGTCACGGTCTCGGTCAGCGCGGACGCCTCGCCCGCCTTGACGGTGCTGGTGTCGATCTTGCTGCACCAGGCGTTGCGCATGTTGTACCGCTTGACCGGGTTGTTCATGTAGTCCATGACCATGATCGTGGCGTTCTTGCGGGCCGTGCCCATCACGCCGTTGATCGACTCGGTGATCCACTGGTTGAACGCCGCGGACTGGGTCATGCCGCGCACGACCGTGCAGGTGCCGGCCTTCTTCACGCCCGGCAGCTTCTTGGTGACGGGCTTCCCCTGGGCGGAGACCTGCTGGTACTCGATGACGTCCTGCTCGATGCTGAGGCCGCTGACCTCGGCGAGGTACTCGACCATCACGCCGTCGATCTGCAGGCCGAAATTGTGTGAAGTGAGGGCGTCACCCGGCTGGAGACTCATCTGGCTTTCCTTCTAAGGGAGTTGACTGCGGAGCGGTACGGGTCCGGAGGGAGGGGGCGACGGCCCGCTCGGCTACTCCTCGAGCTCCCCGCTGCCGCTCTGGAACTGGGCCAGGCGGAAGATCACGAACTCGGCGGGCTTCACGGGCGCGATGCCGATCTCGCAGACCACCCGGCCGAGGTCGACCGACTCCGGCGGGTTGGACTCCTCGTCGCACTTGACGTAGAACGCCTCCTCGGGGCGGGCGCCGAACAACGCGCCCGAGCGCCACTCGTTCACCAGGAACGCCGAGACGTTGCGCCGGATCCGGGCCCACAGGGCGTGGTCGTTCGGCTCGAACACCACCCACTGGGTGCCGATCAGGATCGACTCCTCCAGGTAGTTGAAGTACCGGCGGACGTTGAGGTAGCGCCAGGCCGGGTCGGAGGACAGCGTGCGGGCGCCCCAGATGCGGATGCCGCGGCCGGGGAACGCGCGGATGCAGTTGACGCCGATCGGGTTGAGCAGGTCCTGCTCGCCGCGCGTGATCTGGATCTCCAGGTCCACCGCACCGCGGACGACCTCGTTGGCCGGGGCCTTGTGGACGCCGCGCTCGGAGTCGTTGCGGGCCCACACGCCGGCCACGTGGCCGCTCGGCGGGATCAGCCGGGCCTGGCCCGCCGCCGGGTCGAAGGACTTGATCCACGGGTAGTACAGCGCCGCGTACTTGGAGTCGTAACCGGCCGTCTCCTGG
Source organism: Streptomyces humidus (assembly GCF_014649655.1). GTDB lineage: Bacteria > Actinomycetota > Actinomycetes > Streptomycetales > Streptomycetaceae > Streptomyces > Streptomyces humidus. The sequence continues at coordinate 29,349 of NZ_BMTL01000004.1, read as the reverse complement.
CGCCAGACGCGGATCTGACGCGCGTTGAGGCCGGGCGGCGGGTCGATGATCGCGACGCGGTCGCCCATCAGCTCGCAGTGCGCGATCAGGCCGAGCTGGACGGCCTTGACGGACTCCAGGTCGATCGCGCCGCGCTGGTAGGCGGCCATGAGGTCGGGGACGGCGACCATGGACACCTCGTCGACGGCCTCCAGGCCGCCGAAGCCGGTGCGGTCCGAGCTGTCGCCCAGGTACTGCGCGGGGCCGACCGGGGCGTTCTCCTGCGTCGGCGCGGCGGGGGCGGCGGAGGGCGCGGCCGGCAGGGCGACCGTCTGGTTCTCCGGCCGGGCCAGCTGCGCGGCGGGCGCGGCCTCGGCCACGGTGATCAGCCTGGAGCGTTCCTTGACCTGCGTGACGACGTAGGAGCGGTTGCCCTTCTTCGCGCTCACGTCGAAGGTCTCGACGGGCTTGTCGCCGTCCTTGACGATCAGCTTGAACCGCTCGGCGGGGCCCTCGCCCTCGGCGTCGGCGACCTCGACGCTCAGCGGGCCGCCGCTGTCGCCCGACGCCAGCGCCGTCACGGTGAAGGTGCCGAGCTGCTTCGGCTCGCCGGCCGGGAGCGCGGCGGGCGCGGAGCCCGGACCGGCCACCGCGGCGGGGGACTTGGCGTCCCCGGCGGCGCCGGCGGGCGAGCCGCCCACGCGGACGACGTAGGCCGCCGAGCCGCCGTTGTTGAAGAACCCGTACACGGAGTGCGCGAGGTAGTAGCCGTCGGTGAAGTCACCGAAAGCCGCCACGTACTGGGTCCAGTTGGTCACCAGGGTCGGCTCGTTGAGCGGGCCGGTCGGGGCGAGCCCGACGAAGGCCGCCACCGAGGTGCCCACCCCCTCGATCGGGCGGGAGCCGCTGGCCACCTCCTCGACGTATACGCCGGGCGACAGGTAGGACGGCATGCTGTGCTCTCCTCGGGGTACGCGTCAGGACGTTCTCACCGTCACGCGCGAAGCGCGTACGCCGAAACGTCCCCCGGTGCACACTCCGGGGCACTTCGCCTGCCCCCGCGGGCAGTCCCGTGCCGGCCGCGCCCGCCCGTCGGCACGGCCGCGCCCCCTGTCACCGCCGCACCACCCCGCCCGCCCCGGCCGGGGCCGGACCGGGGGCCCGGGACTTCGGGGGTTCCCGGGGACTTCCGGGCAGTCGGCCGGGGGTCGGCGGGCAGGGTGGCCTGCCCTTCCGCCTCTGACGCCGGACGCGCCCTCCCCGTAGCGTCGGCGCGTGAGCCTGTGGACTTCCCTGGAACCCTCTTCCGTCACCGTCGATCCCGGCAGCAGGGCGACCGTGCGGCTGCGCGTGCGCAACACCGGCGACGTGGTCGACGAGTACCGCTTCGAGCCCGTGGGCGCGGTCGCGCCGTGGACGACGGTGGAGCCGCCGACGCTGCGGCTGTATCCGGGGACGACGGGGACGGTGGAGCTGACGTTCGCGCCGCCGCGCACGCCGGACGCGACGGCCGGCCCCAACCCCTACGCGGTGCGCATCACGCCGACCGAACATCCGGACGCGGTGACCGTGCCGGAGGGGAACCTGACGGTCACGCCGTTCACGGAGGTGCGGGCCGAACTGGTGCCGCCGACCGTGAAGGGACGCTTCCGGGGCCGGCCCCGGCTCGCCGTCGACAACATCGGCAACACCCGCGTCACCGCCTCGCTGAGCGGCAGCGACACCGGCGACCGGCTCTCGTACGACCTCCAGCCGGGCAGCGTCCAGATCGAGCCGGGGCGCGCGGTGTTCGTCGACACCACGCTGCGGCCCCGCCGGATCATCTGGTTCGGGTCGAAGGAGGAGCAGCCGTACACGCTGAACGTGCAGCGGTCGGGCGCGGTGCCGCTGTCGGTGGACGGCACGTTCGTGCAGCGCGGGTTCCTGCCGCGCTGGCTGGCCACGGCGCTCAGCCTCACCGTGGCCCTGGCGATCGCGTTCGTCATGATCTGGCTGGCCTACAAGCCGCAGGTGCGCAGCCTGGCGTCGGAGAAGGTCGCGCAGGCGGACGTCAACACGCTGGCGCCCAGCCCCTCGGCCACGCCCGCCCCACCGCCCCTGGTGCCCACCCCGACGGCCCCGCAGGTGCCCGAGGCCCCGGTGAGCAACCAGGCGGGCGACGGCGGCGCCGGCGGTGGCGGTGGCGGCGGCGAGGAGTCGAAGAAGCCGGCGCCGCCCAAGAAGGAGACCGCGGCCGTCGCCGTGAACAAGCTGGCGGCGCGCAGCGACGGGCGGCACATCTGCTACCGCGCGTACGTGGAGGACAAGGGCTGGCAGGACCCGGTCTGCGACGGCGCGATCGCCGGCACCACCGGCAAGGGCCTGGCCATCAAGGCCCTCAACATCGCCACGGCCCGGACGGGCGGCGTCACGGGCAACGCCGCTCATGTGGACGGCGGCTGGCTGACCGGCGACAAGTGGTCGAAGGCGTCCGACGGCGTCGACATGTACATGGGCTCCAGCAAGCCGGCGGTGTCGGTCATGGAGGGATTCACCATCAAGACGAAGGAGGGCTCCGTCTGCCAGAACCCGCACATCAAGGACCGGGGCTGGCTGGGCAACGGATGCACCAAGCCGGGCGACTGGATCTACGGCGGCAGCCCGATGCAGGACCGGCTCCAGCTGGAGGCCGTCCGCTTCACGGTCTGAGCGGGCTCACCGGGCACGGCCGGCCGTCCCCCTGGGGCGAGCGGTCGTGCCCGGCTCTTTTCCGACCGTCCCCGCCCGGCGTCGCCCGACCGTCCCCGCCGGCCGACGCCCGGCACCACCGCGACGGCGCCGCAGACCGCACCGGCACGAACCGGCATCGGCCCAAAAACGCCTTGCGGCGTCTACCAGTTGGCCTCACCCGGCACCAGGCGGCCCGCCTTGCGGTACTCGCGGCGGGCCCCCTCCAGCAGGTCGCCGTCGCCGACCGGCTCGTCGCGTCCGGCGGCGAGATAGGCGGCGGTGACGACCGCGCTGCGGATCGAGCCCCCGGCCAGCTCGAAGTCCCTGGCCAGCGGCTCGGGGTCGACGCCGGCCACGCACGGCACATGGGCGAGCCCGTGCCGCCACAGCGCGAGCCGCTGGCCTGCGTCGGGGAACGGGAAGTCGACCACGAGGTCGAGGCGGCGGGTGAACGCCTCGTCGATGTTGGCGCGCAGGTTGGTGGTGAGCAGCGCGATGCCGTCGAAGGACTCCAGTCGCTGGAGCAGGTAGGCGCTCTCCATGTTGGCGTACTTGTCGTGCGCGTCCTTGACCTCCGAGCGCTTGCCGAAGACGGCGTCGGCCTCGTCGAAGAGCAGCACGGCGTCGGTACGGTCGGCCTCGGTGAAGATGCGCTCCAGGTTCTTCTCGGTCTCGCCGACGTACTTGTCGACGACCGAGGACAACTGGACGACGTACAGGTCGAGCCCGAGTTCGGCGGCGACGACCTCGGCGGACAGCGTCTTGCCGGTGCCGGACTCGCCCGCGAACAGACCGAGCACGCCCCGGCCGCGCCCGCCTCCCGCGCTGAGCCGCCAGTCGCCGAGGACGCGGTCGCGGTGCCGGGCGCGCAGGGCCAGTTCGTGCAGCTGGGTCAGTGGCCGCTCGGGCAGGACGAGGTCCTCCCAGCCGACGTCGGGCCGGATCCGGCGCGCGTGCTGTTCCAGCCCGGACGCCGACTGCTGCCGGGCGGCGCGCCGCACATGGCCGGCGGTGAGCGGGCCGCCCTCGAACGCGGCCAGGGCGGCGGCGGCGTGCGCGGCCCGCGCGACCCGCTCGCCGCCGAGGCGGTAGGGGGCGACGGTGGCGGCGAGGTCGAAGCCGGGCGCGACGGGGCCGCCCGCCGCGTCGAGCGCCGCGGCCCAGGCCGCCGTCCCGCCTGCCCGGCGGCGGGGGGCCTCCAGCACGAGCGGGTCGCGGGCCGTCCAGTGCGGGTCGTAGGGGCGCGGGTCGGTGAGCAGCACGGTGACGTCGGGTGCGTCCGCCAGCGCGTCGATCAGCGGACCCGGCCGGTCCGGCAGGCCGGACAGGACCACCGCCCGGCCGCCGAGGCGCGCCTCGCGCAGCAGCGCGGGGACGTGGTCCTCGGCGCCGGTGAAGCGCAGGGCGTCGACGCCTGCTGTCCGCAGGGCGGAGCCGATCGCGGCGAGGCCGTCGCCCTCCCGGTGTTCGCGCAGGTAGGCGGTGAACGGACGGCCCGTGCGCAGCCGTTGTGCCAGCCGGCCGGCGAGCTCCTCGTCCTCCGGCAGCGGCGGGGGCAGCGGGTGCAGCCGGCCGTGCAGTGCGGGGTCCGGGGTGTCGTCGCCCAGCAGATGGCCGAGCAGCCGGTCGGGTACGCGCAACGAGCGTGACAGGAAGGGCCGTTCGGGCTCCTCGACGTCCAGCAGTCCGTACGCGCGCAGTGGCGCCGAGGCGTGGAACCGGGCACGGGCCGGAGCCAGGTGGGCGGGCGTCCCGCACAGGTCGAGGGCGAGTCCCACGGTGGCGCGCCGTCTGCTCACGTCGTCGTTGAGGTAGCCGTAGAGCGGTTCGAAGGACCGGTCCAGGTCGGGTGCCAGCGCGACGAGGAGGATCGCGGCGTCCAGGTCGGTCAGGCGGAGCCGGACGGCGAGGCCGGTGAGGGCGTCGTGGCCGGCCGGGAGGAGGCCGTCGGCGGGTTCGGGCGTCCCGCCCGTGAGGTAGTGGCGTACCGCCTCGTCCGAGAGGTACAGGCCGCGCAGCGGGTCGGCGGCGGTGGGGTCGCCGGCGGCGCGATGGTCGACCAGCACGCCGACCCCGTCCCGCAGCGCGGCGAGCCGGGCGAGCAGCGCGGCGGTCCCGTCCGGCGCGGCGGTGTCCGCGGTCGCGGAGGCGGTCGACGGGATGGTGCCCGCGGAGGCGGCGGGCAGGACGGTGTACTCGGGGGCGGCGACGTCGTCCTGCTCCGTGTGCGCCCCGTTCACCGCTGGTCCGGTCACCGCTGGTCCGGGCGGCGGGACGCGGCCTCGCGGGCCTCGCGGGCGGCGGCCACCTGGTGGGGGCGGTGGGCGCGTTCGCCGGACTCCGGGGGGTCGCCGTCGATGCCGCGCACGCGGACGACGGCGCCCTCGGTGACCGGCGGCCCGGCGTCGTACTCGGGGTAGGCCGGGAACGGCGCGGTGACCACCAGGTCCAGGGACGGTTTGAGCTCGCCGCCCAGGGCGGACCAGATCTCGGCGAGGGACCGGGACTCGGTCTGGATGCCGGCCACCGTCACCGGCATCGCCAGGCCCAGCGCTCGCAGAGAGCGCGGGAGTTCGTCGGCGCTGATCAGCTCGCGCGGCAGCAGCGTCGCCAACACCGCCGACAGCAGCCGGTGTTCGTCCTGCGGCGTCCGCGTCCACGCGGTCACCAGGTACGACAGCCGGAACCAGCGCGGCGGTTGACGGCGCTTGACGACGATGTCCCGCTCGTCGCGCACCGCCATCTGGCCGCGCTGACGACGGGAGACGTCCTCGCGGATGTCGTACAAGTAGGTGTTGATCACCGGGGCGTTGCGCCGCGCGGCCCAGTCGCGGGTCGGGGCCTCGAACGACACGTCGATGCCGGATCCCGCCAGCGAGCCGCCCTCCAGCAGGCCTTTGAGGACCTCGTCCACCTCGTGGATCACCGTCGCGCTCCTCAACTGCCTTGCCCGTGTGCCCTGCCGCGCCCGCCGCTCACCGATCGTGCCCCGGACGGCCCGCGTCGCGCACGCGCGCCGGGGTCGGCGGCCGGGCAGGGCGGCCTGCCCGCGTGTCCGCATTCGATTGCCCGTTCGGTCAGATGTAGCCTTCCCGGAGGGCATATGCCACCGCGTGCGCCCGATTGCGCAGATGCAACCGCGTCGTGAGTCCGTGCATGACGTTCTTGACAGTTCGTTCGGAGTAGGACAGCTTGCTGGCGATCTCTCCGGTGTCCAGGCCCTCGGCGACCAGCCGCAGGACGTCCACCTCCCGGGGCGCGAGCCCCAGGGAAGGGGCGCCGGGCCGGCCCGCCGCACCGCGGTGCAGTGTGCCCACCTGGCTGATGAGCCTGCCGAGCAGGTCGGCGGGCAGGTCGCCGTCGCCGCGCTGCGCGGCCACCACCGCCTGCACCAGCCGGTGCGCGGTGGCCTCCCGGCGCCAGACGATGGCCCCGACCCCGCACTCGATGACGTCCAGCAGTTCGGTCTCGCGGATCGTGCCCACGACGAGCACCGCGCGGGCCCCCTCGCTGCGCACGATCCGCCGCAGCCGGGTCAGCGCCGCCTCGTCCAGGGTGTCCTCGACGAGCAGCGCCACCGTGCCGGCGGCGGACGAGAGGTCCTCGCGGACCTCGACCTCCGGCCGGCCGCGCAACTGGCTGACGGCGCCCTCGCGGGAGATCGGGTCGGATGCCTGGACGGCCACGGGAATCCGCCGCCGGCCGCCGGTCTCTGTTGTCCGAGGTGAGCTGAGCAACCGTTTCCCCCATGTTCACGGGCCCGCGGCCCGGCGGGAACCGGTGGCGGGTGGGTATGGTCCAGACTTCTGCGCCCCCTGTGGTGCGCGCAATCGTGGAGCACCACGAGGCCGACCACGAGAGCAAGCCCGCGAACACCACGGCCCGGCAGTGTCGCCGCAGGTCAGCGCTGTGAGACCGGGCGCGCTCGGCGACTTCGTGAGCCTCGCCACAACGAACTCGTGGACCCGGGCCGAGGGGCACGCCCTCTTTCCGTACAAGTCCTACGAACTCGACCTCAGGAGGCAGGCATGACCGGACCGTTGCGGGAACGCGACGACGCCCACGCCCTGCTCGCCGCGGAGGTCGAGCGGGCCCGCGCCGGGGCCGGCCGGCTCGTCCTGCTGCGCGGGGCCACCGGCACCGGCCGCTCCGCCGCGCTGGAGGCCGCCGCCACGCACGCGAGCCGGCTCGGCCTGCGCGTCCTGCGCACCCGCTGCTCGCCCGAGGACACCACGGTGCCGTTCTCCGCGGTCCTGCATCTCCTGGGCCCGGTGCCGGAGTTCGCGGACGTCGCACCCGGCGGCGAGGACCGGGGGAGCGCGGCGCGGCTGTGGCGGCTGCTGCGTTCGTACGCGGACCGGGCGCCGCTCATGATGGCCGTGGACGACGTCCACCTCGCCGACGAGGCCTCGCGCCGCTGGTTCGTGGAGGCGGCGCGCCGCATCGACCGATTACCGGTACTGCTGGTGGCCACCGAGCGCAGTCAGTACGACATCGCGCCGCACGCCGCCGGGCTCGCCCATGCCCTCTCGCCGTCCCTGGTGCGCACCCACGCCCTGGCGCCGCTCACCGACGAGGGTTCGTCCGCCCTGGTCCGGGCGGCGTTCCCGACCGCCTCGGACCGGTGGACGGCGGAAAGCGTGCGGGCCGGGGCGGGCATCCCCCTGCTCCTGCACGCCCTCCTCGACGACCTCGCCGGCGCCCCGCCGCCGACGGCCGTCCCGACGACGTGCGCCGCGCTGTACCCGGGGTCCTATCCGGCGGCCGTCTCCTGGTGGCTGGAGAGCGCGGGACAGGCGACGGCGGAGGTGGCGCGGACGCTCGCGGCGCTGGAACCGCCGGACCGCACGGAGCATGCGGACGGACCCGCGGACGACGCGGCCCGGCCCGTCGAGGCCACGACCGCCCACCACGCCGAGCAGGCCGGACCTGCCGGGCACTCCGGTCACGCTGCTCCCTTCGGGCACGCCGAGCGTTTCGGGCAGGCCGAGAACCCCGGGCACTCCGGGCAGGCCGAGAACCCCGGGCACTCCGGGCAGGCCGAGAACCCCGGGCACTCCGGGCAGGCCGAGAACCCCGGGCACTCCGGGCAGACCGGGCGCGCCGGGCAGGCCGACAGGCGCGCCGGAGGCGCATCCGCCGAGCACCCCGACGCCGACGGGAGCGGGGCCCCGGCGGCCCCCGGGAACGCCCTCGCGGCCCTCGTCGCCGACGCCTGCGGCGCCGACCCCGCCCGCGTCACCGGCTGGTTCACCGCGATGACGCGGCTCGGAGTGCTGCGCACCGACCCGTCCGGCCGCCCCCGGTACGCGCATCCCCTCCTGCGGGACGCCGTGCTCGGCGGCTGGTCCACCGCCCGCCGCCAGGAGGCGCACCGGGCGGCCGCCCAGGCGATGCTGCGCCGCGGCGACCATGTCGACGCGGTGGCACGGCAGTTGCTGGGCAGCGCACCGGCCGGGCTGCCCTGGGCGCTGCGCGTGCTGCGCGACGCCGCCGCCGTCGCCGCCCTCGAGGCACGCCCCGACGACGCCGTCCGCTATCTGCGCCGAGTCCTTCAGGAGCCGCTGCCCGACGACCTGCGCCAACGCCTGCTCACGGAGCTCGGCTCGCTGGAGTACGCCGGCGCCGACGCCCCGGCCGGCATCCCGCGGCTGTCCGAGGCGCTGGACCTGCCCGCCGCCCCCCGTGACCAGGTCCGCACGGCGATCGCTCTGGGCACCGCCCTCGCCGGCCGCGGCGACGTCCGTACGGCGGTGGCGGCGCTGCGCCGGCTGGAGACCCGGCTGGCGGACGGCCACGCCGACCTGGCCCACACGCTGCAGACGGCTTCCGCGCTCCTGTCCGACCAGGACCAGACGGTCCGCGGGGAGGCCTACCGGTGGGTCACCGACACCGCGGAGCGCTCCCCGGAGCTCGTCGGCGCCTCCGGCCGGGCACTGCTCGTGCGGTACGCGGCCACGGCCGGGGACATCACGGCCCGGGAGGCGATGCGACGCCTGCGCTCCCTGCTGGCCGAGCCCGCCGACTCCCTCGCCGAGCCGTTCCTGCTGGGCACGGTCGCGGCGGTGGCCCAGTGGGCCGACGAACTCGACGAGGCGGACCGCCTGGTGGAACGAGGCCTTGCCGGACAGCACCCCTCCCTGCTGCACCCGATGGCCCAGGCCCTGCTGGACACCAGGTGGGACACGGCGGCGGCGCGCGGCGCGTACGGCGTCCTGCTCGCGACCCACTCCGGGACCCGCGTCCGGCGCGGCCCCGGCGGCCCGGGCAACGCCGACGCGCACACCCTGCTGGCCCTGGTGGAGACGGGCCGGACGCAGGAGGCCCGCCGGCTGGCGGACGCCTTCGACCTTCGTGACACTCCCGACTCCTGGGAGCTGAACCGCTTCCTGTACGCGCGGGGCGTGCTGCGGTTCACCGAGGGGGACGTCCCCGGCGCCCTTCATGACTTCCTGGAGTGCGGCCGCCGTCAGTCCGCGCGCGCCGTCCTCAGCCCCGTCGTCACGCCGTGGCGGACGGCGGCCGCGGAGTGCCGGCTGGCCCTGGGCAACCCTCAGGAGGCGCTCACCCTGGCGGCGGAGGAACTGCGGCTGGCCCGTGTGTGGGGCACCCCGCGCACCATGGGACGGGCGTTGCGCGTCCTGGGCCGGGCGACCCGCGGCCGCCGGGGACTGGAGCTGGGCGCGGAGGCGGTGGCCGTGCTGCGCGGCTCCCCGGCCGAGGCGGAGCTGGTGGCCTCGCTGCTCGCCCACGGCCTGCAGCTGACCGAAGCCGGCGACCGCGGCAGGGGCCGAGAGCACCTGCGCGAGGGTGCCGAACGCGCCGAACGTCTGGGCAACGTCCGTCTCCTGACCCATGCGGAGCGCGCCCTGCGCACCGCGGGCGCCCGCCGCACGACCCCGGCGCACACCGGCTCGGCGGCCCTCACCGGCAGCGAGCGCCGTATCGCCGAACTCGCGGCGGAGGGCCGCACGAACACGGAGATAGCGAACGGGCTGCACCTGGCCCGCCGTACGGTCGAGACCCATCTGACCAGCGCCTACAAGAAGCTGGGGATCCGCCGGCGAGGGGAACTGCGCGAGGCGCTGGAGCAGTGAACGACCGGCCGCGGTCCGCCGTGACCGGCCACGGCGACCCACGGCAGATCACGGTGGCGGGCAGCGGGTCAGAGCGCCTGCGGCTGCCCGCCGGTACTCGTGGGGGCGGCCTCGGGCTCGCCGGCCTGCGGAGCAACTCCCGCGAGCGGCGGGGCGGTCGGCGGGGCCGGGACGGGCTGTGACAGGCCTGCGACCGGCGCAGTGGCCCGTGTCACAGCCCGTGGGGCGGCGGACTGGTGGGATGACCGGATGCCCACCGCCTTCACCGCCCTGCGCCGCCTGCTGCCGCCGCTCGCGGTGCACCTGCTGATCGGACTGCCGACGGCCGTCGTCGTGCTGTGCGCGCGCTGGTACCTCGCCCACGGGCACTGTGACTACGGCGACCTGCACCGCCGCGACCTCGATCTGTGCACGTACGACCAGATCGAGAACAGCGGCCTCGTGCTGCCGGCGCTCGTGGTGTCCTCGGCGTTCGTCGCCCTGCTGCTCGTCCTCTTCGACGGCCTCGGGCCTCTGCGGACCGGCCGGCCGCTCCGGCCCCGGCTGCTGACCCTCCCCGCGATCCTGCTGCCCTACGCGGCGTACGCCGCGCTCGGCGGCTGACGCTCCCGGCCCGCGCCGCCGACCGGCTGACGCGCATCACGTCACCGGGCGATCACTTCCGCGCCTTCGGCGGGGCGAAGAGCGGGCCGTCTCGGCTCAGCGGCCGGCCGTGCCGTTGCCGCCCGCGGCCGAGCGCCGACGGCCCTGAGCGGGACGCCCGCGCCGCGGACGGGGGGCGGAGCCGTTGTGCTCGGCGCCGCCGTTGCCCCCGTTGCTCCGTGCGCCGCCCCCGTTGCCCCGCGCGCCGCCGTCGCGGCCCGAGCCGGAGCCCTTGCGCGCCGCGCCGCTGCGCGCGGGACGGTTCTCGGCGGTGGGCGGCGGCGTGAGGACGACGGGCACGCCGGAGGGCGCCTGAGCACCGGTGATACGGCTCAGTTCGCTGCCTCCCGAGCGGACCCGGGTGGTCTGCGGGGTGATGCCGGCGTCGGCCATCAGACGCGTCATGTCCCGGCGCTGGCTGGGCAGCACCAGCGTGACGACGGTGCCGGACTCGCCGGCCCGGGCGGTGCGTCCGCCGCGGTGCAGGTAGTCCTTGTGGTCGGCGGGCGGGTCGACGTTGACGACGAGGTCGAGGTTGTCGACGTGGATGCCGCGGGCCGCCACGTTGGTCGCCACCAGCACGCTGACGTGGCCGTCCTTGAACTGGGCCAGGGTCCGGTTGCGCTGGGACTGCGACTTGCCGCCGTGCAGCGAGGCCGCGCGCACCCCGACCGCCAGCAGCTTCTTGGCCAGCCGGTCCGCCGCGTGCTTGGTGTCCAGGAACATGATCACGCGCCCGTCGCGGGCGGCGATCTCCGTCGTCGTGGCGTGCTTGTCCTCGTCCTCCACGTGCAGCACATGGTGCTCCATCGTGGTGACGGCGCCCGCCGACGGGTCGACCGAGTGGACGACGGGGTCGCTCAGGTAGTTGCGGACCAGCCGGTCGACGTTGCGGTCCAGGGTGGCGGAGAACAGCATCCGCTGTCCGTCGGGGCGTACCTGGTCGAGCAGCGCGGTGACCTGGGGCATGAAGCCCATGTCGGCCATCTGGTCGGCCTCGTCCAGGACGGTGACGGCGACCCGGTCCAGCCGGCAGTCGTCCCGGTCGATGAGGTCCTTGAGCCGACCGGGCGTGGCCACGACGACCTCGGCGCCGCCGCGCAGGGCGCTCGCCTGCCGGCCGATCGACAGGCCGCCGACCACGGTGGCGATCCGCAGCCGCAGCGAGCGGGCGTAGGGAGTGAGGGCGTCGGTGACCTGCTGGGCCAGCTCACGCGTGGGGACGAGGACCAGGGCCAGCGGCTGACGGGGCTCGGCCCGCTGCCCGGCGGTACGGGCCAGCAGGGCCAGTCCGAAGGCGAGGGTCTTGCCGGAGCCCGTCCGGCCACGGCCCAGGACGTCCCGGCCGGCGAGCGAGTTCGGCAGCGTCGCGGCCTGGATGGGGAAAGGCGTGGTCACGCCCTCGGCGCCGAGGGCGGTCAGCAGCTGCTCGGGCATGTCGAGTTCGGTGAAGGCCTCGACCGCAGGCAGCCCCGGAGTGAGGGTCACGGGCACGGCGAACTCACCGCCGGACGCGGCGGGACGGCTCCCGCGTCCGTTCCGCCCGGCCTTGGCCGAACGGGACGGGGCGCCCTGGCGCCGGTCCGTACGGGAGCGGACGGAGCTGTTGCGGTTCATCCGTGACCTTCCTCGAAAGGGCGACACACCATGAACCGGGGCCCGCACTCGAGAGTGCGGGCCCCGGCCGTGTCGTCCGCTTGAAACAGACGTCAGACGATTCAGGCGGGGAGGATGTTCTCCGCCTGCGGGCCCTTCTGGCCCTGCGTCACGTCGAAGGTAACCTTCTGGCCTTCCTGAAGCTCACGGAAGCCGGACGTGGCGATGTTCGAGTAGTGGGCGAAAACGTCCGGGCCGCCACCCTCCTGCTCGATGAAGCCGAAGCCCTTTTCCGAGTTGAACCACTTCACGGTGCCAGATGCCATGCTGTATCTCCTTTGGGGCAATGCCCGGAGTCCACACCTTGCGGACCCGGCGTCGCAGGATCAGGAAAAGCCCCAAAAACAAAAAGAGTGCCCGTCGACGTATGGTCGAAGAGCACTCAAAAGCCTCTGGTAACCGAAACTGCCACTTTTATCACGGTAGCACAGGTCGGCACGCGGAGTCTGTGTCGAGGAGCACACCGCGTCCGACCGGTGTGTCCGACCGCAGGCGCGGGGGGCCGGCAGGACGTCCACGGGAGCACCGGAACATGATCTATCACGTCGTACCCCTCGACGAGTGGAGCGCCGACCCCAGCCGGCCCTACGCGCCGGTCTCCCTCGCGCAGGACGGGTTCGTGCACTGCTCGCCCGACGAGGAGACCACGCTCACGATCGCCGACGCCTTCTACCGCACCGCGCCCCGGCCGCTGCTGGCGCTCGTCCTGGACGAGGCGCGGCTCACCGCGCGGTGCGCGTGGGAGGCGGCGGACCCGGCGCCGCCGCCCGGTGTCGCGGGGGACACCCTGTTCCCGCACGTCTTCGGTCCGCTCGACCGCGAGGCCGTCGTCCGCGTCCTGGAGGTCCGCTGGGACGAGCACGGCCGCGCGACCGGACTGACGGACGCGACCGGACTGACGGACGCGGGCTGACCGGTCCGGCCGACTCCGCCCGGCCGCCCGGCCCTGAGGCGGCCGGGGGTGCGGGAGCGCGCGTGGGGCCCTCCCGCACCGCGGGCCCGTCGGCCCATCCGGACGAGCCCCGCCGGCCGGCCGGGAAAGATCAGAGGTCGAACTCGTGCGGCGGCAGATCGAGGGTGAAGCACGCCTCGCGCACCACGGCCTGCTCGGTCTTGTCGAAGTCGCCGTCGGCGCCGCCGATCACGATGCCGATCTGCACGACGGCGCGGGCCTCGGCGGGCTTCTTCTTCGCCTTGGCGATCTCCTGCAGCACGCTCACCTTGCCGAAGTCGAAGTCGGCGGTCAGCTTGTCCAGGTTGTCGTCGAAGCGCCGCTGGAGGTCCGTGGCGTCGAAGTTCTGCAGCACCTCGTTGGTGGCGATCAGCTGGGCCACCCGACGGCGCTCGGCGGGGTCGACGGTGCCGTCCGCCGCCGCGACGAGGGCGCACATCGCCATGCTCGCGTCGCGGAAGGCGCCGCTCTTCAGGTCGTTCTTCTTCGCCATGAGCTGGGTCTGCATCGTGGACGCGGACTCCTTGAAGCGGTCCCACAGGGCCATGAGAACTCCAGACGGTCGGTTCGGTTCGGTATCCGCACCACGGGTGCGGATACATCTACAGCAACGTAGAAACTACCGGCCGACCGGATAAGTTCCGGTGCGACTCACGGACCTGGCCGAGCCCGCCCGCGGGCTCGGCGACGGCCGGTTCAGCCCAGGCAGAGCAGGCCCAGCAGACAGACCCCGGACGGAGAGGTGGTGGCCGGCGCGGGGCTCGTCTGGGACGACGACGTACCCGAGCCGGTGCTCGAACCGGAGCCGGAGGTCGACGGGGAGGCCGAGTCCGACGACGGCGAGGTAGAGGTCGAGGTCGACGCGCCCGTCCCGGCGTTCGCGGACGACCCGGACGACCCCGACGACGTGTTCGACGCGGAGGACTGCTGTCCGGTCGAGCCGCCGGGAGCGGTGGCGGCGCCGTAGGACGAGGAGCCCGCCCCCTGCCTCGAGGCGGACTGCCGCGTCGTGCGGGTCCGGGGCGGGCCGGCGGCGGTGTCCGGACGGGTGTCCGACGGCGTGGAGCGCTCGCCGAGTTCGGTCGACGGCGACTGCGACGCGACGGCGGAGTGGGCGGGCCGGTGGGCGTCGGACCGGGTCGTCGTGGGGCGGGTGTGGTCGGACGCGGGTTCCTCCCCGCCCGACGAGGTGGGGATCTCCGGCGCGGCGGCCGCCTGCGTCCGGTCGCCGCCCTGCCGGTCCAGCGCGGCGACGGTCAGCCCGCCGCCGACGAGGGCGACGGCGGTCGCGACGACGGCCCGGCGCTGGTGCTTCTTCCAGCGGGCCAGCTGCCGCCGTCGTGCGGCCCGCCCCCGCGGCGCGGCCGGCGCCGGCTCCACGGAGGGCGGGCTCCCCGGCCCGAAGGACGCGACGGACGACGGGCCGGACGCGGCGTAGGGCGACGCGACGGGCAGGGCGGCGCGCGACGACGGTCCGGACGAGGCGGCAGGCGACGACGTGACGGAGGAGGCGGACGAGGCGGACGAGGCGGCGGGTGCCGGGTCGCGTGCGGGCTCCGGCCACGGCGTGGGGTCCGTGTACGTGGTCGTGTAGGCCGGTTGCGCGATGCGGGCCGGGGCGGCGCGGCCGTAGGCCGTGACCGGAGCGATGTCCGGGGCGTAGGCCCCGCAGCCGGGACACACCAGGGCGCCGTTGAGATGCCGACGACACGAGGAGCAGTAGTCCATTGCGGTCTTCCTGAGTTGACGTGCCGACACCCCGCCGGGGGCCGCGACCTGGTCACGTTCGCACGCGGGATCGAACGGCCGTCACGCTAACCAGTCATTCGCGAGACTGCGTGCAGTCCGTGTGAGGCTCCTGTACGGATCCCTTGAGGGCCCTGGGGACGCCTCGGTGCGCGTCCATCTATGTGAACAGAAAACAAGTACGCGACTCTTGACGGGGTCATATCAGGCCCCTAACTTCCGGGAGAAAGCGCTTTCCAGTTCGGCCGACCCGTACGCGACCCGTTCCTGGAGATGAACATGCAGCTGAAATCCCTCATGGCCGGCGTCAGCCTGGTGACCGGCACGCTCGTCGCTCTGTCCGGCACCATGGCCCAGGCCGCCCCCGTCCGCTACGCGGCGGAGACCTCCCTGACCGGCACAGCTCCGTCGGCCGCCGCCGGGGCGATCTACGTCTCGCCGACCGGGACCGACGGCGCGGCCGGCACCCAGTCCGCGCCGACCACGCTCACCTCGGCGATCGGCCGGGTGGCCGCGGGCGGGACGATCTACCTGCGCGGCGGGACGTACCGCTACGCGTCCACCGTCACGGTCCCGCAGACCAGCAACGGCACCTCCGCCGCCCGCACCACCCTGTCCGCGTACCCCGGCGAGACGCCGGTCCTCGACTTCTCCGCGCAGAGCGAGAGCCCGTCCAACCGCGGGCTGCAGCTCTTCGGGTCGTACTGGCACGTGTACGGCATCAGCGTCCAGCACGCCGGGGACAACGGGATCTACGTCGGCGGCAGCAACAGCGTCATCGAGCGCACGGTGACGGCGTACAACCGCGACACGGGGCTGCAGCTCGGCCGGATCGCCTCCACCACGCCGAGCAGCCAGTGGCCGGCCGGCAACCTGATCCTGAGCGCCGAGTCGCACGACAACGCCGACTCCGACGGCGAGGACGCCGACGGCTTCGCCGCCAAGCTCACCACCGGCGCCGGCAACGTCTTCCGCTACGCCGTCTCGCACAACAACATCGACGACGGCTGGGACCTCTACACCAAGAAGGACACCGGCCCGATCGGCCCGGTGACCATCGAGGACTCCCTGTCCTACGACAACGGCACGCTGTCCGACGGGACCGTGAACTCCAACGGCGACCGCAACGGCTACAAGCTGGGCGGCGACGACATCGCCGTCAACCACGTCGTCCGGCGCAGCATCGCCTTCCACAACGGCAAGCACGGGTTCACCTACAACAGCAACCCGGGCTCCATGGCGGTGTCGAACAACCTGAGCATCGACAACGCCCAGCGCAACTACTCGTGGGACGCCGGGACGTCGGTCTTCCGCTCCAACACCTCCTGCCGCTTCTCGGTGAGCGGCTCGAACGACAAGACCATCGGCAACGCCGACTCCACCAACCAGTTCTGGAAGGGCACGAACGGTTCGCGGTGCGCCTCGTACGCGGGCGCCCTCCGCTGGTCCTTCGCCTCGGACGGCCGTCTCGTCGTGACGCTGGGGGGCAGGCAGGTGACCTTGTGACCGGTTCCGGCGGCCAGTGAGCCGGTGAGCTGACGAGCACGACGAGCACGACGAGCACGACGAGCACGACGAGCACGACGAGCACGACGAGCACGACGAGCACGACGAGCACGACGAAGGCCCGGGGCACGGGGACCCGGGCCTTCGCCGTGCCGTGCTCATGCCGGGGGCACCGTGTCCTTGGTGTGGAGGATCTCGCGGGCCTGTTCGGCGGCGCGGAGGGTGCTCTCGCGGATGAAGTCGAGGAAGCGGGCGATGTTCTCCAGGCGCGCGGCGGCCGGTGTGCCCGGGCCGAGGACGCCGACGCCCTGCCGGGCGATCATGACGATCTGGAGCAGGGACTCGGAGGTGGCCGTCATGGACCGGTACCAGATGTCGTCGTCGACGACATAGCGCTCGCGGCGGCGTTCGTCGCGTTCCCGGCGCACCAGGCCCTGGGTCTCCAGGAACGCGATCGCCTTGGACACGGACGCCGGGCTGACCTGGAGACGCTGGACGAGCTCGGAGGCGGTGAGGCTGCCCGCGTCGGTGAGGGTGAGACAGGACAGCACCCGCGCCATCATCGAGGGCGTGCCCGACCCGATGAGGACGGTGGTGAACAGCTCCTCGTACTCGCGCATGGCCTCCGGGTCGCGCCCGTGGGCCTGCGGGGGCGCTTCCGGACCCTGGGGCGCGGCCGGCCTGCGCCGGTGGGCGCGGCGTTCGGTCGCGCGGTGGGCCAGGTCGGCGCGGTAGGAGGCGGGGCCGCCGTTGCGCATCACCTCGCGCGTGATCGTCGAGGTCGGCCGGTCGAGACGCCTGGCGATCTCCGCGTAGGCGAGGCCGTCGGCCAGTCCCAGCGCGATCTGCCGGCGTTCCTGCTGGGTGAGCCTGCCTCCCGGCATCGGGGTCTCCTTCGTGCTCCGTGTCCCGCTCCGTGACGCCGTCAGCATAGCGTTCACTTCCATTCCATTGCAACGAACGCGGACACTCCGTTGCGTTGAATTCCGAACGGTTGCAACGAAATGCAGTATGTGAGCTGCACATATATAACTCCAGCGCAACAAATGTATTGAGAGATCGGTGAACGCAACGTAGCTTTTCCTCTGTCGGAAACAGTCGTCGCCAGAGGAGAGAACGATGCAGAAGTTCGCCACCCCCGCCCCGGTGTCCGCCGTCCTCGACGTCCCCGCCGGACGCATCCGGTTCATCGCCGCCGA
Organism: Streptomyces humidus; assembly: GCF_014649655.1. GTDB lineage: Bacteria > Actinomycetota > Actinomycetes > Streptomycetales > Streptomycetaceae > Streptomyces > Streptomyces humidus. Next base: position 11,863 of record NZ_BMTL01000004.1, on the reverse strand, counting down.
CCGGTCCGACAGCACGGTCGAGGTCCTGCCCGCGAACGCCTCGAACGGCAGTGACGTCAAGGCGGCCGAGCGCATCGCCGTGGCCTACGCCGACGGCGTCCTGCGCATCGAGGCCGCCCCGGCGAAGAGCCGGATCCTCGGCGGCTCCGGGGCCGTCGAGGTGACCGTCCAGCTGCCCGCCGGCTCGAACGTCGAGGCCAGGACCGCGAGCGGCGAACTCCGCGGCGTCGGACGGCTCGGCGACGTCGCCTTCGAGGGCGCGCAGGGCACGGTCAAGCTCGACGAGACCGCGAGCGCCCGCCTCGTCCTCATGGCGGGCGACGTCACCGTCGGCCGGCTCGGCGGCCCCGCGGAGATCAGCACCCAGAAGGGCGACATCAGCGTCGCCGAGGCCGTGCGCGGCACGGTCACGCTGCGGACCGAGGCGGGCGGTATCTCGGTCGGCGCCGCCCGCGGCGTCTCCGCGGCCCTGGACGCCGGCACCGGCCTCGGCCGCGTCCACAACGCGCTGCGCAACGCCGACGGCGCCGCCGCCCTGCACATCCACGCGACCACCGCCTACGGCGACATCACCGCCCGCAGCCTCTGAACCACCGCTCCGAGCCCCCCGCTCCTCGCGCCTGTGATCCCCGACCCGAAGCGCCGACGCGCAGACCTGACCCGCAGACCCGACCTGCAGACCCGACCCGTAATTCCTGAAGGAGAACCCTCGTGACAGACCTGGCCATCGCGGCGAACGGGCTGCGCAAGTCCTACGGCGACAAGGCCGTGCTGGACGGCGTCGACCTGGCCGTCGCCGAAGGGACGATCTTCGCCCTGCTCGGCCCGAACGGGGCCGGCAAGACCACCGCCGTCAAGATCCTCTCCACGCTCGTCTCCCCCGACCCCGCCTCCGGCGAGATCCGCGTCGGAGGTCACGACCTCGCCGCCGATCCGCAGGCGGTCCGTGCCGCGATCGGCGTCACCGGGCAGTTCTCCGCCGTCGACGGGCTGATCACCGGCGAGGAGAACATGCTCCTCATGGCGGACCTGCACCACCTGCCGAGGAAAGAGGGGCGGCGGGTCGCCGCCGGGCTGCTGGAGCGCTTCGACCTGGTGGAGGCCGCGAAGAAGCCCGCCTCCACCTACTCCGGCGGCATGAAGCGCCGTCTCGACATTGCCATGACCCTGGTCGGCGACCCGCGGATCATCTTCCTCGACGAGCCCACCACCGGCCTGGACCCGCGCTCCCGGCACACCATGTGGCAGATCATCCGCGAGCTGGTCACGGGCGGCGTGACCGTCTTCCTCACCACCCAGTACCTGGAGGAGGCCGACCAGCTCGCCCACCGCATCGCCGTCCTCGACGGCGGCAGGATCGCCGCCGAGGGCACCGCCGAGGAGCTCAAGCGGCTGATCCCCGGCGGGCACGTGCGGCTCCGCTTCTCCGACCCGGCCGCGTACCGGAGCGCCGCCTCCGCCCTGGGCGAGGTCACCGGGGACGACGAGGCGCTGGCGCTGCGGATCCCCAGCGACGGCAGCCAGCGCGAGCTGCGCTCCGTCCTGGACCGCCTCGACCGCGTCGGCGTCGAGGCGGACGAGCTGACCGTGCACACCCCCGACCTCGACGACGTGTTCTTCGCCCTGACCGGCGGCGCCGGCCTTCCCCACCAGTCCAAGGAGTCCGTCCGATGAGCGTCCCCCTGGCCCCCGCCCGCCCGACCCGGCCCTCCCCGACCCGGCTCTCCCTCGTCGTACGCGACTCGCGGACGATGCTGCGGCGCAACCTGCTGCACGCGCGGCGCTACCCGTCCCTCACCCTGAACCTGCTGCTCACGCCGGTCGTGCTGCTGCTGCTCTTCGTCTACGTCTTCGGCGGCGTGATGAGCGCGGGCATCGGCGGCGCCGGCCGCTCCGACTACGTCGCCTACATCGTCCCGGGCGTTCTGATGCTGACCGTCGGCGGCACCGTGATCGGGGCCGCGGTGTCCGTCGCCACCGACATGAACGAGGGCGTCATCGCCCGCTTCCGCACGATGGCGATCCACCGCGGGTCGGTGCTCGTCGGGCATGTGGTCGGCAGCGTGCTGCAGTGCGTCGCCGGCGTGGTGGTGGTCGGGGCCGTCGCCGTGGCCATCGGCTTCCGCTCCACCGACGCCACGGCCGTGGAGTGGCTGGCCGCGTTCGGGCTGCTCGTGATGTTCGCGCTGGCGCTCACCTGGATCGCGGTCGGCATGGGCCTGGCCAGCCCGAACGCCGAGGCGGCCGCCAACAGCGCCCAGCCGCTGGTCCTGCTGCCGCTCATCTCCAGCGCCTTCATCCCGGCCGACACCATGCCGGGCTGGTTCCAGCCGATCGCCGAGTACCAGCCCTTCACGCCCGCCATCGAGACCCTGCGGGGGCTGCTGCTCGGCACCGGGATCGGCCACAACGGGTGGCTGGCGGTCGCGTGGTGCGTCGGCCTGACCGCGCTCGGCTACCGCTGGTCGACGGCGCAGTTCTCCCGCGACCCGGAGTGACGCAGGGCCCGCGAACGCTCCGCCCGAGGGCGGCGTACCCCGACACCGCGTCGGCGTACGCCGCCCTCGGGCGCGTTCCGGGCGCGTTCCGGGCGCGTTCCGGGCCGGCCCGTCCGCGTTGCGGGCCGTTCCGCCGGTCCTGTCGTGGACATCCGTGCCGGCCGCCGGACGTCGGCGCGCTCCGGTCAGCCGGACCGGTCGGGGCCGCCGGGCGGGTCGATGGCGTCGGACGGGTCGGACGGGTCGGTGAGGGTGGTGAGTTCCGCGGTGAAGAGGTGGGCGGGGTCGAAGCCCATGCCGGTGAAGTGGCCCGCGAGCTCCAGGGACAGGACGCCGTGCAGCCGGGTCCAGAACGCCAGGGCCCGGCGCAGGGCGGCGGGCGGGGCCGGGTGGCCGTCCGCCCACTGCCGCCCGAGGCCCTCGAGCTGTGCGGCGAAGGGGGCCGCCGGGCCGTCGGACGGCGCTTCGGCGCTCGCGTCGAGCAGGCTCGCCATGATCTCCGACGCGAGCGCGGTGACGTCGTCGGGCGCGTGATAGCCCGGGACCGGCGTGCCGTAGACGAGGAAGTACCGCTGGGGGTCGTCCAGCGCCCAGGCGCGCAGTGTGCGCGCCAGACCGGCGAGGCCGGCGCCCGCGGCCGAGGCCGCGCGGAAGGCGTCGGCGAGGCTCCGGTACGCGTCCCTGATGAGCTCGGTGATCAGCTCGTCCCGTCCCGCGAAGTACCGGTACAGCGCGGGCCCGCTCAGCCCCATCTGCTTGGCGATCGCGTTGAGGGAGAGTCCGGACGCCCCCGCCGTGGCGATCTGCTCCCACGCGCGCTGCTTGATCTCCGCGCGGACCTGGGCCCGGTAACGCTCGCGCGGGGTGGTCGTGCCCGTCTCCGCCATGGTCTGTCGCCGCCTTCCGCTCAAGAACAGTTAGAGGTTATCACGATGGTTATTGACAGTGACTTGAGCTGTGCGTTACAACTTCTAACGAACGCAAGCAGAGCTAACGAACTGCGGACACGGATCGCTGGAGGTCGTCATGAACACCGCCGAAGAACTCGTCGAGGTCGTCCTGCCGGGCAAGGTCGAGCCCGAGGGGCTGCGGATCCGGCACGGGTCCGTCCCCACCCCGGGTCCCGGCCAGGTCCTGATCCGGATGGAGGCGACCGGGGTCTCCTTCGCGGAGCAGCAGATGCGCCGCGGCCGGTACTACGACCAGCCGCCGTTCCCCTTCGTGCCGGGCTACGACCTGGTCGGCACGGTGCGGGCGACCGGCGACGGCGTCCCCCCGGACCTGGCCGGCGTCCGGGTGGCGGCCCTGGTCAAGGTCGGCGCCTGGGCCAGCCACGTGCTCGTCGACGCGGCCGACGTCGTGCCCGTGCCCGACGGGATCGACCCGGCCGAGGCGGAGACGGTGGTCGTCAACGGCATCACCGCCTGGCAGATGCTGCACCGCAAGGCGCGGGTCCGCGCGGGCCGGACCGTCCTGGTGCACGGCGCCAACAGCGGCGTCGGGTCGATCCTCGTCCAGCTCGCCCTGGCGGCCGGGGCGCGGGTGATCGGCACGGCCTCGGCCCGCCACCACGACGCCCTGCGCGAGCAGGGGGTCACACCCGTCGACTACCGCACCGGGGACGTCGCCGCGCGCGTCCGCGAGCTCGCCCCCGGTGGCGTGGACGCCGTCTTCGACCACGTCGGCGGCCGCGGCATCGTCGACTCCTGGAAGCTGCTCGCACCCGGCGGCACGCTCGTCTCGTACGGCACCGCCTCCACGCGGGACGACGAGGGTTCCCAGCAGTGGCCCGTGCTCAAGCTGGTCGGCCGGCTGTGGCTGTGGAACGTACTGCCCAACGGCCGCCGCGCCTTCTTCTTCAACGTCTGGGCGGGCCGCGCCCTGTCCAGGAACCGCTTCCGGGCCCGGCTGCGCGCCGACCTCACCGAGCTCTTCGCGGCCCTGAAGCGGGGCGACGTCACCCCCAGGATCGCCGCCCGCTATCCGCTCGCCGACGTCGCCGAGGCCCTGCGCCTGGCCGAGTCCGGCACGGTCGCGGGCAAGGTCCTCCTCAACCCGTAGCCCGCCCGCCCCGCCTGCCCGGCATCCCCGTACTCCCGTACTCCCGTACTCCAGTACTCCGTCAATCCCGCACGCCCCGGCTGCCCGCGGCAGCGGGGTCGTCCCACCGCGGATGCCCGCCCGGCCATGCGCCGTAGGGCCGTCCGCCGCCCCGCCGTCCGCCGTCCGGCACGCGGCACCGATCACCTCGACGAGAAAGAGGGCGCCATGTCCAGCACCCAGCACACCACCCGACCCACCGGCACCACGCGCGTCAAGGGCTCCGCACGCCCCCGCCGCACCGCCGCGCTGCTGACCGCGCTCGCCGCCGCAGCCGGTGTCCTGACGGCCGTCGGACCCGCTGCGCAGGCCGCTCCCCGGCCCCTTGCCGCTCTCGCTCCCGCCGCCGTACCCGCTCCCGCCTCCGCTTCCGCCCGACACGACGGCGGCACGTGCCGTGGTCAGGGAGTGGATCCCTCCGCCCGTATCCGGTACCGGTCCGACGTCGTGATCCACGCGTCTCTCGAGAGGGTCTGGAAACTGCAGACCGACGTCGAGCGCTGGCCGGTCTGGCAGCCGCCGGTCACCGGGGCTCAGCGCCTCGACGCGGGCCCTCTCCGCAAGGGCTCCCGCTTCCGCTGGACCACCCCGGCGCCCGCCACGCCCAACACCCCGGCCACCACGCTGGAGATCACCTCCACCGTCCGGCAGCTCCAGCGCGGCGCGTGCGTCCTGTGGAGCGGGCCCGCGATCGGCGAGGGCCTGCGTATCGACGAGGGCGTCCACCTGTGGACGTTCACCGAGACCGACCACGGCGTACGCGTCCACACCGAGGAGACATGGACGGGCGCCCAGGTCGAGGCCGACGTCCCGACGGCGACGGCGGCCCTCGGCGCGGGACTCGAAGCCTGGCTCCACGACCTGAAGACCACGGCCGAACGCGCGTGAGGCGAGCGGGGGCCGCCACCGCGGCCCCCGTCGGCTCGGGAACATCCGGGCGTCCGGCCGGTTCGGCCGGACGCCCTCCGGCGGCCCCGGTCTCAGGTCTGCCGGTCTCAGGACTGCCGGCCGACGCCGGCGCGGCGCGTCTCGGACGTGCGGCGCGTCTCAGACGTGCTGCGACCCGGGAACGTCGCGCAGCCGGACCCGGTCCGTGTACGCGGGGGTGTCCCGGAAGACGGTGAGCCGGGCGCGGCTGACGGCGCCCGTGCACTGGTCGTCCCCGTCGCACAGGACGAGGTGCTCGACTCCCGCGCCGGCCATCAGGGACAGGGCCACCTCGACGGTCATGTCGTCGAGGACCCGGGGCCCGGACGGCTCCACGCCCTGGACCCTGGTCGTGGGAGCGGAATCCGCCCGGTGCTGTCGCGTGCGAACCGGTGTCAAAGATGCCTCCTGCCGAAGTGGACGAAACGACCGTCCCCACCGCCGCGTGGGTACGCGGCGGTGGGGACGGGGGTGACGAGGTGTCAGGCCGCCGGGCCTGCGACGGGACGCCGCCGGCTCCCGCGCTGCGCCGGCTCCCGGTCGGGCCGGCCCGTGCCGCGCCGGCCCCGGTAGCCCGGGGACGACGACGAGGCCGACGACCCGGACGAGGGGGACCCGGCGCGCCGGGGACGCTTCGCGGCCACCGGCGCGGCGATGACGACGGGGACGCCGGACGGCGCCTGGGCACCGGTGATGCGGTTCAGCTCGGCCTCGCCCGAACGCACCGGGGTGACGTGGGGGGAGATGCCGGCCGTGGCCATCAGCCGGGTCATGCCGCGCCGCTGGGCGGGGGTGACCAGGGTGACGACGCTGCCGGACTCGCCGGCCCGGGCGGTGCGTCCGCCGCGGTGCAGGTAGTCCTTGTGGTCGGTCGGCGGGTCGACGTTGACGACGAGGTCGAGGTTGTCGACGTGGATGCCGCGTGCGGCGACGTTGGTCGCCACCAGCACCGTCACATGGCCGGTCTTGAACTGGGCGAGGGTGCGGGTGCGCTGCGGCTGGGACTTGCCGCCGTGCAGGGCCGCCGCGCGCACGCCGCTGTTCAGCAGGTGCGTGGTCAGCCGGTCCACCGCGTGCTTGGTGTCCAGGAACATGATCACCCGGCCTTCGCGTGCCGCGATCTCGGTGGTGGTGCGGTGCTTGTCCGCGTCGTGCACATGGAGCACGTGGTGCTCCATCGTGGTGACCGCGCCCGCCGACGGGTCGACCGAGTGCACCACCGGGTCGCTGAGATAGCGCCGGACGAGCAGGTCGACGTTGCGGTCCAGGGTGGCGGAGAACAGCATCCGCTGTCCGTCGGGGCGTACCTGGTCGAGCAGCGCGGTGACCTGGGGCATGAAGCCCATGTCGGCCATCTGGTCGGCCTCGTCCAGGACGGTGACGGCGACGTCGTCCAGCACGCAGTCGCCGCGGTCGATGAGGTCCTTGAGCCGCCCGGGCGTCGCGACGACGATCTCGGACCCGTTGCGCAGAGCGCTGGCCTGCCTGCCGATCGGCATCCCGCCGACCACGGTCGCCAGCCGCAGCCGCACGGAGCGCGCGTACGGGGTCAGCGCGTCGGTGACCTGCTGGGCGAGCTCGCGGGTGGGCACGAGGACGAGCGCGAGCGGCCGCCGGGGCTCGGCGCGCCGGCCCTCCGTGCGCGCCAGCGCCGCGAGGCCGAAGGCGAGGGTCTTGCCCGAGCCGGTGCGGCCGCGGCCGAGCACGTCGCGGCCGGCCAGCGAGTTCGGCAGGGTCGCCGCCTGGATCGGGAACGGCACACTCACGCCCTGCTGGCCGAGCGCGGCCAGCAGCGGGGCCGGCAGCGCGAGGTCGGCGAACGACTCGACGGCGGGCAGCGACGGGGTGACGGTCTTCGGCAGCGCGAATTCACCCTGCGGCGCGGACTGGCGGCGGCTGGGGCCGGAGGAGCGGCGGGGGCCGCCGCCGAAACGGCTGCCGGCCGAGCTTCCGAAACGGTCATAGGTGCGAGTTTTCTGCGCACGGTTCATGAAGAAACCTTCCTTGATACGGGCGCGTGCCAAGGAATTCCGCAGCGAGATGAACAGCGCAGAAAATCGCGGGAACGAGCCGGAAATCGGATCTGCCGGAGTGCCGGCGGACGGGGAGGAAAACACCCGGAAATGCAGCAAGCCGGGGCCCGCACCCCAAGGTGCGGGCCCCAGCTGCAGAAGTACGCGTCAGCGCCTGTGTCAGGCGGGGACGATGTTCTCGGCCGTCGGGCCCTTCTGGCCCTGCGCGATGTCGAACGACACCTTCTGGCCTTCCTGGAGCTCACGGAAGCCCTGGGCGGCGATGTTCGAGTAGTGGGCGAAGACGTCGGCGCCGCCGCCGTCCTGCTCGATGAAGCCGAAGCCCTTTTCCGCGTTGAACCACTTCACGGTGCCGGTTGCCATAACTGTCTCCTTCGGGACGGTGCTCGGAGTTCGCCGTGTGCGTACTCCGGTCGCCGTGATGATCAACCCGTCGGAAAACCTCAAGGCAACCACAACTGCAACTGGGCTCGACACTAGCACGGCGTCATTCCGGTCGCCTGAAAAATAATTCCGACGTACTTCCGACCCAGGGAATAACCGTCGCGCGCCACGACTATTTCTCCTGTCGCGACCGTAGATATTCCTCCGCCGTGGACGCGGCGTCCCCCGCGGCCGATCCCGCTGCGGGGCTGTGACCTGCCCTGATGCCCCGTCCGGGCCCATATCGCCGATCGCTGCCAGGGCGTCGGTGAGCGGTGCGGCGTCCGGCGTCGAGACGAAGGACACATCACCCCGCCCGTCGCCGGCCCCGCGGGCGGACCCGCAGGCCAGAGGGTGGAACCTCGGACACCAGTTCGGCGTCAAGCAAGTCGGACAAGCTGACATACGGACGACGGACGACTCGGGGTGGCACGCGGTGGACAGGCGGATCAAGACGGCGGCGGCGGCCTGTCTCCTTCTCGCGGCGGGACTGGTCACGGGCTGCACGGCCGGATCCTCCTCGGCCTCCGATTCCGCCGCCCCGGACCGCTCAGCGTCGCCCACCCGGGCCGCGAGGGGCGGAGCGGGCGGGGCGGCGGCAGGGGAGGCGGCCGTCCGGGCGGCGTACCGCAAGTGGGGCCTCGAGCCGCTGGCCGCACCGCCCGCCCCGCCCTCGACCAAGCCCGCGGGTCGCAGGGCCGCCGACGGCGGGGTGCCGGTGATCAGCGAGATACCCACCGAGCAGAAGATCGTCTTTCTCACGTTCGACGACGGCGCCGAGAAGGACCCGCGGTTCGTGACGATGATGCGCGAGCTGAAGATCCCCTTCACGATGTTCCTGACGGACGCCGCCATCCGCGCCGACTACGGCTACTTCAAGCCGCTCCAGGAACTCGGCGCGGGCGTGCAGAACCACACGCTGACGCATCCGAACATGCGCACCCTGAGCGCGGCCGCCCAGAAGCAGGAGATCTGCGGCCAGCAGCAGAAGCTCAAGGAGCACTACGGCAACGTGCCCCGGCTGTTCCGGCCGCCCTACGGCAACTACAACGAGGACACCCGGGCGGCCGCCGCGTCCTGCGGCATCGAGAGCATCGTCCTGTGGCGCGAGTCCATGCAGATCAAGAACATGCAGTACCAGCGCGGCGACAGGAAGCTCCACCCGGGCGACGTCATCCTGGCCCACTTCCGCGGCCCGTCCGAGCTCAAGGGCACCACGATGACGGAGATGACGGCCAACCTGCTGCGCCACATCCAGGAGCAGGGCTACACGGTCGCCCGCCTCGAGGACTACCTCTGAACCCGGGCCGCGCGGCGGCACGGCGACCGGTCGGGAAGGCCGGCGTCCCCGGACCGCCGCGGTGTCACCTGCACGCCTGCCGACACGACGGCCTTCACGCCTGCCGGCGGCACGCCCGTCAGCCGGGCGGCGCCTCGGGTCCGGATCCCAGGCGGCGACGGTCCTCCTCGTCCCACTTGCGGGTGTCGCGCGGCTGGACGTAGGGCTCGTCGTCGGCCGGGTGGCCGCCGACGACGGCGCGCTGGCGCACCATCTCCGCGTCGAACTCGAGGCCCAGCAGGATCGCCAGGTTCGTGATCCACAGCCACACCAGGAAGACGATCACGCCGGCCAGGGTCCCGTACGTCTTGTTGTATGACGCGAAGTTCGCGACGTACAGCGCGAACCCGGCGGAGGCGATCATCCAGATCAGCAGGGCGAGGAAGCTGCCCGGCGTGATCCAGCGGAAGCCGCGGACCCTGGCGTTCGGGGTTGCCCGGTACAGCAGCGCGATCATCAGGGTGACCAGCACCACCAGCACCGGCCACTTGGCGATCGACCAGACCGTCAGTCCCGCGTCGCCGACCCCCAGCGCCGTGCCCGCCTGCCGGGCGAGGCCGCCCGTGAACACCACGATCAGCGCGCTGATCACGGCCATCACCATCAGCGCCACGGTCACGCCGACCCGCACCGGCAGCACCTTCCACACCGGACGCCCCTCGGGGACGTCGTAGACCGCGTTGGCGCTGCGGATGAACGCGGCGACATAGCCGGACGCCGACCACACCGCCAGCAGCAGACCGACGACCGCCATGACCGAGCCGATCCCGCCCCTGCCCTCCATCTGCCGCACCGCGCTGCGCAGGACGTCCTGAGCCGGGCCCGGGGCCAGCTTCTGGATGTTGTCCAGGACCGTCTGCGTGGCCGACTGCCCGACGACGCCCAGCAGCGACACCAGCGCCAGCAGCGCGGGGAACAGGGCCAGGATGGAGTAGTAGGTCAGGGCCGCGGCCCGGTCGCTCAGCTCGTCCCTCCTGAACTCCTTCAGAGTGCCCTTCAGCACCGCCGACCACGAGCGCCGGGGCAGATCGGCGGGACTGTCCGGAGCCCGCCGCTCCACCTCCTCGTCCGGCCCGGCGGAGACCGCGTCCTGCTCGCCCCCGCCCGCACCGGCGTCCGGGCCCTCGCCCTCCTGGCCTGCGGAGGCCGGAGCCCGCGCCGTCCCTTCCTCGCGCTCTTCCACGTGTTCTTCCACGTGTTCTTCCTCGTGCGCGGCGGCTTCGCGCTCCTCGTGGCGTCCGTGCCACCGGCGCCCCTTCAGTGTCCGTGTCATGCCGCTCGGGTATCCGACCCGGTGCCACCCATACCTTTACTTCTGGCATATGGGACTTTTCTTCAAAGCCTCGGGGTCTTCATGCCGGTGCGCGCGGGTACCCGGCGACGTGCGCGACGACCGTAAGAGCACGTGAGCACGTGAGCACGTGGCACGGCGAGACCGGCGCCCGGCGCGGACGCATCCGCCCCGGGGGACGCCATGAGTTCTCAGCGACGGCGCCACGGGCTCTGAAGGAGCGGCGATATGCAGACCTTCCTGCCCTGTCCCGACTTCAGAGCCTCGGCGCTCGTTCTGGACCGGCGCCGGCTCGGCAAACAGCGGGTCGAGGCGTTGCAGGTGCTCCGCGGTCTAGTCCGGCCGGGCTACGGGTGGCGCAGGCATCCGGCCGTGCGCATGTGGGCGGGCTACGAGGAGGCGCTGGTGCGGTACGGACTGGAGATCTGCCGCGTGTGGTGCGACCTGGGCCACCAGGACACCTGCGCGGCCACCCTGGTCGCCGACTTCACGGCGTCCCGCCCCCTCGCGCCGACCGCGGGCCAGGATGCGCAGCCGCGTGACCAGGCCCGGCTGGCGGCCGCCGGGGAACTCCCGCCGTGGCTCGGCGAGGAGGCCTTCCACCGCAGTCACCGGTCGGCGCTGGTGCGCAAGGATCCGGCCGTGTACGCGCCGCTCTTCCCCGACGTGCCGGACGATCTGCCTTACGTCTGGCCGGTCTCGGACCGGGAGGCCGCCTCGGACCAGGAGAGCGGCGACGTGCCGTTGTCGTGACCCCCCTCGGGGCCTCGCAGGGCCTCTTCGTGCCTCTCCAGGTAACGCCCTCGCGAGCGCCCGGGGCGAACGGCGCGGAAACGAACGCCGACGTCGCCCCCACGGGTTGGACAAGAGCACGCGGAAAGTTTTGCCGGGAGCACGACAAGAGGAGTAACCAGCGGTAACTTCGGATTCGCTCCCCCTCGCAACCGCTTTCACTCCTCAGGAGACATTCCCGCATGCGCAGACTCCTCGCCTGCCTGGCGGCGACCGCCACCCTCGGCGGACTCGCCGCCGCCGCCACCCCCGCAGCGGCCGCAGCAACCACCACGAGCACGGCCACCACCGCGGGCACAGCGGCCGCGGACTCGGGCAGCTTCAACGTGCTCAGCTACAACGTGGCGGGCCTGCCCGAGATCATCTCGAGCGCCTCGACGCCGCGTGACACCAGCACCACGGCCATCGGCCGGCGCATCGCCCCCTACGACATCGTGCACGTGGAGGAGGACTTCAACTA